>NZ_JAGZSD010000051.1 GCF_018381315.1 Anaerostipes sp. | reverse complement strand
TAAAGCAGCCAGTGCAGTAGGAGCGGCTTTTAATTCTGGCAAAAAATATCTGGACATGCAGGAAAAACACGAAAAAACGGTCCGCTCCTTTGAGCGCAGGATTAAGAAACAGGATAAAGAACTCGCCGGGTCCCGCCGTGAGATAATCACGGTCCGGAACCAATGGTTTGAGGTGTTCGGGAATCTGGAAAAGGAATTCAACCAAAAACGGTCGGCAGCTTTAAAAGAAATGGAACAATTTAAAAAACGGCTGTTCAAAACGCAGGGCCAGCTGGATGAGGCCCTGGATAAAGTAAAGGAACAGCGTCTGGAGGAAAAGGCAGGAACCTCCAGTTAAGGGCCCAGATGAACCGTGATTATGAAAATTCCTCTCTGCCCTCCTCCTTGTCTGTAAAACACAAAAAAATCCAAAACAGCAGAGAAAAAACAGGCAGGAAACCCGGACATGCCGGACACAGCCGCAAAAAACAGGTCCCCACCACGGCTCCCGTCCTTTACCGCCGCCACAGGAAGCTGTGGAGGACCCTGATTTCAAAAAACCATCAAAATCGATTGTAAAGCAGCTGGAAGTAACAGAATATCAGGCTGACGTTTACTACAACTCAAAAACAGGGGAAAGGATCCATGCCGAATTCCCTTGCGGGATTGTGGATGATGTCAATTACGGTGGGAGCGTGAAAGCCTTTTTGTTTTTGCTCAACCATGACTGCTGTACCTCGATTGATAAAAGCAGTAAGTTTCTGTCAGATTTAACGGAAGGAAAACCGAATCTATCGAAAGGCATGGTGATCAGGCTCAGCCGGGAGTTTGCCTGTAAAACAGAGCAGGAACGCAGAAAGATATTTTCGGACCTGCTGCTGTCACCCGTGATGCATACAGACTGTACCAACGCAAAGGTGAACGGAGCAAGCGCCTATGTATTTATATGCGCGTCCCCTGACGGGAAGGCCCTGTATTTTGCACGTAAAAAAAGGGGCACGAAGGTGTAAAGGGAACGCCGGTGGAGACATACCAGGGAATTCTGGTTCATGACCATGAGTCGACCTTTTTCAATTATGGAACGGACCATCAGGACTGTCTTGCCCATATCCAGCGCCAGCTCAAGGACAGCATTGAAAATGAACCGGACCGTACGTGGAACAAACAAATGTATTCCCCGATCCGGGGAATGATCCATTACCGGAACAGCCTGGAACCAGGGAAGGGCTGCGATAAGGAGGAAATGACAAAATATGAAGCGCGCTACGACCAGATCATGGTGAAGGCAAAGGAGGCGTACGAATACATACCAGCCACCGAGTATTATAAGGAAGGATATAATCTTTCGAGCCGAATGGAGAAATACAGAGAAAACCATCTCCTGTTCCTTCATAATCTCCAGGTGCCAGCTACCAACAACGAAGCCGAAAGGCTGTTGAGAGGGTACAAACGAAAACAGAAGCAGGCCGTGACATTCCGGAGTTTCGAGAGTATCGATTATCTCTGCCAATACATGAGCATACTGGTTATGATGCGCCAAAAGGAATACGTGAATTTATTTGACAGAGTATCCCAGATATTTGGATAAAGAAAAATCGATGGTTGTAACTGAATTCAGTCTACACCATCGGTTCATTCATTTCAAGTTGACGTCTGAACAGTAACATTTTTTTGAATCCGTTCCATTTCTCTGCACATTTAACCACTAACGTTTATCTTGTAAAGCAAGGATTACAAGCGAACAAAAATGCCCTCAGCCAAAACCACCGGTCTGAGGGACATTTTAAACAATACATTATATATTTAGCTTCACATACATCTTATTTAACAATAAACGACTTTCTCTTACTCACCACATCAAAGATAACCGCTGCCAGCAGAACGCCGCCCTTTACCACCTTCTGCAGGTTCTGGTCCAC
>NZ_JAGZSD010000050.1 GCF_018381315.1 Anaerostipes sp. | reverse complement strand
GATATAAAATGGCGGCCTGAGAAACCGCTTCCGGTAAAGGTTGAACGGGACTTTTACGGAAGTTTTTTTGTCATGCCTATTTTTCCCGCAATTTTGACCTTGGAAAAGAGCCGGAAGGTAAAAGGGCTAAAGCTGCGAAGGAGCAGGCAGACAGGTTTTTAAGAGCCGTCAAAAAAATGGTCAAAAAATCAACAGAAGTGTAGAAAAGGGTACTGGCTGTACTTTTTCGCAAAAAGACAGATTTAGCGAAAACAGAATGCCGGAGCCATTTTTATTATAGGCTTCCGCAAAAAATGTTTTACAAGCCAGTTACAGAATACAACGATTGTACACCAGAACAAAGAGCGCCGGAAGGTGGGAAAGAATGGAAAAAGACACATATGACAGAAAAGCGGTGGGAAAGCGGATCCGGGAGAAACGCAGGCAGCTTGGGATCACAATGAAGGAAGCGGCGGAAAAACTGGGCAGGGTGCCTACTTATTATGCGGATATTGAAAGGGGAAACTGCGGGATGTCGGTAGAGACGATGATCGCGATTTCCAGGCTGTACCATATGTCACTGGACTATCTGATCCTTGGAAAAGAAGAGGGTGAACAGGCTGGTGCAGAGAAGAAAATGGAACGGACGGAAGAAACAGAGGCGGTATACCAGCTTTTGAACAATGTATCGAAGCGGGAAAGAATGTATGCGGCGAAGGTACTGCGGACATTTTTGATTGCCTGCAGCGATGTGGGGGCAAAGGAAGAGACGCTTCAGATGGACGGGGACGGACAGTAAGGGATTTTCAAAAACAGTAAAGATAACAGGATGGAACAGCAGGTTATGGAGGAATTTACAGATATTCATTGTCATGTGCTGCCCGGGGTGGATGACGGTGCGGAATCGATGGAAATGGCCCTGGACATGCTGCAGGCCGCAGCTGAGGAAGGTATCCGAAAAATAATACTGACGCCTCATCAGAAGGCGGACAGGAAGTGCGTTACTCCGGAGGGAATTGCCAGACGGATGATTTTGCTCCAGGAAGAGGCAAATAAAAAGAAAATTCCGGTAAAGCTGTATCCGGGGAATGAGATTTTTTACAGACATGGTCTGGGAGAGCTCCTGGAGCTGGGGAAAATAAGGACGCTGGCGGATTCCCGTTATGTGCTGGTGGAGTTCCTGCCCGGCGAGGATTTTGGGTATATACGGGATGCTTTAAACCGCCTCATTTCCTTTGGCTACTGGCCGGTAGTGGCGCATGTGGAAAGATATATGAATGTGGTAAAGGACCTGCGGAAAGCGGTGGAACTGAAGGAAGACACCGGGTGTTATTTTCAGGTGAATTCCGCAAGCGTGATGGGAGAATATGGTTTCGGAGAGAAAACGGTAACAAGGAAGCTGCTGAAACAAAAAGCCATAGATTTTGTAGGGACGGATGCCCACCGCAGTGAAGGTAAGCGGAGCCCGCGGCTGAAAGAATGCGCAGAATGGATGTACAAAAGGCTTGGAAAGGAATCTGCCGAAAAGCTTTTGATTGGGAATCCGCAGGCAATACTGGAGGACAGGGTGATTTAGGGCAGGGAGAAAATACAGACAGATACTGCAGATAGATTATGCAGATAGGTCAAATATTAAATCACAGACAGCAGATATTAAATTTTATCAGATAAGAAACAGGATGGGAGAAAGCAAGGGATGGAAGAGAATACAATACGCCAGACGGATGAAATTGAGATTGATTTATGGGAAATCTGTCTGGTGCTGATACATAATCTGGCATTGATTGTTTCGGTGGGAATCATGGCGGCGCTGGGGACATTTCTGTTTACCCAGCTTCTGGTGACACCTTCCTATGAATCCACCACGAAGATTTATATATTGAATAAGCAGGATAATAACGCAGTGACTTATTCGGATATCCAGCTGGGG
>NZ_JAGZSD010000049.1 GCF_018381315.1 Anaerostipes sp. | reverse complement strand
ATACTGGATCCGTTCCACTTTTGCCGGGATGATCCGCAGTTCTTCACGGACGACTTTTTTACCGATGACTTCCATCGGGGTATTGCAGTATGGGCAGTTCCTATCCTCATCCGGCACCGTGCAGGGAACCTCCACTACAGGGAGTCCCGCCAGAATCTCTTCCCTGGTGGCTTTCGCTTTCTTTGTCTGGCTTTTATACCCGCTGACAGCCTCCTCCAGCGTTGGTTCCGGAACGGAAGGGGCCGCCTCTGCTTCCGCTTCATTGAACAGATCCATCTGTCCGGGGAACACATCCGTTTTCGTCCTTTCGCTGGAAGACGCAAACAGCTTTTTCTTCAGATACTTAATCGTTTCGTTGAGGTTTGCAGTCGTCTGGTTCAGCTGAGCGGTCTGTTCCTCATGGCTTTTCGTCAGCTGTCCGATGGTAAGCCGCTGGCTGTCCACCAGCTGGTGCAGGGATTCAATTGTCTCTTTCTGAAGCTTGATGAGCACTTCCATTTCTGACTGTGGCATCGGGTACCACCTTTCTTTTCCTGGTTCCCATTATACCAGAGATCCCGCAGGGAAGCGAATTTCCCACCGCACGGTCTCCGTCATTCTGACGAAGCGAAAAAGTGGAAAACCGCTGTCTTCAACAGAACCTATTCCATGAAAAACAGCATGTTTTCCACATAAAGACAGCGAGTCCGGAAAAACAGAGACGGTTATCCTCCAATCGCCGCAGCGGCTCTGTCGACATGTGGATAAGTTCCCCATGGAGCTGTTCCAGATGCATAAGGGCAGAAAAAATTTTCTCCCTTTTGCACAAAAATCAGAAGTCCTTCTTTTTTACGGGACGGATTTCCTTGGGCTGGTCGATAGAAAGCCCTTCCAGGAGCCAGCGGTATTCCTGCCGGGTAAGGTTCCTTACTTGGGAGGAATTCCTTGGCCACTGGAAATGGCCGTTATCCAGTCTTTTATACAGAAGGCAGAAGCCATCTTTTTCAAAATGCAGTGCCTTGATTCGGTCACAGCGTCTCCCACAAAAAAGGAACAGGGCATTGCTGTAGGGGCCCATTTCATAGGTATCCCGGATGATGGCCATCAATCCATCAATACTTTTTCTCATGCCGGTGTGTCCGCATTATCCTATTGTTAGGGAAATATCTTCCATACTTTGTGTTTATTATGTATACAATCAACCGAGGCACAAATTTTACACAGGCGCTTTTTATGAACTGTAATCACAGCCTGCTGACCTATTCGTTTTATAAACAGCCGGGCTTGATACTGTCTCTGTTTCAGATTCGTTTGCGTGAGATAATGAAAATCAATGCTGTTCCGGCACTGGTGATTGGTGGTGGACTTGCGCTAATTCTCTTTGCTACCGGAGGAACGGATAATCCACTCAACTATGTCGTGCTGATTGTTTCTATCCGGTGTATGAGTTTGTTTTTCTCCATTCACTACCTTACGATTTACTATCTGCTTCAGCCCTATAACGCTGGAACGGAGTTAAAAAGCGGCACATACCGTATTGTGTCGGCAGCAACCTATGGCATCTGTTGGGCCTTCATGCAGCTCCGTATGCCGCTTATGATTTTTGGAATAATGACAATTGTGTTTTGTGTACTTTATAGCATCATTGCGAGTATTTTAGTATATCGTTTAGCGCCCAAAACATTTAGAATTAGGACATAAGGCAAGGTATTGGCAGACGGAAATCTTAATTTAGACAGATGAGTATAAATGCCAGTGAATGTTGGCTGTAAACGCCAGCGAATATTTGAGCCATATGCTGACGAATATTTGAGCCACTTAGCATCGCGATGCTGAGTGGCTCGATTTTTTCTATCATCATTTTTGTCATTCCTTTCGCTTCGCTCAAGGCACAAACAAGTTATGAAAAAATGTTGTACCTCTCCACTATTTGATTTATAATCCCTGTAGGG
>NZ_JAGZSD010000048.1 GCF_018381315.1 Anaerostipes sp. | reverse complement strand
TGAAGGGCCGTCACGGTCATGGTTTTGTAGGCCTGCCTCATTCCGGGGTGGAGGAGTTCCGCAGAACATGCCGTGAAAATATGTTCCATGGAGTAGATATCCTGAAAATGTTTATTACTCCCGGAGGAATTGTGGCGGAGGGAGAATATATTCCGTATTTCATATCTTTCGAAGAGATGAAAGCAGTTGTTGACGAAGCACATCAGCTTAACATTAAGACGGCAGCCCACTGTATAGGCGGTCCGGGGCTGGATTTATGCTTAAAAGCGGGCGTGGATGTTCTGGAACACATTTACAATGTAACACCGGAGCAGATAAAAAAAATTGAGGATTCCGGCACATGGGTAGATTTGACATCAGGCATTGTCCTTGACCCGGAGCGCGAATCAATGGTTCCGGCAGCGCATGCGGCCAATACAAGAAAGAACCGTGAATATTCCAGAAAGTGTCTGGAGAATACAGTAAGAAGTGATAAAATCCAGTATACTCTTGGTACAGATGCTTATCATGCACATCTGCATAAAGAACTTGAATGGACCGTTGGCATGGGCGGACAGGCCATTGATGCGGTAAAGGGGGTTACAGTTAATGCTGCAAAGATGTGCGGTCTGGAAAAAACAAAAGGCAGCCTTGAAGTTGGAAAACAGGCAGATATTATTGCAGTAAAAGAAAATCCTTTGGAAAATGTATCCACATTACAGGATGTACGCTTCGTAATGAAACATGGGGATGTTTATAAGGCAGAAATGCAGTAGGTGTGCTTATACGCCATAGAGGGCCTCAAAGCAGCAGGATGAAAAGAACCATCATAATGGAAAAAAATAAAAATATGAGACAGGAGGAGAGATTCTTGGATATTGCGGTTTTAATGGGAGTTTTTTTTGCATTACTTTTTCTGGGAGTTCCGATTGCATATTCGTTGTGTCTGTCTGCAGTACTTTATATGGCACTTTTTATGGATGTACCTATGATAATCATAGGTCAGCAGATGCTGAAAGGGGTGGACTCATTTACACTAATGGCCATACCGTTTTTTGTAATCGCAGGCGGACTCATGGAATCCGGCGGTATTTCGAAACGAATTGTGAACTTTGCCAGAACAGTAGTAGGTCATTTGCCGGGAGGTCTTGCTATTGTTACGGTGGTAGCGAGCATGATTTTTGCAGCTATGACAGGAGCCGGGGCAGCGACTACCGCGGCAGTGGGAGGAATCATGATTCCATCCATGCAGGAGGAAGGGTATGACGGCGGCTATGCCAGTGCAGTCCAGGCAGTGGGAGGAATATTCGGACCTCTTATTCCGCCAAGTATACTTATGGTTCTATATGGAGTTGCATCCGGAGAATCTGTGGGTGATATGCTGCTGGCAGGACTTGTGCCAGGACTTTTTCTTGGGGTAATTGTCATAGGGGTAGTAGTATGGCAGTGTATTAAAAAGGGATACAAGGGAGTAGGCCATTTTAGCCTGAAACGGGCCGCAAAATCATTTTTAGATGCTATATGGGCCATACTTGCGCCTGCTATTATTTTAGGCGGTATTTATTCCGGCCTGTTTACGCCAACAGAGGCATCGGCCGTTGCCTGTTTCTATTGCCTGATCATCGGATTGTTCGTTTACAGGGAACTTAATTTTAAATCCCTGGGGAAAGTGGTATTTAAATCAGTCAAGACAGCAGCAGGTATCATGCTTATTGTGGCAGCTACCCAGGCATTTGGATGGGTCCTGACAAGAGCAGGAATACCCCAGATGGTGGCAGAAGGATTTACTTCTGTAATATCAAGCCCGACTGTGTTTATGTTTGCTGTTGTATTTATTCTGATTGTTGCGGGGTGTTTCATAGATGCAGTGCCGGCATTGCTGATTTTTGCACCCATATTGATTCCTACAGCAACCCAGTATGGAATTTCTTTGATTCATTTCGGTGTGGTTATGGTGGTTACCTTATGT
>NZ_JAGZSD010000031.1 GCF_018381315.1 Anaerostipes sp. | reverse complement strand
AAGAGGCTTTACTTCATTTTCGGCGAACTCTTTGAACAGAGTTCTTGCCATTTCGTGTTTCTTACTTAATGCGAAATCCATTTCTTATTCCTCCATTTATATCTGCAGGGCACACCGCAATTTATCTTTTTCCAATGGGCGTGCTCCGCGCGATAAAGTTTGCCAAACAGGCGGTTATTCATATTTACAGTGGAAACGATCTTCATATATGCTGATCAAATCATTTCTGAAGTCCGGATGAGAGACAACAATCAGAGCTTTGGCTCTTTCGCGGAGTGTACGGCCTTTTAAATGTGCAATGCCATATTCCGTTACTACATAATCAATATCATTTCTTGAAGTGGTTACGGCAGCGCCCTCATCCAGGAACGGTACGATTCTTGAGACGGTACCTTTTTTGGCGGTAGAAGGCAGAGCAAGGATGGAAATGCCGTGTTTTGCCATAGATGCCCCGCGGATAAAGTCCACCTGTCCACCGACGCCGCTGATCTGGGTAAGCCCCACAGATTCAGAGCAGGCCTGCCCCATAAGATCGATCTGCACGCTGGAATTAATGCACACAATCCGGTCATTTTTTGCCACAACTACAGGATCATTGGTGTAGTCAGCAGGATACATGGCAACATTTTTATTATGGTCTACGAAATCATAGAGACGTTTAGTTCCCATCAGGAAATTTGCCACCATTTTGTCCGGGAGCAGCTTTTTCTTTTCGTTGGTAATGACGCCTGCCTCCACCAGCTCCACAACTCCGTCTGAGAACATCTCCGAATGGATGCCCAGATCTTTTTTATATTTTAAAGAAAGAAGAACAGCGTCAGGAATTGCTCCGATGCCAAGCTGCAGTGTATCCCCGTCATTGATCAGGGAGGCACAGTTATAACCGATATCCTTTTCTGTTTTAGTCAGCACTGCCGGCTTTAACTCCGGCAGCGGGGCAGAGTGTTCCACAAAACAGTCGATTTCGGAGACATCCAGCAGACTGTCGCCATATGTATACGGCATCTGGTCATTGACCTGTGCGATGACCAGTTTTGCATTTTTGGCGGCGGCTTTTGTATAGTCAACGGAGACGCCGAGGCTTACTTTGCCGTTCTGGTCCGGAGGTGTAACGGAGATTATTGCAACATCCACCGGCAGCCTGGTTTCAAACAGTCTGGGTATTTCATAAAAGAAACAAGGAGTGTAGTCTCCACGGCCTTCTTTTACAGCCTTGCGGGTTCCGCCGCCTACAAATAATGCATTGTGGCGGAAATGTCCCTGCATATCTTCACGGCAGTATTCATTTTCGCCGAGAGAAACCATGTGGCAGATCTCCACGTCATGGAACCATTCTTTATGTTCTGACATGAAACTCAGCAGAAAAGACGGCTCTCCGGCGGCGTGGCCGGAAACAATCCGGCCGCCGTCTGGAATCTGTTTTAACGCCTGTTCAGGGGACATCAGGCGTTCTGAATAAATTTTTTTCCAGTCCATAATATCATCTCCCATACTTATTTATCTTCTTTGATTTTGGCAATTTCTTTCGCCATCTTTTTCTTCATTCGAAGATTGCTCTGGCGTGCGATCATGATGCGCTGTGCCTGAGGGGAACCGGCACCGTGCATAGATTCTGTCCGGTATCCGACAGCAGCGCTTCCTAAAGTGAGATTTTCAATCAGGCGCATGATACGCATCCGGTTTTCTGTGGAGACATCGGCGACACCGCGGAAATATTTATCAATATAAGCGCCGAGCTTCGGATCCTTCAGGTCTTTTTCAGAAGGAGCGGTTACCATCAGGCCGCCGGCAATGTCTTCTGCAAGACGTGCGATTTCATATGGGAAACGGGTCACGTTTTGTTTGCACACATTGGCAAGCAGAAGATCGATCAGGTAGTTTCCTGATTTGGTTGGAGTTCCCTCAGCAGAACATGCAATACCGCAGCAGTACAGGGTTTCATTTAAATGTGTCATTTCGATCAGTTTATCTTTGACATGGGATGCACGCTCAGCACCGTTGTACTCGGCTGCAACTGCGGAAGCACCGATCAGTACATCGCCTACACCTACTTTGCATCCGCCGTAAGACTGTCTGTGGTAGCCTGCAAAACGCTCTACTAAAACTCCGGCAAACTCATATTCTCCGTTTAAGAAGATACGGTCATTCGGCACAAACACATCATCAAATACAACAAGTGCTTCCATTCCGCCGTACTCAGAGTTTCCTACGTCCATCTGGGAGTTTTCCAATTTTCTTGTATCACAGGACTGGCGGCCTACGATCATGAAAATACCTTCGGAGTCTGTCGGAACAGTAAAGGAAACGGCATAATCTTTGTCATCTTCACCCATAGCGATGGTAGGCATGACCAAAACTTCATGAGAGTTGATAATACCAGTCTGATGGGCTTTGGCTCCCCGGACTACGATTCCGTCAGGACGGCGTTCTACTACGTGCAGAAACAGGTCAGGATCAGCCTGTGCATGAGGAGCCAGAGAACGGTCACCTTTTGGATCTGTCATAGCACCGTCTGTGGTCAGGTCGTTCTGCTGTGCATAGGTTAAGAACTTTTTGAAGTTTTCATGGTAACTGGTGCCGTATTTTTCATCTACATCATATGTAGTGCTGTAAACGGCATTGAACGCATCCATACCTACACAGCGCTGGAAACAGGCAGCAGTTTTCTGTCCGCACAGTCTCTGCATCTTTACTTTTTTTACAAGATCTCCGGCGCTCTGATGGATATGAGTAAAACGGTTGATCTTTTCTCCTGTTACAGAAGACGCTGCAGTCAGCAGATCTTCGTATTCCGGCATCTGTGCCAGATCATAGGTTGCTTTTACAGAATTCAGGGATGGTCTTAAAATCGGATCATCCACGGGATTTTCAATTTTCTCTCCGAACATATAAACCTGAAGATTTAATTTCCTCATACTTTCTACATATTCTTCTCCTGTCATTAAAGCCATAATATATTACCTTCCTTTCATAGATGGTGAAAGCACGCTGCTTTCGTGAAATTTTTTTGACATAAGTGTATATAGCAAAAAGTGTGCCAAGTTTTTGGAGAACCATTTTTTTATTTGCTTTTTTTGAAAAACTTTCGCAGCATGCCTCCTTTTGTTTAGCAGTCATCCTTATCTGGCAGGTACTATGTCCATGTTCTGCATGATTGGAGTGAGGCATTCTAAGAGCCGAACGGAAATCATGTGGAACGTGTCTTAAGTTTTAAAAATGGAACAAACAGATGCCTTTTGTTCCATTTTTGGAACAAAAACCGGAAATATTCTGCGTGTAACTGAGGTGATGAGGTTGGCACGGAATTTGCTATATATAAAGACAGGAGGTGATCATAATGTTAAAAGAAATAGAAACTGTGCTGGAAGAAGATGTGCGTCCGTATTTGCTGGAACACGAAGGAAATGTCCGGATAGCAGAATACAAAGAAGGTATTTTAAAAGTCCGTCTGACAGGACAGTGTTCCGGATGTCCGTCTGCAGCCTTGACGACAGAAGAATTGATTGCAGAGGCGGTTAAGAAGAGGATACCGGAAATAAAAGATGTAGTCCTGGTCAATGAGGTGAGCGATGACTTGATTGCAATGGCGAAAAAGCTCATGAGCCATCCGAAGAAATAGGAGGAGTGCCATGAGAATAGGAATAAAATACTGCGGCGGCTGCAATGTACAGTATGACCGGACCCGGCAGGTTGAAAAGCTGAAGCAGCAGTTTAAAGGATATGAATATACAGCTGCAGACGAGCCCTGCGATCTTTTGCTTGCAGTGTGCGGGTGTATGAGGGCATGTCCCGATCTTTCCATGGGAAAAGCAAAAGAGTGCCGGTATATAAGGACAGAACACGATTTCCAAAAGTTGTTTTTGGAATTGAAAAAAGAAAAAAAAGAGGAAACTTCCGGGAAACTGACTGTATTAAAAAAGGGTCAGAAGGCTCAGATGACAAAAAGTTTTGACAGGGAGGATGTACTCTGTTTTGCAGAACTGACCGGGGATTTCAGCGATCTTCACGTCAATGAGGAATTCTCCCAAAAGCAGTGGTTTCAAAAACCGGTGGTCCATGGAGTGCTGGTGGGAAGCCTGATCTCTTCTGTCATGGGTATGGAGCTGCCGGGACCCGGAACGATTTTAGCCCGGGAAGAGATTGATTTTTTAAAGCCGGTATTCTATGGAGACCGGATCACTGCCACAGTGGAATTCACTGGCTGTGAGGAAGAGCGGCTCTGGTATACAGGGGAGTTTACAGGAAAGTGCCTGAACCAAAACGGGGAAATTGTAGCGGAGGCAAAGGTGCGTCAGGTAATGATGAAGAATCTGTTTAAAATAGAAGAATGAGAGGAAAAAACAATGACAAATTTAGAAAAATATAATAAATCGTTTGTAAAAATCTTAAAGCAGAAGGAAGAGGATCTGCCCAAACTTAAATACAGAGGGATTCCGGAATGGGATTCTCTGGGACACATGAATCTGATGGGAGAACTGGAGAATCTGTTTGATATTACCATGTCCACCATGGATATTCTGGAATTTACTTCTTATGAGAAAGGAAAAGAAGTTCTGTCCAGATACGATGTTGAAGTCAGCTAAAAAAGGGGAAGAGCAATGGCCAGGATACGAATATTGACAGACAGTATCACACAGAGCAATTGTTATATCATTGAAGAAAATCAAAAGGCCGTTGTGATTGATCCCAATCAGGAGAAAATGCTGATTGATTTTTTGGAAAAGCAGAACTGGCAGGTAAAACAGATTTTTCTGACACACGAACACTGTGACCATATAAGGGGGCTTAATCTGCTGAGGGATATTTATAAAGCACCTGTGACTGCACAGGAAGAATGCAGCAGAGGAATCCAGAATTCCGTCAGCAATATGAGCCGGATTATGGGAACTTATCTGTATTTCAAAAATGGGCAGAAGGAAATCATTGATTATGAGCCGTTTGTGTGCAGGCCTGCAGATGAAACCTTTTTAAAGGAACAGTTTTGGAGCTTTGAGGGACATGAGCTTCGGGCAGTGTCCCTGCCGGGACATACACCTGGAAGCAGCTGTCTGATTCTGGATAAGACAAGGCTGTTTTCCGGCGATTATCTTCTGCCGGGGGAGAAAGTGGTCACAAGGCTTCCCGGAGGAAATGAGGAAGATTATGAAAAAAAGGCAAAACCCTTCCTCAAGAAACTGCCGCTGGAGATGCTTGTCTATCCGGGGCATGGAACATCGTTTGTATTGAGTGATGAGGTGATGAAGGACCATGGACTATGACGAACTTTTAAGAAAACCGCCCTTTGGAATGCGGCAGAAGGAAAAGGAGGAGTGGTATGTTTCATATATGGAACAGCTGACCCGGCACCATATGGAGCACTGCCTTCCCTATAACCGGTTTATAAAATCCTCAGGAGGAAAAACAGCCTACAGTCATTTGGAGCAGATTCCAATGCTGCCGGTTTCTCTTTTTAAATCCCGGAAACTCTCCAGTGTCCCGGATGAACAGGTTTTTAAGATCATGACATCATCGGGCACTACAGGACAGCAGGTGTCTCATATTTATCTGGACAGGGAAACAGCATCATATCAGCAAAAAACACTGTCAGTGATTATGGGAGATTTTCTTGGAGCGAAAAGGATTCCGATGCTGATTCTGGATTCTCCGGGTGTATTAAAGGACCGGAAGATGTTTTCTGCCAGAGGGGCAGGTATCCTCGGGTTTTCAATTCTTGCATCGGAGAGGATGTTTGCATTTAACGAAGATATGGAGCTTGATATGAAGGGAATAGAAGAATTTTTGGAACGGCACAAGGAAGAAAAAATTTTTTTATTCGGATTCACCTTCATGATCTGGAAATTTTTTGTCCGGAAACTGAAACAATCCGGTGAAAAACTTGAAATTCCCAGGGGATTTCTCATACACGGAGGAGGATGGAAGAAGCTTTGGAAAGAAGCTGTTTCCAGGGAACAATTCAGGGAAGAGATTTTTGAAGTTTCAAAAATTGAACATGTAAGGAACTACTACGGAATGGTGGAACAGACCGGATGTATTTATATGGAATGTGAGTATGGACATCTGCATGCAAGTATTTTTTCAGAGCCTGTGATACGGAGAGGAAAAGATTTTTCAGTCTGTGAGACAGGAGAGGAAGGGCTGGTGCAGGTGCTTTCACCTATGGCAAGGTCCTATCCGGGACATTCCCTGCTCACGGAAGATCTGGGTCTCATTTTGGGAAGGGATGACTGTCCGTGCGGAAGGAAAGGGACCTATTTTCAGATCAGAGGAAGGATTAGAAAGGCAGAGATCAGGGGGTGCAGCGATACATATGAAAAATAATCCATCAACACTTTTGGCGGGTGTTCTGAAAGTGGAACGTAAAGTCAGGAAGCCATTTGATCAGATTGTAATCAATTTTTTGGATCGGCTCTCACAGGAAATAAGAAAGGATAAAGTGCTTGGAAAACAGGAAGAGATTATGGCTTTTGGTTTCTGGTGCAGAAAACAGCATATTAAGAAATTAAAGGAACAGACAGCGAATGCGGGGAGCCGGCTTGGAAAAGGTTTGGTCTTCCATATTGCTCCGTCCAATGTCCCGGTTTTGTTTGCCTACAGCTTTGCTTTCGGCCTGCTTTCGGGAAACAGCAATGTGGTCAGAATATCCTCCAAAGCTGAAAAAGAACTCCGTCCAATGTGCAGGCTGATTGACCGTGTGCTTATGGAGAAAGAGTTCCGAACGCTTCGGGAACAGAATTCTATTATATCGTATGAAAAAAGCAAGGAGCTCACTGATGCATATTCAGAAGAATGTAATCTGCGGGTGATCTGGGGAGGTGACGAGACGATCAGAGAAATCAGAAAATCGCCGATCCCTCCGGAAGCAGAGGAACTTGTTTTTCCGGACCGAACATCCATTGCGCTGCTGGATGCAGGATATCTGGCCGGGTGCAGCGAAGAAGAACTTGAACTGTGGGCTCATCGTTTTTATAACGATACTTACGGTGCAGATCAGAATGCGTGTTCCAGCCCCAGAGTCATCTTCTGGCTGCAGGAATCCAAAGATAAGGAAGAACTTTTCAGGATCAAACAAAGATGGTGGAAGAAAGTTCACGATGCAGCCGAAAAATATGATCTGACAGATCAGAAAGCATTTTTGAAATATACACAGATGTGCGGATATGCAATGTCTGAGGATGCCCCTGACAATATCATATGGGAAGATAATCTGCTGTATGTGGGGAAACTTGGGAAGCTTCCGGAAAAAGTTGAGGATTATAGGGGGAGCTGCGGATTCTTTTTTGAATTTGAGCTTACAAAACTGAGTCAGCTGGCCTTGGTGCTGGACCGGAAAGTACAGACTCTTACTTATCTGGGAGTAAAAGCGGAAAGACTGAAAGATTTGGTCATAGCAAACAGAGTTCAGGGAGTGGACCGCATTGTACCTGTAGGACAGGCTCTGGATATAGGAATTGTATGGGACGGAAAAAATCTGATCTCACGGATGTCCAGAGAAATCTGTTTAAACTGAGAACGAAAGGAGGAAGATTTATGTGTTTTTTTGAACAGAGGAAGCAAAGAAGAGACCAGCCTTTTTTGATTGAGGATCAGGGAAGGACTGTGTCCTATGGACAGCTGGATGAGTTTTGCAGTCAGTTCTCACAGGCTGTTAAGGAGCGGAAACTTGCATTTTTGCTCTGTGAAAATACAGCGGGTTCAGTGATGGGATATATTGCCTGCCTGCGGCAAAGAGTAGTCCCGCTGCTTTTAGACGCAAAGATGGATGAAGAACTGCTCCGGAATCTTTTTGCAGCCTATGACCCGGATTATCTGTATGTTCCTGATCGGGAAGAAAGGGGGGATCTTCAGGAAGGCTCGAGGACTGTGCTGAGGCGGTATGGATACCGGCTGTTTGAACGATCTCCCCAAAAAGAGACAAGGCTGAACCCGGAGCTGGCTCTTCTGCTCACTACATCGGGGAGCACCGGAAGTCCCAAACTGGTCAGGCAGAGTTATGCCAATATCAGTGCCAATGCCCTGTCTATTAAAACATATTTGGATCTTGATGAAAAAGAAAGGCCGGTCACAACCCTTCCTATGAATTATACCTACGGCTTATCTGTGATCAACAGTCATATGGAGGCTGGAGCGTCTATTCTTCTGACGTCCAGAACGCTGTTTGAAAAAGAATTTTGGGATTTTTTCCGGCGGGAGAAAGGCACCTCTATAAGCGGGGTGCCTTTTACCTACGAAATGTTATTAAAACTTGGGTTTATGGAAATGGACCTGCCGTTTTTGAAAACGATGACTCAGGCCGGAGGCAAGTTATCAGCGGATCTTCAGCGCAGGTTTGCAGCCTATGCAGAAAAAACAGGGAGAAAATTTATTGTTATGTATGGGCAGACAGAGGCAACTGCCAGGATGTCTTATCTGCCGTTTGAATATGCCGGCGAAAAAATAGGCAGTATCGGCACCGCAATTCCGGGAGGAACATTTTTTCTGATGGAAGAGGCAGGCGGCAGGGCAAAAGAAATTTCAGAACCGGAGAAAGAAGGGGAATTGTTTTATAAAGGGCCTAATGTGACACTTGGATATGCACAGGAAAAGAAGGATCTGGAATACGGAGATGAACGGAACGGATGCCTGGCAACAGGAGATATAGCAAAAAGAGACCGGGATGGATTTTACTATATTACAGGAAGAAAGAAACGGTTTCTGAAAATACTGGGAAACAGAGTGAATCTTGATGAGGCAGAACAGATCCTGAAAGCGTATTTTCCGGAAACAGAAATTGCATGCAGCGGACAGGATGACAGAATGGATGTTTACATTGCAGGAGAAAAGAGTGAAAGCGGCCGGCAGACGGCAGCCTTTCTCTCAAAGAAATTTCATCTCAATTCATCGGTTTTTCATATCCATTATATAAGCGAGATGCCAAAAAACAGTTCAGGAAAAATATTATATCAAGAACTCAAAAAAGTTTATGCCGGCAAAGAGGATCCATGTTAGAATAAAGAAGAAACAAAGGTTAGAATGTGAAAGGCAGAAGGAATGAACAGCCAGCGAAAAGAATTAAGAATTTTTTCAAATGTACAGGAAGCCAATGAGCGTCTGGATGCGATTATAGAGCATTCTTTTGACGGTATTTACATTACGGACGGAAAAGCCAATACAATTAAGGTTAACCAGGCATATGAGACACTTACAGGTCTGCGCAGAGAAGATATGATAGGAAAAAATATGCAGGAGCTGGAAGAAGAGAAGGTGATCTCTGTATCAGGTTCCCTGACCGCAATCCGGGAGAACCGGGTCGTGACTCTGCAGCAGGAATTCGAGACAGGGAAAAAGGCAGTGATCACAAGCAGTCCGATCTACGGTGAGGATGGCCAGATCATTATGGTTGTAACGAACGTAAGGGATCTGACGGAAATTTACCATTTGAAAGAAGAGGTTGGCAGGAGAGAACAGGAAGAGGAAAAGCTGCTGCAGAAGCTGAACCATGTTCAGGGGGATTTATTCGGAAGCCAGATGGTGGCACAGGATAAAAACACATTGGATGCACTGTTTTGGGCTGATAAAGTTTCAGGGCTGGATGCTACGGTCATGCTGCTTGGAGAGACCGGTGTGGGAAAAGAAGAGTTTGCAAGGTATATTTTTCAAAACAGCAAGCGGAAAGGCGGAAGCTTTATTAAAGTAAACTGCGGGGCCATTCCTGCCAATCTGCTGGAAAGTGAATTGTTCGGATATGAAAAAGGAGCTTTCACCGGGGCAAACAAGAACGGCAAACTGGGGCTATTTGAGCTGGCTGACAAAGGGACCATCTTCTTGGATGAAATTGGGGAACTTCCGCTGGATATGCAGGTAAAGTTTCTGCGTGTCGTCCAGGAACAGGAAATAGAACGGGTCGGCGGCAGCAGGCCGGTTAAAATTGATGTAAGGATTATTGCGGCAACAAACCGGGATCTGGAGGAGATGGTAAAACAAAAAAGTTTCCGGGAAGATCTTTTTTACCGCCTGATGGTATTTCCTATCCATATACCGCCGCTGAGAGAGCGCAGGAATGATATCGAACCTCTTGTTCAGCTTTTTCTCAAAAAGCTGAACAAAAAGTATGGGTTTCATAAAACCTTTACGTTTGATGCACTGGAGCTTCTGCGGGATTATCAATGGCCGGGAAACATAAGAGAACTGAAAAATCTGGTAGAACGTGCTGTTATTATCAGCAGTGACGATCTGATCGGACCGGAGAGCATACCGGTTTATACAGGAGAAAAAAGGGAGACCATAGAGGACAGAAAAAAAGGAGAAGACAAGTTCATAGACTTAAAGTCAGAACTGCATCGCATAGAACTTAGATATATGAATCATGCTTATGAAACCTATGGGAATGTCAGAGATGCGGCAGCAAGCCTTGGAATGGCGCCGTCCACATTTGTAAGGAAACGGAAGCAATCTATGGAGGAAGTATGATTTACCATTTTAAAGAATGTGACTACAAAGAAGTATTTGAAGATAATCAATATCCGGTACTGCATCATGTCTGCCAGATGGAATTAAAAAGAGGGCAGAGCTTTCAGGCGATGCACTCACATAACAACCGGGTGGAGATCATTTATATTTTGGAAGGCGAAGGAATACATACCATTGGGAGCAGCACCTATGATACACAGGAGGGAGATCTTCTCGTTTTCAATGCCGACACTCCCCATGAGGAAAAATTCAGGGGTGAAAAACCCCTGACATTCTGCAGCTGTGCGATCAAGGAATTAAAAATAAAGGGCCGTAGGAAAAACCAGCTGGTTCTGGATCACCAAATCCCGGTGATAAAATGCGGAGAAAACAGAGGCTGGATCTCTTCTGTTTTTCAGCTGCTTCTGCAGGAAAGCACCTCAGGAACAGAATTGTCCCCAACTCTCTGCGGGTACCTGGCATCTGTATTAGTCATGAAAGTACTGGAACTCAGCCGGGATTCTGAAGACGCATCCAGTGGAAAAGAAAGTGAGCTTGTCAAGCAGGCAAAAGATTATCTCGATGAAAATTATTTAAATAAGATTACGGTAAAAGATATATCAGATCTTTTGTTTGTAAGTCCCTTTTATTTGGAACGGATTTTTAAAAAGAATGTTGGATTTTCTCTCAACCAGTATGTGATTAACAGAAAGCTTGGACATGCACAGATCCTGCTGACGGATACAGATGACTCTGTAGTTAAAATTGCTGAGCTTGTAGGGTATGATAATCCAGGATACTTTAACCAGCTGTTCAAAAAAAAGTTCGGCATTACACCCGGTACCTACCGGAAATTTCTTGGAAAAATAGTGAGCGGCGACAAAAAAGGGCAAGAAAATAACATATGAGATGTCTGAGTACCATTTATTACCCATCCATTAGACTGTCAGGTTAAGTATTTATTTCTGTACAATGGGCAAGAATGTGCATTGTGCATTCGTCAGTGTGACGGTATGATAATACTGTAAGATGAAACGGAAAGAAATGGAGGGCAAAATGGTACAGTGCTTTGTAGAACAGAAAAATGGTTTTCAGAGAGAAAAAACACCAGAGTTGTTATATATGAGCCGTATAAATGCAGAAGATTGTGTGCACCCAAGAATTATGCACGCTCATGAAGATTTTGTGGAGATTCTTTTGGTACGTGACGGAGAAGGCTATTATACGATCAATGGGAAACGATATCAGGTGAAAAAGGGAGACTTGATTCTGTTAAATAGTGGAGTGATCCATGATGAGTATGGAAGTAAAGTTTCTAACTATGCCTGTGCAGTGTCTAATATTTTCAAAGACGGCCTGAGGGAGAATGCAGTGATCAGGGACAGTCAGGTTCCGGTGATTCCTGCCGGTGACAGTTTTGGAGTCATTGACGGAATTTTAAGCCAGATGTTTTATCTGCTGTGCGGGGACCTTCCGGGAGCAGAGGAGTGCTGCCAGCACCTTCTGGATGCTTTGTTAAAACAAATTGGATGTGTACTCAGAAAACCTTTGGAGGATGAGAAAGGGTTTGATACAGACCGGGGGATTCTTGCAGAACAGATCAAAGACTATATTGATCATAACTATATGAATGATGTGAATCTACAGACTATTTCGAAAGAGTTAAATGTCAGCCTTTATTATCTGGCACATACATTTAAAGAATTTTATGGATATTCGCCAATGCAGTATATGTTAAGAAGGCGGATAGGAGAGGCACAGTCTCTTCTGATCGGAACGGATCTCACGGTGACAAGAATTGCAATGTTGGTTGGATACGGCAACCCTAATCATTTCAACACCATCTTTTCAAAAAATGTAGGGATATCACCAAGAAATTATAGAATCTTATATCGGGACAAAGAAAAAGAAAATCTCTCTTACGCTGTAATGTAAGCATGACGGGACATCCGGTATCATTGTCTAAAAACCTTTAAGTATGAAAATACTTGGAGGTTTTTTTATTTTTTCATAGGAAAGTGCGTCCTATGCAATGAAAAAGCACTTCGTGAAGAATGCACACAAATTGAGAAAAGCAAAATAGTGAAGTACATTCAAAAAAACAGATGAAATTGCCGGAAACGGTGCGGGTTTAAGGCAAGAATCTGAATGTAATGAACCCTGTCCGGCTCTATAATAGGTTTATCATTAAAAGTGAATGAATGAAAGGAGTAATAAACATGAAAAAAATCAAAATGACCGTCGGCCAGGCAGTTGTGAAATTTTTAAACGAGCAATACATTGAAATGGATGGGGAAGTAACACCGTTTGTCGATGGGATGTTTACAATCTTCGGCCATGGTATGGTAGTGGGGCTTGGTCAGGCTCTGGAGGAAGATCCGGGACGCCTTAGAGTATACCAGGGCAGAAATGAGCAGGGAATGGCACATGCTGCAATCTCCTATGCTAAACAGAATAATCGTCGCCGTATTATTGCCTGTACATCATCTATCGGACCTGGGGCAGCAAATATGGTAACCGCTGCACTGACTGCTTCTATCAACCATATCCCTCTGCTGCTTTTCCCTTCAGACAGTTTTTCTACAAGACAGCCGGATCCGGTTCTTCAGCAGATGGAAGTGGCATCAGATCTTACGATTACGGCAAGTGACTGTTTTAAGCCGGTTGCAAAGTATTGGGACCGTGTAACACGTCCGGAGCAGGTAATGTCAGCATTGATCAATGCAATGCGTGTGCTCACTGATTCAGCAGACTGCGGAACTGCTGTGATCTCACTTCCTCAGGACGTGCAGGGAGAAAGCTTTGAATATCCGGAATCTTTCTTCAAGAAAAGAGTTCACCATATTTCAAGAAGATGTGCAGATGAGTATGAGCTTGAAAATGCAGTTGAATTGATTATGAATGCGAAAAAACCGCTGATGATCTCAGGAGGCGGAGTGAGATACTCTGAGGCAGGAGAAACTGTGATGGAATTCTGTAAAGAATTCAATATCCCGGTATCCCAGACACAGGCAGGTCATTCTGCACTTCCGGATTCTTTTGATTTAAGCGTAGGAGGAGTTGGGGTTACCGGAGGCCTGGCAGCAAACCTTTTGGCAAAAGATGCAGACCTTGTAATCGGTGTCGGAACAAGATTCAATGACTTTGTAACCGGTTCTAAATGGGTATTGTTCCGCAATCCTGATGTGAAAGTACTTGCCATCAATACCTCAGAATTCCATGCTGAAAAACTTGATGCAGCCCGCTGTGTGGGAGATGCAAAGGTGACTATGGAAGCTATCATGGAACGTTTAAGGGCCAAAGGATATAAGAGCGGTTATACAACAGAGATTGAAGAAATCAAAGATACCTGGGAAAAAGAACGTCTCTCAGTTTTAAGTGCAGAGTACAGCGGAGAGGATTTTGTCCCTTGTGTACCATCCTGGACACCGGAAATAATCAACGATTATCTTCGGGACATCGGAGGAACCATTACAGAATCCAATGCAGTGGGAATCCTCAGGGAAGAGATTGACGATGATGCTATCGTTGTTGCGGCAGCAGGTTCCCTTCCGGCAGACCTGGAACGTTTGTGGGTAACAGATGTAAAAGATACATATAACATGGAATACGGTGCGTCCTGCATGGGATACGAAATTGCCGGAGCTCTTGGTTCGAAGCTGGCAGCTCCTGATCAGGAAGTGTATGCTCTGGTTGGAGACGGATCCTTCATGATGCTGAATTCAGAAATTTCAACGGCAATTCAGGAAAAACAGAAAATTACAGTGGTTGTCTTCGATAATACAGCATTTGGATGTATCAATAACCTTCAGATGGGAAATGGTGTCGGCAGTCTGGCTACAGAAATGCGGTACAGAAATGAAGAAACCGGTAAGATGGATGGAAATTATGTTTATACTGATTTTGCAAAAGTGGGTGAAGGCTACGGCATGAAACCATTTACGGCAAAAACTTCTGAAGAATTCAGAGAAGCGGTTAAGGCGGCGAAAAAAGAAACATGCAGCTGTATCATTGACGCAAAAGTGCTTCCAAAGACTATGGCAGAAGGCTATGAATCATGGTGGCATATCGGAGTGGCTTCTACCTCTAAATCTGACGCAGTAAAAGAAGCGAGAAAAAGAATTGATGAAAAACTGGAAGAAGCAAGATTATACTAAAAGTATGGAGGTAAAAAATGAAATATACGAGTAAAAAGCCTTTTGAAAAAGGCTACAATGAGATGATTTCTGCGGTGGAACATCCTGAAATGATGGGAATGGAATATGGTGTTGTGGCCATGGAAAACACAGATGTCATGAATTTTGATTATGCACAGGAAGTCGTATATGATCTCCTGTCAGGAGAAGTAACATTTACATGGGAAGGCAAGATGGAAACAGTAGAAAGAAAAGATTGTTTCCATGAAGGAGCAATCCTGCTCCATGTGCCGGAAAACACAAAAGTTACCATAACATGTCAGTCTGAAAAAGCAGAGATTGCAGTCTGCCGTACAGAAAATAAGAAAACATTTGAGGCAAGGCTTCTTCGTGCAGAAGACTGTCTGTGTGCAAACGAGGAGCGCGGTGCAGGACAGATGAACGAGTGCTCCACCAGAATGGTAAGAACATTCTTTGACCGTTCCAACTGTCCTGAGACAAATTTCTTCATTGGTGAAGTGGTGCACTTCCCTGGAAAATGGTCTTCCTACCCGCCTCATCAGCACGTGGAGCCGGAAATGTATTATTACAAATTCCTTCCGGAAAATGGTTATGGGCTGGCAGAATACGGTGATGATGCATATAAGGTAAAGAACAATGATCTGACGGGAATGCCATGCAACGTGACCCATTCACAGGCTGCTGCACCTGGATACGCAGAATACTATCTGTGGTGCATCCGTCTGCAGGATGACAAAAACATTGTAACGACGGTTGTAGAAGAACATGCTTGGGTAACAGAGGAAGATGCCAAGTTTTTCCCTGAAAGGTGAGTTCGTTGATCCGAGACAGAGCATTTTATAAATATTTTGGAATCTTAGTAATCTCCTTGGCGTTTCAGAATCTTTTGGTATATAGTGTCAATCTTGCAGACAATCTTATGCTGGGTGCATACAGCGAAACTGCTCTGTCAGGATCTGCTCTGTGCAATCAGATCCAATTTCTGCTTCAGATGCTGGTTGTGGGTGCGGGAGAAGGTGCTGTTGTACTTGGCAGCCAGTACTGGGGAAAAGGAAAACTGGAGCCGATTCCCCATATTATTGGTGTAACGCTGAGATTTGGAGTGGGCATGGCTGCTGTAATGTTTGTTTTTGCACTTGTCATGCCGGGACAGCTGTTGGGGCTTTTGACAAATGACCAGGCTGTAATCGCAGAAGGAGTGAGGTATCTGCGTATTATATGTTTTACTTACCTTATCTTTACAGCAACAAATATTTTGACTGCCTCTCTCCGCTCCATAGGCATTGTGTCTATAGGATATATTATTTCTGCTGCAACATTGGTTATTAATATCTGTCTGAATTACTGCTTAATCTATGGCAATTTTGGATTCCCTGAATTGGGGATCCGGGGTGCCGCCTTTGCAACGCTGGTTTCCCGCTGTGCAGAATTGCTGATTGTTATTATTTATTTAAAATACAGGGAACATAAATTAAATCTGACTCTTAAAAAATTAATAAACATCAATTCCTCTTATATCAAAGATTATGTTCATGTATCGTTTCCTGTACTTCTAAATCAGGCACAGTGGGGGATTGCACAGATGATACAGACTGCCATACTGGGTCATCTGGGTGCGGCGGCAATTGCGGCAAATTCCATAGCGACCATTGTATTTCAGGTTATATCGGTAGTCGCTTATGGAGCGGCAAGTGCTTCCGGTATGACCATAGGACGCACAATAGGAGAAGGCAGCATGGAGAAGCTTCATGAAATGGTGCATACTCTTCAGGTCATTTTTATAACAATTGGGATTGTCTCAGGATCATTGATTTTTTTGATCCGCGGGCCGATTCTCAGTTTCTATCATATATCTTCTGAAGCACATCAGCTGGCATTACAGTTTATGAGTGTGCTTGCGGTTACAACAGTGGGAACCTCCTATCAAATGGCCTGTGACAACGGGATCATCAGAGGGGGTGGAGATACTTCTTTCAGTATGAAAATGAATACGGTCAGTATGTGGGGAATTGTAGTGCCGCTGTCTGCAATTGCAGCATTTGTATTAAAGTGTCCGCCGATGGCCGTATTCTTTTTCTTAAAATCTGATCAATTATATAAAACGATCCCGGTAGTAATTCATCTGAGAAAATGGAACTGGGTAAAACAGGTTACAAGAGCAGAAATATAAGATGTAAAAGGATAGGAGATTTTGTTCATAATAGAGAAAAATCTTCTGTCCTTTCTGCTGTTCCATAACAGTGAAGAAAGCAAGATAACAGTGGTAATCTGAAATGTACATTTTATAATAAATATGATTCTGTAAAAAATGATAACGATGGGAGGATTTAGTATTATGCTTGAACATACAATTATTACAGTCAGCAGACAATATGGAAGCGGAGGGCGGGAAGTATGCGAATGGCTTTCCAGAAAACTGGGTGTACCATATTTTGATCGGGAAATTCTGATGGAAGCGGCATCAAAAATGGGAATGGAAGAAATGGACTATCAAACTTTAAATAAAATGTCTTATAAGCCGGGAAGGATCACCTTCGGATCAAATGCATTTTATCCGAGAGATGCACATCAGGTTACGGACAATCATCAGATGTTTCTCCAGCAGTCTGTGATCATGAGAAAGCTGGCGGACAGAGGAAGCGCAATTTTCCTGGGAAGATGTGCAGACTTTATATTGGAGAATTATCCGCGGCGCTATTCTTTTTATACATATGCGGATGATGCATTCAGAGCACAGCGTGCCAAAGAGAAATATAATCATATGTCACTGAAAGAGCTTAATAAAATAGAGAAACAGCGCAGGGCATATTATTCTATGCACACAGGAAGAGAAATAGGAGATCCTCAGATTTATGACATGATGATAAATATGGGGACAGTGACGCCGGAAAAGGCTGCAGATCTCATTATCTCATATATAGAAAAAAATCAGGCAAAATTATAGGAGTTTTGTGGAGGTCCAAAGAAAGTCAAAAAGTTTTAAATATATCTTCTATTGTCAGCGGTTGATCCATACAGGCTGACGAAATAGGAGATATATTTTTTTGCCTTTCCGTGGTATTTTTTTGCGTATAAATATGATACGGCAGGAAGAAAGCAAGAAACAGTAAGTTTGCCCGGAGATCCAGGTAATTAGCGGAATAATCCAGCAAGAAATTGATAGTTATTCGGGGGCTCTTTTCTTATAATAAAGATACAAACATTCATGAATGATATAGATATTAATAAATTGATTTTTGAAAGGAAGTGGAAAATTGGAAAACTTAAAGCAGAAGGATGAAACGGAAGAAAGGTTAGAAAAAAGCGGTTTTGTTAAGATCCCATGGATTTCCAGAATTGCTTATGGATGTGCTGATACTTCGTGCAATATAGTATATGGCATGATTAATACACTGCTGACACTTTTTTATACGGACTATGCAGGAATTCCATTTGCAACAGTGGGATTGGTCATGTTGATTTCAAGACTTTTTGACGGATCATCTGATGTTATCATGGGAGTCATTGTAAACAAAACGAAATCGCGCTGGGGTAAGTCCCGCCCATGGCTTTTATGGATGTCAATACCTTATGTTATTACTTCGGTGGCACTTTTCACAGTACCTCAGACCTCTGTAACAATTCAGTTTTGGTATATCTTCGTTACGTATAATCTTTGTACCACAATCTGTTACACAGCACTGAACGTACCGCTTGGTTCACTGTCAACGATGATGACCAGATCTTCCCATGAACGCGATATGCTCTCTGTTGTCCGTATGGCACTGGCGCCGGTAGGGCGTTTGATTTCTGTAACATTTTCAATGCCTATTGTGAAGCTGTTCGGCAACGACCGTTCCGCATGGGTGAAAGCAATGATCATGTGGTGTGCAATCGCATTTGTCCTGTTGATTTTCAGCTTTTCAAAATGTAAAGAAAATGTAAAAATGCCGGAAAAGGTTTCTAAAGCAAAAGTTGGATTTAAAAAGAATCTTGCCGCGCTGGTTAAAAATCCGTATTTCTGGGCCACACTCATTCTCTGGAGTATCACCTGTATTCACGCAACCTTAGTTGGAACCGATATGCCATACTACTGTAAATACATATTTGGAAATTCCACATGGATGTACAGTACTCTGTATCTTGCGGAAAATCTTACATTGATAGGCGGGGCAATCATATGTCCGCTGCTGCTGAAGAGATTTAACAAACGAGATCTTTCTCTGGCAGGATGTATTCTTGCAGTTGCTGCACAAGTCGCATTTATGGCAAATGCACAAAGTTTTGAATGGGCATTGTTTATTACCATTCTGCGTGGAATCGGACAGGCGCCGCTGACGGCTCTGGTATTCAGCATGATGGGAGATGTCATCGAATATGGTTATTGGAAATTTAATATCAGACAGGATTCCCTTGTTTTTGGCGGAGGATCTCTTGGATTTAAGGTTGGTACAGGGTTGACCAGTGCTTTGATCAGTATGCTGCTGACAAGTGCCGGATATATAAGTTCCAATGCCGGAGGAGCAGTTCAGCCTCAGGCGGCAAAAGATATGATTATGGCAATCTATAAATTTGGTCCGATTGCTATATGGGGCGTCGCAGTCATTGTCCTGCTGCTCTATAAGCTTGATAAGATTTATCCGCAGATTGTAAAGGAACTTGCAGAACGTGAAGCAATGGAGATGGAGTAGCATCACAGAAAGGAGCATTTATATGGGAAAAATTAAATTAGGTATTTGTGACTGGGGACTTCCGGGATCAGGATTATATGCGACACAAATCGCAGCATCTGTCGGACTGGATGCCATATCATTAAAGATTGGCCTTTACGAAAATGATTACCCGATCACACACCCTGAAATGCAGAAGATTTACCTGAGTGAACAGCAGAAATATGGAATTGAATATTGTGCCATTGCATTAAATGACTTCGACAATATTCCGATGCATGCAAGGAAGGATACAAAAGAGTATGACATTGTATGGGATCTTCTGAAGCGTGCGGTTGCAACAGCAAAGGCTCTGGGAGTAAAGATCATCCAGGTACCGGGTTTTGCTGCAAGTGAAGTGAAATCCAAGGAAGATCTGGAGCATAGTGTCCGGGCATTCCAGTATCTGTGTGATGAAGCCGGGCAAAACGGAATCTCTGTGGCCAGCGAGAATACGATGGCACCGGATGCGTTTAAGGAAATGGCAGAGCTGGTGGACCGTAAAAATTTTTACTTGTATTTTGACAGCCAGAATTATTACCTCTTTAAAGGATATAACGAGATCGAAATATTAGAAGGACTTTATCCATATATGTGTAACCAGCTTCACGTGAAAGACGGAAACAACGCAATGAGCGGCGGATTGCTTGGAACCGGTGATTCCGGTTTTTACGAGACAGTTGAATGGCTGAAAAATCACGATTTTTCCGGCTATTATCTTTTGGAAAACTATTATGATCAGCTGCCGCTTCGTACAATGGGCAGCAGTCCATATGAACTTTTAAAAGAAGATATTAAGATCTTAAAAGAAGCAGTTCTGTAATACAACCATACAACCAATCAGTATTTACACTGATACAAGGAAGGAGAAATAAAATGATAGTAGCAATTATTGGAACAGGACGTATTGGCAAGGTACATATCGAAAATATCAGCACAGCAGTCCGTGAAATGGAGATAAAAATTGTAGCAGATCCTTATCTGACAGAAGAAAATGAAGCTTTCGTGAACCAGTTTGGAATTCCGGTGGTAACCAAAGATGTGGAATGCATTTTTAACGATCCTGAAATTGAAGCAGTTTTGATCTGTTCATCCACAGATTCACATGCAGACTATATTGTAAAAGCAGCAGAGGCAGGAAAGCATATTTTCTGTGAAAAACCTGTGGATCATGATGTGAAGCGTGTGAAATCTGCTCTGGAAGCAGTAAAGAAAGCGGGAGTAAAGCTTCAGATCGGATTTAACCGCCGGTTTGATCATAACCACCGTGCAGTGCATGATGCTATCCGTGAAGGCAAAATCGGAACTCCGCATATTATTAAAATTGCATCCCGCGATCCGCAGCCTCCTACGATTGACTATGTGAAACATTCCGGCGGTATCTTCTATGATATGATGATTCACGATTTTGACATGATCCGTTTCCTGGCAGGATGTGAGGCAACAGAGGTTTATACGAAAGGTGCGGTTCTGATTGATCCGGCCATCGGAGCTGAAGGAGATGTTGACACGGCATTGGTGACACTGACATTTGAAAACGGTGCGATCGGTGTTATTGATAACAGCAGACAGGCAGTTTACGGCTATGATCAGCGTATTGAAGTTTTAGGATCTGAAGGTGCGGTACAGGATGAAAACGATCTTCCGAATACAGTTGCTGTTTCACGTAAGGACGGAGTGACATCCAGTGCAACATATCAGGTAATGTGGGATCGCTATACACAGGCATTTATCGCTGAAATGAAAGCTTTTACAGATGCAGTGGTGAATGACAAGACACCTGAGGTAACAGACTTAGACGGATTATACCCGGTTTTAATGGCTGCAGCAGCTAATAAGTCATTAAAAGAGGGACGGCCTGTAAAAATATCTGAAGTAGACGAATAAAAAGATGTTATATTAGGAGGAATGACGGTATGGGTATAAATATATGCGGAGCACCGTGCTGCTGGGGAGTGGATGATATCACAAATCCAAATCTTCCTACCTGGCAGAGGGTAATGAGCGAGGCTCATGAAGCAGGTTACCGCGCAATTGAGCTTGGACCAAACGGATGGATTCCCACAGATGATGTGGAGCATGTGACCGAGGAATTAAATAAAAATCAATTATCAATCGTTGCAGGTACTATTTTTGACGATATGCTCAGTGAAGAGAATTATGAAAAACTGCTGAAACAGGTAGACGGAATATGCAATCTGATTACGAAATTGCCGCCTCTGCCGGTTGAGGACGGACAGCGCAGGCCGACTCCATACATGACCATTATGGACTGGGGACATGACGAAAGAGACTTTGCAGCCGGTCATTCAGACAAGGCACCAAGACTTAGTGATAAAGACTGGGATCAGATGATGAGACATTTTAAGGGCTTATCTGAACGTGCAAACAGTTATGGCGTCAGGCCGGTATTGCATCCGCACTGCGGAGGATATATTGAATTCGGCGATGAGATAGACCGTCTTGCAGAAGATATTCCGAATGATATTGCAGGCTTTGTATTAGATACAGGGCATCTGCAGTATGCGGGGCTTGATCCTATCGAGTGGCTGAGAAAGTATAAGGACCGCTTAGATTATGTACATTTCAAGGACATCGATCCGAAAGTATACAATGAGATCATGCAGGAACATATTCGGTTCTTTGACGGATGTGCAAGAGGATCAATGTGTCCGATCGGCCAGGGAATGATTGATTATAATGCAGTTGCAGATGTGCTGAAAGAGATCAATTATAACGGATACATAACGATTGAGCAGGAATGTGATCCGCGAAATGTGGAAAACAGTCTGCCGAATGTAAAAGCGAGTGTGGATTTTCTGAAAAGCATTGGATATAAAATTTAAAATTAGAAAGGGAAAAATCTATGAAAGAAGTTAAAGTAGGATTAATCGGGGCAAACTGGATGGGAATCTACCATTCTATTGGTATGACAAATGTTCGTCAGGCATATCACGATGTTCTTCCGGTTTTTGAAATTGTTGCAGATATCAATGAGAATGCGGCAAAAGAGGCAGCAGAACGGTTTGGATATAAAAAAGTTACAACAGATTGGAAAGACGTTATCAATGATCCTGAAGTAGATCTTGTGGTTATAGCCACACCGAACTTTACACATGCAGAGATTGCCATAGCTGCGGCAGAAGCAGGCAAACACATTCTTTGTGAAAAACCAATGGCAAATAATCTGGAAGACGGCCAGGCAATGGTTGATGCCGTTAAGAAAAATAACGTAAAAACTCTTGTGGATTTTATTTATACCAAATGCCCTGCTAATGTATTAGCAAAAGATTTAATGGACAATGGGGATCTGGGTGAGTTTGTTACATTCCGCGGAGAATTTGACTGCTCTTACTGTGCAGATCCGGAAACACCGGCTACATGGAGACAGATGGCGAAGATTGCCGGCACTGGTTCACTGGGTGATCTGACAGCACATGTTGTAAGTCTTTCTGACATGATTGTCGGAAAAGAGATCACAGAAGTGTTTGCTTCCTGGGATACTGTCTACAAAGAGCGTCCGGACAGCAAAGATTTATCAAAGACAGTTGAGATTGACACAGATGACCAGATTTATGTGATTGTAAAATATGAAGACGGACGTATCGGTTCCATGTCTTCCAGCCGTGTTTCTGTGGCAAGACCGGACAGTCTCGCCTATGAGATCCAGGGCAGCAAGGGCTCTGTGAAATTTGAATTATCACATATTAATGATTTGATGTATTACTCTAATGACTGTAAGCCAAACGAGCGCGGTTATAAGACCATAAAAGGCAATACACGGAATGGTGATTATGCAAACTTCTGCGGTACAGATGAACTGGGAATTTCTTATGGTGATGTTATGGCAATTCAGGCACATGATATTCTCACTGCCATTACAGATGGCCATGATGTGAAGATTGACATAGCATATGGTCATTATGTAGATACCATTCTTGCTGCTATGGAAAAATCAGCGAAAGAACACCGCTGGGTAAAAGTTTCAGAATTACAGTAATCAGAAGAATGATGTAATAAGATTATGTATCAGCCCCTCCTAAACAAAAAATGCTGTATGAATGTTAAACCGTTCATACGGCTTTTTTTGTGTTTGGGGGAGTTGCTGTGACACTGGATTCCTGTGTATTCAAGGAGTTTTTTTGCTGTCTTTTCTTAAAAAGCAAGATATTGAAGAAGATAGAAAAAATAACGGAAATTTGTGCAATAAAGAGGTAAAACAGCACAATAATCTGAATGTAATGGTTCCGCCTCAACGCTATAATTAAGACAAATTCAGATAGTCGGTGATTATCTGAAAACAGATGCAGCAGAATGTCAGATGTCAGGAAAAAGAAAGGAAATGCTTATGGAACAGATAATCTTCAGGCCATCATTATTTAAATTCAAAACATGCAGAGAGTTTGCAGAAGCTTTTGAATTAAAATCAGGGGACCTTATTTTAACAAATGAATATATATATGAACCGTATTTCGGAAAGCTTGGCCTGCCGGTAGATACGATTTTCCAGGAACAATACGGCCAGGGAGAACCCACGGATGTGATGGTGGATGCCATTATTGCCGATGCCATGAAAAAAGGATGCAGAAGAATCATTGCCATCGGAGGCGGAACCATCATAGACATTGCAAAGATTCTTGCGATTACCAGCGGGGAATCTGTGGATGATTTATATGAACTGCCTGTCACCGAGAAAAAACGTCCTCTGGTGATTATCCCTACGACCTGCGGAACCGGAAGTGAGGTCACAAATATTTCTATTATCAACCGTACTCGTCTGGGAGTTAAGATGGGGCTCACAGGAGAGGCTATGTTTGCGGACAGTGCAGTTTTGATTCCTGAACTGCTGAAAGGACTTCCCTTTCCGGTTTTTGCCGCCAGTTCTATTGATGCACTTGTCCATGCGGTGGAATCCAGCCTGTCTCCAAAAGCGACACCATATACAAAGCTGTTTGGCTACAAAGCGATTGAAATGATCATCCGGGGATTTCAGACAATAGTCAAAGAAGGGCAGGATGCCAGGAAAGAGCTGATAGAAGACTTCCTGATCGCCAGCAATTACGCAGGGCTTGCCTTTGGAACTGCGGGATGTGCAGCTGTCCATGCACTCAGTTATCCGCTGGGCGGAACTTACCACGTGGCACATGGCGAAAGCAATTATGCAGTCTTTACCGGGGTTTTAAAGAACTATATGGAAATCCGGCAGGACGGAGAGATCGCCGTGCTGAACCAATACATAGCAGAACTTCTGGGATGCAGTACAAAAGAAGTGTATGACAAGCTGGAAGAGCTGCTCAACAATATCCTGCCGAAAAAGGCACTGCATGAGTACGGAGTGACAAGAGAGGACTTGGAGGCATTTACAGAAAGCGTTATGACAACACAGGGACGCCTGATGGGCAATAATTTCGTTCCGTTAGACGAAGAGAGAGTGTTAAAAATCTATAAGGAATTATTTTAAAACAGGAGGAAGAAAGAATGAAATTTTTTATTGACACAGCAAATGTAGAGGATATTAAAAAAGCAAACGACATGGGAATTATCTGCGGGGTGACAACAAACCCGTCTTTGATCGCCAAGGAAGGAAGAGATTTTAAAGAAGTCATTACAGAGATCACATCGATTGTGGAAGGACCGATCAACGGAGAAGTCAAAGCTACTACAGAAAAAGCAGAAGACATGATAAAGGAAGGCAGAGAAATCGCTGCAATCCATCCGAACATGGTTGTCAAAATTCCTATGACTTCAGAAGGTCTTAAGGCAGTTAAAGTCCTGAAAAAGGAAGGGATCAAGACAAATGTAACGCTTGTATTTTCTCCGAACCAGGCTCTGCTGGCAGCCAGAGCAGGAGCTGAATATGTATCACCATTTTTGGGACGCCTGGATGATATTTCACAGACTGGCGTGGATCTTATCCGCACCATTGCAGAGATGTTTCAGGTTCACGGGCTGGATACAGAGATTATTTGTGCCAGCGTAAGAAATCCGATCCATATCATTGACTGCGCATTAGCAGGGGCAGACATCGCAACTGTACCTTATGGAGTGTTGGAACAAATGACAAAACATCCTCTTACAGACCAGGGGATAGAAAAATTTAAAGCAGATTACAGAGCAGTATTCGGAGAGTAAGGGGGAATCTATAATGTCAACAGAATTGAAAGATTTAGCTATATTTTCAAAAGAAATCCGTATTGCAGCAGTCGAGGCACTGGAGAAGATCGGTGCCGGGCATATCGGAGGAGTGATGTCCATGGCAGACCTGATGGCTGTGTTATATGGAGAGGTTATGCAGATCAATCCAAAAGATCCGGGATGGGAAAACCGAGACTGGCTGGTTGTATCAAAAGGACACTGCGGACCGGCAGTTTATGCAGCGCTTGCTTTAAAAGGATATTTTGATGTGAAGGACCTTCAGAAGGTCAACCAGCCGGGAACATTTCTTCCAAGCCACTGCGACCGGAATCTGACACCGGGAGTGGACATGACGACCGGATCCCTGGGACAGGGAATGTCAACAGCCATCGGAACAGCATGGGGAAATAAGTATCAGGGAAGAGACTGTTATACATACTTGGTGCTCGGCGACGGAGAAAGCCAGGAAGGACAGGTCTGGGAAGGTGCAATGTTTGCGGCACAGCAGAAAGTTTCCAACTTAATTGCCTTTGTAGATTACAACAAAAAGCAGCTTGACGGATATACAAAAGATGTATGCGAGATGGGGGATATGCGGAAAAAGTTCGAGGATTTCGGCTGGTACAGCCTGGAATGTGACGGACATAATCATAAGGATATCATTGACGCCATCGAAGATGCAAAGCGGAATGCAGGTGACAGACCTTCAATGATTATACTGAATACAGAAAAAGGGCATGGATGCTCTTTTGCAGAAGGTGTCTTGTATAATCACCACATGACATTTACAAAAGAACAGATACAGGAAGCGGTTGAGCGCCTTAAAAAAGAGATAGAGGAATTAAGATAGGAGGGATAGTTATGTACAAGGTCTGCCAGAAAATAGAAACAGAAGCAGTGGAAATGAGAAGTGTGTTTGCCCAGGTCATGGAAGATATGCAGTCTAAAGATGACAGGGTTATTTATATGGATGCTGACCTGATGAACAGTATCGGGATGGCAAAATACTGGAAAGCCCATCCGGATAAAGCAATTAACTGCGGAATCCAGGAAGCAAATATGGTCGGAGTTGCAGCAGGAATGTCTGCTACAGGGCTGGTCCCATTTGTGCACACCTTTGGAACATTTGCATCCAGACGTGTTATGGATCAGGTGTTCGTATCAGCAGCGTATGCAAAGCTGAATGTAAGAATTATAGGATCTGATCCGGGAGTCACAGCGTCCTTAAACGGAGGAACTCATATGCCTCTTGAAGATATGGGAATGATGAGATGTATTCCGGAGGTCACCATCATCGAGCCGACAGATTCTATTATGTTAGAAGATATGGTGCGTCAGACGAAAGATAAATACGGCGTGTTTTACCTTCGCCTTTCCAGAAAGAAATGTGAAAAAATCTTTGAAGAGGGATCTACCTTTGAAATCGGAAAAGCCGCTAAGGTGAGAGACGGTAAGGATGTGACGATTTTTGCAACAGGAATTATGGTGGCAGAAGCGGTAAAAGCAGCTGAAATGCTTGAAAAAGAAGGAATCAGCGCCGCAGTTTCCAATATGTTTACGGTCAAACCTATAGACAAAGCAGCTGTTGTAGAAGCTGCCCAGAAGACCGGTGCCATTGTGACGGCAGAAAATCATAACATTATCAATGGGCTTGGCTCAGCAGTTGCAGAAGTCCTTTGTGAAAATGCCTGTGTTCCGCTGGAGAGAGTCGGAGCAAAAGACCGCTTCGGAGAAGTGGGAGATGTAGAATACCTGAAAAAGACATTTGGCATGACTGCAGATCAAATTGCAGAAAGTGCGAAAAAAGCAATAGCCAGAAAATAAAAAGATGGCATACTGTGCTGAATACGGAACCTATAAAAAACAAAAGCAGGGAAAAGTTTTGCTTCTCCCTGCTTTTGTTTTTTGATTATTAATTGAGACAGCTCAGTGAAAAATTTTTCTTCACTATCGGAAGGAGGCCTTTCCAGAGTCGACTGGAGATAGTGGAGAAAAATTTACTCTATAGTTTCCACAGTGATGGAGTTGGACCGGCAGAAATCTGCATATTCTTCCTGGGGCAGCCGGTCGGTGAGGATATAATTGATTTTTTCCAGCGGGCAGTAAGTCATCAGAGAGAATATGCCGAACTTTGAGTGATCCGCCAGCACATAACGCTGCATGCTGTTTGAGACAACAGCCTCTTTTACCCGGTATTCCTCCTCGGAAGCGTTTGTCAGGCCGTTTTCTATGGAAAGACCCGTACATGCCATGAAAGCTTTGCCGATGTTAAAGGTCTGAAGATATTCAGAAATTTTAACATCTACAAAAGAGAGGGTTTCTCTTTTCAAATAACCCGGAAGGGAAATAACAGTCAGGTTCTCATACGGAAGAGCTTTCAGGGAAACCTGCAGGCTGTTGGTGATAATGGTACAGCGCTTCTCTGAGATATAATCGACAATATTATGGCAGGTTGTTCCTGTGTCAATATAGATAATATCATCGTCCTCAATATGGTCGGCTGCAAGGCGGCAGATTGCCTTTTTTTCTTCTACGAACTTTTCATGGCGCTCTGCAAACGGAAGAAGTTTTTTAGAGGGAAGTGTGTCATTTAAGGTGACGCCTCCATATACTTTTTTTATCTTTCCTGATTTGGCAAGAGTGTCAATGTCTCGTCGGATCGTATTTTTGGAGACCTGGAAAACTTCGCATAAAGTATCTAAAGAAACCGATTTTTCTTTTGTAATATATTGTTCTATTTCGTCAATTCGTTTTGTGCGCATATAAAAACTCCCTCTCGTTTATTTTAGTTTTTGGCTCAGACAGGCCATAAAAATAAAAGCTTTGTTCTATTATAGTATATTATGAGTAAATTGAAAAGAAGCAATTGGTAAGTCATGATAATGTTTTATGATCTGAACTTTGTCCTGTTTTTTATCAGGCAGGATTAGATTTTTTTGGTATAATGAGGTATACTAGATTTAAAGTAAGTCGGAACAAAGATTGAGGGAGCGGGCATGAAGATTACGATTAAACAGATTGCTGAGATGGCCGGGGTGCACCGGTCAACGGTTGACAAAGTACTGCATAACCGTGAGGGTGTCAGTGAAGAAGTAAGACAGAGGGTCCAGGGGATCATTGATAAATATGAGTATAAACCAAATCCCATCGGGCAGGCTCTGAAAATGCAGAAAAAGACTATAAGGATCGGCATTATACTGCTGAAGGTTGATGCTGAAGAAATTGTCAGGGAAGGGATTCGCAGAGCGCTTGGCTCTTATCAGTCCTTTGATATACAGCTGGATTATCACAGTGTCATATATCCTGACATCAACGGACAGCTGAAACTGATTCATCAGATGATAGAGGAAAAGGTTGACGGGATTATTTTAAGCCCGATCAACTCGGAAGAGATTGTTCACGCCATCAACTATTGTATGAGTATGAAGATACCGGTGGTAACGGTCAATTCTGATATAAAAGGAAGCCAGAGGTTTTGTTTTATCGGACAGGATGGTTCCAGGGCAGGCAAAGTTGCAGGCAGGCTTATGGGAGAGTTTCTGAACGGGAAAGGCAGTGTTGCAGTTTTTACCAGTGACGGAGATGCCAGGCAGTCTTTCTTTTTTGACAAAAGAGAGGGCGGATTCAGAGGGCTTCTGGAAAAAGAGTATCCCAAAATCCATATGCTGAAAAGCATCCGTACAGACGAAGATCCTGCGATTATTGTGCAGGAGACAAAGAATCTGCTGGACAAAGAGAAAAAACTGGACGGCATCTTTATTACATGCGGAGGGGTCAAAGAAGTAGGGAAAGTGCTGAGACAGGAGAAAAGGGAAGATGTCAAAGTCATCTGTTATGAAGATTATCCGGAAGTGCTGGAACTGGTCAAGGAGAAAGTTGTGGATGTAACGATTGCCACAGAGCTGAAAAAGCAGGGCGGACAGGCTTTGGATGTGATGATGGATTATCTGATCTATGAAAAGAAGCCTCCCCGCAAGCATTTATATACAGAGATGAAGATCATATTAAAAGAATGTATTGAATAGAAGGATACCTTGGAATTTTAAAAGCAGATTCCGGGGTTTCTTTTTTATTATATAGGGACTTCCTTCAGAAGCCCCTAAAAAACGTATCTGTTTTCTTCTAAAATATAACAATGCTGAAAAAAAGAGCACGAGCTCTTTGTATAAACATAAAATGAATTAAAAATAAGCGTTGAAATTGAAATTTTATATGGGACGAATGGATGAAAAATCATAGTAGTGTGCAAAAGTACCAATAATCATGTTGAATTCTTGTGTGATTTGTTTATTGTGTTTTATAAAAAAGCTGATATAATAAAATCATAAGTTAAGAGCACGAGCTCTTTATAAATAACACTAAAACAAACATTATGAAGGAGTACGAACTATGAATAACAAAGAATTGAGAATCGGAGTTGTTGGAGTCGGAGCAATCGGAAGGACACACATTGAACGAATCAATGATCAGCTGCAGGGCGGTAAAGTGACAGCATGTTCAGATGTAAATACAGAATTCGGGAAACAGGTTGCAGAGAAATACGGATGTGATTTTTATGAAGACGGAGAAGAGATGATCGCTTCCGGAAAGATTGATGCAGTTATCGTTACAACGATTGATCCATATCATGAGCAGTATGTTATGGCTGCGATTAAGGCGGGCATCTTTGTATTCTGCGAAAAACCATTGGCACCGGAAGCAGAAGCCTGCAAAAGAATCGTTGAGGCAGAGATTGCAGGAGGAAAGAAACTTGTCCAGGTTGGATTTATGAGAAGATATGACCATGGATACCGTCAATTAAAAGAAGCTATCCAAAACCGTACATATGGAGAGCCGCTTCTTCTGCACTGTGCACACAGGAATCCTGCCGTAGATGAAAGTTATGATACACCGATGGCAGTAGAAAATTCCATGATTCATGAGATTGATGTGCTGCGCTGGCTGCTTGATGAGGATTACGATACTGCAGAAGTTGTATTTGCAAAAAACACAAGAAGAACTCATGCAAATCTGATGGACCCGCAGGTTATGATTCTGACTACGAAATCAGGGGTGAGGATTGACGTAGAGGCATTCGTTAATACAGGACACTGCTATGACATCAAATGTGAAGTATGCTGTGAAGATGCAATTTTAAATCTTCCGGAACCGTCTAATATCGAGGTATGTGCTAATGCTGTCCGCGGACATGCAATCCACAGCGACTGGTCAACAAGATTTGTTGATGCGTATAACGTAGAAATTCAGGAATGGATTAATTCAACAAAAGAAGGGCGTGTGGACGGACCGACAGCATGGGACGGATATGTAGGACAGGTAACGGCAAAAGCTGCATCCAAGGCACGGGATACTCAGACTGTTGTAAAAATTGAAATGGAAGAAAAACCGGATTTTTATAATTAGGAAGGGGAATAAAAATGAAGATAGCATTTGATGTTGACGTTCTGGCAAAGCAGATGGATATCAACCGGATGGTACATCAGGTGGCAGACTGGGGCTACAAGTATATTGAACAGTCTCCCCATCCAAGAATCAATCCATTTTATAAGCATCCCCTGTTTTCCAGGGAATGTGAGGCG
>NZ_JAGZSD010000008.1 GCF_018381315.1 Anaerostipes sp. | reverse complement strand
ACGTATGGAGCTGACTGTTACTAATCGGTCGAGGCTTTAACCAAGAAAGAAGGTAAGGAAGAGGTTTGATGAGAGATTCTGTATGTAGTTTTGAAGGTACATAAATGTAGAAAAGCGGGATAAAAAATAAAATGTATTTTTTATCTTTTTGCTGTATAGGGGCATAGTTCAGTTGGTAGAATAACGGTCTCCAAAACCGCAGGTCGAGGGTTCAAGTCCTTCTGCCCCTGTTAGAAAGCTAGGAAATAAGCTATTTCCTAGCTTTTTTTGTTGTTAAAAATAATTAGCTTTTTCATTGATTTTCCCATATCTTTCCCACGTAAATTAATGTGGGAAAATAAAAAGGACCATCATAGGTCCTTTTTTAATGCTCGTTCAAATGTGTCTACGGTACGCTTGTTTGTCTCCTTTGTAGTATGATGCCGGAGCATATGAAAATGGTATCTTTCGATGTTCCAGAACTGTTCTTTATCAAGAAGTTGTTTGTACAGCTTCTTGATGACCTAATTACCGTATTTTAAGGTCTGGCATGATTCTTTCCATCCATCTTGATCCGTTTCAGGAACCAGCGAGTCTACAATGGGCCACATTTTTCTCGTTCAATTTGCTGCTGTTTGAGAGCGTTTGGGATAATATCCATGAGGATTCCGCAGACTTCACCCTCCCTGTTCCGGTATGAAATTTCATCGGAGTTATATTCTCGCCGTCTGGTTGCCGCCAGGCTGTTTTTTATTTAGTTAAAAATTTCTATCTGGGCGTTGGTACACTGTCACTTTACATTTATATTTCTTTTTTTTGTATTTTGCCGTAACAGTACACGTTCCTATTTTCTTAGGGATTATATCTATCCCTATAATGTCATTTTTTTGTATTTTGGCAATTTTTTTATTGCTAATACTCCATTTAACTTTGCCATATGCCCCAGGTTCTAAATATAAATCTTCCCCTATTCCGTTATTGATATCTATTTTTATTTTTTTTCGGCTCAATTTTAATGGATAATTTTTAACTTTTTTGCCATTATACATTGATTTTAATGCTGATTTTATTTTTTTCCAGTGTTTTGAAGGCATGTCATAGTCAACGTTTATTACAACTTTCCCAATTCTGTATACACGTTGCTTTAATACAGTGTCATCATATGACTTAATGTATTTATATCTTTTTTTTGCCGCAGAAACAGAATAATAAGTTCTAATAGTTCCTTCAACGTCTCCGTCAAAACCGAAACTAACTATTGTAGCACGCGATTTATATTTGGAATAAATGTCATTTCCACTTTTATAATACTTTTTGCCAAAGATAGGATAATCTGCTTTTTCTAAAGTTTTAACAATTTGTTTGGCTGACATATTGTTTAATTTTTTTCTTTTGGCTTCCACTGTATTAGATGGGATTAGTGTAATTAATAGAATAATGGTTAAAAAAATAGATAAAATTTTCTTTTGCATAAGTAAATCCTCCCCGTGTTTTAAAATTGATTTGATCCCTGTTGTATTTTATATTATACAATTATACCATACAATGGATACAAAGCAAAAAGACCCAACGAATTGGGCCTTTTTGCTTAGAATTACTTTTTATTTGATTCCTCATCTGTTGGGTATCCATTTCCCTGAGCATCTGTTCTTGAATCGTCTGACAAGACATCATTGCTTTTCTTTAATGCATGGTTGGTAATCCCGGCTTCATAGGAACCTTTCGGTATGGTATTGATTTCTTCATCGCCTCTTGCTTTTTTCATGATAACCTCCTTTTCCTGTGTATTTTATTATCTCCAAATAAAAGAAAAAGTAATACAGAGAAGCAGAAAAGAACTGCAGAGTCAGGGATTAACCCTCTGACTCTGCAACGATTTCTTCCAGCACGCGGATCAGGTCATGGACCGTATATAATTTTACACCGCGTTTCAGAATTGCGTCCTTTAATTCAATGCTGAGCGTTTCAAATTTTGGACGAAGCTCAGGAGAAACATAAGACATCTTTATCACCTCATAGACTAGTATGGGCAATTTTTTTATTTTTCATTATATAAATAATTCGTATATGCCTAAAATTAAGATGAGCAGACCGGAGATCAGCACGGCATATTTTCCAAAAATGTCAGAAAGAAATTTCTTTCCCGCAGCCATACCTGCAGTGAGGAAAAACAGGCTGAAGAAAAACGTAAGAATTGAAGTGAGAAACGGATTTAGGCCTGTGATTCCGGCACCAAAGCCAAGCCCAAGATTATTTAAAGTCAGAGCCATAGAAAGGGCAATCAGGGAAGCAATCGGCATGGAGTGCCATTTCGTACGGGGAGAAGCCAAAGCTTTTTCTTCTTTTTCTGTCAATTCATCCGGTACATTTTTCTTGAAGAAATAATCCATCATCATCCAAACACCGAGAAATATAATGATCAGACATCCGAATGTATTTGCAGTGGAAATCGGAAGGATGCTCACCAGCCATGTTCCCAGAAACATGGAAACAAAAGTTCCTATAGAGGTGAGAAAAGAAATTGTGATATTATCTAAAATATGATACCGGCATCCCTTTGTGCCGTAGGCTGCACCCAGGAAAAAAGCATCAATATTAGCAGAAATCGAAAATAAAATGATAGATATAAGATGCATATGAAATCCTTTTATTTTATTGTTTTATATATAATATGACAAAAGCAAAAATCAGTTCTAAATAAAAAATACATTACAACTGGTAATATATTTATATTACCAGTTGTAATGTATTCGAAGATATAGTATAATAATACTAACAAACAATGTATCATCAAGGAGGATAAAAATGGTTGGTATTTTAATTGCTACACACGGAGGATTTGCAGAAGGGCTGTTAAGTGCAGTGGAACTGATTGCAGGGAAGCAGGAAAAGGTTGAAACTGTCGGATTATATCATGGAGACGGGGTTGACGAATTTGAAGGGAAGATCACCGCTGCAATGGACAAGCTGGATGACGGAGACGGGGTCTTGATCTTTGTGGATATTCTGGGAGGAACCCCTTCAAATACAGTGATGCGCTGCTTTTCTAAGAAAGACAATATCAAAGCTATTGCGGGAATGAACATGGCAATGGTTGTCCAGGCAGTGATGATGAGAGACGGAATGGATCTGGATTCTCTGTGTGCAGAATGTGTGGAGGTTGGAAATCAGCCGCCAATCCTGCTGCATGACATGTATGCGGATATGGTGAAACAGCAGAGCCAGAATACAGAAGAAGACGAAATTTAATAAAACGGAAACAGAGGAAAAATACAGCCGGAAAGACCGGCTGTATTTTTTTGCCTGCCCTATGAAATAAAAAAGGACACCCGCGAAAACGCGGATGCCCAACCAATAAAAATGAGTTAGAGTTACCTGATTTAGTCTAAGATGCTGCTTGCAAAAACTTTCATTGCAGCTTTTACATTTTCTTTCATAGCCTCTTTTCCGGCAGCGATAATATCATGGAAGAATACTTTTTCATCCCCTGCAGCATTGATAAATTCGCGGACTTTGTTGCCTCCGGCCATGGCACTGTATGTATAGTAGTTGATCTTAGTGATTCCATTTTGGATAGAAGTCTTAAAGTCTTCATCAGATACGCCGGAACCTCCGTGCATAACAAATGGAATATCAATCTTATTCTTAATTTCTGTAATGCGGTTTAAATCAAGCTTTGGTTCTGTTAGATAAACGCCGTGGGTTGTACCGAAGGAGATGGCAAGTGCATCAACATCAGTTCCTTCCACAAATGCTTTTGCTGTATCAGGATCAGTATAGCAGTCTTCCAAAGATTCAAAATCATCTGCGCCTACAGCTCCTCTGCCTTCGCCGCCTCCAACGGCAGAAGTAAAGATGTGGCCTAATTCAGCTTCAACAGAAACACCGGCAGCATGTGCGATTTTTACCATTTCTTTTGTTTCTTCAAAATTTTCTTCATAGCTTTTGGCAGAAGCATCATACATAACTGAAGTAAATCCTAAACGGATCGCCTGAACGCATAAGTCAAAAGAAGCGCCGTGGTCTAAGTGAACACAGACAGGAACAGAAGCACGTTTTGCATAGTCCAGCATGATCGGCCCGATCTCCTGCATGGTGATTAAATTTTCATGAACCTCTGCATGCTGAATGATAACAGGAACGCCTAACTCTTCAGCAGCTGAGATCACTGCCTGTATAGATTCCAGGTTTGGAACATTAAATGCACCGACAGCATACTTTTTTTCTTTTGCATCTTTTAATATCTCTTTCATTGTTACTAGCATATCTTCTACCTCCGTGAATCATTATACTACTTGGTTATAAAAAAATTATAACCGATGGTAATAATAAAGTCAATTAGTAAATTACCAATGGTCATACTATTTTGTTTCAGAACTGATATTGGACAGCAATATCTCCCTGTTTTCTTTAATAGAATGTTCCGGACAGAAAAGGCCGGAAGTGCCTCCGGTAAAAATGTCTGCACCAGATTGGAAAAGAGTGTTGATTGTGTTGGGATTTACGTTGCCGTCTGCCTGGATAGAAACAGACAATCCTGCATCGGATAATTTTTGTCTCATTTCTTTTATATGCTGAAGGCTGTTTTTCTGCATCGTCTGTCCGGAAAATCCTGGATTTACGGTCAGTTTTAAGATCCATGGAACTTCCTTTGCCAGAGAGAGAAAATCATCAGGAGGAGCAGTATCACATTTAAAAGCCAAAATAGGTTCAGCTCCATATTTTCGGATAAGATCAAATGTTTTTAACGGATGTTCCATAGCTTCATAGTGGACTGCAATATAATCTGCGCCAAGCTTTGCAAAGCGTTCGATATAACATTCCGGATGATATGCCGCCAAATGGGCTTCAATCGGCAGGTTCATTTCAGGACGGATCATTTCCAATAATGTATCTCCTAAAATAAAGCATTTGTTAAATTGTCCGTCCACCATATCATAATGGAAAAAAGAGATGCCGGACTGCTCTGTTTCCAGTATCTGTTCTCTCAGATGGAGCAGATCCATACATGATACGGAGGCAGAAACACAGGGTGGATTTAGTACAACCTTTTTCATAGATACAAACCTTCCTTTCTTCTATATAGAATAGATTTACCTTATTATGCTGAATAAAGCGGTTTCTCAAGTGTTTAAGATTTAGTTTCAGTATAAGAAAGAAAAAATGAAAATGCAATAAATATAACCGATGGTAATAAAGTTTGTGTAATGTTTATAGTTTTTTTATAAATTTAAGGCATATTTCACAAAAAATCTGAAATACATGAAAAAAAGTTGACTTTTTTATGAGTAGTGGTAATATAGGATATAACCAGTGGTTGTATAAAGCAGCTACAATAAAATGAGTAAGAGTTATAATTTTTCTAACGAAGGGAGCAGTATTATGAAGATCGAAGGTATTGTATTAGTAAGGATTGACGACAGACTGATTCATGGCCAGGTTATGACCTCTTGGCTGAATTACACCAGTGCAAACAAAATCATGATCATTGATGATGAAGTTGCAAATGACCCATTTATGAAGAGTGTCCTGAAAACATGCGTGCCGGCAAATGTAAAGCTTGCAACATTTACAGTGGAGAAGGCAGCTGCAAGATTAAAGAAGGGATTTGCAGGAGATCAATGTATTATCCTTGTAAAATACCCAAAAACCTTAAAGCGCCTGAAAGAAGAGGGAATTGTTTTTGATCACATCAATATCGGAGGAATGGGAGTGAGCGGTGACCGCAAGAAATTCTTCCGCAACATTTCTGCTTCTGAGGAAGAAAAACAAATCTTTAAAGAATTAGTAGATGCAGGCTCCAAGATTGGAGTAAGGATTATCGCGGAAGACAGCGAAACTGACATCTCAAAGATGCTTTAAAAGAGACACAAGCAGGGACTTACATAAGGAACACAAGAGATAAATATGAGAAACTATCAATGAAAGCGACGAATAAAGGAGGTTAAGTATGAAAATTACATTAATTCAAGCGCTTTTGATCGGTATCGTTTATTACTTAGGTAATATCGGTACACCATGGCTGTCATTGCTGGGTAGTATTTCCGTAGTCTACAAACCTTTGGTAGCCGGTACTTTAGTAGGATTCATCTTAGGAGATCCGGTACAGGGATGTATTATTGGTGCCGCAATCAACCTGCCATATGTGGCATTCATTTCCGCAGGAGGAACAGCTCCTCAGGATCCTGGTCTTGCAGGTACTGTCGGAACAGCATGGGCTTTGGCAGCAGGTGTCAATCCGGCGGCAGCGGTAACCATCGCACTTCCGCTTGGATTACTTGGAACTATGGTATGGGTTGCACATATGACTTTGGATGTTACCTTTGTACATATGGCAGATAAGGCAGCAGAAGAAGGAAATCTTGAGAAAATCTGCTTCTGGCACGTAGTACCTCCGCAAATATTGATGTTCCTGCTCTGTGTAGTTCCTGCCACTGCAGCAACATATTTTGGTTCTACAGCTGTAAAAGGAATCATCGCTTCATTAACAGGAAGACCGCTGACTGTATTAACTGTAATCGGAGGATTGTTGCCGGCTCTTGGTATTGCAATGAACCTTCGTGCAATCGGAAGACCTGGAACTATTTTGTTCTTCCTGGTAGGTTTCATTCTGGTTGTTTATCTGGAACTGCCGGTTATCGCAGTTGCCGTATTAGCAGGTGTTATCGGATATTTCTACACCATGCTCAGTAACCAGACACCACAGGCAGCAGCGGCCGGAGATGCAGGCGGAGCTGTGCCAACAGATGATGATGAGGAGGATTTTTAATATGGCTGAAGAAATGAAAAGAAAATTATCAAAAAAAGAAGTCGTAAAAGCCTTCTGGAGATGGACCTTCTTCTCTCATGCAAACTATAACTATGAGCGTTTGGAGGCAACCGGACTTGTATTTGCTATGAAGCCAGTTATCAAAAAACTTTATGGCGACAGACCGGATGAGTATAAAGCGTGTATTCAGAGACATATGCAGTTCTTTAATACAGAGCCGCATATCGGAGGTGTTATTCCTGGTATCGTTTTAGCTATGGAAGAAGAGCGTGCAAATGGTGCACCTATCACTGATGAGGCAATCAATGGTGTAAAAACCGGTCTGATGGGACCATTCGCCGGTATAGGTGATACTTTATGGCAGGGAACTTTAACACCAATTCTTCTGGCTTTTGGTATCAGTCTTGGTTCACAGGGAAATCTGCTTGGACCTGTAATCTACACCTTATTAATGTTTGGAATTATGTTCCCTGTAGCATATATCTGCTGGATGAAGGGATATCAGCTTGGTAAAGAAGGAATTGAGAAGATCCTCGGCGGAAATCAGCTGCAGATGCTGATCACCGGTGCATCGGCGATGGGAGCTATCGTTTTGGGAGCCTTGTCTGCACAGTTCGTAACAGTAAAATGTTCAGCTATTATTAAGCTGGGTGCATTGCAGATGAATGTACAGGAAACCGTGTTTGATAAACTGTTCCAGGGAATTTTGCCGTTGGCTGTAACGCTGTTTACCTTGTTCTTATTAAAGAATAAAAAGATGAAAGCTACCACAGTTATGCTGATTCTGGTAGTCATCGGAGTAGTGCTCGGTGCAGTTGGCTTCTTAGGTGCATAAATTTAGAAATAGTCTGAAACTTCGTGGAGGGAAGAACAATGGGAGAAATGGCAAAAACTCTTGTGTTTACAGGAGAAAAGCAAATTGAAATACAGGAATATCCAATTCCTGAAGTCAGTGACGATATGGTTCTGGTAAAAACAGATGCGTGTGCAATCTGCACATGGGAGCAGAGGGTTTATACCGGAGTAAAAAAAGTAGATTTTCCGTTTATCGGAGGCCATGAGATGGTCGGAAAAATTGTTAAGATGGGCAAGAACGTGGACCAGAGACAGTGGAATGTCGGCGATTTTGTGGCAGTTGGGGTAACTCTGCCTTGTAAAAACTGCTACCAATGCAAAAGCGGAAATGAACAAAACTGTGAGAACTTTGATCACAGCAAACATTTAGAGGGCCTTCCGGAGAAAGGGATGGGCGGATTAAGTTCCCACTTGCTGGTACATCCGTCAAACCTGTTCCATCTTCATGATATTACACCGGAAGAAGCAACAATTACAGAGCCATTATCCTGCGTGCTTCACAGCGTAGAAACTGCAGATATTCAATTTGGTGACACCGTTGTTGTGATCGGATGCGGAATCATGGGATTGCTTCATACGATACTTGCAACAAAACGGGGGGCTTCTGTCATTGTCTCCGACACGAACGAAGAAAGAACAAAGTTAGGTTTAGAGCTGGGCGCAAACTATGCGGTGAATCCGGCAAAAGAAGATCTTGAAGAACGGGTGAAAGAAATTACCGGAGGAATTATGGCTCAGGTGGTGTTTGACACGACACCGATTTCCAAGGTTGCAGAGGACGCAGTGAAAGCGGTTGCAAACAACGGACGTCTGGTGCTTTACAGTTCCTTCTATCCGGATACACCGATCTCTATCAGTCCGGATTGGCTTCACAAAAGCGGTGCAAAGCTGATGGGAACTGCCAACTCTAATACAGTGGACTTTACAAAAGCTACAAGACTGTTGTCAGAGGGAGTTGTAGATGTGAAACCATTTGTCAGTGAAGTTTATGATTTAAGTGACTATCAAAAGGCATTCGATTCTGCAATCAAAGGCGATAAGTTCAGAGTAGTAATTAAATTTTAGAAGTGGCTGACCTGTTTTACAGCAGCTGTTTGGACAAAGTTTTGGCAGAGGGAAAGCCGGTTTTACCTGGTTTTCCCCTGCTTTTTTTCTGAACAAATGCGTATTTAAAAAACCACTTTTATCCAGCGGGATTTATGGTGTATACTATAGATATCAAATGGAATGTTTGTAAGGAAACCAAGTTTCTTATGCAAAGGAGGGCGTATGAGTGAAGTGAAAAAAAAGCAGCTGCTTTATATGCAGCTGAGGGATTCCATATTGGCAGATTATAAAGACAAACCATACTATTCTCCTTTGCCGGGAGAACGCGAACTGTGTGATATCTATTCTGTCAGCAGACCTACCGTAAGAAAGGCTCTTGAGATTCTGGAAGATGAAGGCTGTATTATAAGGCTTACGGGGAAGGGTGCGTTTTTCATTGGCAATAAGGAGTTTGTAGATGCCAACAATGATATGAAGTTCTCAGACATCGCATTCTACAATCAGGTTAGTCTGAGGGGAGACTATACCAGCAGCAAGGTATTGCTGCAGAAGATTGAGATTGCAGACAAGGAAGTGGCAGTCATGCTGAGGCTTCCCAAGAATGCCAAGGTATTTCATTTAGAAAGACTCAGGTATATCAACGGCAAATTATATTCTCTGGCCAATGCTTATATTCCGTACGAATTATGTCCTGAACTGACAGAACATGATTTTTCTGACCGTTCTCTGCACAATACACTGTGTCAGTATGGACATGTACCTTTTAAGGCTGATAAGACCATTGAGATTTCAAAAGCATCAGAATATGATGCCATGCATTTGGATTTAAAGCCGGGGGACCCTATCTCCATTTCATCTACAGTTACCTATGATGAACATGGACATATGCTGGAATATGCTGTAACCAGGGCAGATGCGTATAAGACATTGATACAGATGCAGGTATATAATCAGGACCATGTCAAGGATCAGGTAATGAGAGAAAAGCGCCAATAGCAGTTCAGGCGCTTTTTTATTGCATGGGAAAGTGCGTCCCATGAAATAAAAAACGCTTCGTGCAGAATGCGCACAAATGCACAGAGAAAGTATTTGCCTTCGGCAAATCACATTTAGTGCGCAAAGTGTACAAGCCTTTCCAGGAATGCGGGGTGGGAGGCTGAGGTGGGTAAGAAATTCTTTAATAAAACAAGGAGAAAAATGCTGTTACTGCGTTCTCTGGGAACAGCTGTATATAAATCTTAAATTAGGGGGTTGACATCTGTATAGCTTGTGAATATAATAGACACATAAAGAAGAATAACTGGTGATATTTATTATTCGAGGATTGTCACTGTACGGCAGGCAAAACCGGATTTTACGAGAAGGAAAGTTTTTTGAGGGAACTTAAACCGATCTTGTAGAATTGGGTTTTTTTTCTTTTGTTCATGTTTACGAGGAGAGGCATTATGAAAATAACAAAGGTAATCAACAACAATGTGGTTAGTTCTATGGATGAAGCAGGTAATGAAGTGATCCTCATGGGGACCGGCCTTGGATTCAAAGGGAAACCGGGATCTCCGGTTGATGACAGCAAGATTCAGAAGGTTTTTCATATGGAAGATCCGGGAGTCAGTCAAAGATTTAAGGAATTGATCACAGATTTGCCGATGGAACTTCTGCAGACATGCAGCGATATTATTATGTATGCAAAGGGGATACTTAATACAAAGCTCAATGAAAACATTTATATTACGCTGACCGATCATATCAATTTTGCACTCCAAAGAATGAAACAGGATATGATGTACCCCAATCCGCTGAGCCGGGAGGTAAAGACCTTCTACGATCTGGAATATAAGATCGGAGAATATGCTCTGGGAATTGTGGAAAAGGATCTGGGAGTCAGGCTTCCTCAGGATGAGGCGGTTTCTATTGCGCTTCATGTAGTCAGTGCAGAGTATGATACGAAGGTGCGCGATACAGTGCAGATTACTACCTTTATCAAAAATGTCATTGATAAAGTAAAAGATTATTTTCATATGGAACTTACGGAAACTTCTCTGAACTATGAAAGATTTATTACACACCTCAAGTTTTTGTCAAGAAAAGTTATGTCAGGAGGAGGGATGGATGAAATTGAGCCTGAGCTTAAAAAGATGATCTCGGCAATGTATCCGGATGAATATCAGTGCAGCAAAGAGATTGCAGACTATATTAAGAAGGAATACCGCAGAGAAATGTCAGAGGGTGAGATTGTATACTTGACAATGCATATTGAACGCATAAAAAGCAGCAATCAGACAAAAAGCATTAATAAATAGGAGGGAACCATGTTTGAGTCTTTTAAAAAAGCGTTTAAGCAGGAAGTGAAATCTGCAGAAATACTGTCGCCTATGAAGGGAAAGGCGATAGCCATGAGTGAAGTCAGCGATCCGACATTTGCAGGAGAAATATTAGGACCGGGTGTCGCCATTGTTCCGGAAGAGGGAAGAGTGATATCTCCCGTTGACGGAAAAGTCGGAGTAATGTTTGATACAAAGCATGCAGTCAGTATCTCGGGCCCGGGCGGCGTGGAGATGATCGTTCATGTGGGAATTGATACGGTAGAATTAAAAGGAAAATACTTTACATCACATAAAAATACGGGAGATCCGGTAAAGGCAGGGGATTTGCTGCTTACGTTTGATATGGATGCGATCAAAGAGGCGGGATATGATGTGACCGTTCCGGTTGTGATATGTGAAAAAGGAGATTATGCGGATATAGAGTGCTTCCATGGAAAGGAGGTAGAAGCAGGGGAGCTGATTATCCGGTTAAAAGAAAAATAAAGAGAAGGATTTAATAAGAAAGGAAGATTATATTATGATGAAATATTTTCAGAAACTAGGCAAAGCATTAATGCTTCCGGTTGCGGTTCTTCCGGCAGCGGCAATTTTAATGGGTATTGGCTATCTGATTGATCCCAATGTTATGGCAGCGAATGCAGACAAAGCGCCGATCGCAGTGGCAGTGTTCCTTGTAAAGGCCGGAGGAGCCATCATTGATAACCTGCCGATCCTCTTTGCAGTAGGTGTTGCACTTGGAATGACAAAGAAAAAAGACGGAGCGGCAGCACTGTCCGGTCTTGTTGCTTTCTTAGTAGTGACAACCATTCTGAAAAGTGACAACATTGCACTTTTGCTGAACGTTCCGGTAGAAGAAGTTGCACCTGCATTTGGCAAGATCCAGAACGCCTTTGTCGGCATTCTTTCCGGACTGATCGCAGCAGGATGCTTTAACAAGTTCGGCGAAGTACAGCTTCCTACTGCATTGTCTTTCTTCAGCGGAAAACGCTGTGTGCCGATCATTACTTCAGCCATTATGTTAGTCGTTTCTGGTATATTGTATTTTGCATGGCCTCCACTGTATAATGTATTAGTCAAATTTGGGGAAAGTATCGTAGGATTGGGACCTGTGGGAGCAGGAATTTATGCATTCTTTAACAGGCTGCTGATCCCGACAGGATTGCATCACGCATTGAACTCTGTATTCTGGTTTGATGTTGCAGGTATTGATGATATCGGTAAATTCTGGGCAGGAACCGGAGTAAAAGGAATCACCGGTATGTATCAGGCAGGGTTCTTCCCGGTTATGATGTTCGGTCTTCCGGCAGGGGCACTGGCTATGTACCATACAGCGAAAGATAATAAGAAAAAAATCGCAGCAGGTTTATTGATTGCGGCAGCCTTTGCTTCTTTCTTTACAGGTGTTACCGAACCGTTGGAATTCTCTTTTATGTTCCTGGCACCGGCACTGTATGTTGTTCATGCACTGCTCACAGGTATTTTTGTGGCCGCAGCTGCATTCCTACATACAACTGCAGGATTCAGTTTCAGCGCGGGACTGGTTGACTTTATCTTAAGCTCCAGACTTCCGATGGCAAATAAACCTTGGATGCTTTTGATACTTGGAGTGATTGCGTTTGTAGTATATTATGTATTGTTCCGCTTTATCATTGTGACGTTTAACTTGAAGACTCCGGGACGTGAAGATGACGATGATGTTGAAGAAGAAAAGCAGGCAGTTTTGGCAAATGATGATTTCACCAGAGTTGCCCAGATTATTTTAGAAGGACTTGGAGGAAAAGAAAATTTAACCTCCATTGATAACTGTATTACAAGACTCCGTCTGGAGATCAAAGACCAGGATCAGATTGATGAAAAGAAGATTAAATCTGCGGGAATTGCAGGAATCATCCGTCCGGGCAAAAACAGTATTCAGATTATCGTAGGAACGAAGGTCCAGTTTGTTGCGGATGAATTAATAAAACTTGCTGAAAAGTAAATTACGAGTTATATTGTAAGTGATTAGGGATAACATATGGGGAAGCAGCAAATACTGTTTCCCCGCATTATAGAAAGGAAGTACAAAATGAGAGTTATTAAGGGCAAAGATTACAAGGATATGAGCAGGAAAGCGGCTAATATTATTTCTGCAGAAATTATCACAAAACCAGACTGTGTTTTGGGACTTGCTACAGGATCTTCACCGATCGGGATCTATGAAAATCTGGTGCATTGGTATGAGCAGGATGATTTGGATTTCAGCCAGGTAAGATCAGTAAATCTGGATGAATACAAAGGGCTTCCGAAAGAAAATGACCAGAGTTATGATTATTTCATGCATCAGTATCTCTTTAACAAAGTAAATATCAAACCTGAAAATATTAACATTCCAAATGGTATGGAAGAGGATTCACAGAAGGAATGTGCAAGATATAATCAGGTTTTAGAGGATATTGGAGGCGTGGATTTACAGCTTCTTGGAATCGGCCACAACGGTCATATTGGATTTAACGAGCCGGGAGAGGCTTTTGAAAAAGAGACTCACTGTGTAGATTTGACTGAGAGCACCATCAATGCCAATAAACGGTTTTTTGAAAAGGAAGAAGATGTGCCGAGACAGGCATATACAATGGGAATCAAATCCATTATGAAAGCAAAGAAAATCCTTCTGATCATCAGCGGCAAAGAAAAAGCGGGGATTGTCAAAGAAGCATTCTTCGGACCGGTAACACCGAAAGTGCCGGCATCAATCTTACAGCTTCACAATGACGTGATTTTAGTAGCCGATGCGGATGCATTATCAGAGGTAGAGGATTTATTATGATTATAAAAAATGCAGATGTTTTTTGTGAGGACGGTGTCTTCCGGTCAAAAGATATTTGTACGGAAGGTGAACTGATCAGTGCATCTTCACAGGATGATGAAATATTGGATGCTGAGGGCTGCTATGCGGTTCCGGGACTGGTTGATATTCATTTCCATGGCTGTGTGGGTTATGATTTTTGTGACGGCACACAGGAAGCTATAGAAAATATGGCTGCATATGAGGCAGAGAACGGGGTGCTGGCTATTTGTCCGGCTACGATGACTTTAGCTGAGGACAAACTGCTGTCTATCGCAGAGGCGGCTGCCGCATACCAGGGAAGCACAGGAGCGGATCTGGTAGGCATCAACATGGAAGGCCCGTTTATTAATGAGTCAAAAAAGGGGGCACAGAATCCGGCTTATATCCATAAGCCAGATGTAGATATGTACCGCAGGCTCCAAAAGGCTTCAAACGGTTTATTTAAGCTGGTGGATATTGCGCCGGAAACCGAGGGCGCCATGGAGTTTATCCGTCAGGTAAAGGATGAGGCGGTGATCTCGATCTGCCACACTGCGGCAGATTACGATACTGCAGTCAAAGCCGTTGAAAACGGTGCAAGCCATGTGACTCATCTTTACAATGCTATGCCGGGTTACAGCCACAGGGCACCGGGTGTCATCGGGGCGGCCTGTGATTATGGACTTGATGTGGAGCTTATATGTGATGGCATTCATATTCATCCAAGTGCTGTCAGGACTACATTTAAGATGTTCGGAGATGATCATATTATACTGATCAGTGACAGCATGATGGCTACTGGAATGGATGACGGAACTTACCAGCTGGGAGGCCAGGACGTGAAGGTAGTGGGAAACCGTGCCACATTGGCAGAGGGAGGAGCGATTGCAGGCTCTGCCACAAACCTGATGGACTGCCTTAGAACAGCAGTCAGGAGCATGGGGATTCCGCTTGAGAGTGCAGTTAAATGTGCATCACAGAATCCGGCCAAATCAATCGGTATTTATGAGAAGTACGGAAGTATTTCAGAGGGCAAATATGCCAACGTTGTAATTTTAGATAAAGAGCTGAATATAAAAGCAATCGTACAAAAAGGAAAGCTGATCAGCCACAATTAAAGAGTTAGAAAGAGGACAGAAGCACGTTTGAAAAAACGGCTTCTGTCCTCTTTTTTGCTGTCTATTCCTAAAATTATTGGGAGCTTATAAAAGGCAGAATATAGTAAAATTATAATAGATATTATGATGTAAGGGTCATCTTGATAAGAAGCATGGAGGGAATAATATGGCAATTATTCAGTGTCCCAATGGACATAATTATGATAATGAAAAGCATGCACAGTGTCCGTACTGCAGCGGAAGCCAGGCCATAGGAGTCACTGTGCCTTTGGGAAGCACGGCGTCCCAGGAAAATATACCTGGGGGGACAGGGGACGGAGGATTTCCGAAGACCATGCCGTTGAATGTACAGCCGGTGCAGGAGCAGGGGAGAAGCCTGGGAGTCACAGAACCTTATCAGAATGTGACGCAGGGGCTGGATATTAATGACGAGGGAGTATCAGCCGTGACCGGCTGGCTGGTCTGCATTGAGGGAAAGAAAAAAGGAAAGGACTTCAGGCTGCACGGGGAGAGAAATTTTGTGGGAAGGGCAGGTTCCAATGATGTTGTCTTAAGTTTTGACGATAAGATCTCTTCTGTAGCAAATATCATCATTTCCTATGATGGAGAGGAAAATGAGTTTTATATTCAGCCGGGAGAGCATCAGAAGAATAATGTAAAATTAAACGGGAAGCTGCTTTTGATGCCGGAGATACTGAAAGACAATGACACTATAAAGCTCGGAGAGACAAAGCTGTTATTCAGAAAATTCTGCAACGAAGATTTTTGTTGGGAGTGATAATCTGTGTTTGGAAGAAAGAAGAAAAAAAAGAATCAAAAAGTGGGAAAGACAATCGAAATACCGAGAGAAAGCCAAAAACCTGTTCTTGTAAAGTTTCCCGGACTGGAAGCAGAATTCAGATTCGGCAATGCACAGCATATTGGGGCCAGAAGCCGACAGGAGGATTCCTTTGGATTTTCAGATCTTTCGGATAAACAGCTTTTGGCCCGGGCAGGAATTTGCGCTGTGCTTGCAGACGGTATGGGAGGACTTTCCTCAGGGAGGGATGTCAGCGAACTGGCAGTTTCCAGGACACTTGAGTTTTTTAAGCAGATTCAGGGGCAGCTGCCTGTCTGGCAGCAGATGAAAGGCTTTATTTCAAAGCTGAGTGATGAGATTTTCAGTATGTATGGAAGAGATGGAAAGGCCGGGGCAGGAGCCACCCTTGCAGCAGCCATTTTCTATGAAAACAGGCTGTATTGGTGCACGGCAGGGGACAGCCGGCTGTATCTGTTTCGGGGAGGACGTCTGTATCAGCTCAATGAGGACCACAATTATAAAAACAGGCTGCTGGGCCGCTTTATCAGAGGGGAAGCAAGTTTTGAGGAAGCAATGCGGCATCCGCAGAAAGATGCACTGACCAGCTATCTGGGGTGCCCTGTTATGGAAGAGATCGATGCAAACCATCATGGTTTTATTCTGCAGAATAAAGATAAGATACTTATGGTGACGGATGGTATTTACAATACTTTGACAGAAGAAGAAATGGCAGAAAGTATGCGGAGGGAACCGCAGGAGGCATGTGGAAGGATGGTAAACACCGCGGCGTTAAAACAGCTGCCCGGACAGGACAATATGACGGCTATGGCAGTCAGCTATAATTAAGAATGGAGGAAGGATATGGGAAAACGATTAAAAGTTACAGTATTGATCTTGTGTGCAGCAGTGCTCTTATTGGCATTTCCGGTTAAGGCATCCACACCGACAGAGGCCAAAGACAGTGTTGTATGTATCGCAATGACAGACAGCAAAGGAAATATGATCGGCTGGGGTTCCGGGTTTGCCATTGGAAAGCCGGGAAAAGATATTCAATATATTGCAACCAACTGTCATGTGGCACAGCCAACGGATAAATACGGAAATAAGATTCCATGTTCGCTGACTGTTTATTTTTCTGCGGCGGCACAGCGTTCTATGACGGCGGAGGTATATTGGAAGAGCGAGGAGCATGACCTGGCTGTTTTGAAGCTTCCCGAACCTACAGACCAGCGGGAGGCTATGGTACTCTGCCCTATGGAAAAGACAGATATGGATGATGATTTTGCGGCGTTAGGTTATCCGGCGGCTTCTATGGCAGCTGACGTGGTTAAATTTGATGAAAGTGATATTTCTATTACAAGAGGAGGCATTTCAAAGCAGGTCCGGGTCAATGGTACAGACTGTTATCTTGTGGATATCGAGATCAGTCAGGGCAATTCCGGCGGTCCCCTTGTAAATTCCAAAGGCCAGGTAGTTGGAGTCAACACATTTATGATTGGGGAAAAGGCAAAATATGCAGTTGTTATCGATGAACTGATTCGGAATCTTGACCAGAACCAAGTGCCTTATGCAGTGGCAGGATCCGGTGTCCCAAAAGTTATGCTCATAGCAGGAATCGCTGCGGGAGCAGTTCTTATTCTTGTAATTATTCTTCTGATTATAAAAGGAAAGAAAAAGAAACCGGAACCGTCTGCTCCGGCAGCGGAGGAAAGTTTTATAAAACCGGAACCATTTAAGGCCGCAGAAAGCAGTGAAAAAGCGGCAATTCTTGTGGCAGCGGCAGCAGGGCCTTTGTCCGGACGAAAGTTCCGGGTGACAGAGACGACCTGGATAGGCAGGGACAGTTCAAAATGCGGTATTGCAATGCCGGTGGATACGAAAGGAGTCAGTGCAGTTCACTGTGAGGTAGAACCGGCAGGTGACGGAATACTGCTCAGAGATCTTAAATCTACATACGGAACCTTTCTGGCCAACGGGACAAAAGTGGAGCCGGGAGAAAACAGAAAACTGAAAACCGGAGACTCTTTTTATCTGGGAGGAGAGGAAAACCGATTCGAGGTGAGATGATGACAAAGATTGATGCATTTGTATATACCAGCCCCGGAGGGAGACCGGTCAATGAAGACTTCTGCAGATTTGAGACAGGGGACGGACGTTCCTGCTTTGTGGTGGCAGACGGGCTGGGCGGCCATGATAAAGGAGAAATTGCTTCAGAGCTGGCAGGAAATTATATGATGGAGCAGATCGAAAATATGAAAGAGATCACCGGGGAGGCTCTTTTTACGGCTCTTACAGGAGCAAACCAGAGTGTCATTGAGGGACAGCAGGAGTATCCGGGCATGAGGACTACAATCGCAGCGGCGGCGGTGGAGAACGGAAAGCTGTGGGAATGCCATGTGGGAGACAGCAGGGTTTATCTGTTTAAAAACAGATGTCTTTATTATCAGTCCAGAGATCATTCTGTAGTTCAGCTCTCTGCAGAGATGGGTGATATCAGTCCGGCGCAGATCCGGCACCACCCGGACCGCAGCAAACTTCTGAAGGTTCTTGGAAATGAGGAGGAACTCAAAATTCCCAGGCAGCCAGAGCCCATGGGGCTGGAGGCAGGAGATGCATTTCTGCTCTGTACGGACGGTTTTTGGGATTATGTTTGGGAGACGGAGATGGAGGCGGATCTGGTGAAGTCAGAAAATCCAGAAGAATGGATCATTTTTATGGTCAAGAGGCTGCTTTTAAAAGCTCCGGCAGATCATGACAATTTTACTGTGGCTGCGGGGATGGTTCAGTCTGTTTCAAAAGTTTAGGAGAAAGGATGAAAGCTTATGATCTATGCAAATTTTGGGAAACGGCTTCTGGCCTACCTGATAGATGCCCTGGCGCTCAGTGCTTTCGGGGGCATATTCGCTGCACTCTATGGATATTTTGCGTATATGGCTGTATTCTGGATTGTTGGTGCCCTTTACTTTATATTGTTTGAGGGAAGCAGCTGGCATGCGACACTGGGGAAAAAAGCCATGGGAATCATGGTTGTTGACAGCAGCGGAAACGGGATTGACTACGGGACGGCAGCAGTCCGTTATCTGGGGAAGATCCTGTCCTGTCTTACAGTTTTTATCGGATATATTATGGCGGCATTTACTGATAAATCCCAGGCTCTGCACGACAAGGTGGCGGGCACCTATGTGATTGATGCAGCCGGAAACTATGCAGGAAACAGGAGCGGCAGGCAGGTTGTAGGGATCAGCGGTGAATTTGCGGGTCAGTCCGCCGGGATTTCAGCAGCAGGAGTTATGATCGGCAGAGATCCGGTGGCGTGCAGGATTGCATTATCTGCGTCTTCACCGGGAGTATCCAGACATCACTGTCAGGTGGATTACAATCTTCAGACCGGCATGTTTATTGTAAATGATCTGGGATCTACCTATGGAACTTATCTGATGGACGGAACGAAGCTGACAAGCGGGCAGCCGGCGGCGCTTAGAGCGGGAGAGCGCTTTTGTGTGGGCAGCCGGGCAAATATATTTGAGGTGAGATAGGAGGCGGAATATCATGCATCAAGTAGAGGATTTATATTTATGTGAAAATTGTTTTGCAGAGCTTAGCGGCGAAGAGACTGTCTGCCCGGTCTGTGGATTCCGAAAAGATACATATGAGCCGGAGGCCGGTGTGCTGCCGGTGGGAGAAATACTGGCCGGAAAGTATTTAATCGGTAAGATGCTCGGCAGGGGCGGTTTCGGCATTACTTATTTAGGCTACGATATTCCGGGGAAAAAGAAAGTGGCCATCAAGGAGTATCTGCCGGACGGACTTGCCGCAAGGCAGCCAGGACAGACGATGATTTCAGTCTATACCGGAGAAAAAGAAAGTCTGTTCCAGAAAGGGGCAGAACGGTTTTTTGAGGAAGCGAAAATGGTATCCCGTTTCAACGGAAATCCTAATATCGTTTCTGTCTACGAATTTTTTTATGAGAATCAAACCGCTTATTTTGTCATGGAGTACTTGGACGGCATGGACTTAAAAAAATATACGGCGTTAAACGGGGGCAGGCTTTCGGTAGATGAGGCTGTAAAGATTCTTCTGCCTATTATGGATGCCCTTACGATTGTCCACAGCGCAGGCGTGCTGCACCGGGATATTTCACCGGACAACATTTTTATACAAAAAGATAAAGAAGTGAAACTGATTGATTTTGGGGCTGCGAGACAGGTTATAGGGGAACAGAGCAAAAGTCTTTCCATAGTGCTGAAACAGGGCTTTGCACCGATTGAACAGTATCAGACGCATGGGCATTTCGGTCCGTGGTCGGACATCTATGCACTGTGCGCTACCTTTTATTTTATGATTACAGGAGTGGTGCCGGAAGCTGCCATGGACCGGATGGAATTAGATCAGCTTCGGCCGCCATCTGACATGGGAGTGGAGATTACCAATGCCATGGAGCAGATCCTTATGAAGGGACTTTCCTATAAAGCCGCAGACCGGCCGCAGAGTGTCATCGAGCTGAAGGCAGCGTTTATGGAAACTCTTCCGAAGCAGGAAGAAGAACAGGAGGAACAAGTCTATGTGAATCCATACTCTGTACCTGTGCCGGAGATCAAAAAAGAGAGTTCCAGAAAGGAGGAATATAAAGAATTCTTCTTTGGAAAGAATGAAGAATATTATAAGCAGGAGTTTGCGAAAATAGAGAGCGGAAAACGGGCAAAATTTCATATACCGGCGTTTTTCTTTACATTTTTCTGGATGATGTACCGTAAAATGTTCACAGAGGGCGGGATTCTGTTAGGTGCTTTGACTGTACTACATATTATAGCGGCTGGGGCCGGAAGTGCTGCCGCAGATTCCGGGGGACAGTGGATCTGTAATCTTATCTATGGGATAGTTTCAGTCGCAGCTGCAGTTGTGTGCGGTTTGTTTGGCAATCTTCTATACTATAAATACGCAGAGAGAGTAAAACAGCAGGCCGACAGTCAGGGAGACAGGATTTACAGCAAAAAATGCGGAGTCCTCTCCGGAGCGCCTTTGGCAGGTCTTATCATCGGGGCTTTGGCTGTCAATGGACTGATCACTGTGGTTTCTTTCAAGATGACGGAGAATTCTGTAAACTCTTATACAGCCTCCACCAAAACAGGATCCGGAAGCATCAGTACTCCGGCATCTACTACCTCTCAGGGAGATCTGCACAAAGCGGTGGTCCAGGATGTGCGGAGCCAGTATTTTAATGATGAAGAAAAGGGAGCTACCCTGGGGCAGGTATTTGATCTTTATTTTGACAACGGCAGATGGCAGGCTTCAGGCACAGACTCAACAAATTATAATGTGGTTTTCAGCGGGCAGGCATATTATGCAAACAGGCTGAGGAGCTTCCAGTTCGAATTTGCCATGGAAGGTCAGGAGATGACATGTAAAAAAATACTGATCGGGGGCACGGAAATCGCATCCGATAAGTGGACGTCTCTGCTCAGGGTGATCGAACTTTATTATAAAGGAATGGCATCCAAATCTGCAGACGGGGTTTTAAATCTTATGTTTGTCAATCAAAAAATTTATACAACGCTCCCGGAAGCTCAATATCTGCTGAGGAAGGCAGGAATTTCTTATCAGACAAAAACAAACCGCAGCGGGGAGAGAAAGGCTCTTTCGGTGTCAGGAGGAAAAGCAAACCTGAGATTTTATAAGACAGTCCGTACAATCGACAATGTGCCCTATGGAAGCTATATTTTAATAGTAAAAGACCAGAAAGCAGATGCATCTGCATTCCTTTTATATTGCATGGGATGGAGCAATTTATCTTCTGCCCAGTTTTACTCAGGAACAGACCGGTACCGTCTCAGCGAAAGCGAATTGAGAAAGAAATCAGAAACAGAACTGATGATTATGAGAAATGAAATTTTTGCACGTCATTACCGGAAGTTTGAAGATCCATTGCTGCAATCCTTATTTCTGACAAAGAACTGGTACCGGGCATTGTATTCAGAAAGCCAGTTTAAAGAAAATTGGAACAGTGCAGAAGAGTATAACCTGAAGCTGATTGTAAAAGTAGAAGAGGACTTAGGATATCGATGAATAAGACAACAAAAATCATGACTGCTGCTGTCATATTGGCATGTCTGGCAGTTATAGGAACTGTCATTTTATATTTTGCGGGGAAAGCAGACAGAATGGAACTGTCTTCTGCTGACAAGAGGACAGTTTCTTCTGATCAAACAAAACAAAAGACAGAGAAGAAAACAACACAAAAAGAAAAAACGGAGAGAAGGTATGTGATAGTCATTGATCCGGGACATCAAAGAAAACAGGACGCTTCTCAGGAACCTATTGGTCCGGGGGCTAAAGAAACGAAACCCAAGGTATCGTCCGGAACCAGCGGTGTTGTGTCCGGCTTAGATGAATATGAATTGACTCTTATGGTCTCAAACAAACTCAGGACAGAACTCATAAAAAGAGGATATACAGTGCATATGACCCGGATAAGAGCAGATGTAAATATCAGCAATGCAGAACGGGCAAAATTTGCAGAAGACAAAGGGGCAGACATTTTTATCAGGATACACGCAAACGGTTCAGAAGATCATACTGTGCGGGGGGCTCTTTCTATGGCGCCTTCTAAAAATAATCCATATGCGGCAAAGCTGGCAGAAAAGTCACAGAAACTTTCCAGAAGTGTTTTGGATGAGTACTGCAGGGTTACAGGCATGAAAAACCGCGGAGTCATATTGACAGATCAGATGAGCGGCATAAACTGGGCTTCCATGCCGGTAACAATCCTGGAAATGGGGTTTATGAGTAATCAAAAAGATGATTTGGCGATGAAAAATAAAAAATTCCAGAAAAAGATGGCGGAAGGGACCGCAGACGGAATTGACCGGTACTTCAAGGAAATGGAGACAGAGGAGGGGCGATAAACGCCCCTCTTTGTTATTTCAAGTTGGGTTTGTCCACTTTGTTAATAACGATCAGAGAAGATATGGATCAGTTCTTTTTGGCTTTTGAGGCCCAGTTTTTTTAGTATAGAAGTTTTTTGATTTGCAATCGTCTTTGAGGAAGACTGAAGATCCATGGGTTTTCCCAGCATAAGATCAAAGACAGACTTTTCTGCCGGAGACAGGCAGGATAGAATGGAAGCGCAGATAAGATACTGCTGAGGGGTACTGCCCTTTGCAGCAGCCCTTATGGAATCTGCCAGACATTCAAACTGACTTTTAAATATGTAGGCGGAGGCGAAGGATTTGACGCAGGCACTGATGACGATTTCAGGATCCTCAAAAGCAGTCAATATGATGATCTTAGCATCTGTGGCCAGCCGGATCTCCCTTCCTGCCTCAATACCATCCAGATCTGTGGAGGACAGATTTAAGTCCATCAGTACAATATCCGGCTGCAGTTCTTTGACAGAAGTTAATGCAGAAGCAGCGTCCTGGCTGTCTCCAAGAACAGCGAAATCTGTATGAGTCTTCAGTGTTTTCTTTATCAGATAGCAGAAGTCAAGATCATCTTCAACGATGAAAATTCGTATGGCACTGTTATTCATGTGTGGTTCCTTTCTTTTTGTTCAGCAGACGGTATTTCAAAGGAAAATAGAGAAAAAAGATACTTCCCCTTCCGGGAATACTTTTTACTTTGATGGCTCCCTGATGCTCTTTCATCACTTTTGTGCAGTAATAAAGGCCAATTCCAAGATGGTGGTTTGTAGTCTTTGTAGTATGATAGGGATTGAATATGCAGGAAAGCTCTTCTTTGGGTATACCGCAGCCATGGTCTTCCACGGAGATAACGGCCTGTCTGCGGCGGGGCTGCAGCAGGCAGGTGATTTTGATTTCACTTCCCGGGGCGGAAGCCTCAATGGCATTGCTCAGCAAATTGTTCATAACCTCCATTACATGAGAACGGTCACAGGGCAGAAGCATTTGCTCAGGACAGCTCAATGAAAAGCTGATGCCGTTTCTCATTTCCGGGGGGATATTTTGAATACTGTCCTCCATCAGAGGGCGGATTGAAGTTTCCTTGATATCCAGTGAAATATGGTCGGAATAGATTTTGGTCTTATTGACGAACTCAGTCAAGTGGGATACAGAACGGGAAAGGATTTCGAGTTCATCCTGAATATCCCGAGTGTGTTTTTCCTGTATGATGCTCAGGCACCATTCAATTTTAGAAAGCTCATTTTTTAATGCGTGACCGACATATTGTGCATTTTTTTGTATGACAGTTTCACTGGCAGTCCAGTCATAGGTTTCCCGTTTCAGCCGGGTGCCCCATATACCGTCATCAAACAGATTTTTTATATAATACAGGAGAAGAAAGAAGATAATAAAGAAGTTCCCCTGCCAGGCTTTGAACAGATATTTTAAACCCAGGAGATGAATAATAAATGCACTGAACAGCCAATACCAAAGCGGTGCCAGAACAACAACAGCCGCCATTTTTCTCTGCCGGTAGTTGGCAAGGAGACGTTCCCGGATCAAGGTGCTGACCAGAAGGAAAGTCATAAAAATACCGCAGCACCAGTTATATACCGCAGCTAAAATATAGTAGGTGCGGCTGTTGAGCTGATAAAAGCGGGTATCTGTCAGCGGGTAAGCAACAGAAAATAAAATAGCTGGTACAAATACTAAAAATTTGAGCCAGCGAAAACTTTTTGGATGTCTCTGGTCAAAATTGCTGAAATAAAAGCCAAACATAATAGCACATGGCATAGCCAGATAATAGAGAACTCCCGTAAGCACAGAGTATATGTGATAGGAAAGCCTGGGCGTGTAAAACGAGAACTCTGCGATCAGGGACGGATCCAGTGAAAAGTAAAGGTATTCCTTAAATACTCCCATGCTGAAGCATAATCCTGCAAAGGCACACCACTGGTTTGATCTGTTTTTCCTGTTTGAGAGATAGACCAGGAGAAACAAAACCCATACAAAAAAAGTAAACAATAATAAGACGATTCCGGGCATGCCCTTAGAAGTGCCGATTCCCATAACATAAGATCCTCCCTCAAAATTTATCATTTCTATACTATTATAATCTAAAAAAAACGTCTACTCCAACTTCCGGGCTTTTTCCTAAACTTTATAGGAAATTATTATTTTGCATCAAAATAGTTTGTATACAAATAAAATTTCCAAAACCTCTTTTTTTCTTCTCCGTATTTGTGTATAATAGCCCAAGAGGTGAATACAATGAATGAAAACAAAAAGATGGATGGTTGTATTGTTTATGGCATTTTTTATTTGGAATACAGTGGCTGGAACAAACGAAAAACAGACTGTTTATGCCTCAGATAAAAAGTCCGTATGGCAGAAAAAACTGAATCAATACCGGTATGACAGCAAAGTCAGACAGCTGATTTTTGTTAAATACAAAAAGAAGTCGAGAGCGGCTGTTTATATGTACCAGAAAAGAGATCATAAATGGAAACGGATCTTAAAATGCAGAGGTTATGTAGGAAAAAAAGGTATATATAAGAAAAAAGAAGGCGATATGAAAACCCCAACCGGTACTTATGGGTTTTCAGGAGCTTTCGGGATCAAAAAGAATCCGGGATCAAAGATGGAATATACGAAGGTGAACCAATACCTTTACTGGTGCGGAGATAAAAAATATTACAACCGGCTGGTGGATATAAGAGAAAAGAAGCACCGCTGCAAAGGAGAGCATTTGATCAGTTATAAGCCGCAGTACAATTATGGTTTATTTTTAAACTATAATCCTAAACATAAATATAAGAAGGGCTCTGCAATTTTTTTACACTGTAAGGGTAAGAAGCCTTATACGGCAGGATGTATCGCAGTCAGCCAGTCAAACATGAAAAAGATATTAAAAAATGCGGAGCCAGGAGCTAAAATCTGTATTTACCGCAAATAATCAGGAGGAGATACCAATGGAATACGAAGGAATGGTTTACAGACCGCCCAGCGAGGCATACAGCCTGATCATACAGGTAACGATTGGATGCAGTCAGAACGATTGTATTTTCTGTAATATGTATAAAGAAAAAAGCTTCAGGATGAGGCCTTTAGATGAAGTTTTAGCTGATTTCAGGGAGGCAAGAGCATATTACAGCTCAATCGGGAAAATCTTTTTGGCAGACGGGGATGCCCTGATCTGTAAGAACGAATATCTCAATGAGATTTTGAAATATATACGGGAGGAGATCCCGGAATGCCGGCAGGTAACGTGCTATGCGTCTCCCAGAAGCGTTATCATCAAGAAAGAGGAAGAATTGCGTGAACTGAAAGAAAACGGACTGGATATGGTCTATATGGGACTGGAATCAGGAAATGCGCAGGTTCTTGAGTTTATGAAAAAGGGAGCAACTCCGGAGGAGATGAAAGAAGCTGCAGCAAAGATAAAGCAGGCTGGCATACGGCTGTCTGTGACAGCAATTTCAGGCCTTGGAGGAAAAAGACTTTGGAGAGAGCATGCAGTTGATACAGGCAAGGTTCTGTCTGCCATGAAGCCGGATTATGTAGGACTTCTCACCTTGATGGTAGAGCCGGGGCTTCCTCTGGAGGAGAAAATCCAGAACGGGGAATTTGAACTGATCTCCCCTTACGACAATTTAAAAGAGACGAAAGTAATGCTGGAAAATATGGACTGTCCGGGATGCATTTTCCGTTCTAACCATGCCTCGAATTATGTTAATCTGAAGGGAACCTTAAATGAAGACAGAGAGAGGATGATTGCACAGCTGGAAGAAGCAATTCAGGGAAATGTACACTTAAAGGAAGAGTGGATGCGCGGGTTTTAGCAAAAAACATTTGAATAGAATAGAGAGGCAAGAGGGGGTGTCCTGACGAAAGGACATCCCCCTTCTTTTATAATTTTATAAATTCTGGTTTTTGCTCCCGAAATACGGTGTAGTAACGAAAACCAAGAGAAGTGAGCAGTTCAGGAAGCTTTGAGAAATCATAGGCCATATGTTCCGGACAGTGTCCGTCTGATCCTATGGTCAGAATCTCTCCTCCAAGCTGCAGATAACGCTTTAATATATCCGGATGTGGATTCGGATATGAAAGGCCGTATTTGTAACCGGCTGTATTGACCTCAATTCCTTTGCCGTCTTCAATGATTGTTTTTAAGATTTCTTCGATTAAGTCAGCATAATCCTTATACACAAAACAAAAGCTCTTATCAGGACAATAGCGAACTGCATAATCCAAATGACCGTAGACACAGTAGTCATGGTAGGTCTTTACATTGCCAAGAATTACTTCTAAATATCTTGTAAGTCCCTGTTTTCCAGGATATGTTTCAAAAAATATGGATTCATATGGGTCCATTTGGTCAACAATATGGGTAGATCCAATGATAAAGTCAAAATTTTCTGAGCGGGCAAAGTCCCTGCATTTGTCATAGGTTGTGGGCATAAGTCCGATTTCAGTGCCGAACATGACCTGTATATGATCTTTGTATTTGTCTTTTAAATCAAACAATTCAGCTTTATATGCACCGGTATCCAGCAGAAAATCAAAGTTTTCGCTGTTTGCAGGATAATCAAAATCCTGGTGCTCGGTAAAACAAATTTTAGTAAGACCCAGTTCTATGGCCTTTTGGATCATAGATTCCATAGAGGCCTCAGAGTCAGATGAGTGGCTGGTATGTAAATGAAAATCTGAACGAATCATGGCATCTCCTTTATATATATTTACGAACGGTTTCACACTTATTATATATAATTATTAAAAAAAATACATGAAAAACAGAGAAGTTACAAAACTTTTACTTTTAATTAACAATTACCTTATGTTAAACTAAGGATGTTTAATACAGGAGGAAAAAAAGAATGAGTACATTAGATCATATAGGGAACCTATTTGCCTTTGCCGGCGGACTGGGTATGTTTCTCTATGGAATGAATGTGATGGCAGATGGACTGCAGAAGACAGCCGGAAATAAAATGAGGCAGCTTTTGGGGTATCTGACCAACAACCGCTTTTTAGGAGTTTTAGTGGGAGCTTTGGTCACAGCCATCATCCAGAGCAGTTCGGCAACAACTGTCATGGTCGTAGGTTTTGTAAATGCCGGGATCATGAATCTTACCCAGGCAGCAGGCGTAATCATGGGAGCAAACGTCGGAACCACGATCACCGCATGGCTTGTATCAGCCAACGAATGGGCAGGAGCATTAAAACCGGAGTTTTTCGCACCTTTGATTCTTGCTATCGGTGCATTTATTGTAACTTTTTCAAATAAACAGAAACTAAACCAGAAAGCAGAGATTGCCGTTGGTTTTGGTGTACTATTCATTGGACTTTCCTTTATGTCCAGTTCGATCGGAGTTTATCAGAGCAGCCCGATCTTTGCAAAAGCATTTGAGATCCTTGGCGGGAATCCTATTCTGGGTATTATGGTTGGTGCCGTAGTTACTGCCGTGATTCAGAGTTCTTCTGCATCTGTAGGTATTCTGCAGACACTTGCCATGAAGGGGATTGTAAACTGGCGTTCGGCCGTTTTTATCACTCTCGGGCAGAATATCGGTACATGTATTACCGCCCTTTTATCCAGTGCAGGGGCTAACAAGACGGCAAAACGGGCCGCAGTGATCCATTTATCCTTTAATATTATCGGGGCCGGCATTTATGGTATTATCATGACAATCTTCTTTGGGGTGTTTGATAATATGGCAATGCAGCATATTACGAGTACGGAGATATCTATTTTCCACTCTATCTTTAATGTGTCCGTTACAGTGCTGTTATTCCCATTTGCCAATGTTTTGGTAAAACTGTCAGGATTGATCATCCACGAGGAACCGGAAGACGAGGAAGACGAAGAAGTAGAGGAAATGGTACTCCGTCATCTGGATCCGCGTATTTTAGAGACACCTTCTTTTGCAGTGGAAAATGCTGTGAAGGAAGTAGTGCGCATGGGTGATATCGTGCTGAAGAATATGAAACGGGTTACAAAAGAGGCCGTGAATCAGCAGCCCAGTGAAAAGCAGCTGGACAAAGTGTTCAGAGATGAGAAGGTTATCAACCATCTGGAAACTATGATTACAGGATACCTTGTAAAAATCAGCAACCTGGCGCTGACTGAAAAGCAGAGCAAGATTGTTACAGATTTATTTTACACAATATCCGATATTGAGAGAGCCGGCGATCATGTCGAAAATATTGCTGAATTTATGCAGATGAAGCATGATGATAAAATTGCGTTTTCAGACCTGGCTAAGGACGAATTGCACAAAATGACGGCTCAGGTTATTAAAACTTTTGACTATGCTATCCGTGCCATTGAAAATGACGATGTGGAAATTGCGAAGCAGGCCCTGGAGGGTGAGGAAGAAGTTGACCGGATGGAAAAGCAGTACCGGAAACAGCACATTGAACGGCTGGAACGGGAATCCTGCATACCTGAGGCAGGTGTAATCTACATTGACATGATGACAAGCCTGGAGCGTATTTCAGACTATGCAGACAATATTGCCAATTATATCATCGATGAAAATGAAAAATAAAAGAATTTAGTAATCTTGTACAAAGGTATGATTTTGTATACATGAGAGAAATGCCAAAATAGACTTGATATTTTTGGACATATTGTTTAAAATAAAAAGGAAGTTTGTCAATAGATTGACAATTGACAGACAACATTAAATTATTCATTCAAGACTTAGGAGGAATTGAGATGGCAGTAAAAGTAGCGATTAATGGATTTGGACGTATTGGACGTCTTGCATTCAGACAGATGTTCGGAGCTGAAGGTTATGAAGTTGTAGCAATCAACGATTTAACAAATCCTAAGATGTTAGCACACTTATTAAAGTATGATTCTGCACAGGGAAGATATGCATTAGGTGACAAGGTAGAAGCAAAAGAATCTTCAATCGTTGTAGACGGAAAAGAAATCGAAATCTATGCAGAAGCAGACGCAACAAAACTTCCTTGGGGAGAATTAGATGTTGATGTTGTATTAGAATGTACAGGATTCTACACATCTAAAGACAAAGCATCTGCACACGTTCAGGCAGGAGCTAAAAAAGTTGTTATTTCTGCGCCAGCTGGAAACGATCTTCCAACTATCGTATACAATGTAAACCACGACACACTGACAAAAGAAGACACAGTCATCTCAGCAGCATCTTGTACAACAAACTGCTTAGCACCTATGGCTGATGCACTTAACAAATATGCAGCAATCCAGTCTGGTATCATGTTAACTGTACATGCTTACACAGGAGATCAGATGACTCTTGACGGACCTCAGAGAAAAGGTGATTTAAGAAGAGCACGTGCAGCTGCAGTCAATATCGTTCCTAACTCTACAGGAGCTGCAAAAGCTATCGGATTAGTTATCCCTGAATTAAACGGAAAATTAATCGGATCTGCTCAGCGTGTACCGGTTCCGACAGGATCTACAACACTTTTAACAGCAGTTGTTAAGGGTGACAATGTAACTGTTGAAGGAATCAACGCAGCTATGAAAGCAGCAGCTACAGAGTCTTTCGGATACACAGAAGAAGAATTAGTATCTTCTGACATCATCGGAATCAAATATGGTTCTTTATTCGATGCAACTCAGACAATGGTTACTGAAGTTGGCGACGGATTATATGAAGTTCAGGTTGTATCTTGGTATGACAATGAAAATTCATACACAAGCCAGATGGTAAGAACAATCAAATACTTTGCAGAATTAGCATAAGCTGCCCTGCAGGCGGACGTGCTTTGCATGACAATGTAAAAGACTCAAACGGGTCCGGTCTTTTTGGACCGGATCCGTTTTTATTGTAATTGGACAGGCATCCGGCAGGATGGACATTTTATTTGATCCTATAAGAAATCCCAGGAGGAAAGAACATGTTAAACAAAAAATCAGTAGATGATATCAACGTAAAAGGAAAGAAAGTTTTAGTCCGCTGTGACTTCAACGTTCCGCTTCAGGACGGAAAGATCACAGATGAGAACCGTCTGGTGGCAGCACTTCCTACATTAAAGAAGTTAATTGCTGACGGCGGAAAGCTGATTCTCTGCTCTCATTTAGGAAAACCAAAAGGAGAGCCAAAACCGGAATTATCTCTTGCACCTGTAGCAGCCCGCCTGAGCGAATTGTTGGGACAGGAAGTAAAGTTTGCTGCAGATGACAATGTTGTAGGACCGAATGCAAAGGCAGCAGCAGAGGCAATGCAGGACGGAGATGTTATTTTACTCCAGAACACACGCTATAGAGCAGAAGAGACAAAGAACGGGGAAGAGTTCAGCAAGGAGCTTGCAAGTCTCTGTGATATCTTTGTAAATGATGCTTTTGGAACCGCCCACAGAGCACACTGCTCCAATGTAGGTGTTACCCAGTTTGTAGATACTGCAGTTGTAGGATACTTAATGCAGAAAGAGATTGATTTCTTGGGAAATGCAGTAAACAATCCGGAACGTCCAATGGTAGCGATCTTAGGAGGAGCAAAGGTTTCATCTAAGATTTCTGTCATCAATAACCTGTTAGACAAAGTTGACACGCTGATCATCGGCGGAGGTATGGCATATACTTTCATGAAAGCTTTGGGAGAAGAAGTCGGAGATTCTTTATTGGAAGCTGACTACCTTGATTATGCCAAAGAAATGATGGACAAAGCCAAAGAAAAAGGTGTGGACCTTCTGATTCCTGTGGACACTGTTGTAGCAGATGATTTTTCTAATGATGCAAATACAAAGGTTGTAGAAAGAGGACAGATTGAAGCTGGATGGCAGGGACTTGACATCGGACCGAAAACACAGAAATTATTTGCAGATGCAGTCAAAGGTGCAAAAACTGTTGTATGGAACGGACCTATGGGATGCTTTGAAATGTCAAACTTTGCAGCAGGTACAGTAGCAGTTGCTCAGGCTATGGCAGATCTTGAAGGTGCGACAACTATCATCGGCGGAGGAGATTCCGCAGCAGCTGTAAATCAGCTTGGATTCGGTGACAAGATGACTCATATTTCTACAGGCGGCGGAGCATCCCTGGAATTCCTGGAAGGAAAAGAACTTCCTGGTGTTGCAGCAGCAAATGACAAATAAGCACTTAACACTTATTGAAAGTAATCGGAGGATATACCATTATGCGTAAAACAATCGTAGCAGGAAACTGGAAAATGAACAAAACACCCAGCGAGACAGTAGCTTTAGTAAATGAGTTAAAGCCATTGGTAGCAAGCGAGATCTCAGATGTTGTCTTCTGTGTACCGGCAATCTGTATTCCGGCAGCACTTGAAGCGGCAAAGGGAAGCAATATCAGCATCGGTGCTGAAAACATGTACTTTGAGGAGAGCGGTGCTTACACAGGAGAGATCGCTCCAAATATGCTGACTGATTTAGGTGTAAAATATGTTATTATTGGACACTCTGAGAGAAGAGAATACTTTGCAGAGACAGATGAGACAGTAAATAAGAAAGTTTTAAAAGCATTTGAGCACGGAATCACTCCAATCGTATGCTGCGGAGAAACTCTTGCACAGAGAGAGCAGGGAGTAACAATCGACTTTGTACGCCAGCAGATCAAGATTGCATTCCAGGGTGTTACTGCTGATCAGGCAAAAACTGCTGTAATCGCATATGAGCCAATCTGGGCTATCGGAACAGGAAAAGTTGCGACAACAGAACAGGCTCAGGAAGTTTGCAAAGCTATTCGTGAGTGTATCGCAGAAGTATACGATCAGGCAACTGCAGATGCAATCCGTATTCAGTACGGCGGTTCTGTATCTGCTGCAAGTGCACCGGAATTATTTGCACAGGATGACATCGACGGAGGATTAGTCGGCGGAGCTGCATTAAAACCAGACTTCGGTAAGATTGTAAACTACAAATAGTCTATATTTAAGCTGTAAATTTAAATTATACTGGATTTGAGCAATTAAATCATCTGTAGGAATACTCCATCTGCTCTTAGAGCAGATGGAGTATTCTTTAATTAAAGAAAAAGTTTATATAAGGGCAGAGGAGGAGAGAGAGAATGGGGAAAAAAGTTATCTGCATTTTGGTTTCGTTAATCATGATGTTCAGCAATGCTGTTATGACTGTCAGCTGGGCAAAAACATCAAATAGCAGTGTAAAGAAATCAGCAACTTGTTTTGCCGGAGGAGATGGTACAGCATCTAATCCATATCAAATTGAAACGCCAGATCAATTAAATGAGATCAGAAGTTATTTAGGAAATCACTTTATATTAAATGATGATATAGATTTAAGTACCAGTTATAAAACGGAAAATTGGACACCCATTGTTGATTTTTACGGGTCTATCGATGGCAACGGAAAGAAGATTAAAGGGTTAGTTGTAGACATGCCAACAAATGTTCAAACTAATGCTGGTTTTATTGCTAATTTCACTTCTAAAGATTTGTACTGTGGGATAAAAAATTTAAATTTTGAAAATGTTAGTGTAAAAGGTTTTTATGCCGGAGGGATCGTCGGTTTTTCAATGCGGCAAAGAGAAATCAGTGAAGGCCGCCGTATCATTAAAAATTGTACTGTAAGCGGAGAAGTGACAAGTGCTCAAAATAATAGTGCAGGTAACGGATATGCAGGAGGATTGGCGGCTAATCTGAATTTTACAGCAATTGAAAACTGTGAAGTCTCCAACATGAAAATTATCTGCGGACATGGCGGAGGAATAGCAGCAGAAATCTATTCATGCAGCGTACAAGATTCGAGTTTCAGCGGTACGTTAGAGTCTGCAGAAGGACAATATGCCAACTTAGGCGGAATATCCGGAGAGTGTGAAAGCACTGTTATAAAGGGATGCAATACAACAATTTCAGCCTCCGGAGGACAAAGTATGGGAGGCATCTGCGGTATGGCCCGCAGAAAGCTGGAGATTATTGGTTGCATAACAAATGGAACTCTTAGGAAAACAACATTTGCAGGAGGAATTATAGGATATACTGATGGGGTATCTTCAATCCAAGGATGTAAAAATAAAATTAATATTAGTGATTCAGAGTATGCCGGAGGAATAACAACCCACTTTTCAAAGGCCGGCTATACCAGTGAATGTTCTAATTATAATCTTTCAAAATGTGAAAATTATGGTACTATAAATGCTTCAAAAGATGCCGGAGGAATTTTAAATACTGCAGATTCTGAGGCGGATATAATTTCTTGTATAAATTATGGAACTGTCACAGGAGGGGAGTTAGCAGGCGGAATTATTTCAACCTCAAAAAAAGATAATTGGACAAGCAGAAATCCTAAAATTATTAACTGTGATAATTTTTCTCGGGTTGAGGGGACGAATGCAGGGGCGATTGCAGGAAGTGCAGAGAGCTCAGATGATGAAAGCAAGTTTTCTCATTGCGGATGGGCCCAGGGAGATTCAGCAACAGGAGAAGGTACTGCAAAAGGAACCTATAGGATTGGAGAAACGTCGAACAGCAAATTGATTAGCGGGGAAGTAAAGAGTTTAAATTCAAAATACCAAGGAGAGATTACCTTAGTTCCGATCTCATCTTCTGATAATAATGTTATTTCTGTTTCAGACAACAATAAATTACGTGCAAATAATGCAGGAAATGCAGATATTACTTATAATGTTACATTGAATAAAAATAATCAGCAGATTAAATATCAGCTTACACAGCAATATCAAGTTTTAGAAAAAGGAATTTTTTCGGAGGGAGACGGCAGTGCTGATTCTCCATATGTCATTAAAACAGAAGAAGATTTAAACAATATTTCACAAGATTTATATGCTAATTATATTATTAATAATGACATAGAAACTACAAAACCTTTTACCCCAATAGGAGACATTTCATCACCATTTATGGGAAATATAAATGGGAATACAAAGACTATAAAAAATCTGAGGATAACAAAATATACTGATTATGCGGGACTTGTTGGTTTTGGCCTTGATGCAAAAATTCAAAATCTTTCATTAGAAAATGCTTATATTTCCACAGGACAATATGCCGGAGGTATCGGCGGATACACTGTAAATAGTAATATTTCTGATATTGTTGTCAATGGAGAAATTACATCCACATCAGTAAGAGATAACTATTCTGGGCTTATTGTAGGTTATGCTATAAATGGTGAAATAAACAATGCCTGTGGACTGGGTGATGTAAAATCAGCTTATGCGGGTGTATTTGCAGGATATGCAAATACAGAGCTTAATAATTGTTATTGGTATGGCCAGGAGACAGAAGAGGGTATTGGTGAAGGAGAGGACAAGGGATTAGAGGAAATAGAATTAAACGTTGGCTCTCTAAATGTAGGAAATACAATAGATGACAGCAGTGATCAGATACAAATTCAGCAGAATGCCAGGGCAGCAGTATCTAAACCAGCGTTAAAAACGAATTTCAGACTGTATGGTAGTCCTAAAAGAATTCTGTTTGTGAAAAGTTATGACAACTCAAAACTTAAGATAGAGAATGGATTATTAAAACCTGTTTCTTCAGGAAAAGCCAAAGTAAATGTCAAGTTTGTTTATGAAAATGGGAAATCAGTAGCGGTTGATTATAAGTTAACTGTAGGAAAAGGGAACCAAAATATCATTGTAGCTGATGTATTCAATAAGAAGTATGAGGATAAAAGCTTTTCTTTAAATGCAAAGACAACTGGGGATGGCAGACTTTCATACAGTTCATCAAATACAAAGACAGCAGCAGTGGATTCTTCAGGTAAAGTTACAATAAAAAATTCAGGAACGGTCCTTTTAAAGATTCAGGCAGCGGAAACTTCTAAATATAAATCAGCTTCTAAAACTGTTAAATTGATAATTCAGCCTAAAAAAGCTGTTCAAACCAAGCCAAAGAAAAAAGTTGTAAAGAAGCCTAAGAAGGCGGTCCTTTTAAAACTTACTTCTCCAAAGAAGAAAATCTTGAAAATAACTTGGAAAAAGGATAAAGAAGTAAAAGGTTATCAAATATATGTTGCTAAAAATAAAAAATTTTCCAAGAGCAAGAAATACTTTGTGAAATCTTACAAAACAACTTCTAAGAAAGTTACAAAGCTTAGCAGAAAAAAATACTACTATGTTAAAATCAGAAGTTATAAACTGGATGGAAACAAAAAAGTTTATGGAAGCTTTAGTAAAGTAAAAAGAATTAAAATTAAGTAGCTGAGTAAATTATAGCGAATAGGGCATATTAGATAAGTTGAAATTAAACAAAAAAAACGTTATAATATTAACGGTATATTTAAGACAGCCAAAATGACAAGATAAAGGAGATAACAATGAGTAAAAAACCTACCGTTTTAATGATTTTAGATGGTTATGGATTAAATGATAAGAAAGAGGGCAATGCGATCGCAGCTGCAAATACTCCGGTTATGGACGGATTGATGGAAAACTGCCCGTTTGTTCCTGGCAATGCGTCCGGGATGGCAGTAGGTCTTCCGGAAGGACAGATGGGAAATTCAGAAGTAGGCCATCTGAACATGGGTGCAGGAAGGATCGTTTACCAGGAACTGACAAGGATCACAAAAGAAATTCAGGATGGGGATTTCTTTAAAAACGAAGCACTGCTTCAGGCAGTGGAAAACTGCAAAAAGAACGGCAGTGCGCTGCATGCAATGGGATTAGTATCCGACGGAGGGGTACATAGCCATAATACTCATCTGTACGGCCTGCTGGAGCTTGCAAAGAGAAATAATATTGAAAAAGTGTATGTACATGCCTTTTTGGACGGACGTGATACAGCTCCGACTTCTGGAAAAGGATTTGTAGAAGAATTGGAAGCAAAGATGAAAGAAATCGGCGTAGGTAAAGTTGCCACCGTTTCCGGGCGTTACTATGCCATGGACCGTGATAACCGCTGGGACCGCGTAGAGAAGGCTTACAAAGCGCTTGTCCTGGGAGAAGGAGTGATGAAAGACTCCGCTGTTGACGCCATTGCAGATTCTTACAAAGAGGAAGTCAATGATGAGTTCGTTCTGCCGACTGTCATTACAGAGAATGGAGAGCCGACTGCTACAATCAAAGAAAATGATTCTGTCGTATTCTTTAACTTCCGTCCGGACCGTGCAAGAGAGATCACAAGAGCAATCTGTGATGACAAGTTTGACAGCTTTGAGCGTCCAAACGGATACTTTAAGACAACCTATGTATGCTTTACAGAATATGATGCAACAATTCCGAATAAAATTGTATCGTTCCATAAAGTTGAAATCAAAAACACATTTGGGGAATTTTTAGCAAAAGAAGGGCTGAAACAGCTTCGTCTGGCTGAGACAGAGAAGTATGCACATGTAACTTTCTTCTTCAACGGAGGAGTAGAAGTTCCAAATGAAGGAGAAGAGAGAATTCTTGTAAAATCCCCTTCTGTGGCAACTTATGATCTGCAGCCGGAGATGAGCGCATTGGAAGTAGGAAGCAAACTTGTGGATGCTATTGAGTCTGACAAATATGATGTGATTATCATCAACTTTGCAAATCCTGATATGGTAGGCCACACCGGAATCTGCGATGCGGCTGTAAAAGCGATTGAGACTGTAGACGCATGTGTCGGCAGGGCAGTGGAAGCTATCAAAAAAGTAGATGGACAGATGTTTATCTGCGCTGACCACGGCAATGCAGAGCAGCTGGTAGATTATGAGACAGGAGCTCCGTTTACTGCTCATACAATCAATCAGGTACCGTTTATCTTAGTAAATTACAATGACGGTGTTAAGCTGAGAGAAGGCGGATGTTTGGCAGACATTGCACCAACACTTATTGAAATGATGGGACTTGAACAGCCGGAAGAAATGACCGGAAAGTCTTTACTAGTAAAATAATTTGATAATTGACAGAGAGCAGCGTGTTTTTTTGAGGCACACTGCTCTCTTTTTGTATTTCAATGTATGGATCTTCATCTATCTGGATAAAATACTACTAATTACTTGTAAAGGATGTGAATGTGTTGAAATATGGCTTATCAATAGAAGATGTTGTAGGAAGAGAAGTATTAGACTCCAGGGGAAACCCTACGGTGGAAGTGGAAGTTATGCTGTCAAACGGACATTTTGGAGCTGCATTAGTGCCGTCAGGTGCTTCTACAGGAAAGTTTGAGGCGCTGGAACTTCGTGACCGTGAAAAACGCTACGGGGGTCTGGGAGTAGAAACAGCGGTAAATCATGTGAATCACCGGATCGCGGACCGTCTGGTGGGAAAAAATGCACTCAATCAGATCGAGATTGATCAGATCATGATAGAGGCAGACGGAACTGAGAATAAGGAGAAATTCGGTGCAAATGCGATTCTCGGAGCATCTCTTGCCACTGCGAGAGCTGCTGCAAATGGACTGGGAATTCCGTTGTACCAGTATTTAGGAGGGAGTTTCGCATGTAAGCTTCCGGTACCGATGATGAATATTCTAAATGGGGGAAAACATGCGGACAATACAGTAGACTTTCAGGAGTTTATGATCGCACCGGTTGGAGCAGAGACCTTCAAAGAAGCACTAATGATGGGAACAGAAATTTACCATAAGCTGAAAAGTATCTTAAAGGAGAATCATCTGAGTACAGGTGTGGGGGATGAAGGCGGTTTTGCACCGAATCTGGAAAGTCCTGAAGCCGCACTGGATCTTTTGGTCAAAGCCATTGAAAATGCCGGTTACAAAGCAGGAGAACAGGTGATGATTGCTATGGACTGTGCTGCTTCAGAGATTTATGATGAAGATGAGGACGTGTACTACTTTCCGGGAGAAAGCAAAATGACCGGAAAGGAAATCCGAAGGAACTCTGAAGAGATGGTACAGTATTATGAACAGCTGGCAGAGCATTATCCTATTTTCTCCATTGAAGACGGATTAAACGAAGAAGATGCTCCAGGCTGGAAGGTACTCACCTACCGTCTGGGAGAAAAAATACTTCTGGTTGGCGATGATTTATTTGTTACAAATAAAAAAAGATTAATGGACGGTATTGAGAATGATATGGCAAACAGTATTCTAATCAAGCCGAACCAGATCGGGACACTGACAGAAACTCTGGATGCTATCGAAACTGCCAAAAGAGCAGGATATAAAACGATTATCTCCCATCGGTCAGGGGAAACAGAAGATACAACCATTGCGGACATTGCAGTGGCTACAAACAGCGGACTGATCAAGACAGGTGCCCCCTGCCGTTCTGACCGGACAGCAAAATACAACCGCCTGCTGAGAATTGAAGAAGAATTAGGGTCCTGCAGGAGATATGGATTGTACTTGTAGAGATACAGTGATATAATCAAGAAAAAAGCAGTATTTCATTGTCAGGAGGGGATGGGGATGAATCATATTAAGAAAGTGATATTATGGATTATGGCAGTCTGCATCTTCTTTGCATGGAGTATTTCGGTAAACGGGGAACAGACTTTAAAACAGGCAGGGCAGCGGTGCAACGTTGTCCTGTTTGTTCAGTTCCCGGAAGATGAGAAAGAGGATTATTTTAACAGTCATCAGGAATCACTGAGTTATGACGGGAACTCAGAGCTATTGGCAGGATTTGATGCATATGAGCGTATTCTGAATGGCAAAGGAGAAAAAAACCGCACCTCGCTGGCGACCTACATAGATGCCATTTCAGAAGGCAAATTAAATATTAAGAATTTATTTTCCCAGTATAGAGGCGAAAAGATTATTCCTATTACAATGGATCACAATGCTGATTATTATGACAGTTATTCTGGAGAAGTACAGTTTTTGGACGAGACGATCCGAAAGGCAAAAAATGTAATAAGTCCTTCAGCAGAAGTGGATCTGGACGGGGATCAGGTTGTTGATAACTTGATGATTTTTGTTCATTATAAAGGAGATTCCGATCAGACAACATTATTTTATCCGCACAAAGCGGACAGCCCGGGGAACTGGGATATAAATGGAAAACATGTAGGGCATTATGTGCTGATCAATACAGGAGATCTTTGGGCTTCATTTCAAAAACAGGGTGTAGTCTGCCATGAATTTTTGCACACTCTCGGACTTCCGGACTTATACCGAAATCAGTCTGTGGAAGGAATTATAAGTTATCCTGTGCAGGTGTGGGATATTATGGGCGGTTCTTCTGAGTTTCTGCAGTATCCGCTGAGCTGGCAGAGGAAGCAGCTGGGCTGGATTGATCTTTCGGAGCAAAATCAGTCAGGGACATATACACTGTATGCTCCGGGAACAAAAGGAAGAGATTATTCCTTTGTGATAAAAAGTCCTATGTCAGATACGGAATTTTTTGTAGTAGAGTATAGAAAACAGGGAAAACAGAGATCTGAAGAACTGGATACCCATATACCTGGAAGCGGATTAATTATTTATCGGGTGGACACTACGAAGGAAGAATATGGAAACATTGGGGGAGATGATTATCTGTATGTATTCCGGCCGGGGAACAAAGACAATCTGTCAGAGTCGTTTTTATCTGAAAATGCAGGAAGAACAAGTTTTGGCACTTCTGACTGGTCAAAAGGAATCAAGGATAATGCGATTACATACTCTGATGGAAGAAACAGCGGAATTGTTATTGATCAGGTGGGGAATGCAGAGGAGTCTATTTCCTTCCGGCTGACATTTCCGGATTATGATGCACTTGCATTATGGAACAGAATCTATACTGGGGAAGATAAAGGCGAATATGACATTGTTTCATCAGTAAACGGTGATGTTTATTTTGCAGCAGAAAGCCAGCAGGGAGTCGAGATCAGGAAGAGAACAGGAAAAGTATGGACAAAAGTAGGGGGTATGATTCAAAATGCGTGCCGGCCTAAACTTGTGGCTGTGGGGAGCGATATCTATGCTATATATTCAGAAAAGAAGGAATACAAAACCGTTTTCAGTAAATTTGAGAATGGTTCATGGACACAGATTTTTAAATCAGATGGGTATGGAAACGGAAAGATTGCTGCAGTGCCCTTTGATCATGGCTTTTATGCTGTATATGATGAAGGGGATAAACTGAAGGCGAAAAGGGTTGCAGACAAAGAAGTAACGGATATGGGAGATGCCGCTGATAAGCTGAAGGCAGTTGGCGAGCCGGGGATTGCTCTGTATCAGGGGGCTCCGGTACTGATCTTCCGGGACATTTTTGGGAGCAATATCCTTAAGGTGATGCGATATGTGGATGGAAGCTGGTCCCTGTTAAAAGAGATCAATACGGAGGCAAATTCGTTTGACTGCGTTGCCATTGACGGACGACTTTATATCAGCAGCACAGGTATGACAGGAACCTCATTGTATGAGTATGACGGAAAACTGTGGAGTAACATAGACATATCACAGCTTCCCGAGGGAAGTGGGTGTAAACTTTCTGTATATCAGGGGAATTTAGCAGTCGGAAGGCTGGAGGATGGGCAGACGACAGCAAAGCTTTATATCAGGAAAGAGGATGTCTGGACTCAGATTGGAAACTATATTACAAAATCTGCCGACGATTCAGAGTGCAGGTTTGCAGTATCCGGGGAAGCTGTCTATGGGGCTGTCAACTGCAGTAACGGACTGGGAATCTTTCTGAAGGGCGAAGAGTTTTCAGAATCAGGCAATACTGGAGATACTGCCACAGAATCAACAAATTCCACTGTATCGGGCAGTACAACTGCAAAGCCAACCCGGCCCACAACATCGGCCGGCACGGAAAGAACAGAAAAAAACACAGCTGTGAGTCCAAGTGTTTCAAAACCCAAACCAAAGAAAAAGATGACTTATCAAGTGGCAAGATATGCAAAAATCCAGGTGACATGGAAGAAATCAAAAGGGCGTTCCGGGTATGCCGTTTATGCAAGGGGAGGAAAGAAAGGGCCATTTAAAAAAGTAAAGACAGTAAAGAAAGCGGCGAAAACTACTGTTTTTCTAAAGCCTGGAAAGAAATATTATTTTAAAGTAAAGCCGTACCGGACAATGAAAAATAAAAAACGCCGATATGACAAAATGAAAAAAGCAAAGGGAAAGAATGCGGTTAATATCATTCAGATCACTTACTCAAATATCAGCGGCTATCAGGGATATGTGGTGGAAATGAAGACCGGGTCAGGAAGATATAAAAAAGTGAAGGAGACATCCAGGGGAGGAACGATCCGGTATGAGAAGAAAAAGATAAGCTTGAAGAAGAAATATCAGTTCCGTCTGAAAGGGTTTCGCAAAGTAAAAGGCAAACGGATATATACTCAGATTTCCGTTAAGAAAAGGTAAGATTTTAAGGCGTCCTTGCATTTTATGGAAAGGTGTGCTAGAATAATCAGCAGTGAGCAGAAACATTAGGAGGAAGAAGCAATGAAAACGGCATTAACAATATTGTTTTTAGTATCGTGTATTGTTCTAATTATATTAGTATTGATGCAAGAAGGAAAAGAAGCCGGATTGGGATCCCTGACAGGGTCAACGATCTCCGGTACGTATTGGAGCAAGAACAAAGGCCGTTCCAGAGAAGGCAGCATTATAAAAGCAACAACTGTATTTACAGTAATCTTTTTTTTGACAGCGGCTCTTCTTTGTTCCAGATTTCTTTAGAATGGAAACACTTCTTAAAGCAGATAATGTTTAAGAAGTGTTTTTTTATTCCATAGGAAAGAGCGCCCTATGAAATAAAAAAGCCCTGCGGGCAGGATGCGCACAAATGCATAAAGAAATTATTTGCCTCCAGCAAATTGCATTTGGCGCGCAAAGTGTACAAGCCCTTCAAAGAATGAGAGGTTGGGGGAACTGAGGTGGGCATGCCCACTTTGGCCTTCCATAGGAAATTATATGATATTCTGCAGAAAGAAAAGGAAACATTATGGACAAGCAATTATTTAATCAAAGAAAAAAAAGAATCAGAGATCTGATTTATGATAAACATTATCAGCCTATGAAGCAAAAGGAAATTGGATATCTTTTGCAGGTAGAGCCGGAAGACCGCAAAGAGTTTACTCAGATTCTGGGGGAACTTGTGGATGAAGGGGTTGTGGAGGTTTCCAAAAGAGGCAAGTATCGCCCTGTTACTAAAAAGATGCTTACCGGAACCTTTGTATGTACCCAAAAGGGATTTGGATTTGTCTCGGTAGAAGGGGAAGACGATGATTTTTATATCGGTGAAAATGATATGAACGGAGCCTTTCATGAAGATACGGTTTTGATTGAGGTGACACAAGAGCAGGCAAAATCCGGCAGGAGAAAAGAAGCCAGAGTTATTAAGATCATTGAGCGGGGAATGAAGGAGATTGTAGGGACTTTTGAAAAAAACAAAAGCTATGGATTTGTCGTTCCTGATAATCAAAGATTTGACAGCGATATTTTTATTCCAAAAGAACAGTGCGGGAATCTTTCAGACGGATTCAAGGTTCTGGTAAAGATTACGGATTACGGGGATATAAGAAGAAGCCCTGAAGGCAGGATCATAGAAGTTCTGGGACACAGAGACGATCCGAGAGTGGACATTCTGTCGATTGTAAAGGCATACAATATTCCTACAGAGTTTGGGGAAGAAGTTATTCAGGAAGTGGAAAAAGTACCTTCTTCCGTGGAAAAAACAGCCCTGGACGGACGGATGGATCTGAGGGACTGGCAGACAGTAACCATTGACGGCGAGGATGCCAAGGATCTGGATGATGCCATAACCCTGACAAAAACGGACAGCGGATATCAGCTGGGTGTTCATATTGCAGATGTCTCTGAGTATGTGAAAGAACACTCTGCATTGGATAAGGAAGCGCTGAAAAGAGGAACTAGTGTATACTTGGTAGACCGGGTGATACCGATGCTGCCTCATCAGCTGTCTAATGGCATCTGTTCTCTCAATGCTGGAGCTGACCGCCTGGCATTAAGCTGTATTATGGATCTGGATGAAAAGGGGAATTTAAAAAGCCACCGCATAGCGGAAACTGTTATACATGTGGACGAGCGAATGACTTATACAAGTGTAGCGGCAGTGCTGGACGGAGATGAGGGAGAGCGTATACGATATAAAGATTTTGTTCAGATGTTTGAGCAGATGAAGGAACTGTCTGATATACTGAGGGAATTGAGACATGAACGGGGAAGTGTTGATTTTGATTTTCCTGAGTCAAAGATTGTCCTGAATGAAGACGGAAAAGCAGTGGATGTGATTCCTGCCAAAAGAAATGCAGCCACAAAAATAATAGAAGATTTTATGCTTTTGGCCAATGAGACAGTTGCTGAGAACTTTTACTGGCAGGAGACGCCATTTGTCTACCGGACTCATGACAATCCGGATGGGGAAAAGGTTCAGAAGCTGCGGACTTTTCTGGAGAATTTCGGGATTGTACTGAAACTGAAAAAGGATGAGATCCATCCGAAAGAGATACAAAAACTGCTGACGAAAGTGGAGGGGACGCCGGAGGAGGCTTTGATCAGCCGGCTTACGCTAAGGTCTATGAAGCAGGCCAGGTATACAACGGAGAGTTCAGGGCATTTCGGCCTGTCTACCCAATATTACTGCCATTTTACGTCCCCGATCCGAAGATACCCGGATCTTCAGATTCACAGGATCATAAAGGAAAGCCTGCGCGGAAAGCTTAATACGAAAAGAATCCGGCATTATGAATCAATACTTCCGAAGGTTTCTGAACAGTCTTCTAAAATGGAGCGCAGGGCAGATGAAGTAGAGAGAGAAGTAGAAAAGCTGAAAAAAGCCGAGTATATGGAACGTCATATCGGGCAGCAGTATAAAGGCGTCATCTCCGGAGTGACAGGATGGGGTATTTACGTGGAGCTTCCGAATACAATAGAAGGGATGGTCCATGTGTCCAAGCTTCCGGGAGATTATTATAATTATAATGAAATGTCATACTCTATGGTAGGGGAAAGAACAGGACGAACCTGGAAACTTGGACAGCCTGTAAAGATTTCAGTGACCGGAGTTGATAAAATTTTGAAAAATATTGATTTTGAGATTATCGAGGAGGATGAACATGGCGAAGACAGGCGGAACAAAGCTGATAGCGAATAATAAAAAGGCACGTCATGATTACTTTGTAGAAGAGACAGTGGAAGCAGGCATAGTGCTTTTTGGAACAGAAGTGAAGTCGATGAGACAGGGTCACTGCAGCATTAAAGAGGCTTTTATCAGTATTGAAAACGGAGAAATTTTTGTAAAGCAGATGCATGTCAGCCCTTATGAAAAGGGAAATATCTTTAACAAAGATCCATTAAGAGAGAGGAAGCTTCTGCTCCATGGCTCTGAGATCACAAGGCTGATGTCGGAGGTAAACAGAAAAGGCTATACGCTGATTCCGCTCCGGGTTTACTTTAAGGGCAGCCTGGTTAAGGTAGAGGTCGGACTGTGCCGCGGTAAAAAATTATATGATAAGCGTCAGGATATTGCAAAGAAAGACCAGAAAAGAGAAGCCCAGAGAGACTTTAAGGTCAGAAATTTAGGATAGGCAGCGGAACTTCCCGGTCCTTCCGGCATACTATAGTTACAAAAGGACAGGAGGAACGTATGCACAGAAGGAAAGGAATTGACGTTAGCTATGCCGACGGACGCATTGACTGGAGAAAGGTCAGGCAGGATGGCATTGAATTTGCCATGGTCAGGGCCGGGTTCGGCGATGGAAATATAGATCAGGAATTTGAGCGGAATGCAAGAGAGTGTAACCGTGAAAGAATTCCTCTTGGAATTTACTGGTTTAGTTATGCCTATACAAAGGAGATGGCCAGAAGAGAGGCCAAACAGTGTGTCGATATTATCAGAAAATACAGGGTTGAGTATCCGGTGGCTTTTGATTTTGAAGAAGATTCCATAGACTACGCAAGGGATCAGGGAGTTATTATAACGAAGGATCTGGCAACAGATTTTACAAGAGAGTTCTGCAATGAAATCAGAAGGTCCGGTTATAAGCCTATGTTTTATACAAATTTGTCTGATCTGGAAGATTATTTTGATATACGCCGGCTGAGAGAATATGAGCTGTGGCTTGCTAAATATCAGCATGTCCTCGGTGTTGAGGATGTTGACATGTGGCAGTATACCAGTGACGGGAGAGTAAGAGGTATCCGCAATGCCGTGGATATGGATTATAGTTTTAAAGATTATGATAAGAGAGATCCGTCGGAAAAGCACAGGCTTTGTCCGGAAATCAGAAAAGACGAAGAATAACAGATCCCCATTCTGGTACAGGCAAAATGCCTGGAACAGAATGGGGTGTTTTTATATCAGGCCGAATTTTTTCAGCCCGTATTCAATGCCGTCTTCCAGCAGGGGCAGAGTTTCATAGGCAGCCCGGCGTTTGACCTCATCCGGGCTGTTTCCCATAGCGATTCCGAAGGAGACGGCATCAAACATTTCCAGGTCATTTCTGCTGTCCCCGAATGCGTAGCTGTCTTCCCTGGTAAGCCCTAAATGGGATAATAAGATGTTGATGCCGGATGCCTTAGAATAACCGGCCGGCATAATTTCATTGTAGCAGTGTTCCGGATGAAGTATGACCTGAAATTCCGGCTGCAGTTCACGGACAAGTGCTTCAATATCGCTGTCTTCCTTTGGATAACCGGTGATTTTAGAAAAACGATAATCACAGGAAGAGAGAGGGCGAAGATTTTGTGCGTAGCTGTGTCGGATCCTTTTTACTGCGGCGCGGAAGCTGTCTCCTGCCTCAGCGTCATCCAGATAGACAAAGTCAGGGGATTCAATAAAAAAGTTTACCTTGGTTTTGTGAAGTACAGATACTGCATGTTTTCCGATCTGTTCAGGAAGCACGGCATTGTGCAGTTCTCTGCCGCCGAATTCTACATAGGTTCCGCAGCCGCCTATGATACCATGAAATCCCAGATCAAGGATCTTCTGTTTGATGATGCTTTTATTGCGGCCTGTACAGATTACTGCAAAGTGGCCGTTAGAAATCAGTTGTTTTATTGAACGTTCTGCACTTTCAGGTATGATGCCGGAACGGTCATGAAGTGTGCCGTCTATATCAAAAAATACAATTTTGGGACGTGTCATGGCTGGTTCTCCTTTTCCGTTTAAGATTGGTATTATTTTACCACATCCGGGTTTGGGCATGATATAATAATCTTTAAGAAAGCGGAGTTTTTCACGGGGAAGGAGCTGAGCCATGAAAAGAAGAAATGTTATAGCGGCATGTCTGCTGTTTGCGGCAGCATGTCTTTCAGGCTGCAGCCACAGCGGTTCAGGAAAGGCTGCGAAACCATCAGAAGCTCTTTATAAAAAGCCACAGTATGAATGGAAGAAGAAGGTCGGACAAACCTTAGTGCTTTGGTCTCAGGAGCCGGAGATGGAACGGGTGTATATGAAGAGGGCTGTTAAAAATTATGAAACTTCCACAGGCAGCCGAATAGAGATAAAATCTTTTCCAAAAGATAAATTTCAAAAAAAGATCAAGAATGCATTTTCAGGGAAAGAAAGCAGGCCGGATCTTTTGCTGACCTATGGAGGGACAAATATTGACAGTATTGATCCGGATGAAAATTTATATGATTTTACAAAAGCGGTCTGGGTGGATGATCTGACAGATACGTCGGTCAACCAGGCAGTCTATCATGGAAAAATTATAGGTCTCCCTCACTGGGAGGCATCTATTTCCGGAACCATTTACAATAAAACAATGTTTGATAAGCTTGGTTTAAAGGTTCCCAAAACCCAAAAAGAATTTATGGAAGTATGCAGGGTGCTGAAAAAGAATGGCATCACACCGCTGTACATGCCTTTTGAGGAGTCTTCCATGATGCTTTATCAGTTTCCTTTGGATACTATAGTGGATGATTCACAGATTCTTGAAAATTTGAATGCCCAAAAAGCCGGTTATCAGGATCTTCCGGAGATGGAAACTGTGCTTAAGTGGTATAAGACGATGGCGGAAAAAGGATACTTTGGGCAGAAGTTTACGGACAATACCTGGGACGGAATGAACAGTGCCATGAAAAGCGGAAAATACGGCATGATGCTTTGCTGGGATACATGGCTTTATACGGATTTTGACGGTGATCCGGAAGAGTTTGGAATTATGCCTGCTTTTATGGGTGCCCCGGAGCAGGGGACCTTTGAAGGGCCGAACCTTGCACTGATTACGGTGAACAAACACAGCACAAAGCTTTTGGAGGCCCTTAATTTTGTCACTTTTTTGGCAGATCCCTATAATTATAACAAAGCATTTGAGGGGATTTATACAGCACCGGTATTTAAAAATCAAATGGCAAGTATCTCTACACCGCAGTATATGCAGTCTGAGCGCTTGATTGACCGAAATTATCACGATTCCGCCGCATGGCTGAGGATCAAAGGGTTCTCTCAGACTGATGCCTTATGCATTCAGGAGTACATGGTTTCTGATGATATAACAGAAAAAGAGTGCCTGAAAAAGATGGAGAAACTGCGGAGACAGAGGATGAGACAGGATAGATAACGGTGACGGCAGGGAGAACGGCTTATGAAGAAAAACAAAATGAAGATTTCAGGTTTTAATAAAAAAGTAATCTGCTGTCTCTGCGGGGCTATTTTGGTGCTGACGGTGCTGTTTATTTCTGCTGTATTTTTTTATTTTCGCAGATTTGACCAAACACTCGAAAAAGAAAATAAGGCCCGCCTGTCAGAGACGGCACAGCAGATCACTTCACATGCACTGACGATTGTTGAGGATACCAAAACATCACTGGAGATATCGGCTGATGCACTGGCGTCCATTGAAGGGAAAACTAATAAGTTATCTTATCTTTCCGAGGTAAGAAAAAAGCCGGGAATCGCATTCATCGGATATGCAGACAAAGACGGGACTTTATGGACGCCTGATATGAAGCATCCGGATAATGTGTCCAGGGAACCATATTTCATTGATGCGTGCCGGGGCAAAACAGCGGTTACCGATGTACAGCGCAGAATCCTGGAAGACAAGGCTGTGTCAGGAATTACTTTTTGTATTCCGGTTGCCGGTGAATACGGACATACAGACGGCGCACTGATTGCAATGCTGGATATTAAGAAACTTCAGGATGCGCTCAGCATCAGCAGTTTTAACGGGAATGGATATGCTTATCTGATTGATGCCGGCGGAGAACTGATACTGCGGACAAAGAGCATGGATTATAATAATTATTTCAGGGTGCTTGAAAATGACGCTTTCAGCGGTGATTACAGTCTGGCAAAAGTAAAAGAGGATATAAAGCATCACAGAAAAGGAATGACACTTTACGAGCACTTGGGAATGGAACAGTATGCTTATTATCAGCCATTAGGCATGAATGACTGGACCATTGTAAATATTGTGTCTAAAGATACCGTGTCTGCAAATACTGCAGTTTTGACAAAGGAACTGGCAATGCTCAGTGTGTCCAGCGTGGCCGTTTTTGCTGTACTTTTAACTATGGTGGTGGTATCTCTTGCAGTTTCTAAAAACCAGCAGCATATAGCAGAAATGAAATCTGCTTTTTTGGCTAATATGAGCCATGAGATCCGGACACCGATGAATGCTGTTACAGGAGTCAGTGAACTCCTGCTGCGGGAAGAACTAAGTGCAAAGCAGAGGGAGTATGTGGAGACTATTGACCGTTCGTCCAGAAGCCTGCTCGTAATCATCAATGACATTCTGGATTATTCCAAGATTGAATCCGGAAAATTTACACTGATGGAGGAAGAATATAGTCTGCGAAGCCTGATTGCAGATATAACGGCTCTCACGGTTTTAAAAATCGGCGAAAAACCTGTGCACTTCTATGTGGACTTGGACAGACGGCTGCCGGCCCGCCTTTACGGAGATATCACACGGGTGAAGCAGATTATGGTGAATCTGCTGGGTAATGCTGTGAAATTTACTGAGAAGGGTTATATCTGTCTGCATCTGAGCTGCAGAATGGAACATGATAATTTTCAGCTGATGATAACAGTGGAGGATACCGGGACCGGAATCAGGAAGCAGGATATGCATCGTCTCTTTAACAGCTTTGAACAAATCGATACTCACTACAGCCACAGCAGTGAAGGCACCGGTCTGGGCCTTGCCATATCTAAGAATCTTGCAGAGATGATGGGCGGAGGTATCAGTGTTGAGAGTGTCTATGGAAAAGGTTCGTCTTTTTCAGCAGTTATCTGCCAGAGGCCTTTGGGAGATGAAAAGCTTGTTCATGTCAGATGGCCGCAGGGAGGTGTTCTGGCTGTATATGAGGCAAATAAGGATCTCTGTGTCCAGTACCAAAAGTCATTAGAGGAATACCGGATTCCTTGTCAGATTGAATCAGACCAGTTAAAATTTTTAGAGATGGTCAGCCGTGGAACTTATGAGTTTATTTTGGCGGATCAGGAAACATTGTCCATGATAGATCGTACAGATTTAAATCGGCCATATGAAAGCACGGTTCTTCTGCATCAGAAAGAAGATCCATATGGGTATGAAAAGCCGGCGGTTTATTCTCCGCTGTTTTGCTTAGGGCTGGAATTCCTGATGGATTCAGGGAAAAAGAATGTGTTCCGGACAGCCGGACAGTTTGATATTTCTATGGTGCATCCATTTCCGGAGGCAAAGATTTTGATTGTAGATGATAATCAGATTAATCTGGGAGTGGCAGAGGCCTTGATGGACCCGTATCAGATGCAGATTGACTGTGCAAGTTCCGGAAAAGAGGCTGTGCAGGCTGTGAAGAGATTTGGTTATGATTTGATTTTTTTAGATCATATGATGCCGGAAATGGACGGTATTGAAACATTAAAAGCCATCCGTGCTTTGCCGGACCCGAAAAATAATATTCCGGTGATTGCTTTAACGGCAAATGTGACAAAGGAAGCGCAGGAATTGTTTAAGAAGGAAGGTTTTGATGGTTTTATGCCAAAGCCTGTTGATATTCGGCTCTTAGATGAAATCCTGATGAAGTATTTATCATATGCCAAAGAATAAATGAATCTATTTCTTTTTATTGACTTTTTCACAAAAAAAGGGTTATACTATATAAGGAAATATTCGGGCTAGTACTGGTTTCGACAGGGATTCTGAAGCTCGGGAAGCCATTCGGAGAGACCACGTCACGGTGTAAACTTAAATTAAACGCAGATAATAAATTAGCGTACGCTGCAGCCTAAGGGCTTGCAGTAGTCTGTGGCAGGTCATCTACAGCCTGTCATTAGGCTTCAAATAATGTAGAACCCTCGTCTGCTTAAGCTTTGCGGCAGATGAAGTATTTATGAAGCTACTGAAGTGCTGATCCTGTCTCTGGGAGCAGCATAGAGGGAATGTCAGTACAGAGACTGTAATGGGAGATGCCTGAGGGGATGGGTTTTTGGACGCGGGTTCGATTCCCGCCTAGTCCATCGTAAGGAGCGCGTATTTACGTGCTCTTTTTGTTTTTCGTGCTGCATTTTTCACAAAATAATCATCAGTACTAATAAGTCCCTTTACGCCTTCTTAAAAATGAGCACAAAAATAACACCTATTGCCAGAACGGGTGCCAAAATGATATAATATGAATGTGAATTGTACTATATCATGGCATTTGTCTGGTAATAGTATCTTATGTGCCGTCCGGTTGCCGCCGGGCGGTTTTTTGATTATTTATAAGCTTTGTTTACTCCGTACCTTGCCTGCTTTGGCGTAAATCCTTCATATTCTAACTGTTCTATTAGACCGGATTTAGAGAAAGACTGGTTCTTTAGATATTGTTCAGCTTTTTTTACGGCTTGTTCTTTCCAATTTGCCCCACAATTATTCGCCGCATATTTTGCTTCTTTTTTTGTAAATCCTTCATATTCAAGCTGTTCAATTAATCCTGATTTTGAAAATGCCATGGTGTTAAGGTAGCTATAAGCTTTGCTTAGAGCATTTTCTTCTCCTGTAGTCGGTGTGTAGGCTTCTGTTGTGTCCTCGGTAGTGATTTCTTCGGTGGTAGGTTCAGTGGTTGTTGTAGGACTTTCAGTAGAAGATTCACTATTTTCTATTTCATCCAAACTGATGGAATGAGTTATTTTTTTAAAATATGAATCGTAGTTGCTATTTGGTAAAGATGTCATGCTTATTAATACATAACCGTTTTTACAATTAAAAATAATAGCCTTTACTTTAAAAGTTTCATTATTTGTATCCATATTGTAATAAAAACGCATTAAAGGAATTTTATTAATTTCAGTATATTCTGATTTAAAATCGTCCTTATAGTGATCAGATTTTTTTATACCACCTGCAAGTGATTCAAATATTGTATCATCTGTTACGTCACCTTCAAAATCAGAGTAGTTAACATATAACATACCATCTCCTGAACCAATTTCTTTTTTGTAATAGTATGCATCTGTTTCTGTGTTTGAATCACTAATTTTCCACTTCTTTGGTACTTTGTACTTTAATCCATAGGATGTTTCTATTTGTTTGTAATTTTCATACGGATCTTTGTCTTCATTATTTGCGGTGTTGACAGAACTTTTGCATCCTACTAATAACAACAACATCATTACTGTTAATATCGAAGTTAGTAATCTTTTTTTCATATGTATTTTTTCCTCTCTAAAGCATTTTTTATTGACACCATAACTTATATAATTCTTCATTATACCCTAACAGGCTTGCAAACTGTCTGGTTTTAATTTTTAATTTCTGTCCAGTTGCCGCCGGGCGGTTTTTGTTTTTTATTATTTGTTTGAATATGAATTATCATTAGCAATATTATAAATAATACTAAATCCTACGCTACCGTTTTTCATTTTGGCACCCGTTCCAACTAGCTGAGACGTTTTATATCTAGCATCTTTTGAAACGAAAAATGCTTTGTATATAAAACCTTCATAGTAAACACCGGCAATATCAGCTAAGTCAGAATTTTTTTCAACTGCCGAATCAGTTTTCTCTAATTTACCGATCGAACCTTTATCATTTTTGTCTTCCCTGACAAAGAAGAAATGCTCCTTAAACTTCTGTGTTTTTTCTAATTCTGAATATATTATCTCAAATTTTTCCTTATAGTCATTTTTGTTATTCGCAAAATAGTATAATTCAACGTCTTTTAATTTATCACTTTTAAATTTAAGTGATGCTGAGATATGAGACTTTTCTACCGTGCCTAACGAATCTATAACAATATCATCTAAGTAATATTCAGAATCATATCCTTCGCCAGGAAATGTTTTTTTTGTGTATCCGGCTTCTTCTATTTCCTCCCCAGTATATTTCCAATTTATAGATTTTATAAACGAATTTATACTGGAATATTCTTTTTTCAAAGGATCAATTTTTAATACTTTTTTCTTGTGATTGGACGCACATCCTGTCATTGAAAATGAAAATATTAAAACTAAAGTTGTAAATAAACAGAATATCTTTCTCTTCATAAAAAATCTCCTTGTAGTTGTTGTATTTATTTGTATGCTTTCTTCACACCATATCTCGCTTGTTTGCTTGTAAAACCTTCGTATTCAAGTTGTTCTATCAATCCGGATCTGGAAAATGATTGATTCCTCAAATACTGTTCAGCCTTCTTTGCAGCCTGTTCTTTCCAATTTGCCCCACAATTATCAACTGCGTATTTTGCTTCTTTTTTTGTAAATCCCTCATACTCTAGCTGTTCAATTAATCCTGATTTTGAAAATGCCATGGTGTTAAGATAACTATAAGCTTTATCTAATGCGTTTCTTTCACCTGCCGTAACCTGTTGCTCAGTAGTTTCCTCATCATCATAATAGTCATTTAAAGAAGTGTCATCGTCAGAATAATCTTCTTCGTAAGTTGTACTATTACCGTCACCATAATAGTTTTCTGTTGCTATTTCTGAATCGTTAGGGTCATTTTTGATTTTAAGATGTATATATGCATCATTATAATTTTCACTCAGTGTTCCGTCATTAAATGCTATATCAAGTAAGATTTTTTCAAAACTTGAATCTGATGGATTATAGTATGCTTCGATTACAATTTTATCTTTGCTTTCAATTTTATTTGTAATTAAAGTAGTTAAATCTTCATCATTACTTAATTTATCATAATTATAATCATCTTCTTCATTAGATATCTCATAATTTCGTATTTTTTGAGACGAAATAGAATAGTTTTGGCCCAATTCATCTATAATTTTACCTATAACTTCAATGGCTTCTTCTTTTGACTTTACTTCAAAATCTAGAACGGCATTGATGATTTCTTTACCTTTTTTTGTCTCATACGTAATTGAAACATTATCTGAAATACTTTCTATTTTTTCATCACTGCTATAATCATATCCTCTATGACTGAAAGAAGAATTTTTTAAATCATCACCTTCTAAATCCCAGTCCGTCAAATCATGTATATAAGAAAGTAAATCTTTATGACTTGCACCATCTCCGAACACGGTTTCATTTTTTCTGCAACTTGTCAGAATAATTAACGACAACGTCAAAAAAATAGCGATTAAAGTTCTTTTTTTCATAATTCCACCTCATTGTTAAAGCTATAAGCTACATCCCTCTTAAGTGTATTAATATCTTTGTTAAATACTGTCAAGCATCATCTTGTCGTAAATAATATATTTCCTTTCATTATCATCCTATATAAATTTTCGATGTTTTTTTGACTGGCGATATGGACATAATAGCTCTTTTGAATTTATAATCTCACGGGCACACTGTCTGCAAGTTTTTATACTATAAACAAACTTGTCTCCTTTTTTTAATTGTCGGTATATCGACCAGTCTACATAATCAATATGGAAAGCACTCCTTTTATACCATTCTTGATAGTCTTGCAAGATTACCTCTGATGCCTACAGGCTTGTATCAATTACCATTGCCACATCAGCAGCATTCTGGCATTTATTTTTATAAAAGGTCTTTAGTTATACAAAAATAAATAGTGCTATGAAAAAGTACTTAAAGACCAAGAATGGCTTAGATATACGGAGTTTGAATAAACCGCATAAATAAGCCATTCTTGAAAAATTGTCTTTTTCGGGTTCGATTCTCGCCTAGTCCATCGTAAGGAGCGCATATTTACGTGCTCTTTTTGTTTTATTTATTCTTATCCTGCCCGGTATCAGCCGGGCGGATTTGTTTTATCTTAGAAAGTATATTTTACCCAATATTCACCGAAGGAATTTGTTTGAATGGTGTTGCTGAAGGAGGTCATTCCATTTGGAACATACAGAGCCATGTGCATTTTGCTGCTTGCCCCTGAATATAACATTAAAGAGGCGTTGTCCTGTGATTCATGTGGTCCGTTTAAATAGCACGCTTCTATTCGATTAATCTTCTGTGTACAAGAACCATTATATAAATCATAAGAATTTATAATATCCAAACCCTTAAGCGGGTATTTAGAATATCCGCTTATTGCTTTGACATCATATTCAAACAAAACCAATGTAGTTCCGGGATTTTCAGCATAATCCTCCTCTTCGTATTCTCCCCATTCACCCATAGAAATCAATTGGGATACTGCAGATGTGCCTCTGTATGTTTTTGTAAGTTTAAAATACATAGTCCCATTTAAAGCTTTAACGGTAACGCCATTTCTTGGATTTGCAGGGTTAGTCCTCGTACCTAACTGATTGTAAACGGATATTATGCAATAATATGATTTATCAGAGATTTTTACTGTGATCTTTGCAGTTCCCTGTTTCTTTGCGGTAACAACTCCTTTGCTTGACACAGCAGCTACAGAGTTATTGCTTGTATAAAATTTCTTTGATCTAGAACAGCCATTCAGCTTGAGCGTATACTTGCTGCCTGCCGCTATGCTTTTCTTTGTTGCAGATAAACTCGGAGTCTCTACTTTTACCTTGCATTTGTATTTTTTCTTCCCTATTTTTGCTGTGATAGTAGCAGATCCGCGTTTCTTACCAGTTACTTTGCCCTTTTTAGAGACGGTAGCAACAGATTTTTTACTGCTTGACCATTTAGCCTTTTTCTTTGTGCCCTTTACTTTTAATGTGTAAGTTTTTCCTTTTGTAATAGTAATGGATTTTTTGTTCAGTTTGATTGATGCAGCCTCTGCATTATTTGATGGTGTTACTGCTAAAACAAGAATAATCATTACTATAATAGACAATAATTTTTTACAATTTTTCATGTGGTTCTCCTTATAGTGGAATGTGTATATAGTTACTTCTTTTTTAGAATTCTAATGCAGCCAAGTATAAAAAATTATGAATTTTTCCTATTCTTTCCGCTCTTAGTAGCAAACTTTACAAGGTCTGCTTTTAGGACAAGAAGATAAGGAGCCAGAGTATATTGTCCGAGACCGGCTGAGTGTAGGACAATTTACAGTTCTGTGGTATACAGAGCCTCCTGGAGTCCAATATACAGTTCCTACAACCTTTTTCTTTGAAGCTTTCTTTTTGCGGGAAACTTTAATCTTACATGTGGCTTTCTTGCCGGATTTCATGGTAACTGTGATTTTCGCAGTTCCTTTACTTTTTGCCTTTACTTTTCCTTTTTTTGAAACAGTAGCAACTTTTTTATTGCTGGATTTCCATTTCTTTACGGAGTCACCCTTTGCATATTTAATTTTCAGTTTGTAAGTTTTTGATACTTTTAATTTGACTGTTTTCTTTGTGAATTTTACATAAGGTTTTAATTTCGCAGTTTTCTTTGACTGTGCTGCATCACATATAAAACACTCGCGCTCTTGCAGCCCTGTTTTATGGATAGTTGGTTTTTTTACGGCATACCAGTCACTCCACTCATGGCGGCATGGCTCATCAGCAGGCACTGTCATGGCCGGGACTGCCATGGCAATGACTAAAAATAAACAAAACAGCTTTTTCTTCATACAATAATCTCCTTTTTGTTAAATTTAAAGTTACATCCCTCTTGAGTATACAAATGATACCAATATATATAAATATAACACAAATGATGACAAATGGAGTAAAATATATGTAGATTTTCTGGATAAAATGGATTTATAAAGAGGCAGTAACTATCTGTGTATATATCATTTACTAGGATGCGTGGATTGTCTGAAAGAAATGAAAAAATTTGAAAGGCTGTGAAAGGATTCTCCCTGATGAATCGTATTAATAATAGAACGTTAAAACATTGAAAGAAAGAGAAGGTGGATCAAATGAAAGTTTCAGCAGCAATCATCACAACAGGAATTTTGTTTTTAGGCGGAGTTTCTTCCTTTCCCGGAAACAGCGCACAGAAAAATATGTCACTCAGGAAACCTGCAGTGCAGACAGTTTGTTCTGTAAAATCATGCAAAAAAACAAAGGCTCATAAGCATCATGCAAAAACAAAACATCATAAAAAAACAAAACACTACAACTGCGGCGTATCTAAGTGTACAATAAAGAAGAAGCATACTCATAAACGCCATTATACACATCACAGAAACAGCCACAGCAGCAGTCATCATGGGAAACACCATTCATAAGACAAAAAGCTTGCAACAGTTATGCCTGGGAGGGCAAAAATGAGAAGTGAAGCAGATCTGACCCGTACAATAGAAATATATTCTGATATGCTCAGAAAGATATGTTTTATGCATCTGAAAAACTACAGCGATGTGGAGGATGTATTTCAGGATGTATTTTTAAAATACATGCAGAGCGACATCAGCTTTGAAAGCGAGGAGCATAAAAAGGCCTGGCTCATTCGGGTTACTGTGAACAGATGCAAGGATGTGCTGAAGAATTTTTTCAGAAGAAATGCGGTATCCATAGATTCTGCAAGTACGGAGCCGGTTTTCTTAAATGAAAGAGATCTGGATGTTTTCGATGCAGTAGCAAAGCTGCCGACTAAATTTAAAAATGTAGTGTATCTATTTTATTATGAAGAATATACGGTGCCGGAAATCGCACGGATTCTTCATAAAAAAGAAAACACGATTTATACCTGGCTTGGAAGAGCAAGAAATAAGCTTAAGGAAAATTTAGGAGGTGACTTTTTTGAAGAATGATATAAGCAGGTCTTTTGAAAAAATCAAGGCGGAAGAGGAGTTAAAGGAAAAAACAAGAGAAGCGGTATTAAACAGGTTAAACGAAAGGCCAAAGCCGAAACGGAGACTTCAAAGATTTTCTGTTGTATTTGCAGCCGCAGCATTCCTGCTTTTTTTCGGAATCGGGTCGTATCAAATATATTTTTCTGAGAGCAGTTATATAGATCTGGATGTGAATCCTTCTATTGAATTATCTGTCAACCGTTTTGAGCGGGTAATCGGGGCGTCTGCTTATAATCAAGACGGCAGGGAAGTGCTCTCCGGGATGAATCTTAAGCATAAGAGCTACAAGGATGCAGTTTCTCTCCTTTTAAAGAAGATAAAGCAGAAAGGATATCTGAAGAGAAGCGGTATCATCTCTGTGACGGTCCAGGGAAGAAAGGATGCAAAATCTGCTGAGATTAAAGATCTGCAGACCGAGATCAGCCAATGCATCAGCGGGCATGAAAAGGAACATAAGATTGAAGTTTATGCTGTGTCGAAAGCGGTGAAGAAAAAGTCTCACTACTGGAATGTATCGCCGGCTAAGTATCTTGCAATTAAGCAGCTTCAAAAGGTAGATCAGTCAGCAACTGTGGAGACGTGCAGGGATCATTCCATCAGTGAAATAAAAGACTATACAAAGAAATGTGAGGAAGAACACGGAGAGGATCAGCAGCAGGGCCATCACAGCCATGGAAACCATCACGGCCATTAGTGCTTTTATTGTGTCTTAAAGGTCACAGTAAGGCACAGAAAAGTTCCGCACATGGAAGCACAGACGGAACCGTGCATCTTTTCGGTAAGAATTTTTACCACAGAAAGGCCGAGTCCGGTACTTTCTGTACTGCGTGAAGGATCTCCGGTATAGAACCGTTCAAACAGCCTGTTTACGTCCAGCAGTTCAGGATTACGGACAGGATTTGATATCTGGAAGACAGCTTGGCTGTCCGGCAGCACAGAGAGACGGATGTCTATAGTACCTGTCGTATAATGGACTGCGTTCGTTATCAGATTGAGAAGGATACGGTCCAGCATATTGGGATCTGCCAGTACAAATACAGAGACATCGGGCATCGTGATCTGCGGATGGATATGTTTGTGTTCAAATAAAGGAGCATTTTCTGCCATAAAATCAAAGAAAAAATTAGAAAAGCTGATCTTTTCCAGCTGAGGTTTGAGCTGTTCTGACTCCATCAGTGACAGATCATAAAATGTGTTGATGAGATCCTTTAGGCGGTAAGATTTTTGAAGAGAAGTCTCAATCTGCGCCAGCTGATCCGGGAGAAGGGGAGTACCCATCAGCATTTGGAGATGACCGATGATGACGGTCAGTGGAGTACGCAGGTCATGGGAGATGCCGGATATAGATTCTTTCAGCTGTTCTTCATGGCGCAGTGTCTTTGCTACGGCACTTCGCTGGACAGCAAAAACAGCATTGATCTGTCCGGCCAGCAGTTCTAAGTCGGAGTCAATAAAGGAGATGTCCAGCATTTTTTCAGATTCACAGGAGATCACCTGCTTTATTTGGCGGGAGATATTGTGAATCTGTTTTTTTAATGTCATATACTTTATAAACAGAATAATGGCCAGGATGGCAAGAAACAACACAGCAATGTTCATAAAAAATCCTTTCCGTCTAAGTCAGGTCGCAGCGGCAAAAGATACTCCAGGAAGCAGCGAGCAGTACGGTGTTCCATAACAGAGCGACTGCCAGGCTTTCTATAGAAAATATCCCGCTGTTGGTTACCACTTCCCGGATCTGATAGGACGGAAGAAAACGGATGGGAAGCTTCAGCATCATGCCATATCCGAGATACAGGCTGGAGACAAAAGTGATGAGGGCGGCAGCGGAGAGTGCTTTGGCCATATTTTGAAGAACAAAACAGCACAGTATCGGGATGAGCAAAATGCAGCTGTTAAGCAGGAAGGAATGAAAGGCTGCTTTTGCAAAGGCATAGAAAAAGGTTCCTGCGTCCGGGAGACCGAAGCGCGGTATTTCTCTGATGCATCCGGCAGCAGGGTAGATCAGCGCCAGAAGATTGAATGCAGTGAGGTAAACAGCTGTTTTGCTCAGGAACACGCTGAGCCTTGAGTGGCCCGCACTGATATCCTGATGAATTGTCCGGAAAGAAAACTCCTGACCAAGAATCAGTGCCAGAATGCAGGAAATGATCACAAGCAAAAAAGTACTGTCGTAGACCATGCCATTCAGAATATCGGTGAGTGAATGCGCAGTGTCTCCTTTCGGACCGAACAATTCTGACAGATAAGTGTCGGCAGTCACAAAGCCCAATAAAAAAACAGCAAATGCACTCAGCCAATAAGTTCTGTTGTGAAATAGATGGAAACGTTCCATTTTTATAAGATTGTTCATAATATTCACCTCAATTCAAATCTGCACGGGAAAAATCCCGGTATGCCCAGGTGTAACAGACAATAAGCCAGATACAGTCTGCCAAAAAGGCTGATACATATAAGTTTGAAAGCTGGCCAAGGGACAGCAGGCGGAGCTGGCCCATCGGAAAACAAACTGCCATGAGCCGGTAGTGCCGGCCGTTTAGGAGAAAAAGCATGATGAAGTAAAGCATCAGCGGCACGGTCAATGTCTTTCCTATATCTTTAAAAAGAAATGCACAAAGGAAAGGGAGCAGACCCATCATGCAGATGATGATAAATGCCAGGACCAGCTTTGTGAGAATCGGGATGATACCGTTGTCTGATATGCCGTACAGTATGAACCCGGTGGCTGTGTGAAACAGAAGAGGAGCAAACAGGATGGCGGCACAGCCTGTAAGATGGACGATGCTTTTAGCTGCAAGGATGCTTCCTCTCTTGTGACCGGCAGAAATGTAGATTTGTATGGTGCGGAGATCAAAATCTTTTCCGATAAACAAGGCTCCGAAGATCATGATCAATACATAGAGAAGAGGCAGTATGTAAAGTGCATGATCGAAAAACGCGGAGCTGTCTGACGGAACAGATCCGTCAAGCATGAGGATGCTGCTTAATAAAAAAGAAAATATGGCCAGGCCCCAAAAACTTTTTTGTGTTCCTAATTTATAGAATTCGGATTTTAACAGCTGCTTCATGAACCGGCACCTACCTTTCTTAAGAAGTAGTCTTCTAAGGTATCACCGGACATGTTCAGGCCGGTCACAAGGATACCGGACTCTGACAGAAGCTCAGCCACTGTTTCTATGTCATCCAAATGTTCATACAGGCGGATGGTGCCGTCCGGCATCAGGCGAAGCTGTTCTGTATGAAGTTTTTCTTCCAGGGAAAGGAGCGCTTTTTGGGGAGATGTGGTTTTAATGGCTATGTGTCTTTTGCACTGTTCGTTTAACTCACTGTCTGAAATCTCTTCAATGATGCGTCCTTTATGAAGCAGTATAAATTGTGAAGCTGTCTGGTAAAGCTCTTCTAAAATGTGGCTGGATACCAGGATGGTCATTCCGTATTCTTTATTTAAGCGCCTGAGAAGACTTCGGATCTCAACGATTCCGGCAGGATCCAGCCCGTTGACAGGCTCATCCAGAATTAAAAATTCGGGAGTATTTAAAAGTGCAAGGGCGATTCCCAGACGCTGGCGCATTCCAAGAGAAAAGTTTTTCACCGGCTTTTTTTCAGTGTTTTCCAAGCCCGCCATGCGCAGGCACTCTGTAATGACAGATTTGCCGGGAATACCCCGGGAAAGGCGCTGGACCTCCATATTTTGACGGGCAGTCAGGTTGGGATACAAAGCCGGAGTTTCAATCATACATCCCATCCTTTTCCGCTGTTCCTGCAGGCCGGCACTGCTTTGCTCTCCCCAGAGGGAAAGTGTGCCTTCGGAGGCAAAGGACAGACCGGCTGCGATGCGCAGAAATGTGGTTTTGCCTGCTCCGTTTTGGCCGATGAATCCATAGATCTTTCCTTTTTGAATGGTTAGGTCCACATGGTCCAGTACCAGTGAATGCTTAAAATATTTTGTAAGGCCGTGTGCCTCTAATACTGAAGAAATCATATGCTGTGCTCCTTTCTTTGTTCAGTACCAGTATAAGCCTCAATATTAAAGAATTTCTTAAATAGGAGCCCGAAATTATAAAAGAAACCTAAAGGACCATCAGCTTTTATGCAGACGGTATCCGATCCCCCATACGGTATCTATGTATTCCTGATTGGAAGAGGCGGCTCTCAGTTTGTTTCTTAAATTGCTGATATGAACATTTAAGGTATTATCTTCGCTTGAATAGTCGCTGTTCCAGACACTTTCAAACAGGTTTGACTTTGAAAATATCTTTTCCGGATGTCTCATCAGCAGTTCCAGAATCTGATACTCCTTGGAAGTCAGCAAAAGTTCCTGGTCTCTGATATATACGGTGTGGGCTGACGGATCAAGTGTCAGTTCCTGAAATTTAAGTGTACAGTCCGGTGCCGCCCGGAGGTTTGCCCTGCGCAGATTGCACTCGATTCTTGCCAGAGTTTCCTCTAAGTCAAAAGGTTTTGTTATATAATCATCGGCGCCAAGGCGGAGAAGATCAATTTTGTTTTGAGTGGTTCCCTTTGCGGAGATAACGATCACCGGGATATTGGAGCAGGAACGTATTTGGGCGAGGATCTGGTCACCGCTTTTATAAGGAAGCATAAGATCCAGCAGAATCAGATCAGCTGAACAGTCCTGCAGAGTTTCTGAGATCCGGCGTCCTTCGTGTTTACAGATTGTTTCATATCCATATTCACCTAAAAAATCAGACAGAAGATGACAGATTTCCTTATCATCTTCGATGATTAATATTTTTGGCATGTACGCCACCTTACCCTTTCTGTAAAATTGATTAGAGTATAACACAGGTATATGGTTTTCACCAGTTCTCCGGTTCCGCCGTTATTGATGAGGGAAGAGAAACAACAGCAGAACATTGGAAGGGAAATGTACGGTCCTGGATTTTTAGGTTGCATATCTTACGCTGTTTCTTTAAAATGTTGATTAAGAAGCCATTACCCGGGAGGATAAATAAAAATGATAAAAAGAAAAAAACAACTTGTCTCTCTGCTGCTTTCTCTGCTGCTGGCGGTTTCGCTGGCCGGGTGCAGCACTCCGTCCCGTGAGGGCACTGCAGATCAGGGGAGCAGTAAGGCTGCTGCAGAACAGCAGGCAAAGACCGGCAGACAAAAAGAGTTCGACAAGTTTTTAAGCCGGCAGGTAAAGGAGAGTCTTTCAGAAAATACGCTGAATCTCCATTATCAGCTGAAAGATCCGGAAAAATACGGGATCAGACAGAAGAAGGTTTCCATTGGGCATATCGTCCCGGGAACTGATGAAAAAGCGCTGGAGGAAAATAAAAAGACAGCCAAAGAGCTTGCCGGATTTGACAGAAGCAGCCTGACGAAGGAACAAAAGCGGACATATGATATATTAAAAGACTATCTGGACATGCTGATAGAGGAGCAAAAGTATCCTCTGTATTCAAATATCATCGGAGATGTATCCGGGATCCAGTCCAATCTTCCTGTGACATTTGCGGAATATCAGTTTTACAGAAAGAAGGATGCAGACGATTATCTGGAGCTGTTAAGCCAGCTTAAGGGCTATCTTGCAGAGGCAGGAGACTATCTGAAGGCACAGTCAGAAGCCGGCCTGTACGTGACTGACAAAACAGCAGACAATGCCGCAAAACAGATTGATGATTTTTTAAAGGAGAGCGGGTCAAAGAATATCCTGAGTGCAACCTTTAAAGAACGTATCAATTCACTTTCGGGGCTGAGCAATAAGCAGAAGTCTGATTATATCAAGCGGAATAAAAAACTGCTTTCAGGTTCTGTATATCCCGGATTCCGGGAGTTCAAAAAGACAATACTGTCTTTAAAGGGTACCGGAAAGAACAGCGGAGGAGTATGCAGGCTTAAAAATGGAAAGGATTATTATCAGCTGGTATTAAGACAGCAGACAGGGACAGATAAGACGATCAATGAACTGGGATTAAAAGTGACGCAGCGTCTTCAGAGCTGTATGAGACAGATGATGCAGCTGATGGAGAGTGATAAAAGCCTTCAGAAAAAGTTTTACAGCTTTGATCCGGTAATGACAAATCCTAAAAAGATACTAGAAGACCTGGAAAAACAGGCGAAAAAGGATTATCCTCCGCTCAAAAAAGTCAATTATAAGATCAAGTATGTGCCGGAAGCTTTGGAGGACACACTGAGTCCGGCCTTCTATATGATTCCTCCAATGGATGATGAGTCAGAAAACACAATTTATATCAACAAAGGATCCACAGATAAAAATGGCCTTTATACTACTCTAGCCCATGAAGGTTATCCGGGTCATCTCTATGAAAACAATTATTTTCTCGGTACAGATCCGGATGACATCCGGCTGATTATGGATTTTCCCGGGTATTCCGAAGGCTGGGCTTCCTATGTGGAGATGCATGCATACGATTATGTTCCCTATGATAAATCTGTCGGAAAGTTACTGCGTGTAAATACGGAAATGAATATGTGCCTGGGAAGCGTGATGGATATTAAAGTCAATTACAGCGGCTGGAGTTTAAGCAAAGCAAAAGAGTTTTTAAAAAATATAGGATACAGTACATCTGACGCAGAAAGGCTTTATCGGCTTGTGACAGCAGAACCCGGCTATTATCTTAAGTATTATGCGGGAGCTTTGGAATTTCAGGAACTGCGGAGCAGGGCATCCAAAGAGCTTGGAAAGAAGTTTGAAGCAAAAGAGTTCCACCGGGCGGTCCTTGAAAACGGCCCGAGTAATTTTGCAGCAGTGAGAAAAGCCGTAGAGGCCTATATAAAAGAGAATAAGTAAAAAGCAGGAAGGAAGTTTATATTATATGGAAGATATATTACAGGTGGGGGCCATCGCCTCAACCCACGGTGTGCGGGGAGAAGTAAAGATCTATCCGATGACGGACGATGTGGAGCGGTTCAGAGATCTGAAAGAGGTTCTGCTGGATACAGGAAAGGAAATGCGGTTGCTGCATGTGCAGTCCTGTAAATTTTTTAAGAACCAGCCGATTCTGAAATTCAAAGAGTTTGATGATATTAATGATATTGAACAGTATAAGCGCTGCGGACTGTTTGTTACAAGGGAGAATGCAGTGAAGCTTGAGGAGAATGAGTTTTTCATCGCCGATATTCTGGGATTTGATGTTTACAGGGAAACGGGAGAAAAATTAGGCATATTGCATGATGTGCTTCAGACCGGAGCCAATGATGTTTATGTGGTAAAAATGGAAGGCGGAAAAGAAGTACTCCTCCCTGCCATCAAGGACTGTGTCAAAAAGGTGTCCCTGGAAGAGAAAAGGATTGATGTATTTGTAATGAAAGGATTGTTAGATGAATAAGTTTCATGTTTTGACCTTGTTTCCGGAGATGATAGAAAGCGGATGCAATACAAGTATTCTCGGAAGGGCTAAAGATGCGGGGCATATCAGTGTGGAAGCTGTCAACATCCGTGACTTTACAAGGGACAAGCATAAAAAAGTAGACGATTACCCATATGGGGGTGGTGCCGGGATGGTGATGCAGGCAGAACCAATATACCTGGCATATCAGCATATTGAAAAAAAGATGGAGAAGAAACCAAGAGTAATCTATGTCACTCCCCAGGGAAAGGTTTTTCATCAGGAGATGGCCAAGGAACTTGCGAAAGAAGAGGAGATTGTTTTCCTGTGCGGGCATTATGAGGGCGTGGACGAAAGGGTTCTGGAAGAAATCGTGACAGATTATGTGTCCATCGGGGACTATGTTCTGACGGGAGGAGAGCTTCCGGCCATGGTAATGATTGATGCGGTTTCCAGGCTGGTTCCGGGAGTACTGAATAACGGCGAGTCAGCGGAGTATGAGTCTTTTGAAAACGGAATGCTGGAATACCCGCAGTATACAAGGCCGCCGGAATTTTTAGGAAGAAAAGTGCCGGAGGTGCTGCTGTCAGGCCATCACGGCAGGATTGAGGAATGGCGAAAAGAGCAGTCTTATATAAGAACGAAGGAGAGAAGGCCGGATCTGCTCGAGAAATAATAAAAATTCCTTGCAAAAGAAATATTGATATGCTATTATATAGCAGTTGTTATAAATAGGATGGTCCTCTGTTACGCAAGGTATTAAGAACATCTAAAATGATTTAAGGAGGAACAACATGAACGATATTATTAAAAGTATTGAAGATGCACAGTTAAAAGAAGTTGCAGATTTCAGAACAGGTGACACTGTAAAAGTATACGGAAAAGTAAAAGAAGGAAACCGTGAGAGAATCCAGGTATTCGAAGGAACTGTTATCAAAAGACAGAACGGCGGAGCCCGCGAAACATTTACTGTCCGCAAGAATTCCAGCGGTATCGGCGTAGAGAAAACCTGGCCTGTACATTCTCCGATCATCGAAAAGATCGAAGTAGTGCGCAAAGGTAAGGTTAGACGTGCGAAATTATACTACTTACGTGACCGTGTAGGTAAAGCTGCGAAAGTTAAAGAAAGAGTATAGTCTGTCCGATTCAGGAAAAGACAAACAGGGACGAGCCGGAGCTTGTCCCTATTTTATTCTGCGGGGAATTCCTATGACATTTTGACCAGTTCGAATGCAAGGCCTCGCGAACTGGTCAAAATGGATGTAATGTCTGCTGGAGAGTGGTCAAGCCCTTCCAAAAAGAGTGAGGGGCCCAGGAGATAAGGTGGGCTTTCCCACTTTGATCTTATTATTTTAGAAAGGATGTGAGGTCGGTGAGTGGTTATACAGTAACTTATCAGATGAGAAAGAAAAAAAGGCAGAGACGGGATAAAATTGCAGCCTATCTTTTGGCTTTTGCGGCAGTTGTTTTTATAGCATTCTTAATTGTCAGGTTTCTCTGTGCCGGTTATACGATACAGGGTGATTCTATGCTTCCCACATATCAAAGCGGAGAAAAAAGGCTGGTCAACCGTCTGATTTATAAAGTGAAAAGTCCTTCCCGATATGATATAATATTGTTCAAATCGGAAGATGAAACCAATCAGCAGTATTATGTAAAAAGAGTCATCGGGCTTCCGGGCGAGACAGTAAAGATTAAAAACGGAGATGTTTATGTAGACGGAAGAAAAGCCAAAAGCTTTGGAACTGAAAAGATCCTGTCTCCGGGACTGGCAGCTGACGGTGTGAAACTTTCAAAGAATCATTATTTTGTTATAGGAGATAATTACAATAACAGCGAAGATTCCAGAAGTGCTGTTGTAGGGAATGTAAATAAGGCACAGATTATAGGAAAGGTCGGCATAAAGTATTGGCCGTTTGGATAAAGAAGGAGGACATATGCAGTTTCAATGGTACCCAGGTCACATGACCAAGGCAAAGAGAATGATGCAGGAAAATATCAAGCTGATTGATATTGTGATCGAATTGGTAGATGCAAGAATTCCATTCGGCAGCAGAAATCCTGATATTGACCAGCTGGCCCAGAACAAATCCAGGCTGATACTGCTGAACAAGACAGACCTTGCAGACAGCAGAAAGACAGAACTTTGGGAGAAGTATTTTAAAGACAAAGGTTTTTTTGTAGGGAAGGTGAATTCCCAGAAGGGGACAGGCGTCAAGGCAGTTCAGGGCATAGTTATGGAAGCCTGCAGGGAAAAGATCGAAAGAGACAGGAAAAGAGGCATTAAGAACCGCCCGATCCGTGCGATGATTGCAGGGATTCCTAATGTTGGAAAGTCTACCTTTATCAACAGCCTGGTAGGAAAAGCCTGCACCAAGACAGGAAATAAGCCGGGGGTGACCAAAGGAAAACAGTGGATTAAGCTGAATAAGAATATTGAGCTTTTGGACACACCGGGAATTTTGTGGCCAAAGTTTGAAGATCAGACAGTAGGCCTTCATCTGGCTCTGATCGGTTCTATTAAGGATGAGATCTTAAACAGGGAAGAGATGGCCATGGAGCTGATTCCTTTTCTGGTAAAAGAATATCCCGGAATTTTGGCCGGCCGGTATCAGGCAGACGAAGGAAGCAATACATTAAAGATATTAGAGCAGATAGCAGCAAACCGTAACTGCAAAGAAAAAGGAAATCAGCTGGACTATGAAAAAGCTGCACATATTCTGCTGGAGGAGTACAGGAATGGAAAGCTTGGAAAAATCACGCTGGAAGTTCCCGCTGACTATGAGGAGTAATCAATCACATGCTGTTTCGAATAAGGCGCAGAGCGCACCGTTTTTATTCTGAATTATTTTTCTGGTTATCAACTGTGGTAATCGCAGTTATTGTCTCTTTTTTTGTGATCAGCTTCGTGGGAGAGAGGACCGGAGTCTCCGGATATTCCATGGAACCTACACTGGAGGACAAAGACAGCGTATTGGTGGATAAGCTTACGTACCGTTTCCGGGATCCGCGGCGTTTTGAGGTTGTGGTATTTCCCAACCCCGCCGACAGGAAGGAAAAGCTTGTTAAAAGAGTGGTTGGCTTGCCCGGGGAGACAGTGGAGATTCGGGGTGAGACCGTTTATATTAACGGACAGGAAATCTCCTATGATTATTCCAAAGACCATATGACCCTTCCTATCAATGTAGAAGGGAGTGTCACATTAAAAGCTGATGAATATTTTGTTTTAGGAGACAACAGGAACAACAGCATGGACAGCAGAGACATACGTGTGGGGCCCATATACAGGAAAGAGATCAAAGGAAGAGTCATCTTCCGTCTGTTTCCGGTAAGTCATGCAGGCAGGATCCGTTAGAAGAGGTACTTATGACAAAACAGGAAGAAAAACGCTTGGAAAAATTAAACACAGAGAAGGAACGAATGTATGAGATGTTCTCCTATGAGAGGGAATACGCAGATTATTCTCATATATGCGGGATTGACGAAGTAGGCCGGGGGCCGTTTGCCGGGCCGGTGGTGGCCGCAGCGGTGATTCTTCCGAGGGACTGTGATATTTTATATTTAAATGATTCAAAAAAAGTTTCTCCGAAAAAAAGAGAAGCTTTGTATGATGAGATATACGAAAAGGCTGTGGCAGTGGGCATTGGGATGGCCTCAGAAAAAGCCATTGATGAGATCAATATTCTGAATGCCACCTATGAGGCTATGAGGATGGCGGTTTCAAAGCTTTCTGTGGCTCCGGATCTTTTGCTGAATGATGCAGTGACTATTCCCGGGATTGATGCAGAACAGGTACCGATTATCAAGGGAGACGCCAAGAGTGCTTCTATTGCTGCGGCAAGTATTGTGGCAAAGGTAACCAGAGACCGGATGATGGAAGAATATGATCAGATTTACCCCCAATATCAGTTTGCAAAAAATAAAGGCTACGGGACAAAGGCACACATTGAAGCGATTAAGGAATCCGGCATCTGTCCTCTTCACCGTAAGACATTTGTAAGGAAGTACATATGAGAAATCAGAGAAAAACCGGGATGGAGAAGGAAGAGACTGCGTGCCGGTTTTTGGTGTCCCAGGGATATGAGATTCTGGAGCGGAACTTCTATTCCAGACGCGGGGAGATTGACATTGTTGCCCGGGACGGAGAATATCTTGTGTTTATTGAAGTGAAATATCGGAAAAACGCAGAATACGGATATCCGTCTGAAGCGGTTAATGCAAAGAAACAGCAGAGAATCCGCAGAACTGCAGAGTATTATCTATACTCCCGCAGTCTGTTCCCGGTACCGGCCAGGTTTGATGTGGTAGAAATATTAGGAAAGAAGATCAGGGTGATAAAAAATGCATTTTAAAAAATCAAACGAAAATCATTCTACAAAACTGCATGAAGGAAATGTTCCGTACCTGACATTCAGAAAGCTGGATCAGGCAGGAGTTGTCCACGGCTTTTCGACAAGAGCGGGAGGCGTCAGTGAAGGGATGTTTTCATCCATGAATTTAAGTTATACAAGGGGAGACGATAAGAAAGCAGTAGATGAAAACTTTCGGAGGATCGGAGAAGCTGTCGGTTTTGACCACACAAAGCTTGTGTTTTCAAATCAGGTTCATGGGACGCAGATAAAAAGAGTCGGGGAGAGTGACTGCGGAAAGATCATGACAGATATGGACGGATTAGTGACGAATGTACCGGGAGTTCCTTTGTATACCGGATATGCGGACTGTGTACCTTTATTTTTCTATGATCCGGTGAAAAAGGTGGCGGCGCTGGCTCATTCCGGATGGAAAGGAACGGTCGGAAGAATCGGTGCCAAAATGGTGAAAAATATGGAGGACGGATACGGATGCTGTCCGGAACATATTGTAGCTGCTGTGGGACCTTCTATCTGCAGGAAATGTTATGAGGTCAGCGGCGATGTGGCAGAACAGTTTATAAAAGAATTTTCCGGGCATCCGAGAGAAGAGTTCCTGGATGAAAAGGGAAACGGAAAGTATCAGCTGGATCTGTGGAAAGCAAATGAAATTATTTTAACGGAAGCAGGAATCCTGCCGGAGCATTTGGATCTTACGGATTTGTGTACCTGCTGCAACAGTGATTATTTATTTTCACACCGGGCAACCAGGGGCAGGCGCGGAAATTTAGGGGCATTCATTGTCCTATGAATATGATATAATGGACACATAGTCCGGATTATATGATCTTTACAAGTGGGAAAGATTATTTTATAATCAAACGGAAGTTTTAGGAAGAAAGATTCCATACAGAGAGGAAATAAACATGAGTAAACCGATAGTAGCAATTGTGGGAAGGCCGAACGTGGGGAAATCCACGCTGTTTAACGCACTTGCGGGAGAGAATATTTCGATTGTCAAAGATACCCCCGGAGTGACCAGAGACAGGATATATGCGGACATTACCTGGCTGAATTATAATTTTACACTGATTGACACAGGAGGAATCGAACCGGATTCAGGAGACGTTATCCTTTCCAGGATGCGGGAGCAGGCACAGATCGCCATAGAGACAGCCGATGTTATCATCTTCCTGGTGGACGTAAGACAGGGATTGGTGGATGCCGATTTTCAGGTTGCGGACATGCTGAGACGTTCACAAAAGCCGGTTGTCCTGGCAGTCAACAAGGTGGACAACTATGATAAGTTTTTGGCGGATACCTACGAATTTTACAATTTGGGACTGGGTGATCCCCATCCGGTTTCTGCAAACTCTAAGCTGGGATTCGGTGATCTGCTGGATGTAGTAGTTGAGCACTGCGATCCGGAGGCTCTGGAGGAAGAGGAAGATGAACGGCCGAAGATTGCCATCATCGGAAAACCGAATGCGGGCAAATCTTCTATTATCAACAAGATGCTTGGCGAGGAAAGGGTCATAGTTTCTGACGTCGCAGGAACCACAAGAGATGCCATTGATACAGTCATTGAAAAGAACGGCAAAGAATATGTGTTCATTGATACGGCAGGACTCCGAAGAAAGAACAAGATCAAGGAAGAACTGGAGCGCTACAGTGTGATCCGTACAGTATCTGCCGTGGAGAGGTGTGATGTGGCAGTTCTGGTTATTGATGCCACAGAAGGCATCACGGAACAGGATGCAAAGATCGCAGGGATTGCCCATGAGCGCGGCAAAGGGATGATTATTGCGGTGAATAAATGGGATCTTGTGGAGAAGGATGACAAGACGATCTACAAGTTTACCAACAAAATCCGTGAAGTTTTAGCTTACATGTCCTATGCAGAACTGGTTTTTATTTCTGCAAAGACCGGACAGCGTTTTCCTAAAATCTTTGATACACTTGACGCGGTTATCGAAAACCATGCTATGCGGGTGCAGACCGGAGTGCTGAACGAGATTCTGGCTGAGGCAGTGGCGATGAAACAGCCGCCGTCAGATAAAGGAAAGAGACTGAAGCTTTACTATATGACACAGGTATCAGTAAAACCGCCGACATTTGTTGTATTTATCAATGACAGGCAGCTGATGCATTTTTCATATACCAGATATATTGAAAATCAGATTCGGAATACCTTTGGATTCCGGGGAACCCCGATTCACATCATTGCTCGGGAAAGGAAGGAGAAGTAATGGTCCTTTGTGTTTTTCTCTGCCTGGCGATGGGATATCTGCTGGGCTGCATTCAGACAGGATACATCATTGGAAAGATCAATCACATTGATATAAGGAATTACGGAAGCGGAAATTCAGGAACTACCAATACACTCCGGACTTTGGGAAAGACAGCGGCACTGCTGACTTTCCTGGGAGACTCCCTGAAGGGGCTTATCGCAGTCAACGCTGCGAGATACATACTGATTCCACAATTCGGCGGCATGGCCCATGAGGCTACGCTCTGGCTGGTGACCGGTTTTGCAGTGGTCATCGGGCATAATTTTCCTTTTTACCTGCACTTTAAGGGCGGAAAGGGAATCGCTACTACAGGAGGAGTGATCTTTGCATTTGACTGGAGGCTGGGACTCCTTTGTCTGCTGATCTTCTCTGTAGTAACGGGAATCAGCAGATATGTATCACTGGGCTCCATTTGTATGGTGCTGGTGATTCCTTTTATATTATATTTCAGCAGCCCGGATGACTGGCAGCTGGTGGCAGTGGGATGTGTATTCACCGCAATGGCAGTCTGGCGGCATAGGGCAAACATTGACCGGCTGATTCACGGAACGGAAAACAAGCTTGGACAGAAGGTAAAACGTTAGGAGGAAACTATGAAGAAGGTAAGCGTAATCGGTGCAGGAAGCTGGGGAAGTGCTTTGGCTGTTCTGCTGGCGAACAATGGGCATGAAGTGACACTGTGGTCTCATGACCCTAAGGAAATTGACATGCTTATGAAGGAAAGAGAGCAGAAAGACAAACTTCCTGGAGTGAAGCTTCCTGAAAATGTGAAGGTGAGCGGTGATCTCGAGGAAACCCTCACCGGCAGAGATGTTATTGTTATGGCTGTACCGTCTCCGGTAGTCCGTTCTATGGCAGGGCGGATGGCTCCTTTTATAAAAGAAGGACAGGTCATTGTCAATGTGGCAAAGGGTATTGAGGATGAGACCTTTAAAACGCTGACGGAGATTATTGAGGAGGAGATTCCGGGCGCTGTTGTCTGTGTGCTTTCGGGACCAAGCCATGCAGAGGAAGTGGGAAGAAAGCTTCCTACCACCTGTGTTGTCGGCGCCAAGAAGGAAAGTGTAGCTGTTATGCTGCAGGATCTGTTCATGAATGAAGTATTCCGTGTTTATACAAGCCCGGATATTATGGGAATTGAACTTGGAGGAGCGTTAAAGAACGTCATCGCTCTCGCGGCCGGCGTCACAGACGGTTTGGGATACGGCGACAATACAAAAGCTGCATTGATGACCAGAGGAATCGCAGAGCTTACCAGGCTCGGAGCAGCCCTTGGAGGAAAGATTGAGACATTTACAGGACTGACCGGCATCGGTGACCTGATCGTTACCTGTACCAGTGTCCACAGCCGAAACAGGAAAGCCGGGCTTTTGATGGGTCAGGGATATTCCCCGAAAGAAGCTATGGACGAAGTCAAGATGGTGGTAGAGGGTGTATATTCGGCGAAGGCTGCCCTTGGGCTTGCAAGACGGAATCATGTAAATGTTCCGATCATCGAGGAAGTCAACAAAGTGCTCTTTGAGGAGAAGGACCCGAAAGAGGCAGTGGCAGATCTGCTGCTCAGGGAACGCAAGAAAGAACATACAAATCTGAAATGGGAAGAAGAATAAGAAAGGACAAAGCTATGGCAGAATTCGCGGAAATGTCAAAGGAAGAATTGGAACAGGCAAAGGAAGCAGCAGACAGGGAGTATGAGGAACTGAAAAGCAGGAACTTAAGTCTTGATATGTCAAGAGGAAAGCCTGCACCGTCCCAGATTGACCATGCCAACGGCATGCTGAAAGAGATGACGGATTATCATACCAAGGCAGGGATGGATGTCAGAAACTATGGCGTCTTAGACGGGATTCCGGAAATGAAGGAACTTTTCAGTGAACTTCTTGATATTAAAGCTGAGAATCTGATCGTCGGGGGAAATGCCAGCCTTAACTTAATGTTTGACGCAATGATGCGTCTGTTTGTATTTGGCACTATGGGAGAAAAACCATGGGGACAGCTGGACAAAGTAAAGTTCCTCTGTCCGAGTCCCGGATATGACCGTCATTTTACGATCTGTGAGACACTGGGTGTAGAAATGATCCCGGTTCCTATGACAAAAGAAGGCCCGGATATGGACATAGTAGAAGAACTTGCCGGAAATGATGAGTCCATAAAGGGAATCTGGTGTGTTCCGAAGTATTCCAATCCCCAGGGTATCTGTTACAGTGACAAGACAGTAGACCGACTGGCTTCCATGAAGACTGCCGCGAAAGACTTCAGGATATTTTGGGACAATGCCTATGGTGTGCATCCTGTCTTTGAAGACGTAAAAGTAAAGAACATTTTAGATGCATGCCGGGAGGCAGGCACTGAGAACCGCCCATATTATTTCTTCTCTACATCAAAGATCACCTTCCCGGGAGCTGGTGTCAGCCTGATCGCTTCCAGTGATGACAACATCAGGGAAATCAAAAAAGTAATGGGTGCCCAGACCATCGGTTATGACAAGGTAAACCAGCTGCGTCATGTACAGTTCTTTAAAAATGCAGAAGGACTGAGAGCACATATGCAGGTTCTGGCCGGCTGTATGAAGCCGAAGTTTGAGACCGTTCTTAAGTATCTCAGCAGAGAGCTTGCAGGAACCGGACTTGCATCATGGGAGGAGCCGAAGGGAGGATACTTTGTGTCAGTGGATGTATATCCAGGCTGTGCAAAGGAAGTGGTCCGCCTGGCAAAAGAAGCAGGCGTTGTACTTACCGGAGCCGGAGCTACCTATCCGTACAAAAAGGATCCTAAGGACAGCAACTTAAGGATTGCTCCTACATATCCTGCAGTGGAAGAATTAGAACAGGCAATGGAATTATTCTGTGTCTGTGTAAAAAAGGCGGGAATTCAGAAACTGCTGGAACAATAAATATGAAACATAAATTCAGAAAGGCTTTACCTGAGACGGTAAAGCCTTTTTTTGCTGTATAGAAAATTCCTTCAGAATCCCCTGTGCAGTAAAAAGCACTCCGTACAGGATGCACGCAAAGTGAAAAAATTCATACGTCTGCCGGCGGTTTCAATTTTCTGAAGACGGTGAGCAGCATGGTGGCATAGCAGGCCGCTCCTCCGATAAAGTTGGAAATTGGTTCTGCTATAAAAACGCCGTTGACCCCCAGACCGAACAGCATTGGCAGGCAGACGGTCAGAGGCAGAACGATCACTACTTTTCGGAAAATAGAAAAGAAAATGGCCTGTTTGGACTTGTTCAGTGCAATGTACGTGGATTGGCCTGAAAACTGAAGAGACATCATAAAAATCCCGAAGAAGTAGAGCTTCAGGGCCGGAACTCCTTTTGCGATAATTTCCGGACTGCTGTTGAATATATGGATAAAAAAGTGCGGTGCCAGAAGCAGAATTCCCCAAACAAAAAAGGTGTAGCCTATACAGGCAAGTGTCATAAAACGGATGGCCTGCTTGACTCTGGTGTACTGTTCAGCACCGTAATTATAACCAAGTACCGGCTGTGCACCGTTGGTAATGCCGGTTACCGGCATGGTAATAACTTCCCGGATGGAGTTTAAGATGGTCATGACTGTCACGTAGAGATCTCCGCCGTAGATCTGCAGTGTAGCATTACAGGCAATCTGGACAATGCTGTTGGTGATGGACATGGTAAATCCGGACAGGCCCAGAGCAGCGATCTGTTTTACAAGCGGCAGCTTCAGTTTGAAATTTTCAATCTTCAGTTTTAAAATGGTCTTTTTGCCGGAAAGGAACAGAAGGACCCAGACTGAAGAAATAAACTGGGAGAGAATGGTTGCCAGAGCTGCGCCCCTGACACCAAGGTGCAGGACAAAAATAAAAATGGGATCTAAAACGATATTCAGAACCGCGCCGATTAAAACCGTCAGCATGCCTGTTCTTGCAAAACCCTGTGAGTTGATAAAGCTGTTCATTCCAAGACCGATCATTACAAATACAGAACCCAGCAGGTAGATTGTAATATAGCTGTCCGCATATGGGAACGTGGCATGGCTGGCTCCAAACGCATAAATAACAGGCTTTTTAAAAATAAGAATTACAGATGTAAGAAGAAGGCCCAGGACGATTAGGAGGAAAAATGAATTCCCCATAATCTCCTCAGCTTTTTTTTGATTTCCTTTTCCACGCTCTATAGAACACAGAGGGGCGCCGCCCATACCGATTAGATTGGCAAAAGCCATAATGATTGTGATGATGGGGAAGGTAATTCCCACACCACCCAGGGCAAGCGCTGCATCTGTCCCCATCCTTCCGATGTAGATGCGGTCAACAATACTGTACAGAACATTGATAAGCTGAGCCAAAGTCATAGGTACAGCCAGGTTTATAATATTTCTCGTTACACTTCCTTTTGTAAAATCATTTGTCTTATTTTCCATATAAAATGCGCCTCTGTTCCTAAAAATCATTCTCTTTTCAGTATATCGTATCCTTCAAAGTGCGTCTACCCGGAAGCACTTTGAAGGATGCAGTTGAGCGGATTAACAAATATATAACATTTGGATATATTTACACAAAGTTTGGACTTATGAAAAAAGATCAAGAATATTGATAAATTTGCTTTGATGTATATAAAAATGTATAAAATAGGCCTTGTTAAAGAGAAAGTTTTGTTAAAAACAACATATAACTAACATTTGGACATATTATGCACACAAAACCATCTGGAAAAAGTATATCCGGATGTTATAATTTAATCAACATCGATGGAAGAAAAAAGAAATATTCAGGAGGTAAGAAAATGGCATTATTTTCAAAAGGAAAAGAAGTGTTCGGATGTCCGATGGACGGTGAAGTGAGGCCCTTGGAAGAGACGCCGGACAAGGCATTTGCCGAAGGGCTTCTGGGAGACGGGGCTGTTATTTTTCCATCAGGTGATAAAGTATTTGCACCGTCCGATGCAAAAATAAACTTTACATTTCCCACACGTCATGCGATCGGTCTGGAAACAAAGTCAGGGCATGAATATCTGATTCATGTGGGAATCGATACAAATCAGCTCAAAGGCGAAGGCTTTCATATATATGTAGAACCTGGAGACTTTGTAAACAAAGGACAGCTTTTGCTGGAATTTGACCGCAGTCTTTTAAAAAAGAAAAAACTTTCGGAGGCAACACCGATTGTATTTGCTGACGTGGAAAAGGACAACATTGAGGTGCTGAAGGCGGGAAAAGTAAAAGCCAACGAAGATTTATTGATCGTAAAAAAATAGGAGGATGGATAGTATGAAGCTGTCAGCGCGAGAAAAATATAGCTACGGAATTGGAGCATTGGGAAAGGATATGATCTGCGGAGTAATCTTTACTTATGCAATGGTATACTTTACGGATGTATTGAAAGTATCGGCGGCATTTGTGGGAGGCCTGTTCTTTTTTGCAAAGTTCTGGGATGCTGTTAATGACTTGGGCATGGGTATGGTCGTTGACAATACAAAGACCAGATGGGGAAAATTCAGGCCATGGCTGGCTGTGGGAACTTTGGTGAATGCAGCTGTGTTTGCCTGTCTGTTTACAAATTGGGGGCTTTCGGGGACTGCCCTGTATGTGTTTGCAGCCGTCATGTATATTCTGTGGGGCATGACATACACCATCATGGATATTCCCTATTGGTCCATGCTTCCCAATCTGACCAGTGATAAATCAGAGCGGGACCGGGTAGCTGTCATACCGAGAATCTTTGCATCCATCGGAGGATCCCTGATTGTCGGAGGATTTGGCCTTCAGATCATGGATTTCCTTGGAAAAGGGGATGCACAAAAAGGATATTCATACTTTGCATATATTATTACAGCAGTATTTGTTATCACCATAGCGGTCACAGTGTTTAATGTAAAGTCAGCCGATAATGTAAAGGCTGTAAAAGAAGAAAAGACATCCTTTAAAAAATTAATACATATTATTGCAAAAAATGACCAGCTGCTGGTTGCAATTGCTGTCATTCTCACATTTAATTTCGCTATGCAGGTTATGACCGGAGTGTCCCTCTATTACTTTTTATATGTAGCAGGAAGCAAAGCCATGTTTTCCATCTTTACGATGTTTGCAGGTATTGCCGAGATATCAGGGCTGTTTCTGTTTCCGTGGATCGCAAAGCATCTGCAGAGAAATCAGGTTTATCTATTGGCAAGCGTGATCCCTGCCATTGGGCTTGTAATTCTTCTGGCTGCCGGATTTCTGGCTCCGACCAATTTTGTGCTGACAGCCATTGCAGGGTTCGGCGTGAAATTCGGTTCCGGGCTTCAGCTTGGAATTGTGACGGTAGTGCTGGCTGATGTGGTAGACTATGGTGAGTATAAATTCGGGACGAGAAATGAATCTGTTACGTTTTCTATCCAGACCCTGCTTGTTAAATTTACATCTGCCATGGGAGCACTCCTTACCGGGATAGCGCTGAACGCTACAGGATATATTCCGAACGCAGTGCAGACGATGTCAACCCAAAACGGCATTCGTCTTGTGATGGTCGGTGTACCGATTCTTTTTGTGGCACTCAGCTATGTCATTTACAGGACAAAATTTAAGCTGCACGGAGCATACTATGAAAAAATCATGAATGTGCTGGCACTGAGAAAAGAAAAGCTTGACGAACGTCTGGCAGGCAATATATCATCTTAAAAACGGAGGAAAGATTATGTCAATTATTTTTCATGAAACTTCAGAGACATTTCATTTATACAATCAAAATATCAGCTATATTTTTAAAATACTGAGAAACAGGCAGCTGGGTCAGCTCTATTACGGAGCGGCAGTGAAGGACAGGGAGGAGTTTGATCATCTGTTTGAGGCCAGACAGCGGCCTATGGCTCCCTGTACTTTTGAAGGGGATCTGACATTTTCTATGGAACACATCAAACAGGAGTACCCATCGTATGGTTCAGGAGATATGCGTTATCCGGCCTATGAGGTTCTTCAGAAGAACGGCAGCAGAATTACAGATTTTACTTATGTGTCTCATACAATCACAGACGGAAAACCAAGTCTCAAAGGACTGCCGGCAACTTATGCAGAGGAGCCGGGCGAAGCCCAGACATTGGAGATCCTTCTGAGAGATGAACTGATCCGGACAGATCTGATACTTTCGTATACGATCTTTGAAGAGTATGGAGCCATCGCCCGCAGTGCACGCTTCATTCATCACGGAGAAGAGCCGGTCGTTATAAACCAGGCTATGAGTCTCTGTGTAGATCTGCCGGATTCAGATTATGAGATGATAGAACTGACAGGGGCATGGTCCAGAGAGCGGCATATCAAAGAACGCAGGCTTTGTCATGGGATTCAGTCTGTTTACAGTATGAGAGGCTGCAGTTCTAATAACTATAACCCGTTTATTGCCCTGAAGCGGGAATACACAACAGAGCACAGCGGTGAAGTTTACGGATTTTCCTTCGTGTACAGCGGAAATTTTCTGGCTCAGGTGGAAGTGGATACTTATGATGTCTCACGGGTTACTATGGGGATTAATCCAAACACCTTTTCATGGGAACTCCAGCCGGGGGAATCATTTCAGACACCTGAGGCAGTGACCGTTTACAGTGATCAGGGACTGAACGGCATGAGCCAGATTTATCATGATTTATATCAGAAACGCCTTGCAAGGGGTGTGTGGAGAGACAAGGTCCGGCCGATTCTTGTGAATAACTGGGAAGCAACCTATTTTGATTTTAATGAGGATAAAATTCTTTCTATTGCAGAGACAGCGAAAAGGCTTGGAATTGAACTCTTTGTCCTGGATGACGGATGGTTTGGAAAAAGGGATGATGACACAAGTTCTCTGGGAGACTGGTATCCGGATCTTAGGAAGCTTCCGGAAGGGATCAAAGGCATTGCAGAAAAGATTGAACAAATGGGATTGAAATTCGGTCTTTGGTTTGAGCCGGAGATGGTAAACAAGGACAGTGATCTGTACCGTACCCATCCGGACTGGATGTTTTCTGTCCCCGGACGAAACAGCTGCCACGGAAGGAATCAGTTTGTTCTGGACTTTTCCAGAAAAGAAGTGGTAGATTATATTTACGGACTTATGGAAAAGGTTCTGGAGGATGCCCCTGTGTCTTATGTAAAATGGGATATGAACCGCTGCATGTCAGAAGTGTATTCTGCAAAGGCAGATGCCAGTGACCAGGGGAAGGTTGCCCACAAATATATCTTGGGGGTATATGATCTGTATGACAGACTTACAAATAAGTTTCCTCATATTTTGTTTGAGTCCTGTGCCAGCGGAGGTGCAAGATTTGATCCCGGGATGATGTACTATGCGCCTCAGTGCTGGACCAGTGATGATACCGATGCGGTCGAGCGGATCAAAATCCAGTATGGCACAAGTATGGTTTATCCGGTCAGCAGTATGGGAGCCCATGTGTCTGCAGTGCCAAATCATCAGGTGCTCAGAAACACTCCGATTGAGACGAGAGCAAATGTTGCCTGCTTTGGGACCTTTGGATACGAATTAGACTTGAATAAGCTGACAGCAGAAGAACAGGAGAAGATCAAGGAACAGGTGGAATTTATGAAAACGTATCGGGAAGTTCTTCAATTCGGAACTTTCTACCGCCTGAAAAGTCCCTTTGAATGCAACACGAGCGCCTGGATGGTGGTCTCAAAAGACAAACGGACAGCCATAGTCGGATACTTCCGCACATTGGAACCGGTAAACTCCGGATATACAAGGCTTAGGCTGCGGGGACTTGATGAGGATTTATGTTACCATGTAACAATTAATGAAACCAGCCATTACGGCGATGAACTTATGAAAGCCGGATTGGTGACTTCGGATGCTTCCAGCGGTGAAAACCACGAGAAATTTAACGGAGCCAACGGAGATTACCAGTCTCGCCTATATATCTTAACGGCAGAAGACGAATTGCGAGCGCCTTCTGCACGTTCCTAAAAAGAAAAACTCTGCGCCTTTGGCGCGGAGTTTTTCTTTTGCTGTTATTCTGCCTGATGCGGGTTTTCCGCTTTATGGGGGTCGTAATCCCGGACGGTATTGGGTACATTGCGGTTTTCCCTGCGGTAAGCGGTAGGACTTGATCCGGTAATCTTTTTGAAGGCTTTGGAAAAAGCCAGCTGGTTGGCATATCCGCAGGAGTAGGAGATGTTTTTGATTGGAAGGTCTGTATCCACAAGAAGTTCGGTAGCTTTTGTAATGCGGAACCGAAGGAGAAACTGCTGCGGAGACATATGAAGATTCTCCTGGAACATACTGGACAGATAACTCCGGTTCAGGGAAACATAGGCTGCAATATCCGTGACAGTAATGACGTTCTGGTAGTTTTTCTGTATGAATTCTATAGCCTTGCTGATATGAATATTTTCACTGGAAAAGTCCGACTTATATTTAATATCTGCAGACCTGCTGAAACAGGCAAAGATCAGAAAAAGGATACCCTGGATATACAGCTCGTTGCTGTAGCTTAAAGTATTGTGCCTGAGAATATCTTCTATGTAAGATACAAGAAGATCCTTTTCTTCACAGTGGCAGATGAGATGGCGGCTGTCCAGACCGCAGCGCTCCAGGTAATCATCGGCCTGGCTTCCGGAAAAACCTACCCAAAGATAAGTCCATGGATCCTTTTCGTCAGCCTGGTAAAATGTGACTTCTCCGGGCAGAATTAAAAAGGCATCTCCCGGTCCGATGGTATACTGCTGATCTCCGGCATAATAATAACCTTTACCGCTGACACAGTAATGAAGCAGATGGTGGCTTCGTACAGCAGGGCCGAATGAATAGAGCGGAGTGCACTCCTGCATGCCGCAAAAAAGAAGATAAAAATCCGAAAACATCTGGCTTTTAATTTCTAAAAAAGAATACATGGCCTGTCCTTTCCCTGTTTTTTACTATTATTTTACAACAGAAAGCCGGAAAACACAACTGAGAGACGGCAGAAAACACTTTGTGTTTCTATATTGATTATGGTAGAATAAATAAAATATTAATAACAATATGAAAATAAGGAGTGATTCCATGAAATTTACAAAGATGCACGGCTGCGGCAATGATTATGTATATGTCAACTGTTTTGAAGAAAAGATAGAAAATCCGAATGCGGCAGCAAAGTTTGTCAGTGACCGCCATTTTGGGATTGGTTCGGACGGCATGATCTGTATTCACCCTTCCGATAAAGCAGATTTTCGTATGGCAATGTATAATTCAGACGGTTCGGAGGGAGCTATGTGCGGCAACGGAGTCCGCTGTATTGCAAAGTATGTGTATGATTATGGACTGACTGATAAAACAAGAATTACAATAGAGACAAAAGGCGGCATAAAAGAACTGGATCTTACGGTGGAGAACGGAAAGGTCACATGGGTTAATGTTGACATGGAAGCACCGGTGCTGGATGCTGAAAAGATTCCGGTCATCTATGATGAGGAAGATCAGGTCATTGACAAACCTGTCATTGTGGACGGCAGAGAATACAGGATTACCTGCGTATCCATGGGGAATCCGCACGGTGTTGTGTTTGTGGACTCTGTAGATGATCTTGACATTGAAAAGCTTGGGCCTATGTTTGAGAACCATCCCATGTTTCCGGACAGAGTCAACACAGAATTTATTGAGGTAATTGACGAGCAGACCATCAAAATGAGGGTCTGGGAACGCGGGGCAGGAGAGACACTTGCCTGCGGAACCGGAGCATGTGCGAGTGCCTATGCAAGCTATTTAAATAAGAAGACCGGCAAAAAAGTTCTGGTCCATCTTTTAGGCGGAGATCTTCAGATTGAATATGATGAAGAAAAGCATACGATTTTTATGAAAGGGCCTGCCACAAAAGTATTTGACGGAGAGATTGACCTTACGGAAGTTCTGGCTTAGGAGGAATCTATGAAATTATCAAAATTATTAGAACGTTCAGAATATACCCTTGTGCAGGGTTCAGAAGACACAGAGATCAGCACTCTTGTGTATGACTCAAGAAAAGTTGAAGAGGGCAGTGTATTTGTCTGTATTTCCGGGGCGGCCTTTGACGGCCATAAGTTTATCAGCCAGGTTGTACAGCAGGGTGCCAAAGCTATTGTGGCTGAACAGGACATTGAGGCACCTGAGGATGTAACAGTGATCCGGTTTGGCGATACAAGGAGAGCACTGGCTGAAATGTCAGCAGCTTATTTCGGATATCCTGCAGAGGAGCTGACTACCATTGGGATCACAGGGACAAAAGGGAAAACAACGATTACTTACATGATCCAGTCTGTACTTGAGCATGCGGGGCAGAAAACAGGACTGATCGGAACGATTGAGACGGTGATCGGGGAGGAGAGAATCCCTTCAGTCAATACAACGCCGGAGTCTTATGTAATTCAGGAGTCTTTCCGAAAGATGGCAGATGCGGGATGCAAAAATGTAGTTATGGAAGTGTCCTCACAGGGTCTGATGCTTCACAGGGTGAGCGGTTTTGTCTTTGACTACGGGATTTTTACGAATCTGGCAGAAGACCATATCGGTGAAAATGAGCATAAAGATATGGATGACTATATTCACTGTAAGTCTCTGCTGTTTCAGCAGTGCAGACAGGGGATCGTAAACGGCGATGACAGTTATGTGGACCGGATTGTAAAAGGGCATACCTGCTCTCTTGAAACTTTTGGCATGAATGAGAATAACGATGTGTATGCCCAAAATGTAAAGCGGATCCAGGAACCGGGGTATCTGGGTGTTTCCTATGATCTGAAGGGAAAGGAAGAGTACAATGTCCATGTAGACATACCGGGGGATTTTACGGTCTACAATTCACTGGCAGCTATCTCTCTGTGCCGTCACATGGGGATCCAAAAGTCCGATGTACTGGAAGCTTTGAATACAATCCAGGTAAAAGGACGCCTGGAGATCGTAAAAACACCGGGTGAATATACACTGATGATTGATTATGCACACAACGCGATGAGTCTGGAGAGTCTTCTTACGACAATCCGCAAATATGAGCCGGAAAAGATCTACTGCCTGTTCGGCTGCGGAGGCAACCGGGCAAAAGCAAGAAGATATGAAATGGGAGAAGTATCCTCAAAGCTTTCGGATCTTACTGTGGTGACGTCTGACAATCCAAGAAATGAAGAACCTATGGATATCATCAATGACATTTTAGTCGGCGTCCATAAAGGCCCGGGCAAATACGTAACAATTCCGGACAGGAAGGAAGCCATACGCTATTGTATGGAACACGCCGGCAAGGGAGATATTGTTATTCTTGCAGGCAAAGGGCATGAAGACTACCAGGAGATCAGGGGAGTCAAACATCATATGGATGAAAGAGACCTGATCCGCGAGATTATAGAAGAAGCATAGCTGAACAAAAGCGAAGGCATGCGGCGCCTGGCTGCCGGATGCCTTTCAGATAAAATGATAACAAAGAAAAAGGGCAGCTTTGCAAGTCTGCCAGAGAAAAGAGTAGGAGGAACTATGGACAGCAGAATCAAAGGAACAACAAAATTACTGGGACTGATCGGATCACCGGTGGGGCATTCAGGATCACCGGCAATGCACAATTATGGCTTTCAGGCATTGGATATTGATGCAGCTTACCTCGCATTTGATATTAAAGAAGAACAGGTAAAAGATGCAATCAGTGCAGTCCGCACCCTGAATATGAAAGGGATTAACGTAACGATGCCGTGTAAGACTGAAGCGGCAAAATACATGGATGAGCTATCTCCGGCGGCCAGGCTGATCGGTGCAGTCAATACTGTAGTGAACAGGGATGGAAAGCTTTACGGACATATCACCGACGGTGAAGGATTTGTGGCAAACTTAAATGACCACGGTGTTGAGGTGCAGGGAAAAGATATTGTAATCTTCGGTGCAGGCGGTGCAGCAACTGCTATTTTAGTTCAGTGTGCCCTGGATGATGCAAAAGAGATCACAGTAATCAATCCGAGAGATGATTTCTTCGGACGGGCTGAAGAGATGCACAAAAAACTCCGCGTGGAAGCACCGGACTGCAGGATCTCGCTGATTGACCTGGCAGATGAAGCTGCAGTGAAAAAGGCAGTTGCCAAGACAGACATCCTTGTGAACGGAACTCTGCTTGGAATGAAACCGAAAGAAGATACTTCCGTGATCCAGGATACAAGTCTGTTCCATGAAGGCATGGTTGTTGCAGATGTTGTATATAATCCAAAAGAGACAAAGCTTTTAAAGGATGCAAAAGCGGCAGGCTGCAAAACTGTGCAGGGAGACGGAATGCTTTTATGGCAGGGAGTGGCAGCATTTAAACTGTTCACAGGACAGGATATGCCGGTAAAGGAAGTTAAAGAAAAGTTTTTTTCCTGACAATACATAGTGACGAAATATAAAAAGGACTGCAGGGGCAGTCCTTTTTATATTTCATAGGAAATCGCCAAAGCGGCCCTCAAGCGGGATTCTTTTTTGCTGTTACAGTCATAACTTACGGAGAGTCCGCATATACTTTAACAGTCTATCGTAGGAGGATATTATGGATTACTTTAATGTATATAAGGATATTATGGCCAGGACCGATGGGGAAATCTACATCGGCGTGGTAGGTCCCGTGAGGACTGGGAAGAGTACATTTATCAAGCGGTTTATGAACCTGATGGTTCTTCCGAATATGGAAAATGAGAATGAAAGAAACCGTGCCAACGACGAGCTTCCCCAGTCGTCCAGCGGGAAGACCATCATGACAACGGAACCGAAGTTTGTGCCCAATGAGGCGGTAGAGATTAACGTGGATGACGGCATCAGCATGAAGGTCCGCCTGATCGACTGTGTCGGCTATATGGTAAACGGAGCGGTGGGCCATATTGAGGGGGAAGAGGAACGGTTGGTCAAAACGCCGTGGTTTGATTATGAGATTCCGTTTACAAAGGCAGCCAGCATTGGAACAAAAAAGGTTATCACAGAGCATTCCACCATCGGCATCGTTGTGACAACAGACGGTTCTTTCGGAGACATAGAGGCGGCTAATTACCAGGAGCCGGAAGAAGAGACGATCAAACAGCTGAAAGCATTACATAAACCATTTGTGGTACTTTTAAATACCAGCCGCCCTTATTCCGAGGATACAGTGAAGCTGGCCAGGGAAAAAGAGGAAAAATATGGGGCAAAGGTGCTGCCGATGAACTGTGAGCAGCTTAAAAAGGATGATATTTATTTCATACTGAAAAGTGTTCTGATGGAATTTCCAATCTCATCCATCGGATTTTTCGTGCCGAAGTGGGTGGAGGTACTGCCGAAAGACCACAAGATCAAACAGGAGATTATGGATACGGCCCGCAGGATGCTTATGGAAAAGGATACAATGAAGGACATCTATGAGGAGGAAGATTACGAAAATCAATACATAAAACAGTGGAAGCTGGATTCTGTAGCCATGGATACAGGTGTAATCCGAATCGCAGTTGATATGGATGATTCTTATTATTATGAATTTTTAAGCGACACAATCGGGCTGCCGATTAAAAATGAGTATGAATTCATTTCTATTATGCAGGACCTGGCAAGGCAGAAGAAAGAATACGAAGAGGTGGCAGATGCACTGAATGCGGTGAAGCAGCGGGGCTATGGAGTTGTGACGCCGACCAAAGGCGACATTGTACTGGAAGAACCGAAGATCGTCAAGCACGGCAATAAGTATGGAGTAAAGATCAAAGCCAGTGCTCCGTCTATTCATATGATCCGGGCGAACATCTCAACGGAGATTGCACCGATTGTCGGGGAAGAATATCAGGCAAAAGATCTTATGGAGTACTTTGACAAGGGAAAAAGTGATTCTCAGGAGAGTATCTGGGATATCAATATTTTCGGAAAGACACTGGAACAGCTGGTGGGAGAGGGTATGCAGTCCAAAGCCCAGAAGATGACCGAGGAAAGCCAGCAGAAACTGCAGGATACGATGGAGAAAATCGTAAACGAAAGCAATGGCGGGCTGGTCTGCATTATCATTTGATAATAGCTGGGCACCATTGACAAATCGGGGAAAAAAGAATATACTTTGGTAAACAAAATATTAGGAAAGCGCAGGATAAATGATAAGATATGTCGATTAGAATATTAGGTACAGGAAGTTATCTTCCGGAGACGATTGTTACAAACGATGATTTAGCAAAAGTGATGGATACCAGTGACGAGTGGATTGCCAGCAGAACAGGTATCCGGGCGCGTCATATTTCTGTAGATGATACAACATCCGGCATGGCAGTCAAAGCTGCAGAAAAGGCCTTAGAGGAAAGCGGAGTTGCTCCGGAAGAGCTGGACTGTATCTTTTTTGCGACATTGTCCGGCGACCGGGCTACTCCCAACGGTGCATGTGATGTGCAGAAGGCCATCAAAGCTGTAAATGCAGTCTGTATGGACTTAAATGCAGCCTGCTCCGGGTTTGTTTATGCACTGACGACTGCCATTGCATACGCAAAGGCCGGCATGGCCAAAAAAATGCTGGTCATCGGTGTAGAAACTTTATCCAAGATCGTAGACTGGAATGACCGGAGCAGCTGTGTTTTGTTCGGGGATGGAGCAGGATGTGCGGTTGTGGAAGCAGATGATTCCAAGGAAGTCTTTATTGATTTTGGATCTAACGGAGAACTCGGCGAAGCATTGACCTGCGGTGAGAGAAAATTAAATAACTTATTGGTAGAAAATCATGAGCCTTTGGAGCCTGTTTTCATGGACGGACAGGAAGTGTACCGCTTTGCGGTAAAGACGGTTCCCAAGACGATTGAGAATGTACTTGAGAAAGCAGGAGCTTCAAAAGATGAAATCAAATACTATGTCCTGCATCAGGCGAACAAACGGATCATTGATTCGGCGGCAAAGCGTCTGAAGCTTGACATTGAAAAGTTTCCGATGAATCTGGACCGATGCAGCAATACATCGTCGGCGAGTGTTCCGATCTTATTAGACGAGATCAATAAAAAGGGAATGCTTGAGAGAGGAGATAAGCTTGTTTTGTGCGGATTCGGCGGAGGGCTGACCTGGGGAACGATTTATTTAGAATGGTAAGAAACGGCCGGAGACAGTTCCGGTATCATCTGAGAAAAAAGTAGGGCTTTCCTGCTTTTTTTGTTTGTTGGGGGTGTTTTTCTCCCTTGCCTTCCGTCGGCTCTGGAAAGGCCTTCTCCAGGCAAGGGAGAAAAACGAACAGCCCTCTTAGATGAGGGACCTCCAAACAAAAGGTGGTGTTTCAGATCTTTTGGCGGCCGCAGGGCATCCCGCATTATAAATCCTTCGGATGAGCGTGCTTCGCACGGCAAGGTATGGTATAATATATTAATATAGATTAAGGGAGGTGTTGGCAATGGAATTACAGATGTGGAGAGAGATCCTTTGCCCTTACGACTTAGCTGTGGAAGAATTAAAGCTGAAGTTCGTACACATCATGAATGAGTATAGGACTGCAGGCCGTTATTCACCGATTGAACAGGTGGACGGCAGAGTAAAGAGTATTTCCAGCATTCTTGATAAGATGCAGAGAAAGAAAATAAACATAAATGAAATAGAGACAGATCTGGAGGACATTGCAGGCATTCGGGTCATTTGTCAGTTCGTGGAGGATATTGACCGGGTGGTTGAGATCATTGAGCAGCGCTCGGATATGGAGATCAAAACGAAAAAGGACTATATCACAAAGGCAAAAGACAGCGGATACCGGAGTTATCACGTTATTATTTATTATGACGTGGATACGATCTACGGCAAGAAAAGGATTCAGGCAGAGATACAGATCCGTACCCTGGCTATGAATTTCTGGGCCACGGTAGAGCATTCCCTTCAGTATAAGTATAAGGAGAACATTCCGGAGCATATCACAGATAAGCTGATGAATGCGGCAGATGCTATTGTGGTGCTGGATAAAGAGATGTCCATTGTCAGAGATGAGATCATGGATGCGCAGAATTCTTTCCGGAAAAAGGCAAATATTGTTTCAGAGATTCTGTCAACGATGCAGAATTTATATAAAGTTGCCAATAAACAGGAAGTGATTAAGATACAGGATGAGTTTTACAAAATATATGAGACAGGGGATATGGAACAGCTGATCCATTTCAACAAGCAGCTGGATATCATTGCGGAAGGCTACCGCGCGCAGAGCCTGTCATAGGAGAAATTATGGAACTACCACAGTTATTCGTTGAGAAGATGAAGTCTCTTCTGGGAGAAGAATACAGCGATTATGAGGCATGCCTTCAAAGACCAAAGCAGAACGGCATCCGTGTAAACACCTCTAAGATTTCGGCAGAGGAATTTCAAAAAATAGCACCTTTTAAGACAGAGCCGGTGCCATGGACAAAAAATGGCTTTTTTGTGGAAGCAAAAGAACAGCCGGCAAAGCATCCGTTTTATCATGCGGGGCTTTACTACATCCAGGAGCCGAGTGCTATGGCACCTGCGGCGTTTCTGCCGGTGAAGCCGGGAGATAAGGTTCTGGACCTCTGTGCAGCTCCGGGAGGCAAATCTACGGAACTTGGAGCGAGACTGCAGGGGGAAGGGATTCTTGTATCCAATGATATCAGCATTACAAGAACAAAAGCTCTGCTTAAAAACTTGGAGATGTTCGGGATCAGCAACAGTGTGATCGTAAGTGAGGAACCGAAAAATCTGGTGCCGGCATTCTATGAATATTTTGATAAAGTATTAGTGGACGCCCCGTGTTCAGGGGAAGGAATGTTTAGGAAGGGCAGCAGTGAGATCAGGAATTGGGCGGAATACGGGATTGAACCCTATGTAAATATCCAGAGAGAAATCATTCTGGATGCAGTTAAGATGCTGAAGCCGGGAGGCTGTCTCTTGTATTCCACCTGTACCTTTTCACCGGAAGAGGACGAGCAGCTGATCGAGTATCTGCTGGAACAGGTGCCGGAGCTTTCTCTGGCAGACATGCCAGAGGCAGAAGGGTTTGACAGGGGGCATCCGGAATGGACTTTGTCAGGCCGTTCGGATGTTAAGAAGTGTATCAGACTCTGGCCGCATAAGATTAAGGGAGAGGGCCATTTTCTTGCACTTCTGAAAAAGGAAGGGGAATCAGCGCCGGCAGGAAAAACTCAGAAATCTCCCTGTGCAAAGATTTCCCCGGAGGCGGAGGAATTTCTCTCTGAATGCACAATCAGAATGGACAGGAAACGCATAAAAGAGCACAAAGGAAGACTGATTCTCACGCCGGAGGATCTGCCCGATTTGAGTGGGCTGAGAGTACTGAGGCACGGCCTTCTGCTGGGAGAGATGAAAAAAAGAAGATTTGAGCCAAGCCAGGTGCTGGCAATGGCACTATCCGGAGACGGATATGCAAGAACACTGGATTTAAGTCTCTCCGATGAGCGGCTTATGAAGTATCTGAAATGTGAAACAATTCTTTCAGATGAAAAGGAAGACGGTATGTATCTTGTCACTGTTTTGGGATATCCTCTCGGATGGGGGAAACTTTCCAAAGGACGGTTAAAAAACAAATATGCACCGTCATGGAGATGGATGTGATGAAGGCAATGCGTTTGGACAAGTTTTTATGTGAGGTTTCAGGCTGTACAAGAAGTGAAGCAAAAAAACTGATCCGGCAGGGAAAGGTTCTGGCGGCAGAAGAAATTGTGAAAAAGCCGGAATTTAAAGTAGTGCCGGGGCAGGATAAGGTCACACTTGACGGAAAAGAGCTTATGTTCCGGGAGTATGAGTACCTGATGATGAACAAACCTAAGGGCGTGGTCACCGCAACGAAGGATTCCAGAGAAGAAACTGTTATGGACCTGATTCCAGGAATCCATAAAAAGGGTATGTTTCCAGTGGGAAGACTGGATAAAGACACAGAAGGACTCCTTCTGATTACAAATGACGGAGAACTGGGCCACTGTCTGCTGTCGCCCAAACATCATGTCACGAAACGATACTCTGTCACTGTAACAGGGGAAATCGGAAGAGCGCAGCAGCAGGCTTTTGAAGCGGGGATGGATATCGGAGACGAAAAGCCTTTAAAGCCCGCAAAGCTTGAAATCATTAAATCAGGAGAGGTTTCGTCTGCTGAGGTATTTATCACAGAAGGAAGGTTCCATCAGATTAAGCGGATGTTTGAGGCAGTGGGAAGCCAGGTACTTGAACTGAAGCGTTTGGCTATGGGCCCGCTTGTTCTGGACCCGGAACTTTCGCCCGGGCAGTTCAGGGAACTTACAGAGGAAGAGATCAGATGTTTAAAGGAGAACCAATGCTGAAGGATAAAAAAGCAGTTATTTTTGATTTGGACGGAACCCTGGTAGATTCCATGTGGATTTGGAAAGAGATCGATGAACGGTTTTTAGGACAGTATGGATTTCAGGTTCCGGAAGGGCTGAATGATGCGCTGGAAGGGTTCAGCTTCAATGAAACGGCGGAGTACTTTAAAAGCCATTTCACGCTGCCCCTGACAACAGAGGAGATTAAAGATACATGGAACCGCATGGCATATGAAATGTACATGAATGAGATTCCTTTGAAAGAAGGAGCAAAAGAGTTTCTGGATATTTTGAAAGAAAAAGGTCTGCCGCTCGGCATTGCGACCAGCAATTCCAGAGAACTGACAAAAGCATGTCTGAAGGCTCACGGCATCGGAGAATATTTTCAGTATATCTGTACTTCCAATGAAGTGCCGAAAGGAAAACCGGCTCCCGATGTTTACTTAAAAACTGCTGAGAAGCTTTCAGTGGCTCCGGAACATATTTTAGTTTTTGAAGACATTCCATATGGCATTATGGCAGGAAATAACGCCAATATGACGACCTGTGCTGTGAGGGATTCTTATTCCCAGGCAGTGACGGACAAGAAGAGGGAACTGGCTGATTACTATATTGACACTTACTTTGATATCATAAATGGAACCTATCAATCAGTTTAAGCGATACGAGAGGTGATAACATGAAGAAAGTTGCGATTATTACAGGAGCTTCCTCAGGACTTGGAAGACAGTTCGTTCTGCAGACAGCAAAAAGCCATGGATTTTTAGATGAAATCTGGGTAGTGGCCAGGAGAGCGGACCGCCTTTTAGAACTGGGAGTGCTGGTATCCAATATTGTGATCCGGCCGATTCCGCTGGATCTTTCAAAAAAAGAAAGTATCCAAAGAATGAAAAGTATTCTGGCCAAGGAAAAGCCAAAAGTTTATGTGCTGGCAAACTGTTCAGGACTTGGACTGGCCGGAATGTTTGACCGGCAGGATGAGGAACTGCTGGACCAGATGCTGAAGGTGAACTGTATGGCACTTACGAGGATCACCAGAGCTGTGCTGCCGTACATGCCGAGGAAGGCCCGCATTATTCAGGTGGCATCCTCAGCGGCCTTTGCGCCTCAGCCGGGATTTGCAGTGTATGCAGCTACAAAATCTTATGTACTGAATTACAGTTTGGCTTTGAGACAGGAATTGAAGAAGAGAAAAATTTTTGTGACGGCCGTGTGTCCGGGACCGGTAAACACAGAATTTTTTGATACAGCCTATCAAAAAAACGAAATGAAACTATACAAAAAGCTTGTAATGGCAAAGCCGGAAAAGGTTGTGAAAAAAGCCCTCAAAGATGTGAAAAAAGGCAGAGCAGTCTCTGTTTACGGAATATCTATGAAGGCTGTGAGAGTGCTCTGCAAGCTGCTTCCAAGCAGCCTGATCGTCAGGCTGATTCATTAGAGGGAAAACACATGAAAGAAATCAGGATTTCAGAAAGAGAAGAAGAACAGCGCCTTGACAAACTTCTTGCAAAGTTTTTGAACAAGGCTCCCAAGAGCTTTCTTTATAAAATGCTCCGGAAAAAAAACATCAAGCTGAACGGGAAAAAAGCTTCCGGAAGTGAAAAGCTGAAATCCGGTGATGTAGTATGCATTTACCTTGCGGATGCAACCATTGCATCTTTTCGGGAGGAGCCGAAAACCGAGCGGAAAAAAGCTGATCTGTCAGTGGCCTATCAGGATTCCAATGTGCTGATTATTAATAAGCCGTATGGCATGCTGTCACAGAAGTCAAAGCCGTCGGATGTGTCGGTCAATGAACTGATCGTCCCTTACTGCCTGGAGCATGGGATTTTAAAGGAGTCTGATCTGGAGCTGTTCCGTCCGTCAGTCTGCAACCGACTGGACAGAAACACAACAGGACTGCTGATCGCGGGAATATCTCTGGAAGGGCTTCAGACTATGGCAGAAATGCTGAAGGAGCGCACAGTTAAAAAGTATTACTATTGTATTGTAAAAGGGACGGTCAAAGACAGATGCCGGAGGTCAGGATATATCAGCAAAGACCGCAGGGAAAATAAAGTTTCCTTTTCTGATAAGAAAGAAGGGGAAGGGAGTTTTATTGAAACTGCATATGAGCCGGTGGCCTGCGGCCGTGGCTTTACCCTTTTAAAAGTTGAGCTGATTACCGGAAAGACCCATCAGATCCGTGTCCATTTGTCAGAAATGGGGTATCCTCTGGCTGGGGATACCAAGTACGGGGACAGGGAAGTGAATCTTTGGATGAAAAAGAAGTTTGGTGTGAAGCACCAGCTTCTGCACTGCGGCTGTCTTGTATTTCCGGAGGGGATGAAAAGATGCAGGGAACTGTCCGGAAGGACAGTCACCGCACAGATGCCGGAATTGTTTGTAAAGGCGGCAGAGGAATTGTTTGGGAGTGCAGTATGGGAACCTGGAATTTAAAAGGACTGAGGGGATCGGTTCTGGAGGAACTGATCAACCACACCAATGAAAAGTATAAAGAGCAGGGGCTGGCGCTGGTCCAGAAAATACCGACCTCCATAAAGCCGGTCAGGTTTGATAAGGCCAGCAGGCAGATCACCCTGGCGTACTTTGACCAGAAAAGTACGGTCGATTATATCGGAGCCGTCCAGGGATATCCGATTTGTTTTGACGCCAAGGAATGCGGAAATGACGTATTTCCTTTACATAATATTCATGAGCATCAAATAGAATTTATGGAGAGGTTTGAAAAGCAGGGCGGCATCAGTTTTCTTCTGATTTATTTTACGCACAGGCAGGCATGCTACTTCCTGTCTTTTGAAGAGACAATGAAGTACTGGAACCGCCAAAAAGGCGGAGGACCGAAGCACTTTAAATTTGGAGAACTGGATGCAGGCTTTTTTGTCCCGATGAAGAAGGGAATGGTTCTGCATTATCTGGAATGCCTCAATAAACTATTGGCCGCAAGGCGTTGACTTGGCGGCCGGTTTTTCGTATAATAAAACATTGAAACAGCCGTTACGTCCGGCAAATGAATTCACAGAAAGAAGATAGACCAATGATTAGAAGCATGACAGGATTTGGACGCAGCGTCGTATCCAATGACAACCATCAGACGATCACCGTTGAGGTGAAATCAGTCAATCACAGATACTGTGATATATCATTAAAGATTCCAAAAAAGTTTACTATGTTTGAGGCGGATGTCCGCAGCCTGTTCAAGCAGTTTGCAAACAGGGGGAAGGTCGATCTGTCCATATCATATGAAGATTTATCCGAGACCAGCGTAGGTCTCCACTATAACCGCGCCATGGCAAAAGAATACATGGATGCTTTTCATCAGATGGAAGAAGAGTTTGGTATTCCTGTGTCAATCACGGCAGAGCGGCTGTCCCAGTTCCCCGAGGTCCTGTCTTTGACGGAAGAGGTGTTCGATGAGAGCCAGTGGTGGAGTCTGATTGAGGCGGCTGTTAAAGAAGCAGGGGAGAAGTTCGTGGAATCCAGGACTGTGGAAGGGAAAAGGCTTCTGGAGGACATGGAAGGAAAGCTTGCACAGATGGAAGAAGATATTGAGTTTATCGCAGAGCGTTCTCCGTCTATTATCAAAGAGTACCGCACAAAGCTGGAGGATAAGGTTAAGGAATTTTTAGAAAATGCGGCTATGGATGAGAGCCGGATTGCCGCAGAAGTAACCTTATATGCAGATAAGATATCCGTGGATGAGGAGATTGTCCGTTTTAAGAGCCATATCAAAGCGATGCAGGAAGAACTTTACGAGAAAGACAGTGTCGGAAGAAAACTGGATTTCCTTGCCCAGGAGATGAACCGGGAGGCCAACACGATCTTGTCCAAGTCCAGTGACGTGGAACTTTCCAATCACGCCATTGAGCTTAAGACAAATGTGGAAAAGGTCAGAGAACAGGTTCAGAACATTGAGTAAGGAGGAAAAACAATGAAAAAAGGTGCATTGGTCATCTTATCCGGATTTTCCGGCGTTGGAAAAGGCACAGTGGCAAAACGCCTGGTGGAGAAATACGGCTACAGCTTATCCGTCTCCGCAACAACGAGAAAGCCCAGAGAAGGGGAAGTGGACGGCAGAGATTATTTTTTTAAGTCCGAAGAAGATTTCCGAAACCTGATTGACTACAATGGATTTATAGAATATGCTAGATACGTTGAAAATTTTTACGGCACCCCGCGGAAGTTTGTAGAAGAAGAACTGGATGCAGGGCACAATGTGATCCTGGAGATCGAAGTACAGGGAGCTTTTGCCATCAGAGAACAGTACGAAGATGCTCTTCTGGTGTTCATTACGGCACCTACTGCCCAGGAGATTAAGAACCGCCTGATCGGAAGAGGGACGGAGTCAGAGGAAGTCATCCATAAGAGACTTTTAAGAGCTGTAGAAGAGTCTGAGGATATGTGCCAGTATGATTATATTATCGTCAATGACGATCTGGAAGTATGTGTGGATCAGGTGCATGCGGTTGTCACCGCACAGGCATGTGAGCGCAGGCACAACATGGAATTAGTAAAAGAGACAATGGAAGGTTTAAAAACCCTATAGGAGGAATCATATTTATGCTACACCCATCATATTCAGAATTAATGCAGGTCATCAACGGAGATGATGAAGACAAGAATATCATCACCAGCCGCTATTCACTGGTTATTGCCAGCGCTAAAAGAGCAAGGCAGCTGATTGGAGGAGATATGCCCCTCAGTGAAGATGCGGATGAACAGAAGCCTCTTTCTACAGCAGTAGAGGAGATAAGAAGCGGCAAAGTAAAGATTCTTCAGGACGGAGAAGATGAAGAATAGAGAAAGAAGGAAGGGTGAATAGGATTTTTTCTAGTCACCCTTTTCAAATATTATTTTGAAAGGAACAGGACATGGATCTTATATTAATCTTAAAAACCGTCATTCTCGGAATTGTGGAGGGTATTACGGAATGGCTCCCAATCAGCAGCACAGGGCATTTGATCTTAGTGGATGAGTTCATAAACTTAAACGTCTCAGGAGCATTTAAGGAGATGTTTGACGTGGTGATTCAGCTGGGTGCCATTATGGCGGTGGTTGTGCTTTATTTTCACAAACTGAACCCGCTCTCACCGAAGAAAAACAGGGCGCAGAAGCATGAGACTATGGTTCTCTGGTATAAAGTAATCATTGCAGTCCTGCCGGCGGCTGTCATCGGCATTTTATTTGATGATGCTATTCATGACCGGTTTTTTAATCCTGTAGTGGTTGCGGCAACACTGATTATCTACGGTATTTTATTTATTGTCATTGAAAACCATAACGAGAGAAGACACAGAAGAGAGATGAATTCTCTGAAAGGGCTTACATACCGGATGGCCTTTGTTATAGGTGTGTTTCAGGTACTGGCACTGATCCCCGGAACCTCCCGTTCCGGAGCTACGATCGTCGGGGGAATCCTGATCGGATGCTCCAGGACAGTGGCGGCAGAGTTTTCTTTCTTCCTTGGAATACCGGTTATGTTCGGCGCAAGCCTTTTAAAGATCGTAAAATTTGGCTTTGCATTTACCGGAACTGAGCTGATTGTACTGGCGGTAGGAATGATTGTTTCTTTTCTGGTATCCATCATTGCAATTAAGTTTTTGATGGGATATGTAAAGCGGCATGACTTTAAAGCATTCGGTGTTTACCGGATTATACTTGGTATCCTGGTCATCGGATATTTTATGTTTTTGAAATAGGAGAATTACATGGATAAAGAATTATTTTTAAAGGGAATGCAGGAGCTTCTGGAGGTGGCAAAGGCCGGGGGCGATAAAATCCGCAAGAAAGATATTTTATCATACTTTGAAGGAATGGACATAACGGATGAGATTGAAGCAATGCTCTGTGATTATTTTGTGGAAGCGGGAGTCCGTGTGGAAGGTTATGACCGCATTCCCAAGAAGGAGCAGCCAGAAGAAGAGACAGAGCCGGGGGTTATCCGGTTTTATGAGGAGGAACTGGCAGAAAGGGGAGAATCTGACCCGGAGACCGTCAGGGATTTGATTGTCCGGCTCGTCAGCGGGGAGGATGTAAGAAACGAACTGATTGAGAGTCTGCTCACTGATGTGTCTTTAACTGCCAAAAAGTATACAGGACGCGGTGTTTTGCTTGGGGATCTGGTCCAGGAAGGCAACATGGGACTTATAGAGGCTGTTTATGAATTAGATGAAAAAGATCCCCGGAAAGCGGAAGAATTTCTGAAGGCGTCTGCCGAGGCAGCAATTAAGGCAGCCGTTTCAGAACAGACAAATGCAGATTCCATGGGAGAGCAGATGGCAGTAAAAGCGAACCGTCTTGATGAGGCAGCCAGATATCTGGCAAAGGATTTAGGAAGGGAAGCGACTGCAAAGGAACTTGCCGATGAGCTTTCCATGACTGAGGAGGAAGTAAAAGAGATCATGAAGATGTCGCTGGATGCGATCTCTGTGGTTGAGACAGACATTACCCAGAAATAGGCAGGATTTTCCGGCCGCCCATATGTGCAGGAAGAGGTGGGGCAATGAACATCAGAGAAAAGCAGGAACAGACAGAACAGGAGCTGTTAAGCCCGTATGCGACGCTGAGCAGCCAGACAAGAGGAAGAGAAAAGCCTGAGGTGGAGTGCGAGCTTCGGACCTGTTTCCAGAGAGACAGGGACCGGATCGTCCACTGCAAGGCTTTTCGGCGTTTAAAAGATAAAACCCAGGTGTTTTTATCACCGAAAGGGGACCATTACCGGACCAGGCTCACCCATACCCTGGAAGTGTCTCAAAATGCCAGGACCATAGCGAGAGCGCTGAATTTAAATGAACTGCTCACCGAGGCCATTGCCCTGGGCCATGATTTGGGGCACACACCGTTCGGCCATGCAGGTGAAAGGGCTTTGAATGAACTGAACCCGGAAGGGTTCCGCCATAATCTGCAGAGTGTCAGGGTAGTGGAATGCCTGGAAAAGAACGGACAGGGGCTGAACCTTACCTGGGAAGTCCGTGAGGGGATGAAAAATCATTCCACACACAGTGTTTCTGCCACTCTGGAGGGAAAGATCGTGCGTCTGGCCGACAAGATCGCCTATATTAACCATGACATTGATGACTCTATACGTGCGGGAGTTATGAAAGAGTCCGATCTTCCGGCAGAGTATACAGATGTGCTCGGGCACACCGTGAGAGAGCGCATCAACAATATCATCTGCGATATTGTAAAGCACAGCGAGGACAAAGACGATATTCTTATGTCTGAGGAAGTGCATACAGCGATGTTTGGTCTCAGGAGATTTATGTTTGACCATGTATATTTTAATCCTCAGACAAAAAAAGAGGAAAAAAAGGTGCACCATATTATAGAGCCGCTTTTTGAATATTATCTGCTGCATACGGACCTGCTTCCTGTTTATTCCAGAGAGAGGATCGGTGTCACAGAGTCCAGAGAGCAGGCAGTTTGCGATTATATTGCAGGAATGACGGACCATTTTGCTATTGAGACATACAAGGAAATCTTTATTCCGAAGTTCTGGCTTGAAAAGTGAGAAAAATAAAAAGGAATGAATCAATTTATGTAGAATAATATATATAGAGGACATTTATCACACAGATAGGAGGACAGGCTGTTGTTATACGGAGATGACATTATTGAAGAGGTCAGAAGCCGCAATGACATCGTGGATCTAATCTCTTCATATGTACCACTGAAGCGGAAAGGCAGCTCTTATTTTGGCCTTTGTCCTTTCCATAATGAGAAATCACCGTCGTTTTCTGTCAGCAGGGACAAGCAGATGTATTACTGTTTTGGATGCGGGGCAGGCGGCAACGTTTTTACTTTCATTATGGAATATGAAAACTTCACATTTCCGGAAGCCGTGCGCTACCTGGCGGAACGGGCCGGGATGGAGCTTCCCGAAGAGGAACTCAGTACAGAGGCAAAGCAGCAGGCAGATGCCAAAGCGAAACTAAAAGAGATGAATAAGATGGCGGCCAATTACTTTTATATTCTCCTGCACAGCAAAAGAGGGGAAAAAGGGCTTGCATATCTGAAAAAGCGGGGCATTACTGAGGAGACGATAAAGAAGTTCGGCCTTGGGTATGCGGATATTTACCAGGATGACCTCTACCGCTTTTTAAAGAGCAAAGGATTTTCAGACGAAGACTTAAAAGATTCTGCATTGGTCTCCATTGACGAGGCCAGAGGCGGCAGCGATAAGTTCTGGAACCGGGTCATGTTCCCGATCCAGGATGTCAACAGCCGGGTCATCGGCTTCGGGGGACGGGTCATGGGCGATGGAAGCCCCAAATATCTGAACTCCAGAGAGACGAAGCTCTTCGATAAAAGCCGGAATCTTTACGGACTGAATTTTGCACGGAGTTCAAGAGAAAAGTTTATGATTCTATGCGAAGGATATATGGATGTTATCACCATGCACCAGGCTGGTTTCACCAATGCGGTGGCGGCGCTGGGAACCGCATTTACGGAAGGGCATGGGATGCTGCTGAAACGCTATACCGATGAAGCCATACTCTCCTTTGACAGCGATGAAGCCGGACAGAGGGCCATTCTCAGGGCGATACCGATCTTAAAGGGTGCCGGACTTACCGTTCGGGTTCTTGACTTAAATCCATATAAAGATCCGGATGAGTTTATCAAGGGGCTGGGAAGCGAAGAGCTTACGAAGCGTATCCAAAAAGCCCGGAGCAGTTTTATGTTTCAGGTTTCTGTAGCGGCAGAAAAGTACAATCAGGACGATCCGGAGGAAAAGACAAAGTTTCAGCACGAGGCGGCCAAGCTCTTGTCTTCCATAAGAGAGCCGCTGGAGCGCAGTAATTACTGCGAGGCTGTATCCCGGGAATATTTCATGGGAGTAAAGGAACTGAAGGATCTTGTTGAATACTACGGCACCAGCGGATATGTCCGGGAAAAGCCGAAAGAGCCGGAACGGAAGCCGGCTGAATTCAAAAAAGAAGAAAAGAAACTGGAGCCGCAGAAGCTTCTGCTCACATGGCTGGTCAATGAGCCTGTGCTGTTTGAGAAGCTCCGGGGCATCATCGGGCCGGATGACTTTATTGAGCCGATTTACCACGGTGTTGCTTTACTGCTGTTTCAGGAATATGAGCAGGATGGAAAGGTTACGCCGGCAAAGATTCTGAACCAGTATGTGGACATGGAAGATCAGAAGAAGATCGCGGAACTGTTCAACACTACGCTGAAACTGAAGCCGCTGCCGGAGGACAATGACAAGGCACTGACCGACATTGTCCGCAAAGTAAAGGAAGACAGCATTGAACACAAGATGAATGAATCCAACGACATTATGAAATGGCAGGAGCTGATCCAGGAAAAGGGCAGCCTTGCAAAGCTGCATATTTCGATTTAGGTTGGTTAAAATAGGTATGAGAGGAAGGAAATCAATGGACGACACAATGTTACAATTCAGCGAGAAGCTGGCAGGTTTAGTAGAACTGGGGAAGAAAAATAAAAATTTCTTGGAGTATGCACAGATAGAAACATATTTCAAAGATTTTAAGCTGACATCTGATATGATGGAGGCGATTTTTGATTACCTGGAACAAAATGGGATTGATGTGCTTACGATTCCGGAGGGAGACGAAGACGAAGATCTGGAGATCAAAGAAGAGATTGAAGAAGAAGCGGACCTGACCATCCCGGACGGCGTCAGCATCGAAGACCCTGTGCGCATGTACTTAAAGGAAATCGGAAAAGTACCGCTGCTCAGTGCCGATGAGGAGATCCGTCTGGCCCAGAGGATGGAAGAAGGAGACGAGGAAGCAAAGAAGAAGCTGGCAGAAGCCAATCTGCGTCTCGTTGTCAGTATTGCAAAGCGTTATGTAGGACGGGGAATGCTGTTTCTGGATCTGATTCAGGAGGGAAATCTCGGCCTGATCAAAGCAGTAGAGAAGTTTGATTACAGAAAAGGATATAAATTCAGTACGTATGCCACTTGGTGGATCCGCCAGGCAATCACCAGAGCGATTGCTGACCAGGCGAGAACAATTCGTATCCCTGTGCATATGGTGGAGACCATCAACAAGCTGATCCGAGTATCCAGACAGCTTTTGCAGGAACTCGGACGGGAACCGCTTCCGGAAGAGATTGCAGAGGAGATGGATATCCCTGTTGACCGGGTACGGGAGATTTTAAAGATTTCCCAGGAGCCGGTTTCTTTAGAGACTCCGATTGGTGAGGAAGAGGACAGCCATCTTGGAGACTTTATACAGGACGATAATGTACCGGTGCCGGCAGATGCGGCGGCATTTACTCTGCTCAAAGAGCAGCTGAGCGAAGTTCTGGGAACTTTGACAGAGAGAGAGCAGAAGGTGTTAAGACTGCGTTTCGGTTTGGATGACAGCCGTGCAAGGACGCTGGAAGAAGTAGGAAAAGAGTTTAATGTCACAAGAGAGAGAATCAGGCAGATCGAAGCCAAGGCTTTGAGAAAGCTAAGACATCCGAGCCGCAGCAGAAAACTGAAAGATTATCTGGATTAATTGGGTGAATTATGGAGCTGTCAATACGGTTAAAAACAATTGCTTCTTTTGTATCCGAAGGGATGTATGTCGCCGATATCGGGACAGATCATGGATACATACCGATTTACCTGACATCCAGCGGGATTTCTGACCGGGCATATGCCATGGATGTCAACCGGGGGCCCCTTGAGAGGGCAAGACAGAATATAAAAAAAGAAGGACTGGACGGACAGATTGAGTGCATCCTTTCTGACGGCATGGGAGCGCTTCCTGACGATGCAGACAGTGCGGTCATTGCCGGTATGGGCGGGGATCTGATGGAACAGATCCTGATACGCGGGGAAGACAAGCTGGGCAGTGTGGCGGAGCTTGTCCTTTCTCCCCAGTCCCATTGGGAAAAGGTGCGGAAGTTTCTTCACAGACATGGATTTGCCATCGAAAAAGAAGCATTGGTTAAGGAAGACGGAAAGTATTATATTGTGATAAAGGCAGTCAAAGGCAGGGAGGCATATCAGTTTCCCTGGCAGTATACTTACGGTAACTGTCTGCCTTCATCAAAGGATCCATGTATGAAGGAATACCTGTTAAAAGAAAAAGAAGATATACAAAAAATCCTTATATCTTTTCATGGAAAGGACTCAGAAACTCTGAGATGCAGGGCAGAAGAATTATCCCATGCCCTGGAGGAAATAGAGGAGGCACTGAAGAATTATGAAATGCAGTGAACTGATTGAAATATTAGAAGCTTATGTGCCGGCAGATTATGCTATGGAATGGGACAATGTAGGGCTTCTTGCGGGACGCAGAGACAGAGAAATTAAGAAGATCATGGTCGCATTGGATGCAGACAATGGGGTGGTGGAAGAAGCAGTCAGCCAAAATGTGGACTTTCTGCTGACCCACCACCCTCTCATTTTTTCACCGTTAAAAAGCATCACCGTTGATGCAGGAACACCGGCCAAGCTGCTTTCCCTGCTGGAGAACGGCGTCAGCTGCTATGCCATGCATACGAATTTTGATGTTGTCCATATGGGAAAGATTGTATGCGAAGCACTGGGACTTGAAAGCCTTGCCCCGGTGGAGGTCACTTGTACACAAGATGGTGTACCTATGGGAATAGGAACAGTTTCTGAACTTGACCGTCCGATCTCTGCAGACAGCTTTGCAGACCTGGTAAAAAAGGCTTTTGATCTCAAGCATGTGCTGTTGTTTGGAGATGGGGAAAAAGAGATCCAAAGGATTGCGGCAGTGCCGGGGTCCGGACGGCACATGGAAAAAGCAGTATCCGATGCCCGGGCTGATTTGTTTCTCACCGGAGATATAGGGCACCATGAGGGATTGGATGCCCTGGATCTGGGCATTACGGTCATAGATGCAGGACATCACGGACTGGAAAAGATCTTTGTTGATTTTATGGGAGATTATCTTCAGAAACATATACCAGAATGTGAAATAATCTTAAGACATACAAAGTGTCCGTTTGACGTAAAATAGACCAGAGAGGAGATGATGCACAGAATGTTGCATGTGACAGCAGAAGGAGCAGAGATCAGTGTAAAAGAGGGCACCACGCTTGAAGACATTGCAAAACGTTTTCAGCGACCGGGAGCACCTGTGATCCTGCTTGCCTATACAGGAGAAAAACTGAGGGAATTATACCACACAATAGATGAGGACTGCGAGATCCGGTTTGTCACCAACAAGGAACAGACCGGGTATATGACATATAAAAGAACGGTAAATTTTGTTTTCTTGAAAGCGTGCGAAGAAGTTCTCGGAGAAGGATCCACCAACAGGATCACGATGAATTATTCCATCGGCAACAGTACATTCTGCGAATTTGCACAGGATGATCTGCTGGTTGATGATGACCTGGCAAAAAAAATTCAGGAAAAAATGCGGGATCTGGTCAGCCGTGATTTGAAGATTGAAAAGATTTCCTACAATACGTTTGAAGCAAGGAGAAGGTTTGCAAAGCAGGGAATGAAGGAAAAGGTAAGGCTTTTCCGGTTCAGGAGAGTTTCAAGGACCAATGTGTACTCTCTGGATGGATATGAAAATTATTTCTACGGATATATGGCTCCGAGTACAGGGTATATTCAGGATTTTTATGTGGACGCATATCAGGGAGGAATTGTTCTGCAGATTCCGAGACGGGATCATCTCCATGCAGTCTCACGTTTTACGCCGCAGCCAAAGCTTTTCCATGTTATGCAGCGGTCCAGGTCCTGGAGCAAGCTGATGCGGGTGGATACGGTTGGAAAGCTCAATGAGGAGATCACAAACGGAGATATCAATAACTTGATTCTTGTACAGGAAGCACTGCAGGAGAAACTGCTTGCGGACATTGCCACAAAGATTGTAGATGACGGCAAGAAGGTGGTATTGATTGCCGGGCCGTCTTCTTCCGGAAAGACTACTTTTTCCCACAGGCTTGCCATACAGCTTCAGATTGATGGACTTACGCCCCATCCGATTTCTCTGGATGATTATTTCTTAGACCGGGAACTGTCTCCGAGGGATGAGGAGGGCAATTACAATTTTGAAACCATTGCTTCACTCGATCTGGAACTGTTTAATGAGGATATCAACTGTCTGCTGGCGGGAAAACAGGTACAGCTTCCAACTTATAATTTTATTTCCGGAAAGCGGGAATATAAAGGGAATTATAAAAAGATCGGGCCGGATGACGTTCTGGTTATCGAGGGAATTCATGGACTCAATGGGATGCTGTCCAGTGAAATATCAGAGCAGGATAAATATAAGATTTATGTTAGTGCACTGAGTCAGATCAATATTGACGAACACAACCGGATTCCAAGTTCAGACGGACGTTTGCTCCGCAGGATCGTAAGGGACGCCAGACACAGGGGGATGGATGCCAAAACGACCATCGGGCGCTGGGAATCTGTACGCCGGGGAGAAGAACTGAATATTTTCCCTTATCAGGAAGAGGCGGATATTATGTTTAACTCCGCCCAGATCTATGAGCTGGCGGTGTTAAAACAATATGCGGAACCTCTTTTATTTCAGATCAGCCCCGGATGTCCGGAATATCAGGAGTCCAAACGTCTGCTGAAATTTTTAGATTATTTTTTAAATGTCAAAAGCGAAGATATACCGAAGACCTCTCTTCTCAGAGAATTTATTGGGGGAAGCTGCTTTGAGACTTGATGTATAAACAAGAAGAAAAGATTCTAACTATTACTGGAAAAATCAGCTCTTATATAGTAAAGGACAAAGGGACAAAGAATACTATGTAAAGGGGAGTAATATTGAAGAGATTAAAACGGGGAATTAGTTTTATAGCGGTGTTCTGTATCTGTTTTACAATGACGTTCCAGCCTTCGGTTATCAAAGCAGAAACAGAACCTGCACTGTCAGCAGAGACAGGAAAGCGAAACGAACATTTTGGGGAAAAGGATTCAGAATATGGATATCGGCAGCCGCCGTCAAAAGCAGAAGTATCGATTACAGGAACTTCTCTTGGACGGAAACGAAGTGCAGTATTACCATCAAAATATGACGGCAGAGAACAAGGCCATATGACTTCTGTGAAAGATCAGGGAAATGTGGGAGCCTGCTGGACTTTTGCAGGGAGCGGATTATTTGAATCAAAAGTAAAGACAAGTTCAGGGAATGATACAGACCTGTCGGAACAGCATATGCTTTGGACAATGAATGGCCTGACAGGTACAGGATATATCAATAACACTACTAATGATAATGGTGGGAATGAATGGATGTCGGCAGGATATTATGCTTCCGGTTTTGGACCCAAGTCAGAAAGGGATATTCCGTTCAAGAATTTTGTGTTTAATTTTGCAGATGAGAATCCACCGGGTAATTTGAACACTGCACCAAAGTTATATCAGGCCACAGACATACAGTTTTTAAATCCAAACGATAAGGCCGGGATTAAACAGGCTGTTATTAATAATGGAGCAGTAGGGACAGGGATTTATTGGAGAAATGGTGCGAAATATTTAACTGGAAGTTCTTACTACTGTACAGAAGAGGATGCCGTACAGAATCATGAAGTTGAGATTGTGGGATGGGACGATAATTATTCTAAAAGCACTTTTAAAGAGATGCCAGCTGGGAACGGAGCATGGCTGATAAAGAACAGCTGGGGAACCATGAGCGGTGACAGAGGATACTATTGGGTTTCTTATGAAGATACTTCTATTCTGCCTGATTATACAATCAGAAACTATAAGACATATGATCAAAATGAAAAATTATATCAATGGGATGAGTTTGGCACAGTTGATTCTGCCCAGTTTACCGGGCTGGAAGATGGTTATTTTATCAATGTTTTTGAGTTTGGGAAAAGTGAAGTGCTGGAATCAGTTACATTTTTTACAGAGAATGCAAATGCTGAATATCAACTGTTTATTGCACCGGTAAATGACAGAGGAACTCCTGTTTTGGCGGAGAAAAAGAGTATATCTAATAAAGAGGATGTACCATTTGCGGGTTATATAACAAAGAAAATATCTCCCCTTAGTGTTTCAGGAAAAAATGCGGTTATAGTTGAACTGAAAAGCAAAACAGCAGGACAAGAGGTAAGTATTGGTGCAGAACATACACAATATTTTGAAAATGATGACGGCGAGATCGAATGTTATTATAAAGGAGTTATTAAACCAAAACAGAGCTTTGCTGCAAGCAGATCAGAAGGAAACATAATAGATATTTATGATTTGCCAGAACTTAATAACGGTTTGGGAGACGAATCAAAAAAAGATCGTTTGTGTAACTTTTCTATAAAGGCAACAACAAAAAAGGAAGTTCAGAAGAATGACACCAATGTTCCTGCGGTCACACCAAAACCAACATCACCTGCAGCTACATCTGCTTCTCAGCCGAAACCGACCACGACAGCAAAACCAAATGTAACCTACACTAAACCTTATCTTTCAAAGTATTCTTTGGATATCTATAAAGGCAATAAATCAAGTGTCACAGTAAAAAATAAAGTAAAAGGTGCAAAGGTTGCGTTTTCAAGTTCTAAAAAGTCAGTGGCCGCTGTGAATTCCTCAGGTAAAGTAACTGCTAAAAAGGCCGGAACTGCTGTTATTACGGCAAAAGTAACACAACAGGGTAGAAGTTATAACCTGAAATGTAAGGTTAAAGTCAGCAATAAGCGTCTGGCATTTTCTAAGAAAAAAGCAAAGATCAAGAAAAAGAAATCATATACGTTTAAAGTAAAAAAATACGGTGTGTCCGGAAAAGTGAAATGGAAAGTCAGCAATAAAAAGCTGGCATCCATCGGAAAGACCAGCGGAAAATTTAAGGCGAAAAAGAAAAAGGGCAAGGTTAAGATAACTGCATACTGCGGCAAATATAAAGTGAGTTATACTGTGAGAATTTATTAAATTGTTTGACGGAACTCATAAGAACATGGTATAATTCCACTCGGAATTTAGTTAACCGAATGATCGCGCCAAAGCAGTTTGGTGAGGAAAGTCCGGGCTTCGCAGGGCAGGATGCCGGATAACGTCCGGTAGGGGTGACCCTCAGGCCAGTGCAACAGAAATAAACCGCCGGTTATTGCCGGTAAGGGTGGAAAGGCGGGGTAAGAGCCCACCGCCTGTCTGGTAACAGACAGGGCACATGTAAACCCCATCCGAAGCAAGGCAGGAGAAGAGCTATGGGCTTGCCCGGCCCGCTTTTCGGTGTGCCGCTGGAGCTTGCTGGCAACAGCAAGTCGAGATAGATGATCATTTAAGACAGAACCCGGCTTACAGATTAACTAAATTCCATTTTTAATAAAAAAGAAATATTTGATAAGACATCAGAATCTAAAATCTGGTGTCTTTTTTGTCTAACTAATCAAGCAGCAGAAAGATCTTATAAAGTCAAAAATCATTTGTCTGCAAAAAGTGCACTTGTCAGGCAGGAAAGGAAGGGAAAAGAATGAAGAAACAATGGAAGAGGTGTATGGCTGCTGCCGTGCTTACACTGGCGCTGGGGATTGATTCAGGGACAGAGATGCTGAGAGCGGTGGATACAGAGCAGGAAATGTCTGGAAAATCCGGGGGGGGGTATTTCCAGATTAACTGAAGAAGAACCGGAAGGTCAGGCAAAGACTGAAGCCGCCCCTGAAGAAAAGAAAGAAACAAAGAATGGAGAGGGAAAAACAAATTCTAGAAAGGCAGTGAGCAGATCCGGAGGCATTGCGGAGAACGGTCAGACAATTCTTGATGTCAGCGAAGGAGATATAGTAATCACAAAAACAGGCGCTACAGTGGGAGGGGTATCCAAGGACGATGGAAGCCTGAATCCAAAGGGATATTGGGTTACAGGGACTACAACAAAATATAATGTGATTGTAGAAAAAGGAGTCAGGACAGAGATGACTCTTAATAATGTCAATATCACATGTGATAAAACAAAAATGGACTGTATTAATGTGTCCCATGCGAAGGTAACGATGACACTCATAGGAAATAATATTTTACTCTCTAAGTCTGGAAATCCAAAGGATGGATACAAAGGAGATGAAGGAAATGCCATTACAAAAGACGGAATGGACGGAGAGCTCATTCTTCGATGTGAGAAGGCAGATGAAAAAGGACACCGCTGTGACAGCAGCTGCGGAAGCCTCACAGCAGCAGGACAAGATGACCAGTATCATGCAGGCGCTATTGGAAACAGTTTTCGGGGAACTAAAATAGACGGCGAGTGTGGACTGGCGAATCTCATCATCAAGGGTGGAAACATTGAGGCAAAAGGCGGATATCACAGTCCGGGCATCGGAGGTGCCTGTCTGACAAGTTATGAATATACATTTGGCAGCGGTGTTTTCCCGGCCTGCAACCAAAAAGTAAGCAATCTTTCTATATCCGGAGGAAACATTAAGGCTGAGGGAAATTATGGCTGTGCAGGACTTGGAGGAGGTGTCTGGGTTAATATAGACGGGCTTTTTATTACCGGGGGCAGAGTCGAGGCGGTCGGCGGAAGCTGTGGTCCCGGTATCGGGGCAGTCTGTACATCGTCGCTTAACAATATTGTAATCAGCGGAGGTGATACTTTAGTCATTGCAAAAGGTGATGAAGCCAGCAATGCCCCGGGGATTGGGGCGACCGATTATCCGGGATTTACAATACCTACAGAGTTCGGACGATTTGTTTCTTCTCCGCAGGAAGGCTATCAGGGGTATGTCCAGGACGGAGATTCCATGGATCATTATACATTTATGGAAGGAACGCCGTTTAAATCTGAAACACAGATCCACGTTGGAAAATTTTATACAGTAGCTTATTTTGGACCGTTCAGAGATGAAAACACAGTGGAGCCAACTACGAATGAACAGATCGGAGCCAATCATATTATCAGTAAAACGGGAGGAAACGGATTTACAAAAGAACAGTTAAAACAGCTTACAAAAGTTACAGCAAAAGATAAAACAGGAAATGATTTATCGGTTGACCAGATCAGCTTTTATGATGAAAAGCAGATACAAGATTTAAACGAGGCAAAAAAGGCAGGAAAGATCGGAGATTACCCTCTGACATTTAAGACTGCTGACGGCACTAAAGTGACAGTCAGTGTCTGTCTGCGGGATGACGGTACAGATGCCGCAGGGATGAATCCCAAGGATCCGGATCCGACGATCGGAGCCAATGATTTTGAGAAGGATACGGGCGGAGATGCTTTTACGGAAGATGAACTTAAGATCTATGGAGAACTGAAGGGAAAGGATAAAGAAGGAACGACCATTTCGTTAGATGGTTTTTCTGTGGACAAAGAACAATTTGACAGAATAAATAAGGCAAAGACATCCGGTGCATCCGGTGTATTTGAACTGACCTATACATCAAAGGCCGGAGCCAAGGTTACGGTAACTGTTTCTTTAATGAAATATGATGAGACAGGCACAAGTACAGATCCGGACAGCGGGGAGACGATTAAAGGAATGGATATTATCAGCAGAACCGGAGGAGAAGGCTTTACCGAAGAACAGCTGAAGGAGCTGTCTATTGTCAAGGCTTTTGATAAAGATGGAAAATTAGTGGAAAGGGACTGCATCACATTTTCTGAACCAGATCAGATCAGGAGGATCAATGAGGCAAAAACGGCTGGAGAAACCGGGAATTTTCAGCTGACAATGAAGGCACCTGGCGGAACAGAGGTGACAATTCAAGTATACTTAAGGGATAAGGGGACCGACAGTGCCAAATTTGATCCAGGCCATGAGGAACCATTTCTGGCGGCGAACAACGGAACCCATCCCACAGGAGGAGCAGAGTTTTCAAAAAAAGATCTGCTTGAACTCTGCAGGGTAAAAGCGAAGGATCAGAGCAGAAATACGATAGAGCCTTCGATTGATGAGAAGCAGTGGAAAGTCCTGAATGAGGCAAAGAAAGCCGGCAGAACCGGAGAATTTTCTTTGACCTTTCTCATAGAAAATGGTATAAAAGCCGAAGTCAAAGTGACACTAACCGGCGATCACAAAGTAAAGTTTGATTCCAACGGAGGCTACAGCACACCGGCGGTCCAGACAGTCAGAGGCGGAACTCAGGCCATAGAGCCAAAAGATCCAAAGAGGGACGGGTATGAATTTGAGGGCTGGTATTATACGGATGAAAACGGAAAAGAAGTTAAGTGGGACTTTACAGAACCAGTGCATCAGGATATGATACTAAAAGCAAAATGGAAGAAGACGGAAACAGAGGTGACAGGCGGCGGAAGGTCTGAAAAAGCAGAGAAAAAGAATAATACTCCGGGAAAAAGTGATCATTGGAAATATAAAGAGATCCAAAAAAATGGACAGATAGCAAAAACAGGAGAAGAAACTAAAGCCCTATGGATCATTTTGAGTATTTTAGGGGGCAGTGGCATTTTGTACGCTCTTAGAAAAAAGAAATCATAAAGCAGATGACATAAAAATAAGATTCCGCGGTATTGCTTCTGGCCTGCAATTATCTTTTTGATGAGGACATAAATTTTACAAAAGTGTGAATAATGTTTCAAAAATGTCATACACTATATTAAAGGAGTGTATATGACATTGAAGAAAAAATGGAAAGTAGCAGCCATATCTTGCGCGATTGGCTTATGCAGCGTAGGGCAGCAGGTCTTTGCAAGTGACACATTATTTCAGCCGCCGAAAGGCGACAATGGCGTAGATCAGCTTATCCAGAGAAAACTGTTGGAGGAACAAGAGCAGTTTAAAGAGCGCAAGGCACTGGTTAAAAAGTTAAATATTGAACGTCAGATAGAAAAAGTGCAGAAAGTCAAAGGACTGAAAAGCATATCTACAAGAGACAAAGCGATCCTGACAAGGATTGTGGAAGCAGAAGCTACGGACAAAGACATTAAGAGTAAGATCTTAGTCGCAAATGTGATATTAAACAGAGTGCGTTCCAAAGAATTTCCAAACAGCGTTGAAAAGGTTGTATTCCAGAGAACAAACGGCAGTGTCCAGTTTTCTCCTACAGCCGATGGACGGTATAATTCTGTCACTATAAAAGCATCTACAAGGGAAAGTGTGGAACGGGCACTGGAGGGGGAAGACTATTCAGAGGGCGCTTTGTATTTTGTAGAAAAGACAATGGCAAATCCGAGAAATGTATCCTGGTTTGACAGAGCATTGACAAAACTGTTTACTTATCAGGGACATTCATTTTATAAATAAGGGATAAATTCAGGGTTGACACAAATCGGAAAAAGTATTATCATTTCATCATATAGTGATAAACCGATGAGAAAGAGTAGTAGTCAGGAGCAGAAGGATTTAAAGAGAACTGCAGGCGGTGGGATTGCAGTATGAATTCCCTGATGAATGGACTTTCGAGGGCAGTTCTGAACATGTTTTAAGTAGGAGTTGCCGGGCACCCGACCCGTTACCTGACAGGGCATATATGATAGTATATGAAAAAAAGTGGGCATTATTTATGATGTCAATTTGAGTGGTACCGCGGATATCCGCCTCAAGCGTAAGCTTGGGGCGTTTTTTATTCTATTATGCAGCTGCCGCCCAAAAAAGATTGTTTATCTCTATCGTGCAGAAAATCAGTTGTAGAGAAAAGGAGAGAAAGTTATGAGAAAAAAATTATTAGCAGCAGGATGCAGTATGGTACTGGCAGCTTCTTTATTATTCGCAGGGTGTTCAAAGAAAAGTGAGGATCAAACTTATGAGATAGGGATTCAGCAGTTCGCAGAGCATGAATCATTAAATAACTGCCGGAAAGGATTTATTCAGGGATTAGAAAAAGAAGGAATCAAGGAAGGCGAGAATTTAAAAATCACTTATAAAAATGCACAGGCGGATACTGCAGCAGATAACCAGATCGCTTCCAATTTTGCATCCAAGAAACTGGATCTGATCTGCGCCATTGCTACTCCAAGTGCACAGAGTGCATACAATGCGGCTTCTGAATCAAAAACACCGGTTATTTACACTGCAGTTACTTCACCAAAACTGGCTGGATTTGTAGACCAGAACGGGAAGAACGTTGGAGAGGTTACCGGAACCTCTGATTTAATTCTTGCAGATAAACAGCTGAAACTGATCCGTAAAGTACTGCCGAAAGCAAAGAATGTGGGGATCTTGTACAGTACCAATGAGGTCAACTCGAAAGCCGGAATCGAGGCATATGAAAAAGTAGCCAGGAAAAACGGATTTAAAATTGTTACACAGGGAATCAGTGCAGCTGCAGATATGCCGATGGCAGCAGACAGTCTGATCAAAAAAGTAGACTGTATTACAAATCTGACGGATAATCTCGTAGTCAGCTGTATGCCGACCTATCTGGAAAAAGCCAACAAGGCAAAAATTCCGGTATTTGGATCTGAGATTGAGCAGGTGAAGCTTGGATGTATCGGATGTGTTGGAATTGATTTTGTGAAACTTGGAGAGCAGACAGGAAAAATGGCTGCAAAAGTATTAAAAGGGGAAAAGAAAGCATCTGAAATCCCGTTTGAAACATTCAATCAGGGAGATGTTTACCTGAATGAAAAAGCTGCAAAGGATCTGGGAATCAAACTTCCGTCTGATGTGCAGAAAAAAGCAGTCGAGACATTTACAGAAATTAAAGCAAGCAAATAATAGGAGCAAAAAATGGAACAATTGATCATTGGCGTCTTCGAGCAGGGATTTATCTATGCTGTAATGGCTCTGGGCGTATACATTACTTATAAAATACTGGACTTTCCGGATTTGTCTGTGGACAGTACCTTTCCGTTAGGTGCTGCCATAACCACGGTGCTGCTGATGAATGGATTCAATCCGATTCTGTCGCTGATACTTTCAACAGCGGCAGGAGCAGCGGCAGGGGCTTTGACTGGAATCATTCATGTGAAGTTTAAAGTCAGGGACCTGCTGTCAGGTATTATCATGATGACAGGGCTTTATACAATCAACCTGCGGATTACCGGGGGAAGCGCCAATGTTCCTCTGTTTAATTACAATACTATATTCAATAATAATTTTGTCGACGGACTGTTTCCGGAAGCTTTGCAGCCATATAAAACACTGATCATCATTACGGTGATCATGCTCATCGCAAAGCTTCTGCTGGATCTCTACTTAAAGACCAAGTCCGGATATCTGCTGAGGGCTGTTGGGGACAATGAAAAGATTGTCACATCACTGGCAAAGGACAGTGGATTTGTAAAAATTGTCGGATTATCCATTGCCAATGGACTGGTGGCCTTAGCAGGAAGTGTAATGTGTCAGCAGCAGAGATTTTTTGAGATTTCCATGGGAACAGGAACGATTGTCATCGGCCTGGCCAGTGTGATTATCGGAACCAACATATTCAAAGGGAATTTTTTAAAAGCGACAACGGCAGTTATTGTCGGCTCTGTCATATATAAAGCCTGTGTGGCGGCAGCGATTGAGATTGGGCTGGATTCTCAGGATCTTAAGCTGATTACTGCCATCCTGTTCCTAGTCATTCTGATCGTCAGCATGGACCGCAAGAAGAAGGTGAAAGCATGATTGAACTTAAAAGCATTGACAAATATTATAATATCGGAACGGTAAATGAGATCTGTCTGTTTAAAGACTTCAATTTAAAAATTCAGAACGGAGATTTTGTATCTGTGATCGGAAGCAACGGTTCAGGCAAGACCTCTATGCTGAACTTAATCTGCGGAAGTCTGCAGCCGGAAAATGGCTCTATATTCCTGAGCAATGAGGATATTACAAAGCAAAAGGAATATGTCCGCCAGAGGAAGATCGGGAGGGTGTATCAGGACCCGGCTATGGGAACCTGTCCTTCCATGACCATTCTTGAAAATATGTCCCTGGCAGATAATAAGGGCAGAGCATATGGATTGAGGCTGGGTACAAACAAAAAGAGAATCGGCCATTACCGGGAAATGCTTTCACAGCTGGGGCTGGGACTTGAGGATATGATGGGAACAAAAGTGGGAGCTTTGTCCGGCGGTCAACGGCAGGCCATGGCTCTTCTGATGACCACAATGACTCCTATTGAATTTTTGATTTTGGATGAGCATACGGCTGCATTGGACCCTAAGACTGCAGAACTGATTATGGAGCTGACAGATAAGATTGTAAGAGAAAAAAATCTTACAACGGTTATGGTCACACATAATTTAAGGTTTGCTGTGGAATATGGAAACCGTCTGATTATGATGCATCAGGGCCAGGCGATTTTAGACAAGGGCAGAGAAGAAAAAGAAGCGCTTGCTATAGAAGATCTGTTGGATCAGTTTAATGAGATCAGTATAGAAACAGGAAATTAAGAGCCCTGGTTTTGCTTATGACGCTTGTATCGGTTTATTGAAAGCGGGCAAGATAGAAACGATATGAAAAAATCTCTGAGTATATACTCAGGGATTTTTTTGCTTTCTTGAGAATTCACTTAAAATAGCACCGCCTAAAATCAGGAAAGCTCCCAAAAGCTGTACGGCGGATAAACGCTCTTTAAGAAACAATGAGGAGAATAATAGGGCAGACATGGGTTCTATGTAACCGCAGACGGCGACAGAGCCTGCGGGCAGCCGGTCGATGGAAGAAAAATAAAAGTAACAGCCTATTCCTGTATTGACAATGCCTAAAAATAGTACAGGGAAAAGGAAAGGAACAACAGAGGGTATGGCAGGAGGTTTTCTTGTCATCATGAAGACAGCAGAGGTAAAAAAACTTATAATCAGCTGGAGGGCAGAGTTTTCCAAACCTGTGATGCTTTTTGCCTTTTTATTAAATATCACCATAAAGGCATACATAACAGCGGACAGAAGGCCAAAAACCAGACCGGAAGAAATACAGGCCCCGTGCAGGCTGCTTTTGTTGACCAGATACATGCCGGCCAGTACAGCGGTAAATCCTGAGAGTTTTCGCAGGGTCATCCGCTCGTGGAAAAGCAGGGGAGAAACAGCTATTACAATGACCGGACCGCAGTAGTAAGCCAGTGTGGCAATACTGACACCAACGGTTTTATACGCCTCATAGAGAAACATCCAGCTGACTCCCATGGCAATGCCTGAAATCACTATATAAAAGACGTGACGTTTGTTTAGGAAATACTGGGGTTTCCTGCGGGACAGAAGCAGGATTCCCAAAAGAAATATACTGCCGGTCAGAGTCCTTAAAAATACAATTTCATAGCTGTTTAGCAAAATATAACTTGCAGCGATTCCGTTTGAGCCAAACAGCAGCAAGGCTGAGAAATATTTAAGATATGTTTTTTTCATATGAATACAGAACACCCCTTCAATTTTCTTGAATCTTATATGGTCCTAATGTATCATAAAATAATAAATAACAAAAACAAATATTTATCATATATAGCATTACAAAATCAGATGAATAGAAGAAGGTAAATTGTATGGATATGAACATTCAAAAATATATGGCCTTTGTTAAGACAGTGGAGTTTAAAAGTTTTACAAAAGCAGCAGCGATGCTGAACTATTCCCAATCCGGCATCAGCCGAATGATCCATGATCTGGAGGCTGAATGGGGTATGGCACTCCTTGAAAGAGGACGTTCGGGGGTGCGTCTGACATCGGATGGTTTGAAATTACTTCCGTATGCCAAGAATGTGTGTGATGAGTTTCAGAAACTGCAGATACAGGTTGATGAACTGAAAGGTCTGGAAGCGGGACTGATAAGGATTGGAACATTCTCGAGTGCCGCCACTCATTGGCTTCCGAACATCATTAAAAAGTTCCGGGAAGATTATCCCAATATCGATTATGAGCTTTTGCTGGGAGATTACACAGAAATTGAAAGCTGGATTTCAGAAGGACGGGTGGACTTCGGCTTTTTGCGGCTTCCCACACTTCCGGATCTGGAAACTATTTTTTTGGAACAAGACCAGCTGATGGCAGTTCTCCCGGAACACCATCCTCTGGCCGGATGCAGCCGTTTCCCGATGAAGGCTTTATGTGATGAGCCTTTTATGCTGCTGGAAAAAGGAGCAAAAGCTGAGATTTCAGAAATATTTGAAAGGTGCCAATTGACACCAAAAGTTCAATTTACCACGTGGGATGATTACGCAATTATGTCTATGGTGGAAAGCGGTCTGGGAATCAGTATCCTGCCGAAACTTATTTTGCAGCGTATCCCCTACCGCATTGCTGCAAAAGAGCTGGAACAGCCTGCTTACCGCAGCATAGGACTGGCTTTCCGTGACAGAAAAGGAATGTCTCTTGCGGTAAAACGGTTTTTAGACTACTTGGAGTACAGATAAAAAGCCGATGTTAACTTTAGTTGACACATTTCCAACTGCATTTGGTGGAAAAAAAGCCAGGAAATTCTTATGATATATATAAACTGACAGAGGAGATTGGTTATGGAATTTGATAAAAATTTGAATCGTTTAAGAAAAGAAAAAGGATGGTCACAGGAAGAATTGGGAAACCGGCTGAATGTATCCAGGCAGACCGTATCGAAGTGGGAACTGGGGACAACGGCCCCTGAGATGAACAAACTGATAGAATTGAGCCGCCTTTTTGAAATCAGTATGGATGAACTGACAGGAAATGTAGCTGCTTCAAGAGAGAAGGAAATTGTCTATGTCACTGTAAATCAACATTATGAATATAAGAGTAAAACAACAGTGTTCGGGATTCCTCTGGTGCATATCAATTTTGGAAGGGGAATGTATCGGGCAAAAGGGATTATAGCTGCCGGGAATTTTGCTGTGGGCTTGTTGTCTGCGGGAATATTTTCTGCCGGACTGCTTTCTCTGGGAATGGTTTCTTTGGGCCTTTTTGCTTTCGCAGGGCTTGCTCTGGGAGGAATGGCAGTGGGTGGAGCAGCTTTCGGTATTTTTGCAGTCGGAGGTCTGGCGGTGGGAGTGTATGCCGTTGGCGGATGTGCTGTGGCGGCCCGCATCGCTGTTGGCGGATATGCCAGTGCACATATAGCTATTGGCGGAGCAGCTGATGGTGCATTTACTTTTACAGAAAAAGGCCCGGATGTGAGCAATGAGATCAGAAAAACAATATTGAGGGAATATCCGCACACGTGGAAGTTTTTGGTGCGGCTGTTTGCAGCGTCCATGAAGTCACTCTGATCCTGTACCGGACGATTAAGTGCAGGATCAGAATAATTATATTTTTATTGTTTCATATTGAGCAAAAGTGTGCTATACTCAATTAGTTATTTAGAATATATCAGACAGTTCATTCGTACCATCCTGTCTTTAAACAAAACTAGGACAAAATAAGAATCTATGTATTTGACATAGTTCTTATATCTTAGAAGAATGCTTAGAGACACGGACACCGCAGGTGGCGTGTCTTTTTTATTGTATAGGAAGTTCCTTTGGAATCCCAATCCCTTATGCAATAAAAAGCACTCCGTGCAGGATGCGCACAAATGCACAAGGAATCTATTTGCCTGCGGCAAATCGCATAAAGATTATGAAAGAGAAGGGGAAATAACATGTACCAGTTAAATACACATGCATCCTTTGATTCCGCACATTTTCTGGCGGGCTATGAGGGTAAGTGCAGAAACCTGCACGGACACAGATGGAAGCTTTCGGTGACGATCCGGAAGGAAAACGTGGAAGAGCAGGGACAGACCAGAGGAATGGTCGTAGACTTCGGAGAGTTAAAAGACAAGGTCAAAAAGATAGCAGACGAGTTTGACCATGCGTTGATTATAGAAAGCAATACGCTGAAACCAAGGACTATGGAAGCGCTGAAGGAGGAAGATTTTCGGATCATTGAAGTGGATTTCCGACCTACAGCGGAAAACTTTGCAAAATATTTTTACGACAGGATAAAAAATGGCGGTTATGATGTATCTTATGTGGAAGTATATGAGACACCGAACAACTGCGCCATTTACGGAGAATAGCCATGGAAGAGTTTAAAATAGCAGAAAGTTTTGTGAGTATTAACGGTGAAGGTAAAAAGGCGGGCAGACTCTCTATGTTCATACGTCTTAGGGGATGTAATCTGAGCTGTTCTTACTGTGATACGAAATGGGCCATCAGCAAAAAAGGAGAGGCAGAGATTATGACAGCTCCGGAAGTGGCCCGGATGGTGAAGGAGTCAGGAACAGAATTAGTGACCTTAACCGGAGGAGAGCCGTTATTGGATGAAAATATTAGCGAGCTGATCGGATGTATATTGTCTCTTCCCAAAACGGAACTGGAAATTGAAACCAACGGCAGTATCCCGATCCGGCCGTGGAGAGAAAGAGATGCAAGGCTTTCCATGACTATGGATTATAAACTGCCGTCCAGCGGCATGGAAGAGTCCATGTGCCTGGAAAATATGGAGGAATTAAAGCCCTGGGATGTGGTGAAATTTGTGATTGGAACAAAGGAAGATTTGAGAAAGGCAAAAGAGGTCATTGACCGGTTTTCTCTCTGCGAAAGAGCCATTGTATATTTCAGCCCGGTTTTCGGAGCAATACCTCCGGAAGAGATTGTGGAATATATGAAGGAACACAGGATGAATAAGGTCAGATTTCAGATCCAGATTCATAAAGTTGTATGGGATCCGGAGCAGAAGGGAGTCTAAATAGTTATGGCGATTGATAAAGAAGCGATTAAGAAACATATCAGAGGCATACTGGAAGCATTGGGGGATGACCCTGACAGGGAAGGACTCACAGAGACACCGGACCGGGTTGCCAGAATGTACGAAGAAGTATTTGAAGGGATGAATTACAGCAACAGTGAGATTGCGGAAATGTTTTCCAAGACCTTTGAAGATGACCTGTCAGTAAAGAATCATAAGGACATGGTGATTGTGAAGGATATTGAAATTTTCAGCTACTGTGAGCATCACTTGGCGCTGATGTACAATATGAAGGTTACGGTTGCGTACCAGCCAAAAGAAAAGATTCTGGGTCTCAGCAAAATAGCCAGAATCTGTGATATGGTCGGGAAAAGGCTTCAGCTTCAGGAGCGCATCGGATCAGATATTGCAGAGATTATCTCCAAGGTGGCCGGGACAGAGGATGTGGCAGTGCTGATTGAGGGCAATCACAGCTGTATGAGTGCCAGAGGAATTAAGAAGAATCAGGCAAAGACCATTACATCCACGATGAGAGGGCGGTTTGAGAAGGACGCTGCCGCAGAAAACCGTTTTTATATATTGGCGGACAGATAAGAAGATCAGGAGGAGAAAATTATGGCGAAACCGACAAAAGCAGTTGTAGTATTCAGCGGGGGACAGGACAGCACCACTTGTCTGTTCTGGGCGATGAAAAAATATGAAGAAGTCATTGCACTTTCTTTTAATTACGGACAGAAGCATTCGGATGAATTGATTTGTGCCAAAGAGATCTGTAAAAAATATAAAGTGGAGCATCATATTTTGGATATGGGGCTGTTAAATCAGCTTGCCCCTAATTCTCTTACGAGGGCAGATATTGAAGTGGATAAAGAAGCTCCGGAAACAGGAACCCCCAATTCCTTTGTAGATGGAAGAAATATGCTGTTCCTTACTTTTGCAGCAGTATTTGCCAAACAAAGAGGGATCCATGTACTGGTGACCGGCGTTTCACAGAGTGATTTCAGCGGATATCCGGACTGCAGGCATGTATTTATCACATCCCTGGAGACGACGCTTACTTTAGCTATGGATTATGAGTTTGAGGTGATTACGCCGCTCATGTGGATTGATAAAAAAGAGACATGGAAAATGGCTGATGACCTCGGTGTATTTGATATTATCAGGCAGGAAACTTTGACCTGCTATAACGGTGTAAAAGGCGACGGATGCGGGGATTGTCCTGCATGTAAGCTGAGAAGAAAAGGGATGGAAGCCTATCTTTTTGAGCGTGGAAACTGAGAAAAGCCATTAGAAAAAATGTCTAAGTGTCATCTTGTCTCAGATTTTTATTGATAAAACATTAACAAAATAGTACAATAGGAATGTAACCAATGGTCAGGGTTGTCAACATATCAATCCTCTGCAGCAAAGGAGATAACGTATGGGAAGATTTACATTACCTAGAGATTTGTACTTTGGAAAAGGATCACTTGAGACACTGAAGACACTGGATGGAAAAAAAGCTGTTTTAGTCATCGGCGGCGGTTCTATGAAACGATTTGGATTTGTAGATCAGGTTGTTGACTATTTAAAAGAAGCAGGTATTGAGACAAAATTAATCGAAGGAGTAGAGCCGGATCCTTCTGTTGAGACTGTATTTAAAGGCGCTGAGGTCATGAGAGAGTTTGAGCCGGACTGGATTGTGGCAATGGGCGGTGGCTCTCCGATTGATGCCGCAAAAGCTATGTGGATATTCTACGAACATCCGGAAACTACATTTGACGATGTAAAGGATCCGTTTACAGTTCCGAAGCTGAGAAATAAAGCCAAATTCCTTGCGATACCATCAACATCAGGTACAGCAACTGAGGTGACTGCATTTGCTGTTATCACAGACTATAGTTCAGGAATTAAGTATCCGCTGGCAGATTTTGAGATCACACCGGATATAGCTGTCGTAGATCCTGCACTGGCAGAGACAATGCCTCCGAAACTGACTTCTTATACAGGAATGGATGCGCTGACCCATGCGATTGAGGCATATGTAGCAGGACTGCATTCTCCGTTTTCAGATCCTCTGGCAGTAGAAGCGATTGAAATGGTATTTGACAACTTAAAGGCTTCTTACGAGGGAGATATGACAGCCCGTGAGAATATGCATTATGCACAGTGTCTTGCAGGAATGGCATTTTCCAACGCACTTTTAGGAATTGTACATTCTCTGGCCCACAAAACAGGAGCAGTTTTTGATACCGGACATATCACACATGGATGTGCAAACGCTATTTATCTTCCATATGTGATCCAGTTTAATGCAAAGGTTTGTGAAGACCGCTACGCTGCCATTGCAAGAAGAATTGGCCTTCCTGGAAATTCTGACAAAGCACTGACTCTTTCTCTGATCGAAGCAATCCGGGAAATGAACAAGAAGCTGAACATTGTTTCCAGCCTGAAAGAATTCGGAATCAATGAAGAAGAGTTTAACCAGAAAAAGAGGATGATCGCAGAGCGTGCTGTGGCAGATGCATGTACCGGATCCAATCCTAGAGAGACCTCTGTAGATGACATGGAAAAAGTTTTAGAGTGCATCTACTACGGAAAAGACGTAACATTCTAAAAACTTATCGCTGAAAGGCCGGGACATCAGTTGTCCCGGTCTTTTTTTCTTGTATAAATACCTTGTAAATGAATCGGTATGCCTGATATATTGTCAGATTATTTTTGATGAAAATATAAATAATCAAATAATCAGATAACTTAAGAAAAAAATGCTTTACAAGCCGGCCATATTTTTGTATGATAGATTCCAACGTAGGAATTCTACAAAAAATAACATTTCCAAGCAGCAGGAAGAAAGGAAGAGATTTATGACGAACAAGAGAGACAACACCCCAGGGTTATACGATTCCAGTTTTGAGCATGACAACTGCGGGATTGGAGCCTGTGTTAATATTAAAGGAATCAAAAGCCACAAGACCGTGGACAATGCTTTAAAGATCGTTGAGACTTTGGAGCACAGAGCCGGTAAAGATGCGGCAGGAGAGACCGGAGACGGTGTCGGAATTATGCTTCAGATCTCCCATAAGTTTTTTGAGAAAGCCTGCAGGGAGGCAGGCATCGGCATCGGGGGAGAGAGAGAATACGGCGTCGGAATGTTTTTCTTTCCAAATGACGAGCTGAAAGTCCAGCAGGCTAAAAAGATGTTTGAGATCATTGCAGAAAAAGAAGGGATGAATTTTCTGGGCTGGAGGGAAGTGCCCACAGACAGTAAGGTTTTAGGAAAGAAAGCGATTGAATGTATGCCCAAGATTCTTCAGGCATTTATTGAAAAGCCGGAAGATGTGGAAAAGGGCCTGGAGTTTGACCGCAGGCTTTATATTATCCGAAAAGTATTTGAGCAGAGCAACGAGGAGACCTATGTGATTTCGCTGTCCAGCAGGACGATTGTATATAAAGGAATGTTTCTGGTAGACCAGCTCAGGACCTTTTTTAAGGATCTCCAGGATAAGGACTATGAATCAGCCATTGCACTTGTACACTCCCGTTTCAGTACGAATACGACTCCGAGCTGGGAGAAAGCTCATCCGTACCGTTTTATCGTACATAACGGTGAGATCAATACGATCCGCGGCAACGCAGATAAGATGCTTGCCAGGGAAGAAAATATGGAGTCCAAGTATCTGAAGGGCCAGATGCATAAGGTAATACCAGTGGTCAACCCCAACGGGTCTGACTCCGCAAGGCTTGACAACACACTGGAATTCCTTGTAATGAGCGGCATGGCTCTGCCTCATGCCATCATGATCACGATACCGGAGCCATGGGAAAACAATAAAGTGATCAGCCAGAAGAAGCGGGATTTTTATCAATATTATGCTACGATGATGGAGCCGTGGGACGGACCGGCCTCTATCCTGTTTACTGACGGAGACCAGGTGGGAGCCGTGCTTGACCGGAACGGACTGCGTCCTTCCAGATATTACATTACAGATGATGACCAGCTGATCCTGTCTTCTGAGATCGGAGTTCTGGATATCGATCCTACCAAGATTCTTGTGAAAGAACGCCTGCGTCCCGGAAAGATGCTCTTGGTGGATACTGTCAAAGGCGAAGTCATTGACGATGACGTTGTCAAGGAGTCTTATGCCGGAAAAGAACCTTATGGTGAATGGCTGGACAGCAATCTTATGGAGCTTAAGGATTTAAAGATTCCGAATATTCCGGTTCCTTCTTATGAGACTGAACAGAGAGAGAAGCTTCTGAAAGCTTTCGGATACTCTTATGAGGAAGTAAAAACTGCCATTCAGCCTATGGCCCTGAACGGCTCAGAGGCTATTGCGGCTATGGGAACAGATTCTCCTTTGGCGGTACTGTCAAAGAAGCACCAGCCGCTGTTTAACTATTTTAAACAGCTGTTTGCACAGGTTACCAATCCGCCGATTGATGCGATCAGAGAGGAACTTGTGACATCCACTACCATCTATGTCGGGAAAGACGGAAATATCCTGGAAGAGAAGCCGGATAACTGCCAGGTTTTAAAGGTCCACAATCCGATCCTCACGGACACAGATCTGCTGAAGATTAAAAATATGAAAAAGGAAGGCTTCCAGGTGGCGGAACTTCCGATCGTTTATTATAAAAACACATCCCTGGAAAAGGCACTGGACCGTCTGTTTGTAGAAGCAGACCGTGCATACAGGGATGGAGCCAATATCATTATTTTGTCTGACAGAGGGGTGGATGAGAACCATGTAGCCATCCCGTCTCTGCTGGCGGTATCCGCAATGCACCAGCACTTGATCAAGACGAAAAAAAGGACTTCAGTAGCTCTGATACTGGAGAGTGGGGAGCCAAGAGAGGTACATCACTTCGCAACTCTGCTCGGATACGGAGCCTGCGCGGTGAACCCATATCTGGCACTGCAGGCAGTCCAAAAGCTGATTGATGATGACCTGCTGCACAAGGATTATTACGCCGCAGTGGAGGATTACACAAATGCAGTGCTCCACGGAATTGTTAAAATTGCATCCAAGATGGGAATTTCCACGATCCAGTCTTACCAGGGATCCCAGATCTTTGAGGCAATCGGAATCGATTCCAAGGTCATTGACAAATACTTTACAAATACAGTGAGCCGTGTAGAAGGGATCACTCTGAAGGATATTGAAGAGGATGTGGATATCAGACATTCTTCCGCTTTTGATCCGCTGGGCCTGGAAAATGACTTGATGCTTGAGAGTACAGGAAGCCATAAGTTCAGAAGCGGCAAGGAACAGCATCTGTATAATCCTCAGACTATCCATACACTGCAGATGGCCGCAAGGACCGGAAATTACGACACATTTAAGCAGTATACACATATGGTAGACGAAGAACTGGAGCCGGGAAATTTAAGAGGACTGATGGAGTTCAATTATCCGTCTAAAGGAATTCCTCTGGAGAAGGTTGAGAGTGTAGAATCTATTGTAAAAAGGTTCAAGACAGGCGCCATGTCCTATGGTTCTATCTCAGGCGAGGCTCATGAAACATTGGCCATTGCCATGAATATGCTGGGAGGAAAGTCCAACAGCGGAGAGGGCGGAGAGCGTCCGGAACGTCTGTCCGTGGGAAGAGACGGAAAGAACCGCTGTTCTGCCATTAAACAGGTGGCGTCCGGAAGATTCGGGGTCACAAGCGAGTATCTGGTCAGTGCAAAAGAAATCCAGATCAAGATGGCCCAGGGGGCGAAACCCGGAGAAGGCGGGCACCTTCCGGGGAAAAAGGTTTATCCATGGATTGCAAAGACCCGTCATTCAACGGCAGGCGTGGGACTGATCTCACCTCCGCCGCACCACGATATTTACTCTATTGAGGATTTGGCACAGCTGATCTATGACTGTAAAAATGCAAACAGGGATGCAAGGATTTCTGTAAAGCTTGTTTCAGAGGCAGGAGTGGGAACGGTAGCATCCGGTGTTGCGAAAGCCGGAGCACAGGTGATTCTGATTTCCGGGTATGACGGAGGAACCGGAGCTGCACCAAGAAATTCAATCTATAACGCAGGGCTTCCATGGGAGCTGGGACTTGCGGAGGCACACCAGAATCTGATTATGAACGATCTGAGAAACAAAGTAGTTCTGGAGACAGACGGCAAGCTCATGAGCGGACGGGATGTAGCGATTGCAGCTATGCTCGGGGCAGAGGAATTTGGATTTGCCACAGCGCCGCTTGTCACTTTGGGATGTGTTATGATGCGTGTCTGCAATCTGGATACCTGCCCGGTGGGTGTTGCTACCCAGAATCCGGAGCTTAGAAAGCGGTTTGCCGGAAAGCCTGAGTATGTAGTGAACTTTATGAGATTCATTGCCCAGGAACTGAGAGAGTATATGGCAAAGCTTGGTGTGGCAACGATTGATGAACTGGTAGGGCGTACAGATCTTTTAAAGCCGACCAAGGAGACAAAAGAAAAGCATATTGATTTGTCAAGAATATTGGATACCTCCTATGTAAAGGCAGAGAAGATCGATTACAACCGCAAAAAAGTGTATGATTTTAAATTAGATAAAGTGGCAGATGAGACAGTCCTTCTGAAACAGTTAAAATCTGCTCTGGAAAATAAGCAGAGAAAGAGCATTGAACTTGATGTGACCAATATTGACCGTACGTTTGGAACTATTTTCGGTTCAGAAATCACCAAGCGGTGGGGAGAAAATACACTTCCTGATGATATGTATACAGTAAAATGCACCGGTGCCGGCGGACAGAGTTTTGGAGCATTTATACCGAAAGGACTGACGCTGGAACTTGTGGGAGACAGCAATGACTACTTTGGAAAAGGTCTTTCAGGAGGAAAGCTTGTGGTTTATCCGCCGACCGGAGTTAAGTTTAAGCCGGAAGAAAATATTATCGTAGGAAACGTGGCGCTTTACGGAGCAACCAGCGGAAAGGCATTTATCAACGGAGTTGCAGGAGAACGGTTCTGTGTCCGGAATTCCGGAGCAACAGCCGTGGTAGAAGGCGTAGGGGATCACGGATGTGAATATATGACCGGAGGGCGTGTCTTAGTCCTCGGTGAGACAGGAAAGAACTTTGCCGCAGGTATGAGCGGCGGTATTGCTTACGTTTTAGATGAGGACAGCAGTCTTTACATGAATGTCAACAAGGAAATGGTGACCATTGAGAACATCACTTCCAAATACGATGTGCTGGAAGTCAAGGAAATGCTGAAAGAGCATGTGGCCTACACAAACTCTGAAAAAGGAAAGAAAATCCTTAAGAATTTCGAGGAGTATCTGCCGAAGTTTAAAAAGATTATGCCGGTGGATTATAAACGGATGCTCAACCTGATCGTGCAGATGGAAGAACGCGGACTGAGCAGTGAGCAGGCACAGATTGAAGCATTTTACGAGAACGCAAAGTAGGAGGACAGACGAATGGGAAAACCAACCGGATTTATAGATTACCAGAGAAAAGATGCAAGAGCTGAAGATCCTAAAGAAAGAATCAAGCATTATAATGAATTCCATATTCCTCTTCTGACGGAGGAACAGCAGAGACAGGGAGCCCGCTGCATGGACTGCGGGGTACCGTTCTGCCAGGCCGGCCTGATGTTAAACGGTATGGCATCCGGGTGTCCGTTAAACAATCTGGTTCCGGAATGGAATGATTTGATTTATACAGGCAACTGGGAACAGGCATTCAAGAGACTTAAAAAGACTAATCCTTTTCCGGAATTTACCGGCCGGGTCTGCCCGGCTCTCTGCGAGGCGGCCTGTACCTGCGGACTCAACGGAGAGCCGGTCTGCTCCAAACAAAATGAGTTAAGCATCATTGAATACGGATATGCCAACGGACTTGCGGAGGCGAAACCTCCCAAGAGCAGGACGGGAAAAAAGGTTGCAGTCATCGGTTCAGGGCCAGCCGGCCTTTCAGCAGCGAATTCGCTGAACAAGAGGGGCCATCAGGTCACAGTCTATGAACGCTCTGACCGGGTGGGAGGTCTGATGATGTACGGAATCCCCAACATGAAGCTGGAAAAGCAGATCGTGGAGAGAAAGATCCGGATTATGGAGGAAGAAGGAATTCGTTTTGAGACCAACACCGATGTAGGAAAGGATCTCAAGGCAGATCAGCTGAAAAAGGAATACGACAGTATTATTTTGGCCTGCGGCTCCTCAAATCCGAGAGACATTGAGGTTCCCGGAAGAGATGCGAAAGGAATTTATTTTGCAGTAGACTTTCTCAAGTCAACGACAAAAGCACTGCTGGACAACGGCATGAAAGATAATACCTATATCAGTGCAAAAGGGAAGAATGTTATGGTCATCGGAGGCGGCGATACCGGAAATGACTGTGTGGGAACTTCCATACGCCATGGGGCAAAGAGTGTTATACAGCTGGAAATGATGCCGAAGCTCCCGGATGAGCGCTCCGAAGACAATCCATGGCCCGAATGGCCGAAAGTCTGCAAAACAGACTATGGTCAGGAAGAAGCTATTGCTGTATTCGGGCATGACCCGAGAACCTATCAGACTACGGTAAAAGAATTCAAAAAGAATAAAAAGGGCGAGGTTTCAAAAGCTGTCATTGTAAAGCTTGAGAGCAAAAAGGATGAAAAGAGCGGACGGATGATGATGGCCGAGGTTGCCGGGACGGAGAAAGAAATACCCGTGGATCTTGTGCTGATCGCCGCCGGATTCCTTGGAAGTGAATCCTATGTGACGGATGCGTTTGGAGTAAAGGTTAATGAGCGCACAAACGTAGCCACACAGGCTGACTCATTCCGCACTAATGTGAAGAATGTTTTTACCGCAGGAGATATGCACCGCGGCCAGTCTTTGGTTGTGTGGGCGATCCGTGAAGGAAGAGAAGCGGCAAGAGAAGTGGACCTTGAGATGATGGGCTACACCAATCTATAAGTATTTCACAAATGATTCAGGAGAAAAGCAGTGCCGGAGACAAAACCAGTTTGGTTTTGTCTCTGGTTTTTTTTACTTTTTTTCCGTATAATAAGAAAGAAAAATATTAGGAAGGGCGGGTCAGTGTATTGAAGGAATATAAAGAGTTGTTTTTGACCTTTTTTAAGATGGGTGCATTTACATTCGGCGGAGGTTATGCCATGCTCCCGATGATTGAGCGGGAAGTTGTACAGAACAAAGGATGGGCTACAAGTGAAGAGGTTATGGACTATTTTGCGGTAGGGCAGTGCACGCCGGGAGTGATTGCCGTCAACACCTCTACGTTTATCGGATATAAATTAAAAGGGATCCGGGGAGGCATCACGGCTACACTGGGATTTACAGCGCCGTCTTTGGTCATTATCATGGTGATTGCGGCTTTTATGACCAACTTCAGTGAATTAAGGGCAGTGCAGAGTGCATTCTGGGGCATCCGGGTCTGTGTCTGCGTTTTGATGATCAACAGTATAAAAAAGATGGTAAAAGGCGGTGTGGTAGACTGGCTGACCGGGATTATTTTTGCCGCAACGTTTTTCGGTATGGTATTTGTCATGAATAATCCGGTGGTCTATGTGATCATAGGGGCTGCTTTAGGCCTTCTGCTCTGCAGGAAAGTGAGAAAAGGGGGAGAAAAACAATGATCCTTCTTCAGCTGTTTGTGGAATTTTTTAAGACCGGGATGTTTGCCCTGGGAGGAGGTCTTGCAACACTGCCCTTTCTCTACAGCATGGCAGACAGATTTCACTGGTTTACCCACGGTGATATTGTCAACATGCTGGCGATTTCAGAGTCCACGCCGGGAGCCATCGGGGTCAATATGTCAACCTACTCCGGATATCATATCGCAGGCATTCCAGGAAGCCTGACCGCAACCTTCGGCCTTGTGCTTCCGTCGGTGATCATCATTATCCTGGTGGCAAGAGTGCTGGAAAGCTTTAAGAACAACCGTCATGTGGAAGCAGGATTTTACGGTATCCGTCCGGTAGTGGCAGGACTGATCTGTGCTGCTACATTATCTGTCTTTAAAGTAGCATTCTTAAAAAGCGGGGAACTGAATATTCATAAAATACTTTCTTCCATTGACTTTAAATCTGTGATTCTTTTTGTTATATTATATATGGTAAATAAGTTAGCAGAAAAACGGGGGACATCCATACATCCGATTTTCCTGATTATATTGTCGGGCTGTATTGGAATTGCCGTGCTGGGAGTTTGAGTATGCATATTTTAGGACACTTCAGAACAATTACAAAGCACAAAATCCTGGTGGCAAAGGGCTGTTTTAAAATCGGTCTTTACTGGCAGGGGCTTATGCACGATATGTCAAAGTATTCTCCGACGGAATTTATTCCCGGAGCAAGGTACTATCAGGGGAATCAAAGCCCAAATAATATAGAACGAAGAAAATACGGGGTATCCAGGGCATGGCTGCATCATAAGGGAAGGAACAGGCATCATTTTGAGTATTGGATTGATTACAGCCTGAATCCGGACGCAAAGTGCCTGGTGGGAATGAAGATCCCCAAAAGATATATGGCAGAGATGCTGGTTGACCGGATCAGCGCAGGGAAGATTTATAAAAAGAATGACTTTACCGCAGAAAGTCCTCTGGAGTATTTTAACAATGGGATCGGGGCATCCATTATGCACGAAGCATCCAAGGACTATCTGATGATGCTTTTAACAATGTATGCAAAAAAAGGCGAAAAGGAAACTTTCCGATATCTGAAAAGGGATCTGAAGGAAGATATCAGCGGATATGATAAAATTTCTCCTTTTGAAAAAACCGGGCCCGCAGTGATAGGCTGAACGCTGGAAAAATTGACTTGCATATATTTCTTGAAACTCAGGAATACTTAAGGTATAATAACTGTAAAGAAACGGAACTAACAGCCTGGGGTGTACGATAACGCCTGCTATTTTGAACCTACAACTATTTGAACGGGATTCCGAATATCCGGCTGGATACCAAGCCACAATACGGTGGAAGGTAGAAGGCAGGATGAGGAAACCCACCTAGCTGTGGCTAGGAGTCAAAATTGCGGGGAACGGCATCTTGGGCATATCAAAAGATAATATTTAGAGACTGTCGGTATTGAACCGGCAGTCTTTTTTATTTCATGGGAAAGAGCGTCCCATGAAATAAAAAACGCTCCGCGAGGATCGCACTGCGGCGATAAGGAATCATGTCGCCAAAGCGACCCGCCGCAGGCGGAGAATCCCGCAAGCAGGATTCTTTTTTGTTTCTTTCATAGAAAAGTGCGTCCCATGAAATAAAAAAACGCTCCGCTTGTATATTTTCCAAATTCATTCCATTTTTTTGCACTTGCGTTTCCAAATTAATTATTTTATAGTAAACAATAAAGCAGATAGGAGTGGAAAATGGAGAGAGAAAACACTTATGAGAAAATGTGCCCTTATGTGGAGAGGGCAAAAAACGGAGACAAACAGGCTTTCGAGTATCTTTATCACAGTACATATGAGTCTACCAGGAACTTTGTCTCAAATTTCTGCAAGGATCAAAATGATGTAGAGGATATCCTGCAGGAAGTTTACCTGGAGGTTTATCATTCTCTGCCGATTTTGAAAAATAGCATGGCTTTTTTCGCATGGCAGAGGCGGATCACCTATCACTGTTGTCTTAAATCTGTCAGAAAACAGAAGCCGGACATCATCGGAGATGAAAAGATCGAGTTTGTTAAAAGTTTGATGGAAGACAGTGTGCAGCCTCAGGATGTTGTTCTGCAGAATGAAAAGGCACGGATCTTAAATGAATGTATCCGTAAGCTACCGGAAAAGCAGCGGGCTGCAATGATTTTAAATGTTATTCAGCAGCTTAAGATGAGAGAGGCTGCCGAGATTCTTGACTGCAATGTCAATGCAGTGAAAAATCTTTTGTATCATGGAAAGAAAAATTTAAAGAAGCAGATCGAAGCACTGCCAAAAGAAGACAGAGAGGCTTTAGGGCTCCGAAGTTTTGGATTTTTTTCTTTATATCCGGTGCTCCGCAGTTCTATGGCAGAAATGGGGAAAGCAGGATCACGAAAAAATATACTTCTTGCAAAGAAGGTCATGGCCGGAGTATTGACAGCCTGCGGAGCAGGAGCCGCAGGATTCCTGCTGCTGAACAGAGAAACGCTGCCGTCCCACAGTTTTCAATCTGTTCAGACGCCAAATATTATGTTTGAGACAAGCGATTTAAAAGGAATCCGTATTCCAAAGCCCGAACCGAAACCGGTGCAGAAAAGTACAGGGCCGTCGGTATCGCTGAAACATGTGGGAGAAGACAGGGTATCCGGACGCATTGTGATCCGTGCAGGCGGTGACATTGACTACCACAACACCTATCTGCAGGGGGAAAACGGAAAACGAGTTTCGGCGGCAGGCTATGATTCAGAAAAAAAGATATTATATTTTCCTCCCCAGAAAAATGCTTTTATACTGCATCTGGTCGGAACAGACGGAAAACAGAGGCTGTTCCGGTACCGGAAAGTTCTAAAATAAGAAACAGAAAATGTTTCTTATTTTTTTGTGAAGATTTCTAACCATCCTGTTTGACACCGGACCATCAATGTCGATATTGGGAAAATGCCTGTCATTGACTAAAAAATAGGAGGGAGCGGAATTATGCAGAAGAAAAAAACTTGGTATGTTCTTCTGGCTTTTTTGCTGTCGGTTGTTCTGACAGCGGGATCAGGAGCCTTGTCTGCAAAGGAAAATACAGAAGAGATAAACCGGGAGCAGCAGGATCAGGAGCAGCCAGAATCAGAAGAGGGGAAAGGAGAAGAAAATGAGCTAAACGGAACTGAAATAATAGACGAGCAGACAGAGGAAAAAACGGAGTCTGTCCTCAGTACAGAAGAAAAGCGTGCCGCGAAAATAAAGAGGGCAGACACAAAGGAGACTGGGAAAAAAGAAAATGGAGAAACCCAGCCGCAGAATACACAGACCCAGCTGGATGTGAGCAAAGGAAGTATTCAGATCAAAGCAACAGGAGCAGTGGGCGGAGGACTTCCTCAGGCAGAGAGCAGTCTGAATCCCAAAGGCTACCGGATCACGGGGAAGACGACAGCCAACAAGATTGTGGTAGATCCGGGAGTAACGACGGAGCTGATATTTGACAATGTCAGCATCACCAACCAAAGCAGGAGTGAAAACTGTGTGACGGTATCCCATGCAAATGTCATAATAACGCTGATTGGGAAAAATAAATTGTCTTGTGGCAAATCAAATTATGGGGCATTAGTGAAAGATGGTGTGGATGATACTACATTAACTTTGCAATGTGAGCACGTTAAAGAACAGGAACATAAGTGTTCAGAGGATATTTGTGGGAGTTTGGATGCAGAAGGAACGGAAAACCACGCTACTGCTATTGGAAATATGCTTATAAACAGAAATGTGAAAAATGAAACTGGATTTTCAAATTTAACAATAAAGGGAGGAATCATTACAGCGCAGGCGGGTGCACATAACAGTGCTATTGGAGCAGGATGCAACAGCTATGTTGTTGAAAAAGGATATACAAAAAATATTGTGATTTCAGGAGGAATTGTCACTGCAATTGGAGGAGAGCATTGTGCAGGCCTTGGAAGCGGATCATGGACACCAGTTGATGGTATCTATATTACCGGAGGAACCGTATATGCAGCAGGTGGCATGGATTCTCCGGGAATCGGTTCCGGCGGAAGTGACGTAGAAGAAGCATTTTATAACGGAAAAGCAAAAGTTGATATCTCAAATATTGTTATCAGCGGAGGCGATACAATAGTAAAAGCGGTAGGCGACCAAGATACCAATATGCCAGGAATTGGATGCGGGAAACCGCCAATTGGAGATCCGGAGGGAACTGTAACAAATGTGATTGCATCACCAAATGTGGGATATCAGGGTTATATCCAGGACGGAACAACCGAAGACAATTATAACTTTACAGATGAAAGTCCGTTTCACTCTGATACGGCTATTTCTGTAGAAAAATACTATACAAAAATCTACTTTGGCCCGTACCGGGACGAAAATACCATTGCAAAGGATACGAAAGAGCAGATCGGAGCCAACCATGTGATCAGCAAGACCGGTGGGAATGGATTCACCAAAGACCAGTTAAAGGAGCTGACAAAGGTCAATGGAAAACAGGAGAACGGGACCAATTTTCCAACAGGGGACCTGACTTTTACAGATACTGGCCAGATTGAGGCTGTCAACAAGGCAAAGATGTCAGGAAAGGTTGGAGACTATCCGCTGACGTTTCAGACACCGGAGGGAACAAAAGTTACGGTGACCGTATCGCTCAGGGACAGCGGAACCGATGCCTCCAAGTTTGACCCGGAGAATCCTACACCGGTGATCGGAGCCAATGATTTTGTTCAGGATACCGGGGGAGATGCCTTCACAGAAGAACAGCTGAAAAAATATGGGGAAATCAAAGGAAAAGACAAAGAAGGAAATACGATCTCTCTGGAAGATTTTAAGATAGATGCAGAACAGTTTCAAAAGATCAATGAAGCGAAAACTTCCGGAAAAACAGGCGTGTTTGACCTGACCTATACAGCGGGAGACGGAAACCAGGTAAAAGTCAAGGTATCTTTGGTTGGATACGATGAGGTCACAGAGGATCCGGATAAGAAAGAGAGCATCAAAGGAATGAATGTGATCAGCAGGACCGGAGGGGCTGAGTTTACAGAAGACCAGCTGATGGACCTGACGAAAGCCAGGGCTTTTGATGAAAACGGACATGAGATTGACACAAAAGACCTGATTTTTGCTGAACCGGATCAGATCGACTGTATTAACAAGGCAAAGAAGGCCGGAGAAACCGGGAATTTTTCGCTGACGATTCAGACAGCCAACGGATCAAAGGTGACTGTCACAGTTTATCTGAGAGATGAGGGAACAGACGGAGCCGGGTCAGATCCGGGGAACCCGGAACCTTCCGTTGCGGCCAGTGATGCGGTACATAAGACAGGGGGAAATGCTTTTACAGAGGAAGAGCTGATCAGCCTGTGCAAAGCCAAGGGAAAAGATGAAAACAGAAACAATGCAGAGATCAGCATCAGCAGGGGAGAGATGGAAGAGCTAAATACTGCAAAGCAGGCAGGAAAGACAGGAGCATTTCGTCTGACATTTTCTGTCGCAGGGGGAAAGGAAGCGAAGGTTACCGTCACTCTGACAGGAGAGCACAAGGTAAGCTTTAACCCCAACGGAGGAGATTACACCCCGCAAACCCAGACAGTAACCGGAGGAACGTGTGCGGTGGAACCAAAAGAGCCGGGACGGGATGGCTATGTATTTAAGGGCTGGTACTATAAAGATGAGAATGGAAAAGAACAAAAATGGGATTTTGAAACTCCGGTCCACTCTGACATCTCCTTAAAAGCGCATTGGACAAAGGATACTAAAAAAGATGAGAGTACTCCGTCAAAGGATAAGAACGAAGGCGGAAGCAAAACAAAGAAAAAGAAAGAACGGAATTACTCATGGGAAGGAGAAGAGATCCAGGAAAGCAGCCAAAGTGAAGAATCTGTGGCAAAAACCGGTGACACTGCAGATATACCTGTACTCTTTGCACTGTTTACTATAGGCGGAGCAATGGTGACCCTATTATATAGAAATAAAAAGAACAAATCTTAAAAGAAGACGTCTATGAAAAGAAGGACTTTTGCAATCCAAAATCAGAGTGCAAAAGCCCTTCTTTTATTTTGCGGACAGTCTGGAAGCGTTGAGAGAGAAAAAAGGAAAAGTCTCTCTGCGTACTTGTTTGAGATAAACCTGTCCGATGGGAATCGGAGATTCATTGTCTGTAAGATAAATATTTTCCTTATCCGCGTCTGAAATATAAGAGAGATTCACAATATAAGAGCGGTGAACACGGATGAATCCTCTGTTTTTTACGGCCTGCTCTATGATATTCAACTTAGAATAGAACTCAAAAGTACGGCTGTTAAAGTGGACCACAGCAAGGCGGCCGAGAGCTTCAAAGTGTGAAATATCGGAAAGCCTGATGCACTGATAGGCAGACCGGTTCCTGCACACAATGAATGGCTGCTTTCTCTGCTTAAAAATAGAGTAAGCACTGAGAAAAGCAGATTCGCCTCTGGTATAGTTAAGCCGTGATTTGATGATGTAGTTAAATGGTAAAGCGGCAAAACAATCACCTGCATATTCCGGGCGGATGCCCAGGAAAATGACCAGCCCGTTTGGATCAAAATCTCTGAGACGAAGCGCGGTATCAATTCCGCTGATTCCTTTCAGCTCCGTATCAATAAAATAAAGATCGAAAAAATGGTTTGGATTTTCCAAATAGGTGAGAAGGTCTTTTCCGGAGGAAAAGGCACGGATACTTACAGGGATCTGATGTCTTACTGCCATCGACTGAAAAAGTTCCGTGTATTTTTTAATGGTGGTATAGGAATTATCACAAAAACAGATAGAAAACATAATATCACCTTCTTTATTTTATATGGAATAGATCTTCAGCTGAGTGAGCGTTTTTCGGACCTGGCTCAGATAGGTAGTTCCAATTGGAAGAACAAATCCGTTAGTGAGCCGTACGGAGTGGTCAGTGATCTGGTCAATGTGGCGCAGGTTAATGAGGTAGGACCTGTGGATACGCAAAAATCCTTTTGGAGTCAACTCTTTTTCCAGGCAGGACATGGATTTATAAAAAGAAAAACTTGTATTATTGTGATATACAGTAGTAATTCTTTGAAAAATCTCAAAATAGTAAATATCAGTCAAAGGAATGATGTGTTCATCTGCATCACTGCCGCACTGAAACAGCCGGTTCCGTCTTCTCTGGGCAAGTGAAAGAGCTTTTACATAGATATTTTCAAACTCTTCAAAGGTCAGGTGTTTCGTATAAAAATAATAAAAAGGAAACGTCGGAAATGTATCCGCAGCCAGCTGTTTGTTGGCAGAGACATAAATGAGCAGGGCATGGCAGCAGAGTTTCCTCAGACTCTTTGCAGCCTCAAGTCCGGTGATCTGTTCATCTTTGGATTTGGATATCCGCAGAAAGATGATATCTGCTCTCTCGGGATGAGAGGAAAGATCGAATACAAACTCGTCCTTGTTGCTGTATTCATAAACATTTATGCTGTACTTGTACTTTTCTGCGATACTGGCCAGTATATCTATATTTTCTGCGGTGTTTCTCCGGTTATTGTTATATATGTAAATGTTCATTGGTATCATCACTCCATTTTGCATTTTGTACAACTCTATCTTACCATGGAAAAACTTAGAAATACAACAACAATCCGAATCTTTTTTAATATCTCTGGATATCTGATTTCATTTCCGGTATAATTGTTTAATATCTTTTAAAAGGAGCTGTATGATATGAAATTTTACAATAAAAATACCCAGGGATTCTTCGGACTTGTAGCTTTTGGCATCCTTCTCTATCTGGGGGTCAGCAACATAAGCTACATATTAAAAGGGATCTCCTATCTCATCTCTGTAGTTTTTCCGTTTGTAATCGGGGGATGTATGGCATTTATCATCAATGTGCCAATGAGATTTTTTGAAAACCGCCTGTTTTCCAAAGTAAAAAAGGGAAAGAGAGCCCTGAGCCTGATGCTGGCAATTATCTGTATTATCGGAGTCCTGGTGCTGATCAGTTTTCTGATCCTGCCGGAGCTTGCCAATACACTTTACAGCCTGGCATCCAGCATTCCCGGATATATTGAGGAGATCAAAGACTTTTTGCAGAAACTTTCCAATAATCCGCTGCTTACAAAACAGAACCTGATGAAAATTGATCTGGACTGGAATAAAATCAGCAGTGAGCTGATGATGTTCTTTCAATCCAGTGCCAGCAGCGTGCTCGGATCTACAGTCTCAGTGATCAGTTCTGCTGTTCAGACTGTGGTGACCTTCCTTCTGGGAATAGTGTTCGCCGTAAATGCGCTGCTGAAGAAGGAGAAGCTGATATTACAGACCAAGAAGCTTTTGTATTCCTATCTGAAAGAAGCTTATGCAGACCGTATCGTATATATTGGGAATATGTGCAATCAGGCTTTCTCAAGCTTTTTGTCCGGCCAGTGTACGGAAGCGGTGATTTTGGGCACCATTATTTTTGTATGCATGAATATTATAGGTCTGCCTTATGCTATGCTGATCGCAATGTTTATCGGAGTCACTTCCCTGATACCGATCTTGGGCGGGTTCATCGGCAGTACCTTGGGGGCAGTTTTGATTTTTATGGTAAGCCCGTTTAAAATGATTATCTTTGTTATCATGTTTGTTGTAGTACAGCAGATAGAGGGGAATCTGATTTATCCTCATGTCGTAGGGAATTCTGTAGGCCTTCCGGCAATCTGGGTTCTGGTGGCAGTGACGGTGGGCGGCAATCTGGCCGGAGTTCCGGGCATGTTTGTCAGCATTCCGGCCTGCTCTGTCATTTATGCACTGCTGAGAGATGCGGCCAATGAGAGACTGAAGAAAAAAGGTCTTTTGGAGAAAGTTGAGAAGAAATAAGTATATTCTGCGAATTTTAGGTTCATAATAACTCCATAAAATAATGGAGGTGGAAGGAATGGAACGAGATGATATCATCTGTCCATGCGTCGATGTGACCGTGGGAGAAGTAATAGATGCCTATGAAGACGGCGCAACTACAGTAGATGCAGTCAAAGATGCCACAGGTGCAGGCAGCATCTGCGGGGCATGTCTTGACGATATTGAAGAATTACTTACAGAGTTAAAATCAAAATAAGACCGAATGTAAAAAGCCGGGTGTTTGACTGAGAAGTCAGATTCACCCGGCTTTTTCTTGACACCTTCCGGGAGAAAAGATACAATGAAAGTAAGCACTTGCATCAGGGAGGGAAACAAAAATTTATGGATGAGACCAGTCAGAAAATCATAGATGCTGCCATGTCCCTGGTAAGGGATAAAGGCTACACGGCAACCACCACAAAAGACATCGCAAAGAAGGCAGGGGTCAACGAGTGTACTCTGTTCCGGAAATTTCAGAATAAGAAATGTATCGTCATGAGCGGTATAGATCAGGAAAAATGGAGAGGCAATCTGACACCGGAGGTTTTTTGTGATATTCGGTGGGATTTACAACAGGATCTGGAGATGTTTATGAGAGAATATATGAAAAGGATAACTCCGGACTTTGTCAAGCTGTCCGTCGGACTCAGGGCTCCTCAGATTTATGAGGACACGGCCCCTTTTATTATGAAGATTCCCCAGGCCTTTCTGTCATCGCTCACAGAGTATTTTGAACAGATGGAGCAAAAAGGGAAGATACCCAAACTGGATTTTGAGGCCCTGGCCCTGGCGTTTTTCTCCAGTACCTTTGGCTTTACATTCCTGAATGCTTCGTTTGACCGGGAACTTATGGGGATCGGCAGAGAGAGATTTATCAAACAAACAGTCACTGTGTTTTTGCGGGGGATTCAAAACAACAAATAGAGCGGTATTGTCCTGGCGGCAGTACCGCATCATATTCCTTCGTATGCAAGCAATTACTTGCATACGAAGCATGCAGAATGGAGGAGATAAGATGCAGATATCAGGTGCGGAGTTGGTTGTGAAAGCACTGAAGGAAGAAAAAACAGATACCTTATTCGCCTATCCGGGAGGCCAGGCCATAGATTTATTTCACGCGCTCTATGGTGAGAGGAATATAAGGGTCATTACTCCGCGGCATGAACAGGGTCTGGTTCATGCCGCAGACGGATATGCACGCTCCACAGGGAAAACAGGCGTCTGTCTGGTGACCAGCGGTCCCGGCGCTGCGAATCTGGTTACAGGGATCGCCACGGCCAATATGGACAGTGTTCCCCTTGTCTGTTTTACAGGGCAGGTGCCGAGAAATTTGATAGGAAAGGACTCCTTCCAGGAGGTTGACACCGTCTCCATTATGAAGACAGTCTGCAAATACGCAGTGACGGTTCGAGACCGGAAAGAACTGGGGCCTGCCATAAAGAGGGCATTTGAAGCTGCCAAAAACGGAAAACCCGGAGCAGCAGTCATTGACCTGCCGAAGGATATACAGCAGGAACTTGGTTCTGATCTGTATTCTGCCAGTGAAAAACTGCAGCCTGCAGCAGATGTATGTTTGGAACAAATCAGACGCGGGACGGAACTTTTAAAAACGTCAAGAAGGCCTCTGTTTTTGGCAGGAGGCGGTGTCAACATCGCCCATGCCGGAAAGGAGATGACACGTTTGGCAGAAAAAACAGGCATTCCGGTTGTGACAACAATTATGGGGAAAGGTGCTCTTCCAACCAGCCATCCTCTCTATGCCGGAAATATAGGGATACATGGAAGTTTTGCGGCAAACACGGCAGTCAGCCAGTGTGATCTTTTGTTCGCTGTCGGCACCCGGTTCAGCGACCGTGTCACCGGAAATACAGATGAGTTTGCCAGTCAGGCATCAGTGATCCATGCAGACATAGAGCCAAAGATCATTTCCCGGAATATCCATGCGGATGTGGCGATTGCAGCAGATGCCGGGGAAGTGATCTCGGCACTGTCTGAAACAGCGGAGGTCCTGGAGACTGAAGAATGGAGAAGGCAGATCACACTCTGGAAACAACAGCATCCGCTGGTTTTAAAGACAAAATATAGAGATAAAATGAATGCCCGGGACGTGATAGAAGCAATCAATCAACTATTTGAAAGTGCTGTCATTACGACAGATGTGGGGCAGAATCAGCTTTGGACGGCACAGTTTCTTGAATTGACTGACAAAAAACAGATGATTACATCCGGAGGCTTAGGTACGATGGGCTATGGCTTTCCGGCTGCCATCGGAGCGAAGCTGGGAAATCCGGATAAGGATGTAGTCTCTGTCTGCGGAGACGGAGGGTTTCAGATGAACATACAGGAACTGGCTACGGCAGTGGCCTATGAACTGCCGGTGATTGTGTGCATTTTAAATAACGGTTATCTCGGAAATGTACGCCAATGGCAGGAAATGTTTTATGACAGACATTATTCTGGAACCTGTACCCGTTATCGTCAGAGCTGTCCTGTCATATGCAGCGCTCCGCGGCCAGACTGCCCTGAGTATATTCCTGATTTCCTGAGGCTGGCAGAAAGTTATGGGGCAAAAGGAATCCGTGTGCAAAAGAGTGAAGACATAAGAGCTGCATTGTCAGAGGCTAAGAGAACAAAAAAAGTTCCGACGGTTATTGAGTTTATGATCGGACCGGAGGATAATGTTCTGCCCATCGTTCCGCCGGGAAGTCCGCTGAATGGTATGATTGAGTGAGAAGGCGGCGACATACCTGAGAATGGATACAAATACAAAAACAGCCCTCCAAAATGGAGAGCTGTTTTTGCTGTTAAAGCATTCCCTTTAATATAAATATGCCGGCAATGGGACTCGAACCCTAGTTCGCATGGAAAAAACCGCATAGAAAGGAGCTTTGCACGCTACTTTTTCTAAAGGTAATCAAAAAGGTAATC
>NZ_JAGZSD010000047.1 GCF_018381315.1 Anaerostipes sp. | reverse complement strand
AAAAAAGCAATTTGGTAATATGTCAAGAGGAAAATGAAAAAGATTTTTTAAGAAAAGGGTAACTTTAATAGACCTACGGTTCAAAAGAAACGTAAGTTCGATTTGCGCTATGGATTACCTACTCTTTTCCACAGAGTAGAGTTGGCTTTTGTCCAGCAGTCCAAAAAGCATACGTATCAGTTTACGGGAAGTCAACGCGAGCGCTCGTTTGTGCTGATGGTTTTTTACCTCAGCAAATTTCTTATCATAAAAAGCTTTGTATTCCGGACAGTGCTTAATAACACTCTCTGCGGCCTCTATCATGTAATACCGCAGATAGCGGTTGCCGGCTTTATTCATAGGTGTGTCCTCGGCTTCAAACTTGCCGGACTGGTTTTTTTTCCAGACAATTCCGCAATACTTGGCAAGTGCATCATTGTTCTTAAAACACTTAATGGTGCCAATTTCAGCCAGGATGCCGCTGGCATAAACCTTACCGATTCCGGGAACAGAGTTTAGGATCTGATACTCGACAGGGTTCAGCCCTTTCACTGTTTTCAAAATAGCATCATCAATGGCTTTGAGTTCTTTTTCAAAGGCACTGATGCAGTTGAAAGAACATCCGATCGAGACCGTCAGGGGTTCATAAAGACACTTGTCCAGCCGGTAAGAAGCATTTGCAGCCTTTTGAAGCAGATAAGCGGTCTGCTCCGGGTCAGAGATGCGGCCATGGCTTCTGGAGCTGATAAATGCGATCAGTTCATCTACCGGAGCATTTACAATGTCTTCGGTAGAAAGGAAGTCGGTCAGGACTGCCTCAGCGGTAGCACCGTATTTATTGGAAAAGGGATGCTCATCTCTGTTCAGCATGGCAAACTCGCTGAACTTTAAGAAGATGTTGTTAAGCATATAGGTTTTCTCACTGGCAATACATTCCGTAATGTGAAGCCGGTGCCTGGTAAGGCGCTGGAGGGCAAGATACTGAGCCCCGCGCCACGGCTGGATTTTAATGCGTCCAACCCTGGCGAAATCGGCAATGACAAAGGAATCAATGCCATCATTCTTATCAAGAGAATTGAAGGATTCCTTATATTTTGCTACTTCCTTGGGGTTGAGGCAGTAAACCTTCGTGGAGAAGGGAGCCAGCTTTTCACAAGTGGAAAGATAATTGGCGATATGTACGCCGTAAAAGCCGGTGGACTCTAAGCCGATGATAACGGAATGGAACTCGTGATGCTGCTCCAGAACCCCGGCAATCATCTTCTCTATCTGCTCCGCGCCGTACTGGGCGTTAGGAACGGCAGCCATCTGAATGAGGAACTCCTGCTCGAAATTCAAAGCAGAGACAACGTTTAAGCGGGACCCAATGTCGATTCCAACGAAAAGCGTTGACAGGTAATCGATTTTCTTCATGTGTAATCACCACCTTTCAGGTAAGGATGGGGAAGCAGAGCCAAAGCTTATCCCGATTCGATGCACCCGCTGAAGTCTCGCGTTATCAGCATTGCTCCAGTAGAAATACCCTGCTGGAGGCTAGAACTGGAGATGCAGCATTTGTGTAAGCAGTCAGGGGCACACCGTCTGGGCTGCAAGCTTTTTGAGCAATAGCCATAGGCTTTGAGGACAGGCAGCAGCAGTGACCTTAGCTAAGATTCCACTGGAAATCATTATAGCATCGGGAAGCTCTGGTATAAAGTAACTTGTAAGTGGTATAGATGGGATAAGGAGGAACCAGCACTCCTGATATGACATCATAGAATATCCTTATATCTATACCAAAAAAAATAAGTCTATAGCCTGTTTTACTTGGCTATAAACTTATTATACGAGACAGGCAGAAACTGAAAACCGAATCAGTTTCTGAGATGCCCATTCACGGTGAACCACCATAAAGGGTTCACCGTGAATGGGCATCGGACCGTCTTTTTTGATGCCTGCGGGCTTAGTTCCACTTACGGTTGGAAGCCGACTTCCCACGCCGTCAGACCACGGCCCGCCCCGCAGGTTCCAAGCCCCAGCCCGG
>NZ_JAGZSD010000030.1 GCF_018381315.1 Anaerostipes sp. | reverse complement strand
AAGAACAGGATATACGTTTACGGGCTGGGATAAGGCGTTTGATAAGATCACGGGAGATACAGTGGTTACAGCAGAGTATAAAAAGAATGAATACACGGTTAAGTTCCAGGATTGGGATGGAAAACAGCTGGATGAGCAGAAAGTAAAATATGAAGAAGCTGCGAAAGAACCAAAAGCACCGATAAGGGCAGGATATACGTTTACCGGCTGGGATAAGGTGTTTGACAAGATCACCGGAGATACAGTGATCACAGCAGAGTATAAAGAGAGTGAATACACCGTCAAGTTCCAGGACTGGGACGGGAAACTGCTGGACGAGCAGAAAGTAAAGTATGAACAAGCTGCCAAAGAACCAAAAGCACCGGTAAGAACAGGACATACATTTACCGGATGGGATAAATCCTTTAACAAGATTACCGGAGATACAACAATCACTGCTGTTTATCAAAAAAATGCAGAAAAAAATAACCCGCTTCCACATACACCGCAGGGGCAGAAACCGGCAGGGAGAAAAGCAAATAAAAAATTGCCGTTAAAGAAGTCAGTAAAATCCGGACGACAGATTAAAGTCAGCTGGAAAAAGAAAAAAGGTGCGACAGGATACGTGATTTATTACAGCACAAAGAAAAAAGGAAAGTACAAAAAAATTGCTGTAGCCGGCAAAACATCCAATACAAAGGTGATCTTAAAGTCAGGTAAAAGATATTATTTTAAAGCACGTCCATTTGTAAAAAAGAAAAATGGAAAGAATCAGTACAAAAAATTTATCAAGGCAAAGAAAAAAGAATTAAACAAAGTAGTTCAGGCAACTTACCAAAATGCATCCGGATACACAAAATTTGAAATTTGGATGAAAGAAGGAAAGAAAAAATATAAGAAAGTAAAAACCTTTTATCATGGCGGTACGCTGATCTATACAAAACAAAAGGCCAAGACTGGTAAAAGATACAGGTTTCTTTTAAAGGGCAGTGCCGGAAGAAGTGTCAGAGTATTAAAATAATATAACAGCCAGAGTATGAGAATGTTCCCTGTTCTCATACTCTATTTTTGCTTTATGCCGTTTGCGCTGATGAAAAGAATGTTTGCGGCGGTCTTCGTTTTGAAAATCAAATGTAAAGTATACTCAGCTAAGTAATAGAGAAATACATTTATGATTGCGGAGGAAAAACAATGGAGTTAAAAGAAAAAAGGTTAAGGAAACGGCTGGCGGTATGTCTCTTGGCATCTATGCTGCTGGGAGGCAATATATCAAGTCCGTTTAGGGTACAGGCATCGGAAAATGCAGCAGTCAAGACGGGGCAAAAGATTTGGGCCCAAAATAAAGCGGCAGTCCGGGGAGATATGTTAGACGAATCCGGGAAGCCAAGCGGAGTTACATGGGATTTTGAAGCTGCCAGCGGAAAGCTTACGATATCTGGGAAAGGTCTACCGTGCGGTTTTAAATCAGAGTACGATGGAGGACCTACTGCTCCATGGTTTCCATATAAAGAAAATATTAAAAAGATAGAAATCAGCAGCGGTGTTGAACCGGAATCGATGGCATATTGGTTTTACGGATGCAAAAATCTGAGCGAAGCGCCGAAATTACCGGACAGTGTGAAAAATATGGACAATACATTTTGGGGCTGTGAAAAACTTGAGAAAGCACCCGAGTTTCCTGCACGTTTGGAAAGTGCGGACGGAACCTTCAGATTTTGTACTGAGCTTAAAACTGCGCCCAGAATTCCAGAAAGTGCAAAAAATTTACCGGCAGTATTTTATAATTGTGAGAACCTGGAACTCCCGGATGGGTTTCAAATTCCGAAAGGAGCAGAGAATCTGAGATTAATGTTTACCGGCTGTTATAAACTTAAGCATCTTCCGTCTGGATTCCGGATACCGGAGCATGCCAAATATTTAGACGGTATGTTTTGGAACTGTATAGGGCTGAAGGATGCACCGAAACTTTCTCAAAACGCAGAGAGTGCAGAGTGGATGTTTGCCGGATGTGCGCTGGAAAAACTTCCGGATGATTTTCAGCTTCCAAAAAAGATCAAGAATATAAATGGTCTGTTTATCGGAAATAATATGCTGAATGAACTTCCTGAAAATTTTACAATTCCGGACGGAGCGGAGGATGCGGCTGAAATGTTCAGCGGCTGTGATAACCTGACCAGGCTGCCAAAAGGTTTTCAAATTCCGGGAAGCGTACAAAAAACAGACAGTATGTTTAAAGTTGATTCCGGAACTCAAAAGATTTTTTTGCCTTACGATAGTGAATCCTTAATAAAATATTCCGGATGGAAATCTGACGGCAGAACAGTGATACTGTACTGCACAGTAAAATTTCAGGATATCAGTGGAAAGAATATAAAAAATGTAGATATAAACATGGGAGATTCACTTGGCTTGGACCAGATTCCCAAAGCACCGGAAGGCTGTCATTGGAATCTGCCGAACTTAAAAAATATTAAAACAGATCTTACCGTAAAGGCGGAAAAGAATTATCCGGCTCCCCAGACTCCACAGGAAAAGGGGCCTGCGAAAAAGAAACCAAAGAAAAAACTGCCGATAAAGAAAGCAGTGAAATCTGGACGGCAGATCAAAGTTAAATGGAAAAAGAAAAAAGGTGCGAAGGGTTATGCAATTTACTACAGCACAAAGAAAAAGGGTAAATACAAAAAAATTGCTGTTGTAGGTAAGAGGTCTAATACGAAAGTGATCTTAAAGTCCGGAAGAAGATATTACTTTAAAGCACGTCCGTTTGTGAAAAAGAAAAATGGAAAGGTCCGCTACAAAAAATTCATAAAAGCAAAGAAAAAAGAACTAAATAAGGTTGTCAGGGTGACCTACAGAAACGCTGCCGGCTACAAAAGATATGAAGTTTGGATGAAGGTGGGTAAGAAAAAGTATAAGAAGGTTAAGACTTTTTATCATGGCGGAACTCTGACTTATATAAAGCAAAAAGCAAAAACAGGAAAGAGATACAGATTTCTTTTAAAGGCAGGAACCGCTAAAAAGGGAGGAAAAACCAGAGTAATAAAATAATCCGATCATCATATATCGGAAGTAAGTTTATAAAATATAAGGCCAAGTCAAAGTGTGTAAACAATGATATGAAGCATCGTTTACACACTTTCTTTACGTTCATACAGATATTTCTTTACAGTGCCTCCACACTCCAGATCTTAAAGGCTTCTTTGGCCTGCTTGGAATAACTTCTTCCAACTGGCAGAATAATGCCGCTGCGCAGAAGGCAGGAGGAAGTAGTGAGCTTTGAGATCTGATTCAGAGACACCATAAAAGACTTATGGATTCGGATGAACCCGTGCTTTGAAAAACGCGTTTCCATGTTGCTCAAAGTATCATAAATTTCAAAGTGTTCCTGTTTGTAGTGGACAAAAACCTTATGGTTCTGTACTTCCAGATAAGAAATATCCTTAAGGGGTATCATACAATTTTTGCTGCGGTAAGTAAAAAGCAGCTGTTCCCCGGCTTCTTTTTCTGACTGTCCGACAGCCTTAACAATGATTTCTTCAAATTTTTCTTTAGAAACAGAATCTTTAATAATATAGTGATAGGCGAAGACATCAAAGGCATCCAGCATTTTATCGGAAAGGCTGGTTAAAAAGATGATCTTGCTGTCAATACCATTCTGCCGGAGTTTTTTTGCCGCAGTGATCCCATCTATGCCAGGCATCATAATATCCAGAAGTATAATATCGGAAGACAGAAGATCTTCAGATAGAAACAGAAGCTGTTCTCCGCTGCTGCAGACTTCCAGATGGAAATCCAGGTTATAGGCATCCTTTATACTCCGGAGCATCCATGTATACTTTTTCAGGCAGACAGCATCGTCATCACATAAGATGAGTCTCATAATCAGGTACCTCCATTTGATCTGCAATTTCTAAAAACGCATCTACGATTTCGGGGTCAAACTGTGTGCCCCGGTTGTTTTTTAATTCCTGCAGTGCGGTTTCAGGGTCCATTCCTTTTCGGTAACAGCGGGTTGCAGTCATAGCATCATATGTATCTGCAACACTGATAATCCGGCCGATCTTTGGGATATCGGTTCCCTTCAGACCATGCGGATATCCGTTTCCGTCATAGCGTTCATGATGGTAAAGGGTTCCGTCACAGAGACCGGGCAGCATCTTGATATCCTTTAAGATGTGGGCGCCGACCGTGGTGTGGCTTTTCATCATTTCGTATTCTTCCGGGGTAAGCCTGTCCCGTTTTTTTAAAATAGAATCCGGAACGCCTATTTTTCCCACATCATGAAGCAAGGCAATAAAATATACATTTTCACAGTCGTGCGCCGTATAACCAAGACGATGTGCAATCTGTCCGGAATAATAAGCGACTCTCACAGAATGTCCATTGGTGTCAGGATCTTTTGCATCAATGGTGTTGGCCAGCGCAGCCATCGTCTGAATATAAGCAGTTTCCATCTGCCGGGTTTTCTCATCCAGCTTCTGCTGAAGATCTCTCCGGTAATCAAGCAGTTCCAAGGTCTTTTCGACCCGGCTTAAAAGCACTTCTTTTACAATCGGTTTTCCGATAAAATCGTAAGCTCCCATTGAAATACATTCAGCTTCCGTCTGGTCACCAGTATCGGAAGTCAGAAAGATGACAGGAATATCGGCAAGCTCCGGACGGGTTTTCAGAAGACGGAAAAATTCCCGGCCGTCCATCTCGGGCATTAACAGGTCAAGAAGGATCAGATCCGGCAGCTGGTGTTCCATGATCTTTAATGCGGTAGGTCCGGAGATGGCCGGAAAAACATGGTAGGAATCCTTCAGGAGCATCATGACCTGGTTCAGGACGGTTTTACTGTCATCAATAATCAATATTTTATGCATGGTGCATTATCCTTTCACAAACAGTTATATATCAGTGCAGAGTAGCGGTTCAGGTCGCTGTATTCAAAATTGTCATAAGCAGTTTTCAGCCGGTCCAGAAGATGCTGCATTTCATGTGGGTAACAATAATGGTCAAGCACAGAGATTGCCTCGGAAGCCCTCTGGTAATCCATTTCGTTTACGGCGATACAAAGGTCTTTTACCGCATCAGCGGGAAAGTTGGAACGTTTTTCTTTATTCCTGGCAGCTGACGGAAGTGCAGAAAGAAAGCTTTCTAACTCTGTCAGAATGATATCGGTTTCTTGGATGAATTCATCGAAGCGGGCAGAAATTGCCTTCCAGTCCTGCTGGTGGCCGAAATCTTCTAAAACTTTTGCAGTTTCAGAATAATCAGCTGCACCTACGGATTTTGAAGCAGATTTAATGGCATGCACATGGATAGTAAACAGCTTTGTATTCTGCTGGCGGCAGATGGAATCCATTTCATTGCGCCGGTCATAAAGTCCCTGATAAAAGGTCCTCAGCATTTCTATATAAAAATCAGCGGACTGATCAAAATAAGCCAGGGCGGTTTCTGTATCAAAATGCTTCAGTGTTTTAAATAAAACCATCAGTTCCGGAGATGTCTTGGCAGTACACACAGAAGAGCTTTTTTCTGTCTGTTCCACTGCTTTTCCAGAAAGATATGCCAGCAGAGTATCGTGAAGTTCTTTGACATTGATAGGTTTTGCCAAAAATCCTGTAAATCCTTTTTCTTTAAAATAGGTATCGGCATCTGAAAAAACATTGGCGGTGAGAGCAATAACCGGAAGATGCCTGCTTTTTTCCAGAGTACGGATTTTCTGAACTGTTTCCACTCCATCCATACCCGGCATCATATGATCCAGGAAAACCAGATCATAGTGTGTATGGGCTATCATTTCCAATGCTTCAAAGCCGTTGGATGCCAGGTCAATCTCCATCTGGTACGGCTCCATCAGCCGTTTTGCAACAGAGGAATTTACCTCGTTATCATCTACAATTAAAAGTCTGGCCTCAGGAAAAGTTACACTCTCATAGATTCTCACCTTTTCCGGCGCGTGTTTTACGGCCTGTCCATTCAGTATATTGGCAGTCTGCATCAGAAAGTTAAAAGGATAAACCTGATGGTAATTATAGTATTCGGATACAAGAGTTTCATCGTTTTTCATCAGAAGGATCACATGGTCGGAAGGAAACATGTCATCAGCCTGTTCACGGTGTTTTGTAAAATCTGTCTGCCGCATGATCAGATAAGACTTGCGGTCTTTTTCCGGAATGACAGCCGATACAGAAGATACAAGTGACGGCCGGATACCAAGTTTTTTTAATTCCCTTATAAGATAACGGATCAAGGTTGAATCCGTATCAGGGATCAGCAGATATATATTGGCCAGCTGGAACTTGTCGGAAGGAGGAAGCAGGTCACCGGAGGAATAAATCTTCTGGGGAAAATGAACGCTGAATGTGCTTCCTTTTCCATATTCACTTTCTACGGTGATCTCACCGCCCATAAGTTCTGTCAGTTTTTTTGAAATGGCAAGGCCTAGTCCAGTGCCCATGATTGTCTGGTTTTTTTTCATGTCTGCCCGGTTGAACTGGGAAAACAGATTAGGAAGTTCGGTTTTGGGAATGCCCGAGCCAGTATCAGATACAGAAAGAATCAATTCTTTCTGACCATTGTTTAAGAGCCGGTAATCAGCTTTTAACTCGATCTTCCCGGAGGCAGTAAATTTTACGGCATTAGCAAGAAGATTGGTCAGTATTTCCCTGATACGCATTTCATCTCCTATGAGCCTTCTTGGAATCTGAGGATTGATATCTGTGAAAAAATAAATATTTTTTTTGATCAGTCTGGCCATGATCATATTGCACACATCAGAGATTAAGGCAGAAGGGGAATAGCTGCCGTTATTAAGGTCTATTTTGCCGGAGTCCAATTTAGAAAATGAAAGCAGGCTGTTGATAATGCCAAGAAGATTATTTCCAATGGTATAAATTGTAGAAATATCCCGTTCAATATCGTTAGGAAGTTCCTTTCTGAGTAAAAGCTCGGAAAGGTTCAGGATCGCATTCATGGGTGTCCGTATCTCATGGCTCATATTTGCAAAAAAGGCCATCTTGTCCTGGTGAATCTGCCGTTCCCGGTCTGCAATATTTGACAGACGTTCCTCCTCCATTTTTTCCTCATGAATGTCCTGGGTGGAAAAGATAATCTTGGTTTTGTCGTCTTTAAGATAATTATATTCTGCGCGTTTCCAGCGGTAAGAGCTGTGCGTTTTAATACGGTATGTACTCGTATAAGTTGAATCCGGATCTTTTTGTAAATGTGAAACGATGCCGCTTAATGTTGACTGTCTCAGGATCAGCCGGTCTTCCTTTTCGTAGCCAAGAGTTTCAGCCACGTGGGAGGTCAGTTCGTCAAAGTCACCTTCCATTTCGTGCTGAGTAAACCAGTCATCAGGCTGTACAGCATAAAACCGGTAATGGCCTGTGCGGACATCCAGAAGGCCAAGGGTTTCGTAGCTTCGGCTGACAATCAGAGTGCACAGTTCATTGAGTATTTTGATCTCCTGTTTTCGTTCATTTTCCGACTGGATCTGCTGTTCAACCACTGACGTACTGTCTGAAAATACACATTGATATACACGGGAGCCGTCATCAGATGCAATCCGGGTGGCAACACCCTGCAGCCAGGACTTTTTCTGCCCTACATAAATGGGACGGGTAAAAGAGAAAAATTCTCCGGGCTTTTTCAGTCGGTTTAATGAAAGAATAAACTCCCGGTAAGCACTGTCAGAAAGTTTATCAATAAAGGAATGAAAATCAAAATCCCTGCCTGAAGTTTTGTCATAGTTAAGGATTTTACATCCAAAATCGTTTATATGAAGCAGAGACAGATCATTTCCTTTTTGTATAAACTGCATCAGTCCTATGGTCAGGTTATCGTATAGATTTTTATAGAACATTTCTTCCGGATATTTTTCCAATCCATCGCCTCCCCTATCGTTTTATCGCTTACTTTTATTATAGTACAACGGATGAAAAAGAAAAAGCAGGATAAGGCGTCAATGACGGAATCAGCGGCGTAATATGAAAAATTGGGCCGAAAAAAGCAGAATTTGCAGTTTGCGTTTCTAAAGCTGCTGTTTGGGCAGAAAAGAATGAAAGAGGACCCGGCTAAAGTATAATCATTGATGTTATCAGATTGATCAGAAGAAAGGGAAGTGGAAGGAAAATGAACTTATTGAAGAAATCTAAAAGATTTATTTGCATTGCTGCCTCAGTTGTTGTGGGAGTTACTTCCTGCTGGACAGTGAGTGCAGCGGTAAACAGCGTGGGAGATAAGGTTGAGATTGATGACAGAAGTTTTCCGTCAGATGATTTTAGAGACTATGTATTACTAAATGTTGATAAGGATAAGGACGGATGGCTGTCAAAGGAAGAGATGGAACAGGTGACCAGCATTTCACTGTCAGACAAGACCATTCAGAATGTTAAAGGAATTGAATATTTTAAAAATCTGCAGGAATTATTCATGCAGAGGGATAATATAGAAACTATTGATCTGCAGAATAATAAAGAATTAAAAAAAGTAAATCTCATTGGAAACCATTTGAAATCTTTGGATGTGTCAAAAAATTTGCAGCTGGAAGAACTGAAATGCGGCGGAAATAAAGACCTTACAGGCTTAAGTGTAAAAAACAACCGTAACCTTAGAGCTTTTGAGTGTTATTCAGCAGCATTAAAAGATATTGATCTGAACAATAATGAGAAATTAGAAATACTTAACTTAGGATACAATCAATTAAAGACGCTGGATCTTGAAAAAAATCCTGATGTGAGCCAATTAGATATATCCGGAAATCAGATTTCGTATATCGATCTGTCCGGCAGAAGTTTCAGTATGAGGACATTGTCGACTCAGCAGATTCCGGTCAATGCAGTGGAGTCAAACGGTACATACAATGTGGATTTAAAACAGTTCAAAGGGATTGATCTGTCAAAAATAAGGAAAATGACCGGTAAAAACGGGGCAGATATTTCAGCAGACCTGACGTCAGGAAGCTTTCAGACAACAGAAAACAGGCTTATGTATTATTATGACTGCGGTCAAGGCCAGGATCTGGATTTTGACTGTATGAAAGTGCAGCTGATTTTAAAAGCGAGCAGTGAATTTTATGCAGAATCAGCGGATGAAGCAATGGGAACAGCCACAGTGAACGGAGAAAAGTCGGCAGTTGTAAGAAAAGGTGAGGAAGCATCTTTTCAGGCAGTGCCTAAACCGGGATATAAATTTACAGGATGGACAAAAAAAGGGGATACAGAAATTCTCAGCACAAATGAAAGGTTCCTTTGGAAGGCACAGGAAGGCATAACATTGACCGCAAACTTTGCAAAACAGGATGTTAAGCCTCAGCCCAAACCAGATTCCAAACCAGAGCCGAAGCCGGTTCCAAAACCAACACCAAAACCAACACCAAAACCAACACCGGCGCTGAAGAAGCCAATGACATATCATGTTATCTCAGGCAGACAAATAAAAGTCTCATGGAAGAAGTCTAAAAAGGCCAGCGGTTATGCTGTGTATGTCAAAGTAGGAAGAAAAGGAAAGTATCGTAAAATCTATAAAACCGGACGTGTCTCTTCTGCTAAAGTGGTTTTGAAAGCAGGAAAAAAATATACGTTTAAAGTAAAACCATACCAAATTGGTAAAAATGGAAAAATTAAATTTGCAAAATTTAAAAAGGCAAAAAAGAAAGAATTAAAAAAAGTAGTTCAGGTCACTTATAGAAATATCAGCGGTTATGAGGCATATGAACTTTATCTGAAAGTGGGAAAAGGAAGCTATAAGAAGGTAAAGACTGTGAAAAAAGGGGGAACGATTGATTATATAAAACAAAATGCGAAAACAGGCAAAAGCTATCGGTTCCTGCTGAAGGGCTGCAAATATAAAAATGGTAAAAAGATATGTACAAAGTTAAAAGTAAAGAAAATCTAAAGGAAAGGAAGGCAGAAGATGAGTATGAAAAAAAGAATCATGGCGGTTTTGTTTGCCGCTGCATTAGCCTGTCCCGGCACTTCTGTATTAGGGGCAACCGACAGGGAAACGGTTTCCGAATATCCGCTGGATGCAGTCTCAAAAAGTGTTTTTGGAGATCAGCACTTTGTTGATTATCTTGATTCCATCACAACATTTACAGATTTGACAGTAGATCTGGGTATCGCCTGGAGCAGAGGGACTGTATTAAAGAAGGAACGTGCGGATTTGATTAAAGATCTTCCGTGCAGGGCTCTGGGAATGGAAGAAATGAGAGGACTGGAAGCCCTTTCCGAGGTGAAGGCATTGGATTGTTCCGAAAATAAGATCAGTTCTCTTAACCTCAGCGGAAATAAAAAGCTGGAAAGCCTGAACTGCAGTGAGAACGCTTTGACCGTTTTGGACCTCAGCCATAATACACTTTTAAAAGAGGACAGCCTGAAGATCGGCGGCCAGAAAAACAGTATTGGCATAGAGTATGAAAAAGGGAAGTATATTGCAGACTTGAAAGAAATAGAACATATGGATCTGAAAAGAATAAAAAAAGTTGCAGACCCAGAAGGAACGCATGGGCTTTCCTACAATGCAGACAGCGGTATTGCTGAATTTTCCAGTCTTCCGAATAAGCTGATTTATGATTACGATGTAAATTTTAACGGAAAAACTATGGATGTGACACTGGATCTGAAGCTTGGAGACTGCTACACCATTGAAGCTGTATCAGCGGATCCTGCAAAAGGGAGAGCATCAGTCAATGGGAAAAACAGTGACAGAATATCTAAGAATAGAAAAATATGTGTTAAAGCACAGCCTGCTCCCGGCTGCAAATTTGCCGGATGGAAAACAGCATATGACAATGGCTTCAGAAGCACAGATCCGGAATATCAGTTTAAGGCAGTCAAAAACATAAAAATGATTGCAGTGTTTGACAAGAAAGCAGCTTCTGATCCGGGGACTGAACCAAAGCCGGAACCAAAGCCGGAACCAAAACCCGAAATAAATGGCAGCAATAAAAGGCCTGCAAAGAAATTAGTATTGGGCCCGCCGCAGCATATCAAACTAAAAGCTGGGAGGAAAAAAGTAAAAATTACTTATTCCAAAGTTAAATATGTATCCCAATATGAGATTTACAGAAAACAGGGGAAACGGTTCAGAAAGATTGCTGTCACAGGGAAAACAAGCTATACAGATAAGAAGGTAAAACCTAAAAGAAAATACAGCTATAAGATCAGATCCGTCAGAAATATAAGGCTCTCATCCAAGATTATAAAAATCAGGGCAAAGAAAAAACGGATGAAAATATCTTTTAAAAGGACAGCAGGAGCAAATTATTATGTGATTTATAAAAAAGCGGGAAAAAAGTATAAAAAAATGCTTACTACAAGGTCGTCAGTATTTACAGACAAAAAAATAAAAAAGAGCAGGAGAGGAGTTTATAAAATCATTGCATATCAGAAACCAGTATACAGTGCATATTCAAAACTATACATCAGTAAAAAAGTAAAGTAATCAGGTATCTATTCTTAGGATGAAAGATAGAGCTGTCTGGGAAAGGACACATATGAAGAAAATAATATTAACAGTGATGATACTGGTCACAGCAGGGACAGCAGCTGTCAGTGTAAAAAATTTTGTGCTGCAAAAGAATGAAACAAAAACAGAGTATGCTATTCCTAAAAAGCTGTCAAAAGCCAGAAAAAAACAAAGCAGCCGGCCAATGCAGAGACACATTGATAAAAGAAAAAAACTCATTGCATTTTCTTTTGATGACGGACCGGCGAAAGAAAATACAGACAGAGTTGTGAAGGCTCTGCTCAAAAATCATGCCAGAGCAACCTTTTTTATGCTTGGGCAGAATGCAAAATATTATCCCGAGCTTGTAAAAGAAGTAAAGGATTCCGGAAATGAGGTTGCCGGACATTCCTGGAATCATCCGCAGCTGACAAAGTTAGGCCCTGAGGGTGTCCGTCTGCAGATGCGGAAAATGAACCGTGCAATTTCAAAAGTGACAGGTTATGATGTAGGGCTGTTAAGACCGCCTTATGGATCAGTGGACCACGTGGTCAAGAAAAATATAAACGCACCCCTGATCCTGTGGAGTATTGATACTCTGGACTGGAAAACGAGGAACACAGATGCCACAGTAAATACTATTTTGAAACAGGCCAAAGACGGAGATATCATCTTGATGCATGATATTCATAAACCTTCGGTGGCAGCTGCGGAAAAGGTACTGCCTTTACTGAAGGCCAGGGGATATGAGATATGTACAGTTTCAGAACTATTGAAAGCAAAAGGGATCAAGGTAAAAAAGGGTGATGTCGTTGTCAGTGCGTCCCAGATCTACAGAAATAATAAAAGAATGCATCAAAAAGTATGATTCTGAGCAGGAAATTAAGAGGACAGCAGTAAATTTGTGAATCAGGCTTTCTGCGCTGTCATATAAGGAGCTTTTTATGAAAAAATATATAATATCTTTTGTGTTAATAATTGTTTTGATTATCGCTGCGGCAGCAGGGATGAAAAGTTTTCTTCTCAGTCAAAAACGAAAAGGAACATATTACTATACAAAAATAACACAGCTTTCTGAAAGCAGGACAGAGGAGGGTTATCTGTACCGGCTAGACGGTTTTGACAAAAATGGAAAAAAAAGCTGGAGTTTTATGGGATGGACAGTAAGCCGATTAAAAAAGAAGCATATCTGAGAGTTACATACGGCACTGTGTCTGACGGGAGCAAAGACGTAAAGAGATGGGAGGAAATACAGAAAAATGAGGTTCCCCCCAAAGCTTTGGAAAAGATAGAAAAGAAATAAAACATAAGGTGGTCTGTAAGTATAGAATTGCTTGCAGGCCACTTTTAATTGACTGGACAAAAAGATAAATAAAAAAACACCTTCAGAGGGGCTGCGAAACCTGAACTGAAGGCGGAAAAACAGTTTTATTTTTTATACCGGTAAACATCATTGGCACTCACCACAACATCCCCGGGATGCAGAGTAATATTTCTGGCTTCCAAAAGCTCTGAGACAGTACAGACTTGAAAGCCCTTTTTTTCAAGCTTCGGGAGTACCTTTTTTACAGCCTCGGCTGTAGGAGAATGGATGTCATGCATTAAAATGATATCTCCGTCTTTTGCCTGGTCAAGGATTGCCTTTGAAGTCTTGTCTGCATTCAGCGTTTTCCAGTCCAGAGTATCAATGCTCCATAAAATGAGAGGGTCGTTCACCGTCTTTTTCACAGTACGGTTGATAGAACCGTAAGGCGGCCTTAAGAGCCCCACATTTGATCCGGTGGCGGCGAAGATCGCCTGATTCATCTGGTTCATTTGTTTCTGAACACCGTCTTTTCCGAGTTTGGTGAGCAGAGGATGATTCCAGGAATGCCCGGCAACCTCATTTCCGGATTCTGCAACTTTCTTTACCAGATCCGGATAATATTTTGCATTTTGGCCAAGTATAAAAAAAGTGGCCCGTGCATTATTTTTTTCCAGAGCTTTGAGGATTTTTTCCGTGTTTTTTCTGGAAGGGCCGTCATCAAAGGAAAATGCAATCAGCTTCTTTTCAGGATCCACTCTTTTTGGAAGAAAAGGAAAGTCTCCCAGATCATGCGTTGTTATCTCCTTGAGTATTTTACGGTTTTTTTGAATTTCTGCGCTGGTAGCCGAGGATTCTTTTAAGTTTTTGGTCTCCCGGCTGATTCTTGCCAAATATAAACCTTGTACAGCTATAATGGAGACCATCAATATCAGCACCGCAGCTTGTCCTTTGTTTAATCTTTTTTTCATTTGTGCCTCCTTATCCAGTACATAGTATTTCCGTTTTCCAATAATCCTTGATAAAAGAACATGGAAAGGCAGGGTGAAATTTCATGCTATAATTTATTCTATGAAAGAAAAAGAGAAAATATCATGATATGTTCCACATGATTTCCGTTCGGCTCTTAGAATGCCTCACTCCAATCATGTAGAACATGGAGGCAGTGTCTGCTGTCGCTGTCTCAGAAATGAAAAGGGTTTTCGGCATTTGTGTTATAATGAAATAAAGCATATTTCATATATTTTTGAATAACCCTTATTTGACGGAGTATAAAGGAGCGCGGCTTATGGATATAAAAAGGATCGGGGAGGCCAGACAGTTAAGGGCTATGGACACGGTAAATGGATTTGAAGTCCGTCCGGGCTTTTACCTTCAGAACGGCGCCACAGCCATCGAGGGAGGCGTCAGTTTTACCGTACATACTAAGAATGGGACGGCTTGTACCTTGGTATTGTATAAGAGAAAAGCAAAGGAACCCTTTGTCGAGATACCGTTTCCGGAGAATTATAGGATTGGGAATGTTTATTCTATGATCGTATTTGGACTGGATATCAGAAAGATTGAATATAACTACCGGGTTGACGGGCCGCAGGAGCCGGCAAAAGGTCTGCTGTTTGACAGAAGCCGGTGCCTTTTGGACCCTTACGCCAAGGCGGTGACAGGACAGAGCAACTGGGGTGAAAAGCCTGAGTACAGTAAGGACTGCTACCGTGCCAGGGTAGTGTCCAATGACTTTGACTGGGGAAGAGCCAGGCGCAGGCCAACTGATATGAGAGATCTTATCATCTATGAACTTCACACCAGAGGCTTTACAAAGCATGAAACATCCGATGTAAAGCATCCCGGAACCTTTGACGGCATCCGGGAAAAGATTCCCTATTTAAAGGATCTGGGCATCAATGCGGTAGAGCTGATGCCGATTTTTGAATTTGATGAGACACGGGATACCAGATATGTGGCAGGGAAGAAGCTTCTGGATTACTGGGGATATAATCCGGTGAGCTTTTTTGCGCCGAATACAAGTTATAGTTCGGAAAAGGAATTTAACAGGGAAGGAACGGAACTTAAATATCTGATTCGTGAGCTTCATGACAATGATATTGAAGTGATATTAGATGTGGTTTTTAATCATACAGCAGAGGGAAATGAGGACGGTCCGTTCATATCTTTTAAAGGCTTTGACAATAATATTTATTATATGCTGACCCCGGACGGAAAGTATTATAATTTCAGCGGCTGCGGCAACACCCTGAACTGCAATCATCCAGTCGTACAGAATATGATTCTGGACTGTTTGAGATATTGGGTGACCGATTACAGAATCGACGGTTTCCGATTTGACCTGGCATCCATCCTCGGAAGGAGCGAAGACGGATCGCCCCTGAGCAAACCGCCTCTTCTTGAACGACTGGCTTTTGACCCTATTCTTGGACGGGTGAAATTGATTGCGGAGGCCTGGGATGCGGCAGGGCTTTACCAGGTAGGCTCCTTTCCTTCGTGGAACCGATGGTCCGAGTGGAACGGCAGGTACAGGGACGATCTGAGAAGATTCCTGAAAGGAGATCCCGGGATGGCAGAAGCGGCCGCCCAGAGATTAAGCGGCTCCAGGGATATATATGACAGGGAGAGCAGAGGAGATGCAGCCTCTGTAAATTTCATTACCTGCCATGACGGATTTACCCTCTGGGACCTTTATTCTTACAATGAAAAGCATAATCTGGAAAACGGATGGAATAATACGGACGGGGACAACAACAATAACAGCTGGAACTGCGGCACAGAAGGAGAGACTGACCTCCCTGATATATTAAAGCTGAGAAAAAAACTTGTAAGAAATGCCTTTGCCGCTTTAATGACGAGCCAGGGCGTTCCGATGATGTATGCGGGTGATGAATTTTTAAACTCCCAAAAAGGGAATAATAATGCTTACTGCCAGGATAACGAGATTTCATGGCTGAATTGGGATCTGCTGGCGGAAAACCGTGAGATCACTCAGTTAGTCAAAAAAATGATTCAGTTCAGAAAAAAACATCCGGTTCTTCGTTCCAGGGGCGGAGAAGCTTTGTGCGGTCTTCCGTCCGTAAGCTTCCACGGGGAGGAACCATGGAAGTTTAGGAAAGATGATCAGAATCACCTTCTGGGCGTTCTGTTTGCGGGCAGAGAAAAAGATAGTGACACAGATGATATCGTTTATGTTATGATGAATATGCACTGGGAGCCGCACACTGTGAGGCTGCCGGAGCTTCCGCTGGATTATTTCTGGGAGATTGCTGCAGATACGGCCAATGAGCCGGAAAACGGAAGGCTTCCTGGAGGAGAGATCCGGATGGAAGAGCGGAGTATTATTATATTAGAAGGAAATCAGATGGGGCGGAAGGGAAGTGTTATCTGTCTTTGATGGGGATAAAATATACAATTAAGAAAAGGAAGAGAACGTAAGATGTGGATTGCAGATCAGTGGAAGGATTATGAAGTTTTAGATACTTCTTGTGGTGAAAAGTTGGAAAGATGGGGAGACTATTATTTAGTACGGCCGGATCCCCAGGTTTTATGGCAGACACCAAAAAAGCTTAAGCAGTGGAAAAAACCAAACGGACATTATCACAGGAGCAGCAGAGGCGGCGGCCAGTGGGAATTTTTTGACCTGCCTAAGACTTGGGATATCCAATATAAGGAGCTTAAGTTTCATTTACAGCCGTTCAGTTTTAAGCATACGGGTGTTTTTCCGGAACAGGCGGTAAACTGGGATTGGTTTTCCGATAAGATTAGGAATGCAGGACGTCCTGTAAAGGTGCTGAACCTGTTTGCATATACCGGAGGTGCAACGCTGGCAGCGGCAGCGGCAGGGGCAGCAGTGACCCATGTAGATGCGTCCAAGGGCATGGTCAACTGGGCTAAAGAAAATGCCCAGGCTTCCGGACTCAAAGACAAACCGATACGCTGGCTGGTGGATGACTGTGTGAAGTTTGTAGAGCGGGAGATCAGGCGCGGTAATCAATATGACGGAATCATTATGGATCCGCCGTCATACGGCCGGGGGCCAAAAGGTGAGATCTGGAAGATTGAGGAGAAGATTTTCCCTCTGGTACAGCTCTGTACGAAAATTTTGTCGAAAAACCCCTTATTTTTTCTGATCAATTCATATACAACAGGGCTTCAGCCGGCAGTACTCTCTTATATGCTTGGAACAGAAGTGAAATCTAAGTTCGGCGGCAGAGTGACAGCGGAAGAGATTGGTCTTCCAGTTTCTTCAAATGGCTTGATTCTGCCGTGCGGAGCCTCCGGCAGGTGGGAATCCGTATAGATATTTCAGAAATCTTAAGTTTTGCTGAATTTTGTTTGAATATGTAAAAAACAATTGAAATTTTTCTAACTTTGTTTATAATTAAAAAGAGCGTGTATACGAATAATTTACATTTAACATAATGATAATAATAGAGAATTCGAAAGGGGAATTTTGAAACATGGCAGGTTCAGATATCGGAATTGATTTAGGCACGGCCAGTGTCCTGGTTTATGCAAAGGGCAAAGGAGTCGTTTTAAAAGAGCCATCTGTAGTGGCATTTGACAGAGATACAAATAAAATTAAAGCAATCGGGGAAGAAGCCCGTCTGATGCTCGGAAGAACTCCCGGGAATATTGTGGCAGTGCGCCCGCTCCGTCAGGGTGTTATTTCTGACTATACAGTTACAGAGAAGATGCTGAGCTACTTTATCAACCGCACAGTCGGAAAGTCTATTTTCGGAAGAAAGCCCCGCATCAGTGTGTGTGTGCCGAGTGGTGCCACAGAAGTAGAGAAAAAAGCAGTTGAAGACGCTACCTATCAGGCAGGGGCGAGAGAAGTTTCCATTATTGAAGAACCTGTTGCGGCAGCCATCGGTGCCGGAATTGATATTGCAAAGCCATGCGGAAATATGATCGTTGATATTGGAGGAGGAACTGCTGATATCGCTGTCATTTCCCTGGGAGGTGTGGTAGTGAGCACTTCCATCAAGGTTGCCGGAGATGATTTTGATGAGGCAATCGTACGCTACATGCGCAAAAAGCATAATCTTCTGATCGGAGAGCGTACAGCTGAGGATATTAAGATCAACATTGGTACTGTTTACAAACGTCCGGAGAATGCGACGATGGATGTCCGCGGAAGGAACCTTGTGACAGGACTTCCTAAGACTGTTACCGTTACCTCTGAGGAGACGGAAGAAGCCCTGAGAGAGCCTGCATATCAGATCGTGGACGCTGTTCATAATGTATTGGAGAGAACTCCGCCTGAGCTTGCAGCAGATATCTCAGACCGCGGAATCGTTCTGACCGGAGGAGGATCTCTGATCCAGGGTCTGGAAGAACTGATCGAATCTAAGACAGGAATTAATACGATGACAGCAGAGGATCCTCTGACAGCAGTTGCCATCGGAACTGGAAAATACATTGAATTTTTATCCGGAGAAGACAAAAAGGCTGATAAGTAGTCAGTTTCATTTTCAGTGCTTTTTTGAGCCGGAAGAGGACAACCAGGGTATTTTATCCTGGTTGTTTTGCGATTGCAAAAGTATTGGATTTGAAGGAGGGGAGAAGAATGGGACGGATTTCCGGATATGTTGACCACATCCGTTTTCGGAATGAGGACAATGGTTATACAGTGCTGAGTCTTGATATGGACGGAGATGAGGAGACCGTGGTCGGTCTTTTCCAATTCCTTCACGAAGGAGAATATATGGAACTGGAAGGCGAGTATGTGGAGCATCCTGTCCACGGCCCCCAATTCCAGATGACCTCCTATGAGATTACCATGCCCAATGATGTTCAGAGTATGGAGCGGTACTTAGGCTCCGGAGCAATCAAAGGCGTGGGACCTGCCATTGCCAAAAGGATCGTAAAAAAATTTAAAATGGATACTTTCCGTATTATTGAGGAGGAGCCGGAACGCCTTGCGGAGATCAAAGGTCTGACAGAGAAAAAGGCAAGGAGCATTGCCGTGGAGTTTTCAGAGAAGCAGGAAATGCGTCAGGCTATGATGTTTCTGTCCGGTTATGGGATTACTACCAATCTGGCAGTAAAGATTTTCAAAGAGTACGGAGACAAATTATATGATGTGATCCAGAATAATCCCTATCAGATGGCAGATGATATCGAGGGTGTCGGGTTTAAAATTGCAGATGAGATTGCCAGGCAGGTTGGGATCGGCAGCAGTTCGGATTACCGGATCATATCAGGGATTTTTTACACTCTCATGCAGGCACTGGCGTCAGGACATATTTATCTGCCCAAGGAAATCCTTCTCAGAAATACTGCAAGGATGCTGGAAGTGGAAGAAGAAATGGTTGAGCCCCATCTTCTGGATATGATGATACAGAAAAAGATCATTATAAAAGAGGAAGAGGAACAGACCAGGATTTATGGAGCGGCTCAGTATTATTTGGAACTGAACACTGCCAAAATGCTCTGTGATCTCAATATGACCTATGACGTGTCGATATCTGAGGTGAGAACAATGATCGCCAGGATTGAAGAAGGCCTTCAGATTACATTTGCAGAGAAACAAAAAGAGGCAATTGAGGCGGTGGCAGAAAACGGCGTAATCATTCTTACCGGAGGGCCGGGAACCGGAAAGACCACTACCATCAATGGTATGATACGTTACTTTGAATCGGAGACGCTGGATATAAGGCTGGTAGCCCCTACGGGAAGGGCGGCAAAGCGTATGACCGAGGCTACGGGATATGAAGCTACTACCATCCACAGACTGCTGGAGCTGAACGGTGATTCCAGCAGCGGTGACCGGATGAACTTTGAGCGGAATGCAGGCAATCCTATTGAGACAGATGTCATTATTGTGGATGAAATGTCCATGGTGGATATTTTTTTGATGAATTCACTTCTGAGTGCTGCGGTGCCGGGAACCCGGTTTGTGTTTGTGGGAGACGCAAACCAGCTGCCTTCTGTGGGACCGGGCAATGTACTGAAGGATATGATTGCATCGGGTTCATTTAAAGTAGTAGAGCTGAACCAGATTTTCCGTCAGGATGAGGCCAGCCATATTGTAAGCAATGCCCACAGGATCAATGAAGGAAAAAACATAGACCTTGACAATAAAAGCAGGGACTTTTTCTTTTTGGAGAGAGAAAGGCTGGGAGATATCCTTGGGGTCCTTGTCTATCTGGTGAGAGACAAGCTGCCCGGATATGTCAATGCCACGCCATATGATATTCAGGTTTTGACCCCTATGCGAAAAGGAGAGCTTGGAGTGGATAAGCTTAATGAAGTGCTCCAGGAATATCTGAATCCTCCCGCAGAGGAAAAGCAGGAGAAACAGGCTGTCTCCTGTCTGTTCCGGGAGGGTGACAAGGTCATGCAGATCAAAAATAATTACCAGATGGAGTGGGAAGTAAAGAATCAAAAAGGATTCACGGTGGAAGAAGGGAAAGGTGTCTTCAACGGAGACATTGGACGGATTACAAGGATCAATGATTATACAGAGAAAGTCACAGTGGTATTTGATGATATCAGGGTGGCGGAATATTCTTATTCCATGCTGGATGAACTGGAGCTTGCCTATGCGGTGACGATACATAAGTCTCAGGGAAGTGAGTATCCTGCCGTGGTTATGCCGCTTCTGACCGGGCCGAGGGTTTTGTTCAACCGGAATCTCTTATATACGGGGGTTACCAGGGCCAAGCAGTGCATTACGATGGTAGGCCGGAAATCCACGGTACAGCAGATGATCCAGAACGTAAACGAACAGAAGAGATACTCGACTCTTTGTCAGAGGATCGAAGAACAGGAAGAACTGATGCCTTAGGGCACAGGGCTTTCTGTTTTTCGTCGTTGCTTTCATTTTCTGTATGATCAAAGTGTGGCCGGCCATTACCAAACGACGGTCATTCGGAAACAGTCAGATATTTAAATTTTAGGAGGAAATTCGGAATGCAGTTTATACAGATTTTATTGTCATCTGTTGTACTTGTCGCAGTTATAGAGTATATTTTGAAAAATAAATCCAATAGTCTTCAATACATTACCAGTGCCAGAAGTGACTGGAGAAAAGATATGAAGCAGACAGCCAGCAGATTGTATCAGGCAGACCGGGGACAGATAGGAGAAATATTTGCTGAGTTGAAGGTTAATTTAAATGGATATGGTTTTTTTCCAACCCTGGATCTATATCCGGATGATAAGCAGCTTGAGTTTTTTAGAGATGAACATATATGGAAACAGATTGCTTATATAGAGGAGAAGATGAACGATTGGGAAGATGAAACATTCTCCCGGGAGAAAAATAAGGTCAATGAATATATCACCTGTCTTTTGAAGTTCGACTGGGAGCGGACCAAGCAGGAGGTGAAGACGAAAAGTACAGTGCTGTTGTTTATAGTCCTGTTTTTTTGTGTACACATTCCGGTTCTTCATTTCTTGCAGGGGGATAAAAATGTGGTCAGTCACATTTGGGATCAGCTGATCCCAATTAGCTGTATTGTTTTATCTATGGTGTCAGTATATTTGCCGAATGTAGTTAATGAGTCAAAGATGCTTCAGTTCGGAAAATGGTATAAATACGAAACATTTAATTTTCTTACCTGGGCAATAGGGGGCTGTCTTGAATTAGCTGGTCTGTATATACTGGCACATAGACCAGGTGCCTTTGATGATATTTTATACTATCTTACAGGCGGCGCTGCAGTGGCCATATTGGCCGGTATCATGTTCCATGCTTTCGGCTATAAACTTATCTACTTAAAATATGACCGCGCGGTGAGAAGGACTATGGGCTGTGATTCAGTTATCTGCTACAGTAGTCAGACAGGGCTGGCATATAATTGCACATCCTTTTTGATCCATGATTTTTTTGCTCGCTTGAATGTAGATTTTTCGGATAGGGAACTACCTGAACATAGTGGAGAAATATTGGAATTTATATGCAGACCTGACAGTTCGGTTTTGGATAAACCGGAACACCTTCTGAGACACAGAAGCCGTATCAGGTATGCTGTCAGCAGAAAGAAGGATATTAAAGCGTTTATTATAGATAAGCCGAAAAGGTGCAGATTCATATTTAAATTTACTTCAGGATTTGAGGAGTATTTTACAGTTGGATATAATAAAAAAACAAAGATGAAGTTTCAGGAATGGATTTACAAAGACAGCAGCAGAGTGAATCCTTAATCTTTCAAATTACATATATTTTTAAATGGCAGCAGCATTCTGATACAGAGTGCTGCTTTTTTTGATTCAAACAATCGAAAAAAGAAAAAAACAATCAAATATAATGTTGACAAATGAAAGAAACGGTCATAATATAAAGGTAACAATCAAAATAAAAAAGACAGGAGGTAAAAAGATGAGGGTCGGAAGTGTGACGGAGATTAAGAAAAAGGAGTACCGTGTAGGTCTGACACCTGACAATGTGAAAAGCTATGTTCATGCCGGACATGAGGTAGCTGTCCAGGCAGGTGCAGGTATTGGATCAGGTTTCGCAGATGAAGAATACAAAGCGGCCGGAGCTCTGATTATGGAGGATGCAGAAACAGTATGGAATTGGTCGGAAATGATCATAAAAGTGAAAGAACCGCTCAAAGAAGAATATTCATTGTTTCATGAAGGATTGATCCTATACACATATCTGCACATTGCTGCCGATAAACCACTGATGGATGCACTTCTGGATGCAAAGGTAAAAGGAATTGCCTATGAGACTTTAATGGAAGAAGACGGAAGCCTTCCGCTCCTGACCCCCATGAGCCAGATTGCCGGGAGACTCAGCGTGCAGGAAGGGGCAAAGTATCTGGAAAAACCATTTGGCGGAGAGGGAATCCTGCTGGGCGGGGTTCCCGGCACCAAAAGAGCAAAAACAGTCATATTGGGAGCCGGAACTGTTGGTTCTAATGCCTGTAAGATTGCAGTGGGCATGGGAGCGGATGTGACCATTATGGACATCAGCCTTATGCGCCTTAACTATCTGGATGATATTTTCGGCAGCCGTATTCAGACGCTGATGAGTACCGACGGCACCGTACAGGAAGTACTGGCCGACGCTGACCTGGTTATCGGTTCTGTGCTCATTCCGGGGAAAGCCGCACCAAAGATTATAAAAAAAGAATATTTAAAGCAGATGAAGCCGGGAGCACTGATCGTAGATGTGGCGGTTGACCAAGGGGGCTGCTGTGAGACTACCAGAGTCACATATCATGATGATCCTGTCTATATGGCAGACGGCATTGCCCACTACTGTGTAGGAAATATGCCGGGGGCAGTTCCGAAGACTTCCACAGCTGCACTGACCAATGCCACACTGGGATATGGCCTTAAGATTGCAGAACAGGGGATTGAATATGCATGCCGGAAATACCCGTCCGTTTACTCCGCAGTCAATACATATGAAGGACAGATCACCTGTAAAAATGTTGCAGACAGTTTTGGGCTTGAATATACAGATCCCAGGATGCTTATGTAGCCGGGCGGCAGAGGGGAGGAACGATGGGAAGACGAAGTTCACTTAATGAGGCAAAGGTTATTGATTATGTGAGACAGAATGGAGAGATGACCACAGCCGATGGGATAAATCTGCTTGGTGTCTCTGAATCTACCATCAGAAGAATTTTTATAGGGCTTCAGAAAGAAGGAACAGTACAGCGTGTTTTTGGAGGGATTAAGGCAGTTTCGCAGGAAGGCAGATACCGCTATAAGGAAACCGCTGTGATAAATGTGGCAGAAAAAAAACAGATCGGAGCTGCAGCATCAAGGCTGGTGAGGGATAAAGAGTTCATTTATATTGACGGAGGCACCACTACCTTAGAGATGTCGAAAGCTTTGGCAAGACGGCTGGAGGAAAGGGAGATCAGAGAGGTGACAGTCATTACAAATTCAGTGGTAAACCTGGACATATTAGCCCGGTACTGTGACGTGATCATTGCAGGAGGGAAATATTCTGAGGACAGAAAGGATGTTTCAGGAAATCTGAGCGAAACATTTCTTTCCCAGTTTCGTTTTAACAAAACGTTTTTGGGCACAGACGGTTTTACCTTTGAAGAAGGGTTCACATCCTCCAGTGTGAATGTGTCGCTGCTCAGCAAAAAGGCTTCACAGCTGGCTGAAAAGACATATGTCCTGATGGATTCTACAAAAATAGGAAAGCAGTCTTTTGGGATCAGCTGCAGATTAGAGAATATTGACGGAATCGTTATTGATTCAAAGATTGATGAGACAAGCAGGAAGCGATTTGAAGAAAATTCAGTACAGGTCTTTAAATTTGATGAAAGTGAATGAAATATTCAATATAATGAAAGAATCAATCAAATATAATTGACGGAGAGAAAAGACCGTGCTAAAATTTTATTAACAGAAGGAAGGAGGAGAGAGATGATACGCATAATACCTGAGACGATCAAGGAAGACTTGACCGGCATTTTGATCTGCAGTCATGGGAGTATCGGGGAAAGCCTGATAGAAGCCGCCCAAATGATCTACGGAGAATGTCAGAATATCGCCTGCCTGGGACTGGAACCAACAGATGACATTGACGAGTGGGGCACAGAGTTAAGCCGGATGGCCGGAAGCTTTCCGAAAGGGGCAGTGGTGCTGCTGGATCTGTTCGGAGGAACTCCGTTTAACCAATATTTGATGAAGACAGCAGGAATGGTTATAAAACAAAATGAAGGACAGGCATATGCAGTCACAGGAGTGAACCTTGGAATGTTACTTGAAGCCATCGGACAGAGAGAAACATCAGAACTTGAGAAAATCCCGGAAATATTAGAAAGGACAGGAAAAGATGCAGTTATCAACGTAATGGATAAAATGAAAAAGTAAGAGAGGAGATGTTATGTTATGCATTTATGGCAGGCAATTATACTCGGAGGATTTTACTGGTTTAGTTTTTTAGGGGTGTTTGACCACTCCCTTAATCTGTTGTTTTATCAGCCCTTGACATCGGCGCTTTTAGTCGGCCTTGTCATGGGGGATGTGCCGACAGCCATGATTGTCGGCGCAACGATCCAGCCTATGTTTTTGGGCCAGACTCAGGCAGGCTGGGTTATTACCAATGACAATGCGGCAGCAGGAATCATCACAGCATCAGTTGTTATCGCTTCCGGCATGGACATTAAGTCAGCCATGGCAGTGGCCGTTGCCGTAGGAATTGTCATGAGCCAGCTGACCAACATCCGTATGACCGTGGGATCTTTTTGGAACGCACTGACCGACAAATTTATCAGCAGCCGGCAATATGACAAACTATGGCTTTCTACTGTCATTTACCCATCTTTATTTAAGGTACTTTTATACTGGATTCCTATGACACTTGTATTATTCTTTGGGGCAAGCAATATCGGGTTCTTTGTCAATGGGCTGCCCGGATGGCTGCAGAACGGACTGAATGCCCTGGCTTCCCTGATGCCGATTGTAGGACTCTGCATCGTTGCATCCTCCATCGGAAAGAAAGGATATATGCCATTTTTTATAGCAGGATTTTTATTTGCAGCGTATTCAGGAGTAAGCGGTATCGGTATCGCGATTGTCTCTGTCATTCTGGCATGGTTTGATTTCAGATGCCAGAATAAAGGAGAGCACCTGTCACTGAACCTAAAGAGTGCATCGGTGGCAGACGCATCACTCACCAAAAAAGACCTGAACTGGGCATCTATCCGTATGCTTTCATTTTACTCAAACGGCAACAGCTATGAACGGTATCAGGCAAATGGTATTGTTGCAACCATGATGCCTTGTCTGAAAAAATTATATAAAGGAAATGACGACGGACTTCAGGAAGCTATGGTAAGGACCTCGGAATTATTTAATGCAGAAGATATGACATCTGCACTTCCGGTCGGCATTCTTTTGTCTATGGAAGAACAGAAAGCAAAAGGAGCACCGATTCCGGGAGAGATTATCTCTGACACAAAAGCAGCATTGTTTCCTCCGATGGCAGCAGTAGGCGACACTTTGAACTGGGCCACAATTATTCCTACTTCACTGGCGCTGATGTGTCCGTATGCCTTGACAGGTGCGTGGTGGCCTGCACTGGTTGTAGTTTTGATCGGAGCTGTACTTTGTAATTCACAGGCATTTATCTTAATGCATCTGGGATATAATCTGGGAAATAAAGCGATTAAGGACTTGGTGCAGAGCGGACTGATCAACAAGGTCATGTCTTTCTTCACTGTTATGGGTATGTTTGTTATCGGAGGAATGATCAGTTCCCTGGTCAGCGTATCCTGCCCGCTTACGATTGCCACAGGTAAATTTTCATTTGCAGTGCAGAAGGAACTGTTCGATGTATTAATGCCGAACCTGCTCACATTCATTGCCACACTCCTTATCTTCTTTACAATTAAACGCAAAAATATGAGTGTTATCAAAGTTATATTCGGAACTATGATTGTAGGAATCATACTCGGAGCACTTGGTATTATAGCATAAGTTTTTCTGCATTATCTCCAGTCGGCTCTGAAAAGGCCTCCTTCCGACAATGTAGAAAAACTATCGTAGGATGGCACCTTCTGTTTAGTCGTCATCCTTATCCAGCAGACACTATGTACATGTTCACCAGTTTTCCGGCTTTGCCGGGGCGCAGGCGGATTTGGGATATGAAGAAAGGTGGTTTTTATATGGGGAAACTAGTATTGACCCGGATTGACAACCGTTTGATCCATGGGCAGGTAGCCAGTGGGTGGATCGGAAAGTGCAGTGCCGGCAAGATTGTGGTCATTGATACGGCCACAGCAGAAAACGAAATGATGCGTGATATCCTTTCTCTTGCAGTTCCTCCGGGAATTGAGTTTTCGGTTTACACAAAAGATGAAGGGATTTTACAGTATAAAGAAGATCAGTTTGGAAATGAAAGTGTTATGTTAATCTTTAAAGATATCAAAACCGCTTATGAGTGCTTAAGAGGAGGCATTTCTTATCCGTCACTTCAGATCGGCGGAACCGGGGTCCGGGAGGGCGCTAAAGTTCTGGAGGGACCGATTACAGTGACGGAGCAGGAATGCAGTATGCTGAATGAGCTTCAGGACAGCGGTGTGGAAATTCATCTCCAGCAGACAGTTCAGAGCAAATCTACAAAATGGAGTGAAGCAAGGAAAAAGCTGTGACTGCAGAAGAAAGTTATTCTGCAATGTGAAGGCTGATCCTGCGGTTTGAAAATTGTTTGATGTCATCTTCATGAATGCCGCCGTCAGTGATGACGGCGGTGGCATCATCCAGTTCAGCATAGTTTACATAGGAGGGATGTCCGATCTTGGAAGAGTCCAGGAGTACATAGGATTCTTTTGAAAGTGTCAGGGCCGTACCGGACAGACGGGAGGTATTGATATTATCGCTTGAAAAACCGTGCTCAAACGTCATGCCGTCCGCTCCCAGAAAGGATTTGGAAAAATGAAACTGGGACAAAAAGCTGACACCCAGTGTTCCGGCCATGCTCCTGCGTTCATCAAACAGAGTGCCTCCAACCAGTATGACATTGCAGTAGGAATTCAGAATCTCAAGATTAATCAGGGAATTGGTCACAATGTTCAGACTGCTTGAGAGAGTATTGTTCTGAAATCTGGTTACAAGAGACTGTGCCATATATGCAGTGGTTGTACCGCAGTCTATATAGATGAAATCAGAATCCAGGATCAGTCCGGCGGCATATTTTCCAATCAATTCTTTTTCTCTTTTCATTTTCTGCTTGATAATGTCGTAGTGATAGTAATTATCAGGCTTGGCGAGAATAATGCCGCCATAGGTACGGACAACCTTTTTCTTTTCCTCCAGACGCCCGAAGATACGGCGGATAGTGGATTCTGAAAGGTGAAACAATTCAATGGCATCACGCGTAAGTAATTTTTCGTGAGAGCCCAGGTATTCCAAAATGCTTGACTCTATTTTTTTATTCCGTTCTTTCGACATGAGATACCTCCTTGATCGCAAAAGTAATTAAATTCAGTATAGCATGCAGAAAAATAAATGGCAATATCAGCCAAAATAGTGAAGGAAACTGTTAATAATTGTGATTTGTCCAGAAAGGAATGATTCATTATGACAGAAAAAGAGCAAAAATTTGCAGATAGAATCCGGCTGGCCGTGCAGCTGGCCAATGAAGATCCGGAAGGCAGAAAGCTGGCCGGCCGTCTCCTGGACGGAAAGATCGTAGTGAAGATTACGGACGGAGCTGTACTGAACATTTTGATCAAAGACCACAAGCTGAAGTTTGTGGAAACCTCTGATCATCCGAGAGCTATTTATGAGTATGGGGACATTGATTCTGCGTTAAAACTCTTGGATAAGAAGCTCAGCACTTATGCCGCAACTGTCCATAAGCAGCTGAAACTTATGGGGCTGTCAACGTTAAATGACGCATTTGATAAAATTTTGAATCTGGCATATGAACATGCAAACGGATTAAAGTAAAGGGGGCAGTAAATATGGAAGTATATAGATATGATAAAAGCTTTGAATTATATGATAAAGCAAATGAAGTAGTTCCATGTGGCTTATACGGACATCTGGGTGTTGGGCGTGCAAGGCTTAATCCTATGGGCTGTTATCCGCTGTTCTCTGATCATGCTGAAGGCACCTACATCTGGGACGTGGACGGCAACCGGTTTATAGATTATGCATGTGCATACGGGCCAAATGCGCTTGGGTACCAGGATCCGGATGTGGATGCCGCCGCTCTGAGACAGAGGGAAAAAGGAAACTGTACTACGGTAGTCTCCCCAGTGATGATCGAATGTGCAGAGAAACTGGTAGAGACCGTAAACTGTGCTGATTGGGCATTCTTTGCGAAAAACGGAGGAGATGTGACCACTCTGGCAGTTATGACGGCCCGCCATGCCACTGGCAGAAAGAAGATTATTATGATGGAACACGGATACCACGGAGTTTATCAGTGGTGTCAGAAACCAGGTACTCCGGGAGTTTTGGATGAAGAGATCTGCAACAATCTGTACGTGCCTTTTAATGATTTTCAGGCTATTGAGAAGGTGGTGCAGGAACACCCCGGAGAAATTGCAGGGATTCTTTCTATGCCTTATGACCATATTTCCCACTATGATAATGTGCTGCCGGATGAGGACTATTGGCCCAGGGTCAGAAAACTCTGTGACGATCATGGAATTGTGCTGATCATTGATGATGTACGCGCAGGCTTCCGGATGGACCTTGCCGGATCTGACCACTATTTCGGCATAAAGGCCGATCTTCTGACTCTCGGAAAGGCTATCGCAAACGGCTGGAATATGGCGGCGCTGGTTGGGCGCAAAGAAATGAGAGAGGCAGTGGAGGATATGAACTATACAGGAAGCTACTGGCTGTCTGCGGTTCCGCTTGCAGCTTCTGTGGCAGCCCTCACGAAAATGAAAGAAATTGATGCAGTAGGGATCATGAGAAGAACTGGAGAAAAACTTACATCAGGGCTGAAACAGGTAGCGGATGCAAACAATGTAAACCTTAGCACTACCGGACTTCCGTCACTTTTTAAAATTATCCTGAAAGATCCTGATGAGTCTCTGATACCCCATCAGGAATGGATCGGCGAGATGGTGAGACGGGGTGTTTATATTTCCCATTTCCACAATATGTTTACCAATACAGCAATGACAGAGCAGGACCTTCAGTATACGTTTGATGTGGCAGATGAGACCTTAAAGATTATTATAAAGAAATATCCTCAGATTTTAGTGTAAAAAATAATGGCCGTTATTTTATTGAACATATTGTACTATCATCAAAAACCGGGAAGAATTTCCCGGTTTTTTTTCGATTTATTGAATGGTATTATCTTCTTTAGATACCAAAAATAATACCCTTTTTTTATGGCAAATAAGGCGTATTGAACAAAAAAGTTATGCAAAAAGGGTTAAAAGTTTAACATTCTCACAAAAAAACAAGAGGGATGAGATGGATTGATTGGCTGATTATACTGCACAAAAATATCTGTCATTTTTTTAACGAATTTTTAGAACAAATGTAAAAGTATACGTTCAGAAAAAGTCTACTTCGACATTTGTTCAACAAAATCGCATTGATAAAGATTTAAGATTTTGATAGAGTAATTGCATGATAATTAATACAATTTAAAACATCAGGGGATGACATTAAAATACACGGGAGAGAACATATGAAAAAAATAGTGGATGATTGGAGATTGATTTACAAATGCTGCAGTCTGTATTATGAGGATGACATGAAGCAGCAGGATATCAGCGATTACCTCGGGATATCCAGGGCAACCGTTTCAAGGATGCTTCAAAAAGGTAAGGAAAGCGGAATCGTAAAAGTCGAAGTCATTAATCCAGTTCAATTTTCGTATGGGAAGTTAGAAAAGGCATTGGAGCGAAAATACGGTTTGAAGGAAGTCGTTGTGGTGGAGAGCAGCCCGCTTGACACAAAGACAGATTCTATCTCCAGGCTGTATGAGAAAGCAGCGCTGTTCCTTTCACAGTATTTTAAGGACGGTGATTACATAGGAGTTTCCATGGGATTTACGCTTCACAATGTAGCCCGCACCAACCGCGCATTCCCAAAAGAGAATCATTACTTGTTTGTGCCGATCCTCGGGGGTGTCAGCCAGGGCACGGTTTCTAAAGTCGATGTCCAGGCCAATCAGATCGCCAAAGAATTTGCGAAAAAGTTCGGCGGAACTTATACACAGTTTTTGTCACCGGCAGTTTTTTCTGAACGAAAAATCATGGAATATTTTTTGAAAGAAAAGTCTGTTAATTTTATTTTTGAAGATTTTAAAAAGCTGGATACCATCGTTATGGGAGTGGGAATTCCGGAAAGCGGCGGGTCCACATTGATACAGGCGGGCTATCTGACCAAAGAGGAGATGGACCAGTATGTAAAGCAGGGTGTCGCAGGAGATATTGCTCTCCAGTTTTTTGATAAAGAGGGGAATGCTGAACCATTTCAGCAGTTTAACGAGAGAGTGGCAGGGATGACCTTCCCAATGATTAAAAAGATCAGAAACCGTATCGCCATAGCCGGGGGAGCCAACCGGGCTGAAGCTGTAAAAGGCGCTATACGCGGGGGATATGTCAACATGCTGATCACCAATAATGAATGCGCTGAGAAGCTGCTGTAAGAAGGGGGTACATGAAAAGATGCAGGGAATTTCGGTATTTTTATTAGTTATCTTTGTACTGTTTGTTGTGCAGGCTGTGGGCGGCTATTTTCAGGTTAAAGATTACAGAAGGGCAGTAAAGAGAGTGCATCAGCTTGGCAATGTAGGAATCGGACAGAAAAAAGGAAGGCTGCTCTCAGGGAATATTGTCATGATTGCATGTGATGCTGAGGGGATTATTACCGGGGGCGAAATCATGGAAGGACTGAGTTTCCTTACAAAGTTTAAACCTATCACCAAGATCCTTGATAAGGAGATGGTGGGAACTAGTATATATGAACACCTGGATAAATTCCGGGAAATGGATAAGAAGAAAAGAAAATATTACAAAGGATACATCCGTGCTTTAGAAGCACTGGATATGCGGCTTCAGGGAACAACTCTGTAGCAGTGCTTTGGAATATATATATAGACTGGCAGGATTGCAGAAAGAAGACTGACTGAACTTGTTTTGAGGGCCCAAAAGCATGTTTTAGCTTGGTTTTTCTTTTTTGGGAATTTTGTCTGACAATATTTTATATATATAGGAGAAATTGATATATTCAATTAAGAAGGAGGAGAAAATATGGAAATCATATCTAACGCTGCCAATGGATTTATTAAGCTATTCCAAGAAGGCGGTACCACATTCATGGGATGGGTAACCGGAATCATCCCGCTGGTTGTCTGCCTGATGACAGCAGTAAACTCAGTAATCAAG
>NZ_JAGZSD010000029.1 GCF_018381315.1 Anaerostipes sp. | reverse complement strand
AATGGGAGAGGGAGATGTGGATTTTGAAGGAATCTTTGAGACCTTAAGAGAGATGGACTTTGCCAGCTGTCAGTTAAAAGAGAACGCACCGAAGGCCGGAGGAGACAACATCGCATGTGTATCCATGTTCGGATTTCCGGAAAAGATGGAGAAACAGGCGCCGGAAGCGAGAGAACGCATTGAACGGGAATTGCTGAAAGGGTAGAGTGACGATGGAAAAGAAGCAGGGAACTATTTTAGATAAATTATCATGGAAAACTAGATTCTCCTATGGATGCGGAGATACTGCGTGCAATGTAGTTTTCGGTATGATCAGCACTGTGCTGACCTTGTTTTATACAGATTATGTGGGTGTCTCAGCAGCAACAGTCGGCATGGTTATGCTGCTTTCCAGAGTGTTTGACGGATTCTCTGACGTGATCATGGGATTTATTGTGGAACGAACCGATTCCAAATGGGGAAAATCAAGGCCGTGGATTCTGTGGATGGCGGCACCATATGCTGTCTCAGCGGTTTTGCTGTTTACGGTGCCCCATACTACAAACTTTCTGCAGTTTCTTTATATGTTTGTGACATATAACTTCTGTACAACGATCTGCTATACGGCGATTAATCTGCCTTACGGCAGCCTCTCTGCAATGATGTCCAGAAGTTCTGAAGAACGAAGTATGCTCAGCATTGTGAGGATGGGAATGTCGCCGTTCGGACGGATCCTGGCGGTTACGTGTACAATGCCGCTGGTTAAGTTGTTTGGGGATACCCAGTCATCATGGGTTATTGTTATGGGAATATGGTCAGTGACTGCAATGGTTCTTTTGGTCATCTGTTTTGCCAACTGCCGGGAGACGGTAAAGATCGAAGCCCGTGAAAAGCAGGAAAAGATACCTGCGTTAAAGTCATTAAAGTTATTGGTTACGAACCAGTATTTTTGGGCGGTATTAGTTCTATGGATGATGCAGAACGTGATTTACGGTGTGACAGGGACCATTCTGCCGTATTACTGCAAGTATATATTTCACAACGATACATGGATGTACAGCACGCTGTATCTGACGGAGACGCTCACGATTGTAGCCTCCACATGCATTGTATGCCCTATTCTGCTGAAACATTTCGGGAAAAGAAATATGGCACTTTCCGGAGCAGTTCTGGCTTTGGCCGGACAGCTTGTATTCTTTGCCAATCCGGAAAGTTTTCAGTGGATGCTTATGTGCTGCATCATCAGAGGCATCGGTTTATCTCCTTTGAATGCCATTGTCTTTGGAATGCTGGGAGATGTGGTGGAATACGGACAGTGGAAACATCATGTACGGCAGGAGAGCCTGATCTTTGCCGGGGGATCTGTCGGCACAAAGATTGGTTCCGGACTTGCCTCAGCCGTGATGACAGGACTTTTATCTATGGCAGGGTATATAAGCTCGGCAGCAGGAGCGGTCACCCAGCCGCAGTCAGCCATTGACATGATTATGAATATTTATAAGGCAGGGCCTATTATCGTATGGACTGTGGTCATCATAACATTAGGGCTTTATAAACTGGACAAGAAATATGACGGTATTATGGAAGAACTGACGGAACGGGAGCTTCAGGGACAGCTTTAAAATAAAAGCAGGGAATGAACTTTTAAATGTTCATCCCCTGCTTTTTCTTAAATATCATGGGAAACTGGCTTTTTACCGCGGTTCCGGTATTCTCTCGGTGAACATTGATAGGTCCTCTTAAACATCCGGGAGAAATTACTGGGACTGTCGAAGCCGCAGCCTACAGAGATTTCAGAGATGCTTTCGCTGGTGCTAATGAGAAGAAGAGCGCCTTTGGACAGCCGGTATCGGATGAGATACTGCATCGGCGAAATGCCAAGTGTCCGCCGGAAACACCGGAGACATTCCCTTTCTCCGATGTTGGCAGACTGTGCAATGTCATACAGCTTTAACGGTTCTGCAAACCGGGATTCTATCATATGAATCATTGTTTTAATACGGCAGGAGTCATGGTCCGGCCTGGAAGCGGTTTCAGAGATTCGGTTTTTATGGCTCTCATACAGCAGATAACATAGTCTGGAAAGCTGTTCCCTTACAGTGAATTCATATCCCTCTGGTCCTTTAGAAAAGGCCTTGAAAGCCTTCAGAAAATGCTGTATGATCTCGGACCCGGACTTACTGTCAGGCTGGAAAAGCAGGCAGTCAACAGCACAGGAACTGGTAAGCGGATGAATGTATTTTGTATAGAAAACAGAACTGTCAGAACCAGATACTAAATCCGGGTGAAACACAAGGGACTGAAGGCGGCAGGTGCCGGAAGTTTCAGCCTCATGAAGAATGTTGGAATTAATGACTGCACTGTCTCCGGCATTCATACGCAGGGATCTGCCGGGTACCCGGACATCCAGGGAGCCGGAATAAACGTAAAGCACTTCAAGCTCTTCATGCCAGTGCCACGGAATTCTGCTTACGGCGCCGGCTGAATAAACGGAGTCATATCCTGCACATGGAAACTCAAGCGTCCCATGGGGCCGCAGTTCACGCCGGTCCTGGTCCGTATAGATGGTACAATCCTGCAAAAGCATAAAGAACCCTCCTTTTTGTCGCTTTTTTTATATTATAGGTCCAAATTAATATTGTTTCAATCGTGAAAAGACGGTATTTATATATTAAGGTGACTTGTGTACAGATATTCAGGAGGTATGTTTTTTATGATAGATTTACATATGCATTCTTATTACAGCGACGACGGTGAGTTCCAGCCGGAAGAATTAGTGCAGAAATGCAAAGAGAAAGGCATCCGGTATATGGCCATTACGGACCATAACTGTGTCCGGGCTGTGGATAAAGGAAGAAAGGCAGCCCAGAAAGAAGGGATTTATTTTATCTCAGGAGTAGAGGTCGACTGCACCTTTCAGGGGGTAAACCTGCATGTTCTTGGATATGGAATAGATGAAAAGGATCCGGCATTTCAAAAGATCGAAGACAATATATCAGAGCAGAGCAATGAAGCATCAGTTAAGATGCTTGAGGGGACAAGAAAATTAGGATTTGATGTGTCTGAGGAAGATATGGAAGAGCTGACGGAAACTATGTTTTGGAAAAACCGGTGGACAGGGGAGATGTTTGCGGAAGTTCTATTAAATAAACCGGAATATAAGGAACATGAACTGCTTATGCCTTACCGTCCGGGAGGGAACAGAAGCAGCAATCCTTATGTAAATTTTTACTGGGATTATTACTCCCAGGGAAAACCCTGTCATGTGGATATAAGGTTCCCCTCTATGGAAGAAGTGATTGCTGATATCCATAAAAGCGGAGGGAAAGCGGTTCTGGCACATCCGGGAGTGAATCTTAAAAACCATATGGAGATTTGGAAAGAGATCGCGGCTTCCGGCATTGACGGAGTGGAAGCCTTCAGCAGCTATCACACACCGGAGGATGTTTTGTTTTTCAGCCACGAGGCCGGACAGCAGCATCTGTTTGTAACCTGCGGAAGCGATTATCACGGAAAAACTAAGCCTTCCATCAGTATCGGACAGCACGGCTGCAGCCAGCCGGAAAATGAAATACTGCCCCGGCTTGAGAGCATTATGAAGCAGAAAACCCAACGGATAAATGAATGACAAGTGAAAAAATAGCCAGGTCCTTTTTATTATTTTGAAGGGCCTGGCTATTTTATTGTATGAAATGCTTGGCTGGTCTGTCTATTTTACTGCAAGCTCGTTGGCCAGATTGACGATCGTTCCGATGGGATCAGAAAGTTCACTCTGGTTCATGGCATTCACATAGCTTGCCCGGTTGTCATAAACCTCATGTACTGCGTTCAGCAGAGACTTGGAAGTCACTTCCTCCTCATTCAGCACATAACTGTAGCCCTGGCGCTGGAAAGACTGGGCGTTTAAAATCTGGTCTCCCCTGCTGGCATTCAATCCCAGAGGGATCAGGATGTTTGGTTTCCTGAGGGCTAAGAGTTCACAGATTGCATTAGCCCCTGCTCTGGATATAATAACGTCTGCACAGGCAAAGAGATGCTTCAGTTCCTTTTTCACATACTCAAACTGGCGGTAGCCGCTTTTCCCTGCAAGCATGGACTCCAGGTTGTTCTTGCCGCATATGTGAATTATCTGAAAATCTTCTAAAAGCTCATCAATATTGTCTCTGACTGCATTGTTGATTGCCACGGAACCGAGACTTCCGCCGATGATTAAAAGCACAGGCTTAGAGGATGTAAAATCACAAAGCTTAAGTCCCTTATCTTTTGAACCGGTAAAAAGTTCTTCACGGATTGGAGAGCCGGTAAGAACAGCCTTTCCTTCCGGAAGATGTTTTACAGTTTCAGGAAAGTTGCAGCAGACCCTGCTTGCACTCGGGATGCTCAGCTTATTTGCAAGGCCCGGGGTCATGTCAGATTCGTGGATAATGACAGGTATCCGAAGATGCTTTGCTGCCATGACCACAGGTACAGTCACAAAACCGCCTTTGGAAAAAACAACATGGGGCTTCAATTTTTTTAAGATTTTCTTTGCGTCAAAATATCCCTTCATAACCCGGAAAGGATCGGTGAAATTTTTCACGTCAAAGTATCTTCTCAGCTTGCCGGAGGAAATTCCGTAGTAGGGAAGACCAATGTCTTCGATCAGTTTCTTTTCCATTCCATCTTTGGAACCTATATAACTGATCTGATAACCTTCTTTTTCCAGGGCAGGTACCAATGCCATATTTGGAGTGACGTGTCCGGCTGTACCTCCCCCGGTCAATACGATTCGTTTCATAATACCTCCATGAATGAAAACAAATGTCAGTGAGTCTCTTTATATTCTTTCAAAGCTTTGGAAAGCTGGTCAGGACATGAAGTCCCACGGAAGCCGCACTGGATGCCTGAGAGACGTTCAATTACCTCATCTACGGACATTCCTTTTACAAGGGCAGCCACGCCGGTGGTGTTTCCCTGGCAGCCTCCCCGGAATTGTATATCTTTTATGATATCATTTTCTATCTCAAATTCAATGGCACTGCTGCAGACGCCTTTTGTTTTATAAATCATTTTGGTTACCTCCTGATAATTTTATTCAAACCCAAAGGGCATTCCGTATTATATCACAAAAATCGGAGAATACATAGACAGGTAAGCTGTGTTATAATTTTTATCAGATTTAATTCATAACAGGAAGAAGGAGAAATATTATGAAAATTGGAATTATCGGTGCAATGGAGGAAGAGGTAGAATCACTGATCTCTTCTATGGAAAATGTGAGCAGGCAGACAAAGGCCTCTATGAATTTTTATGAGGGAAGGCTTTGGGGAAATGATGCAGTTGTAGTCATGAGCGGCATTGGAAAAGTAAATATGGCCGTGTGCGCACAGATACTGATCGACAGCTTCGGCGTGGAAAAATTAATCAATACAGGGGTTGCAGGGGGCCTGCACAAGGATATTGAAATTGGGGATATCGTAATTTCCAGCGATGCGGTGCAGCATGATATGGATGCCGTGGGATTCGGTTATAAACTGGGAGAGATTCCCCGTATGGAGTGCTCAGTGTTTAAGGCAGATGAGGCGCTTATAAAAGAGGTAGAAGAGGCGTGCAGGAAAGCAAATCCTGATATTCAGTGCTTTACCGGCAGGGTCTTAAGCGGTGACCAGTTTATTTCCAGTGATGAAAAGAAACATTGGCTCATCGAAAACTTTGGAGGATACTGTGCGGAGATGGAAGGGGCAGCCATGGCCCAGACAGCATATTTAAATCATGTGCCGTTTGTGATCCTGAGAGCCATATCCGATAAATGCGATGATACGGCAACAGTAAATTACAGCGAATTTGAGGAAGCTGCAATAAAGCATATAATTAGACTGATTCACGGTATTTTAGACAAGGAAGCGTCTAACTTTGTAAGGCAATAATCCGTGTATTCCCCTCTTTGTGATTTTATAATATAAGAATCATAAAGGAAGAAGGAGAAATATCATGGATGTAATAAAAAACGCATTTTTTGTACAAGGGTTGGCTGCATTACTTGCAGCAGGTATTATAGGAAAACTCATTGTCTGGAGGAACTACCGCAGGCTTTTGAAAGATTCTTATGAGATGGACGGAAACAAAAAGCAGTGGATGGGAGTGCTCAGGAAGAAGTTTGAAAGTTACTATCAGCTGGAGGCAAATCTTCATAACATTCCATGTGTTGTGGACAAGTATATGAAAAATCATAAAATATGTGGATTATCCTCTGAAATCATGGAGCAGGTCACAGGACTCTGTGCTGTCTTAAGTTTTTTCCTGGGCTGTCTTGGTGTGGTACGGGGATATATAGAGGGAGCAGATCTTAAAGTAGTGGCGGAAAGCCTGTTTTTAAGCATGGCCTCAGGACTGGTTCTCGTATTTGTGGACAGGCTGGTCACCTTTAACGGAAAGAAACAGCTGGTGCGGGCAAACCTCATTCACTTCTTGGAGAACATTCTCCCGAACCGCTATCTGAAATCTGTGAAAAAGCAGGAAAAAGAAGAACAGGTAAAGCAGAAAGAAAAACAGAAAGAGGACGAGCAGGTAAAAGAAGAAAAGAGAGAAGCCAGAAAGATAGAAAAGCACTGGCAGGAAGCCGCGGCATCCAGAGAATTTGAGCTGACGGATGAAGAAATGCAGGCGGTGAAAGATTTCATAAATGGATTATAAATTTTTGGTATACATAATAGAATAGTAAAAAAGCAGGAAATCATAACATGAGGAAAGTTTTATTATTATTCTGTATCGTGTGCACTCTGGGTCTTGCCGGCTGCGGCAGGGAAGAGGCACAGGTGGAGTCCACCAAAGTAATCAGCCAGGGAAGCAATACAAAAGAGGGATGGTGGCTGAAACGGAACAAAGAGCATCAGCAGCCGGAGTTTTCACAGAATATAGACCTGTCCAAATACGATGCTTACAGTATGGATACGAAAGCCAAAAATAAAAAAGTAATGTATTTAACGTTTGACTGCGGCTATGAAAATGGTTTTACGCCTAAGATATTGGATGTGCTGAAGAAAGAAAAGGTACCGGCAGCATTTTTTGTGACAAAGCCGTTTATAAGGGAAGATCCGGATTTAGTAAAAAGAATGAAAAAAGAAGGACATGTGGTGGGAAATCACACGGTTCACCATAAGAGCATGCCGACGGTTTCCGACAGGGACAATAAGCAGGAATTAATTGACTGTGCAGAATATTGCAAAAAAGCCACAGGTTATGATATGGATATGTTTATGCGCCCGCCTATGGGAGAGTACAGCGAACATACATTGGCTCTCACAAAGAAGCTTGGATATAAGACGATTTTCTGGAGTATGGCTTATGTGGATTTTAATGTAAACAGCCAGCCGGGAAAGGACTATGTGGTACAGCATTTTGAAGAAAATTACCATAACGGAGCCATTCCTTTGATGCATAATGTATCCCAGTCCAATGCAGAAGCTCTGGAGACTGTCATTAAGAATTTAAAGGCCAAAGGATTTGAATTCCGGTCGCTGAAAAAACTCCCTGACTATTGAATAGAAAGGCGTAATTTGTTAAAATATAGATAACGCATTTAACCAAGAGAGACAACAGTAAAGGAGAAAGACATGGGAAAAATTAAGTTTGATTACAGCAACGCAAAAGATTTTATAAGAGACCACGAAGTGGATATGATCGAGAAGCAGGTTGCAGATGCGAAAGAGTATTTGTTGTCGAGAAAAGGTCCGGGAAATGACTTTTTAGGATGGATCGATCTTCCGGTGGATTATGATAAAGAAGAATTTGCGAGAATTAAAAAAGCCGCTCAGAAAATTAAGAGCGATTCCGATGTATTGGTTGTCATTGGTATCGGAGGATCCTACCTTGGTTCCAGAGCCGTGATCGAAGGGCTGTCAAACAACTTCAACAATAAGCTGGATAAGGAAGTCAGAAAAGCGCCGGAAGTTTATTTTGCCGGACATAATATCAGCGGTACATATGTGAAGCAGCTGATTGATGTGATCGGAGACAGAGACTTTTCTGTCAATGTAATTTCTAAATCAGGAACGACAACAGAACCCGGCATTGCGTTCCGTATCTTCAAAAAGCTTCTCAATGACAAGTACGGAAAAGAAGAGGCTACCAAGCGTATCTACGCTACAACTGACAAGGCAAGGGGAGCATTAAAGACACTTGCAACAGACGAGGGATATGAGACATTTGTTGTCCCTGACGATGTAGGAGGACGTTTCACAGTCCTGACAGCTGTCGGACTGCTTCCGATTGCAGCTGCAGGCATTGACATTGACGAATTCGTAAAAGGATTCCAGGACGGAAGAGATATGTTCTTAAATGCACCGTTTGAGGAAAATCCTGCAATGTTATATGCGGCAGTCCGCAACATTCTTATGCGCAGAGGAAAAGGCATGGAGATCCTTGCAAACTATGAGCCGAATCTTCACTTCATTTCTGAGTGGTGGAAACAGTTATACGGAGAAAGCGAAGGAAAAGACGGAAAGGGCATCTTCCCGGCATCTGTGGACTTCTCTACAGACCTGCATTCTTTAGGACAGTTTATTCAGGACGGATCTTCCAACCACTTTGAGACAGTGCTGAACGTAGAAGAACCGGAATTAGACATTGTGCTGGAAGCAGAGGATAATGATCTGGACGGATTAAACTATCTTGCAGGCAAGACCATGAACTTTGTAAACCAGAATGCTATGAAGGGAACCATCTTAGCCCATGTTGACGGAGGAGTTCCGAACTTAAGATTTGACATTCCGAAGATGGATGCTTACCATCTTGCACAGCTGTTTTACACATTTGAATCTGCGTGCGGTATGAGCGGTTACTTAAACTGCGTGAATCCGTTTGACCAGCCGGGAGTGGAAGCATATAAGAAAAATATGTTCGCCCTGCTTGGAAAACCAGGATTTGAAGACAGAAGAGAAGATTTATTAAAGAGACTATAGGAGACCAAATGAAAAAGATTGCACAGTTCCATAAAGTAAGTTTTGGACAGTTTTTAGAAAGCTGGCAGGATACCTTTGAAGATACCCCGGAGGAAGAAGTAAGACAGATTTTTGACAGCATCGAGCTTCCGAAACGGGCCACCAGAGGTTCTGCCGGATACGATTTTTACAGCCCCCTGGATTTTGAGCTGAAACCCGGAGAGACGATCAAAATTCCGACCGGGATCCGTGTATACATGGAAGAAAGCTGGGTATTGAATCTGTTTCCGCGCAGCGGCCTGGGATTTAAGTTCCGCCTTCAGATGAATAATACGGTAGGCATCATTGACAGTGATTATTTCTATTCGGACAATGAGGGACATATTTTTGTGAAACTCACAAATGATTCCAATGAAGGAAAGATTGTCAGCGTAAAAGCCGGCACAGGAATCGTACAGGGTATTTTTATGGAATATGGTGTGACCATAGACGATGACGCTAAGGAAGTCCGCAACGGCGGATTCGGCAGTACAACCAAATAACAGCAAAAAACCCCGCCTTATGGCGGGGTCTTTTTTTGTCAGAAGGCATTCGGCCTGAATATGTATGAATATCACGTTTGTTTGAGAGTTTGTGGCCAATGATATGATATTCAGGGGAAAAGTCTCATACTTTCCAGCACACCCTCTATTATAGAAACTTTTGTAATTTTAAAAAGGTGAACGTTGTCAGGAATTTTCCTGATGCTCCATCTGGTCAAGCTCTGCAGGAGTGTGGCCGGAGGCTATAAAAAGGCGTGTATCTACATAGAGATCCATCATTTTTTCGGCAAATGTATCTGCCTGGGCCTGGTCTGCGAAGACAACGTCGCCTTTCTGAAGCATTTCAAAAATATGCTCCGGATCTGCCCCGACCTTCATAATATAGGAGATTCTTCTTGTCAGGTCAGAGGCTTCCGGAATCTGAAAACCTAATTCGTCAACCAGATAGGAGGTGAAGGATAAAGCAGCAGAGTCGGGTTCTGAATTATCCAGTGTGATTTCTTCCCTGGAAGGATGATAGTATGCGTAGTCTTTTTGAATGGATATAATATCCTCAAGAAGATTTGGGTCCTCAAGAAGCATAGCATCCACAAACATCCGGTCGTGATAGCCAAAGCTGTAGGCATGGGGAGAAGGGAGAAAGTAGAGATTGATCAAGTCCTTCTGCGTGATCCGGTGTTCTTCATATGCATTGTACAGATCTGCAATCAGGCTCAGGGGAGCGGCCCCGTAAATGCTGACACAGTAGTAGCAGTACTGGATTTGTTTCCATATATGTTCCCTGCGGCTGCGGAAACCCTCTGTATTCATAACCAGATAGGCTGCCGCTGTGTCAGGCGGAAGGTAGATTTCATTGTCTTCATCAACGGCACAGTACCCTCCGTCAAGGAACGCGTCAAATATGTCTTCGTCGTCAATCGGAAAATAGCCTTCCAATGCGGCCTCAAATGCCTGAATTTCCAGATCTGTCAGGGTCAGAAAGAAGTCTTCCATAGCGCCTGGCTGCAGAACATACTCGGAAAGATAAGAAGCCAGCGTGCTTTTTTCCATCTGGGTGCACTGTTCCAGACGATGGATATGTGCGATCTCCAGAAGATCCTCTTTCGTGTACTGACGGTAGACGTCTGCCAGAGAATCTGCCGGGCAGTCTGCAGAGATATCCTCTATTTTTTTCTTCCGGGATTCCGGAGACAGTTTGGTGCCATCAGCAGAAAAGCAGAGATTATTCTGCAGAAGACGGTTGATGTCACCGGCATCCAAGCCGGATAAAAAGCTGCCTTTATACTTTATGACAGCAGGAAAACGGCTGCTGTAGTCTGGCAGTATCTTTTCAACCTCAATTTTAAAATCTGTCTTCCCTTTTAAGATACATGTGTAGCTGATGGATGAATTTCCGCGCAGATAAGAATCAATCAGCTCGGATTCGCCGGTTATTTTCCTGTGCGGGGCAGGAACCTCAAAACGGAAGAGACAGTGTCCGGACTTTTGAAATACAGTCTGAATGATTTCGTGCAGGCCTGAAAAAGGGATCTGGTCCGGCACTGTGAGACGCCTCCAAACCGGGGGCCTGCTTTCTTTTATGATAACTTTTATTTGATATCCGCCCATAATAAATCTCCTGTCTGCAATGCTGGTGAAAGGGTTTCTTTATAATTATTTTATCACATCTGCAGGGAAGAACAAAGCAGGCCTGCAAAGGCAGAGCATATAAAAACCGGAGCAGGAAATCCCTGCTCCGGTCTTAAATAATGTCTTATACATACTGTGGAAACATTATGAGAACTGTCCCACCCATGTCTCCATCTTTTTGCCGATGTTTTCTGCATCTTCCATGGAAGATCCTTTAACGCCGTAGTAGAATTTGATCTTCGGTTCTGTTCCGGAAGGACGTACGCACAGCCATGCATTGTCTTCCAGTTCATAGTAAAGAACATTGGAAGAAGGAAGTCCTGTTGGAGTGGTCTCTCCAGTTTCAAGATCCACGATCTCATCACTTTGATAATCACGGGACTTAAGCACTTTGAGTCCTCCGATCTCCTTCGGCGGGTTCTCCCTTAGGGATTTCAGCATATTCTGAATCTTTTCAGCTCCGTCAAGGCCTGCAAATTCCAGTGCTTTGACTTTATCCAAATAGTAGCCGTATGTTTCATACATGTCGGTCATGGCATCCCATAAAGTCTTGCCCTGAGTCATGTAATAAGCAGCAGCTTCACAGAGGGCAACAGTTGCAGATACAGCGTCCTTATCACGGGCGTAGGTGCCGATCAGGCATCCGTAGCTTTCTTCCAGGCCGAACAGGTAGGTTCCTTTGCCGCTGTTTTCAAAATTCAGCATCTGCTGGCCGATGAATTTAAATCCGGTGAGCACTTCGATCAAGTCCACTCCGTAGCCCTGGGCTACTGCATCTACCAGATTGGTTGTGACAATGGATTTAACTACGGCTCCGTCATCCGGCAGAGAGCCGCTGGCAGCCTTTTTCTGGCTCAAAACGTACTCGCACAGAAGAGAACCGGACATGTTTCCGGTCAGTGCGATATAGTCTCCGGTCTTGGCATCTTTTACATAGACACCCAGACGGTCTGCATCAGGATCTGTTGCCAGAACAAGGTCCGCATCTTTTTCTTTTGCAAGGGCCAATCCAAGCTCAAAAGCTTCTTTGGACTCAGGATTCGGATAGCTGACCGTCGGGAAGTCTCCGTCCGGAAGTTCCTGCTCCGGAACTACATAGACATTCTGGAATCCCAGATCCTTGAGCACGCGGCGTACAGGAAGATTTCCTGTTCCATGCAGAGGAGTATAGACGATCTTTAATTTAGATGCCATCTGGTCGATTGCATCCTGATTATGTACTTGCTTTTCCACCTCGGCGATGTAAGCATCATCCACTTCAGCGCCGATGACTTCGTATAAACCGGCCTTGACCGCATCATCCTTGGACATGGTTTTAACCTTAGAGATATCTGTAATAGCATTAACCTTCGCGGTAACCCCTTTATCATGAGGAGGCGTAAACTGTGCACCGTCCTCCCAGTATACTTTGTAGCCGTTGTATTCCGGAGGATTATGGCTGGCAGTGATATTGATTCCGGCAATGCAGTTATAATAACGTACTGCAAAGGACAGTTCCGGCGTCGGACGGAGAGACTCAAAAATAAAAGCCTTAATGCCGTTTGCCGCCAGGCACAGAGCTGCTTCATTGGCAAATTCCGGAGACATATGCCGGGAATCAAAAGCAATCGCTACGCGTTTTTTGTCAGTGCCCTGTTCCAGGATATAGTCTGCAAGCCCTTGGGTAGCCTTGCGGACCACATAGATATTCATACGGTTGATGCCGGCACCGATGATCCCGCGGAGTCCTGCTGTTCCAAAAGCCAGATCAGCGTAAAAACGCTCTTTGATCTCATTGTCATCACCCTGAATGTTTCTGAGTTCCTCTTTGGTAGATTCATCAAAATATGGATTATTAAGCCATTCCTGATATGTTTCCTGATAGTTCATAGTGGTGCTCCTCCTTTACGTTTTTCCTTATGTTTTATTATAACTTATCTGGGGCTAAAAAACATTATAAAAATTGTGATATTGTAAAAGAAATTTCTCTCTTTTTTCTTTTAAATCAACAATATCCTGAAGCTTATTGAGATATCTTGGAGATACCCAGTGTTTTTTATGATTCATGTACTGATTTGAGATTTTCCAGAGTTTTTCAGGGTATAAAAATAAAACGTACAGGAAAGAATAATCATTCATTGTCAGACGCTGTACTTTGTTATAGCCCTTCAGCATAGTCTCGCAGATACTGAACTGATAATCATTTTTCTCCAGGGCCTTCCTGATAAAATAATAAAGGTCAGTGAGCGGATAGCCATAGTAAAAATGCTCAAAATGAAGAGTTGCAGTTCCGTGGGGCCCTATCAGTACATTGTGCTGATTATAAGAGCCGTGGCACCACCCTTCTTTCAGACCGGTCAGTTCTTTCATCTTGGATGAGGATTCCTCAAGCTGTTTCCAGAAAGACTGAATTTCCTTCAGAAACAAATACTCAAAATCCCCTTTGTTTTTTCTGCTTCCGATATATTTCCAGATGCTCTTAAGTTCCCGCCGCCGCTGATCATAGTGTTTTGTCAGAGACAGATGGGGCGTCCCGTAATCTGCACGGTAAGGAATCTTGCCGGAAATCCGGTGAAAGGAGGCCAGATTCCTGCATGCCGAGGATAAATCGGAAGGAGAGTGGATATTGCATTCTGTACCATTGTAAGTCCTTCTCATAACAAAAGGTTCATAGTATTTATCATAGGAAATAAATTCATGTTCTTTGTTTACTATATATTGGTCAATCTTAGTAAATCCCTGGTCCATCAATTCATTTTTCCATTGATGTTCGACAGCCAGACGCTCTTCGGACAGTTTCGTAGCAGACAGGGCAAATAACCCCTGATCAGTGCCGCAGATGATTTCGCCGCGGCCTCTTTTTAAATAATCAATATGCATATCATACTGATCTAAAAGTATTTTGTATTTGTCGTTCACAATATGCCCTCCTCAAAGTTCTACCTCTAATTGTATGTGCCCGGGATGCCGGATATGATATCGTCTTGTAATTCAGAAAAAAATGAAGTATACTGGTACTAATCTAAATGTTACAAATATTACAGAAGTACAATTGGAGGAAGTCTATTATGAGAAAAAAATATTTACTTATAACCTGTATCCTGATGATCGGAGCTGTAAGCCTGATGGCCTGCGGCAAAAAGAGCCCAAGCTCTGAAGCTGCCACAGAGACTACAACAGCTGAGACCGAGGCAACTGCAGAGAGCGATGAGGTGTCTACGGTAGCTACCGAAGAGACTGAGGCTACGACTGCTGCCACATCAAAGTCTACAACTGAAGCAACCATCGCAGACAAAAAAGATGAGGCGAAGAAGCCGGTCAGTGCAACTGGTGTATACAATGGTTTCGGTGACAGCAATTCTGTTGAAGTTGAGATGTCAAACGGAGAGTATAAGACGTTCATCATTGAAGATGAGAAGGTCATGGATGCACTCAATGATATGGAACCCGGAACAAAGATTTCTTTTACTTACGGAGCTTTGGAAGGGCAGGCTAACATGCAGATGCTGTCTGTAAAGAAAAGGTAATGATTAAGGCACAAAGGAGCAGAACTCCTCTGTGCCTTTTTATTTCATGGGGAAGTGCGTCCCATGAAATAAAAAGCACTCCATGCAGGATGCGCACAAATGCGCAAGGAATCTATTTGCCTTTGGCAAATCACATTTGGCGCGCAAAGTGAACAAGCCCCTCAAAGAGTGAGAGGTTGGGGAGATGAGGTGGCTCGTCCACTTTGTTCTTGCATAGGGAATTCCCTATTTTATTCTGAAGGGCTGGTGAAAGTATGAAAAGAAAAGGTATTATTCGGAGGAGTATGATTGTTTTGCTCGCTGTAATGTTTGGCGTTGTCCTTCTGCCGCCGGAGCAGGCAGAGGCCGCCCAGGCAAAGTATGCAGCCTTATCGGGAAGCAATATTTACAAGGTAGGGAAGCACCGTTACAAAGTCAATATTAAGGAGCGCGGGACTGCAGTCCGCAGTCCGTCAGCTGTTTTATACAGGAAGAAAAAGGGAAAATGGAAAAAGCTTTTGACGCATAAGAATACTTACGGTATGACGGTGAAGGCAGAGTACGGCAAATGGCTGTATTATTCTGTCTATCCATATGGGAACGGACAGGATCTCTACCGTTATCATCTGAAAACAAAGAAAAAATACCTTGTGAGAAAAAACGTGCGTCATATGCTGATTTCAGGCGGAAAGCTTTATACAAACGGTTTTGCCACCGATGTCAGTACTGTGCCGATCTATGTCAGCAGGACGAATGGGAAAAAAGCAAAATGTATCACAAAAAAGGCGAATCAGGCTAGAATGAAAATTTATGGGAAACGGATTTATTACCTGGAGTGTACCTATAATAAATCCCACAATAAGAGTACGGACCGGCTTGTGAGCAGAGACCTGAAGGGGAAGAGACGCAGAGTTCTTTCCAAAAAGATCAAAAGTCCGGCTTCTGTCCTGTACTTCAGCAACAAATCCCTGATTTATGCTAAACCGGTCAAAAGTACCATGAGATATTATAAGATCAATGTAAAGACAAAAAAGCAAAAAAGGATTTATCCGTCGGCCAAAAAGGTTGACAACTGGATCAGGACATTTTATTAAAACATAAAAAGGGGCACTGCGGATCTGAAATCCACAGTGCCTCTTTTCAAACTGCATATAGTGAAAGATTAATAGTCTTCTGAATGAATCTGGAAGAATTTCTTCGGATGTGCGCATACAGGACAGACTTCAGGAGCTTCAGTTCCGTAATGTACATGTCCGCAGTTTGTGCAGATCCATGCCTGCTCTGTTTCTCTTTTGTAGACAATTCCCTTGTCGATATTCTCTGTCAGCTGCTGGTAGCGTTCATCATGGCGTTTTTCAATGTCAGCAACCATCTCAAACAGTGCAGCGATCTCATCAAATCCTTCTTCCTTTGCTTCTTTTGCAAAAGTAGGATACATATCGGTCCACTCGAAATTCTCTCCGGCAGCAGCATCTTTTAAGTTAACTTCTGTGGAAGGCATTCCGTCATGTAAAAGCTTAAACCAAATTTTTGCATGTTCTTTTTCATTTAATGCGGTTTCAGCAAAGATATTGCCGAACTGCACATAACCATCTTTTTTTGCCTGGCTTGCATAAAAATCATACTTTGTACGTGCCTGTGACTCTCCTGCATATGCAGCCATCAGGTTCTGTTCTGTTTTTGTTCCTTTTAAATTTGGCATTACACATAACCTCCTAATTCTATAATAGTAATTATTACTGTTTTATTATCTCAGATATATGTATATAAGTCAATACATACTCTTCTATTATTATGGTACAATAAGGATAAATTATTCAATTGCTGCTAATATATCAAAGATTTTGATGATACGCAGAAAGGAGCAGCCGCTATGAGAATGTATGATTTGATTCTGAAAAAAAGAAACGGTGTCTCACTTACGCAGGATGAGATTCAATGGATGATAGAAAATTATTTAAATGGGAGTATTCCGGACTATCAGATGTCAGCCTTGATGATGGCAGTGTATTTCAGGGGAATGGACAGCCAGGAGACTTACCGGCTTACCATGGCTATGGCAGAAAGCGGAGATATGCTGGAATTGTCACAAATTCCGGGCATTAAAGTAGATAAGCACAGCACAGGAGGGGTTGGAGACAAGACATCGCTGGCCCTGGGTCCGCTGGTGGCATCCTGCGGCATTCCGGTGGCCAAGATGTCAGGAAGAGGTTTGGGACACACAGGCGGGACCATTGATAAACTGGAAAGCATTCCTGGCTTTTGTACATCGCTGACAGAGGAGCAGTTCATGCGCCAGGTGACAGAGGTGGGCATTGCTATCATGGGACAGACAAAGGATCTGGCTCCTGCAGATAAGCTTCTGTATGCTCTCAGGGACGTGACAGCTACCGTGGATCAGACGTCACTGATTGCCAGCAGCATTATGAGCAAAAAGCTGGCGGCCGGAGCGGATGCGATTCTGCTGGATGTAAAATGCGGCAGCGGAGCCTTTATGAAATCTTTGGAGGACGCAGAAGAACTGGCAAAAGCCATGATAGATATAGGAAAAAAAGCCGGAAGGAATATGGCAGCAGTGATTTCCGACATGGATCAGCCGTTAGGAAGGGCAGTGGGAAATGCACTGGAAGTGAAAGAGGCTGCAGATACACTGAAAGGAGAGGGGCCTGAGGACTTTACAGAGCTTGTGCTTACGCTGGGTGCTCAGATGCTCTGTATGGCCGGAAAGTCCGGCAGTGCCGGGGAAGCCAGAAGGATTCTGGAGCAGAAAATTTCCAGCGGAGAAGCGATTGAGAAGTTCCGGGAATTTGCTGCGGCACAGGGCGGGGACCCGTCATGGATCGACCAGCCCGAAAACTTCAGCAGAGCAAATTATATAGAAGAAATTCTATCAGAGGACAGCGGTTATATATCAGCTTTTAATACACAGGAAATCGGTATCTGCTCCCTGATTCTCGGGGGAGGACGGGAGACAAAAGAAAGCCGGATTGATTCTTCGGTGGGGCTGGTACTCCAAAAGAAAAAGGGAGATCCGGTGTCGGCAGGAGAGTGTCTTGCAGTGATTCATGCCAATGACCGGCAAAAACTCAAAGATGCCAGGCAGCATTTTTTGAAAAATGTATCAATATCCGGTGAACAGGTAACCCCCGGGCCAATCGTTAAAAAAATATTTTCCTGAAAGAATACATGAGCCGGTGCTGTTTTTCATAAGCTAATAAAAAAACGGAGTGGCCTATGAAGCGGTTTGCTGTTGTTGTATTGCTGTTTGTGTGCAGTATTTCTTCCGGATGTGTAAAGCAGGAAAAGCAGGGAGCAAAAGAAGAGGTAGATTACGCAGTATGCAGAAAAGAAAATCTTCCAAAGGAATTAGTGCAGAGAATTCATGAACAGAAGGATAAAGTTTTTCATTTTACGTATTCTATGAAGGAGACAATGTATTATGTGATCGGATATGGAAAACAGACCGGCACAGGGTACAAGATCCGGGTCAAGCGGATGCAGATGGATGAGGACCATATCTATATTGATACGAATCTGATCGGAGTGCCGAAGAGCCAGCAGGAAAAGGGAAACTCCTGTCCGTATATTGTAATCAAGAGCCAGAATTATGAAAAAGATGTTGTGTTTTTGTGATATATCATAAAAACTTTAGAATTGTTTTATTGATTTTCAGGCAGTGAAACCATATAATGTAGCTTATAAATGCTTGAAAAGATCTAAGGAGGAAAAGCGTTCGTGGATAACAGACAGAAGAAACCAGATAAAAATAATAAGAACTCGATACAGATGATCATATCGATTTTAATTACATCCATTTTAGTTGCTGTCTTGTTCAATTTCGTCGTTGGAAAATGGAAGAACGGTACAGAAACCGAGATTTCCTACGGCAAATTCGTCAAGATGATTGAGAAAAAGGAAGTTAAGAAGGTAGTATTTGACAGTGATGTGATCACCGTCGTACCAAAAGAATCAGAAAATCCGCTGTATAAGACTACATACAAAGTAGTCCAGCTGCCCGTACCGGATTATCAGCTGGTGAACCGGCTGGAGAAGGCGGGAATCGAGAACTACCAGGCCAAGGCCAAGGATGGCTCAGAGATTTTGATGAGTGTTCTGATGAGTATCCTGCCGGCGATCATCATATTCGGTCTGCTGATGTTTATGATGCGCGGTAAGAGCGGGATGATGGGAGTTGGGAAGTCCAACGCCAAGGTATATGTGGAGAAAAAGACAGGTGTTACTTTTGCCGATGTTGCAGGACAGCAGGAGGCTAAGGAGTCACTGACTGAGATGGTAGATTTCCTGCACCATCCGGACCGGTATTTAAAGATCGGTGCAAAGCTTCCCAAGGGAGCACTTTTAGTAGGACCTCCGGGTACAGGTAAGACACTGCTTGCAAAGGCGGTAGCGGGAGAGGCCAACGTTCCGTTTTTCTCTCTGTCAGGCTCTGACTTTGTAGAGATGTTTGTAGGTGTAGGTGCATCCAGGGTCCGTGACTTGTTTAAGCAGGCCCAGTCCATGGCGCCATGCATTATCTTTATTGATGAGATCGATGCCATTGGAAAGAGCCGTGACAACGGCATACAGGGAGGCGGAAACGATGAGCGTGAGCAGACACTGAACCAGCTTCTCTCAGAGATGGATGGGTTTGATACATCCAAAGGACTGGTCATTCTGGCAGCCACCAACCGTCCGGAGGTGCTGGACAAAGCACTGCTTCGTCCGGGAAGATTCGACCGCCGGGTCATCGTGGAGCGCCCGGATCTAAAGGGAAGAATCGAGACATTAAAAGTCCACTCCAAGGATGTGAAGATGGATGAGAGTGTTGACTTTGAAGAGATTGCACTGGCTACATCGGGAGCCGTGGGGTCTGACCTGGCCAATATGATCAATGAGGCTGCACTGGCTGCAGTTAAAGCCGGGCGCGAGTATGTGTCACAGTCGGATCTTTTTGAGGCTGTGGAAGTGGTAATCGCAGGAAAAGAAAAGAAAGACCGTATCCTGGGCAAAGAGGAGAAGCAGATTGTCGCGTACCATGAAGTGGGACATGCGCTTGTTATGGCTCTCCAGAAGGAGTCTGAGCCGGTACAGAAGATAACGATCGTGCCGAGGACCATGGGTGCGCTGGGATATACCATGCAGAGGCCTGAGGAAGAGAAGTACCTGAACAAAAAGGATGAGATACTGGCCGATCTGGTATCTTTCTTCGGAGGGCGTGCAGCTGAGGAGATTAAGTTCCAGACAGTCACTACCGGTGCATCGAATGATATTGAGCGGGCTACGGCTATGGCAAGAGCCATGGTAACCCAGTACGGCATGTCTGAAGAGTTCGGACTTATGGGACTGGAGTCTATCAGCAACCGTTATCTGGATGGACGGCCTGTGATGAACTGTGCTGAGTCCACCGCCGCCAAGGTGGATGAAGTGGTGATGAAAATTCTTAAAGATGCCTACGCCAAGGCCCTGGAGCTGATCCGCGGAAACATGGATATTCTCGATGAAGCAGCCCAGTTCCTGATTGAAAAAGAAACGATCACCGGAAAAGAATTTATGAAGATATTTAACGAAAAGAAAGGCCTTTCTGAGAAGACAGAGGATCAGCCATCAGAAGATGAGGATACAGTCAGCGCAGATGGCGGGCCAGAGACAGCAGATACAAATGCATTGCCGGAACAGGAAAAACAGCCGGAAGATATGGAAGAAAACTCTCAGGATGTGTAAGATTCTGGACAGCCCATGTATAGATTTGACAGAATTCGGTTATAATGATACAATAAAGTTTACAGTATACAGAAGGTGTCACGAGTTCTGTATGGATAGAATGGGGTGAAAGAATGACACAAATGGATATTCAATGCATTCGAAAGTCAATTCAGGAGCGCATTGGCAGCAAAATCAAGATCAGCTCAAACAAAGGTAGACATAAGTTTGTAACTTCACAGGGAGTCATTACGGAGACATATCCGAATATTTTTCTCGTAGAGATTGAGGATGACAGCAGCAGTTCTAAGAGCAAGACTGTCAGTTTCAGTTATCAGGACGTCATCACAAAAGATGTCAGAATGATGCTGCTGGAAGGATAATATTTACCGGACACAATTTTAATCTTGAAGGAATAGATTCCTTCCTGTCTGAATATATTTGTATATACAAGACAGGGAGGAATTTTTTATGGATTTTAACAAAAAGGATTTTTATGGAATAGTAGCAAAAGAGCGAAAGCAGGTGCAGATTACAATTGACCAGGACTGCAATGTGCCGGACACAAAACCCGATATGGAAAAAATGATTCAGACCAAAGGCCTGGTGATCATGCAGGAGACGGAGATGATGGTAGACCGTATCCGTATTAAAGGAGAATTCCATTTTTCAGGACTTTATGGGACGATTGACGCCAGAACTTATTTGGAGTCCTTAGATTTCGTTCTCCCATTTGAAGAGTTTATACATATGGACGGCGCTGTGCCGACAGATTATGTGAAAGTATCTTATGTCATCGACGATATTAACACGGTGCTCATCAATTCCAGAAAGCTGAGTATAAGGATCCTTTTGACCCTGACCCTCCATGTCAACGAGGAGATCAAAGAAGAAGGCATCATCGATGTTCTCGGGGACGGAATTTCTGCCCTCAAAAAAGAGGTGCAGGTGACAGACCTGATTGTCAATAAAAAAGATATTGCCAGAATGAAGGAGGAGCTGGTGCTTCCCGCCAACAAGTCCAATATCTATGAGATTCTCTGGAGCCAGGTAGAATTGGAGAACGTACAGGGAAAATTAAAAGAACACAGCATTGACATCCAGGGAGATATGCATGTGTTTATCCTGTATTTAGGGGAAGATGAGCAGCTGCCGGTTCAGTATGCGAGATGGGAGATTCCCCTGCATACCGAGCTGGAGTGTTATGAGTGTGCTCCGGGCATGATCGGAAAGATTCATATCTCTTTGGGCAATCACCAGCTGGAGATCCGCCCGGATGTGGACGGAGAAGAAAGAGTTGTCTCTGTGGATGCCACATTGGAATGTGATATTAAGGTCTACGAGGATCAGGTTCTGTCCTATGTCGGGGACTGCTATACGATGAAAAAGACGCTGGTGCCGGAATTCAGAGATTTTTCTTTTGAATCTCTTATAGGAAAAAATCAGGCAACGATGAAGATGGCAAAACGCTTCTCTATTGAGCAGGAGCCGGGAAAACTTCTTCAGGTATTATCGGTGAAGGGAAGCTGCAATATAGACGACGTGGAGGTAAAAGAACAGGGACTCCAGGTAGAAGGTGTCTTAATGGCCGATGTGCTGTTTTTGTCCAGTGAGGACCAGAATCCTGTGATGAGCAGCTCATACATGGAACCGTTCTCTTACTTTATCGAGGCAAAGGGTCTGATGAAGGATGATGATTACCAGCTGGACGTGATGCTGGATCAGATCAGTGCAACCCCTACCGAAGGGGATGAGATCGAGATTAAGGCCAATGTGGTCTTTGATTTTATTTCATTTCACAAAAAGGCCGAACAGATCATGGTAGATGTAGCCGAACAGCCTCTGGATTATGAAGAACTGCAGAAGATTCCGGGAATTGTAGGGTATATTGTAAAGGACGGCGATACTCTGTGGTCTATTGCAAAACGTTATTTCACTACGGTGGATGATATCCGCGACCAAAATGAAGGGGTGGAAGAAGTCAAGCCGGGAGATAAACTGCTGATTGTCAAAGAAATTGGATGGAATTGATAAATAAGATTGCATTTTTATAGGAACAATACTATAATGTTCTGTATACAATACAATGCTTCAATGGCAGAAGACAGTGAGGAGTACAGATGAAGAAGATAGTTCTGAAAGCTTACGGCAAGGTGAATTTAGGGCTGGATGTAATAAGGCGGAGAGATGACGGGTATCATGAAGTGAGGATGGTCATGCAGACAGTGGGTCTTTTTGACCGGCTGGAGCTTAAAAAAACCGCCGGGGATTCCATCAAACTTTCCGCCAATCTTAAGTTTCTTCCGGTCAACGAACAGAATCTGGTCTACCAGGCTATTGCGGCAGTAAAGGAGAAATATGCGCTGAGAGGCGGAGTGGAGGCGTATCTGGAGAAGAGAATTCCTATTGCTGCAGGTATGGCAGGAGGCAGTTCCAACTGTGCAGCAGCATTGAGAGGGATGAATGAGCTTTTTGACCTGGGGATTCCGGAAAGCGGACTCTGTGAGATCGGAGCCGGACTGGGAGCAGATGTCCCGTACTGTGTCATAGGAGGGACCGCTTTAGCCGAGGGAATCGGAGAAAAGCTGACAAAGCTTCCGCCCATGCCGGACTGTCACATTCTGATCGCCAAACCCGGCATCAGTGTCTCCACAAAAGCTGTGTATGAGAACCTGGATGTGCCGGGGCTTGCATCGCATCCGGATATCGGCGGCATGGTTTCTGCCATAGAGCATCAGGATCTGCAGGGGATCACCGGCCGAATGGAAAATGTACTGGAGACAGTGACGGTTCCAAGATATCCTGTGATTGATGAAATTAAAAGCTTTCTGATGGAGCAGGGGGCGGAAAATGCCCTCATGAGCGGAAGCGGACCGACGGTTTTCGGAATTTTTGTTTCAGAGGACAAAGCGCGGGCAGCACTTTCCAATCTCAAATCATTTGAAGATGTGAAGCAGGCTTATGTGGTGCCGCCGGTCAATAGAGAATCATAATTGGAGGGAACGAAAGATGAGCAGTGATAAATTAAAAGTAAATGTCAATGAATATCTGCCTCTCAGGGATGTGGTATTCAATACACTCAGACAGGCGATTATTACCGGAGAGTTTGTGCCCGGAGAACGCCTGATGGAGATCGCTCTGGCAAATCGTCTGGGAGTCAGCCGTACACCGGTCAGGGAAGCGATCCGCAAGCTGGAGCTTGAAGGACTGGTTGTTATGATCCCGAGAAAAGGGGCAGAGGTAGCCAGAATCACAGAAAAGGACTTAAGAGATGTGCTGGAAGTGAGAAGTTCTCTGGAAGAGCTGGCGGCAGGCCTTGCCACGGACCGGCTGGACGATGAAGCAAGAGAAAAGATCAGTGCCGCTCTTGAAAATTTCAGAGAAGCTATCACAACAGGCGACAATCCAAAGATTGCGGACTGTGATGTGGAATTTCATGATGCCGTATTTGAGGCAACCCAAAATAAAAGGCTGATCCAGATTATCAATAATTTAAGGGAGCAGATTTACCGTTACCGTCTGGAATATGTTAAGGATACGGAATACCACGCAGTGCTTCTGAAAGAACATGAGGAGCTGGTAGATGCCATGTTCGGCGGCAACAAAACAGCTGCCCAGGAGATCATGAAGCGTCACATTGACAATCAGGAAGAAACTGTGATCAAAAAGATCCAGGAAGAAGAAAAGAAAGCTTAAAAGGTTTTACACGGAACTCTGTGCGTACGCATAGAGTTCTTTTTTTTGCCCATACTACTTTAAAAAGGTGGTGTGAAAATGGACCGATTTCATGACAGAGATCACAGGATGAAGGGCAGGATATCCAAAAATCTGGAACAAAATATTGCTTATCTGGAAGCGGTGTTTGCTGACTGCAACGATATTGTAAAGAAAAAGTTTTATGTCGGAAAGAGAAAGAACACCGGCATGTATGTAATTTATACCGACGGGCTTTCCAAGGCTGATATGATTCAGGAAAATGTGCTGGAACCTCTTCTCAGGGAGCCGCTTCAGCCATTGAAGGAATCCGTGGTATCGTGGGTTATCGAAAGTGCAGACCGGAAAATGATTGCTACTATGGACGAAGCGGTCACGGCAGTCCTGTCGGGAGACACTGTCCTGTTTTTTGACGGGATGGAGCAGGCTATTTTTATATCCAGCAAGTTCTTTCCCACAAGAGGAGTGCAGGAGGCTGACAGAGAAGTAGCGATGATCGGCCCGAAGGACAGTTTTAATGAGAGCCTTCGGACTAACACGGCGCTGATCCGCAGAAGAGTCAGAGATACAAGAATGAAGGTAATTCAGATCAGGATCGGGACAAGAAGCAAAACAGACGTGGCTTTGATGTATATAGAAGATCTGGCCAGGGATGATATTGTAAGAGAGATAAGAAAGCAGCTGGATGAACTGAAGATTGACGGCATTTTTGACAGCGGAATGCTGGAGCAGCTTATGGAGAAGGATACAAAGACACCGTTTCCCCAGTACCAGCTGACTCAGAGGCCGGACAAGGCTGCCAGCGGGCTTATGGAAGGGCGGGTAGTTCTGGTGGTGGACAACTCACCGGAGGTAATCATTCTGCCTGTGACATTAAATATTTTCTTTCAGGCCAGCGACGATTATTACAATCGGTGGGAGGTAGCTACTTTTGCGAGGATTCTCAGATATCTGTCCTCCTTTATTGCTATTGGGCTGCCTGGATTCTATATTGCCATTGCAAATTTCCATCCGGAAATTCTGCCCACACCGTTTATGCTGTCCATTGTGTCGGCCAGGGAAGGCGTGCCGTTCCCTGTAGTCATCGAAGTTCTGCTTCTTGAACTGGCTTTTGAGCTTTTAAGGGAGGCGGGAATCCGGCTTCCGGGACAGCTGGGCGGAACCATTGGCATCGTCGGCGGCCTGATTGTGGGCCAGGCGGCAGTGGATGCAAATATTGTCAGCACCATTGTGGTAATTGTGGTTGCATTTACGGCCATTGCGTCATTTTCCATACCTAACGAAAGCTTTGCCGGAGTATTCCGGCTGCTCCGGTTTTCCATTATGATTGTCTGTGCCATATGGGGTCTTTACGGATTTTTCCTGGGCTTCTTAGCCATAGCCATTCATTTGATGAAGCTCACCAGTTATGGTATCCCATATTTGTTTCCGACCGTTTCTGCAACGGTGGAAGAGACAGATCCCTGGGAAGATTATCTTGTGCGGATGCCGATCAGAAAGATGATTTTCAGGCCATGGTTTACAAAAGACGGGGCAAAAAAGAGGCAGGGAAGGAGACAGGATCATGTGGACAGAAAATCTTGAAATTTCTAAAAAACAGGGAAGCAGAATCTTCCTTCTTGAAACATTCTGCGGAGTGGGAATGTTTCTGCCCCAGGCAGCAGTCTTAAAATCAGGACAAATCGGTCTCTATACGGTGATCCTGGGAGCCCTGGCAGCAGCCTTCTATCCCTGGCTGGTTCAGAAAACGGAGGGTTCTCTGACCATGGAAGAGGTCTTAAACAGGCACAGGGTCATCTCGTTTCTTTACTATGTAAGATTTTTTATGAATGCAGCATTTTTTTACGGCTATATGCTGATTTTAGCGAGAACCTTTCTCCTTCCATATATGAACATTTACTGGATCGGCCTGCCCGTGGTGTTTCTGGCATTCAGAATGAACGGAGAAGGCCTGGATGACAGGGGAAGGGTCATGGAAGGATTATTCTGGTTTATCCTGGTTCCGTTTATCTTTATTCTCCTTCTCAGCATGACAGAATTTTCGGTAAAGCCTTTTTTAATCCGGCAGTTTGAACCGGACAATCTGGCAGTGGGAGGACTCTATATCCTGGCTCTGTTCCACCCCATGGAGCTGGTCTGGTTTTATCAGGGGCATATGAAGGAAAAGGGAATGAAGAAGGGGACACTTCTTGGAATGATTCTTTTGTCAGCGGGAGTCTTTGCAGCCACAGCGGGAAGTCTTGGGCTCACTATGATCAAGAGAGACCCGTTTCCGGTCATTTCAATGGCACAGAATGTAGCTATGCCGGGAGGCATCATGGCAAGGCTGGATATTTTCCTGATTGCCTTTTGGATTGTGGGGGTGTTCTGTGTGCTGAGCGGTTATCTGTTTTATGGAAACTGGAGCTTTGAAAAAGCTTTTCCGGGAAAAAAGAAATGGGGAAGATGGATCTCCTACGGAGGGCTGTTTTTGATCTCAGGAATACTGATCCCGGCCATTCGCTTTTGGGAAAACTTTATTTCTGTGTTCCTGTTTGGAAATCTTCTGCTGGGGATTGCCATTCCGGCAGTCCTGTTCTGGATAGAGCGGAGAGGAGGCACCCATGAAGAAGATCATTAGTTTTCTGCTGGCTGTCTGTATATGTGCCGGGTTCACAGGCTGTAAAGAGGCAGGAGATATTGAGGACAGCAGCTATGTGCTGGCTATGGGAATAGAAAAGACAGAACACGGCTATCTGATTGATTATTCCTGTGCGGACTTTACAAAGGCCCAGGATAACCAGGGGACAAAAGTGCCGTCCAAGTCCGCTGTGTATTCAGGAAAATCCCTGGATGACATCAACCGGAAGTTTGAGCGCTCCCAGCCGAAGAAATTAAATTTCGGACATTTAAAGGTTGTTGTATTTACCGGCGGACAAATGGATGATACTATGATAGAAGAACTTTTAAATCGTTCGGATATTGCCAAATCTGTTCTGGTTCTGAAAAGCCAAAAGACGTTAAAGGACTTATTTGCTGTTGAAAAAGACCTGCCTGTCTCTTTCGGAGAATACATGGCAAAAGGCATTGAAAGTTCTCCGAAAGTGAAAAAGCCCAAGGATCTGACCCTTGGCAGAATTTACGGCAGGAAGTGACAGAATTCAGTCTTGACTTGTCTGGTGTGAAATGATAAGATGGAACCATTCACACATAATATAGTAGAAAATATAAAGTTTAAACACAAGATGTTGTGTTTTTTACAAATAATAGCGATGAGCCTCTGCCTGCGGTGTCTCCTGCGTAATGCGGGATATGCCGCAGGCAGGACAATGCTTTGGGAACAGTCAGGGAGGAGCAAATATGATACGGGTTATTAAAAAAGACGGCACAAGAGAAGACTTCAATATACAGAAAGTGGTCACTGCGGTAAATAAATCAGCATACCGCGCACTTGTGAAATTTACGGAGGAAGAGCTGGAAGAGATATGCAGGTTTGTCACCGCAAGAGTGGACGAGCTTAAAAAATCAGAAGTACATATTACGGAAATGCATAATGTGGTGGAAGGTGCCCTGGAAAGGGTCAATCCGGATGTGGCAAAAAGCTACCGGGATTACCGGAACTATAAGCAGGATTTTGTGGAAATGCTGGATGATGTCTATAAAAAGAGCCAGTCCATTATGTATATCGGAGATAAAGAAAACAGCAATACGGACAGTGCTCTTGTATCCACTAAAAGAAGCCTGATCTTTAATGAACTGAATAAATCCCTGTATCAAAAGTTTTTTCTCACTACGGAAGAGATCCAGGCCTGCCGGGACGGATACATCTATATTCATGATATGTCAGCCAGAAGAGATACGATGAACTGCTGTCTGTTTGATGTAGATGCCGTATTAAAAGGCGGTTTTGAGATGGGAAATTTATGGTATAATGAACCTAAGACATTGGACGTGGCGTTTGATGTCATCGGAGATATTGTGCTGAGCGCTGCGAGCCAGCAGTACGGCGGGTTTACAGTGCCGAATATTGAACTGATTCTGGAGCCGTATGCTGAGAAGTCCTATGAGAAAGGGATTGAAAAGTATGAATCGCTGGGGCTTTCCAGAGAGAGGGCAGAGGAAGAATCCTTAAAGGATGTGCAGAAAGAGTTCTGCCAGGGCTTTCAGGGACTGGAATACAAGTTTAACAGTGTGTCATCAAGCAGGGGAGATTATCCGTTTATTACCGTGACCGCAGGGACGGGAACCGGACGTTTTGCTAAAATGGCGTCTATCACCATGCTGGATGTCAGGAGAAAAGGACAGGGGAAAAAGGGACATAAAAAACCGGTGCTGTTCCCGAAGATCGTTTTTCTATATGATGAGAACCTGCACGGACCGGGAGGAGAGCTTGAGGATGTATTTGAAGCAGGCATCCGCTGTTCAAGCAAAACCATGTACCCTGACTGGCTGAGCCTTACAGGGGAAGGTTATGTGCCGGACATGTACAAGAGGTACGGAAAGATCGTCAGTCCCATGGGATGCCGGGCCTTCTTATCGCCATGGTATGAAAAGGGAGGGGCAAGTCCTCTGGATGAAAAGGACGAGCCGGTTTTTGTGGGAAGGTTCAATATCGGAGCCGTGAGCCTGCATCTGCCGATGATCTATGCCAAGGCAAAGCAGGAGAGCAAAGACTTTTACCAGGTGCTGGACTACTATCTGAATCTGATCAGAGAGCTTCATATCAGGACATACGATTATCTGGGAGAGATGAAGGCGTCTACCAATCCTCTGGCGTACTGCGAGGGAGGATTTTTAGGAGGACACCTGGGGCTTCATGACAAGATCAAGCCGCTGCTTAAATCTGCCACTGCATCCTTCGGCATTACAGCTCTCAATGAACTGCAGCAGCTTCATAATAAAAAGTCCATCGCACAGGACGGGGCATTTGCCCTGGAGGTCCTTGAATATATCAACGAACAGGTGGCAAGGTTTAAACAAGAAGACGGACATCTGTATGCCATTTACGGCACGCCGGCAGAGAACCTCTGCGGACTTCAGGTAAAACAGTTCAGGAAAAAATACGGAGTTATTGAGAACGTATCTGATAAAGAGTATGTGAGCAATTCCTTTCACTGCCATGTGTCAGAAGAACTGACTCCGATTGAGAAACAGAATCTGGAAGGACGTTTCTGGGAAAAATGCAACGGCGGAAAGATCCAGTATGTGAAGTATCCGATCAGCTATAACAAAGATGCTGTCAGGACGCTGGTGAGGCGTGCTATGGATCTGGGATACTATGAAGGGGTAAATCTTTCTCTGTCATACTGTGATGACTGCGGACACGAAGAACTGGAAATGGAAGTGTGCCCGGTCTGCGGAAGCAGTAATCTAACCAAGATCGACCGGATGAACGGGTATCTCTCATACTCCAGGGTAAAAGGAGACACAAGACTGAATGATGCCAAGATGGCGGAGATTGCCGACAGGGTATCAATGTAGGAAGGATGATGACAATGGTTTATGTTGGAGTGGTACTTTTAATCATAGGAACAGGGTTCCTGATTCAGCCGGCTGTCATGCAGGTTATGAAAAAACGCCGGTATTCTGTCAAAGTGAAGGCAGTCTGCTCGGGGCAGAAACCATTTGTAAATTATCTGAACTTAAAAATGAGCAATCCGGTTTTTACCTATACATATGAAGGAAAGCAGTACAGTTCTGTACTGAGGATGTACAAATACACAGAAAAACGAGTATTTAAGGAAGGACAGGAGGCAGAAGCGCTCCTGAATCCTTCAAAGCCGGATGAGGTTTATATACCGCAGCCGTTTACTGCCCTGCTGGGGACAGAGCGGCTTCTGCCGTTTCTTTTGTTTGCGGCGGCGGGACTGTGGATGATATTAGCATAGAGAGGGAAGATATGAGGTATCATAATATTACGAAGGACGATATGTTAAACGGGGACGGGCTGAGAACGGTCCTGTGGGTGGCAGGCTGCACCCATGAGTGCCGGAATTGTCATAACCCTGTGACCTGGGATGTCCAGGGAGGCATTGAATTTGACCAGACGGCTAAAGAAGAACTGTTTGAGGCGCTGGACAAAGACTATATCAGCGGACTGACCTTAAGCGGGGGAGATCCTCTGCATCCGGAGAACCGCGGGCCGGTGGAGAAATTGATTCTTGAGGCCAAAGAAAGATTTCCGGACAAAACAATCTGGATGTATACCGGATTCCTGTGGGAGGAAGTCTGTATGCTGGATTCGGTAAGGAATGTGGACGTGCTTGTGGACGGGCCATTTGTAGAAGAATTAAAAGACACTGCCCTTCACTGGAAAGGAAGTTCAAACCAGCAGGTAATCGATGTAAAAAAATCTCTGCAACAAAAGAAAAAAGTGCTCTACATAAGAGAAAACAAGGCTTGACGTCCTGCCTCTTCCGTGATACAATGTGTAAGCTAGACTTTAGCGTTGGAAGAGGTCTTTTTTTTATGCCTTATTTTAAAAACAATGGAGGTGGAAGTTGTGCGCACAAAAATCACATTAGAATGTACAGAATGTAAACAGCGTAATTACGATATGATGAAGGATAAGAAAACACATCCGGAACGTATGGAAACAAAAAAATACTGTAAGTTCTGTAAAAAACACACATTACACAAAGAAACTAAGTAATGCACGTTTATTTAAGGAAGTGAGAACATGAAGAATACCAGCAAATCAAGCAAAACCAGCTGGTTCAAAGAATTGAAATCAGAATTCGGAAGAATCATCTGGCCTTCTAAAGAACGCATTGCCAAAGAAACCGGCGTCGTGGTCGTGTGTGCTATTATCATTGGTATTATTATTGCTGTTCTGGATTTGGGACTTCAATATGGAATAAAGATGTTAGTAGGGTAAAGGTAAGGAGAGCATATGACAGAAACAAATTGGTATGTAGTTCATACCTATTCCGGATACGAAAACAAAGTAAAAGCAAATATTGAAAAGACGATCGAGAACCGTAAGCTTCAAGATCAGATTTTAGAGGTCCGGGTACCGCTTCAGGACGTAACGGAACTGAAGAACGGTGTGAAGAAACAGGTTTCCAAGAAGATGTTCCCAGGATACGTGCTGATCCACATGGTTATGAATGACGACACATGGTATGTTGTCAGAAATACCAGAGGTGTGACAGGATTCGTAGGGCCTGGATCCAAACCGGTTCCATTGACCCCGGCTGAGATGCGGCCTTTGGGAATCAGTGTCGGCGGTACAAACGAAGAAACGCCTAAGAAGGAAAAAATTGATATTGATGTTGAAGTAGGGGATATCATTGTTGTTACTTCCGGTGCTTGGGAAGGTACGACAAGTGCAGTTACCACAGTTAATGAGCACAAACAGACAGTTACCATCGAGGTGGAAATGTTTGGACGTGCCACATCAGTAGAGATTGATTTCTTAGATATCAAAAAAGCAGAGTAAATAACAAGACCTCTGCACGTAACAAGGTGGGAGGGATATCTCCCGTAATTACCACAATCATCAGGAGGTTAACGATTATGGCAAAGAAAGTAGAAGGATATATTAAACTTCAGATTCCGGCAGGAAAGGCAACACCAGCACCGCCAGTAGGACCGGCACTTGGTCAGCACGGTGTAAATATCGTACAGTTCACAAAGGAATTTAATGCAAAGACAGCAGATCAGGGAGACCTGTTGATTCCTGTTGTGATCACAGTATACCAGGACAGAAGTTTCAGCTTTGTGACAAAGACTCCTCCGGCAGCAGTTTTATTAAAGAAAGCCTGCAAGATCCAGTCCGGATCCGGAGAGCCGAACAGAAAGAAAGTCGCAACAGTATCCAAAGCAGATTTACAGCAGATTGCTGAGACAAAGATGAAAGATTTAAATGCTGCATCTATTGAAGCTGCAATGAGCATGATTGCAGGAACAGCAAGAAGCATGGGAATCGAAGTAGAGGAGTAGGCATTGAACACTTAAGGAGGTCAAGCCAAAGGCGCAGGCCGAGTTTAGTGTGAAAGCCGTTACCGAGACTCAGCGAGAGCGAGCCAAAGGCGAAGTTCGAGCGCTAGTCGAGTGTAACCTCTTTTAAGCTATCAGAAAGTGGGAGGGTTGCTCCCGATATGACCACAGGAGGTATTTTAAGAATGAAAAAAGGAAAAAGATATGCAGAGGCTGCCAAGTTAGTAGACAGAACTAAGCTTTACGATGTACAGGAAGCAGTATCTGTAGTAAAACAGGCGGCAAATGCCAAATTTGATGAGACAATTGAAGCACATCTCCGTCTCGGAGTAGACGGACGCCAGGCTGACCAGCAGATCCGTGGAGCAGTTGTACTGCCTCATGGTACTGGTAAAAAAGTACGTGTCCTTGTATTTGCTAAAGATGCAAAAGCAGAAGAAGCAAAGGCAGCAGGAGCAGAATTTGTCGGAGGAGAAGAACTGATTCCGAAGATCCAGAAAGAAAACTGGTTTGATTTTGACGTTGTTGTTGCAACACCGGATATGATGGGTATTGTAGGACGTTTAGGACGTGACCTCGGACCGAAAGGTTTAATGCCGAACCCGAAAGCCGGTACTGTAACTATGGATGTGACAAAAGCTATCGAAGATATCAAAGCTGGTAAGATCGAATACAGACTGGACAAGAACAACATCATTCATGTACCAGTAGGTAAGGCTTCTTTTACAGAAGAACAGTTAGCGGACAACTTCCAGACGTTAATAGATGCTATTATTAAAGCAAAACCGTCAGCAGCAAAAGGTCAGTATTTCAAGAATGTGACTATCACATCTACAATGGGACCTGGTGTCAAGGTTGACGCAGCTAAGTTTGCTTAAACAGAATAGTTAAAGTTATGACAAACCCCTCTAAACTTATAGAGGGGTTTTTAAATATTGTGACATTTTGACCAGTTCTTCGGCTTGCTGTCTCAGGGATGTAAGATTTTCTAACTTGCAGCAAAGCTTCTCCGGCGGCCCGTTCGGAACTCACTTCGTTCAAACAGCCTCACTGCGCTTTGCGCACCGCCTCCGAATCTTTGCTTCAAGAAGAAAA
>NZ_JAGZSD010000046.1 GCF_018381315.1 Anaerostipes sp. | reverse complement strand
CTCAAATCCATCCCAGCCAATCAGATTTGGCGGACATAAAAGTTTACCTAACCTTATATCCATAGTTCCGGGGCACCCTATTACAATCCGCTTATACTGGTATGGTTTACTAAGAATAAAATCAATAAGCTTATCCATATTAAAGGCAGCTGTTATCCCCTTATCATTTTCAGTCCGATAGCTGTCAGTCATCTTTCTTGCCTCGTCAAATATAGCTGCCCGAAGTTGCGTACCCCCAATATCAAATCCAACTGTTTTCATACCTTCCTCCTGAAATGATGCGCCAGCGTATGCATAAAACGTTCTAGCAATCTGACATTGTCTTTCCCGTTCCGCACAATTGCTCAAAATCAGAAACAAACCGTTCTACGGCGGCCGTTACACATTCATTTTTTATCATCCCCTCCATAATGTCCGGTGCAATGGTAGAAGCACCAACTCCATACTCGCACAATTCCAATATCTGCTGTGAATTCTTAAAACTGGCTGCAAGTACTTCTGTCCTCATACCATTTCTTTTGAAAATATCATGAATATCTTTAGCTGTTTTCAATCCATCTGCACCCAGATTATCTATACGGTTCACATAGGGTGCCGTATAATCGGCTCCAGCTTTGCCTGCCAGGAAAGCCTGCATACGGGTATAGACAGCAGTGGCTGTCACATTCACATCTTCCATTTTCAATGCCTTTATTGCCTTAAGTCCTTCTCTTGTAACAGGAACTTTAATATATGTATTCTCGCCCAATTCCTTTAAAATTCTGCGGGCATCCTCAAGCATTCCTTCTGCATGGCCCGCAACAACCTGCACATGAAGTTCTGCTTCCTGACCTATGTATTCCCGAATTCCTTTTAAGATTTCAAAGGGCGGTTTTCCGGTTTTTGCAGGTATCGTGGGATTGGTGGTAACACCATCTACAGAATAAACACAGTATATTTCCCGTATTTTTTCCAAATCTGCATCATCAATTAAAATTTTCATATTTCTTGTCCTTTCATCCTTTTTTATGGTTATATTACATTTATCACTCCGTTAGCCCTGGCAATCTCCTTCTTTTTCTCCAGTTCGTTAAACAGGACTGCCCGGCTGTTTTCCTTTTCGATTTTCATGTGAAGTTTCTTCAGGACCGCTATGAACTCTTCTTCATGGATGGGCTTCAGGATATAATCATAAACCCCGTATTGGATTGCCTGCTGCGCGTATTTAAAATCGCTGTGGCCTGTAAGAAAGATAATATGGGTCTGATACTGCAGTTCCCGGATTTTTTTAACCAGGTCAATCCCATTCATGCCAGGCATGGCAATGTCCACAATGGCCAGGTCATATTGCTTCTGTGCAAAAAGCTCCAGGGCACCTGCCCCATCCCCTGCCTCGTCTTCAATTTCATACCCCATGGCTTCCCAGTCAAATCCCAGAATAATTCGCTTCCGGATCAGCATTTCATCATCCACAACCATTACCTTGAGCATTCCCATTCCCCCTGATTTTACTATTTACCTAAAAGCGTGTTTGTAAATTCATTCCATTGCGGGAAGTTCAATCCGGATTCTGGTTCCCCGCTGCTGCCCCACGATGGATATCCCATATTCCCTGCCAAAATAAAGTTTAATCCGTTCATCCGTATTGGCCAGTCCGAAGCTCTCCATATGGAACCCCTTCTCCCTGTCCCTGTCATTTAAACAATCCATCCCAATCCCTTTTCCGTTATCGCTGATTTCCAGTATCACCTTATGATCCTCCAGCCTTCCTGCAATACAGATCATTCCTCCTGACGGCATCTGGTCAAAGCCATGATGGATGGCATTTTCCAAAATCGGCTGCAGCGTCAGCTTATTGATGCTCTGCTTTTTAACTGGTTTAGGACAGTCAATCACATACTTAAATTTATCCGGATGGCAGATTTTCATGATTTCCAGATAATTGACCGCAATATCCAATTCCTTTTCGATGGAAATAATCTCCTTGCCTTTATTCAGCACCCCTCTGTAAAAGCCGGACAGAAGACTGATGGTATGGATAGCGGTCCGTTTATCATCCATCACAATAAGGCCGCAGATACTTTCAAGGATATTGTAGAAAAAATGGGGAGTCATCTGCATCTGAATCAATGATAATTCGGATTCACGCTTTT
>NZ_JAGZSD010000045.1 GCF_018381315.1 Anaerostipes sp. | reverse complement strand
CTTGATTACTGAGTTTACTGCTGTCATCAGGCAGACAACCAGCGGGATGATTCCGGTTACCCATCCCATGAATGTGGTACCGCCTTCTTGGAATAGCTTGATAAATCCGTTGGCAGCGTTTGAGATAATTTCCATATCTTCTCCTCCTTCTTTCAGTGCGTTGACTTGGTTTATATATAGAACAAACTAGCCGGTGAATTATAAATGACATTCTATATATCTTGCTGCAGACTACAGGACCGTTCCCTGGAACCTCATATCCAAAGCTTCTAAAGCTCTGATATAACCTTTGTAGTATTTCCGTCTCTTCTTTTCGAACTGTCTCACTTCATTCAGGTATTCGTAAATGCTGGTTCCCACAAGTTCTTTTCCGAGAAACTCTTTGATTGGTTTAAATTTTGTCAGAAAACTTAACCCCTCCATAATCTCTCCCCCGGTGATAACCCCATTCTGATCACAGGCAATCATGACAATATTCCCTGAGAGCAGTCTTCCTTTTTTCTGTCCGATTCCTACATTTCCAAGCTGATGAACTCTCTTTACTGCTCTTCTGTAATCCTTCACCTGAAAATATCCTCCGACAGCCTGAACAACAAACAATACGAAAATGATGAACAAAAAGACTGAAATTCCATTCATTTGGTTTGGCTCCTTTCATAAAACACTCAGGAACGAATCCTGTATTTTCAAAATCTTCTGTCTCACCTCTGATAGTTACATATGTGCTTGTTAATTACTTTTGTTAAGTTCATTATAGTCACTTTACATATGTTCGTCAATAGCAAAATGTATTTTTTCAGAAAATCCTTGAAAACCCTATAAATATGCCTTATAATCCTCTTAGCAAGCAGTTACATATGTGCCTTAACTAAATCAGAATCGAGAGGTTAACCTTATGAAAAAAAAAGAAAACGCAGATACTATGCTGGACAAAATCGTTCTGGTGGCGAATCTGTACTATAAAAACAAGCTGTCCCAGCAGGAGATTGCTAAAAAATTGAATATATCAAGACCCTGGGTATCTAAGCTGCTGTCCAGAGCAGAAGACCTGGGCATTGTAAAAATAGAGATCAACTCCCCCGTAGCAGGAAATTCTCAGCTTGAGGAAGCTCTGAAAGAAAAATACGGACTGAACTATGCGGGTGTCATCAGCACAAAGGACCAAAACCGCGACTATGTGGCACAGGCTGCCGCGGATTATTTCATCTCACAGCTGAAGCCAAAAGACATTGTGGGCGTGGGCTGGGGAAATGCTGTGTCCCGTTTTATCCGTGAAATGCATCCGCTCCATTTTCCCGATGTACAGACAGTTCCTCTGGCAGGAAGTTTTGGTGAGTCCTTTGAAGCCCTTCCAACCTACAACACTCTGCAGCTTGCAAATACAATAGGCGGTACAGCAAAGATGCTTCACATCCCGGCCTTTTGCTCATCCAAAGAAGAATATGAAACATTAATCTCCAATGAACATACAAGAGAGATCTTAACCCTTGGAGAACACGCTGATATACTTCTGATGGGTCTTGGAAGCTTTGAAACCTCCATTCTTACCTGCTATAACATCCTGAGTGAACAGGAGATTGCAGAGTTAAAAGCAGCTCATGCCATAGGGGATGTGGCACTTCAGTTTCTGACAAAGGAAGGAGAGACAGTAGAAACAGAATCAACCAAACATTTAATTAAAGCAGATATCTTTAAGGCCGCCAAAAATTCCCGTGTTTCCATCGGGGTGGCAGACGGGCTTCACAAAGTACAGATCATTGATGTGGCCCTGTCCTTAAAACTTGTCAATTCTTTCTTTACGGATGAAGAGACAGCTCTGGCACTGGTCTGAATGAACAAAGCGGACGAGCCGCCTCATCACTTAGGCCCCTCACTCTTTGAGAGGCAATAAGAATACAGAAGGAGCCTTCGGAAGGCTCCTTCTTAAGTTTAATACCAGGACTATAAAACGTTTCTTCCGTACATAGCGTCCTGTTCTTTTCTCAGCTGATAGATCAAAGTAGACTTATCTAATTCAACATCATCATAAGTGAGAAGCTGACCCTTTTTCACGTCTCTCTTCATCACTGCCTTGTTTGTCACAAGTCCGAATGGTACATATCCTTTTTCATCAGATTCTTTTGCTTCCGCGATTGATCCGTGTGTT
>NZ_JAGZSD010000028.1 GCF_018381315.1 Anaerostipes sp. | reverse complement strand
ATTTTCTAACTTTCAGCAAAGCTTCTCCGGCGGCCCGTTCGGAACTCACTTCGTTCAAACAGCCTCACTGCGCTTTGCGCACCGCCTCCGAATCTTTGCCTCAAGAAGAAAAACTAACATCCCTTCGAATGCAAGGCCTCCGAACTGGTCAAAATGGACATAATGTCTGCTGGAGAAGGGCAGTCATATAACAGAAGGCGCCTTTCAGCGATAAGTTTTTCTTCACTGTCGGAAGGAGGCCTTTCCAGAGCCGACTGGAGATAGTGGAGAAAAACTCATAGCATTTTTGCCGAAGTTTGTTTATAATAGACAGAGTACCATTTTTAGGAGGTTACAAAATGAAATTATTAACATTTGCCGTACCGTGTTACAATTCTCAGGAATATATGAGACACTGCATTGATACTTTGCTGATTGGCGGAGACAAGGTCGAGATCCTGATCATTGACGATGGTTCCACTGACAATACCGGCATGATTGCCGATGAATATGAAAACAAATATCCCAGCATCTGCCGGGCAATCCACCAGAAAAACAAAGGCCACGGAGGTGCTGTAAATACCGGCATTGCCCATGCCAAAGGACTTTATTTTAAAGTCGTGGACAGTGATGACTGGGTAAATGAGCATGCCTATGAGGAAATTCTCAAGACCTTGGAATCATTTTACCGGCAGGGAACTATTATAGACATGTTTATGTCCAACTATGTTTATGAAAAGCAGGGTGTAAAAAGAAAAACAGTCATCCACTACCGCCATACGATTCCGGTTGAGCAGCAATTTACATGGGATGATGTGAAGCGCTTTCCTTTAAGCCAGTACATTCTTATGCACTCTGTCATCTACCGTACTTCTCTTTTGCACGAGTGCCGCCTGTGTCTGCCGGAACATACTTTTTATGTGGATAATCTGTATGTTTTCAAGCCGCTTCCTTATGTAAAGACCATTTATTATCTGGATGTAAATTTCTACCGCTACTTTATCGGCAGAGACGATCAGTCCGTAAACGAAGTCAATATGATCAAACGGATTGACCAGCAGTTTTTTGTCACAAAGGCTATGATTGACTATATGAGCAGCTTTGAATTGGTCAACAAACCATTGTACCGCTATATGAAGCATTATCTGAGTATTATTATGACCGTATCCTCTGTCATCGCTATCAAGTCCGGTACTCCGGAACATATTCAGATGAAAAAAGATCTCTGGAAATATCTGAAATCCAAAAACCAAAAGCTCTACCGCCAGATTCGGAGTTCCCTGATTGGCAATGCTGTAAACCTTCCGGGCTACGGAGGAAGAAAAGTTGTCATCGCAGCCTACAAAGCCGCACGGAAATTTATTGGATTTAACTAAGAAAAAAGACATTGGACTTGTTTGTTCCAATGTCTTTTCTTTCATTTATCCAGTTGTTCTGTTCTAAATACAGAGAAGCTCCCAATTCTGCCCTCCACTATAGCACCAGACTTCCTGTCTGTGTTAAAATAATTCAGAAACGGAGGCAGTCATAAATGAATACTTACAAGACTTCAGAAATCGCAGCAATTATCGGGATACACCCAAACACAGTACGGCTTTATGAACAATGGGGTATGATACCCAAACCAGAGCGGCAGTCCAATGGCTACCGTATTTTTACGGACGTTCACATTGAACAATTCCAGCTTGCTCGGCTTGCTTTTCAAATTGAAGTTCTGCAGAACGGCTTAAGAAAAAAAATTGTACAGATGGTTAAAGTATCTGCTGCAGGCGATTTTGACACAGCTTTGCTGCTTACAGAGGAATATTTGAATCAAATCAGACAGGAACAGGCAAATGCTGAGGAAGCGATCGAAATAGTAAAACAGATTTTATCCGGCGGAAAGAAACAAAACACCCATTTTCTAAAACGAAAAGAGGTCTCCCAATATCTCGGCATATCTATGGACGCCCTGCGGAACTGGGAGATGAACGGTCTGCTGACTGTAAAACGCAGAGAAAACGGATACCGGGTGTACACTGATCAGGATATACAGCGTCTAAAGATCATCCGCTCCCTTCGGTGTGCCAATTATTCTTTAGAGTCCATTCTGCGTTTGCTGCACCAATTGTCCAAGGACCCGCAGAGTGATATTAAAGGAGTTTTAGATACGCCGAAAACAGATGATGATATCATTGCAGTGTGTGATAAACTCATCACATCACTGCAGGACGCTGAGAAAAATGCAGAAAAGATGATATTAAAACTTCAGAGTATGAAAATTAAATTTTCTTAAACCTTCCACTTTACCACCAATGTTTCTGTTGGTGGTATTCTTTTTTTATCAAAACAAGGAGGTATGAAACATGCAAAATGTTATGAAAGTGGAACACTTGAGGAAGTCTTACAACCGGATACCTGTGGTTGACAATGTCTCTCTGTCGGTCAGACGCGGAGTGGTTTTCGGACTAATCGGGGCTAATGGTGCAGGAAAAAGTACCACAATTGAATGCATCTTGGGAACAAAATCAGCGGACAGCGGAAATATTTCTATTTTAGGCAGCAATCCGCTGTCAAAACGCAGACAGCTGTTTGAAAGAATAGGGGTGCAGTTTCAGGAAACAGAATATCAGGAAAATATCACGGTAAGGGAACTTTGCGAAGTCACAGCATCTCTGTACAGCAAACCCAAAAACCCCTTGGAATTGCTCACAAAATTCGGGATTTCCCATAAGCAAAAAAGTCCGGTCAAAGACCTGTCAGGCGGAGAAAGGCAGCGGCTGTTCATCATACTCGCGCTGATCCCTGATCCGGAAATCGTCTTTTTAGATGAACTGACAACCGGGCTTGATGCCAAAGCCCGGCGTGAGGTTTGGAACATTCTCTCCGTACTCAAAACAAACGGCCTGACGATATTCTTAACTTCACATTTTATGGATGAAATAGAGACCCTGTGCGACTGCATCTGCATTTTGAAAAAGGGGCGGTCCGTGTTTTACGGTACTGTCTCCGAAGCGGTCCGTACAAGTCCCTGCGAAACATTCGAAGATGCTTATCTATGGTATACAGAGGAGGAATAAAACTATGAAAACATTTAAGACAATGCTGAAAACAGAATTAAAATTATCCCTGCGCGGTATGGATATGTTTATCTTTGCGATTTGTGTTCCCCTGATTGTTTTGGCAGTCGTGGGGATCATTTATGGAAACAAACCCGCATTGGACGGAGCCGGATACACCTTTTTTGAACAGTCTTTTGGGGCTGCCGCCACAATATCAATCTGTGCAGGAGGAGTTATGGGACTGCCTCTGGTCATATCCGATTACCGGAGCAAAGGTATTTTGAAGCGTTATCAAGTCACTCCGGTCAGTCCTGTCATGCTGTTATCCGTACAGACTGCGGTGTACGCCATATATTCGGTTACATCTCTTTTTCTTTTGTATCTGGAGGCTGTTTTTTTCTTTGGTTATGAATTCCGCGGAAATCCTGCAGGCTTTTTCGGCTGCTACCTTTTAACGATTGTGTCAATGTTCAGCATCGGCATCATGGTGGGCGGAACTGCACCGAATGCAAAAATCGCCGGTGTTATTGCAAGTATACTGTACTTCCCCATGCTGATCTTTTCCGGCGCCACACTGCCTTATGAAATTATGCCTGAATCTTTGCAGACGGTCTCTGATTTTCTGCCGCTGACGCAGGGAATTAAGCTACTGAAAGCTGCTTCCTTAGGAGAGAACCTCGGCAGTGTCATAATTCCTGTCATCTCTGTCGCCGTCACTGCTGCTGTCTGCACCGCCATCGCACTGAAATTCTTTCAGTGGGACTGATTACGGCAGCCTCATATACAAAATAGGATATGGATTGCCCTGTTCATCTGTATCTGTTCTTTTATAAACCTGAAAACCCATATGCTCGTAAAATCCTCTTGCATGTGGGTTCTGTTCATTTACGCCCAATTCGTTTACAGAAAAAACACTTATCCCAAAACGGACAAGCTCTCTTCCCAATCCTGTTCCTCTTTTTTCAGGATCAATAAAAAGCATCTCCAGCTTTTTACTGCCGATTCCCATAAAAGCGGCAGGGGTCTGGTCATCATCTTCAGCAATGATGAGGTGGGGTATTTCTCTTATTGCAGTCGGAACATACTCCGCAATTTTTTCAATCTCTTGATCAGATAAAAACAAATGTGTGGCTTTCACCGATCTTTCCCAGATTTTATACAGCTGATTTATGAGCATTTCTGTTCTGTCCTGTATCTCAAAAATTTTCACTTTGCAGATTCCTCCTATCGTTCCGTTTTGCAGCCGAAAAAACTCATGTCTTTTCTTCAGTCCCAGCGTATTCTATACTATAACACATATTAGGAGACAGTATTTATGAAGCTCATATCACAGATGATTCACGCAGATATCGCCCACAAACATGGCTTCTTCGGGAATAAAATCGGAATTGCCTTTCTGGATACCGGTATTTATCCCCATAAAGAATTTTATCCGGCTGATCAGCGGATCGCCGGATTTATAGATTATGTCCATCACAGGACCTCCCCCTATGACGACAATGGACACGGGACCCACATCACCGGGATCGCGGCGTCCGCAAATCTCGGTATTGCACCGAAATCACATATTATTTCCATCAAAGTGCTGGACGCTCTGGGAAACGGAAACCAGCGGACCTTTTTAAATGGCCTTTCCTGGATCCATCACTTTCACAAACAGTACGGCATTCGTATCGTTAATATCTCCATCGGCACTCCCGCTTCCGGCAGCGATGAAGGCGCCAATGCTATCGTGCAGCAGGTAAACCAGCTCTGGGATGACGGGCTGGTGGTCTGTATCGCCAGCGGAAATAATGGTCCCCGTGACAGTTCGATTACAGCTCCCGGAAACAGCCGTAAAATCATTACTGTAGGCTCCAGCGATGATGCAGTCCGCCCCATGGGTTCCCAGCGTTTTGCAAAGAATTATTCCAGCCGGGGGCCTACTTCCTCCTGTGTCATGAAACCGGACGTAGTGGCTCCGGGAACAAATATTTATTCCTGCGGCTTAAACAGCGGATACAGTATAAAAAGCGGCACATCTATGGCTACTCCGGCAGTTTCGGGAGCAGTCGCCCTGCTTCTGGAACGGTATCCATATTATACAAACAAAGATGTAAAAATGAAGCTGCGGTATAATTGTGACAAGCTGTCCACCCCAAGAAACCACCAGGGCTGGGGACAGATCAATGTTCAGAAACTTCTGGACTTATAAAAGAAACTCTGCCATCACCTGATTGCTAAGAAACAGGGCCTGCTTTGGAATCCAAATCCTGTCAGAATCCTGTTTCAGCAGTCCTTTTTCTGAAAGTTCCCGAATCGGTTTCTGATACACTTCCCGGATGCTTCTCCCGAACCGCTGCAGGAAATCAGCTTTTGATATTCCCTTTGTCATCCGAAGCCCCAAAAACATATACTCTTCCATCTCCTCTTCTTCAGAGAGACTTCTTTCCTCAGCAAAATATCTGCCCGGATTTTGAGTTGAAAGATATTCCTCCATACCGGATGGATTTGAAAACCGTTTTCCCTCAAAATAAGAGGATGCGGCAAGTCCAAGGCCCAAATACGGAGTCTGGTTCCAATAACCGCAGTTATGTCTGCATTCAAAGCCAGGCTTTGCATAATTGGACAGCTCATACCGTTCATATCCAAAGCTGCCCAAAAGCTCACCTGTCAGTTCATACATGGCTGCATCCTCATCCTCTGAGGGCAGCAGACGGCCCAGCCCTTTGTCTTCATAAAAAGGGGTTCCCTCTTCTATAATCAGACTGTAGACCGAAATATGTTCCGGTTTCAGCTCTGCGGTTTTTATCAAGGTCTGCTCCATGGTTTTTAGAGTCTGGCAGGGAACTGCACTCATAAGATCTACATTGATATTTTTAAATCCGCACTCCCTGGCCGTATAATATCCCGAGACAAAATCTTCAAAACTGTGTATCCTTCCCAAAATTTTCAGTTCTTCTTCTCTTGTGCTCTGGAGACCGAAACTGATCCGGTTAATGCCCGATTCCTGGTAAACCTCAAGCTTCTCTTTTGTAACCGTGCCCGGGTTGGCCTCTATGCTGCATTCTAAGTTTTCGGCACAGGAAAAAGAATCCCTGACTGTGCTCATCAGAGATTCGATCTGTCCTGCCGGAATCAGGGAGGGTGTTCCCCCTCCGATAAATACTGTGCTCACTGTCCAGCCAGAAAGGCGTTCTCCCCAGTAACTGACTTCCTGTTCCAGCTTTTTCATGTACGTACTGATCTGGCTGTCCCCCGCAGGGAAAGAACAAAAATCACAGTAACTGCATTTCCTTTTGCAGAATGGGATGTGGAGATACAGTTCTAATTCTCTAGTCTTCATCTAACTTCAGCACGCTCATAAATGCTTCCTGCGGAATCTCTACATTTCCAACCTGGCGCATTCTCTTCTTACCCTGTTTCTGTTTTTCCAAAAGCTTTCGTTTTCTGGAGATGTCTCCGCCGTAGCACTTGGCAAGGACATCCTTTCTCATAGCTTTAACCGTCTCTCTGGAAATAATTTTGCTGCCCACTGCCGCCTGTATAGGAATTTCAAACAGATGTCTCGGTATTTCCTCTTTCAGTTTTGAGCACATCTTCCTGCCCCGCTCATAGGCTGTCTCCGCGTGGACAATAAAGGACAGTGCATCCACTTCCTCTTTGTTGATCAGGATATCCAGTTTTACCAGTTCTGACTGCTGATATCCCTTCATTTCGTAATCCAGCGAAGCATATCCTCTGGAACGTGATTTCAGGGCATCAAAGAAGTCGTAAATAATCTCATTGAGCGGTAGCTCATACCTTAAAACGGCGCGTCCTTCCTCAATGTATTCCATTCCGATATACACACCTCTGCGCTCCTGGCAGAGTCCCATAATAGCCCCAACATAATCAGATGTCACCATAATCTCTGCAGACACAATAGGCTCTTCCATATAATCAATCTGGGACGGATCCGGAAGATTGGATGGATTCGTCAGTTCGATCATAGTGCCGTCCGTCTTGTATACACGGTATACAACGCCCGGCGCGGTTGTCACAAGATCCAGATTGTACTCTCTTTCCAGACGCTCCTGAATGATCTCCAAATGCAGAAGTCCTAAAAATCCGCATCGGAATCCAAATCCGAGAGCTACCGATGTCTCAGGCTCAAACTGCAGTGAGGCGTCGTTGAGCTGAAGCTTTTCCAGAGCATCCCGAAGATCCGGATACTTGGCCCCGTCTGTTGGATAGAGCCCGCAGAACACCATCGGATTTACTTTTTTATATCCCGGAAGAGGCTCAGCACAAGGGTTGTCTGCATCGGTGATCGTATCCCCCACTGTGGTGTCATGGACATTCTTTAAGCTTGCTGTCACATATCCTACCATCCCGGCACTGAGTTCTTCTGCCGGAATATACTGTCCTGCTCCGAAAATGCCTACTTCGACTACCTCTGCCACTGCACCTGATGCCATCATTTTCATTCTGGTTCCCGGACGGATTGTTCCTTCTTTGATTCTTGCAAAAATAATTACACCCTTATAGGCATCATAAATACTGTCGAAAATCAGCCCCTGAAGCGGTCCCTCCGGATCCCCGGACGGCGCCGGAATCTTGGCTACGATCTGTTCCAGCACATCTTCTATATTAATCCCGTTTTTTGCTGAGATCAGAGGCGCATCGGAAGCTTCGATTCCAATCACATCCTCAATCTCTGTTTTTACTCTCTCCGGCTCTGCGCTGGGAAGATCGATCTTATTAATGACCGGCATAATCTCCAGGTCATGATCCAGCGCCAGATAAACATTTGCCAGAGTCTGCGCTTCAATTCCCTGTGCGGCATCCACAACAAGAACCGCTCCTTCACAGGCCGCCAGACTTCTGGAAACCTCATAATTAAAATCCACATGGCCCGGTGTATCGATCAGATTGAAAATATACTCTTCCCCGTCCTTTGCCTTATAGACGATACGGACTGCCTGAGACTTGATTGTGATTCCCCTCTCCCGCTCCAGGTCCATATTGTCAAGCACCTGTTCCTGCATCTCCCGGTCTGTAAGGGTTCCTGTTTTTTGAATGATCCGGTCCGCCAGCGTGGACTTACCGTGATCTATATGTGCAATAATACAAAAATTGCGTATTTTATTTTGATCGGCTGTCATAGTTTCCTCCTGTTACAAATAAAGATATTCGATTCAGTATAGCAAAAAAAAGGCTGAAAGTCCATTTCAACCTTTTTCATTTCTAAATCTAATATGTCTCTAAATAAATAGTTTTAGAATGTTTTTCTGCAAAATCTTTATATCTCCAATTAATCCGTACATAATTTTCCCGTACGCCGGAGCATTTGTTCTGTTTCAGACATTGATAACTGTAATCAGAGAATTCATTATAGATTGTTTTATAGCTGCTTCCCGGACCTGAATTCTTCCACGGCATAAACTGTACGGCACGGTCAAAATTAATCAGTTTGTTATCTTTTATGACTGGATAATAGACACCGGATCCAAGGATGGCACGGTAATTGCCCTTTTTCGTTCCGGAAATGACATTGCCGGTGATCTTGGCAGATTTCCAGTTCATCATACGGATTGCATCCTTCTTCATCCCTTTTATCGTACAGTTGCTGATCGTAATATTGGTGTGGTATTTGCCGCTGCTGTACTTGTGGGTACCCACTGAACGCCCTAAGTTATTGAAACTGCACTTGTCAATGGTCACATTCTTATTCGGGGTTTTATCAAACTTGCTCCACGGCTGTGACCATCCTTTTGTAGTTCTGTCCGGAGTATCCAGATTGATGGCCTCCTTTACGATATCTCCCTTGGCGTTGGTAAAACTGCAGTTGGTTACAGAAGAATTCTCGTTGGCATCCATCTCAATAAAATGTCCGTTCTTCATATTCCGGAACTTGATATTGTTGATTTTGATATTTTTATTATGGCCGGCTATAATGGCAATTCCCTTGTTGAAATACTTCAGATCTACAGTGACATTGCCCTGCCCTTCAAATGTGATATTCTTAGTCCCGTCATATTTGCCGTACACTTTCTTTTTCTTGCTCTTGCTTGGCTTCACAAGCTGAAAGATGGATGTGGATGGTTTCAGGCTTTTAGCTCCGGTTTTGGAGCCTTTTTTAATCACGACCCCGTCACGGAAAATGATCTTTACATTGGACGGCACAAACACCGCATTTGTATATGTATAAGTGCCCTTTTTGAAAATAATCGTCCCGCCCTTGCTTTTTTCAAGAGATTCCAGCCGGTCCCTCAATGTATAATAATTTTTTGTATACTTGGTATACTTATTGGATTTGAGATAATTTTTCTTTTTTGGCTTTGACTTAGGTGTAATCGTGTAGGTCTTGCCCTTTGCTTCGACCTGCTTTACCGGCTGTGCAAATTCCGGCAGTCCCGGAGCTGCCAGAAGCCCGGTGACAAGTGCTGCCCCTGCTGCAAATTGTATCCATTTTTTATTCATATGTATCTCCCTTATTTTAACGATATTATTTTTTATATTATATCATATTCCCTACGGAAACAACACATCATTTAAAATTTCTGCCAGTGGTTTCATCGCATTTTTGGCCTGTTTCACCGTATTATTCTGTGCTCCCAGCTCAATCAGAAGACTTCTGCCCCTGTAATGCAGATTATACCGGTATCCCTTAATATAAATCTTTCTTGTCAGACCTGGATATTTCTTCATTGCCTCTGCCTGAAGCTGAAGACTGAATGCCAGATTTGTTTTTTTGTTCGGGTTTTTCAGATATTTGATATCTCCGTTTTTTGCAGTACGGCTGATGCCGTTAAAGAACATAAACTGAGCCATCTCCACTCCGTTTTGTTTTGTCACAAGTTTAGTGCTCTCTTTCACACCGTCCCGGTGGAGATCAATCACCACCTGAATGCTCGGATATTTCTTCAAATATTTTTCTACGGCTGCAGCCGCATAATAATATGCTTTAGACCGGTCCTCTTTTCCGTTCTTTACATCATAGATTCCCCTGTCATGGACTACTTTGATCCCATACTGATCTTCCAGGAGCTTTGTCAGAACATCTCCGGCTCCGATGACAGTGTCTGACTTTTCTCCTTTCCTGCTGTCTCTGTACGCCTCGCTGCCATGAGTATGAAATATTAAGATCTGCGGCTCCCTGGATTTTTTCAGGGAAAGGTCCTTGTTTAAAAGAACCTTTCCGTTAATCTCACTGTTTGTTACCATCGTAGTGCTGTCTACCTGATAAATATATTTTCTTAAATAATTCGGATTGTTCCATTTTTTGCTGTTAAATACCGTCTTTTTTACCGGCACCTCTTCTACATGGACTCCGCTCTGTTCATTCTCTTCCAGATCATAAAACTGATTTGTCACTAAATCAGAACTTTTAACCTGGGAATAGTTTTCGCTGAAACAGATTGACGGGACAATGTCATTCCGGTAAGTCGTTATGATCTTATTGAGCACCGATCCGTAAATCGGCTGTCCGCTGCTGTGATAGGACGGGACCAGCTCATTCACCGCTTTTAGATAATAGTTCTGGACAGCGATGGACATCACATCCTGGTGCCCGGCAATATAACGGATTCCCATGATCATAAAGACAGCAAATAAAACACATCCTGCTGCTCTTTTCTTTTTCCCCATATCATCATTTTATTCAGCTTTTATATGATTATGCAGTAAATGATTAATTCCCTCTGAAATCGTATAACTGATGCGCTTGATAGATTCATCGATATTTTTCGGCGTCACATGCATGGATGTAAAGTCTTCATCCAGCATTTCCAAAATATCTCCGTTGTCTGATTCATTTCCCACAATATCGCTGATAATCGCCGGCACTGAGATGACAGTCGGGACTCCGATGGCCAGAACCGGAATTCCCACGGTTCTTTCTGTGATTTCATTCCTGTGATTGCCCACTCCGGATCCAGGCGCAATCCCTGTATCACTGATCTGAATGGTTTTATTGAGCCTGTAGGAGCTTCTGGCTGCCAGGGCATCGACAGCAATGAGAATATCCGGCTGAATTTTTTCAGCCAGCGCTTCCAGCACCTCTGACGTCTCAATTCCGGTCTGTGCCATAACCCCCGGTGCAATGGCACTCAGTTCAATGGCATCTTTCAAATATCCTTCTCTTTTTAAATGACGGGTAATCCAGAGATTGCCGACTACCTTCGGGCCCAGGGAATCTGCTGTCACCTCTGAGTTCCCGAGTCCTGCTACAAATACCTTTGCATTTCTTGGAATCAGTTCTTTTAAATTGAGGTACAGTGCTTCGCTCATTTCTTTGTGGTAACTGCCGTCATTGGCTGACAAGTCTTTTGTCTCTATGGTAATATACTGTCCCATAGGCTTTCCGAGCACTTGTTCCCCTTCTTTGTCTGTTATAGTGATTCTTGTCTCTTTGATATGATTGGAAGCATCTATTCTGGTTTTCATGGAAACACCTTTTAATTTTGATTCTTCCTCTGCTTCTTCTTTCAGTTCTAACGCTAAATCTGTTCTGTTCTGCATCCTTTTCTCCTTTCTTCCTGTCCTTAGTATGAAAAGAAACAAAAAAAATATGTAAAAACAGGTAACTTTGCATTGACAGAATGGCCAGATTTCTATAAAATAGAGAAGTATGTTTATAGAAGCTATACCGTGTCTCGCTTCAAAGTAAACACCGAACGAAAAGATAAGTACAATTATTATATGGAGGTGCCCACATTGGCAAATATTAAATCTGCAAAGAAGAGAATTCTTGTAATCAACACAAAAACAGAAAGAAACAAAGCGATCAAAACAAAAGTGAAAACATATATCAAAAAGGTAGAAGCAGCTGTCGCAGCAGGAGATAAAACTGCAGCAAACGAATCTTTAACAGCCTGCATCTCAGAGATCAACAAAGCAGCATCAAAAGGAATCTACCACAAGAACACTGCTGCAAGAAAAATCTCCCGTTTAACAAAAGCTGTCAACAACGTAGCTTAATTAAAAAATACAGCAGAAAAAAAGAGCCAACCGTCAGCTCTTTTTTTGTTTGTCAAAATTCCTTGGAATCCTGTTTTATCTGCTGAATTCAACTAACAGAAGTTCCACTCCGATCCTGTCTGCAATCTTTCCGGTCTTGATGCCTTCATCAGTAGCCGCACATTTCTGGATCATCGTATACAGTTCTTCCCTTTTAAACAAACGAACCTGCTGTTTTAATTTTCCTGCCACAAAAGGAGGCACTTTTAACTCCTTGGCCATCTCACCCTGGGACTTTCCTGCCGCTTCAAGGGACTGAGTCTGCAGCAGCTGGTTGCACTGCCTTACCAGCAGAGCCAGGATACCGAACGGAGATTCCTTTAATTCGATCAAATCATAATAAAGCTTCAGGACAGTCTCCCTCTGCTTCTTTGCAATGGCTTCCAGCATGACAAAAATCTGATTGGTCGTCTGGGAGGTCGTAAGAGCTTCCAAATCTCCGGCAGTTATAACCTCCCGGCCCCTGGTATAGCCGATCAGCTTCTCCAGTTCATTCTTGATCGTGAACATATCATGCCCGGTCTTATAGAGAAACAGCTGGATATCCTTCTGGGTCATCTTTTTTTGTTCCTTCTTAAGCATCTGGGCAATCCACAGAACCAGTTCCTTTTCCTTCGGCGTCTCAAAGGATACTGCACATCCTTCTTTATTGATATACTTATAGATTTTAGACCTTTTATCCGCCTCATCCTCTATGATCAGAAGAATAGTCGAGTCTGGTATTTCTTTCAGCGCTTTTAAAAAATCTTCATTGCTCTTTTTCCCAAGTTCCGTCTGATCCAGCACAATGAGACGGTGGTCATTAAAAAACGGCATCGTCTGCAGCAGCTCCAGAATCTCCGGAAGATCTGCCTTCTTACCCTCAAAATAAGAATAATTCATGGTGTCCTCCGCAGGAATCAAAGCCTTTTTTAATCTGTCCCTTGTCTGGGCCACAAGATACTTTTCCCTGCCATAGAACAAATATAGATTCTGATAGTTCTGCTCTTTTATATGCTCTAACACTCTTTTCATAGTCACAGTCTCTCTCTTCCGTTATATTCTATACATAATGACATAAGCTGTGCAAGCACGGCCTGCCCCTCGTCCTCTTTCCTGAAAGCCAGATAAAGGGTCCTCTCATTTTGTTCAAGATCCAGATAAAAAATAAGGAGATTTCCCTTTTGGGCTTCCTCTTCCACTGCTTTCAGCGGCATAACTGCAATTCCCATCCCCATGCTCACTGACCGCTTCATAATCTCCTTATCATGGATCTTTGCCGCCACATGCAGAGTTTTAAGGTCAATGCCGTGTTCCTCTAAAAAACGGTCCTCATCCTCCTCAGTATCATCGGTCAGCTCTCTTAAGATAAAAGGTTCCCTGAGTAGTTCTTCCAATGTATAACCATTTTCCAACAGGTTCCGGTACCGTTCCTGGTTGGGGGCGATCACTACCTGACGGTCACATCCGTAGGGAATAAAGGTCAGCTCCGGCACATCCTCATGCCTTCCCAAAAACCCCAAGTCAGCTTCTTTTGCCAAGAGCATCTCCACTGTCTTTGCACTGTTTTTCTGGACCAAGGAAACCTCTGTACCGCTGTGCAGCTTTTTAAACTTCTCTAAAATATCCGGCAGAACATACTGCAGGGCAATAGAATCCCCCGCCAGCACAAGGGACTGCTTTCCCTCCCCGGAACGCACAAATTCTGTATATGCCTCATCTCTGAGATCCAGCAGTTTTTTTGCATATCCGTAAAGCTTCTCTCCCTCTTCCGTGATCTCTACCATCTTCGTTGTCCTGTCAAACAGCCTGCAGGAAAGCTCCTGCTCCAATGATACTACATGAGCGCTGACTGTCGGCTGGGACAAAAACATCTCTTTTGCAGCCTTGGAAAAGCTGTGATACTGCACTACATTAACAAATGCTTCAAGCTGTCGAAACTCCATGTCTTTACCTCACTCTACCGTAATATTCCATCAGCCGTACATAATCCTGGGGTGTGTCTGTGTCCAGCATACATCCCGGATCATCCTCCACTGTCACCAAAACTGTAGATTCCGAAAAATGCAGAAGAGCACGTCTGAGCCCTCCGTTTCCCCTGAACTTTAAAAGGTATGGAAAACACTCGCGGGAGATCACCGGAGGATGAATTCTCCGCCCTTCCTTGACAGGGATTACAACAGTAGGCAAAGCGGCCTCAAACCACATAAAAAGTGTCTCATATGTCCTCCCGGAAATCATAGGCATATCCCCCGGCACCACCACTGCCCCGTCAAAAGACAGCGCCTGTGCCAGGCCAAGCTGCACAGACTGCATCATGTCGCCGTGCTCAAAATTCGGATTATATACAAACTCCACTCTGTCAAGGCAAAGCAGTTCTTCTTCTATTTCCCTGCTTCGGCATCCCACTACTACAAAAACCTTGCAGACTCCCGCATTCAAAAGACCTGAAACCACTGCCCTGATGATGGTGCTGTCTCCGAACGGAAGCAGCGGCTTAAATGCTCCCATCCTGCGGGAAAGTCCTGCGCATGGGACAATGCCTGCTATTTTCTTCTTTTTATTCATTTTTTTATTATATCAATTTTAGAGTGCAAATACCACCGCTTTCTTTCCATAGAAAACCACAGCATCCCTTCTTTGGAGGTTTCATGGATCATACAGTTAGAATCCTTCAGGCGCTTTACGGTCTCCTGGTGCGGATGTCCGTACCGATTATTTCTGCCTGCAGAAATCACAGCGATCCCCGGCTTAAGCTGGTCAAGCAGAGGCTCTCTGGTTCCGTTTTTAGAACCGTGATGGCCTGCCTTTAGGACATCCGCAGTCTCCAATCCTTTCTGTACCAGCAGCTCCTCTCCTTCCTTTTCCAGATCGCCGGTCAAAAGAACAGAGAACCGGCGCACTTCCAGGCGGAAGACCAGAGAAGCTGCATTTTTCTCCAGCTTTTCATCAGGATCTGGATGCAGACACTCCATAGACCAGTCCCGGCCCGAAAATTTACTTCCCCGGGACAGATAACCTACCGGCACATGGTTCTTTTGAGCTTCTTTCTCTATGGCTTTATACGCCTGATCCTTTGTCACATCCGGCAGATAAAGCCGTTTGATCATTCCTGCTGACAAAAGCTCCTGTATCCCTGAATAGTGATCGGAATCTAAGTGAGTAATCACAGCGGCACTGATCTTTTGATATCCCTGGGATTTTATATACGGAGCTATGATATACCTTCCCACATTCTTCTTTGAGGAACTTCCTCCATCCACAAGAATCATATCTTTTCGATTCACAGACACGGCGATACAGTCTCCCTGGCCGACATCCAGAAAAGAAATCTTGTCAGCCTCCTTAGCCAAACCAAGAACCAGAAAGCAGGCCCCTGCCAGAAGACCTGCATATCTCCGGAGAGGCTTCTTCTTAATCCCCTGTGAAACGAAAAAAAGTTCCAGATAAAACACAAGAATCCATAAAAAAGACGGTTTTCCAAAAACAACGCTTCCAAACGGAACATGTTCAGCCAGCCGTGTAACAAAAAGAATCAGGGAGAACAAACCGGAGGCCGGGGCAGAAAATAATACAATCGGCAGAAAAGCGCTGAAAAAACCAGCTGTAAATCCCGCTGCTGCCAAAGGCAGTATAAAGAAATTAAACAGAAAAGAATAAGGATAACATTCATACTGGAAATATAAAAGAACCGGCATCATGATGACCTGGATCACACAGCAAAAAACCAGACGGCTTTTCTGTTTTTCCCAGTTTGTTTTCTTTTTTTCTCCCCTGAAGATCTCTCCATAGAGACCTGCCGAGATGACCGCACTCATGGACATTAAAAATGCTGCGTCTGCGCATCTGAACGGACACTCTAACAGCAGAAAAATACCCGCAGCGCCTCCGGAAGAAAGCAGGTCATAGGAACGGCCCAGAGCCTGAGCCGTGAGAAAGATCAGAAACATTAAAAGTGCCCTTTTTGGAGATCCCGACATCCCGGTCATAACGCAGTAAGAAAAGGCAAAGAGAAGTCCCAATGCTCCTGAAATATAAAAGGGAGTACCGGCTTTCCTCAATCTACGGTATATCCCCCTGCCGGCCAGTGAGATATGCAGGCCGGAGATGGCCAGAATATGTACAATACCGCTCTGCGTAAACGCATCTTTTGTGTCGTCTGAAATCCCTGTCTTGTCTCCCAGGATCATCGCCTGAAAAATCGAAAGAATGTCCGCACTGTATTGTGAAGAAAGATTATCTGCAAGTTGGTTCCTGGCAGACAGCAGTGCATTTTTCCATATGTTTTTCTGCCTGTCCGTGATCTTTAAATCTTCCGGAAACATAGAAAACTCAATATTTCTGGAAAGGTAATAAACCCTCATGTCATTCTCTCCCAGATTTGTGGGCTTCTCATATGCTGAAAGCTTTCCTGACAAAAGAATCTTATTCCCGGGCACTGTCCCGTCAAAATCATTGTCATATACCATTATATCCCCGTCCAGATAAAGCTTCTGATCGGGCAGAAACACGTGGGAGACCAAAAGGTACTCTTTTGTCTTTGTTTTTCCTTTCCACTCAACAGTACCGGCAGCTTTTAACTGCTGCCCGCCTTCCAAAGCTGCTTCCTGTCCCTTGATTCTTTGATCCTGGCAGGCAAACGCAGGCCCGCCTAAAAGAAAGCCTGTCAAAACAAATAAAACAGCGCTTCTTCCAACCGTGGCCCTGTACCTGAAAAAGAGCACAAGTATCCCCGGAAAGAGAAGCGCTGCAAAAACCATCCAGACGTTATTACATGCTGTGAATTCTCCAAGCCAACAGCCTGCAAATACCGCAAGAAATGGTCTACGATTCATTTAATTTTACTCCATCGGAAGTTCCCCGAACAGAAAGCTGTCACGGTTCAGTGCACCGATCAATTTCCCGTCTGTATCTATAATCGGGCGGCCGGAGACAGTGAACTCCACATAGCCTACGCCTTTAAGCTGTGTCAGTGTATAGACGATAGCAGCCTTGCAGATGACATCTTCATTCGGCTCAATCTTCTTATATCCTATAGAAAAATCTACATATGCAATATTATTGGAAACTGTTACATTGCTGATGACAATATTGTCCGGTATGGCAGTTTTATACTCACTGCTTTTTTCGACCTTCTCCATCTGTGCCAAAAGCTCCTCTGCCCCCAGCTGACTGTTCATATCAGTATTGATCTTTTTATCTTTTTTGATCAGCTTTGTACAGCTCTTGTTTGTGTAATAGATGCCTGTTCCGTCTTTGCTCTCTGTGCCGTCCTGTTCCTCCTTGGAACAGCCGGCACATAAAAGCAGCACACAGGCAAGCACAAAAAGGGTACACACAGAAATCGTTCGTTTTTTTATCACTGTATCCCTCCTTATGCCTGATACTTCAGAGGAATTCTCACCGTAAATGTGGTGCCTTCTCCCTCTTTGCTGTATAACTTAATTTCGCCGTTGTGAACAAGGACTGCATTTTTTGTAATGGCAAGTCCGAGTCCCGTTCCTCCGGTCTCTCTGGACCTGGCCTTATCAACTCTGTAGAAACGCTCAAACACCTGTCCCTGGCAGTCTTCCGGTATACCTACCCCGGAATCTGCAACCTTCACATAAAAATACTTATGGTCGGCATTCAGCGATACACGCACCCATCCATTGTCCTGGTTATACTTGATTGCATTTTCAATCAGATTGGACAGTGCCAGACTGAGTTTCACCTCATCAATCTCTGCAGTAACCGGACGGAAAGACTCCAGAATCAGCTCAATGTTTCTCTGTCCTGCAATCGGCTTAAGCCGTTTCATGATCATCTCCAGCAGTTCATTGATATTCACGCCGGAAATCTCCAGTTTGGCTGCTTTCTTATCTAATTTAACCAGAGAAAGCAGATCAGAGATAATGACATTCTCCCGGTCAATCTCAGCTACGATATCGTTCATGAATTCGCGGTAAAGTTCTGCCGGAACATTCTCGCCCTGCTGCAGAAGAGAATCAGCCAGCACCTTCATAGAGGTCATCGGCGTCTTCAGCTCATGGGACACGTTGGATACAAACTCCTGCCGTGAATTTTCAAGGACCTGAGCCTTGGCAAGGATTTCGTTGACACTGCTGACCATATTTTTCACTTCTGTACATCCCACCACGCTGATGGCCTCATCTTCATGCCCGGAAGCGATAAAATCCAGATCCTTCTGGATCTTTCTGTAATCTTTGGTCAGCCAATAGCTTAAAAGGGCCCCGGCAGACATCCCGCAGATGATAAATGCCACTACGAGCATATTTCTCTGCTGCTTCATCTCATTGGAAACCGCTACAATATCACTCTTCGGAATCGTTGCAATGACGCTTCCCAGCACTTTCTTCTTACGGCTTCCCTTATTCATGATCGGTATCATGATCTCCACGTTTCTGCCCGACTCGGACACAATCCGTTTCTTGTTTCCGTTCATTATTTTTAACAGCTCACCAGAGATATAGAACTTATCCTGATAATCTGTCATTGTATCTTTTACTATCTTATAGTTGCTCTTTATGACAATAATCCGCCCGTGCAGGCCTGCTGCCAGTTCGTTGGTCTGATTAGAAATAGAGTTGGAGCTGTCATCAATGAGAAAATCCACTCCAACCACCTGGCCTGCCAGCCACTGGCACTGGCTGACAACTCCGTCAATCTTCTGCTGTTCTGCCTTTTTGCTGTATGAATCATTCAAAAGCTTGCTGAACAAAATGACCACAAATACTGTGATTACCAGCACCGAAATAAAAATGAGGAACTGCATGCTTTTCAGGTAGGAAAATCTGTCCTTCTTATGCCTGGAAATAATAACCTACCCCCCATTTTGTATGTACATAGTCTGGAACTCCCGGATTCACTTCAATCTTTTCACGCAGACGCCTTATGTGGACATCCACAGTTCTTGCATCACCCGGATAGTCATAACCCCATACGGTGTTCAGCAGGTCTTCTCTGCTGTATACTTTATTCGGATGGAATACAAGCAGTTCCAGCAGGTCAAATTCTTTAGCTGTCAGATTGACTTCTTTTCCGTTGATGTGAACCCTTCTGCTGTCACAGTCGATCTTTAAGCCGCGGCTTTCAATCACTCTCGGTGTCTCTGCAGGAGCTGCATGGCTGATGCTTCTTCGCAGAATGGCTTTGATCCTTGCTTTGACCTCCAGAATATTAAACGGTTTGGTCACATAATCATCGGCCCCGTACTCCAGTCCCAGAATCTTATCCATGTCATCACCCTTGGCTGTCAGCATGATAATCGGTACGGTTGAAAATTCCCTGATCGCCTGGCACACTTCATATCCGGTGAGTTTCGGGAGCATAACATCCAGAAGGATGATATCATATTGGTTCTCTTTCGCAAGCTCCAGAGCTTCCTCTCCGTCATAGGCGCAGTCGACCTCCATCTCATCCTGCTCAAGGCTGAACTTGATCCCTTTTACTATCAATTTTTCGTCATCAACAACCAGTACCTTTTTCATATTTTCACCTCAAACTAAACTGTTATCATGTCCTTGATCTTACTGTAGATCCCTTGTTTGATTCCCCGGATCTTCATAATATCTTCCGGTTTCTGAAAGCTTCCGTTCTCTTCCCTATAGGAAATAATATCGGAAGCCTTAGCTTCTCCTATACCTGAAAGCGTCATCAGCTCTTCCTTGGATGCTGTATTCAGATTTATCCTGCCATCCAGGGAAGAGCCATTTTCTGATGATACATTCTGCTTCTTTTCTGCTTCCTTCTTTGAGGGAACATAGATCTGCTGCCCGTCCTTCACAGGTTCTGCCTGATTGACCGCTTCCCTGGAAGCATTCTTTGTAAATCCGCCTGCCGAAGCTACAGCAGAAATAATCCTTGCATCTTTTGTGACTTCATAAACCCCCGGCTTTTTGACACTGCCACAGACATAGACACAGATCTTATCCTCCCTCTGCGCCTCGGCAGTTCTTTGGACTTCTGATCCTTTTTCTGCCTGCAGTCCGGACTTCTCTGTGCACCCTGCCGTACAGGCTGCAAAAAACAAAGCGGCGGCTATACATAAACATTTTGCTTTGAACAATTCAGGAACCTCCTTAACTGTACAAAGCGCCATCTATCCAAGTGTAAAATCTCTATTGCTATTGTAACTAATCTACCTCATTTTTACAAGGGCATCTTTTGGAACAGCTTCATGATTTCCATTTAAAAAGAAGGATCCCGGCTACAAACAAAACAACACCTAAAAGCTTCATCCACTGAAATCCCGTTTTTTCGACGCCAAACAGCCCAAAAACCTCAATGAGATATGACACGATCAGCTGTGCAGCCACTATCAGCATGGCAGATTTTGCCGGTCCGAGCAAACCAATGCTTTTAATAACCGTAAAGGTAATGCCGGCCCCCATGATACCTCCTAAAAGCACATATTTCGGCGACACCTTCATAAGGCTTAAAAAGCTCTGGTCTCTCTCTGCAAAAAGCCAGACGGCAAGACAGGTAAGCAGTCCCGTAAATTGTACAAAGGAACTGGCTGTCCAAAGCCCGGTCTGTTTTGAAACTTCTGTGTTAAATACACCCTGAATACTCATCAGAGCCCCTGATACTAACGCTATTATAAATCCAATCATAAAAAACCTCCAAAGATTTGTTACCCATAGTTTATCCTTGGAGGTTTTTGATTATTCATTTAAAAGGATGCCCTGAGCTTTTCTGCCATCAGATCTACATGGTCTTTTTCAATTACAAGCGGCGGAACAAACCTTAAAACATTATTTCCCGCTGAAATAAGAATCAATCCGTTTGAAAGGGCTTTTTTCACGATTTCTCCCACTGGTTTTTCCTCTGAAAATTCCAGCCCCTGCATGAGTCCCACACCCCGGTGGGCTGTGATAAAATCAAATTCTTCTTTTAAACTCTCCAGTGTTTCCCATAAGTAACTCCCGATTTCCTGTACGTGCGTAATCAGATCAAGAGCTTCAAACTGCTCAAAGACAGCGTTGACCGCGGCACCTGCCAGAGGATTCCCTCCATAAGTAGTTCCATGGTCTCCCGGCACAAGAATGCCGTCCGCCTTTTCTCCCACCACAAATGCCCCTACCGGAATTCCGCATCCCAGGGCTTTTGCGAGTGTCAGCACATCAGGTTTTACCCCATAGAGATCATGGGCGAACATAGAACCGCTGCGTCCCATTCCGCACTGAATCTCGTCAAAGATCAGCAAAAGATCTTTTTCATCGCACAGTTTTCTGAGTCCTTTTAAAAATTCAGGATCTGCAGGATAAATGCCGCCCTCTCCCTGAATCACCTCACATATAATGCCGCAGGTTCTGCCGGTCACCTTTGACGCCACATCTTCAAGGTTATTAAATTCAGCAAACACCGCCCGGAACTCCTTGGGCACAAACCCTTCCTGATATTTGGCGTTTCCCGTTACAGACAATGCCCCCTGGCTTCTTCCGTGAAAAGACTGGTCCATGGCGATAAATTCATATTCCTTATCCGGGTCCTTCTGATAGCCATATTTTCTGGCTACTTTTAGGGCCCCTTCAATGGCTTCTGTTCCGCTGTTGGTAAAAAATACTTTTTTCATCCCGGAGGCTTTTACGATTTTTTCTGCTGCCTCGATGGCCGGAACATTATAATACAGGTTTGATGTATGGATCAGTTTATCCACCTGAGACTTAAGAGCATCATTGTATGGTTTATTTCCGTACCCGAGGGCAAAGACTGCTATCCCTGCTCCAAAATCCAGATATTCTTTTCCGTCCGTATCGTACAGACAGACTCCTTCGCCCCGGTCTAAAACTACAGGGAAACGGTTGTAAGTTTTTAATATGTATGCTTCGCCTTCTTCTATAAAATGATTCATAATTTCCCCCTAAAAAATCGGATCTTTCAGAATCGCTGTTCCGATACCTTTTTGCGTCAAGAACTCAAGCAGAAGGCAGTGGTCCAGACGTCCGTCCAGAATATGGACTCTTGCAACACCGTTCTCGATCGCTTCAATACAGTTTTTAAGCTTCGGAAGCATTCCTCCGCCTACAACGCCTTTGTCTACAAACTCATGTGCCTGAGCCAGGTCCATCTCAGAGATCAGAGTACTCTTATCCTCCGGATCGATGAAAACTCCCTCAATATCAGTGAGGAAAACCAGCTTTTCTGCGTTTAAGGCAGAAGCAATCGCGCAGGCAGTGTCATCTGCGTTAATATTGTAACCGGCATACTCTTCTCCAAGTCCGATCGGCGAGATAACCGGCACAAAATCGTCCTCAATCAGTGCTTCCAGAAGATCGGTGTTCACTTCTTTTACATTTCCCACAAATCCAAGATCTTTTCCGGGGATTTCTTTCTTTTCTACTTTCATCATTTCCGCATCTTTTCCGGAAAGTCCAACAGCCTTAATTCCCTGCTGCGCCATCATGGCAACCAGTTCCTGGTTCACTTTAAACAGCACCATCTCAGCAATCTCCATGGTCTCTTTGTCTGTAACACGCAGACCATTGTAAAACTCCGGTTCTTTGCCGGAAAGCTTCACCCACTTGCTGATCTCTTTTCCTCCGCCGTGGACGATGATCGGCTTCATACCGATCAATTTCAAAAGTGCCACGTCTCTTATTACATTTTTCTGCAGGTCTGAATCCAGCATGGCGCTTCCGCCGTATTTAACCACCACATATTTTCCGCTGAAATAACGGATATACGGCAGGGCCTCAATTAAAATCTCCGCCTTCAGTGATTCATCTTCTAAAAATTTCTCGTCCATATTTCCTCTCCTTAACTTCTATAATCTGCATTGATAGATACATATTCATGGGTCAGGTCGCATCCCCACGCAGTTGCCTGTTCTTCTCCATTATGGATATCTATGACAGCCGTCACCTCATCTTCCGATAAAATCTCGGTGGCCCTTTCTTCTGAATAATCTGTAGCAACTCCATCTTTTACGATAGCAAGCCTTCCTTTCTTGCTTTCAAATGAAATGTCTACTTTGAGAGGATCAAAGGATTCGCCGGAATAACCCATGGCACACAAAATCCTTCCCCAGTTGGCATCTTTGCCGTAAATTGCCGCTTTTGTAAGGCTTGAAGTGACAACGGACTTGCTCAATGTTTTTGCACAGTCTTTGTCCGGTGCATGATGCACCTGTACTTCAAACAGCTTGGTGCAGCCTTCTCCGTCTCCTGCTATTTTCTTTGCCAGCTCACGGTTTACATACAAAAGAGCTTCTTTGAATATGTGGTAATCTTCATTCTTTTCTGTAATCTTCGGATTCCCTGCCATACCGTTTGCCAGGACAAACACCGTGTCATTGGTGGAAGTATCTCCGTCCACAGAAATCATGTTGAACGTATCCTCAATCAGCTCTCTCTGAAGTTCCAGGAGCAGATTCCTGTCAATGGATACGTCTGTGGCAATGAATCCAAGCATGGTTCCCATGTTCGGATGAATCATCCCGGAACCTTTGCAGATACCGCCCACAGTCACCTCTGTCCCGGAAAGTTCCACACTGACTGCGGCCTCTTTGATCTTGGTATCCGTAGTGAGGATTGCCTCTGCTGCATCTTTGCTGCTCTGACGGTCGTGCTTAAGTTCAGGAATTAAAAGCTTTACTCCTGCCTCAATCACATCCATAGGCAGCTGCTGTCCAATAACTCCGGTAGATCCTACCAGAACTTCTTCCTTTGATATACCAAGCCCTTCTGCTGCAATCTCTGCAGTTTTTACGGTATTTTCATACCCTTTTTCACCGGTACAGGCATTGGCAATCCCTGTATTTACCACCACTGCCCGGACTGCTTCCTGCTCATTGACCAGTTTCTGTCCCCACAGTACCGGTGCTGCCTTTACAATATTCCTTGTAAATGTTCCAGCTGCCGCCGCCGGCACTTCACTCAGGATCAAAGCCATATCTTTATTTGTCTTTCCAGGCTTCACCCCGGCCCTGAGCCCTGCTGCCAAAAATCCTTTTGGGGCTGTCACCCCTCCGTCCAATATCTTCATTGTCTCCTCCTTTTTGCTGTTCTTAAGGAAACATCGGAACCAATTCAAGTCCCTCTGTCTCAGCAAGCCCAAACATCAGATTCATATTCTGCACTGCCTGGCCGGCTGCCCCTTTTACCAGATTGTCCATGGCACCCATCATGATAATGCGCCCGGTCCTCTGATCAATCTTAAAATTCACATCCACATAGTTGCTTCCTTCCACCCATCTGGTTTCCGGGCACACATTTTCCGGAAGCACTCTCACAAACTTTTCTTCCTTATAATAAGAATCATAGATTTCCTTTACCTGCTCATATGTAACATCTTCCTTTAAAGAAGCGTAAGCTGTCACCAAAATCCCGCGGTTCATCGGAACCAGATGTGGAGTAAAATTAAGTACTACCGGTCGTCCGGATGCATAGCCAAGCTGATCTTCAATCTCCGGCGTATGCCTGTGGGAAGCTACCCCGTAGGCTTTGATATTCTCATTCACTTCACAGTACAGATTATTTACCTTGGCACCTCTTCCCGCCCCTGAAGTTCCGGATTTTGCATCAATAATGACCGTATTCATATCAATCAGTCCTTCTTTTGCCAATGGATATATAGAAAGAATCGAACAGGTCGGATAACATCCCGGATTGGCGATGAGCCTTGCCTTCTTTACCTCTTCTCTGTTGATCTCGCACAGGCCGTAAACCGCTTCCTTGATGAACTCTCTGCTGGGATGTTTGATCCCATACCACTCTTCGTAGCGGTCCGCATCTTTGATTCTGAAGTCAGCACTTAAATCTATGATCTTAGTTTTGGATAAAACTTCTTCTGATACAAGAGAGCTGCACAGTCCCTGTGGCGTTGCTGTAAAGATCACATCTGCTCTCTCTGCCAGTTCCTCCATATTATCATCCATACACTCGGCATCCACGATTTCGAACATGTTATGGAAGACATCATAATACTTCTGATCTATGTAACTTCTGGAACCATACCAGACAATCTCTGCATCCTTATGCTGCATCAGCAGACGGACCAGTTCCTGCCCTGCATAGCCCGTAGATCCTATAATTCCTGCTTTTATCATAATATTCTCCTCTTTTCCTGCATTTACGAATTGTTTATAATTATACATCTCTGTTATGTAATATGCAACACCTTTTTTATTGATAAATCTGAGTTTTTAATTCTTTTAAGCGGAACGGCACAATGTATATTTATACATTTATTCATGCATATATTCATTTATTTTGAAATTTTATGCACTTTATTTTGAAAAAGTCCTTGCATCTTCTCTTGTTATCCCGTATATTATTGAATAGAACACAGATGGAAATCTGATGGTACGAACTATATGAGGAGGAACAAAAATGAAAGAAAAAGTTGTATTGGCATACTCCGGCGGACTGGATACCACCGCGATTATCCCTTGGTTAAAAGAAAATTATGATTATGAAGTTATCTGCTGCTGTGTCGATGTGGGACAGGGTAATGAATTAGACGGCCTGGAAGAACGTGCAAAACTTTCCGGAGCCACAAAATTATATATTGAAGATGTTGTGGATGAGTTTGTGGATGACTATGTGATTCCGACTGTGAAAGCCGATGCAGTTTATGAAAATAAATATTTGCTCGGTACTTCATTTGCCCGTCCGGTCATCGCAAAAAAACTTGTGGAAATCGCAAGAAAAGAAGGTGCTGTCGCAATCTGCCACGGTGCTACAGGAAAAGGAAATGATCAGATCCGTTTTGAATTATCCATTATGGCATTAGCTCCTGATATCAAGATCATCGCCCCATGGCGTGAGCTGGACACATGGAAGATGGATTCCAGAGAAGACGAGATCCAGTACTGCAAAGACCACGGCATTGATCTTCCGTTTTCTGCAGAAAACAGCTACAGCCGTGACCGCAACTTATGGCACATCAGCCATGAAGGTCTGGAATTAGAAGATCCTGCTGTAGAACCTGATTATAATCACCTCTTAGTATTAGGGAACTCACCGGAGCAGGCTCCGGAAGAGGGAGAGTATGTTACTATTGCATTTGAATCCGGAGCTCCAGTTGCTGTCAACGGTGAAAAAATGAAAGCTTCTGATATTATCCGCAAGTTAAATGAACTGGGCGGAAAACACGGTATCGGCATCGTTGATATTGTAGAAAACCGGGTTGTAGGCATGAAATCCCGCGGTGTTTATGAGACTCCGGGAGGAACCATCCTGCTGGAAGCACACCAGCAGTTAGAAGAACTGGTATTAGACCGTGATACCATGGCTTTCAAAAAGATCGTAGCAGGCAAATTTGCCGATCTTGTCTATGAAGGCAAATGGTTCTGTCCATTAAGAGAAGGATTACAGTCTTTCATTGAGACAGTTGATAAGGATGTAACCGGGGAAGTGAAGTTTAAGCTTTACAAAGGCAACATCATCAAAGCCGGCACAACCTCTCCTCATACTCTTTACAGTGAATCTCTTGCAAGCTTTACAACCGGAGATTTATATGACCATCACGATGCTGAAGGCTTTATCCGCCTGTTCGGCCTGTCAATGAAAGTAAGAGCTTTAAAAGACCAGGGACTTGCAGACTAATCTGCGGGAAGTAAGATTTACATAAAATACCGGGACCGTATCAACATTTTGTTTTGCGGTCCCGGTATTTTTTCTTGTTTCATAAATCATATTTGGCAGCTTCGTTCCTATTCTGTCACATCTCCATTGCCGTTTACCGGTATGGCCTTTCCCAGAAATTTGGGCTTAGGCTTCACTACCGTATATCCAAAATCTTTGATCCTGGCGATGGCCTCCCTAAACTTTCTGGCTTTGTCGCCTTTATAGACAGCCTTGTCACAGGCCGCTCCCTTCACCTGAAGTCCCAGCGCCTGGGCATCATACACCGCACGGTACAGATGATATTTCTGCGTGATTACAATCACATTTTTTGCCTGAAAAATATCTCTTGCCCGATACATGGTTTCATAAGTAGAAAATCCAGCATGATCTTTAAAAACACACTTGGACGGCACTCCCTGTTCTACTGCATAGGCTTTCATCGTACTGACTTCATCATACCCTTGTGTTCCGTGATCCCCGCTCATAATGATCCGGTCTGCAAGACCCTGCTTATAAGCCGCAATCCCCATATCGACCCGCTCTTTCAGCATCAGACTCATCCTGCCGTCTTTTCTTACTTTTGCACCCAGCACAATCACCGCATCCGCCTTTTTCTGTTTATTACCGGTCAGACGGGTCCACGTCTCTATACTCTTTTCAGCCCGTTTTACAACGAACAAGTTAATCCCGCCTGCTGTCAGGAAACCTGCTGCTATAAGAATCACAAATAATCTCAGCAAAAAACTCCGCCGTTTCTTCTTTTGTCCCATCTTATCTCCCCTTTGTGCAAAAACTACAGCTTCAGCTTAGCAAATGCATCGGCAAACGCATTGTTAATCGGCTGCTCTGCCTCTTTCTGCTGCTTTTTCAGATAGCGGCTGACTTCCTTTTTGCTTACGCCCGCACCCTCTTTTTTCTTCCGCTCCTTAAAAGCGCTGAGCTTTTCTTTGTGGCCGCAGACACAGACAAATTTCTGTCCTTCTCCTTCGCCTACCATCTCCATTTTTTTGTGGCAGACAGGACATCTGGCGTTGCTGGTCCTTGACAGAGTCTTTCTGAAACCGCATTCCCGGTCCTGGCATACAAGAAAAGTGCCATGTTTTCCTTTTACCTTCAGCATAAATTTTCCGCACTCCGGACACTTATGGCGGGTCAGGTTTTCATGGCGGAACGTACCCTCGGCATGCTTAATCTCTTCGATGATCTGCCTCGTATATCCGCTGATCTCTCCCATAAACTTCCTGTCATCTTCCCGGCCCTCGGCGATAGCTGTAAGCCTGCGCTCCCACTCTGCCGTAAGCTCTGCTTTTCTTAAATCTTCCGGAACCAGTTCCAAAAGCTGCTTTGCCTTGGCGGTGATTACCACGTCATTACCGTTCTTTTCAAGCAGAAAACTGGAAAACAGCTTCTCTATAATATCCGCACGGGTAGCCACTGTTCCAAGCCCCTGCTTCTCCATTTTTGCGATCAAAGTTCCTTCTGTGTATCTGGCAGGAGGATTGGTCGTTCCTTCTGTAATCTTTATGGAGTCCACTGTGATCCTTGATCCTTCCCTCAGCGTTTTCAGCTTTTCTGAAGGAAGGGCCTCTCCTGTGCTCTCTTCTTCCTGGTAAATATCCTTCCATCCGGCTTTTACCATCACAGTACCTTTTGCCTCAAAAGTCTCCCCCTGAATGGTCCCGGAAAGAAATGTCTGCTCATACTCGCAGGCCGGTGACAATACGGCAAGGAAGCGTTTTACTACCAGATCATAAATCTTTCGTTCGTCGAAACTCATATCCGTCAGAAAAACAGGCTGCTCCGTCGGGATAATGGCATGATGGTCTGTAACTTTGCTGTCATTGATAAATGAAGCTGACCCACTGACCTTTTTTGTCATAAGTTTTGCTGTCCACTGCTTGTAAGGTCCCACACTCACTGCTTTCAGCCGTTCCTTTATCGTATCGGCCATATCGCTGCTCAGAAAACGGGAATCAGTTCTCGGATAAGTGAGAACCTTATGGTGCTCATATAAACTCTGCATCAAATTAAGTGTCTGCTTAGCAGAAAAACCAAATCTCTTATTTGCATCCGTCTGCAGATCCGTCAGGTTATAAAGTGACGGAGCATAGGTTTTCTTCGGTTTTTTAGAAATCTTCCCGATCAGAAGCGGCGCGTCCTGGACCGTTTTCTTTATCTTTTCTATTTTCTCCCTGTCAAAGCTCTGCCCGCTTCCTGACTTTTTGTCCTTCCATGTGAATGTCATTCCCTGGGCAGCCGCTTTGATCCCATAAAACTTTTTCGGCCGGAATGTACGGATTTCATCTTCCCGTTTAGCAATCATGGCAAGTGTAGGTGTCTGGACTCTTCCGCAGGACAGCTGGGCATTATATTTACAGGTCAATGCTCTTGTAGCGTTGATTCCTACCAGCCAGTCCGCCTCTGCTCTTGCCACTGCCGCATGATAGAGATTTTCATATTCTCTGCCGGGCTTTAAATGTGCAAAACCTTCCCGGATCGCTTTGTCTGTCACTGACGAAATCCAAAGTCTCTGCACAGGTTTTTGACTGCCTGCTTTCTTAAGAATCCACCGGGCAACCAGCTCCCCCTCCCGTCCTGCATCCGTAGCGATAATTATATCTGACACATCGTTTCTGAAGATCAGTTTTTTAACAGCCTGATACTGTTTTGATGTCTTGCCGATTACCACAAGCTTCCACTGCTCGGGCATCATAGGAAGGGTGTCCATGCTCCACTGTTTGTACTGATTTCCATACTGCTCCGGATCGGCCAGAGTCACCAAATGCCCCAGCGCCCAGGTCACAATATACTTTTCACCTTCCATAAAGGAAGAACCTTTCTGCCTGCATCCCAAAACCCTTGCAATATCCCTTGCCACTGATGGCTTTTCTGCGATCACTAATCTTTTTTTCAATTCCTTATCCTCATTTCTTACTTTTACCGCCGATTGCTGACAGCACCATCCAGCAGCACCCGGATCTTCCCCAGGTACCGCCGGGTCTGCTTCTTCTCCTCATCTGTCAGCCGGCTGTCTTTCATATCTGCTTCTATATTTCTGCGTCCTGTTTCAAAATAATCCTCTGCTGTTTTCCCATCCTGGTTGACAGCGGACGGATCGGCTCCTGCATACAAAAGGGTGCGGACATTATCCACTGTATCTTGATTCACACTGCCATTGGCCATAAAACATGCAAACATCAGCGGAGTTGTCCCGTCTTTATCCCGATAATCTGCACTGGCTCCGGCCTTCAGAAGCTGCCGGACCAGTTTTGTATCCCCAAAGGAGATGGCCTCATAAAGCGGAGTTCTCCGGCGGAAAACAATGTCGCTGTCTGTCTGGTAATCAGAGTTCACCTCTGCGCCCTGCTCTATGAGAAATGCCACCATGCTGTACATGCGGTCCCTGTCAAGAGCGTCTATCGCCATAATCAGCGGGGCAGCGGATGCCGGCTGGCTGGAATCATTGAGATCCAGCCCCTGGCTCACCATTCGTTTGATTTCTTTCTTTTTATTATAAAAGATGTTATATTGGACCGTTCCTTCTTTATATTCAGATTTCTTTGCCGCCCGTTTTCCGGCTGAGTGCAGAACACCCAGCAAAAAGCACCCTACCATCAGGATAAACAATAAAACAGCTGCCAATCTTTTATGTACGGCTGGTATTTTTTTCATAAGAATCACCTCACAGTTTCCATTATATAGAACCCTCTCTGGCTAATTCTTATGAAAATACTTATATTTTTATTATAGTTTCTTATAAAAATCTAAATCCCAACCGGACCCGGACATGAGAAACCGGCATAAAATGCAGGCATTCCCGATGTTTTTTATTATAACATGAAGAAAACAATTTACAAAATCTTATAATGAGGCTTTTCCTCATGAAACAGCTTATACCTGAGGAAATCATCCATAACAATCGCTACGCTGGACGCAAAAAACCAAAGTACCGAGTATAAAAGGCAGATCTGTCCCTTGAAATTGTATGGAAGCTCTGAATAGTCCCATATTTCCCAGCCAAGCCATACATTCACGATCAGGCCGGTGACCAGTTCAAGTCCTGTGATGATAAAAGCCGAAAGTACCATCTGGCTTAAGAAGCTCATTTTGATCTTAACACTCTCATTCAGCAGCCCGATACACAAAAAACAGGCGCCTCCGCACAGGAACATTGTATAATGGGAATATCCCCTGACTAAAACTTCAGTAAAGAAATATGCCATCCCGCCCAAAACAAATAAAACTAAATGCTTTTCTATTTTTAATCTTCGTTCCATTCTCATCACCCGTTTTTTAAATATTGTGTGCGATGCCGGGTTTGGTTATACGCGATTTTTGCTTAAAAAATATAGTAAATATTGCATTTATAGTGTAAAATATTATGGTTAGAATTTATCAAAAGACAAATTAATAAGAAATGAGGAAATACATATGGCACAATTATGGGGTGGCAGGTTCACCAAGGAAACGGATCAGCTGGTTTACAATTTTAACGCTTCCATCGGTTTTGATCAAAAATTTTACCGTCAGGATATTGAGGGCAGTATTGCACATGTCACTATGCTGGCAAGCACGGGTGTTCTCACGGAGGAGGAAAAGGATCAGATTATTGAAGGTTTAAACGGCATCCTTTCAGACATTGAGTCCGGAACCATTGAGATCACCAGCGAATATGAAGACATTCACAGCTTTGTGGAGGCAAACCTGATTGACCGCATCGGAGATGCAGGCAAAAAGCTTCACACCGGAAGAAGCCGCAATGACCAGGTGGCCTTAGATATGAAGCTCTATACAAGAGATGAGATCTCTGCCGTCAAGGAACTTTTAAAGGAATTGATGGAAACCCTCCACCAGATCATGAAAGACCATCTTGATACATTTATGCCCGGTTTTACCCACCTGCAGAAGGCTCAGCCTGTCACGCTGGCACACCATGTGGGTGCCTACATGGAGATGTTCAAGAGAGACTACTCCCGTCTGACAGATATATATGAGAGAATGAATTACTGCCCTTTGGGCTCCGGAGCGCTGGCAGGGACAACCTACCCTCTCGACCGGAAAATGACCGCAGATCTTTTGGATTTTTACGGTCCGACTCTAAACAGTATGGATTCTGTCTCTGACCGGGATTATATCATAGAGTTATTATCTGCTCTTTCTACCATTATGATGCATTTGAGCCGATTCAGTGAAGAGATCATTGTGTGGAATTCCAACGAATATCAGTTTGTCTCCATCGATGATGGTTTCAGTACCGGAAGCAGCATCATGCCTCAGAAAAAAAATCCTGACATCGCAGAGCTGGTGCGCGGAAAGACCGGCCGGGTTTACGCTGCACTGACCTCCATTCTTACAACCATGAAGGGAATACCTCTGGCCTACAATAAGGACATGCAGGAGGATAAGGAATACACCTTTGATGCCATTGACACTGTAAAGGGCTGCTTAAGCTTGTTTACGGGCATGATGAAAACTATGACGTTCAACAAGGACCGCATGGAAGACAGTGCAAAAAATGGCTTCACCAATGCAACTGATGCAGCTGACTATCTGGTAAACCACGGAGTTCCGTTCAGAGATGCACACGGTATTGTCGGACAGCTGGTTCTTCTGTGTATTGAAAAGAATATCTCCCTGGATGACCTTCCCCTGGAAGAGTACTTAAAGATCAGCCCTGCCTTTGACGAAGATATCTATGAGGCGATCAGCATGAAGACCTGTGTGGAAAAACGAAATACAATCGGAGCACCGGGGCAGGCTGCCATGAAAAAAGTGATTGAAATAAACGAAGCATATTTAAAGGAAATCTAAATGAAAAAAAGATGTTTGCTGTCTGTAATGCTGCTGTCCCTGGTCTTTTTGTGGGGCTGCGGCATTGAGCTTAACAGCCGCATGGAATTAAATAAAGATTTTTCCGGCCACCGGATTATGACATGTACCGTAAGTTCTTCGGATCTGTCCAGGTACTTCTCCGGTTCCAAAAAGGACTTGGACAAGGTCATCCGGGATGCCTGCCCGAAGGCTCTGGTCTACAAACAAACCTCAGATCAGAACAACACAGTCTACACCTTCCGTCTGGATTATTCATCCAAAAAGGATTATAAAAAAAAGGTAGAATCCATGCTGAATTTTGCACCTGAAATTAAATACAGCTATTCAGATTCTCCTTTTGCCAAAGGGGTCCAGTACTCAGAAAACTTTTCTACAAAGGATTTGATGTCCTGGCTTTACACAGCCCTTTATGAGAAAGGTTATGCAGACCATAAAAGTGTAGACGATCTCTGGAATCTAAAGAATACAGAGTTTGTCTTTGCGGGGAAAAAATACGAGACAGATGACAAAATCAGTATCAATGAGATGAGTTATGTGCCTGTATCTTCTATTGACATTAAGACCAGCGAAACGGCGGATATGAAGCTGAAACGGATTATCTCCATCCGGCTGCCGAAAGACACATTAGAAAAACACTCTTCTGCTGTCAGCAGCTACTTTTCCGGCTCTTCCTATCAGAAAAAATGGAAAAATGAGAAGGACGGAAAAACTCTCGTCATCTCTTTTACCAAAGACAATTTTTCTGATTTGTGCGCTGTGACGCGAAAAGTGCTTCATACCTCAGATACCAGAGGTACTTACCGGGTAGACACGAAAAACGGCAGTCCTTTTGAATTTCAGCTGGATTTTGAAGAGACGCTGGATTTTAAAAATTTTGCGGATGAATCGGGCAAGGTTCCTGTGACCTACACTTATACTGCCAATGACTCCTTTTCAGACAGCGGTGAACAGAAGATTATCGACGGAAAAATATCCAAACAGAAAGTAAATTTTTCTTCTTCCTTTGCCCAGCCTGTGAGAAAATACGACATAACAGAAGTATATAAGGATAAAAATGATATCCGCAGAAGTTTTAGTTTTGTTTTTTCATCTCTGTGCAATAAACGGGAACTGGCTAAGTTAAAAGAAAGCTTTATGGGAAGTACGATTTCAAATGTTTCTCTGGATAAGGAAGATGACCACCGTCTTTCTTTTGTGCAGAAAGGCAGCGTAAAACAATGTGATGCAGATTTAAAGAAAATCTGGAAGGGCTCCTCATCAAGTTATGAGTCCAAAAATTCACTTTTTCAGGGACAGACATCAGATTATACCAGCAAGTTCAGGCTGCATCTGAATAACAAAAAAGCTAAGGGTACCTTTACATTTGCTTCTGTCAGCAAAGATACCTCTTCCGAGTTCACTGTGGCCTCAGGCTCATACAAAAAAATTGAGATGGCACAAAATATAGCAGACAAACCGGTTTCCGCCCTCATGGAAAGCAATGAATCCGTTGCTTCTATTCATAAGTGTAAGCTTACCGGTGACGAATTTACTTTTAATTATAAAGGGAATACTGCCACTCATCATATTCTGAACATTTTAAAATTCCTGCTTCCGCTTGGCCTTCTCATATTGTCTGCGATACTGCTGTACACCAAGCAGAGTTCTGTGCTCTATTGGCTGAAAAAGGCTAAAAAAACCATACAGGAACGTTTTAAAAAATCTAAATAATAATTTTTTCTTTCCATGAATTTTATAAACGATAAAGAGCCGGGGCATTTTAATCCCCGGCTCTTTGTATTCATCTGTATGGCCGTTCTATGATTTGTTACCAAACTCTCCAGTTCATCATTTTGCTGTATTTTCCAAACACCTTTTTCCCTGCGGAGTCTGTTTTATATGCCCTGACTTTTATGTAATATCTCTT
>NZ_JAGZSD010000007.1 GCF_018381315.1 Anaerostipes sp. | reverse complement strand
GTGGGATAAAGTGTGCAGCGTCAACTTAAAAGGAGTGTTCTTCTGTGCGCAGGCAGTGGGAAGAATCCTGGTGGAAAAAGGAGAAGGGGTCATCATCAACATGTCCTCAGAGAGCGGGCTGGAAGGATCCGAGGGACAGAGCGTATACGCAGCGACAAAGAATGCAGTAAATTCCCTGACCAGAAGCTGGGCAAAGGAATTAGGGAAACAGGGAGTGCGTGTGGTAGGAGTGGCACCGGGAATCATGGAAGCAACGGGGCTGAGAACACTGGCATACGAATCAGCGCTGGCATATACAAGAGGAATCACAGTGGATGAGTTAAGAGCGGGATACAGCAAGACCTCCACAACACCGCTTGGCCGGTCCGGAAAGTTATCTGAAGTGGCAGATATGTGTGTATACCTTGCAAGCCAGAGATCATCCTATGTACATGGAGTGACCATCAATGTAGCCGGCGGAAAAACCAGAGGCTAGAGTAATAGGCAGAAAGCATGAAGAAATAAAAACCAGGGAATCATAAATGCGTTTTCAGCATTTATGATTCCCTTATTTTTTGAAATAACAGGCAAAAGCAGTATGAAAAAATCCTCCTAAATAGATAAAATATACTAAAAAGTAATGATCAAAATTTCCGACAAAGTTATTTTTGATGAGAAGCAGCCATAAAACAATAGGGATAAGAATTGCTGCAAGACTTAAAAAAACTGTGGTTTTGTTAAATAATTGAACCATGAGATTTCTGCTGAAAAAACATACAAAGATACCTAAAAAAATAAAAAAACAATATTTGAAAATATAAATTTTAAGTACTGAACCTGAATATAAAGGAATCTGTTCTTCCAGATCTGTTATGATATATGCCAGAAGATAAGATACAACAGGAAGAATAAACAAAGATACTTTTTTCATCATCATGCGCCTCCTTAAATACAACTATTAAAACCGTTTTAATTTGATTCTATTATATACAATGTATTAGAAAATAACAATAAAAATATCAAAAATTGTCATTGGTATTATAAAATTAATGCTTTATATATTGTTATTTTTGATTTCCTAATCTATAATCAAACAAGTTGAAGAGTCTTTTAGTGTTTATATTTGCAGAATTTATTTTTCAGGAAGAAAGAAGGGATAAAATATGTTGATGAAAATTGCAGTGGGAGCAATCATAATCATAGCGATACTGGCATTTATCGGATATTCTTATATGATTAAGCAGCAGTCCGATGAGGTAAGAAAATTATATGAGGACTTCAGAAAAACATATGGAAAAGATTATCAAATCGGGTTCGGGCTGTGTAAAGGAACTGTTTTTAACAAAGAATACATCGTAATACTTGCCGCAGACCGGGAGAAAAAAGTGGTTGATGCTGTCTCAGCGGAAGGATCCGGGATGGAGTGGACACATGGTACGGCGTCTGAGTATATCGGCATGGATATTGCAAAGTATAAAAAAGAGCAGGAAGAAAAGAAAAAGAAGCAGACATTGTATGAAAAAGGAGAGCCGGAGATATCGCCAAAAGAAAAAGCGCTGATGATCGCCGTGAAAAATATTTGATTTTACTTTCAGCAGTTGAAGCAGAGCGGAAGGAAAGGAACAGAATGGAAGAAATACTGGAGCAGAAAAAAGAAAAAGTAATTCTGGTGGGAGTCTGTCTGGGAGAGACAAGGGAGGCAGAGGAATCCTTAGAAGAGCTTGAGGAACTTGTCAGGACTGCTGGAGCTGAGACTGCAGGAAGCATCCTTCAGGCCAGGGAGCGGATCCATCCCGGCACTTATGTCGGAAAGGGCAAGATAGAGGAAATCCGTGATCTTTTGTTTGAGACAGAGGCAGACGGTATTGTGTGTGATGATGAATTGTCACCGGCACAGATTGCCGGCCTCTCACAGATATTGGACATCAAGGTGATGGACCGGACACTGGTGATTCTGGATATTTTTGCAAAGCGTGCGCGCACAAAAGAGGGAAAGATCCAGGTGGAATTGGCGCAGCTGCGTTACCGTGCTACAAAGCTGACCGGAAAGGGCGTGAGCCTTTCCAGGCTGGGTGGAGGTATCGGAACGAGAGGCCCGGGAGAAAAGAAGCTTGAGATGGACCGGCGTCTGATCCGTACCAGGATTTCTCACTTGAAATCAGAGCTTTCCGGCGTGATCAAACACAGGGATGTGCAGAGAAAACAGAGACAGAAAAATCATACCCCGGTTATCTGTATTGTGGGATATACGAATGCAGGAAAATCCACACTGCTGAACTTTTTTACGGACGCCGGAGTTTTGGAGGAAGACCAGCTGTTTGCCACACTGGATCCCACAACAAAGAGTGTTGTGCTGAACAGCGGGCAGACAATTCTTATGACGGATACAGTTGGATTTATCAGGAAACTGCCGCACCATCTGGTAGATGCATTTAAGAGCACACTGGAAGAAGCAAAATACAGTGATGTAATTCTCCATGTGGTGGATTGTTCCAATCCGTGTATGGAACAGCAGATGGAAGCTGTATATGAGACGCTGAGCCAGCTGGGAATAAAGGATACGCCTGTGATTACGGCTTTTAATAAGATAGACCGGGCAGATCAAAGTATGCTCCTGAAAGATGTCCACGCAGATGAAACCGTTAAGATCTCTGCCAGAGAAGGAACCGGAACCGGAGAACTTTTAAACGTGATTGAAGATGTTCTCAGCAGACAGAAAATATATCTGGAAAAAAAGTATGGCTATGACGAGGCAGGAAAGATCCAGGCGATCAGAAACCATGGACAGCTGTTAAAAGAAGAATACCGGGAAGACGGCATTTATGTGGAGGCATATATACCAAAAGAAATATTAGGAATGGTGTAGGAGGACGTATGATTATACAGAAAGTGATAAACAATAACGTGGTCAGCACCTTTGACACGAATCATCATGAAGTTATTCTGATGGGAAAGGGCATAGGGTTCCGCAAAAAAGCGGGAGATGAACTGGACAAGACAAAGATAGAGAAGATCTTTACACTGGATCAGAGGGAAAAAAGTCCTTTCATACAGGAGGTTCTGGCTATTATACAGGAATTTTATGAAATCAGCTTCCGGACAGACCTGCCTGCCTATCAAAGGTTCATCACACATCTGGAATACCTGGAAAACAGTATAAAAGGCGGAGAATCCCATGCTGTGGAAGATGAAGAAGACGACGTGGAATTCTATGAGAGAAACCAGAAAAAATATCCGGAGGCATATATATGCAGCCAGAAGATTGTGGAGCACATAGAGGGACATTATGGCTATACCTTATCAGTGGATGAAAAAATGTACCTGATCATATATGTAAAACGGCTGATTTTGGAAGCTGGCATCCAATAGGAATTTCTTTTCGTTCCAGTTGACATTTAGGAAGGTTTTTGATAAGATTTAGACATTGAATATTGGATTGTGACTGGTAATGCAGGCAAGACCTTTTTGATAGATGTAAGCAGATATTAGCGCATTTATTAAGGGGTCTTTTTGTATTTTTTCAGGCAGTCCGTCATTTATTAACTAAAATTTACAGAATGAAGGAGATTTTATTATGGTATCTAAGAAGTTTGTAATTGAAAACGAGCAGGGATTACACATGAGACCGGCAGGAGTTTTAGCAAAGGCAGTAACAAAGTTTGAATCTGACGTAACGATCGTTTTCGAAGATAAGAAGATCAATGCAAAGAGCCTCCTGAACATTATCGGTGCATGTATCAAATGCGGTTCAGAAATTGAACTTGTATGTGAAGGTCCTGACGAGGAAGCAGCATTAGCACATGCGACAGAATTAATTGAGTCTGGTTTAGGTGAATAATTAATCTCATTTTACAAAGGGGACAGGTGGCATATGTATAAAGGTATTGGAGCATCTGCTGGAATCGGCATCGGAAAAGTAGTTGTGATCAAGGAACAGAGCCTGGATTACAAAAAGGAGACTATTACAGACGCTGAAGCAGAAAAGAAAAGATTAAGCGAAGCGATTGAAGTGTTCATCGACAAGACAACGAAGATGGTAGAGGCCATGAAGGTGACTGCAGGAGAACAGGAATCTGAGATCTTAGAGGGACATATCCTTATGATTCAGGACCCGGCCATCAAAGAGCAGATTGATGCAAAGATCGATGACGAAAAGATCAATGCGGAAGCTGCCGTCGAAGAAGCATGTGATTTCTTTGCACAGATTTTTGCCATGGCTGAGGATGAATTAACCCAACAGAGAGCATCTGACTTAGGAGATATCAAAACCCGGTTAATCAAAATATTATTGGGAGTTGAAGAAGTTGATATCAGTGCTGTTCCGGAAGGAACTGTCCTGGTAGCGGAAGATTTGACACCGTCTATGACAGCCGGCATCAATCCGGCTAACGTTGAAGGTGTATTGACAGAGATCGGAGGAAAGACTTCCCACTCTGCAATCATCTGCCGTTCTATGGAGATTCCTGCGGTACTTAGTGTTGAAAATATCGTCTCAATTGTCAAAGACGGAGATGTTGTCGTATTGGACGGAACAACAGGAGAGGCTTATATCAATCCTGAAGATTCTGTTTTAGAAGACTACAAAGCTAAAAAAGCAGCATATCTTGAAGAGAAAGCTGCTCTGTCCAAGTTTATCGGACAGGCATCTCAGACTGCTGACGGACATGTGGTTGAACTGGTTGCCAATATCGGAGGACCGGATGAGGCTGCAAAGGTTGTTGAGTGTGACGGAGAAGGTGTGGGATTATTCCGTACTGAGTTCTTATTCATGGACCGCGACAGCGTGCCTACAGAAGAAGAACAGTTCAAAGCATATAAGACAGTTGCAGAAACTTTGGAAGGAAAACCTGTCATTATCCGTACTCTGGATATCGGAGGAGATAAAGCGCTCCCATATCTTGGGCTGGAAACAGAAGAAAATCCGTTCCTTGGTTTCCGTGCAGTGCGTTTCTGCCTGCAGCGTCCTGATATCTACAGACCGCAGCTGAGAGCTCTGTTAAGAGCAAGTGCATTTGGAAAGATCCGTATCATGGTTCCTCTTGTAACCTGTGTGGATGAGCTCCGTGCAGTCAAAGCTCTGCTGGAAGAGATCAAAGGAGAATTAGACGCAGAGGGCATTGCATATAACAAAGACGTAGAAGTCGGTGTTATGATGGAAACTGCCGCTGCCAGCCTGATTGCTGATATTTTAGCAAAAGAAGCAGATTTCTTCAGCATCGGTACGAATGACCTGACAGGATATACAATGGCAGCAGACAGAGGAAATTCTGATGTGGCTTACCTGTACTCAGCATATAACCCGGCAGTGCTCCGTTCCATCCAGAACATCATCAGCGCTGCAAACAAAGAGGGAATTATGGCTGGTATGTGCGGAGAAGCTGCCAGTGATCCGCTGCTTGTGCCGGTACTTCTTGCATTCGGACTGAATGAGTTCTCAGTGAGTGCTACCGCGATTCTTGCTACAAGAAAAGTGATGTCATTATGGACCATGGATGAAGCGAAAGCTTTGGCAGAGGAAGTAATGCAGTTAGCTACAGAAGCAGAAGTTAAGGCTTTATTAGAAGAAAGAGCCAGAAGCTAAGTTTTTGAGTTATAAAAGACTCCCTGAACGTTTATCTGTGTATTGCAGACATGCGTTTGGGGAGTCTTATTTTTATTGCAGCTGAGGTGGGCATGCCCACTTTATTCTATTCACTTTGTGTTTACGGAAATCTGTTTTTTTACTATAATAGATAGTAGGAAGATGATAATGAAAGAAAAGAAAGGGAGTGTTTTGATGGATCAGAATTTTGAAAGGAAACAGTTTGTCTGCCCTAAGTGCGGATGCAATTCCTTTGAGCATGACCAATTCCAGGCTACCGGAGGAAATTTCGCCAAGATTTTTGATGTACAGAATAAAAAATTTATTACCATAAGCTGTACCCGCTGCGGTTTCACAGAATTGTATAAGAGCCAGACTTCCGATGGAATGAACATTTTAGATTTCCTTATGGGATAATCGCCATGGAAGAAAAAACGTACAGGGAGATTCAATGTTCCGCGGCCTGCAACCGTGTCCGCGGAAGATTTCCTTACCACTGGGATTTAAACATATACAGAGGATGTGCCCATCAATGTCAGTACTGCTTTGCACTTTATTCCCATGCATATATGGAGTCAGATGATTTTTACGGCGATATTTTTGTAAAGACCAACATTGCAGAGAAACTGGAAAGACAGCTGAAGAGCAGAAACTGGGACCACCAGGTGATTAATCTTGGAGGTGTAACAGACAATTACCAGCCGGCGGAGGCGCAGTACCGGATCATGCCGGAACTTTTAAAGCTTTTGATCCGATTTGAGAATCCGGCAATCATTTCTACAAAGTCTGATTTAATATTAAGAGATTACGACTTAATCGATCAGTTATCAAGAGTAGCTTATGTAAATATTGCAGCTACGATCACAACGATGGATGAGGATGTCAGAAGCGTATTGGAGCCGGGAGGAGTTTCTTCCCGCCGGCGGTTTGAAGTTCTGGAGGAATTCCGCAGGACAAACGCCAGCACAGGTGTCCATATGATGCCCATTGTTCCGTATATTACCAGCACCAGAGAAAATCTGGAGGCTGTATTTTCTGAGACTAAGCATAGAGATCTCCACTATCTGATAACATCAAATTTGAATTTGAAGGGACCGACCCGTGCTGTATTTTTTCGTTTTGTAAGAAATGAGTTTCCTCAGTATGAACAAAAGCTGACCAAGCTGTTCAGCTATGGAAAAGAATACAAGGATTATAAAAAAGAACTGTATCAAATTATTTCAGAGGTTCGTGCCAAGTACCAGGTAAAGGCGGATTTCGGAAGCATCATAAAAGAAAAAAATGCGCAGTTTCAGGCAGAGCAGCTGTCATTTTTCTAGGAGGTAATGACTATGAGTGAGATTATGTTGGAATGCTGTGTAGACTCATTTGAGTCTGCGGTGATTGCAAAAGAGGCAGGGGCTAAGCGGCTGGAACTCTGCAGTGATTTGATGATCGGAGGAACTACGCCGAGTTCAAAGCTTCTGGAGATGATTAAGCTGCGGCTGGATATCCCGGTACATGTGCTGATCCGGCCCAGATTCGGAGACTTTTTATACAGTGATGAAGAATTCGTCCTTATGAGAAGTGAAATTCATCATTTCCGGGAACTTGGCGCTGACGGGGTGGTGGTCGGATGCCTTACAAAGGACGGCCGGCTTGATATGAGACGTATGGAAAGCCTGATGCAGAAAACCATGGGGATGTCCGTTACACTGAACAGAGCCTTTGATCTGTGTGTGAATCCTTATGAGGCGATGATTGAAGCCATTGAGCTGGGAGTTGATACAGTACTCACCTCCGGACAGAAAAATTGCTGTGCTGACGGAAAAGAACTATTAAAAAATCTCCTGGAAGTGGCGGGAAAAGATATTACCGTGATGGTTGGTGCAGGCGTGAATGCTGATATTATCGAAGAATTTTTGAGTGAAGCTCCTTTCCGGGCATTTCATATGTCAGGGAAGAAGACAGTTGAGAGCAGGATGGAATACCGCAAGCCAGATGTCAGCATGGGCCTGCCTATGATGAGTGAGTATGAGCGGTTCGTGACAGATGGAGAGGAAATTAAAAGAGCAGCAGCTGTGATACAGAAGTATGATTCATAAATTTTATGACGGTGTATCCGGGAATCAAAGTGATTCCCGGATTTTTATCTGTATGGATCGGGATTACATTATCAGTCTGAAAAAACTGTAAGAAATTTGTCACTTTTTTGTCTGCTGGATTTCAGAACTGTCCGCTATGATAGAGACAGTAAAAGAAAGGCGGTGGCTGTTTATGAGCAGACAAGCAGTAAAAAAAGCGACAAATCTTACAACTCTGGTGTTAATCGGAGCATTAATTATATTTTCTATTTATGGATATCAAAAAGGAATTTTTACAAACAGGGAGCAGATGGAACTGTTCGTAAGGCACAGCAGTTTTTGGGGTCCCCTTCTGTTTATTCTCATTCAGATTGCACAGGTCGTGATCGCAGTGATTCCCGGAGGACTTACCTGCCTGGCGGGAGTCGTTTTTTTCGGACCATGGTATGGGTTTTTGTACAGTGTAATAGGAATTCTTATTGGTTCCTGTATTAATTTTTATCTGGCAAGGCAGTACGGAGAAAAATTCATCCGCCTGTTTGTAAACAATGAAACGTATGAAAAGACAAAGAAAAAGTTTTTGACCGGAAAGAAATTCGATGTTGTGTTTACAGCGGCAATTCTTCTGCCGTGTGCACCTGATGATGTACTCTGTATGATTGCAGGGCTGACGGACATGTCATGGAGAAAATTTTTAACTATTCTTATTCTGGGAAGACCGGTAACAATTATTGTTTATAGTTTAGGAGGGGCAATGATCCCGCTGCTGATGCATTAAGCAGACATGTTCCGCATGATTTCCGTTCGGCTCTTAGAATGCCTCACTTCAATCATACAGAACATGGACGTAATGTCTGCTGGATAAATATGAAGGCTAAACAGGCGGAGCAGCCGCTGGCTGTTTAGCCTTTTTGTTGTTCTTTCATAGGAAAGTGCGTCCTATGAAATAAAAAGCACTCAGTGCAGGATGCGCACAAATGCGCGAGGAATTTATTTGCCTTTGGCAAATCGCATTTGGCGCGCAAAGTGTACAAGCCCCTCAAAGAATGAGAGGTGGGGAGCTGAGGTGGCATGCCCACTTTGTTCTATCTTCTTTTTTCATTGGCTGCGTTCTATTGATTCAAAACTTTAGGTGTTATATACTGAAAAAGAAAATAACGAATCAAGGCAGCAAGTAAAGGAGACAGACGATGGGTTTAAATGAGACACCAAGAGGAGACAGGATTCATATCGCATTGTTTGGAAAAAGGAATGCGGGAAAATCCAGCATTGTCAATGCGTTGACAGATCAGGAGCTGGCGATTGTATCCGATGTGAAAGGGACAACCACCGATCCGGTTTATAAGGCTATGGAGCTTCTTCCGCTGGGGCCGGTTGTAATGATTGATACCCCGGGGCTGGATGATGAAGGAGAGCTGGGCAGGAAGAGAGTGGAAAAGGCAAAAGAAGTTCTCAGGAAGACAGATATAGCACTGATTATTGCCGACGCAGGGACAGGTCTTACAGAGTTTGAATATGGGATTCTGGAACTGATCAAGGACAGAAAACTGCCCTACTTAATTGTCTATAACAAATCAGATATATCGGGCAGTGACAGCAGGAAAGAGCAAAAAAATTCCTGTTTTGTCAGTGCTGTAACAAAGGAAGGTATTTTTGAACTGAAGGAAGCGATCGGCAGGCTTCTTCCCCAGGAAGAGCAGGAAAAGAGGATTGTGGGAGATTTGATTTCACCGGGAGATTTTGTAGTACTGGTGGTCCCTATAGATTCTGCGGCCCCGAAAGGAAGGCTCATTCTTCCGCAGCAGCAGACTATCCGGGATATTTTAGAGAGCGGAGCCTGCTCCATTGTAGTAAAAGAATCGGAACTTGAACAAACGCTTCAGGAAATTGGGAAAAAACCTGCTCTGATCATCACAGATTCCCAGGCATTTGAGCAGGTGGCAGCTATAGTGCCAGAGGATATTCCTCTGACATCCTTTTCGATTCTGTTTGCCAGATATAAAGGAGATCTTGCAGAGGAAGTGAAGGGAGCCAGGGCAGTGGAGCGTCTGAAGGACGGATCCAGGATACTGATTGCAGAAGGATGTACCCATCACCGCCAGTGCGATGATATAGGGACTGTCAAGATTCCAAGATGGCTGACAGAATATACAGGCAGGAATCTGATCTTTGAGACGTCCAGCGGCAGTACGTTTCCTGATGACCTAAGCGGCTATGATCTGATTGTGCACTGCGGAGGCTGTACACTGAATCCGAAGGAGATGAAGCACAGGGTTAAGACAAGTGTGAGAGCAGAAGTACCGATCGTAAATTATGGCGTATTAATCGCGGCTTTGAAAGGAATTCTGCAGCGGAGTTTAGAGCCTCTGCATCTTTGAAAATACGGCGGGAGGCTTGACCGGAGACTGCGTTATTGAGATAATAGAGAAGATAACGAAAGAAAGGATTGGAAACAGATGAGTAAAGTTAGAACAAGATTTGCCCCAAGCCCTACGGGAAGAATGCATGTAGGGAATTTAAGAACCGCATTATATGCCTATTTGATTGCAAAACACGAGGACGGAGATTTTCTGCTTCGTATTGAAGATACAGATCAGGAGCGTCTGGTAGAAGGAGCAGTGGATATTATATATAACACACTTGCCAAAGCCGGGCTGGTCCACGATGAGGGACCGGATAAGGACGGCGGCGTGGGACCTTATGTCCAGAGCGAACGCCAGGCAGCAGGTATTTATCTGGATTATGCCAGGGAGCTGATCAGCAGGGGAGAGGCGTATTACTGCTTCTGTGACGATGAACGCCTGGAAAGCCTGAAAGTTAAATCAGGGGACGTGGTTGTCAGCCATTATGACAAGCACTGTCTGAATCTGAGTGAGGAAGAAGTAAAGGAAAAACTCGACGCAGGGGTTCCGTATGTGATCCGCCAGAACAACCCTACGGAAGGTACGACCACTTTTACAGATGAAATTTACGGTGAAATCACAGTAGACAATATGGAACTGGATGATATGATTCTGATCAAGTCTGACGGTTATCCGACCTATAATTTTGCAAATGTGGTGGATGACCATCTGATGGGCATTACCCATGTAGTCCGCGGAAATGAATATCTGTCTTCCACCCCTAAGTATAATCGTCTTTATGATGCATTCGGATGGGAAAAGCCGATCTATGTGCACTGCCCGCTGATTACAGATGAGGAGCACAAGAAGCTGAGCAAACGAAGCGGACATTCTTCTTTTGAAGATTTGCTGGAGGCAGGATATCTTCCGGAGACGATCGTAAACTTTGTGGCGCTACTCGGATGGAGCCCGGGAGGAGAAAGAGAGATATTCTCCTTAAAAGAGCTGGAAGAAACCTTTGATTACCATCATATGTCAAAGACACCTGCAGTGTTTGATATGACAAAGCTTTCCTGGATGAACGGAGAGTATATCAAAGCAATGGACGATGAAAGATTTAAGACTATGGCAATGCCGTATGTCACAGAGATTATCACAAAGGATGTGGATATTGATAAAATTTTATCCATGGTCAAGACGAGAATCGAGCTGTTTACCGAGATCAAAGATCATATTGATTTCTTTGAGGAAGTGCCTGAATATGACAGTGCTATGTACCAGCACAAAAAAATGAAGACAACCAAAGAGTCTGCGCTGGAAGTGCTCAGAGAAATCATCCCGGTTTTTGAAGCTCAGGAAGATTTCAGCAATGATGCATTATATCAGACACTGCTTGGATTTGCAAAAAGCCACGAAGTAAAGAACGGTTATGTTATGTGGCCGGTGCGCACTGCTGTGTCAGGGAAACAGATGACGCCGGGAGGGGCTTCCGAACTCATGGAGATCCTGGGAAAAGAGGAGTCTGTAAAAAGGCTGCATGCGGCTGTTGAGAAGTTAGAGGCAGAGCTTTCATGACAGAATGGAATGAGGCCCAGAAGCAGGCCATAACCCATAAAGACGGTCCTATGATGGTTCTGGCCGGTCCGGGATCCGGGAAAACTACGGTGATTACGGAGCGGGCAAAGTATCTGACGGAACACTTTGGGGTGAATCCTTCCAACATTTTGGTCATCACGTTTACCAAGGCAGCAGTGGCAGAAATGAAAGAAAGGTTTATGAAGCTGGCAGGGAAACCCCTGCCAGTTTCTTTCGGGACCTTTCATGCCGTATTCTATACAATCTTAAAGCATGCATACCGGCTTCAGGCCGGCTGTATTCTGCCGGAACATAAAAAGTATGAACTGCTGCGGGAGATCATTACAGACCGGGATCTTGAAACAGGGGATGAGCCGGACTTCCTGAGGTCTCTGATCAGTGAGATCAGCTTTGTAAAAGGACAGCTGCTTTCTATGGAGTATTATCACAGCCAAAGCTGTGCGGACAGTATTTTTCAGCTGATTTATCAGGAGTATAATAAAAAACTCCAGAGAAACCAGTGGATGGATTTTGATGATATCCTGGTTTATACCTACCGGCTGCTGAAGGAAAGAAAAGATCTGCTTGCTGCCTGGCAGAACAAGTTTCAGTATATTCTCATCGATGAATTCCAGGACATTTCGCCGATACAATATGAGATCATGAAGATGCTGGCAGCTCCGAGGAACAATTTATTTATCGTGGGTGACGATGACCAGTCGATTTACCGGTTCCGCGGGGCAAAGCCGGAAATTATGCTGGGATTTCCGAGAGACTTTAAGGATTCAAAAAAGATTCAGCTGGATATTAATTACCGCTCCAGCCCGGAGATTGTTGAGGCGGCCCGGAAGGTGATCGGAGTAAACAAGCGGCGGTTCCCAAAGGAGATCCGGTCCTGTAAAAATGCGCAGGTCCCGGTTGAACTCAGGACATTTAAGAACCAGCAGGAGGAATGTACTTACGTGGCCAGGAAACTCCGGGAAGAAAACATAAAAGGACGCCCCTATGAGGAAGCGGCCATTCTGGTCAGGACCAATCTGGGAGCCAGAACCATGATCGGAAAGCTTATGGAATATAATATTCCATTTTCCGTGAAGGACGGGATTCCCAGCCTGTTTGAGCATTGGATTGCAAGAGATATCATAGATTATATAAGAATGGCACTGGGAGACCGCAGGAGAAGCACTTTTCTGCGGATCATGAACCGGCCCAAGCGTTATATCAGCAGAGAATATCTGGATCAGCCTGAGATTTCTTTTCAGGAGCTGAAAGAAAAGACAAAGGATAAGGAATGGCTGTATGACTATATTGAAGAGCTGGAGGAAGATTTGCGGCTTCTGAAGGATATGACTCCGTTTCTTGCCATCACCTACATAAGAAAGTCTGTCGGTTATAATGCATATCTGGCAGAATACGCAAGAATCCGGAAGCTGAAAGAGGAGGAACTCACTGATGTGCTGGAAGAACTTCAGGAAACTGCCAGAGCATATGAGACTTATGAAGAATGGTTTGAGTTTATGAGATGTTATACGGAAGAGCTGAAGGCACAGTCCGATAAAAAGAACCAGGAAAATCAGGGAGTTGTTTTGAGTACTCTGCACAGTGCAAAGGGGCTGGAATATGAGAGGGTCTTTCTTATAGATGTAAATGACGGCGTGATTCCATATAAAAAAGCAGTGAAGGCAGAAGAGCTGGAGGAAGAGCGGCGGATGTTTTATGTCGGAATGACGAGAGCCAAAAAATATCTTCATGTATTTTCCGTGGAAAAGATGTATAATAAAGACAGCAGTGTGTCGGATTTTATTCGTCCTTTAGAGGGGAAGACGAGAAAGCAGCAGAAGGGAGCTGAGTGATATGGAGAAAAGAGCAGTCCCCAGACCAGGGGATTTTTATAAACACTTCAAGGATAAGCTGTATCAGATTGTGACGGTGGCAGAACATTCGGAAACCGGAGAGGATCTTGTGATTTACCAGGCCTTATATGGGGAATATAAAACCTATGCCAGGCCTCTTCCTATGTTCTTAAGTGAAGTGGACCGCGAAAAATATCCCGGAGTCAGTGCCAAATACCGTTTTGAGCGTGTGGATGTGAAGACATACCAGAATATTACAGATCTTCATCAGATCAATGATATGCTGGAGAGACATATAGAACCGCAGAAACCACAGATAAAAACAGCACCTCCTGTACCGGAGAAAATAGAGCCGGAAGAAGATGAACACAGACCTGAAAAAGAGCAGCAGGATCTCCTGATTCGTTTTCTGGACGCTGAGAGCAATGAGGAACGCCTGGAGCTTTTGAGAAGGTATGAGGACCGGATTTCAGAAACTGTTTTAGACTCCATCGGCCTGTCTATGGATTTTCCGCTGAACAGCGAAGACAGGGGAAGAAAACTTCGCGAACTGGAAGGATTCATTAAGACAAAGATGAAATATGAAAAGAAAAGAAGATAATGAAAAGGAAAGCATGTTTGTATATGCTTTCCTTTTTTGTCAGGCCTTTTGGGCTCTGCGGGTGATCTGGATGAGTTCCAGTCTGTTTTTTTCTACTTTCCGGACTTTGAAATCAAAGGATTCATCGGAAGCTGTCTCCCCCTCAGAGGGAAGGTGATCCAGCAGTTCGATCACATATCCGCCTACGGAGTCATAATCCTCAGACTCGATCTCCGTATCCATCAAGTCATTCAGATCGTCCAGTTTAAGCGATGCATTGACGAGATAAGATCCGTCTTCAAGCTCCTGAAAGCTTTCTAATTCATTGTCATCATATTCATCACGGATTTCTCCGACCAATTCCTCTAAAATATCTTCCAGTGTGATCAGGCCGGCAGTGATGCCGTACTCATCCAATACAATAGAAAAGCTGACATTTTCCTGCTGCATCTGAGCCAGCAGGCTGGATATCTTCTGCGTTTCGTAGGTGAAGAACGGCTTCCTTAAGACATCCTGAATGTGGAAGATCTCGCCGCGGTGCAGAGTGCGGTAAAAATACATATCCTTTAAATAGACAATTCCGATGACCTTGTCCTTGCTCTCCTCATATACCGGGAGACGGGAGTACTGTGTTGCCATAAAAAGCTCCATAACTTCATCATAGGAAGCATCGGCAGAGACAAATGTAATATCTATTCTCGGAATCATAATATCCTTTGCGATGGAATCCTTGAAATCGAATACATTATAGATCATTTCTTTTTCGTCTTTTTCAATGACGCCATCCTCGTGGCTGGCATCAACAATCGTTCTGAGCTCCCGCTCTGTCATGACCTGCCTGGACTGCTTGGCATCGATGCGCAGAAGCATAAGAAGGCCGGTAGAGAGCTTATTGATGATAATAACAACAGGAGTCAGGATCTTTGTTACATAATATATGATCGGTCCGAAGCGCAGCGCAAGATTTGTATTTTTAATGGTTGCATAAGTCTTCGGGGTGATCTCACCGAAAATCAGAACAAGGATGGTGAGTACACCGGTTGCGATCCCTGCTCCGGCACTGCCGAAAACATCAATGGCTAATGTGGTGGCCAGAGATGTGGCAGAGATATTGACAAGGTTATTTCCGATCAGGATGCTGCTGAGCATAGATGCAGGATTCTCGATCAGCTGCAGCACCCGCTTAGCCTGTTTATTGCCGTCCTCTACCAGGGCACGGATCGTATGAACGTTTACGGTTGTAAGCGCAGTCTCCGACGACGAAAAAAATGCCGACAGAGTTAATAAGATAATTAAGATGCATAATCTTAATATGACACTGGGGTCCAAATAAAATCCCTCCTAAATGAATTGGTTTACAGTATGACATGCTCCGCATGATACGATAATTTTACTAGTCATACGGCCAGGTGTCAAGTTTTGCCTGTCCAAGCGGCCTTTGTGCAGGGCCGGCTATCTGTGCTGATAATAAAAAACAGCAAGCTGGGTCCGGTCCCGAAGCTCCAGCTTATCGAGGATGACACTCAGGTAGTTGCGTATGGTTCCTTCGCTTAAATAAAGACATTCAGATATTTCTTTATTGCTCATGCCTTTGGCAATGTATTCGATCAGGCGGAGTTCTTTTTCATTGATGCCGCAGTCACTATAAGAGAACTGCTGTTTATTTGCGATCAAATCCGGTATTTTGGAGATGATCTCATTGCCGAAAACATTCTGTCCGTTTTCCACAGCGTGCAGGGCAGGGACGATGCTTTCAAAATCCTGTTTCAGGATATAGCCCTTGGCTCCGATGTTCAGGGCATCAATGATATACTCATCATCGGAAAAGGTGGTGAGAAATAATATCTTAGAATCAGGATGTTTCCGGCGGATCTCTCTGGCAGCTTCAATGCCGGTCATGCCGTTCATCCGGATATCCATGAGCAGTACATCGGGATGATAGGTGTCATACAGTGAGACAGCCTCGGCGCCGTCTGATCCCAAAGCTAAAACTGTGATATCCGGAGACGCCTCCAATATTGTTTTTAAAGATGATGAGACAAGCCTGTCGTCATCTATAATAATAATTTTCATGAATTACCTCCCGGCTGATAAGATGATATATTATGCGGAACTGTGATAAAGATTTTGAAACCATGCTCAAATGATATATTAATCGTTCCGTGAAAGGCTTCGATCCGTTCTTTCATGTTTGAAAGTCCCATACCGGATGAGTAAGAGACTGGGGCAGCCGATCCGTTGTCTTCAAACAGGAGCTGGTAAAAGGATGGGTGTTCTCTCAGTACAAGGTGTATATGGCTGGCATTACTGTGTTTTGCCGTGTTTGTAAATGCTTCTTTGATGATGGCAGCAAAGCAGTATTGAAGGTTCTGAGGGGGCGCCTCTGAGATGTCATAGGCAAAATCAACAGTATAGTCCGGATAACCCTGTATAATCTCGGAAACAGTGTCATGAAGGCTGACGGAAGATTCCTGAAGACCATGTACACTTGTGCGGATGCTGTCCATGGCGGTGTTCAGAGTCTTGTGCAGCTCGCCAAGCGGCAGAGAAAGGCCGGAATCCTGGTTGAGGGCTTTCAGGGCGCCTAACTGCAGAATGGACCGGGAAAGCATGTGTCCCACATTGTCATGGATCTCTCTGGCGATCCTGTTGCGCTCTTTCAGAGTTGCAAGGTGTATTTCTGTTTCCTGCTTTTCCTGCAGATACTGGTTCTTCTTTTTCAGCAGCAGATTCAGTTCTGTGCTGTCATCTCTTAATTTCTTAAACTCTTCCTTCATATTATCCAGTTTTTGTGTGCGCACAGACAGAAAAACAGAAAGCAAAAGGCTGAGGATGAATCCGATCTGCATGGACAATGTATAGGACAGCAAATATGGAATAGAAAACAGAAAGAGAACAGCACCCGTAAACTTCAGTCTGGTGCGGACACAGTCGTAGCAAAACAGCGGAAGAAAGATGCCGAAGGAAGGCAGTATGCTACAGAGGATACCATATAAAAATGAGACGGCAAAAGACAGTCTCTCATCATCTTTGATGGACAGTACACAGGAAGCTGTAAATGCAGTAAGCAGTGCAGTAACAGGCATTGTGCCAGTTTCCCGGAGAAGGAGGGGAACAGTGAACAGTAATAAAATAAATTTATCTATAAGTACGGACATAACTCCCTCCTTTATGAAAAGCCGCTTTCTTAATTATAAAATAACTTGTGACAAATGTCATCATCATTCTTGACAAACGGCACTTTGGAAAGACAAACAGATCCTGTATAGTAAAGATATGAAAAGAAAGGGGTGGAATTATGGATCAGCCAATCATTGAAATTAAAAATCTTGTGAAACGCTATAAAGATCTGGTGGCTTTGGATCATTTGAATATGGAGGTCAGAGAAGGAGAGGTTTTTGGTCTGCTGGGGCCTAACGGCTCTGGAAAGACAACAGCGATCAACTGTACCTTGGGACTTCTGACCTATGACAAAGGTGAAATACAGGTGTTTGGGAAACCGATGGATGCAGATTCTTATGACAGCAAGCGGGAGATCGGTGTAGTGATGCAGAATGTGGCAGTTTTTGATGAACTGACGGTTGTTGAAAACATTGATTATTTCTGCGGCCTGTATGTAAGAGATAAGAGAGAGAGGAAAAAGCTTGTAGAGGAAGCGATACGATTTGTTGAACTGGAGGAATTCCGAAAGTTCTATCCTCCGAAACTTTCAGGAGGCCTTTTAAGACGCCTGAACATCGCCTGCGGGATTGCCCATAAGCCAAAATTGATTTTCTTAGATGAACCTACCGTAGCTGTCGATCCTCAGAGCCGGAACAAAATATTGGAAGGCATCCTGGAGCTGAACCGGCAGGGGGCAACCATTATTTATACTTCCCATTACATGGAGGAAGTTGAGCAGATCTGCAGCCGGATCCTGATCATGGATAAAGGCCGGCCGATAGCTGTAGGGTCAAAGGAAGAATTAAAGCAGATGATTAAAATGGGTGAGAAAATTACAGTGGATGTCCCTGATTTGAAAGAAAAAGACCTGCAGGCGGTCCGGGCTATGAAGCATGTATTTCAGGCGCAGTATACTGAAGGAAAGCTTTATGTCCAGTGCAGCGGAGGAAGTCATAATCTGGTGAATTTATTAGGATATCTGGCGGATAACGATGTCTCATTCGGAAAAGTCTATTCAGAGCTGCCTACATTAAACGATGTATTTCTGGAGATAACAGGAAAGCAGCTGAGAGATTAGGAGGCGGGTATATGTTTTGGCATTTATATAAATACAATTTTAAAGCATCCATCAGAAACAAATCTTCAATTTTTTGGTGCTTTGCCTTTCCTCTTATACTTGCTACACTTTTCCATTTCGGATTTGGCAACCTGCTGAATGGTTCAGAAGAACTGAAGGCAGTTCCTGTCGCGGTTGTAGAGACAAAGGCTGCAAAAACTGGAGAAGGATTTATAAGAGTTACGGAAGAATTATCCGGAAAAGGCAGGGACCAGCTGCTGAAGGTTCAGAAGACCTCTCTTAAAAAAGCGAAAAAACTGCTTTCAGAGGATAAGATTGACGGATTTTATACGGTCGGTGATGATGTAAGGCTTACCGTAAAAGAAAACGGAATAAATCAGACAATTTTGAAAGAGATCAGCGACCAATATGTGCAGATGAACCAAATGGTGGAGGAGACAATAAAATCACATCCGGAGGCCCTGGAAAGTCTGGTAAAGGCTATGTCGCAGAATATGGTCGAGAATAAACAGATCAGTCTGGGAAAAGATAACGCCAATATGATGGTGCAGTATTTTTATGCCCTGCTTGCTATGGTATGCCTGTATGGAAGTTTTTTAGGACTGCAGAGTGCCTTTCACGCCCAGGCAGACTTATCTGAGATAGGAGCCAGAAAGGCGGTATCACCTACAGGAAAGCTGAAAGGCACAATAGCTGATTTCCTTGTAGGAGTGACCATTCAGTTCCTAGCGTTTCTGACAGCAATTGTGTATATGCAGCTGATATTGAAGATTGATCTGGGAAGCAAGGCAGGGCTGATTCTGCTGGCAGGATTTTTTGGATGTATCACGGGAGTTTCCATGGGAATGTTCATCGGTTCTGCGGGACGGATGTCAAAGGATACGAAAAACGGCCTGTGTGTAGGTGTCAGTATGGTCTTCTGTTTTTTCAGCGGACTGATGGTAGGGAATATGAAAGATATTGTGGAAAAAAGTATTCCGCTTTTAAACAGAATCAATCCGGCAGCGCTGATTACCGAATGCTTTTACAGCCTGAATATTTATGATGATCTTTCCGTTTATTTCAGAAGCTGTGCTTCGCTGGCAGTGATCACGGTACTGCTGTGCTTTGGAAGCTTCCTGGTGATGAGGAGGAAAAAGTATGCAAGTATATAAATGTTTTTTTAAGATTGTAAAGAAAAAAAAGCTTTCAATGATGGTCTATATTTCAATCTTTCTTGCATTGATGATTTTGTTCTCAAGCTTCGGAAGAAACGATGAAACCGGATTTAAAGCTACAAAGATCAATGTAGGAATTGTAGATCATGACCAAAGCACAATCTCAAAAGCTCTCAGGGAGTTTCTTTCAAAAGAACAGAAAGTGAAACTCATGAAAAACGACAAAAAAACAATGCAGAACGATCTGTTCTACCGGAATGTAGAATACATTCTGATACTGCCTGAGGGATTCGGAGAAAGCCTGATGAATAAAAATAAGAAGGCGGAAATTAAAAATGTAAAAGTCCCAAATTCCACCAGCGGTTATATGATTGATCAGCAGATAGGTAAATTTACAAAGATTGTCCGGGGGTATCTGGCAGCGGGCTTTCCGGAGGAACAGGCAGTAGGCATGGCAGAAAACACATTGAAGTCATCGGCAGGGATCAGTCTGGAAGGAAGTAAAAAGGCCGGAGAAGTAAGCAGCACAGCATACTATTTCCAGTACCTTGCTTATATTCTTATTGCGCTTATCACTCTGGCAGTCAGTCCGGTTTTTATGGCTTTCTATAAAAAAGATATACGAAGAAGAAATCAGTGTTCTGCAGCTACGAACAGATCGCGGAATTTACAGTTAGCGCTTGGAACTCTGACAGCGTCTCTGGGCTGCTGGCTTATGTTTATGGTGCTGGCAGTTGTGATATACCACAATGAAATATTTCAGAGCAATCTTCCCCTGTTTTTGCTGAACAGTCTTGCTTTTCTGGGTGTTTCGGCGGGGATCTCATTCCTTGTGGGACTGCTTGTCACCAACGACGATGCCCTTCAGGGGGTGGTCAATGTAGTATCCCTGGGAAGTTCTTTTCTCGGAGGGGTTTTTGTACCTCTGGAGTTTATGAGCAAGCATGTATTGTCAGTGTCAAAATTTCTCCCCACCTATTGGTACATTAAATCCAACAGCCTGATTGACCAGCTGGAAATCATGGATTTAAGCCATATGTGGCCAGCTCTGCAGGGGATTCTGATACAGGCAGGTTTTGCCGCTGCTTTGTTTGCAGCTGCCATGCTGGTGAGCAAACAAAAAAGGATGGCATAAGAAGAACAAAGGGAAGTTCCTGTAAAATAAAAACAGACCGCAGATGATGATCAAACATTGTCTGCGGTCTGTCTGCTATTTGGCTTTTTCTGCAAAGCTGTTGTTTACCAGCTTATCAAACGGAACGCTGTCGTCCAGTTCTCCGGCATTTTTTAAAATGTCCTGGAGAAGGGAAAAGCCTTCTTTGCTGAATACAGGATCTTCTTTGTAGGTGTCCTGGTCTTTATAACGCTTGATGATCGTAATCAGATCATTTTTGGATACATCAGGGAACTGTCCACCGATGACAGCTGCGATTTCTTCCGGTGAGTGGGCGGTTACATATTCCTGGCCTTTTTTAATGGCATTGGTAAAGCCCTGGATGATCTTCGGATTCTTTTTCATATAGCTCTTTTTCGCACAGTAGGTTGTGTAAGGAACAAAACCGCTTTCTACACCCAAAGAGGCTACGACATATCCTGCACCCTGGGTTTCAAGTGCTGTTGCATTAGGCTCAAATTCTACGGTGAAATCACCCGTTCCGCCGGAAAAAGCACCGGAAGTGTTGGCGAAGTCAATGTTTTGAACCATTTTGACATCCTTATTGGGATCAATTTTCTTTTTCTTCAGAACGTATTCCAGGATCATCTGAGGCATTCCGCCCTTTCGTCCGCCGATCAGTTCTTTTCCTTTTATATCATCCCAAGAGAAGTTTTTGATTTTTTTTCTGGAAACGAGGAAGTTTCCTGCACGCTGAGTCAGCTGGGCAAAGTTGACTGCATAATCCTGGTTTCCTTCATTGTACTGATAGATGCTGGCTTCCGGTCCCATAAATCCGATATCTGCGTTTCCGGAGATCAAGGCGGTCATGCTTTTGTCTGCGCCAAAGCCTGTATCGACTTTCAGATCGATGCCCTCATCTTTAAAATAGCCTTTTTCGATGGCTACATACTGCGGGGCATAAAAGACAGAATGGGTGACTTCATTCAGGGTAACCTTGGTGAGTTTTTTTGTCTTTTCTTCAGATTTTGAGGTTTGGCATCCGGACAAAGCGCCCAGGGCCATGACAGATGACAGAAAGACGGCAGCAAGTTTTTTTACTTTCATAAAAACTCCTAAAAATACTTTATTTAATAGAATATGCGGAAACAAAAAAACGGTGCAATTCTTCTTTACTTTAACGCACTGATGCTGTATATTAAAATTAATCAAGCATCGAGATGCCGATGCAGGAAAAGGAGCAGCAGATTATGAGCAAAAAGATAAAAACAGAGGCCGCGAAACGGCTTTTTCAGGCGATTCTTACGTTGGAGACGGAGGAAGAGTGCTTCACTTTTTTTGAGGATCTGTGTACGGTGAATGAACTGGAATCCCTGGCACAGCGTTTTGAAGTAGCCTCAATGCTCAGGGAAAAGCATACCTATCTGGAAGTGGCAGAAAAGACCGGAGCATCCACAGCAACGATCAGCAGGGTGAACCGTTCTCTAAACTATGGAAGCGACGGGTATGATTTGGTATTTAAAAGAATGAAGAAATAGACGCAGTCTATTTCTTCTTTTTTTTATCTTTTTTGTCTGCATCTGATTCTGGGGTATACAGATTATCGATCATTTTTTCAATCAGCTGTTTTTTTGCATAGATGTCATAGCAAAGAAGTGTGATAAAGGAAAATGTCTGAAGCAGTTCCCTGTCTTTTTTATCTTTTACAAAAGAAAAAGATTCTTTTGCCTTATTGAGGTCATCACCGACAGACTCTGCAATGACTGGTTTTTGCCCATGTTCCAGCCTGTAGATCTCTTCATAGATATCATAGAATGAAAGCTCCCTGTCATCCTCATAAAAATGATCCTTCAGAGGGGCCAGAAGTGACTTAATATCTGAGATTGACATAAAGTTTTTCAGATAATAGATATATATTAAAAGAATCATATGATTTCTGGAATACTTTTTTTTGCTGGAAGGCGGCAGCAGGTCATTTTTTGAATAATTATTAATCATGGTCTTGGTAAAAATCTTATCGCCCTCAAACCGTGTGGAATTTTTTAATTCTGTGTCCATAAAAGTCGTGATCTGGTCCATATACAGGTCGATATTTGGGATATCTTCCGGAAGAATATAATCCAGCTCCAGCCATTTGGAAAGCTTGTCTTTTAAATCATCCATACATCGTCCTCCTTGATTGTATGATAACTACATTATACGGTCTTTTATACTATATGACAAGTGGTTACGATACATATTTATCGCTTCTTTTTTTGCCTGAATGTAGTATAATGATAGATAGTCTTACCGGAAAGGAAGGTTAAACAGAAGTAGAATAGGAGCAAGAAAGGATATTACATATGAGCATATATGATACATTAAATGAACAGCAGCGGGAAGCCGTATTTTGTACGGAAGGGCCTCTGCTTCTGCTGGCCGGAGCAGGCTCAGGCAAGACAAGGGTTCTGACGCACAGAATCGCGTATCTGATAGAACAGGGAGTCAATCCCTATCACATTATGGCTATCACATTTACAAACAAAGCAGCAAAGGAAATGAGAGAGCGGGTAGATGCTTTGGTTGGCTCCGGGGCAGAACATATATGGGTCAGCACGTTTCATTCCACATGTGTCCGCATACTCAGAAGGCATATCGATAAGCTGGGCTATGACAACAGCTTTACGATCTATGACAGCGATGACCAGAAGTCTTTGATCCGCGGGATCTGCAAACAGTTTAAGGTCGATACAAAGTCCATGCCGGAGCGTTCGATTATGAATGCGATCTCCTCTGCAAAAGATGAATTTATGACACCGGGAGAATATGAGACCCGATATAACTATGATTTTAAGAAAAAAAAGATTGCAGAAATCTACAAAGAGTATCAGAAGCAGCTGAAAGCAAACAATGCTCTGGATTTTGATGATCTGTTATTTAAGACAGTGGAGCTGTTTCAGTTTCATCCGGAAATACTGGATTATTATCAGGAACGGTTCCGCTATATCATGGTAGATGAGTACCAGGACACAAATACCATTCAGTTCCAGCTGATCAGTATGCTTGCGAGAAAGTATGGAAATCTGTGTGTCGTGGGAGATGATGACCAGTCCATTTATAAATTCCGTGGGGCTAACATCAAAAACATTTTAAACTTTGAAGGTGTTTTTCAAGATGCAGCAGTGATTAAGCTGGAACAGAATTACAGATCTACAAAAAATATTCTGAATGCCGCCAACGAAGTCATCAGGAATAACAAGGGACGGAAAGAAAAAGCGCTCTGGACAGAAAATGATGACGGAGATACGATTGTATTTCACCAGTATGGGACAGAATATGAAGAGGCGGGTCAGATCGTGGAAGAGATCGGCCGCCTTGCAAAGGAAGGTGTGGAGTATAAAAACATTGCGATTCTTTACCGAACCAACGCACAGTCCCGTATTTTTGAAGAGAAATTTATGATTAAAAACATTCCTTACAGGATTGTCGGGGGAACGAATTTCTACCAGAGGAAAGAGGTAAAAGACGTGATCTCTTATCTCAAAGCGGTAGACAACGGCCTTGATGACCTGGCTGTGAAGAGAATCATCAACGTGCCGAGAAGAGGTATCGGAGCGACGACCATAGATAAGGTCCAGGCCTATGCCATTGAGCAGAATATCAGCTTTCTGGATGCCTGTTTTGATGCAAGACAGATTGAATCTCTTGCCAATGCCAAAAAGAAAATTGAAAAGTTTGCCGGTCTTATTTCAGATTTCAGGGAGCAGGCGGAAAAAGGAAGTCTGGAAGACCTGTTTCACTATATCGTGGATAAAACAGAATATGTCAAGGGACTGGAAGCCGAAGCGACAGAGGAGGCGCTTGCCAGAATCGAAAATATCAACGAACTTTTAAATAAGATCGTTGCATATGAAGAGACTGCAGAGGAACCGACACTTTCCGGACTTTTGGAAGAGATCGCTTTGGTGGCGGACATTGACAATCTGGAAGATTCAGATAACCGGGTGATTTTAATGACTCTGCACAGTGCCAAGGGACTGGAGTTTCCGTATGTGTTCATCAGCGGCATGGAAGACGGCATTTTCCCAAGCTATATGACTATCATTTCTGAAGATCAGGAAGAACTGGAGGAGGAGAGGCGGCTTTGTTATGTAGGAATTACCAGAGCCAAGGAACGGCTTTATTTGAGCGCTGCAAAGCGCAGAATGATGCAGGGAAGAACTCAGTTCAATAAAGTCTCCCGTTTCATTGATGAGATCCCTCAGGGACTTTTAAAGCTGGACTACGGTGTGAACCTAAATGACAAACGCCCGGATCATGATATCTTTTCCTCCAACAGAAGAACTCAGTTCAGAAAACCGTTCCAAAAACGGCAGTTTGCAGAACCAAAATCTGAAACTCTTTCCTACGGTGTAGGGGACCGGGTAAGCCATATAAAATTCGGCCCCGGAACAGTCAAGGAAATTGTCTCCGGAGGACGGGATTATGAGGTGACAGTAGACTTTGAAAAGCATGGCATCAAGAAGATGTTTGCATCCTTTGCAAAATTAAAGAAAACCGAGCAAAATTAGAAAAAAGATTAGTAATGAAACGGGATAAGTGATATAATAAAAAAAACACATAAGAAAGGGTGAATGACATGAAAAGTTTTGACGATTTACTAAGTGCGGCAAAGGTATCAGACATTATGCACAAGAAAGACAAAGAAGATAATAAAATTGTCTGGGCTCTGGCCATCATCGGTGCGATTGCAGCAGTAGCAGGGATTGCATACGCGGTCTACAAGTATCTGACTCCGGATTATATGGAAGACTTTGACGATGATTTTGATGACGATTTTGACGATGATTTCTTTGAAGATGAAGATGATATAAAATTATCTGCAAAAGAGGAAGAAGAATAAAAAGTTATAGAGGACATTCCGGTTCGGGATGTCCTCTTTTGCATTTTATGGGGAAGACATCTCCTGTTTTGTATGCCGGTGAACTGGTGAAAATGACATTTCTTTTCACGAGATATTGAGAAAAAAATAAAAGTTTTTTCTTACAGCAGCGGTGAAATACGTCTCAGGCCCAGTGTTTATGCGGTTTTCGGCAGTTTTAAAAAAATACAAAAAAGATGTTGACTTTTGTCCGCCTGTCCAGTATAATAAATCTTGCTTGTGAGAAAGACAGCAGCCAAACAAAAGCAGTTTTGGAAAGTCTTTCAAGAAGGTATTACATACCGGGGTGTGGCTCAGCTTGGCTAGAGCGCTTGATTTGGGATCAAGAGGTCGCAGGTTCGAATCCTGTCACCCCGACTTTGCGGGTGTAGTTCAATGGTAGAACTCCAGCCTTCCAAGCTGATCACGTGGGTTCGATTCCCATCACCCGCTTTGGCTTTGCCAAGCAAAACATATATACAGTTATATGTATGAGTCTGTAGCTCAGTTGGATAGAGCAACGGCCTTCTAAGCCGTAGGTCATGGGTTCGAATCCCCTCAGGCTCGTTTTTATTTCGCCTTTTTGAAATAATTTATATTTATGGTGGGTATAGCGCAGTTGGTTAGCGCGCCAGATTGTGGCTCTGGAGGCCGTGGGTTCGAATCCCATTACCCACCCTTTTTTATTATCTAGTTACAGGACTACTGGATTTCCTGAAGATAATGGGCTATCGCCAAGCGGTAAGGCACAGCACTTTGACTGCTGCATTCGCTGGTTCGAATCCAGCTAGCCCAGTACGGGTGTGTAGCTCAGGTGGTAGAGCACTTGACTTTTAATCAAGTTGTCCGGGGTTCGAATCCCCGCACGCTCACTTCGTCATCTATACTATTTATTATAGATGGCATTTTTTATGCGGATGTGGCGGAACTGGCAGACGCGCTAGACTTAGGATCTAGTTCTTCGGAGTGCAGGTTCGATTCCTGTCATCCGCATTATCATTATTTGATTCAAAATGGGACAATCGTTAGAATAACAGCGAGTTTGTCCTATTTTTGTATTTAGCTTACCATAATCTAATAAAAGGTCTAAAAGTAAACGGAAGGCGTGAGATTTTTCCATGGTTTTTGGAGAATCTCCTACCTCATTTTTTCTAAAAAAAGTATTAGGTCGACTTATGATTAATATAATTTATTAAAAGAAAGTGGGTCGATTTTATGGGAAAAATTCGTTTACAACAAAACAGTTCAGCGATAACACTAAAAGAAATGTTTCAGCAATTCATTGACTTTAAGGTTATCAACAATTTATCTTCACGTACGATTGGATACTATGAAAAGTGTTTCCAATATTTTTCTGAATATTTTAGTGAAGAAAACACATGCGATATGGTGACATCGGATACATTTTACGGTTATATTACCTATTTAAGAACAGAACATCCTAATGCAAATGATATTTCCATTAATTCTTATTTAAGAGGCATAAGGGCAATCTTATACTATGGTATGGATAGAGGCTATATCAAGACGTTCAGCGTTAAACTGATAAAAGCTACAAAGAAAATTAAAGAAACCTATACCGATGAAGAATTAAGGATTTTGTTAAAAAAACCAGATATAAAAAAATGTAGTTTTGCAGAATACAGAGATTGGGCACTAATTAATTATTTATTGGGTACAGGAAATAGAATTTCAACAGCCTTAAATGTTCATAATTGTGATATTCACTATGACAGTAATGAAATATTCTTGAGTAAAACAAAAAATAGAAGACAACAAATTATTCCACTATCCCAATCTTTAACAAAGATATTACAGGAATATCTGATTTATAGAAAAGGTAATCCAGAAGACTATTTATTTTGTACGGAAAACGGTAACCAATTATCTGTACATGGAATTCAAAGTTCAATACAAAAATATAACAGAAAAAGAGGAGTACAAAAAACCTCTCTTCATTTATTTAGACACGCATTTGCAAAGAACTGGATTTTAAATGGAGGAGACATCTTTCGATTACAAAAAATACTGGGACATTCCAGTATGGATATAGTAAAAGAATACGTTCAAATATATGGAAATGAACTGCATATGCAATTTAATGAATTTAATCCATTAGAGAATATATTAAGAGAGACAGAAGGAGAAAGAATAAAAATGAGATAAAGTGAATGAAAAATTGATTGATAAATGTATGATTTCTTTTGACCATTTTTGTTATCATTATACAATTTATCGGATATGCAAAATAAATAAAACTTTACATACTCAATGAATACATCGTTTTTATGCCTAGCCATATACAGATAGGTGGGCAGACGGTTTAGGCACATCTATCGAATCAATTCAAATATAACTGTAATAAAAATGTGATATTTATAAAAAAGCAACCTACTTTTATAAAAAGTTAGTTGCTTTTTTGTTAAATTCTCTACAATATTTTGTACTGTATGTTCTAATTTTTCTTTTTGCAATTCCTGTTCTTGTTTTGGGAATATAATCATCATTCATGTTTATTTTAGTAGTACCTAAATTGATACATAATATCACTCAGTACATGATATTATAGTATGCTTGCCTTAATTTAATTTACCAAATAACTATATAGTATAATTAAAAATACCAGAGAAATAAATATTCAGGGACTGCTAACACGGAAAAGATTAAGCGTGCAACAGTCCCTGAACTTCTAAAAAGGTATATTCAAGTTTAAACTTATATATTTTTATAAATTCGGCTAGAAAGAGGAATTACTAATAACTCTTGAATAACCTTATATATTTTGAATAAAAAAGAAAATAATTGTAAATAATAACTAAATCTATTAATATGACTAAATTTTAAATATTCGTAAAGTTCTTTATTCTATGAAATTTCTTTTTATTCAAAATCTGTTTTTATTATACATGTTATAAAATAATATGTCAATAATTTCCAGAAAAAAATTTATTTTTTTTACAAATTTTTGAAAAAACACTATACAAAAGTTTTATACTATAGAGAATAGTTTTTATTAATGGTAATTCAAGGGGTCAAGGAGGAAATATGGCAAGAAGAGGTGAAAATATACATAAGAGAAAAGATGGTAGATGGGAAGGAAGGTACATTGTTGGAAGAAACAATTCAGGGAAAGCTGTTTATAAATCTGTTTATGGCAAAACTTATTCTGAGGTAAAACATAAATTATTGGATACTAAAAAAGAAGAAATAATTACAACTTGTAATATAAAACTTAGAGATGTAAGCATGAAATGGCTAGAAGCATCTAAAATACGATTTAAGGAATCGACATATTCAAGATATTATAGCATTATATCAAAATATCTGATAAAAAATGAATTTGGGAATATAAAATTAACAGAATTAAATAATAGTTACTTAAATAATTTTATCAAAAGTCTATCTCAAAAACGGGTTAGCGTCTAAAACAATAAGAGATATTACTTCTGTATTTAAACAAGTTATCTATTTTGCAATTTCACATAATTATATGATAAATTTCCATTTTGATTTGCTGTTGCCGCGAATTGATGTTAAAAAAGTTGAAGTATTTAATTCGGAGGAACAAAAAAAATTAATTGAATATCTTTTTAATCACAAAAATAATTTAAACATGGGTTTTTTATTGGCACTGTTTACAGGGATTAGAATTGGAGAATTATGTGCTTTAAAGTATTTTGACTTACAATTAGATACAGGTATTCTGATTATTAACAAAACAATGCAACGTATTATAAATCTTGATGATTCTTTGGAATCTAAGACTAAAATAATTATAGATAGTCCAAAAAGTATGAATTCAATACGTTCTCTTCCTATACCCTCAATTTTAAAACCTTTAATAAAAACATTGAGTGGAGAAAGACAGAATACTTATATTCTTACTGGAACAGAACAATTTATAGAACCTAGATTATTACAATACAAGTTTAAAGACCTATTAATGAAGTGCGAACTTAAAGATAGTAATTTCCATACGTTGAGACACACATTTGCAACAAATTGTATTCAAAAACGGCATAGATATTAAAACTATATCAGAATTATTGGGCCATAGCAGTATAAATATAACTTTAAATAGATATGTTCACCCATCTTTTCAAAATAAAATAGAAGCAATAGAAAAAATAGTTAACTATTAAGGGTCAAAATTTTGGTCATGAATAAAGAGAACAACTATAAATCCTGTTTGACTAATTTTTTTCGTAAAGTAAAGAACTTTACGAATATTTAAATAGCAGTCTCTATATTTAGAGTATTGCTATTTTTATTGTATGCAGTTTAAGTATAAAAATTGAAAGGATTAGATGGAATTTTAAAAAATTCATTACTAAATAATAAATAAAATCTGTTCCACCAACTCATGACAAAAGTGTTCTAGTTTATCCAGACACCGCATATATATTTATCAATTAATTAAATATTATTCAAACACAGACGGCTTCGGCATTTATCATTTTTTCTGTAGGGGTTGTAAGTGTGGGGTCTCGGCTTATACAACCCGAGACCCCACACTTACAACCTGAATATACAACAGACAGAACAAAAAAATAATAAATACCGGAGCCTGTTTTGTTTTAGTAGTAGTTTAGTAGAGTATGCGGTGGTGAGTGAGTAGTGAGGTTAGTCGAGAGAGATTATGAGATATTAAGAGAGATAGAGCGTTGGAGGTGTTGTCTGGGCAGACATGTGAGATACCTAGCAAGTTTTACCGGACAGAGGGCTTGTGACAGAAGATTAAAGATACTGCTGGACAATGGCTATTTAGAGCGTAAAAGGATTTTGTATGGTGTTCCAAGCCTATACAACTTGACAGCAAAAGCAAAGAAATTAATGGGGTACTCATTAAGAAAAGATAAAATCAAGATAGAGCAGATCACACACGATATAGCCGTATTAGACACTGTCATATATTTTCTATATAAAGAAAAGATACCATTAAGCGATATGCAAAGTGAAAAAGAATTACACTCACAAGAGGGCTTCGGGGTAAGAACTCATAAGCCTGATTTTGTTTTTACAAAAAATAGTAAAACGTATGCCGTAGAAATCGAATTAAATTTAAAAGCTAAGGCACGACTTGAAAAAAATATTAAATCTAATTTTCTAGCCTATGAGGAACAAAAGTGGATTGTCCCCAAAGCGAAAGTCAAAATCAAAACACTTCTGGATAACTATTCTACTACCTACCCTAACATTACAATAATACAACTAGAGGAGGTGACAAACTATGTTAGAAATTTGTTACCAAATCGTTAAACGGAATCCTTTCCCATCCAAATGGAGCACTTATCTGTTGTATTGGAATGGGCCTCCTTATCATGATAGATTCTAAAAGAAGACAATCCGAAATTAGCAAGATATTTAATTTCAGAAAGGAGCTGAAACAGATAACCAAAAATCCCAGAAGAAAACGTAAAGATATGGATTCCTCCAATAGCACCTTGATTGGAACCAAAGGAAGAAGAAAAATATATACAGAAGACAATGCAAAGCATATCTTTATTTGTGGTACCACAGGCAGTGGAAAAACCGTAGCATTAGCCAATTATATGAAGTCAGCTATCGAAAAAGACTATCCCCTGCTGATTGTAGACGGTAAAGGAGACCAAGGGAACGGCTCTATCTTAGATATTGTACAGCAATTAAACAAAAGTGGAAAAAAGAAGCTTTATGTTGTCAATTTGAATACCCCCTATTACTCTTCTAAGTATAATCCATTTCAAAATACCAGTCCTACAGTCGCTAAAGATATGTTAATCAATATGACCGATTGGTCTGAAGAACACTATAAGCTAAATACAGAACGATATTTACAAAAGCTTGTTATACTGCTGGATATGGCAAATATACCACTATCGTTTGGGAAAATACTAGAATATATGACACCGGATAAATTTCTAGCTTTAAGTGCGGCTTTATTAAAAGAAGAAAGAATCACAAAAGAAGAACATCTCTTAAATGCCGATATAATACAAAGCAGTGGTAAGATAGCCCAAGACGCAACGGCAAGATTCAGTACCATTTATGAATCTGAAATTGGTAAGTTATTTGCTGATGATGGCATTGACATTTATACTGCCTTGAAAGAAAAAGCCATTATTTTGTTTATCCTCAACCCCCTTATCTATCCAGAACTCAGTCCAGTAATGGGACGATTGGTCTTAATCGACAGCAAAAAAGCTGTCAGCAAGCTGTTTACCGAAAGGCAGAGAAGAACCTTCTTCCTATTTGATGAAATCAATGTGTATGCTGGGCCAACGCTATTAGATTTAATTAATAAATCCAGAAGTGCTGATGTTACCTGTATTTTGGCTACACAAAGTTTATCAGATTTAGACGCAGTATGTGGAGAAGCTTTTAAAGAGCAAGTCATAGAGAATTGTAATAATTACCTTGTTCTAAGACAAAATTCTGCTGTTAATGCCGAGCACTGGGCCAGCGTTCTAGGCACCAGACAAACCATGGATGTCAGTTACCAGTTACAGCAAAAAGGAAGAACGACAGCCCAAACGGGTCTGGGTTCTGCCAGAAATACCAGAGAATTTATCTATCATCCGGATGATATTAAGAAGTTACGAATCGGACAAGGAATTTTTATGTCGAAAGAAGACGGCTACCATGCAAAGATTCAGGTAGAAAAAGTAATCTAAAAAGTCGAAAAGAGCAGAAATATGAAAGAATTTGTGAAATCAAATAGTGTCTATCTTCTCTGGTTCCTTGTATATTTTATATTAGCCTGGGCCATTTTAGGAGGATCACAAGAGAGTTTTGTCATTGCCTTAGTTATCTATACTATATCCATAAGCATTGCCTTAAGTCCCATAGGGGAAAGTATTTTAAGAGAAATAGAGCATCTAAGGCCTTTATCTACTCAAGAAGAGAAAGAATACTTAGAGCCACTTTTTGAAGAAGTATATGACGCAGCACTAGAAGAAAATCCAAAGCTAAACCGGGAGATAAAGCTACATATCATAGATGAAATGTATGTCAATGCTTTTGCGATTGGCAGAAAAACAATAGCGGTTACCAAAGGAGCTGTCAACACCTTTTCAGAGGAAGAACTACAAGGAGTGTTAGCACATGAGTTAGGTCATATCACCTATGGACACACAAAAGCTTTGTTATTATCGACCATAGGAAACCTATTCTTTTCAGTCATTGTTTTATTAATACGAACTATTATGTCTATCGTAGAATTCATAGGAATGCTCATTTCAAACAGTTCATGGGGAATGCTTTTAACCAAGTGCCTAACCTGGTTAGCCCGGTTTAGTTTTGAAATATGCTTGTTTGTCTTTATTTATTTAGGAAATATCCTTCTTTCGTTAAACAGCCGATATAATGAGTTGCAAGCGGATGATTTTGCTTATCAGTGCGGTTTTGGGGAAGAACTGGTATCTTCCCTATACCTATTACAAAAAATATCCTTAAATGAAACCATGACATGGAGAGAGAAACTGACAGCATCTCATCCACATACAGCTAAACGAATTGAAATCTTAGAAAAGAAGCTAGAGGAAGAAAATTAAAAAATAGCTTAGTATACCCTAGAACAATAGCTTTTTATTGCTCTAGGGTATTTTTTACGCTTTTTTCCACTTTCAAAAGGTTTTCCGCTTTTTTCCACTTGCCATAGACATAAAATGCATCTTACCTCTCCCCTACTTTTTACGCTTTTTTCCGCTTTCAAGAGGTTTCCGCTTTTTTCCACTTGCCATAGACATAAAAATGTATCTTACCTCCTCCCTACTTGTTACATTTTCAACAGGCTATTTACATTTCTTTCTTCTTTTCTAAATCCATTTCTTTTTTGTCTGTATTCATGTTGGCTAAAGCATAACCACAGCATTGAATCACCAGTTGATTAAAACTAATGTCATTTTGGTAAGCTAATTCTTCCAGTTCCTCAATCAATTCATCCGGCATACGAATCGTTTTATTGGATGAAGTTGGTTTTTTAATCTGAAACATATAGACACCTCCTATATGTATTCTATCCTTAATTTAGCAATCTATAATATAATCATATATGCAAGTAAAATATACTTGCAAAATACGTTGCAGAAAGTATAATAGAAGTAAGAAATGTTGAAAAATTAAGGAAAAGGAGGAAAGAACCTAAAATTAGAGCAACGTTATATGAATTGTCAGTAAAGGAGAGAGCTTATGAAGAAAATAGTGACATATTTAATAATTATGGTATTAACAATTTCAATGAATGTATCCCCTGTTTTAGCAAAAAGTCGGACAAGTAAACAGGTAAGAAGCACCACACAAAAAACAATGGCATTAAATACGACCATAACTGATAAGATAAATCACTATGATGATGTGAACCTTTATAAAATAACGATTCCAAAAACAGGATACTTTCAAGTGAATTTTAATCATGATTACATAGACGTATACGGCCTATCCTATTGGCGTATGACTATTTATAATAATCAAATGGAAAAACTGACAGAGTATGAGGAAGTATACGCTTATCAAACTAATACAAAAACTCCTAAGATTGGAATTGATGCAGGCACTTATTATATAAAGGTGACAAGTCAAACAGATTCCTCTATAGGACTGCCATATAGGTTAAACGTAAGTTATAAAGTAGCCTCTAATTGGGAAACAGAATTTAATGATACTACTAGAACAGCAGATAGTATAAAGTTCAATCAAACTATTTATGGCACGGAAATGGAATATGAGGATAATGATTACTATAAAATAAAAGTCCCAACAGCAGGATATATGGATATAAGTGTAACACATGCCTATCGAGAATATAAAGGATTTGGGGATTTCTATTGGTATACAATAGTTTACAATTCTAGAATTAACGAATTAAAAACAAAAACGATATTTCCTCATCAGACAAAAACACAGACAGGTAAAATTAAAGTAAATCCCGGGACATACTATATAAGGATGAAACCGAATTCTACCCAACCAAAAGGGGTTGTATATGGCCTAAGAGCAACATACCAATTCTATAATCGGAATCCAAAAATAACCTCTTTAAAAAAAGGAAAGAAAAAAGCCTATCTAAAATGGTGGAAAGTATCCGGTTCACAAGGATATGAAGTCTATATGTCAAGAAAAAAGAATTCTGGATATAAGAAAATAAAGACAACTAAATCACTAAAGTATACCAAAAAAGGATTGAAGAAAAAGAAATATTATTATTTTAAAGTAAGAGCCTATAAGTATAGCAATGGCAAAAAAACATTTACCCCATTCAGCCCAATTAAAAGGGTAAAGACAAAATAGCCGTGATAAAAGATAACCCCTCTTAGCCAACGTAAGTGGAAAGGAAAAGAAGTATGAGAAGTGCTATGAAAAAAAGTATGTTAGGCTTGCTACTAACAATAGTAGTGATTACTTGTATGGGATGTAGCTTAAATCAGAAAAAAATTATTGGAAAATGGTATCAATTCAATGAAGAAAAGAACACATATAATTCATCCCAATACTTTGAATTTTATGATGATGGGATGTTTCAGACAGGTGATGGAGAAACCGGAAACTATGAAATTCAGGGCGATAAAATAACTCTTAACAATGAGAACATTGGTACAGTAGAGATGTCTTATAACCTTATCTATAAAAAATCAAAACTTGAGAAATTAGAATTAATAGGACCAAAAGGAACTCTGACCTTTGTTAGTGCAGAAGCAGTGGAATAGGAGGAAAATACAGATGAAAAAAATAACATTAGGAATTATGCTGATTAGCTTGTTAATAGGTTGTACTGGATGCTCTGGTGGTTATACATCCGATGAACGATGTAAATGGTGTGGAGACAGACCAACCAAAGAATTTGAAACCACAAAAGGAGAAAAAAACTATATTTGTGAAAATCATAGCCATACGTGTGTTGTGTGTAATAAAAAATTCGATAAAGAATTGAATCACTATACCAATGGGTTAGGAATTGTAACCTTTGCTTGTGATAATTGCTATGCAGATCTGAAACAATGAGGAGGAATAGCATGAAGAAAGTGCTTAAAGTTTTTATTGTAGTATTTTCCCTCTTCTTATTAATAGGTTGTGAAAATAAAAAAGCAGTAAAAAAAGCAACAAAACAAGAAACAACAACCACAGAGGAAGAGAAAAAAACAGAAACCTATTACAAGGAGGGAAGAAATTTTTCCGAAAATGTAGCATGGGTAAAACCAAAGGAAGATAATAGTAATTGGCAACTAATAGATACAAGTGGAAAGGTATTATTTACATTAGAAGATAATGAAGAACCGACCACAAATTTTAAAAGAGGTATTGCAATTGTAGATAACAAAAAGGTTATAGACAAGAATGGAAATATAGTTTCTTCCGTAGAAGATGGAGAGTATGACAAAATAAATACAAATGAAGATACTTTTGAAGGATACGCTTTTGTAGAAAAAAGAGTAAGCAATATAGAGGGAACGAATACTTATCATGGAATTATTGATAATGATGGAAGTTGGTATCACAAACTAGATTCTAAAATAGGTTCACTACAATATAAAGCAATTGGAACCATGTTATATTATGATAGCGATAAGTGCTATGACCTAAAAAATAATGAATTTATAGATTTAGAAACCTATATGAATCGTGGTTTTGATAGATCATTTCATGATGGCTTAATATATTTGACAGTAGATGAGGAGACAGGATATGTAAATTTACCAGTTGATGGTGAAGATTTTGAAGTGATAAAAAATAAAAAAAAGATAAAAAAAACTGGGTATTATGATAAAAAACTGAATTTAGTCATTGATTTATCTAAATACCCCTACTGCAATCCTATATCTTATTTTCAAGATGGATATTGCCCCATTATTCTAAGGAATCCAGACTCAGAAGATTTCTATACAGTGTTAAATAAAAAGGGCGAATTTGTATTTGAGCCAATTGAGCAACCAGGAACTTGTCACACATTTTCTGCTGGATTGATAAGTTTTTTTGGGCGTGAAAGTAAAAATAACACTTCTTACTATAATATCAATGACCAAAAAGTAATAGATTTAGGAGACATGTATCCATGGAGTGCAGATGACTTTTATTGTGGATTATTAAAGGTTGGAGCAGGCCCTCCAACTATGCAGCTGGTATATTATATAACACCAGATGGAGAGATAGCTTTTTAAAATATCCATCTATAATATACTAAGTTTTATAAACAAGGAATATATTACAAAGAAATCAAAAAAAGATAATTGGAACAAGTGTTATTTCAATTATCTTTTTTGGCAGAAAGGATAAGTAAAACATGAAAAAAATAGAGATGCTCTTCCCTAAAAATAAGTTTTTAAAAATAATCATAGTTCTTTGTATAACTATCCTATGTGTGGTCGGTATAAAGATAGTATCACAACAAATGCAGTATCAAAGTTACTTAAAACAAGCAAAAGCAAGTGAAGAAAAAGAACAATATATTGATGCAGTGGTATATTATGCTATGGCTTCCCGCATAAAACCTAAAAAGGAAAAACCGTATCTGAGAATGGCAGATTGTTACATAGAACGTAGCGAATTTAATCAAGCAAATGAAGTCTTAAAAATAGGTATGCTTAATGCAAAGGAACAAAGCGAAATCAGTTCAAAGCAAGATGAAATACGGTCATTTGTAAATACAGATATAAATGGAGAAAAAATACCCGAATATACAAGTACTGAAAATTTAAAAGGAAAAGAAAAAGTGAAAGTACTTATTAAAAAGTTGAGGGCCTATAATGGAAATGGAGATGTAGATTGGTTTGTCAATTACTATAAAGGCTATTTCTATTTTGAAGAAAATGGTACGATTTATAGAACAAAAGATAATGTATCGACAAAAGAAGAAATTTTTAGAATGAACAGAGCAGGGTCTTTTCAGAGACTAACAGTAATCAATGATAGAATCTTCTTTACTTTCCTGCCATATCTTGACCCAGGTGAATTATCATCCATAAATATAAAAGGAGAAGATTATAAAACATATGCTAAAGGTTGTTTTGATAATTTTTCAGTCTATAAAGGGTGGATTTTTTACTATGGATATAATGACATAAAAGATAAGGCAGGAATAACAAAAGTGGATTTTTCAGGACACCAAAAAAAACACTTAACAGAAGGTATTCATAATGGATCTCTTGACTTTGTATATAAACATTTTTCTTACTATGTAGATAAAGATAAAATTATGAAAGCTGACTTAAACAAGAAAAACAAAGATGAAGAAGTAGAGGTCAAATTGCCACCTGAAAAAAGAGAACTTGAAAACTGGTATATGACTAATAATAGTAGTATTGGTTATATCACATATAAATCAAAAGGAAAGAAAGAAAAATCTGAAGAATTATATATATATGATATAAAGAATGATAAGGAAATAAAACTTGGGTTATCAAAAAATATTTGGGTATGGCGGATTTTTGAAGGATGGGCATATATAGAGAAATCTGATGAAAAAAATGATAAAGAAATCTTATATAGAAAAAACTTAGACAGTGGAGAAGAAAGAAAATTAGGGGTATTTCAACCTTATACACGGTATAGTATCTGTAATAATAAATTAGTTATCAAAAATGAAAATGAAGAAGGAAAAGAATCAGTTAGAATTTTAGACATTGATAATACAGAAATGAACTAAAAAATAGCCGTGATAAGAGATAGCCCCTCTTAACCAACGAAGATGCAAAAGAAAGAAGATGTTTACATTTTGAACATCTTCTTTTCTTTTGAGTATACTGAAAGGTTAAGGGCTATTATATGTAAACAAGGCGTTTATCACAAGTAATGTGCTAAACACCTGCTGATATTGTATCGTATAAGATAATTGTCAATTACAAAAATGGCATAAAGAAAGCTTAAATAAAAGTCCGTCATTTTATACATTTTTTTCATTGACAAAAATAATCTGCAAATTATTGACATTTAAGAATTGACGCTATATAATTAGAGAACAAGTAGCAGTTATACTGGTCTGATACTTTTAATAAGAAAGAATCTCATGTTTTACTTATGGACAACTTGTTAGACACAAGCTGCTAATAACAGTATAAAGCTTCACTGGATAGTCAAAAAAGCAACAGACTCTTAATCAGAAGGTCCGGGGTTCGACCCCCCGGTGGTGCACCAAATAAATTTTGACTCATGCATGCGCTAGTTTGAATCTAGCCATCCCAGCAAATAAAGTAATGTGGAAACGGCGCAAACCCTTGCAAGACTTAGGATCTAGTTCTTCGGAGTGCAGGTTCGATTCCTGTCATCCGCATTATAAAGCAAAGATGAGACGAAACAGCAAAGTCTGTCTGCAGTCAGGTATTTTTGAACTGAATAAAATTTGGAGAGCACGCCTTTATAAGGTGTGTTTTTTTGTACCATCTCGGCGGCTGTATCATGAACACTTTAACCGGAATCATTTTTCTGGGACTTTATATCCTGATTGAAGCGGGGCCTGTTATATCAGTATTTCTGCTGATTTTGAGCCTTAATGGTTTTGTATTAGCTTTTCTGAATGGGATACCCATGCATTTTAACAGGGCGGGTAATGATAGTTTTCATGCGGTTTCACTGGGAGAGAATCCTGAAGTTTTGCGCTCTTTTTGGATTCAGTTGAAAATAAACGAACAAACTTCACACGGTATCCGTCTAAAAGATATGCCGGAGGAATGGTTTGCTGTGCCTTCTGATGAGGAAATGCAGAACAGTATGACTGCCGCACTAGGCGTGAGTGCTGCAGGCCGTAAATAAAGAGAAGGTTTGAGAAACAGATGAAGTCATATCCTTATGAGAGTGATATTAAGAGTGAACTTGAACTGATTCAAATTGCAGAGAAAAAAGCCTGCAAATTTTGACCTGATTTTTATGGCTTGTGAAGGTATCAGATAATTCTAAATGATTATTGAATTATCAGTTTAGAGCAGGCTGCATATACTAAGAATCAGAAGACAAGAAACTGGGCAGGGACCAGGGAAATTGAGGCCGGAAAGATGTACTTCTTTTAATAAGAAGAAATCGGATGATCTGACCTCTTTTTTGTTGGTAGCTAAATGGTGGTATAACATGCACAATAAAAATAAAAAAATATCAATAAAAATGACGTAATTGCACAATAAAAATTGGCAGGACCAACAAAAATAATTTTTCAAGTGGCAAAAAAGTAATTTTTATAGAAAAATATCGATGAAAATAGGTTGTTTTTTAGAATTGACAAAGCAAATTCAGAGTATTATACTCACTACAAATTTAGGAAAGGAGGAGCGTTCGATGAGTTTATCGGAGAAGTTGATGGAAGAGCTTGTGAGCAAGACAGCATTTACGATTCCTATCTTCGGCGGAATTCCGGTGCCGGAATCTGTAGTTGTCACGTGGGGTATTATGGCTTTTGTCATCGTATTGTGTCTGATCTTTGTGAGAAATCTGCAGATCGTCCCCACAAGAAGGCAGGCCTGCATCGAGACGGTCGTCGGGGGAGTATACAAGTTTTTCCATGGGATTCTCGGGGATGAGGGAAAAGGATACATTCCATATCTTGCGACAGTCGGTATTTATCTCGGCCTTTCCAATTTGAGCGGTTTGGTTGGACTGACACCGCCGACAAAAGACATCAATGTGACAGCCGGGCTGGCAATCATGAGTATTATACTGATTGAATTTTCAGGGATACGAAGAAAGGGTTTCAAAGGATTCCTGAAAAGCTTCGCAGAGCCGGTTCCGTTTATCGCACCGCTTAATGTGCTGGAAGTCTTTATAAGGCCCCTGTCACTGTGTATGCGGCTTTTTGGAAATATTCTCGGCGGATTTGTCATTATGGAACTGTTAAAGATCGTAGCGCCTGTCTTGGTGCCCATTCCATTCAGTTTTTATTTTGACGTTTTTGACGGGCTGATCCAAATGTATGTGTTTGTTTTTCTGACAGCAATTTTTATGAAGGAACTAATGGATTAAAGCAAAGAAACAAAAAATTAAATTATTTAAGTATAAGGAGATGTAGATTATGTCATTAGTAGCATTAGGAGCAGGAATAGCAGTATTATCAGGTATCGGAGCAGGAATTGGTATCGGCATCGCAACATCAGGTGCGACAGATGCGATCGCAAGACAGCCGGAGGCAACAGGGGAGATTAACAAGACATTATTGTTAGGATGTGCACTGGCAGAATCCACAGCGATCTATGGATTGGTTGTTGCTATCATCATTATGTTTGTACTTTAATAAGCTTGGAGGCGGTGTAGGTGTTATCATTTAACTCAGGGCTTCTGTGGACGTTTGTTAATCTCATTGTATTCTTTCTGATCTTAAAAAAGATCCTTTTTAAGCCTGTTATGGGAATGATCGAGAAGAGAGAACAGATGATAAACGGACAGATTCAGGATGCCGAACAAAAAAATACCCAGGCCGGGCTGCTGAAAGAAAAGTACGAGGGTGAGCTTAAAAATGCCAATCAGGAGGCGGCACAGATCGTAAAGACAGCCAAGGAACGGGGCAAAGAAGAATATCAGAGGATATTAAAGAATGCCAATGAGGAAGCGTCCAAGGTTATTGCGGACGCAAATAAAACCATTGAGACAGAGAGAGAAAAGGCAATGCAGGGAATCCAGAATGAGATTGCCGGTATGGCGATTGCGGCAGCTTCTAAAGTGATTCAGGAGAATGTAGATCAGGCAGCCAATGAAAAGATACTGGATGACTTTTTGAAGGAAGCGGGTGCAGGCAAATGAACGGGCTGACGGACAGCTATGCAAAAGTACTGTTTGACTTAACGATTCCGGAAGAGTACATCAGCGAGACAAAAAGGCTGTGCAGGGAATGCCCTGAACTTGTGGCGGCACTGGCAAGCCCGGTAGTCTCTCGAAAAGAAAAACATGCAGTCATCGACAAGGTGATCCCGGAACCGGTGAGAAGTTTTTTTAAAGTTGTGTCTGACAATAGCGAGGCAGACAGTATCTTTGACATTTTTGAATCCTATGATGAATTAGTTTTAGGCAAAAAAGAAGTAGCATCGGCAGTATTTTCTTATGTTACGAAGCCGGATGAAGAACGGCTTTTGGACATCAAAAAAATGATCTGCCAGAAATATAATAAAACAGGCGTAGATCTGCGGCTTGTGGAGGACCCGTCTTTAATCGGCGGATTCGTTTTGACCGTAGGTGATGATGTATATGACAGAAGTGTGAAAGCTTCCATTGCAAAATTACAAAACAGCCTTGTGCGGAGGTGAAACAGTTGGGCAATATAAATCCGGAAGGAATTATCTCAGTTCTAAAAAGTGAGATAGAAGATTATGAAAACAAAATTCAGGTGCAGGAGGAAGGCACAGTTATCCAGATTGGCGACGGTATTGCAACCGTACATGGTTTAAATCATGCGATGTACGGGGAACTGGTGGAGTTTGAAAACGGTACCAGGGGGATCGTCCAGAATCTGGAGATGAAAACCATCGGGTGTGTGCTGCTTGGAAGCGACCATGGACTGGTGGAAGGTTCTAAAGTGGTAAGAAGCGGAAAACGTGCCGGAGTTCCGGTAGGAGACGGGCTGGTAGGACGTGTGGTCAATGCGCTGGGAGCGCCGATTGACGGAAACGGACCGATTAAGACAGATGCCTATCTGCCGATCGAGAGAGAAGCAGCCGGAGTCATCGAGAGAAAATCTGTAGATGTGCCTATGGAGACAGGAATTCTTGCTATTGATGCAATGTTCCCGATCGGGCGGGGCCAGAGGGAATTGATTATCGGAGACCGCCAGACTGGAAAGACATCCATCGCTGTGGACACAATTTTGAATCAGAGAGGCAAAGATGTTATATGCGTATATGTTGCAATCGGACAGAAGGCTTCCACGCTGGCCCAAATTGTTTCTACACTGAAGAAGCATGATGCTATGGATTATTCCATTGTGGTATCGGCTTCAGCAAGCGATGTGGCGCCGGTACAGTATATAGCACCGTATTCCGGCACAGCAATGGCAGAATATTTTATGGATAAGGGAAAAGATGTTCTGATCGTCTATGATGATCTGTCCAAACATGCGGTAGCTTACAGGGCAATGTCACTGCTTCTTCAGAGACCGCCGGGACGGGAGGCCTATCCCGGAGATGTATTTTATCTGCATTCCAGACTGCTGGAGCGTTCCTGCAGGATGGATGAGGCACATGGAGGCGGATCCATCACTGCCCTGCCGATCATTGAGACACTGGCCGGCGATGTATCCGCATACATTCCGACAAATGTTATTTCCATAACAGACGGGCAGATTTTCCTGGAAAGTGATTTGTTCTTCTCAGGAATCCGGCCGGCAGTCAATGTAGGACTTTCTGTTTCCCGTGTGGGCGGGGCAGCACAGACGAAAGCCATGAAAAAAGTATCCGGAAGCTTAAGAATTGATCTGGCACAGTTCCGTGAAATGGAAGTATTCACACAGTTCAGTTCAGATCTTGACCCTCAGACAAAGGAACTTTTAGACCATGGAAACCGCTTAGTGGAATTATTGAAACAGCCGCTGTACCATCCGATGAGTCTGCATAAACAGGTGATCCTTTTATGTGCGGCAAACAATCGTCTGTTTATGGACGTTCCGGCTGCGGAGATCAAATCCTTTACAGAGGATCTGATATCGTTCTTTGAGGCAAAATACAGTGAGCTGGTCAAAGAGATTGATGAGAAGAAAGTATTGACGGACGAGATGGCAAAACAGATTGTAAATGCGGTCAAAGAATTTAAAAAGTAGGTGAGCATACATGGCAAATATGACAGAAATCCGTTCCAGAATGAAGAGTATTCAGGAGACCATGAAGATCACCAATGCAATGTATCTGATCTCTTCCACCAAGCTTCGGAAAGCCAGGGAAAAGCTGGACGCCACGGCTCCTTATTTTGAGCTTCTGCAGTCCACCATTAAAGATATTCTGTTTCATTCACCGGAGATCAGCCATACCTTTTTTGACCAGAGGAAGAAGATCAGTCCGGAGGATAAAAAGAGGGGATACGTGGTCATGACTGCAGATAAAGGAATGGCCGGGGCTTATAACCACAATGTGCTGAAGCTTGCAGAAGAGAAGCTTGACAAGGGAAACAATAATACGCTGTTTGTGATCGGGCAGATGGGCCGGCAGTATTTTACGAAGAAGAATGTAAGAATTGACGTGGAATTTCTTTATACAGCCCAGGATCCCAGCATGTGGCGGGCCAGAAATATTGCGGAGACATTGGTTGATCTTTACCGCAAGGAGAAGCTGGATGAAATTTATATCATTTATACAAAGATGATAACTCCGCTTAAGGCAGAGCCTGAGATCATTCAGATTCTCCCGCTGAAACGGCAGAGTTTTGAAGAAATGAATGTGGAATTGGAGAAATATCACAAGATTGCGGATTATTCTCCATCTCCGAAAGTCGTTATGGACCATCTGGTTCCAAACTATGTAAAAGGGCTCATATACGGAGCACTTGTAGAGTCCTTTTCCAGCGAGCAGAATGCCCGCATGATGGCGATGCAGGGGGCCACGGACAGTGCCAGAGACATGATCAAAGAATTGTCTTTATTGTATAACCGGGCCAGACAGGCGGCGATTACACAGGAGATTACAGAGATTGTAAGCGGTGCAAAAGCATTTCAAAAAAATAAGTAATGAATTTTAGAACATAGAAAGAATTGTGGTGAAGATATGGAAAAGGGAAAAATCGTACAGGTTTTAGGTCCGGTGGTGGATGTGGAATTTGACGGCGGGTATCTTCCGCTGATTAAAGATGCACTGACAGTAGAATTGGATGGAAAAAAGCTTGTTATGGAAGCTGCCCAGCATATGGGCAACAATATTGTGCGCTGCATTTTGCTTGCCTCCAGCGAGGGTTTGTCAAAGGACATGGAAGTGACAGCGACAGGTGCGGGTATTACGGTTCCGGTGGGGAAACAGACTCTGGGAAGAATGTTTAATGTGCTCGGACAGAATATTGACGGAAAAGAACAGGTGGAGGGAGAGGAACAGTGGGTTATCCACAGAGATCCTCCTACCTTTGAGGAACAGAGCCCGGTAGTGGAAATCCTGGAGACCGGCATCAAAGTCATCGACCTGCTGGCGCCTTATGCCAAGGGCGGAAAAGTCGGCTTGTTCGGCGGTGCCGGAGTAGGAAAGACCGTTCTGATCCAGGAACTGATCCATAACATTGCAACAGAGCACGGAGGCTATTCTATTTTTACCGGCGTAGGAGAACGTTCCAGGGAAGGAAATGATCTGTGGACAGAGATGAACGAATCCGGAGTTATTGACAAAACCGCACTGGTATTCGGACAGATGAATGAACCGCCGGGAGCACGTATGAGAGTGGCTCAGACTGGCCTTACGATGGCAGAGTATTTCAGAGACCAGGAACATCAGAATGTACTTTTGTTTATTGATAATATTTTCCGGTATGTACAGGCGGGATCAGAGGTGTCAGCACTGCTTGGACGTATGCCGTCCGCAGTTGGATACCAGCCGACGCTGGCTAATGAAGTGGGAGAACTTCAGGAGAGAATTACTTCCACAAAAAATGGTTCTATCACTTCTGTCCAGGCAGTCTATGTTCCGGCAGATGACCTGACAGACCCGGCACCTGCAACAACATTTGCCCATTTGGATGCAACCACTGTACTTTCCAGAAAGATTGTGGAACAGGGAATCTACCCTGCGGTGGATCCATTAGAGTCCACATCCAGAATTCTGGAGGCTGAAGTGGTAGGAGAAGAGCACTACAAAGTGGCAATGCAGGTTCAGGAATTGCTTCAGAAGTATAAAGAGCTGCAGGATATCATCTCAATTCTTGGAATGGAAGAACTGGATGAGGATGATAAGGTGGCAGTATACAGGGCAAGAAAAATCCAGAAGTTCCTGTCCCAGCCGTTTCATGTGGCGGAGAATTTCACAGGCATGAAAGGAAAGTATGTTCCGGTCAGTGAGACAATCCGGGGATTTAAAGCCATCATTAACGGTGATATGGATGAATATCCGGAAAATGCTTTCTTTATGGCAGGGACCATTGATGAGGTCATTGAGAAAGCAAAGAGCGAAGCTGCAAAGGAAGCATAGGAAAGAGGGATGAGCATGGGAAAGACCTTTTATCTGGAGATTACGGCCAGCGACCGGAGGTTTTATAACGGGGAATGCGAAATGATGATTTTCCCCGCAGTCGACGGTCAGCAGGGAATCCTGCCTAATCATGAATCTATGGTGACTGCGGTGAAGGCAGGAGAATTAAGGTTTAAAGTGGACGGCGAATGGAAAGAAGCAGCAGTGGGTGATGGGTTCGTAGAGATTATGCCCGAGTTTGTTGTTCTTCTGGCCGATACTGTTGAATGGCCGGAGGAAATCGACATCCGCCGGGCCAATGAGGCAAAAGAACGCGCTCAGGAGCGTCTCAGGCAGAAAGAGAGCCAAAGAGAGTATTATCACAGCAAAGCGGCTCTTTCCAGAGCTATGGCAAGGCTTAAGGTTACCGGAAAACATTTATAAGGCAGAATTCGATGCGCAGAGTCGACAATAATTAGTTGACAAGCCAAAAAGAATCCGCTATGATAATATCTAAATAAAAGGGAGTAGCTGGCGAGTGAATCGTTTGCGGTGTCGTCAATCTCGATGAAGAAATTCATCCGTACCGTAATGAAACAGCGAGACTTTTATTGCACGAAAGATGCAGTAAAAGTCTCGTAAAACGCTCCGCGAGGATCGCACTGCGGCGATAAGGAATCATGTCGCCAAAGCGACCCGCCGCAGGCGGAGAATCCCGCAAGCGGGATTCCTTCTTGTTTCATAGGAACTTCCTAAACTAAAATACTTCAGGATATAGCTGCACACAGTGTGAGATTTCCACTGGTGAAAATCTTTCATCCGAAATGGAAAGAAAATACTTAGAGAAATGGAGAATGATGAGTATGAAGGAGTTTTATCAACAAACAGCAGAAGAAGTCAAAAAGCAGCTGAACGGCTCTATGGAGCCGCTGACAGCAGCTCAGGTCACAGAGCATCAAAAACAATACGGATATAATGAGCTTGTAGAGGGAAAAAAGAAAAGTGTTGTGCAGATTTTTCTGGAGCAGTTTAAAGACTTTTTGGTAATCATTTTAATCGCTGCAGCCACTGTTTCCGGATTTCTCGGGGATGTGGAGAGTACAGCGGTCATTCTGGTTGTCATAACAGTCAATGCAATCCTCGGCACAGTGCAGACAGTGAAGGCAGAGCAGTCACTGAACAGCTTAAAACAGCTGTCAGCTCCTACGGCTAAAGTACTGAGAGATGGGGTGATCATACAGATTCCGTCCAGAGAAGTTACGGTAGGGGATGAGATACTCTTAGAGGCAGGGGATTCTATTCCTGCAGACGGCAGGATTCTTGAGTCTGCCAGCCTCAAGGTAGATGAAAGTGCACTGACAGGTGAAAGTCTTGGAGTAGAAAAAACAAGCAGTGTAATCATCAGCCAGGTTCCTTTGGGAGACCGGATCAACATGGTTTATTCGGGAAGCTTTGTCACTTACGGAAGAGGCAGATTCCTTGTGACAGGAGTAGGAATGGATACGGAAGTCGGAAAGATTGCCGGAATGCTGAAAAATACAGAAGAGAAAAGAACGCCGCTTCAGGTGAATCTGGACCAGTTCGGACAGAAGCTTTCTCTGCTGATCCTGGTATTCTGCGGTATCTTGTTCGGCATCAGCGTGATCCGGGGGGAAGATATCGGCGACGCCTTTATGTTTGCCGTTGCGCTGGCTGTTGCAGCCATCCCGGAAGCATTAAGCTCCATTGTCACCATTGTACTCTCTTTCGGTACCCAGAAGATGGCAAAAGAACATGCCATTATCAGAAAGCTTCAGGCTGTTGAAGGCCTGGGAAGCGTATCCATTATCTGCTCTGATAAGACAGGGACGCTGACACAAAATAAGATGACTGTTGAAGATTATTATGTGGGCGGCATCAGGGTTCCGGCAGCACATATTGACCTGAAAAAGGCAGCTCAAAAGCAGCTGCTGGATTACAGCATGCTCTGCAACGACTCTACCAATATAAACGGAGAGGAAATCGGTGACCCCACAGAGACAGCTCTGATTAATCTGGGAGACAAGCTTGGCCGGAAGGCAGAGGGCGTCCGCTGTTTTTATCCGAGAGTTGCAGAGATTCCTTTTGACAGCGAGCGCAAGCTTATGTCAACAGTACATGACATGGAAAATGGCTACACAATGATCACAAAGGGGGCAGTGGATGTTCTGCTGAACCGTATGGTATCTATACAGAAAGGCGACAAGGCTGTACCCATCACCAACTGGGATAAAAAACAGATTGAAGCCTGCAATCAGGAATTTTCTAAAAACGGGCTGAGGGTTTTGGCCATCGCGTATAAAACTATAGAAAAGGGAAAAAGACTGACGCCTGATGATGAAAACGGTTATACCTTCCTGGGATTGATCTCTATGATGGATCCGCCGAGAAGAGAATCCAGATCAGCGGTGGCACAATGTATTCAGGCGGGCATCCGTCCGATTATGATCACCGGGGACCACAAGGTAACGGCAGCAGCCATCGCAAAGCGGATCGGCATTCTGAAAGATGAAAGTGAGGCCTGTGAGGGAGCTGAGATTGACCATATGTCTGACCAGGAACTTGAGAAATTTGTGGAAGGCATATCTGTGTATGCAAGGGTGTCGCCGGAACATAAGATTCGGATTGTACAGACATGGCAGAGAAAGGGAAATATTGTTTCTATGACAGGAGACGGAGTCAATGATGCCCCGGCGCTTAAACAGGCAGATATCGGTGTGGCTATGGGTATTACCGGCAGTGAGGTGTCAAAAGATGCATCCTCCATGGTGCTGACGGACGATAATTTTGCAACCATCGTAAAAGCAGTGGAAAATGGCCGGAATTTGTACAGAAACATAAAAAATGCCATACAGTTTCTGCTTTCCGGAAACTTTGCAGGGATACTTGTAGTTCTTTATGCATCGATTGCAGCACTGCCTGTTCCGTTTGCACCGGTCCATTTATTGTTCATCAATCTGCTTACTGACAGCCTGCCGGCTATTGCACTGGGCCTGGAACCTCATACGGATCAGGTCATGGAGGAAAAGCCGCGTCCGGTCAATGAATCAATATTAACGAAAGACTTCCTTGCGAATATTGGTATCGAAGGTTTTGTCATCGGCATTATGACAATGATCGGATTTATGATCGGATATCGGGATCAGAATGCTGTCCTGGCAAGCACTATGGCATTTGGAACCCTCTGCACCTCAAGGCTGGTGCATGGGTTTAACTGCAAATCCAGCCATCCTGTGATATTTACAAGCAAATTCTTTGATAATATCTATTTGATCGGGGCATTTGTGCTTGGTGTCATCCTTATGACATGTGTCATGGTCATCCCGTCGCTGCACGTATTATTCAAAGTACAGACACTTACAATGCAGCAGTTATTTACAGTCTATGGACTGGCTCTGGCAAACCTTCCGGTGATCCAGTTTTTGAAGGCTGTCCGGATGAAAATCAGAATACTTTAAACTGTATCTTTTCAGGGACCGTTTTCCTGCTTTTTCTTGGGAATCGGTCCCTTTTTGTTGTCAGAAAGAAGGAAAAGCATTAAAATAGAAATAGAATACATAACGGGAGGAAGTGTGCAAAGAAGGGGGATATATGAATAAAAAAACGAATAAAAAGCTGTTTGGCAGAGGGGCTGTCTGTTTAGCTTTATTACTGATCAGTTTTCTTTGTATAGGGAATGTCTGGATTTCGGCAGCCTCCGGGGAAAAAGAAGAAAGCCAGTCAAAGAAGGTTGTGAAGGTCGGTTATTTAGAGACTCCGGGCATATGTGAGAAAGATCAGTATGGAAACTATACCGGTCTTACCGTTGATTACCTGAATGAGATTGCAAAGTATACAAATTGGGAATATAAATTTGTTTTGACGACTGACGAAACATTTATTCAGGATATAACAGACGGAAAGATTGATGTGCTGGGAGGTACTTACTATGCAAAAGAGCTGGAGCCTTATTTTGCATACCCGAAATACAGCATGGGTAAAAGCAGGGCAGCACTGCTCTGTCTGAAGAATAACGAAAAGATTAAAAGCTATGAGCTGAGTACATTAAATGGAAAGACTATCGGGGTCTATGAAAAAGCGGAAGAAAAAATCCGCAGACTGAAAGATTTTTTGAAGATAAATGATTTGAACTGCAGGATTAAGTATTACAAATCGAAGGATTTGTCAAAAGAGGGAGATCTCTACCGCTTTTTGGAGAATAAAGAGGTAGACCTTCTTTTAGGAAATGAACTTGAAAACAATCAAAACTTCCGTCTGGCAGCGTCCTTTGAGGCTCAGCCGTATTATATTGTCACGAAGGCAGGAAATAAAGAGATTCTCAATGGACTGAATACGGCTATGGAAAAGATTATGGATTCCAATCCTGAATTCGGAGAGGAACAGTTCGACAAAAACTTTGAAAAATTAAAACAGATGTCTTCTGTCTACTTCACCCGGGAACAGAAGACGTATATTGAAGAAAAGAAAACAGCATCTGTGGCAGTTGTATCAGAGCGTCATCCATTATACTGCAAAAAGAATAATAAAGACCACCATGACGGAATTATACCTGAAATAATGCAGAAATTGTCTGATTTTTCCGGATTAAAGTTTACATATATAACTGCGGACACTTATGAGGAAGCCATTCAGCTTGTTCAAAGCGGAAAAGCTGATATACTGGGCTCTTTTCTTGATACGGAGAAGGATGCACGGGCACAAAATCTCGTACTGTCCAACGCTTATATCAGCATGAATAATATTGTTTTGAGAAATAAGGCGGTAAATTATCCCTCCGAAGGCCTGACCGCAGGTATCCTTGACGGCAGAAAACTGCCGGAAGGAATGCAGGCGAAAGCAGTTAAGTCTTACACATGCCCCCAAAAGCTGATAAAGGCCCTGAACCGGGGGGATGTCGACTTTGTCTATGGGCTGGCTTCCACTATGGAACAGGAAATGCAGTATCACCGATATGCAAATGTAGTTCCTGTTTCCGGAGTCAATAACGATGTAGGTGTTTCCTTTGCACTGTCAAAACCTGCGGATACTGAATTGCTTTCAATCCTCAACAAATCTATCAACAATATTTCAGCGGAAGAAAAAAGTACCATCCTAAACCGGAATTTAGTTTCCCTTGGAACTTCTTTGTCTTTAAAAGACTATATATACGCAGACCCGATCATAGCAGTGGGCCTGCTGAGCGCTGTTGTGCTGGCAGCTGCAGCCGGTGTTATTCTCGTGCTGAAATCAAAGATGAAAAATAAGCTGATGCAGAATGAACTGGAGAAAGCGGAGGCAAAGAGTAAGGCAAAAAGTGAATTTTTGTCTCAGATGAGCCATGAGATCAGGACTCCTATGAATGCTATCACCGGCCTCACGGATCTGGTGAGGATGGAAGAAAAGCTGCCGGAAGGAGTTGAAGAAAAACTTCAGAAAATACATGCTTCTTCTCAATATATGCTGGCATTGATCAACGATATTCTGGACATGTCAAAAATTGAGAATGGAAAGATGTCCATCGAGACAGAAGAGTTCTCCCTGACTGAGCTTCTGGACAGTTTACAGGAAATGATAGAGGAGCAGGCCAGGGCGAGACAGCTGAATTTGAAGTTTTCTAAAGAATTTGAACATGAATGGGTGATCGGCGATCCGATCCGTCTGCGCCAGGTCCTCACAAACCTGCTGTCCAATGCATTAAAGTTTACCAAATCAGGAGGCAGTGTCACCCTGTCTGTGAGGGAACATCCTATGGAGAACCAGACCGGGGAGTATTTCTTTTCCATCAAAGATACCGGTGTCGGAATTGCACCTGCTATGCAGAGTCAGATTTTTCAGGCATTTGAGCAGCTGGGCACCAACAGCACAAAAAGTGAAGGAACAGGACTTGGGCTGCCCATCAGTGCAAGCATCGTTCAGGCTATGGGCGGAGAACTGAAAGTAGACAGTGAAATCGGCAGGGGATCAGAATTCTTTTTCTCTGTGTGCATGCCTTTGGGAAAAGGCAAAGAGTGCCAGAGAAAGGAAGATGTATCCGCGCTTCCTTGTTTTCAGGATATACGGATACTTTTGGCAGAAGATAACGATTTAAATGCAGAAATTGTGCAGGAACTGCTGAAAATGGAAGGAGCCGAGACAGACAGGACAGCTGACGGACAGGAAGCTGTGGAACGGTTCCTGTCAAGTGAAGCTGGATGGTATCAGATGATTCTGATGGACATCAAGATGCCGCGCAAAAATGGATATGAGGCAGCTTCGGAGATCAGGAGAAGCAGCCATGCCGATGCAGAAACTATACCGATTATAGCCATGACAGCAAACTCCTTTAAGGAAGATATGGAGAAGGCCTTTGATTCCGGAATGAACGGCTTTGTTCCAAAGCCGGTGGATATTCAGTATCTCAATCAGGTTCTGAAGGAACATCTTGAGAAATATCAAAATTAAAAAACTGCCGTATCCTTTTTTCAGAAGGATACGGCAGTTCTGTCATTAATCGATGATAAATGGCTGCAGAGCAGATTCTATCTGGTCAAGTTCCTCATCACCGTAGACAGTGAGAAGCAGCGGTTTGGATAATTCCAGGCTGAAAATACCCATGATTGATTTTGCATCTACAACATACCGGCCGGATGCTAAATCTATCTCGGATTTAAACCGGTTAATTAAGTTTACAAAATCTTTTACGCTGTCTATGGAATCTAATAATATTTTATAGGTTTTCATATCAAACACCCCTTTCTTCTTTGCTGATGCAATGTCATGGTACAATTTTTTCAGGGGAAAGTCAAATAGAGAAAAAGAATATATTGACAAGAAGAGGTTAAACTGAATAAAATAAAGTTCAATGGAAAGGGAGATCAGGAAGGTAAGGAGGAAGACCTATGGGACTTTTGACAAAAGTGACAGATAATAATCCGTTCAGCAAAGACATTGATGAACTTTTAGAGAAACGTGAGGATAAACAGGAGAAGCCTTCGGAGAATGGGCTTACCTATGAGGAATCCATGAAGAAAATTGAGGAACGCATCAAAGAACTTGGAATTCTGGAAGAAAAAGAATCTTAAGATTATGAGACGTGCAGGCAGCATAAAATATGTTTTGTCCTGTACGTTTTTTTATTTCATTGTTCTGGACTGATTGTCAACTGCATGATAAATAAAGGTTGACAATTTAAACTGAAGGAGGTATACTTCTTAACCAAGAAGGGAAAAGAAAGGAGAAGATATGCTGAAGGATTTAACAGAACGGATTATCTCAGGGGAAAAAGTATTTTCTAAATCAGAGGATCTGACGATATTCATTCATTCGGATTTGGATGAATTATGCAGGGAGGCAAACCGTCTGAGAGAGTATTTCTGCGGGAATCACGGTGATCTCTGTACAATCATTAATGGAAAAAGCGGAAAGTGCAGCGAAGACTGCAGATTCTGTGCACAGTCTGTTCATCACCGGACCCAGGCCGGGGAATATGCCTTTCTGCCAGTAGAAGAGATTTTAAAGGACTGTAAAGCCCAGGAGGAAAAGGGCGTGCACCGCTATTCGATTGTGACTGCGGGAAAAGGGATTGAAGGAGATGATTTTTTAAGGGCACTGGAAGCATACCGCAGTATGTCCTTACAGAGCACACTTTCTTTGTGTGCTTCTCATGGATTTTTGTCTTATGAAGCCTTTTTAAAGCTTAAGGAAAACGGAGTCACAAGGTATCACTGTAACCTGGAGACATCCGGAAGATTTTTTTCTCAGATTTGTTCTACACATACATATGATGATAAGATTAACAACATAAAACGGGCCAGGAAAGCGGGGCTTGAGATATGTTCGGGCGGGATTATCGGTATGGGAGAGACTATGGAGGACAGAATGTCCATGGCTCTTGATCTGGCTGAACTGAAGGCTGATTCTATTCCTATTAATATCCTTACCCCGATTCCCGGAACACCTCTGGCAGACAGGGAGAGGCTTCATGAGGAGGAAATCCTCCGTACCATTGCCGCTTTCCGGTTTTTAAATCCCAGGGCAGAGATCCGTCTGGCAGCAGGGCGCAGCTTAATGGAGGACTGTGGAAAAAGAGCGTTTCTTTCAGGGGCAAACGGAGCCATAACAGGGGACATGCTCACTACATCGGGAAACAAGACAGAAGAAGACAGACAACTATTGATCCGGCTTGGGTATACATTAAACTAGAAAAAGGAGATTGAAGAATGAAAAAACTAGAAATAAGACAGATGACACTGATTGGATTAATGGCGGCACTGCTCTGCATTGTAGGACCATTTTCTGTTCCGCTGCCGTTTACACCGGTACCCATTTCCCTGACGAATCTGGCGGTTTATTTTACGGCATTCGCTCTGGGGTGTAAGCTTGGGACTGTAAGTTATATGATCTACCTTCTGCTTGGCACGGCGGGACTTCCGGTCTTTTCCGCTTTTTCCGGAGGATTGTCCAAGCTTGCCGGTCCGACCGGAGGCTATCTGATCGGATTTATACTGACAGCTGCCATCTGCGGATTCTTTGTTGACCGTTCGAAAGGAAAAAGAAGCATACAGTTTGCCGGGATGATTCTGGGCACGCTGACTGCATACCTGTTCGGTACTGTATGGCTTTGCTCACAGATGCATCTTACACCGATCCAGGGACTGGCTGCAGGAGTGATTCCATATCTGCCGGGAGATTTTATAAAAATAGTTTTGGCTTTAGCGGCAGGAAACGGCATACGGCAGACTGTGAAAAAAACAGCCGCCGCAGTATCTTAAAGACAGAAGACACGGAAAATAAACTTTTCGTGTCTTTTTTCTTGACAGTTTAATTGTGTTATAGTACTATTGTATTAAATAATCAGTACAATAATACTATAACACAGGGAGGCTTATATGGATATTGTCGTAAAAGCAGAGGATATAACTAAATCCTTCGGAAAACAAACAGCAGTTAAGAATGTCAGTATGGAAGTAAAAAGAGGAGACATTTATGGATTTATCGGAGAAAACGGGGCGGGAAAGACAACCATGATCCGGATGATGGCAGGTCTGGCAAAACCTACTTCCGGAGCATTGTCTTTATTCGGAAATGGCAATCCGGTTCAGGCAAGGGAAAAGATCGGAACTGTCATTGAATATCCGGCTTTAATGCCGGGCATGACAGCAAAAGAAAATCTTATGGTAGAAATGAAGCTGCGGGGAATAAAAGATCCCAAAAAGATAGAGGAAGTTCTCGCAAAGGTAGGGCTCAAAGATACGAAAAAGAAGAAAGTGAAGAATTTCTCTCTGGGAATGAAGCAGAGGCTGGCTATAGCAATAGCCCTTCTGGGAGACCCGGAATTTTTGATTCTGGATGAACCTACAAACGGGCTTGATCCGGTAGGTATCCGGGAGATCAGGGAACTGATCAAAGATCTGAATCAGGAGCATCATATCACTGTTCTGATTTCAAGCCACATTTTAGGGGAATTGTCCAAATTGGCTACCAGATATGGAATCATTCACAAAGGAGAGCTGATTCAGGAGTTTACAGAAGAAGAACTGATCAAACGGAGCCAGTCTAATCTGACTGTAAAAGTCCCGAAAGAGCAGCAGGCAGAAGCGTGTGAACTGATGAAAGAACAGTTTGGTGCAGGTGACTGCCGGATGATTGGGGATGAGGAATTAAAGCTCTATGGATTTCTGGACCAGCCGGGAAAAGTCAATCAGGTTCTGATGCAGGAGGGAATTCAGGTTCAGGAAATTTTTGTGGAAACAATGGATTTAGAGAAATACTTTTTAAACACAGTGGGAGGTGCGGCATGTTAAACTTAATCCGGGCAGATGTGTATAAATTATTAAAATCAACCTCATTTCGTGTATGCGGAGTGCTGTTCCTGCTGCTTGCAGGTTCTGAGAACTTTCTCTACCATCTTATAGAAAAAATGGGCGGCGGCCTGGGCGGGCAGATGACGGTCATTTCCAGAATACAGACATCAGATACCTCTTATTTGGTTCTTTTATCTATTGTAGTGTCGCTGTTCATCGGAAGTGAATACACATACGGCACCATCAAGAATCTGGCTTCCAAACAATACGAAAGAAGCAAAATCTTTGCATCAAAATGGCTTGTAAGCATTGTACTTGCCACAATTTATTTTGTGCTGAGTCTGGTGATCGTGGGCGTCACAGCAGCTCTGTACTGGGAAACCGGAGATGTGGGCGGAACTGTCATAAGTGAGACAGCCGGCTATCTGTTTACAAAATATATTTTGGTCTTAAGCATAACGTCTCTCTATGTTATGGCTGCATTTCTTATAAGGAAAACACAGTTCATCCTGCCGGTGGCCATCATTGGGCTGGATGTGATCGGAACAGTGGCTCTGTACGGGGATATGGGGCTGACTAAGCTTATCGGCCGTCCTGTGGAACTGGCCCAGTACTGGCCTGGAAATATGCTGTCATCCTTGGTTCAAAGCGGAGTGAAACATGCCGATCTTACTGCCGGGATTTTGACAGGTATGGTATTTCTGGCTGCTGCTGCAGTGATTGGAGCCCTGCATTTTAAAGCGGCAGATATTAAATAACCAGGTTGACATTTGGGCAGAAAGCGCATAAACTATATGGTGAGTGAAATGCGCAGAACAGAACGAGTACCTTCACCGGAACTATCAGAGATAAACTGTCATCGGCTGAAAGCAGTTTTTAGGAAAAGTGTTGGGAATGCCTCTGGGAGCAGACAGAGCGAATCAGCAGTAGCCCTGTACGTGGCCGGCGTTAACGGAAGCTTAAGGGAAGACATCCTGAGGATGTTTTAAGTAAGAGTGGAACCGCGGATATAACTTCGTCTCTTTTTTGAGACGGAGTTTTTTTATTTCATAGGAAAATGCGTCCTATGAAATAAAAAACGCACCGCGAGGATCTTATTCTTCTTTATTATGAGATTACTATAATTATGTTATATTATCATTGGAGGTAAGTATGGGCTTTAGAGAGTTTGCAAAAAGCCAGTTTGAGATTATTAAGGACCGGGATCCGGCCCTTAAAAACCAAAGGGAAGTCTATCTGTATCCATACGTAAAAGCGCTTTACTGGTACAGAATCACACACCGTATGTATAAGGAAGGCGATTTTTATAAGGCCAGAAAGATTTCACAGAGGATTGCCAGAAAAACCGGAATAGAGATTCATCCGGGAGCACAGATCGGGGAAGGCCTTTTCATTGATCACGGACATGGAGTTGTGATCGGCGAAACGACCATTATCGGGAACAATGTGACCATTTATCAGGGCGTTACGCTGGGCGGAACCGGAAACGAGACAGGAAAGCGGCATCCGACCATAGAAGATAATGTGTTAATCAGTGCGGGGGCCAAGGTACTAGGATCGATCACGATTGGGAAGAATTCTAAGATAGGTGCAGGTTCTGTTGTGGTTTCTGACGTACCGCCCAACTCAACGGTTGTAGGTGTTCCTGGAAGAGTCATCAAAAGAGACGGGACACGGATTCAGAGTTTGGAGCTTAACCAGATTGACCTTCCGGATCCTGTGGATATGGATATTGAAAAACTGGCAAAAGAAAATGCTGAACTCAGAAGTGCGCTGAATATTTTTATGGAGCACTGCAAAAGAGTGGAGAATGCAGCGAAAGGAGACAAAGAATGAAGATATATAATACACTGACAAGGAAAAAAGAGGAGTTCGTACCGGTTCATCCGGGAAAGGTAGGGATCTATGTATGCGGTCCCACCGTTTATAATTACATTCATATAGGAAATGCACGGCCTATGATTATTTTTGATACAGTCCGGAGATATTTTGAGTACAAAGGCTATGATGTCAATTATGTATCAAATTTTACGGATGTGGATGATAAGATTATCAAAAAGGCCAATGAAGAAGGCGTATCTGCAACAGAGATTGCAGAGCGATATATTGCAGAATGTAAAAAGGATATGGAAGGCCTGAATGTAAAACCGGCGACGCATCAGCCGAAAGCAACGGAAGAGATTGACGGAATGATCCGTATGATCGAGACACTGATTGAGAAAGGCCATGCTTATGAAGCAAACGGCACTGTTTATTTTAAAACCCGGTCTTTTGACGGATACGGAAAACTTTCCAAAAAGAATATTGATGATTTGGAAGCCGGCCACAGAGACATTAAAGTGCGCGGTGAAGAAGGAAAAAATGATCCGTTGGATTTTGTGCTCTGGAAACCGAAAAAAGAAGGAGAGATCGCATGGCCGTCTCCATGGGGCGAAGGCCGTCCCGGATGGCATATCGAATGTTCTGAAATGTCCAAAAAATATATTGGCGATACCATTGATATTCATGCAGGAGGAGAAGACCTGATTTTCCCTCATCATGAAAATGAGATTGCACAGAGTGAAGCTTGCAATGACGAATGCTTTGCAAATTACTGGATGCATAATGGCTTTTTAAATATTGACAATCAAAAAATGTCCAAATCAGCAGGAAACTTTTTTACGGTCCGGGAGATCAGTGAAAAATACCCTCTTCAGGTAATCAGGTTTTTTATGCTGAGTGCCCATTACAGGAATCCTCTGAACTTCAGTGATACGCTTGTGGAATCTGCAAAGAACGGCCTGGACCGGATTCTGACAGCAGTGGAGCTTTTGAGAGACCGGGCTGCTGTGCCGGAAACAGCATTAAGCAGTGAGGAAGAGAAGAATCTGGGTGAGGCCGGCAGACTGGCGGCTAAGTTTGAGGAAGCTATGGAAGATGATTTTAACACTGCAGATGCCATTTCAGCGATCTTTGAGATTGTGAAGCTTTCCAACACAACTGTGAAAGACGGTTCAGCAGCTTATGCCAAAAAGCTGCTGGAAATGTTAGAAACCTTATGCGGGGTTCTTGGAATTGAGACAAAACAGGATGAAGAAATGCTGGATGAAGAGATTGAACAGCTGATTGAAGAACGCCAGCAGGCAAGGAAAGACAAGAATTTTAAAAGAGCAGATGAAATCAGGGATGAACTGCTGGAAAAAGGAATCGTTTTAAAGGATACAAGAGAAGGCGTAAAATGGAAACGAGCTTAATTGAATTTATGACACAAGGGCTTAATCTGCCGGAAATAGATCCAAGGACCTACTCTCCGCTGGGCCTTGCCTACATTGGAGATGCGGTCTATGAAATCGCCGTCAGGACGCTGGTCATATCAGAAGGAAATATGAGCGTAAATAAATATCATCAAAAATCCAGCAGTATGGTGAAAGCTTCCGCACAGGCCAAAGTTTATGATAAAATAAAAGATACACTGACGGATGAAGAGACAGCCGTCTATAAGCGGGGGCGGAACGCCAAATCCGCCACCGCTGCAAAAAATGCCACCATTGTTGAATACCGCATGGCTACCGGCGTTGAAGCATTAATGGGATATTTGTACCTGACCGGACAGATGGCGCGCGCTGTGGAATTAATAAAAACAGGATTAGATTTAGGAGAAAATGAATGAGTTACGAAGAATATTTGCTGGCGGGCAGAAATGCCGTGCTGGAAGCTCTCAGGGCAGGCAAGCCGATTGATAAGATTTTTATTCTGGACGGATGCCAGGACGGTCCCATCAGAACGATTGTGAGAGAGGCAAAAAAAACGGATGCGGTTCTGAACTTTGTGGAGAAGGAGCGACTGGACCAGCTGACAAATGAGCATCACCAGGGTGTTGTTGCCATGGCAGCAGCATATGAATATGCACAGCTGGATGATTTGTTCCGAAAAGCAGAAGAAAAAAATGAAGACCCATTTTTTATCCTTCTGGACGGCATCGAAGATCCGCATAATCTGGGAGCTATTCTGAGGACAGCCAACCTTGCAGGAGCACATGGAGTGATCATTCCGAAGCGGAGAGCGGTAGGTCTGACACCGACTGTGGCCAAGACGTCCGCAGGGGCTGTCAACTATACTCCGGTTGTGAAAGTGACAAACCTGTCAAAGACTATGGAAGAATTAAAGGAGCGGGGATTATGGTTTGTGTGCGCTGACATGGAAGGGGAAGTCATGTACCGCCAGAATCTGACCGGGCCGATCGGTCTGGTTATTGGAAATGAAGGCAGCGGCGTCAGCCGTTTAGTCAAAGAGAAATGTGATTATATTGCTTCTATTCCTATGAACGGGGATATTGACTCACTGAATGCGTCTGTCGCTGCCGGTGTACTGGCTTATGAAATTGTGAGACAGAGACTTCTGAGATAGAGGTGCTATGAAAGTATTTGAAGATTATTCTGACCAGGAATTACTGGATGAAATAAAATGCGGAGATGACCAGGCGATGGATTTTTTGCTGAACCGGTATGGGGGACTGGTGCGCAGAGAGTCCAGAAAGTTTTTTCTTGCCGGAGCGGATGAGGAGGACCTGATCCAGGAAGGTATGATCGGTCTTTTCAAAGCTGTAAAGAATTATGATAAAGACAGGAATGCGTCATTTTCCACATTTGCATCTCTTTGTGTCAAACGTCAGATTTACACGACGGTGACGGCTTCCAAGAGAAAAAAGCATGGTCCGTTAAATAACTATATTTCGCTGTTTAACGATCACGGAGAGGAAGAACAGTTCATGGAAGAGGATACGAATCCGGAACAGGTTCTGATACAAAAGGAAAATATATCTGATTACTATAAGAAGATTGAGACAAAACTCAGCAATTTTGAAAAAGATGTCATGGAGCTTTATCTCAGCGGTGAGAACTATGTGGAGATAGCCAGGAAACTGGATAAACGGACAAAATCTATAGATAATGCGATCCAGAGGATCCGCAGGAAGTTAGGGGAAGAAAGTCAATAACCTAAAGGGGGAGTATTCATGCAGAATATTTATGTGCTGTCTGACATTCACGGGCAAAGCCGGGCTTTTTTTGAGATGCTTGAGAAAATCCGGTTTTCTTCTGATGACAAACTGTACATCATCGGGGATGTAGTGGACCGGGGGCCGGACGGAATCCAGCTGCTGGAGTATATCAGAGAGCAGAAGAATATGGAGCTTCTTATGGGAAATCATGAGGACATGCTGCTGAGAACGATGAACGATGAGGACTCATGGTATGAAACATGGCTGTTTAATGGAGGAGGAGTTACTTTGGCTTCTCTTATGGCACTTCCAAAGGAGCAGCAGGAACAGTGTCTGGAGTTTGTAAAAAATCTGCCGCTCTACAGGATGATTTCTGTGGAAGGAGAACAGTATCTCTTAGTCCATGCAGGAATTGACGCTGCACTGGGAGATACAGATGAGCAGCTTAAAGCTATGGACCGGGATACCCTTCTGTGGATCCGAAGAGAGTTCTTTAATGCCTGTCTGTCCTGTCCTTATACCATCATATTTGGACATACTCCTACAGGTGCGCTGCTGTATTATGCAAAAAATCTGCCGGAGGAATCCAGGGAACAGGCTGCTGCATTTCATATTACAAGATGGAACCGCCGGATTGGGATTGACTGCGGTGCTGCTTACGGTGAAAACCTGGGCTGCCTGAGACTGAATGACCAGAAAGAATTTTACATAAAAATTTGAAAAATTATTGACAAGATTCGATCGGTATGATAAATTTAATAACGGTCTTGCTGATGTGGCACAGGTGGTAGCGCACCTCATTGGTAGTGAGGAGGTCACGGGTTCAACTCCCGTCATCAGCTTATCGTAAGAAACGGCTCAAACCTTGATTTTATGCGGGTTTGGGCCGCTTTTTGTTTTTGCCGGACAGAAGCCATCTGCTGCTGATGCATGGAAAACAGAAAAATCTAAGCAGAAGGTTTGGAAACTTTGAAACAATATGATATGATGGAATCAGTAAACCCGGCGGCGGACAGAGAGACTTTACCAGACGTTTGTTTTGAAAATTGATCCGGGAAAGAGATTAAGGAAGAAAGGAACAACAGATGTTAGACGGAAAAAAATCATTATTCAGCGGCATGCAGGCCACTGGAACAATCACATTAGGGAATTATTTAGGAGCTTTAAAGAACTGGGTGGACATCGACAAAGATGAATACATGTGTTTTTACAGTGTTGTAGATATGCACTCAATCACTGTCAGGCAGGACCCGTCAGAGCTGAGAAAAAGAGCCAGAAGTCTTCTGGCACTTTATATTGCTGCAGGGCTGGACCCGGTAGAAAACTGTATCTATTATCAGTCACATGTATCTGCACATGCGGAACTGATGTGGATTTTAAACTGTTTCACTTATATGGGAGAGATGAACCGGATGACCCAGTTCAAGGATAAATCCCAGAAGCATGCAGATAATATCAATACAGGTCTTTTTACTTACCCGGTACTGATGGCAGCAGACATTCTTCTCTATCAGTCTGATGTAGTGCCGGTAGGCAAAGATCAGATGCAGCATCTGGAGATCACCCGGGATATTGCAGAGAGATTTAATAAGATTTATGGGGATGTCTTCACGATTCCGGAAGCTTACATCGGCAAAGTGGGACAGAAGATCATGAGCCTGCAGGAGCCGGAGAAGAAGATGTCCAAATCTGATGAAAATGCCAATTCTCATATTCTGCTTTTGGATGATCCTGACACGATCATGAGGAAGTTTAAAAAGGCAGTGACGGATTCCGAGGCATGCATTGTCTATTCAGATAAGAAACCGGGTATTAAAAACCTTCTGGATATTTACTGTTCTATCAGCGGGAATAAACCGGAAGAGGCAGTGGCAGAGTTTGAAGGCCTGGGCTACGGGCAGTTAAAACAACGGGTCGGAGAAGTGGTTGTGGAAGAACTGCGTCCGATTCAGGAGCGTTACAATGATATTATGAAAAATAAAGACTATTTAAATAAGATCATCAAAGACAATGGAGAGAAGGCTTCTTATTATGCGACAAAGACCTTAAGAAAGGTACAGCATAAAGTAGGATTCCCTGACCGCATCCGCTGATTTGCGGATACGAAGTCCTGATGACGAAGGATCTGTCGGAAACGGTTTTGAACAGCGGTTTTTGACAGATCCTTTTTATGCTTTTCACAGATTCCAAAAAGGCAAAAGCACCTTGCAGTGGACAAGCGCTTTTGTTATAATTTTATTATCATTTAATGCGCATAAGCGCAGTTTTGGCGTCCGGGGTTGGGATGCCGGACAGAAGGAGGAAGGTTCATGAAGAAAAAGATTTTAAAAGTTACCGGGATTATTTTGTCTTTAGTGCTTGTCATGGGAATGATGGCAGGCTGCGGTTCCAAGAAGACAACAAGCGACAAGAAAGAGGAAAAGAAGCAGTTTAAGATCGCAAAGGAAGATCTTAAGATCGGTGTTATCCATATTTCAGATCCGTCTGAGGGATCCGGATACACTTACACACACGATCAGGGTATTGTAGCTATGCAGAAGAAGCTTGGCCTGAAAGACAATCAGATTGTCCGTAAGACAAACATTACAGATACAGACCCGACAAAGACGGAAACTGCCATCAAAGAGTGTATCGAAGACGGATGCAATGTAATCTTTGGTACAAGCTGGGGCTATATGGATACGATGGAAGCCATGGCAAAGGAATATCCGGATGTAGTTTTCTCTCACGGCACAGGATATAAGAAAAATGATTCCAACTTTAACAATTATTTCGGAAGAATCTATCAGGCAAGATACTTAAGCGGCATCGCAGCAGGCCTCAAGACCAAGAGCAATAAGATCGGCTATGTGGCAGCTATGGGCAAGGACAACGCTGAGGTTACCGGAGGCGTGGATGCATTTGCCATGGGTATTTATTCAGTAAATAAAAAGGCAAAAGTATATGTAAAAGTTACAAACAGCTGGTTTAACCCGAATGAAGAGACGAACGCAGCGAAAGCACTCATTTCTCAGGGATGTGATGTGATCGGACAGCACTGTGACACGCCGAATCCTCAGCTGGAAGCAGAAAAGGCAGGAGTTTGGGGTGTTGGATACAACTCTGACATGGGCAAGGATGCTCCGAAGGCTACTCTGACTTCTACGATCTGGCACTGGGGCGCTTATTATACAGAGGCTGTTCAAAAGATTATTGACGGTACATGGAAACCTGAAGTATACTATGGCGGTATGAAAGAAGGACTGGTTGACATTGCTCCGCTTAACAAGAAGCTGGTTGCTCCTGGTACAGAAAAGAAAATCAACGAAGCAAAAGAAAAAATGCTTTCCGGAGACTTTAATGTATTTGACGGTGTCATCGAGACCAATGACGGCAAAAAGGTCGGCAAGAAGGGCGAGACTCTGAGCGACGAAAATATCAAAGGAAAGATCAACTGGTACTTTAAGAACATCGTTGTGAAATAGGCAGCACAGAAGGGCTTTCCATGGACAGCATGGATGAATGAGAAGGGCATTGTAGATTCTGTAACAGAAGGCAGTGCCCTTCTTTCTTGGAACTTAATGAAGAAAAAAGAGAGGCAGAGAACACATGATACGAGGTGATGAAATGGCACAGGACAAGAAGGATACATATGCCATAGAATGCAGAGGCATCCGAAAGACCTTCGGGAGTGTTGTTGCAAACAATAATGTAGATTTGGATGTGAAATACGGTGAGATCCTTGCCCTGCTTGGAGAAAATGGATCGGGAAAGACAACACTGATGAACATGCTCTCCGGAATTTACCACCCGGATGCCGGAACGATCAAGATCGGCGGCCAGGAGGTTTCCATCAATTCTCCGACAGACGCTATCAATCTGGGGATCGGCATGATCCACCAGCATTTTAAGCTTGTGGATGTGCACAGTGCGATGGACAACATTGTGCTCGGTACAAAGGAAAAGCGAATCCGTCCGAAGGAGCTCAAATCAAGAATTGAAGAGATCTGCACTAAGTTTGGCTTAGAGGTTGATCCTGAAAAGAAGATTTATAATATGTCAGTCAGCGAAAAGCAGACAGTAGAGATCTTAAAAGTTCTCTACAGGGGAGCGGGCATCCTGATTCTGGATGAGCCTACAGCTGTTTTGACGCCTCAGGAGACGGAAAAGCTGTTTGCCATACTTCGGAGGATGAAGGAGCAGGGCTGTGCTATTGTCATTATCACCCATAAGCTGAATGAAGTGCTGGCCATCAGTGACCGGGTAGCAATTCTCAGAAAAGGGGAGAGTATCGGTACTGTGCCGACAAGGGAAAGCGATGAGAAAAAGCTGACGGAACTGATGGTAGGAAGGCCGGTGACTCTGGAGATTGAGCGTCCGGATAAGAAGCCGGATGCAGTTCCTGAAATTATTGTGCGGAACCTGAGTGTGGACCGTCCGGACGGAACCACAGGGCTGTCCCATGTGAATTTTGAACTGATGGAGGGGGAGATTCTGGGAGTTGCCGGGATTGCCGGAAGCGGACAGAAAGAGTTATGTGAGGCTGTCACAGGACTTACAGAGATCAAAGAGGGCAGCATCTTTCACCGGAACGAAGAATTGGTCGGCATGACGTTTAAGGATATCCGGACCAGAGGCATCCGTATCTCCTTTGTACCGGAGGACCGTCTGGGCATGGGGCTTGTGGCTTCCATGGGCATGGTTGACAATGTACTTCTAAAACATTATCAGGATCAGAAGGGTATCTTTATTGACCGGAAGGCGCCGAGAAAGATGGCGGAGAAAATGGTAGAGGAACTGGGAATTCTGACGCCGAGTGTAGATGCACCGGTGAGGATGATGTCCGGAGGAAATGTACAGAAAGTGCTTCTCGGAAGAGAAATCATTGCAGAACCGAATGTACTTCTTACGGCTTATCCGGTGCGCGGACTGGATATCAACTCATCCTATACTGTGTATGACCTGCTTAATGAACAGAAGAAAAAAGGAGTGGCAGTGCTGTTTGTGGGAGAAGACCTGGATGTTCTTCTGTCCATCAGTGACCGTATCCTGGTTCTGTGTCACGGGGAAGTTTCAGGTATTGTGGATGCAAGAAAGACTACAAAAGAAGAGGTAGGGCTTCTCATGACCGGAGTAAAAGAAGCAAAAGAAGAAAAGGAGGAAAGCACAGATGGAAGCAAGTAAGAAAACAGGAAAAGAACCGTTTCTCCGTACTGTCAAGAGAGCGGAGCTTTCTCGGAAGAAGACGATGATTCTGCGTGCTGCTTCCGTGCTGCTTGCCCTGGTGGCAGGCGGAATTTTTCTTTTGATTATTGGGTTTAATCCGTTTACTGTATATCAGACAATCATCAGCGGGGCTTTCCGAAGCGAGATGGCAGCCCAGGCAACCATCCGCATCATGATTCCGCTGCTGATTTCTTCCCTTGGTGTAACGATGGCATTTAAAATGAGATTTTGGAATATCGGAGCAGAGGGACAGATCATTATGGGAGCTATTTTTGCCACCTATTTTGCCCTGTATCAAAATGCCATGCCTCATGTCCTGCTGCTGATTATGATGTTTATTGTCAGTGTGATCGGCGGAGGACTGTTCGGACTGATTCCGGCATTCTTTAAAGCGAAATTTAATACAAACGAGACTTTGTTTACTCTGATGCTGAATTATATTGCGCTGAATGTGATTGTTTATCTGAGAGACGGCCCCTGGAAGGATCCGGCATCATCAGGATTTCCAAAGATCGCAAGATTTGATATCAACGCACAGCTGGATACCGTTTTCGGTGTTCAGGCTGGCTGGATCATTGCACTGGTGCTTGTGGTGATCGTATATGTTTATCTGAAATATACAAAACAGGGATACGAGATTTCTGTTGTGGGAGACAGCCATGCCACAGCTAAATATGCAGGAATCCCTGTGAGGCGGGTGATGCTGCGCACGATGTTTTTAAGCGGTGCTGTCTGCGGTATTGCCGGAATGGTGCAGGCTACAGGGTCTGATATGACGCTGGCCACCTCTGTGGCGGGCGGAGTCGGCTTTACCGCCATTATCGTAGCATGGCTGGCGCGCTTGAATCCGATGGGAATAGTGATTGTTTCCTTCCTGTTCAGCGTTCTGGAAAAGGGCAGCAGTGTCATGCAGTCTACTTATGGGCTTTCCAGCTATTCGGCAGATGTGCTGCAGGGAATCATTTTGTTTTTTGTTTTGGGATGTGAATTTTTTGTACGATACAAGTTTGTGGGCAGAAAAGGAGGTGCCGGAAAATGAATACGGTATTAAATCTGTTTGTGGCAGCAGTGCTGGCCGGTACGCCGCTGCTGTTCGGCACGGTCGGTGAAATCATGAACGAAAAGGTCGGACATTTGAATCTGGGAGTAGAAGGCATGATGTCCATAGGAGCATGTGCCGGATTTATGGTCGGATATCAGACGGATAATGTAGTATTCGCTCTGCTGGCGGCCTTTGGAGCCGGAGTGGCGGGAGCACTGATCTATGCGGTGCTTACCATTACTTTCATGGCTGACCAGAATGTGACAGGGCTCACATTGACGATCTTTGGAGTGGGGCTTGCGAATTTTATCGGAGAATATATGCTGAACCATTCTGCAACCCAGTCCTTAAAGCTTCCGGAACACATTTCTGCACAGATCGCAAATCTGCATATTCCGGTGCTGAGTGATATACCGGTTTTGGGGAAATTACTTTTTTCCTATAATATCTTTGTGTATATCGGCATCGTGATTGCTGTAATCTGCTGGTATTATCTGCAGAAGACCATGGCAGGCCTCAATGTCCGTGCAGTGGGAGAAAATCCCGGAGCTGCCGATGCAGCGGGAATCAGGGTCATCCGTGCAAAGTATATCAATGTTCTGATCGGCGGCGGTATCTGCGGCATCGGCGGAGCTTATTCCGCTATGATCATCTGCGGCGGAGTATGGATCAGCAACTGTGTCAACGGGCTGGGCTGGATTTCCGTGGCTCTTGTTATTTTTGCATCATGGAGCCCGGTAAAAGCTATTTATGGATCCCTGGCATTCGGCTGTTTCAGTGTACTGAAATATTATGTACCGAAAAGCATTATCAGTATTCCGAATGCGTTTTATGATATGCTTCCGTTTGTCATTACAGCTCTGGTTCTTGTGATCTCTTCTATCAGGCAGTCAAAAGAAAATAACCAGCCTGCATCCTGCGGAGTCAATTATTTCAGGGAAGAACGCTAAAAGAAATTTCATAAAAAGGGGGTGTCTGTAAGGCCATAAGCTGGCTTTTCAAGACACTCTTTTTTATTTCATGGGAAAGTGCGTCCCATGAAATAAAAGCACTCCGTGCAGGATGCGCACAAATGCGCAAGGAATCTATTTGCCTTTGGCAAATCGCATTTGGCGCGCAAAGTATACAAGCCCCTCAAAGAGTGAGGGACCTAAGAGATGAAGTGGCCCGCCCACTTTGTTCTATAACACAGGGACAGACTTTGTTTTGTAAACAGAAGCCTGCCCCTGTGTTTATTGACGCTGCCTAATTTTACGGTAATGCATGATGACAACCAAAAGAGTGCTTGCCATAAGGCCCCAAAGATATCCGTTGATTCCCACATACGGCACTACAAAAACAATAAATGCAATTCTGAGCATCAAAGAGACTGAGTTGTTAAACAAAGTCGTTTTTGTTTTTCCAAGGCCGTTCAGAATGCTGGACAGTGTTCCGGATAAGTACAGCACAGGACAGAGGAAGGAGAGCATCCGCAGAAACATGCCTGCTTTTTCACTGTGAAATACAATGACTCCGATGGAAGGCCCCAGCGCAAAAAACAAAAAGAAGCTTATAATCCCAAGAAGAAAACAAAAAGTAAGGGAATATTTTGTAGCTCTATGTAATGTCCTGTAATCCTGTTCTGCAGTTGCGGCTGAAACCTTCGGCAGCAGCATCACGGAAATAGAGTTGGTGATGCTGGAGGGAAAGTTGATGAAAGGGATCGCCATACCGGTCAATATACCATAGATTTCCACAGAATAGTGCTGGTTGGAATAAAACCGGGTCAGCATCAGCGGAATCAAAATATTTTCCAGACTTTGAAGCAGTGTGATGGAGAGTGAGTTGCAGGTCAGGGGAAAACTTAAGGACAGCAGGTTCCCCAGAAGTTTTCTGGACGAAGCTGCCGGCATTCTGCTCTTTTGGCGTTTTACTTTCAGCAGGTGATAGATAACCGTATACAGGCAGGATGCCATTTCTCCGGCAACCATTCCAAGCACTGCAATCAGCGCCGGAGTTTCAAGCTTCAAAAAGAAGGTTACGGAAACAGCGTAAATGCCCAGTACTCTGGAGATCTGTTCAATACACAGGGATACAGAGGGAAGTCCCGGCTTGCCCAGACCGATATGGTAGCTGTGGATGCATGCCTTGATGCCGACAAACGGCATAGCAAAAACAGCGGCCTGAAGGCAGGGGATACAGTCTTTTTCATGAAGAAATTTCATGCATAGCTCATCTGCGAAGAAAAAAAGAAAACAGGCACAGATAATGGACAGGAAGATTGTGACTGCCAAAGTAATTTTTAATATTTTCCTGCAGTTTTCCGGGCGCCCTTTGGCCATCTGGGCGGCAACGATCTGGGATAATGCCGTTTCATAGCCGTGGAAGCAGAGGGCGAATCCGACCAGATAGATCGGAAAAATTAATTGGTAGACTCCCATTTGATGGGCACCAATCAATCCAGCCAGAAATATTCTATTATAGAATCCAATGAATCTGGAAAAAATATTAGCGGCTGTTAAAATTAATGTACCTTGTACAAAAGGGCTGGATTTTTTCATAGGAACTCCCCCATTGTTATTGTTTTATTGTATGTCAAGAAATACGCGGTTATGATTGGGATTGTGTTGACATTAGAAGCCCCAAATGATAACATAGCAATGTGATATCCGACTATTTTGGTCGGGATTGGAGTGATGAGATGAAATTATCAACAAAAGGAAGATACGGCCTTCGCGCAATTGTAGATATTGCAGTGTTTGCAGAAACGGAACCTGCCGCAGTCAGCGCGATTTCAGAGAGACAGGATATTTCCATCCGCTACCTGGAACAGCTGCTTTCGAGACTTCGCAAGGCGGGACTTGTGAGAAGCATCCGGGGAGCTCAGGGAGGATATGTACTGTCCAGAAGTGCAGAAGAAATTTCAGTGGGAGATGTTCTCAGGGCACTGGAAGGCGATCTTATACCGGTAGACTGTACAGAGCTCACTGATACAGAGGAGACATGCAGCAGTTCCAGGTACTGTGTGACAAAAACTGTATGGAAAAGGATTAATGACAGTATTGCAGAGACTGTGGATGCCATATATTTAAGTGAGCTGGCAGATGAGGCCAAAGCTGTCCAGCAGGGAAAACCGGCAGAAAGAAAATGTGAAAGATAGGAGTAGTTATGGAGAAGATCATATATTTAGACCATGCAGCAACAACACCGGCAAGACCGGAAGTAGTAGAGGCAATGATGCCGTATTTTACGGAGAAGTTCTGGAATCCGTCCAGTGTGTATTCACCGGCATCTGAGGCAAAGAAGGCAGTAAGTGAAGTCCGTGACCGGATTGCGGATACTCTGGGCACACAGAGCCAGGATATTTACTTTACCGCCGGAGGATCTGAGGCAGATAACTGGGCCATCAAGGAGACGGCAGAAGCTTATGCGTCAAAGGGTAAGCACATCATTACAAGCAAGATTGAACACCATGCGGTACTTCACACCTGCCAGTATCTGGAGAAAAACGGATATGAGGTCACCTATCTGGATGTGGATGAAAATGGGTATATCCGCCTGGATCAGCTGGAAAAGGCGGTCCGCCCGGATACGATTTTGATTACAATTATGTTTGCAAACAATGAGATCGGTACGATCCAGCCGGTAAAAGAAATCGGTGAAATCGCCAAAAAGCATGGGATTCTGTTCCACACAGATGCGGTACAGGCATACGGACAGGTTCCGATCAATGTGGATGAGCTGAACATTGATATGCTGAGCGCCAGCGGACATAAGCTGAACGGGCCGAAAGGCATCGGATTTATGTATATCCGCAAAGGACTGAAGCTTCGTTCCTTTATCCACGGAGGAGCCCAGGAACGCAAACGCCGTGCGGGAACAGAAAATGTAACAGGTATTGTGGGACTTGGAAAAGCCGTTGAGATTGCTTTTGAGACTATGAAAGAGCGTACAGACAAAGAGCAGGAGCTGAGAGATTATGCCATTAAAAAGATATTGGCAGAGATTCCGTACTGCCGTCTGAACGGGGGAAGAGAGCACCGTCTCCCGAATAATATCAACATCAGTTTTCAGTTTATTGAAGGAGAATCACTTTTAATTATGCTGGATATGGCGGGTATTTGTGCTTCAAGCGGATCTGCGTGCACATCCGGATCTCTGGATCCGTCCCATGTGCTATTGGCTATCGGGCTTCCTCATGAGATTGCCCATGGCTCTCTGCGGATGACTCTGGGAGAAGAGACAACAAAAGAGGATATGGATTTTGTTGTGGATAAGCTGAAAGAGATCGTAGATAAGCTGAGAAAGATGTCTCCGCTTTATGAAGACTTTGTAAAGAAGCATTAAGAGGATCAGACGGGACATATGAATCGATAGAAGAAAAATCAGGAGGTACTGTTATGTATAGTGAAAAGGTTATGGATCATTTTGAACATCCAAGAAATGTAGGAGAGATTGAAGATGCCAGCGGCGTAGGAACTGTTGGAAATGCAAAATGCGGCGATATTATGCGTATCTATTTTGATATTGATGACAATCAGATCATTCAGGACGTGAAATTTAAAACATTCGGCTGCGGGGCTGCTGTTGCTACAAGCAGTATGGCCACAGAACTGGTGAAGGGCAAGTCAGTGCAGCAGGCACTGGAGGTTACAAACAAGGCGGTGATGGAAGCTTTAGACGGGCTTCCTCCGGTGAAAGTACACTGTTCTCTTTTGGCAGAAGAAGCCATTCACGCAGCACTCTGGGACTATGCAGAGAAAAACGGCATTAAGATTGAAGGTCTGAAAAAGCCTAAATCTGACATCGGAGAAGAGGAAGAGGAAGAAGAATACTAGGAGGCATCCGTGAAGAAGAAAGTAGTTGTAGGTATGTCGGGGGGAGTGGATTCCTCCGTGGCAGCCTATTTATTGAAAGAACAGGGATACGATGTCATCGGTGTCACCATGCAGATCTGGCAGGATGAGGAGCAGGCTCTTCAGGAAGAAAACGGTGGATGCTGCGGCCTGTCAGCTGTGGATGATGCCAGAAGAGTTGCCCAAGCGCTGGATATTCCTTACTATGTCATGAACTTTAAACAGGACTTTAAGGAAAATGTAATTGATTACTTTATAGATGAATATCTGGACGGAAGGACTCCTAATCCCTGTATTGCATGCAACCGCTATGTGAAGTGGGAATCGCTTTTAAAACGGTCTTTAGATATCGGGGCAGATTATATTGCGACCGGACATTATGCAAGGATTGAAAAGCTGGCAAACGGAAGATTTGCGCTGAAGAGGTCTGCAACTCTTGCAAAAGACCAGACTTATGCCTTATACAATCTCACACAGAACCAGCTGTCAAAGACTTTGATGCCGGTAGGGGAATATACAAAAGATGAGATCCGGGAGATCGCAGAAAGGATCAATCTTCCGGTGGCACATAAGCCGGACAGCCAGGACATCTGTTTTGTAGACGGTGACTACGGAGATTTCATTGAGCAGGAGACAGGAAAGAAGATCCGTCCGGGCAATTTTGTGGATATGGAAGGAAATATTCTTGGTGTCCATAAAGGAATCGTCTCCTATACTGTGGGACAGAGAAGAGGACTGGGACTATCCCTGAAGCAACCGGGGTATGTGGTGAAGATTGACAAAGAAAAGAATGAAGTTGTGATCGGCAGTAATGATGATCTGATGACAGATACCCTGTACGGAGATCAGGTGAACCTGATGTCCATAGCCGCCGTGGAAAACGGAATGCGATTGCTCGCCAAGGTACGCTATAACCACAGGGGAGCCCCATGCACGGTACAGATGACAGGGGAAGATAAGATCCAGGTCCGCTTTGATGAGCCGCAGAGAGCTGTGACTCCCGGGCAGGCTGTTGTATTTTATGACGGAGATTATGTGGCAGGCGGTGCAACGATCTTATAGTGAGAATTGGAGCTTAAATTGTGATGAGTCTATATTATCTTTTGTTCTATTTTTTTATTTACGGATTTCTCGGGTGGTGCAGCGAAGTTGCATTTGCTGCGTTTAAAGAGAAAAAATTTGTAAACAGAGGGTTCCTGAACGGACCGATATGTCCTGTTTACGGGTTTGGCGTAGGATTTGTGGTGTCTTTGCTGATGCCTTATAAGTCTAATGTCTTTTTTATGTACATCGGTTCAGTGATTGCTGTCTCAGCCATTGAGTGGGTCACAGGCTTTGCTCTGGAAAAGATCTTTCACAGCAGATGGTGGGACTATTCTGAACAGCCGTTTAATCTAAACGGATATATTTGTCTACCCTTTTCTCTGATTTGGGGAGCGGCCTGCATGCTCATTGTGTATATTATACATCCGCTGATTATCAGGCTGGCAGGTTTAATTCCTATGCTGCTGGGCAGTGTGCTGCTCATTGTTTTATTAATCGGCATGGCTGCAGATGTCTGGGTAACAGCATCGGGCATCTTTAAGATGAATCAGCGGCTGCGGAAAATGAGTGAGCTGGCAGATGAACTTCACAATATTTCAGATCAGCTTGGGGAGAATATCTATCAGGGTGTCATGACAGCAATGGTAAAACAGGAAGAGACGAAGAAAAAGCTGGATGAAGCAGGGCAGGAACTGAAGGAAAGAAAAGATGCTGTCCAGGCAGAACTGAAGGACAGGAAAGAGAATCTGGGCGGAGAGCTTGAACAGAGAATGCAGGAACTGAAAGACCGTTATCAGGAAATTGCAGGGAAAAAGAGCCAGACCAGCACAAGGCTTCTGAAAGCTTTTCCGGCTTTTGATTCCAATAGATACAAAGATGCTCTTGATGAACTGAAAAAACGGATAAAAAACAAATAGACAAAAAGGACTGTGATTTCTATAGTGAAAATCACAGCCCTTTCTTTTATGTAAGTTTAAAATTATCCCGGTCAGTGAGAATGCAGCGGATAATATAGGCAATGCCGTCTTTTGTGTTGGCCCGGGTCTGGTATACACAGATATCCTTGATCGCCTCTGTGGCATTTGCCATAGCTACAGAGTGGATTCCGGGGATAGAGAGCATAGAATAATCATTTTCGCTGTCACCGATGGCTACGATCTCATCTGGGACAATACCCTTTCTTTCTGCGTAGTCCATCAGGCCGATGCCCTTCTGAGCATCTATAGATGTAATCTCAATATCCGTAGGTACGGTAGAAACCACGGCAAGACCCGGGATCTTTTCCAGCTCGGCACGGAGCCTGATCAGCGCATCCGGATCTGTGGACTGGGAAATGACTTTAAGAACCCGGTGTTCACTGTCAAACAGCCCGTCTTCTCCGTCCACATAGGTAACCTGGCTTACCAGTTCTTCAAAATCTTTGTCTGTATATACAAAGTCTGGATGGTTGATCTGCATAGCAGGGATCATGACATCCTTTGTATACTGCTCCAATTCTTCTTTGGACAGCAGGGAAATGCGGCCCATCTGAGAAAACGGAGTGGGCACAAGATCAAACCGGTGAAATGTCTCAAAGATTTGTTTTACTGTCTCCTGTGGGATAGAATGTTCAAACAGCAGGTTTCCTTCTTTATCATAACCGCAGGAACCGTTGCTGCAGATCATGTCGCACTGAAGTCCCGCATCTTCTAAAATTCCGGTCACATTTTGATATTCCCGGCCGGTATTGATGATAAATTCAACACCGTTATCCTGCAGTGTTCGGATGGCTTCAATATTGACCTGGGTGATCTTGCGGTAGCTGTCCAGAAGCGTCCCGTCCATATCTGATGAAATTAACTTTATCATGATAGAACCTCCTTGATGTTCGTAATTTTGTAATTGTAATAATGAGGGAAAATGTGATTCCAGGGTTAAAATATCTGTAACCCCTACACCATAATATATTACCATAAATGCCGGAAGAAGGACATAGTTTCATAAATCCTTAAGGTTTTCTTGCTTTTTATTTTACATAATGTATGATATAATACAAAAAGTTGTATTGGAACAAAACCAATATTTGTAAGTGTTTTTAAGACAAAGGAGTTATTATGCTGAATTTTATTCGGGGATTTTGTATGGCACTGGCTGACAGTGTGCCGGGAGTTTCCGGCGGGACAGTTGCTTTTCTGCTCGGTTTTTATGACCGTTTTATTTCATCCCTAGACGATTTAATTACAGGAAATAAGGAAAAAAAGATAGAAGCAGTAAAGTTTTTGCTTCGCATAGGCATCGGATGGGTCGTAGGTTTTGGAGCGGCAGTTTCTGTGCTGGCCAGTATCTTCAGCGACAGGATTTATGAAATCAGTTCCTTATTTTTAGGACTAATAATCTTCGCCATACCGATTATCTGGGCTGAAGAGAAAGACTGCTTAAAAGGAAGATACAAGAACGCTGTATTTGCATTGATGGGAGTTGCCATGGTTGCAGCCATTACTTATTTTAATCCTGCCTCCGGCAAAGGAATGAATGTGAGTGTGGAGCATCTGAACTTAGGACTCGGCATCTATATCTTTTTGGTGGCTATGGTTGCTATATCCGCTATGGTTCTGCCCGGCATATCAGGATCTACAATGCTTTTGATCTTTGGATTGTATGTACCGGTTATTTCAGCAGTGAAAGAAGCCATGCATTTTAACACGGCGTACTTTCCTGTAATTCTGATTTTTGGCTGTGGTATTCTCTGCGGTATTGCGTCGGTTGTAAAATTGATCCGTACCTGTCTTGAGAAATTCCGATCCCAGATGGTATATTTTATTATCGGTATGATGATCGGTTCTCTTTATGCGATTGTCATGGGACCAACCACCCTGGAAGTGCCCAAACAGGCTATGACAGCAGGCAATTTCAGTATCCTGTTCTTTGTCATAGGAGGAGTCATTATCTTTGGACTGCAGAAAATGAAGGCTGTGTCTGACCGCCAGGAAGCAGCGGCAGGTATATCTGAGGCAGAATAGATCATATAAAAGTGAAAGACATCAGCATTTTGCATGCTGATGTCTTTTTTTTCACAATTTTATCATAAACCTGTGGTACACTATAGATTAGAAAATATCCGAATCTGGAATAAAATCGCAGGAGGATCACTGATGAATGATTTAAAAATATTAGTAGTAGATGATGAGAGCAGGATGCGCAAGCTGGTAAAGGATTTCCTGAACCGGGGCGGATATCAGGTTTTGGAGGCTGCGGACGGAGAAGAGGCAGTGGATGTGTTTTTTTCCACAAAAGGAATTGATCTGATTGTACTGGATGTGATGATGCCCAAGATGGACGGCTGGGAGGTTGTCAGGGAGATCCGCAAAGTGTCTGAAGTGCCGATCATTATGCTGACAGCCAAGGATCAGGAAAATGACGAACTGCAGGGATTTGATCTTGGAGTAGATGAATATATTTCCAAGCCGTTCAGTCCCAAAATTTTAGTGGCCAGAATCGAGGCAATTTTAAGAAGGACGAAGCAGCAGGCCGGAGAGGTATTAAAGGCCGGAGGCATCATTTTAGACGAAGCAGCCCACATGGTCACCATTGATGGGAAAAGCATAGATTTAAGTTTTAAAGAATTTGAGCTTCTGTCCTATTTTATGAAAAACGAGGGCAGAGCCCTTACCAGGGAAAATATTCTGAATCAGGTGTGGAACTATGATTACTTTGGGGATGCCAGGACAATTGATACCCATGTAAAAAAACTCAGAAATAAGATGGGAAGCAAGGGCTCTTATATTCATACGATCTGGGGCATGGGATATAAGTTTGAGGTGCAGGAATAAGTGAAAGAAAAAATACTGAAGAATCAATCAATCAAGGTAAAAATGACTTTGGTGCTGATCGTAATTATGGCATCCACGATCCTTTTGTCCATTGGCATTAATATCCTGATGATTGAACCGTACTATGTGTTTAAGGAAAAAAAGAATATTACCCACGTGTATGACTCCATCAACAGTCTGTTTAATGCAAGGGGCACACGCAACAACACCTATAAGATTTCTAAAATTGTAAGAGAATACAATTACCGGATGCTCATCGTCAATAATGCGAATGGACAGATCATATACTCTTCTGAAGGCAAGCAGGGACTGATGTATAATGATATGATCAGTACTCTGGAGGATATGAGGAAGATAAAAAAACAGATCAGTGAGGACGGTTATGCCGTGGTATCCGGGTCTGACAAGGAATCAACGGGAACCAGCATCAATCTTTTGGGCTATTTTGACAATGGTTATGCGGTTGTAATCAACACTCCGATGGAGAGCATTCAGACCAGCGCGGTACTGTCCGGAAGATTTACTGCTTATGTAGGCGCCATCCTGATCGTGGCAGGAGGGATTGCCATGTATATTTACAGCAAGCAGTTTACCAGGCCCATTGAGGAGATGGCCGCCGCCGCCAACCGGATGAGCAATCTGGATTTTGATGTAAAGGTAATGGACTGTGGGGAAGACGAGCTGGGGCATCTTGGAGAGAGTTTAAATGAACTTTCTTCTAAATTGGAGTATACGATCTCGGAACTGAAAACTGCCAACAATGAGCTGAGACAGGATATAGAGCAGAAGGTGCAGATCGATGAAATGAGGACGGAATTCTTATCCCATGTTTCCCATGAGCTGAAAACACCAATCGCCCTGATCCAGGGATATGCAGAGGGACTGAAAGACAATGTCTCCGCAGATGAAGAGAGCCGGGAGTTTTACTGTGAGGTGATCGCAGATGAAGCCCAAAAGATGAACCGGATGGTGCAGAAGCTTCTGACGCTGAATCAGATAGAATTCGGGAATCACCAGGTCAGCATGGAACGGTTTAACATTCAGGAACTGGTGCAGAATATGCTGTCTGCCAATACGATATTCTTTGAGAAAGAAAATATAACGGTGGAATTCCATGAACCTCCGACCTATGTATGGGCAGACGAGTTTATGATAGAAGAAGTGTTTGGAAATTATCTGAGCAATGCCAGAAATCATGTATTCAAAAACGGAAAGATTGCCATAACATTTCGGAAGATGGGGCAGGATCTGCGGGTGACTGTTTTTAACTCAGGGAATCATATACCGGATGAGGATCTGGAAAAACTCTGGGTGAAATTTTATAAAGTAGATAAAGCAAGGACCAGGGAATACGGGGGCAGCGGCATCGGGCTTTCCATAGTCGCAGCCACCATGAAGGCCCACGGCAAAGAATACGGGGTTTCCAATGTGGAGGGCGGAGTAGAATTTTACTTTGATGTGGATTGTGCAAATGCCTGAATATGTGATAAAATAGTGCATACCCGCGGGGCATGCTGTATCTTATATCCTCCGGGTAAGCGCGTTTTGCGCGTCAGGATTTATTTTACATGGAAGCAAAGGAGCGGCATATGATAAAAGATTATGTTAGCAGGATACAGGATGCGGATTTGGTTTTGGTAGGTATCGGACCGGAACTGTCTGCACATAAACTGATGGATTTTAAAAAAGAGATCACGAACGGGCACTATCAAAAACTTTTGGAGATGGATGCTGCGGATGAAAACGTCAGCTGGATGAAACAGGTATATGAGCGGTTTCATCTGCTGAATCTTTCCAAGGTTCCCTATTTTAAAGCTTTGGAAGAGGTACTTGAACAAAAGAATTACTTTGTGATCACCAGCAATGATGACGGACTTATTTTTCATTCAGATCTGGACAAGGGGCGTCTGGTGGCTCCATGCGGCAGCGGAGACTTTTTTCAGTGCAAAGTGCCCTGCAGTGAGCAATTATATCCGGCCGGACCAGGGCTTGGGGATCTGATCCGCCACTATGAAACTACCGGGGAGATCGAACATCTGGAATGTCCAAAGTGCGGGGAACCTCTGGTATTTAATATCCGGACGGAGGATACAAAAAGCACTTATATTGAAGGAGCTTACCTGAACGGATGGGCAGCCTATACAAAATGGCTGCAGAACACATTGAACAAAAAGCTTTTTATTCTTGAGCTTGGAGAAGGGTTTAAAGTGCCGGGCTTATTCCGCTGGCCGTTTGAAAAGATGGCTTATTATAATGAAAAGGCGTATATGGTGAGGGTCAGCCGGACTCTGTACCAGACAGGAGAAGAACTGAAAGGAAAAGCAGAGGCAGTAAAGATGGACAGCAGAGAGTTTCTGGGAATTGAGAGGTAGGATATGGTAGCAATTATTGATTACGATGCGGGAAATATCAGAAGTGTGGAAAAAGCTGTACAGTTTCTGGGTGAAGAAGCAGCCATCACGAGGGACAAGGAACAGATTTTAAACAGCAGTCATGTGATTCTTCCGGGAGTGGGAGCTTTTGGGGATGCTATGAAAAAGATCCGCCAGTATGGGCTTGAGGAGACGATTTATCAGGTCGTGGAACAAGGGATACCGTTTCTTGGAATCTGTCTTGGGCAGCAGATTATGTTTGAAAAGAGCGAAGAAGCACCGGGAGTGAAAGGGCTGGGCCTTTTGAAGGGTGAGATTTTAAAGATTCCTAAGAAGGACGGCCTTAAGATCCCGCATATGGGCTGGAATAATCTGTCCATTAAGGAAGGGGCAAAGCTGTTTGCCGGAGTGCCGGACAATTCGTATGTATATTTTGTACACTCCTATTATCTGAAGGCTTCAGATCCGGATATAGTGGCAGCAAAAACAGAGTATTCAGAGGTTATCCATGCCTCTGTGGAAAAAGGAAATGTGTTTGCATGCCAGTTTCATCCTGAGAAAAGCAGCACGGTAGGACTTCAGATTTTAAAGAACTTTATTTCACTGTAGGAGGAGAAGCATATGCATACAAAACGAATTATTCCATGTCTGGATGTACATAACGGCCGTGTGGTGAAAGGGGTTAACTTTGTAAATCTGATCGATGCGGGAGATCCGGTGGCCATTGGAGCAGCATATGACAAGGCAGGAGCTGATGAACTGGTATTTTTAGATATCACTGCGTCCTCCGATGCGAGAAATATTATGGTGGACATGGTAAGGAAAGTAGCTGAGACTGTATTTATTCCGTTTACTGTAGGCGGAGGTATCCGTACCGTGGAAGATTTCAGGGCTATCTTAAGAGAAGGCGCGGACAAGATTTCTATCAATTCTTCAGCCATCAATACACCTGATCTGATCAGCAGTGCGGCAGATAAATTCGGAAGCCAATGTGTAGTTGTGGCCATTGACGCAAAACGCCGGGAGGATGGTTCCGGTTGGAATGTTTATAAAAACGGCGGAAGGATTGATGTTGGACTGGATGCGGTTTCATGGGCCAGGGAGGCCCAACGGCGCGGAGCCGGGGAAATTCTCCTGACCAGCATGGACTGTGACGGCACAAAGGCGGGATATGACAACGAATTGACCAGGGCTATAGCAGAATCTGTGGATATCCCTGTGATTGCATCAGGAGGAGCCGGGACAAAAGAACATTTCTATGATACTCTCACAGAAGGAAAGGCAGATGCGGCGCTGGCGGCTTCCCTGTTTCATTTTAAAGAATTGGAGATCACGGACTTAAAAGAATATCTGGACGGCAGGGGCATCAGTGTCCGCAGGTAAATTGATTGACATTTCTATACAATTATAGTATCATTGTGTTATAGCAATAGTACAATGATGGAAGGAGGTATGGAGATGAAAAAATCGTTCCTTGTGGCTTTTTTGATTCTGCTTGCAGCCGGTGTATTTTCCGGATGTTCTGTCAGGCAGGAGACACAGCAGAAAGAATCAGGCAATCAGCAGAACTATTTCAATGAAGTCAGCAAAGCACAGAAGATTCAGGTTATATCTCTTGAAGATAAGAGAACGTCTGCGTCTGTAAGAAACAAAGATGAGATACGCAGATTGATCGAAGATTTAAAAATAGAGCAGTGGAAAGCGGTGGAGTCTGTTCCGGAGGGCACAAAGACATCATACCGCTGTGATCTGTATCAGGCAGGAACCCAGAAGCTCAATCAAAAAAAGCCCGGCAGCATGAGAAAGATGGGCAGTCTGACATTTTATAAGGATAGTCCCTATGCGTCAATGAAGGTTTTATCCCTTCGGCTGAATTTCAAGATTCCCGTAGACGCAACACAGATCTTAGAAAAGCTGTAAACTAAAAGAAGGCCATATGGCCTTCTTTTTTAGTATTCTTTTTTTAAAAATATGCTGCATGAGATGCGGTAGGATATAAATGCAAGGAGCAGTACAATGGGGACAGGAAGGAATTTTCCGCCGCCTTCAAAAAACTCCAGAATGGATTTTACAGGCAGACCCAAGGATAAAACAGCCTTTCCCAGAGCCACAATCACTACGGAGATGGAAGCAAATACTCCGAACATCACAAACCGCCCTTTTTCTGTTCCGAACCGGTAAGCAATCGGATACATAAGGGACATTAAAAGGAGTCCTATACAAATACCGGCATAAGCTGTATAAAAAATTTCTTCATAAACGATTGGCACCTGTTTCACCATGACAATAACCAAAGATAAAATTATGCCTAAAGCAGTGCCCAGTGCCAAAAGGGCTGAAGAGATTATAAACTTGCACCGTACACAGTCTCTGGGTTCTATAGGAAGGGTCAGAGAGTAGGCATCCCAGTGATAGTAATCATCATAGCTGATGAGAGAAAAACAGAGAATGGAAAACATACAGGGCAGTGCAGAGGCAAGGAAAGCATAGCTTTCATTAATGAAAGATATAACCGTGAACATGATGACAACCAGCGTCAGATTTTTAACATAGGACTGCAGCAAAAGTATTTCTTTTCTTAATAATCCTTTCATAATTTTTCCCCCTTGATATATAAAAGCATCAGATCCTCAATTGTTATTTTGTCGATCACTGAATTCTGGAAAAGACGGCGGATCTTATGCCGGTCTTCTACCAGTACCTCGTAATGATAGCGGTTTTTTCGGTAACGGAGAACATCAGAAGGATCAAGCATGCTGAATTGTTTTTCATCACACTTTAAGATTCCGTAGCTGTCAAGGATCTCATCTCTTGTTTTAAAAAACAGCATAGTTCCATTGTCAATAAAGGCCAGATAATCTGCTATGTGCTCCAGGTCGCTGGTGATATGGGTAGAGAGCAGAATGCTGCATTCCTCATCTACAATGAAGTCCTGAAAGATGTCTAAGATTTCATTTCTGACAATGGGGTCCAGGCCGCTGGTAGGTTCATCCAGAATCAAAAGCTTTGGATGGTGGGCGAGAGCTGTGATGATCTCCAGTTTTTTTCTCATCCCCTTGGACAGCTCTTTGATTTTTTTGGACGGGTCAATGCCGAAACGGTCCAGGCAGCTGTAAAAAAAGGAGGTGTCCCACTGTTTATATATTCCTTTCATGATGACATCGACAGACTGAACCTTTAAAAGTTCCATAAAAAAACTGTCATCCAGTACAACACCGATGTCTTCTTTGATCTCCTTCATACAGGAATGCGTATCTTTTCCGAAGATCAAAACCTCACCTTCCTCGGGATGGAGAATTCCCAGCATTCCTTTAATCAGCGTTGTTTTTCCGGCTCCGTTTTCTCCGATCAGACCTACTATGGAACCTTTAGGGACAGCCAGATCCACATGATTCAGCCGGAAATTCGGATACGTCTTGGTCATCTGTCTGATTTCTATATTATTTTTCATGGCGTCCGCCCTCCTCGTATAGATATGAAAGAATCTCAGTTAATTCTTCCTGATCAATTCCGTAAGATGCCGCAATATGTACGGCGTTCATAAGGTGTTCCTCCACCTTTCTTAAAACTTCCTCTCGGAGCAGTTCTGTACTTTTTGTTTTCACAAAGCAGCCTTTTCCGGGGATGGTCTCTATAAATCCTTCTTTTTCCAGCTCTTCATAGGCACGCTTGGTAGTAATGACACTGATCCTTAAGTCTTTGGCAAGAGAACGAATCGATGGAAGCAGTTCCCCGCCCGAAAGTTCGCCGGACAGGATTTTTTCTTTGAAGCTTTCTGCAATCTGTTCATATATGGGCAAGTCACTTTGATTGCTTATAATAATATTCACAAGGCACCTCCTAACTGTATATATACAGTATATACGGAATATATACAGTTGTCAATAGATACACAGGAAAAATCACACCAGTTGTATTTAAAGGATGAATATGTTTTAATTAGGAAAGGATCAGCAGACAGAGGAGGAATCGTGATGAGCAAAAGAGAAGAAGCAATTGAAAGGCATAAGAAAGGATACAACTGTGCCCAGGCAGTTGCCTGCTGTTACTCTGAGGAGATGGGCATTGATGAACAGACCGTGTTTGAACTTGCGGAAGGGTTCGGCCTCGGAATGGGAGGAATGGAAGGAACCTGCGGTGCGGTCTCCGGTGCGGTTTTAGTCTTGGGAAGGCTGAACAGTACAGGAAATCTCAGCAAACCGGACTCCAAAGGAGCGACCTATCAGCTGACGAGAGAGCTGGCAAGACGTTTCAGGATAAAGAATCAGAGTGTGGTATGCAGAGAATTAAAAGGAATGACAACAGGTACAATGCTCAGAAGCTGCCGTGGATGTATAGAGGATGCGGTGAAGATCCTTGAGGATATTCTGGACAAAAGAAACTAAGGGTCTGCAGAAGTGTCATCAGCAGCGGGAGGAGGTTTTCTTGTTATTCAAACAATTAAAGTATTTTACAGAGGTCATAAAATGCGGAAGTTTTACGGAAGCAGCAGAGAGATGCTCGATATCCCAGTCTGCCATATCTCAGCAGATTCGTGCTTTGGAGGAAAGTCTGGGTGTTGAGCTGATAAAGAGGAAGAACAGAAAATTTTCGCTGACTCCCGCCGGAGATTATTTTTACCGGCATGGGCTGGTATTGCTGGATGAGGCAGAACGGCTGAAAAGAGAAACAGTACGGATCGGCAGCCATAAAGAGGAACATCTGAAGATCGGATATCTTTCATGTTACGGGGGTATGGAATTCCGTCAGGCAGCAGCAGCTTTTTCCGGGAAATATCCGGAGCTTACATTAGAAATCGCCACGGGCAGTCATGAGGAATTATATGAAATGCTGCGCTTTGACGGAGCTGACTTGATCCTGAATGATCATAGAAGGACAGTTTCTGAGGATTACGAAAGCCTCGGGCTGGTTACAAGCAGCTGTTTTATTGAGATATCAGAAAAAAGTGCTCTGAGTGCTTTAACATATGTTACCATGGAAGACCTGCGGAAAATACCGTGTATCCTGATCGCCTCAGAAGGAGAACAGGACAGGGAAAAGGAGTATTATGTAAATGAACTGGGGGTTTCTGATAATTTCTTGTATGCGGATACTCTGGATGAAGGAAGGCTTTTGGCGGCAGCCAACAAAGGGTTCCTGCCTGTGGAGTTCACTTCTGTGGATTCATCTCAGCCGGAAGCCCCAGTCTGCCGGATTCCAGTCTGCCGGAACGGAAAACAGATAAAAAGAAAGTATTGTGCATATTGGAAAAAGGAACGGGGCGGCTCTTATATTGAAGAATTTGCAGAAGTTCTGCGGCAGATGTTTATGAAAGATAGAAAATAAATACTTTACTTAAGAATTGAGAAGAGATATTGGGAATTAAATAGAAACAGCAGTCTGTATATCCTACAGACTGCTGTTTTTTCTCTTTTGTATGTAATTATAATACCATAATTCGAGCTGTTTTTCAAGCCGCAAAACCAAACTCAAAGATTTTTAACAGCGGCAGACAGCATGAGCTTGATCCGGTTGATCTGATTGACTTCGCTGGCTCCCGGGTCATAGTCAATGGCAACGATATTAGACTCAGGGAATGCCTGGCGGAGTTCCTTGATGACACCCTTTCCTACCACATGGTTCGGCAGACATGCAAATGGCTGGGTACATACGATGTTCGGTGCACCGCTGTGGATCAGCTCCACCATCTCTCCGGTGAGGAACCAGCCTTCACCGGTCTGGTTTCCGATGGATACAAACGGTTTGGCATAAGCGGCCAGATCTTTGATGTAGGCCGGCTCGTCAAAACGTTTGCTTTTGGCAAGCTCTTTTCTTAAGGTTTTCCGGTACTGTTCCACTACCCAAATACCGGAGTTGCAGATAATGGCTGTTTTCTTTGACTTTCCAAGATAGCGGTACTTAAAGTTGCTGTTGTAGAAACCGTACATAAAGAAGTCCAGAAGGTCAGGGACAACCGCCTCGGCACCTTCCCGTTCCAGAAGCTCCACCAAATGGTTGTTGGCATCCGGAAGGAACTTCACAAGGATTTCGCCTACGATTCCGACTCTTGGTTTTTTCTCATCTGTCAAAGGTATTTGATCAAAGTCGCGGATGATACCCTTGATGTTTTTTGAAAAGGTAGTAAGGCTGCCTTTCATCACATCACGTTTGCATTTGGCTTCCCAGCGTTTGTGAAGACGGTTTACAGAACCCTTTTCCTTTTCGTACGGACGGGTCCGGTAGACCACTCTCATGAATAAGTCTCCGTAGACAATCGCCTGGACGGCCCGGTTTAAAAGACCCGGGGAGAGCTTAAATCCGCTGTTCTTTTCGATGCCCTGGGTACTGATGCCGATGACCGGGATATGCCCGTATCCGGCATTTTGAAGCGCCCTGCGGATGAAGCTGATGTAGCTTGTGGCACGGCAGCCGCCTCCGGTCTGGCTGATAGCCAGAGCAATCTTATCCGTATCGTATTTGCCTGATAAAAGTGCATTCATCAGCTGTCCGATAACGATCAGAGAAGGGTAGCATGCATCATTGTTTACATATTTGAGCCCGGTATTTACATCGTCCATTCCGCCCTGTTTCAGAACCTTTACTTTATATCCGCAGGATTTTAAGGCAGGCTCCAGCATGGAAAAGTGGATCGGTGACATCTGAGGCACAAGAATTGTATAGTCCTTTGCCATTTCCTTTGTAAATTCAACCCGCTTCATGGCAGCGGATACCGGTTTTGGCTCAATGTTGTGTTTTTTCCTTACGCGGACTGCACTGATCAAAGAGCGGATCCGGATTCTGGCTGCACCCAGATTGTTGACTTCATCAATTTTTAAGACTGTATAAATCCTTCCGGAACGTGTCAGAATTTCGTTGACTGTATCGGTTGTCACCGCATCCAGTCCGCATCCGAAGGAATTCAGCTGAATTACTTCCAGCTGCTTATTGGATTTGGCGTAGTTGGCAGCTGCATACAGCCTGGAGTGGTACATCCACTGGTCGGATACATTCAGAGGACGGTCCACTTTTGACAAATGAGAGATCGAATCTTCCGTAAGTACAGCGATACCGTAGGAATTGATCAGCTCAGGAATCCCGTGGTTGATCTCCGGATCGATATGGTATGGACGTCCGCAGAGCACAATGCCGGTGCGTCCGGTTTCTGCCAGGTAAGCAAGAACCTCCTCCCCTTGATTCTGAATGTCTTTTCGGACAGTATCCAGTTCTTCAAAAGCGGCCCTCACAGCGTCATTGATTTCTGGTGCGGTGATGCCGTATTTTTCGCCCAGTTCCTCAAAAAGCCTTGGCTTCAGGGCTTCCTCGTTATCAAGGGCGAGGAAAGGATTCATAAAGTTAATATTTTCTGTCCTGAGTTCTTCCATGTTGTTCTTAATGTTTTCCGCATAAGAAGTAACGATCGGACAGTTGTAGTGGTTGTTGGCTTCCTCTGTCTCATTGCGTTCATATGGAATACAAGGGTAAAAAATATCCTTAATACCCTGGTTAATGAGCCACATAACATGCCCGTGGGCAAGCTTAGCCGGATAACATTCAGATTCACTCGGAATGGATTCAATGCCAAGCTCATAAATCTTTCTGGAAGAGTCAGGAGACAGGACTACGGAGAATCCAAGCTTCGTAAAGAATGTATGCCAGAACGGATAATTCTCATAAATATTTAAAACTCTCGGGATACCGATGACCCCATGCTTTGCCTCACCCTCAGGGATAGATTCATAACCAAAGGTCCGTTTGAGCTTGTAGTCATATAGGTTTGGTATATTATCCTTGTTGGCTTTCCCGCCTACTCCCCGTTCACAGCGGTTTCCTGTGATGTAGCGGCCGCCGTTGGAAAACTTGTTGATTGTTAAAAGACAGTTGTTGGTACAGCCTTTGCAGCGGGTCATGGAAGTATCCACGGAAAGGGCAAAAATCTCTTCCATGGACAGCATCTGTGTTTTTGTATGTTCTGTCTGAAAACGCTCCTTGGCAATCAGTGCAGCTCCGAAAGCTCCCATAATGCCGGCAATGTCGGGACGGATGGCGTGGCACCCTGAAATTCGTTCAAAGCTTCTTAAAACAGCGTCATTGTAGAAGGTCCCTCCCTGGACAACGATATGTTCTCCAAGAGATTTGGGATCTGTCAGCTTGATGACCTTTAAAAGGGCATTTTTGATAACAGAGTATGCAAGGCCGGCAGAAATATCCCCTACACTGGCACCTTCCTTCTGGGCCTGCTTTACTTTTGAATTCATAAATACAGTACAGCGGGAACCAAGATCAATGGGATTTCTGGCTGTGAGAGCCACCTTGGCAAAGTCCTGTACAGAATAGTTCAGGGATTTTGCAAAAGTCTCGATAAATGATCCGCAGCCGGAAGAACAGGCCTCATTGAGCAGTACATTGTCCACAACCCCATTCTTAATCTTGATGCACTTCATATCCTGACCGCCGATATCCAGAATACAGTCTACGTTGGGATCAAAAAATGCGGCTGCATAATAGTGGGCGATGGTCTCAACTTCACCGTAATCTAAATTCAGCGCAGCTTTGATCAGATGTTCGCCGTAGCCTGTTGAACAGGAAGACACAATGGATGCCTGTTTTGGCATCTGTGCGTTGATTTCCCTTAGGGCGTCTATGGTTGCATTCAGAGGATTTCCGTTGTTATTTGTATAGTAGCTGTAAAGAAGATCACCTTTTTCGCTGACCAATGCTACTTTCGTCGTGGTTGATCCGGCATCAATTCCAAGAAAACATCTGCCTTCATATGTAGAAAGGTCCCCGCGTTTGACAATATGGCGGTTATGGTCCTTTAAAAACATCTGGTATTCCTGGTCGTCTTTAAATAAAGGTTCCAGCCGGTCAACTTCATGATTCAGTTCAATCTTCCTGTTAAAGTGCTCCAGAAGATCTGTAAAATTGGTAGTTACCTCGTCCTTGGAGTTCAGAGCGGCACCTACAGCGGCAAACAGGTGGGAGTGGTTCGGGGCAATGATTGCCTCGCCTTCAAGCCCGAGAGTGCGGATAAAAGCTTCCTTCAGTTCAGAGAGGAAATGCAGGGGGCCGCCTAAAAATGCTACGTTTCCCCGAATTGGTTTGCCGCAGGCCAGACCGCTGATCGTCTGATTGACAACAGCCTGAAAGATGGACGCTGCAAGGTTTTCTTTTGTGGCGCCTTCGTTGATCAAAGGCTGGATGTCTGATTTGGCAAATACACCGCAGCGGGCTGCGATAGGGTAGATCGTATCATAATTTTTGGCGTATTCATTCAGGCCTGCGGCGTCTGTCTGCAGCAGGGATGCCATCTGGTCAATGAAAGAACCGGTACCGCCGGCACAGACGCCGTTCATGCGCTGGTCAATGCCGTTGGTGAAGTAAATGATTTTTGCATCCTCACCGCCCAGTTCGATCGCTACATCAGTCCGCGGAGCATAGTCCTGGAGTGCTGTGGATACGCACACAACTTCCTGGCAGAACGGAATCTCCAGATAAGAAGAAATGGAAAGTCCGCCGGAACCTGTAACCGTCGGTGCAAAAGTGAGATCACCTATCTGATCCTTGGCCTTTCTTAAAAGGGAAGCCAGGGTTTCCTGTATATTTGCATAATGTCTCTCATAGTCTGAGAACAGTATATTGTGCTGCTCATCGATCACCGCCACTTTGACGGTGGTAGAGCCGATATCAATTCCTAATCGTTTCATCTAATTGTAACCTGCTTTCTTTTCGATAGTAGTCTTATTATAAAATAAAGAATTTGAAATAACAAGATTCAAGTGTTCACTTCTTACCTATTAAAAAGGAAAAGAAAAACATGATGAGAAAAAAATTCACTAAAAATAATCGGAAACAAATAAAAAACAAGGCATAGTCTATAAGAAAAAGGCAAAGGAAAGAATAAAATATGGCAGAACGGGGAAACTGTAATGGAATTGTTTATGTAATCAAGGAAAAAGATACCTTATATCAGATTGCTAAACAGTATAATGTGAGAGTAAAGGACATCATGAGGAAGAATCCTTATGTGAACATTTACAATCTGCAGATAGGTGATGAGCTATGTATTCCGGCAGCCGGACCGGTAATTTCAGGCGCTTTTGAGCCATATGTAGTAAAAAAAGGCGACACACTTATGAATATTATGAAAAATAAGAATGTTTCCTTTGAAAAATTAGCCAAATCAAACAAAAGTGTCAGAGAGCTCACCTTGCCTGTGGGGACGGTGCTGTTAATTGACAAAGAGAAATAATATCTCTATAATGAAACGTGAACTCGTGGAAAACAGGCAGATGATCTCATCTGCCTGCTACCGCAGCCCAGTGGAAGGAGACCTAAATGATACAAATTTTTCGGACAATGGACGGTCGGATCAACGAAATTTCAGAGGCCATAGAGGGCTGCTGGATTTCTGTGGTGGACCCTACAGCCTCAGAGCTGGTGGAACTGTCCCAAAAGTACCAGATAGATTTGGATCATTTAAAGGCACCTTTGGATGAGGAAGAGCGGTCCCGTATCGAAGTGGAGGACAACTACACGCTGATCATTGTGGATGTGCCGATCACAGAAGAGAGAAAAGAAAAGAACTACTTTGTGACGATCCCGTGCGGGATTATCCTCACAGATCTGTGTCTGATCACGATCTGCCTGATGGACACGCCGGTGCTTTCTAACTTTAAAGAGGGCCGGGTCAGAAACTTCTGGACCTATAAAAAGACCAGATTTATTCTTCAGATCCTGTTCCGCAATGCCTCTCTTTATCTTCAGTATCTTCGGATTATTGATAAAAAAAGTGACGAGGTTGAAAAACAGCTTCACATCTCTACAAAGAACCAGGAACTGATCGAACTTTTGGAACTGGAAAAGAGTCTGGTTTATTTCTCCACATCACTGAGGGGAAATGAACTGGTTTTAGAGCGCCTGTTAAAGATTGAAAAGATCAAACAGTATCCAGAAGATGAGGAACTGCTGGATGACGTTATCATTGAGAACAAGCAGGCGATTGAGATGTCCGACATTTACAGCAATATTTTAAGCGGTACAATGGATGCCTATGCTTCTGTCATCTCCAATAATCTGAACATTGTCATGAAGGTTCTGGCGGTGATTACCATCGTCATGTCCATTCCAACTATGATCGCCAGCTTTTGGGGAATGAACGTGCCGGTTCCCTTTGCGGACAGCCCATTCGGTTTTTTCGGACTAGTCGGGGCATCTTTGGTACTGACCGTGATCGGAAGCATTGTATTGGGAAAGAAAAAAACATTTTAGGAAAGGTTTTTTATGAATTGGTTAAATAAGCTGGAGAGGAAGTTTGGACGATTTTCCATTCCCGGACTTCCAAAGTATATTATTCTTATGTACGCAGTGGGGATTCTGGTACAGTATGCAGCACCGGAACTGTACAGTCAGTTTGCACTGAATCCTTATCTCGTACTGCATGGACAAGTGTGGAGGCTGTTTACATTCTTACTGATTGCGCCTTCTACCAATTTGTTCTTTATGATCTTTGTGCTTCTGTTTTACTATTCTATCGCATCATCACTGGAACAGGTATGGGGAAGCTTCCGTTTTACCATGTACTACCTGATCGGAGCAGTGGGAACAGTGGCAGGTGCTTTTCTTACATATCTGATCCTCACAGCTGCAGGAGGGCAGATGAGTGCCGCGTTCGTGCAGATGGATACTTTCTATCTGAATTTATCCCTGTTTCTGGCCTACGCCATGATGTTTCCGGATATGCAGGTGCTTTTTTATATGATTATCCCGCTGAAGGTTAAATGGCTGGCATATCTTGACGCCGCATACCTTTTTTATACATTTTTTATTGCAACAGACTTTACAGTTGTGGGAATTTCGATTAAAGTATCTATAGCAGTCGCTTTGCTTAACTTTGTTCTGTTCTTTTTCTCAACGAAGAAGATGAAGGCAAAGGGGGCCAGATTCGGCCAGAAAGTAAAACAGAGGAAGCGGAAGGTACAGTTCGGAGAGCCGTCGGGCCATGTGGAGCCGAAGAAAAACGGTGCAAGACATGAATGTGCCGTCTGCCACCGGACAGAGCTTGATGATCCCACATTGGAATTCCGGTACTGTTCAAAATGTGACGGGAATTATGAGTACTGCCAGGATCATCTGTTTACTCATGTCCATGTGAAAAAAGACGAAAAAGGAAATAATTAATTTTTACAATTAATTTATTATACATTGTTATGAAAAGGAGATTAACTATGCTGACAAAGAAAACAAAGATTGTTTGCACAATGGGGCCTGCTACAGATGATGATGCAGTGCTCAAACAGCTGATGCTGGAAGGAATGGATATTGCGAGACTGAACTTTTCTCACGGTGACCATGAGGAACAGCTTGGAAGAATTAAGAGAATTAAAAGATTCCGTGAAGAACTGAATATCCCGATTGCAATTTTACTGGATACAAAAGGACCTGAGATCCGTACAGGACTTCTGGAGACAGACGGAGATGTGGAATTAAAAGAAGGAAATGAATTTGTCCTGACTACAAGAGATATCAAAGGAAATGAGTCTATCGTAGGAATTACATACGAGGAGCTTCCGCAGGATGTTGTAGAAGGAAATACAATCCTGATTGATGACGGACTGATCGAACTGAGAGTTAAAGAGATCAAAGACGGAACAGACATCGTATGTGAGATTGTAAACGGCGGATTATTAGGAAGCCGTAAGGGAGTAAACGTACCGAATGTGCGCGTAAACCTTCCTTCTATCACAGAAAAGGACAAGAGTGATATTGAGTTCGGACTGGAAAACGGCATTGATTTCATCGCCGCTTCTTTCATCCGAAATGCTGATGCTGTCAATGAGATCAAGGATATTGTAAAAGCCCACAACATGGAAGTAGGAGTTATCTCCAAGATTGAGAACGTGGAAGGTGTGGAAAACATTGAATCCATCATCCAGGCTTCAGACGGCATCATGGTAGCCCGCGGAGATTTAGGTGTGGAAATTCCTGCAGAGGAAGTTCCGTTCATGCAGAAGGCCATCATCAAAAAATGCAACAACGCATTCAAGCCGGTTATCACAGCTACACAGATGCTCGACTCTATGATCCGCAATCCGCGTCCTACAAGAGCGGAAGTAACAGATGTTGCCAATGCTATTTATGACGGAACAGATGCGATCATGCTTTCAGGAGAGACAGCAAAAGGAAAATACCCTGTGGAAGCAGTTAAAATGATGAACCAGATCGCTATTTCTACAGAACTGCATTTAGATACAAAGATCAAAGATTTCCGCTCTATTTATGTAAACCGCGGAATTTCAGCAGCAGTTGCTTATTCAGCTGTTCAGACTGCGCATAATATCAATGCAAAATGTATTCTGGCGTCCAGTATGTCCGGATTTACTGCAAGGATTGTATCCAAGTTTAAACCGGATGCACAGATCATCGGATTGTCTCCGGATGAAGCGGTTGTGCGCAAGATGCAGCTTTACTGGGGAGTCCGTCCGTTCAAATCTCATAAAGCTTCCTCTACACGTGAGCTTTTGGATGAGGCTGAAGATATTGTACTGAATGCAGATCTTGCACAGGAAAATGATATCTTGGTTCTGACCGGAGGAGGTCCTGCTGACCACCGCGGACAAGGCGTAACAAACATGCTGAAAGTAGTAAAAATCGGCGAATAAGGATGGACAGGGGGTGTGAAAGCATCCCCTTTTTGGTAAGGTGATAAATTATGAAGGTTGCTGAAAAAGTTTACATATCAGAAATTTTAACGATAACAAAAGCGAAGTTAATAAAGCGGATTGTAAAAGGGAAAAGCATTCCTTCGTTATATTGTATTACGCTGCCGCTTGGCAATGCCGGCATACTGGAAATTTACGAATACCGGGAGCTGTTAAAAGACTATTACCGGGAAAAAGATATAACGGTTGTAGGGTGTGCAGTTTCAAAGCAGGATGCCCTTGTATTGGTCAGAAGGATTGTAGAAGAGATGGAAGCGCGGGACTGCCTTTTGCAGATTCCTGAATTTTTTGAGAAGGAGTGAGACAATGGCAGTTTTATGGATCATCTTAAAAATCATCGGAATACTGCTGCTCTGTCTTCTTGTATTTTTGCTGCTGATTCTGTTTGCACCTGTGGGCTATCGCTGCCGGGGCGTCTGGAAGGACAGTGGGAAATGGGCAAAGGGACGTATTTCATGGCTTTTCTTTTTTGTCCGCATGAAGGTGGTCTGGACAGAAGGAGATGAGCCGGGCATTTCTTTGAGGATTCTGGGGTTTCCGGTTTACAATTCTGATGAGGGGCGCTGGTCTTTTCTCAACGGGAAAATGCATGAGGATGTGGTAGAAATCATAGATTCTGGGAAGAATAAAGAAGAACCGGCGGAAAAATCCCCAAAGGCTCTGCACTCTGAGAAGGAAACCTCTGTGAATGAGAAAGCCGGGCTTCCCGACGATATACTGGATTATACCGGTGACGGGGAAGATCTGGAATCCCTTCCGGAGGAACAGCCAAGAAAGCTGACTTTCAGAAAAAGGGTGAAAAATTTCCTGCAAAGATGCTATAATACAGGTAAGCGTCTGTTCAGGACATTAAAAGGCATCTCAAAAAGGATCGGTTCTTTTAAGGAACTGCTGGAAGATGAAGAACTGATTCGTGCAGTCAGACGTGTGTTTGGATACAGTAAGAAAGGAATCAGGCATTTCCTGCCTAAAAAGCTTTCAGGTGAGATCGCCTTTGGTTTTGAAGATCCCGCCGCAACAGGACAGGCACTTGCCGCTGTGAGCGTTTTAATGCCGCTGTTTGAAGGGAGCCTGTCTGTGGAGCCGGATTTTAAGGAAGCAGGATTTGAGGCCGACCTGACCGTTTCAGGACGGATATATGCGTTTCATTTTCTGAAGCTTGCCTGGGATATCTACAGGGATAAAGAGCTTTGGAGGCAGAAGGAGCGTATCTTAAGAACAATAGGAGGTTAGTTTAATGAGCAAAGAAAAGTTTAATGAGACCGTGGACTCGTTATTCCAGGGCATTGAAGGATTTATGACTTCAAAGACTGTAGTCGGTGACCCGATTTATGTGAAGGACACGATCATTCTGCCGCTGGTAGATGTATCCTTCGGCATGGGAGCCGGAGATTACCGGGGAGACCGGAAGGCCCGCGGGTACGGCGGCATCGGAGGAAAGATGACGCCAAGCGCCGTTCTTGTGATCCGCGACGGACAGACGAAGCTTGTGAATGTGAAAAACCAGGAGACCATTACGAAGCTGCTGGATATGGTTCCGGATGTGATCGACAAGTTTACAAAAAAGGAAGAGACACTGGAAGATATTGTGGAAGACCTGGAAAACGAAAGATAACCTCCCTGTTGGGAAATACCCTGTATTATGTGAAATTTATAATACAGGGTATTTTTATTCAATACTTTGAGTTGATTTGCATATACTAGTTAATAAGCTTAAATAGGTGTGTATGTATGAAACGTGTTTGCGGAGTCGCTTTTTTCTTTTTCGGGCTTGGACTGTTTATAGGTATGTTTATTCAAAGAGATTTTACCCAGTTTGCAATGACAGGAGTCAGCATCACGCTGTCCTATTTTCTTTTCTTCCAATAAGATAATGAAAGCTGGAATGCTGCACCGGGACATGAAAAAAAGAGCCGGAAATTCCAGCTCCCCTAAGGTTTATAATCAATCGGGAAAGATTATGCTCTTTCGACTTTACCTGATCTCAGACAAGAAGTACAAACGTACATTTTTTTAGCTGCACCGTTTACCTTCACTCTTACAGATTTGATATTTGATTTCCACATCTTATTTGATCTTCTATGTGAATGACTGACTGCATTACCAAAATGAGCGCCTTTTCCGCAGATAGCACATTTTGCCATGTTAGCACCTCCTTAACTCGATCTTATCCCTCTCTGGGACTGACAACTATTTCATTCTAACAGATTGATTTACAAAAATCAAGAAGAAATTCTCTTTTCTTTTTCGGAGGTAAATAGTATAATCTAAGTAGCGTTCGGGGTAAGACAGCCCCCTATAGGAGCGCAAAAGAATACGAAGTATGGAGGTAAAGCGATGAAAGGACATATGAACACAAAGAACGGCGAGATTTCTATTGAAAATCAAGTAATCGCCAAGTATGCCGGGATTTGTGCCCTTGGATGTTTTGGCATTGTCGGCATGGCAATGGTAAATATGAAAGACGGAATCGTAAAGCTGCTGACCAGAGATAATATAAGAAAAGGCGTTTTTGTTTCTGTGAAGAACAACAAAATTTCTATAGATTTTCACATTATTGTTTCTTATGGAGTATCCATTTCCGCGGTGGCAGACAACCTGATGTCTTCTGTGAAGTACCGGGTAGAAGAGTTCACCAGCCTGGAAGTGGAGAGAATCAATGTATACGTTGAAGGTGTGAAAGATATAGGATAATTACGGAGGCAGGATAAATGAAGCAAATCGACGCGGCTTTGCTCAAGAAGATGTTCATCGGCGGAGCAAAGAGACTGGAAGCTCAAAAAGAGCATATTAACGAATTAAATGTATTCCCGGTGCCGGATGGCGACACGGGAACGAACATGACCATGACGATCATGTCGGCGGCAAAAGAAGTCGGGGCCATTGAGGACCCAACTATCGAGGAACTGGCGAAAGCAATTTCCGGGGGATCCCTGAGGGGAGCCAGAGGGAATTCAGGGGTGATTCTGTCCCAGCTGTTCCGGGGATTTACAAAGCAGATCAAATATTTGGACAGCCTGACGACCAGAGATGTGGCGGCAGGTTTTAAAAAGGCGGTGGACACTGCATATAAAGCAGTTATGAAGCCAAAAGAAGGCACAATTCTTACGGTAGCCAAGGCTGCGGCGGACAGTGCCCTCCGGTCATCAAAAAAGACAGAGGATTTTGAAGAATTTGCAAAGATTGTCATGCAGGAGGCAAACGCAGTCCTTTTAAAGACACCGGATATGCTGCCGGTTTTAAAAGAAGCGGGAGTTGTAGATTCCGGCGGACAGGGACTGATGGAGGTTCTCCAGGGTGCCTGTGATGTCTTGATGGGAAAAGAAGTGGATCTTGAAGTCGTTCCTGCTGCCAGGCCGAAGCAGAAGTCTATAGGTGCTGCTGTGGGAGAGACGGCAGATATTACATTCGGTTACTGCACCGAATTTATTGTCATGCTGGAAAAGGAATTCGGCTCAGGGCAGGAGCAGGAGTTTAAAGACTATCTGACGGCCATGGGAGATTCCATCGTGGTTGTGGCAGATGAAGATATTGTAAAAGTCCACGTCCACACCAATCATCCGGGCAAAGCCATTGAAAAAGGGTTAAGCTACGGATCTCTTACCAGTATGAAGATCGACAATATGAGGGAAGAACACGAAGAGCGCTTAAACTTAAGCCGCCAGGCAGAAGAAAAAGAGCCGGCTCCGAGAAAGGAAATGGGCTTTGTGGCAGTATCCATAGGAAGCGGCCTCAATGATATTTTCAGAGAATTGGGAGCTGACTATCTGATTGAAGGCGGACAGACCATGAACCCAAGTACAGAGGATATGCTCAATGCCATCAAGCAGGTAAATGCTGACCATGTGTTCATCCTTCCGAATAATAAAAATATCATACTGGCTGCCCAGCAGGCTAAAGCCCTCGTGGAGGACAAGGAGATTATTATCATTCCGACAAAGACGGTTCCGCAGGGGATCTCTGCGCTGATTGCATTTGAAGCGGAAAGCAGTGTGGAAGACAACGAAGCAGCTATGACAGAGATGATGAACGGCGTTAAAACCGGAGAGGTCACCTATGCTGTCCGGGATACAACCATTGACGGGAAACAAATCAAAGTAGATGACATTATGGGCATCGATGATGACGGAATTCAGGAAGTGGGAAAAGATGTCCAGGAAACGACGCTGGGACTTTTAAGAAGCATGGTAGATGAAGACAGTGAGCTGATCTGTATTTATTACGGGGAAGAGACACCGGAGGAAAAGGCGCTGGAGCTTTCCAAGAAGGCAGAGGAACTCTATCCGGACTGTGAAGTCCAGGTGGAATACGGAGGACAGCCGATCTACTATTTCCTGCTGTCTGTAGAATAAGAAAACGGTAACTATGACAGAAAAGGGAGCAGCGGATGTTCCCTTTTCGTGTTTTAAAGGAGCTATTATTTCATGAACGGGGATACGAATATACAGTGCCTGAAGGGTGTCGGTGAGAAAACATATAAAGGATTCCAAAAGCTTGGAGTGGAGACGGTGGACAGCCTGATCACAATGTATCCGAAATACTATCTGACATATGAGGACCCTGTCTTTCTGTCTGAACTTACAGCCGGAGAGAGGGCAGCAGTGCAGGTAAGGATCACATCGGATGTGAATATCCGGTATGTGAGGGGGCTTAAAATTGTTTCGTGTTTGGGAAAAGACAGTTCCGGCACCATGACTTTCACATGGTTTAACATGCCGTACTTAAAAAAGCAGATACACCGGGGAGAGGACTATATCTTTGTCGGAACGCCTGTATTCAAAAACGGACGTCTGCTGATGGAGCATCCGGAAATTTTTCATGAGGAGGATTACAAAGCGAAGCAGGAGACTCTGCAGCCAGTCTACCCCCTGACTTCAGGGATTACCAATAAGACGGTGAGCAAAGCGGTTGGACAGACCGAAGAATACATCAGGAGCATCAGGGAGTATCTGCCGGATCAGGTTCTTTCAAAAAGCCGTTTTATGGACTACAGCCAGGCCATCTGGAATGTTCATTTTCCAAAGGATAAAAAGACACTGATAGAAGCTAAAAAGCGGCTGATTTTTGATGAATTTTTTATATTCATGGCTGGTATGAACTTGATGAAGCAGGAGCAGCGGGAGGAGGAAAACCGCTACCGGATTCCGGTGTGCAGTGAAGTGGACAGGCTGACAGCCTCTCTTCCGTATGAACTGACCGGAGCGCAAAAAAAGGCTCTTTCGGAGATGCAGGAAGATTTGATGGGAGAAAAGGTCATGAACCGTCTGGTTCAGGGGGACGTAGGATCAGGGAAAACGATCCTCGCCGTCATTCTTCTGCTGATGTGTGCCAAAGCAGGATATCAAGGTGTTTTGATGGCTCCCACGGAAGTGCTCGCAAGCCAGCATTATGAGACATTCCTTGAACTTCTGGGGCCGTTTGGCATTTCTGTGGCATTGCTCACAGGGTCTGTGAAGGCGAAGGAAAAGAGGGAGATCTACCAGGGCATCAAAAATCATGAGTATGATATTGTGATCGGAACCCATGCCCTGATCCAGGATGCAGTGGAGTACGACCAGCTTGCATTGGTCATCACCGATGAGCAGCACAGGTTTGGAGTGAGACAGAGAGAAATTCTTTCCAAGAAGGGGGAGGAGCCTCATGTCCTTGTCATGAGTGCCACCCCTATTCCAAGGACACTGGCTATTATTATGTATGGGGACCTGGACGTGTCAATCATTGATGAACTGCCAAGCAGCCGTCTTCCTATTAAAAACTGTGTGGTGAACCAGAGTTACCGCCCGAATGCCTACCGTTTTATGGAACGGCAGGTGACAGAGGGGCGGCAGGTTTATATCATTTGCCCCATGGTAGAAGAAAGCGAAGCCATGGAAGGTGAAAATGTGGTTCAATATGCCAATATGCTGAAAGGACAGTTCCCGCCCAGTGTACATATAGGGGTGCTTCATGGTAAAATGAAACCAAAGGAAAAACAAAAAATTATGGAAGAGTTTTCAGAGCGCCGTATCGATATACTGGTGTCTACCACAGTCATTGAAGTAGGGGTCAATGTACCAAATGCTACAGTGATGATGGTGGAAAATGCAGAGAGATTCGGTCTTGCCCAGCTTCACCAGCTGAGAGGCAGGGTGGGCAGAGGAGAGCATCAGTCCTACTGCATATTTATGAGCGGAGCTAAAAAGAAAGAGACCATGGAGCGTCTTGAAGTGCTGAACAAATCCAACGATGGTTTTTTTATTGCAAATGAGGATCTGAAGCTGAGGGGACCGGGTGATTTTTTCGGTGTCCGTCAGAGCGGCATGATGGATTTTGTTTTGGCTGATATTTATACCAATGCCGATCTTTTGAAACAGGCAAGTGATGCAGTGCATCAGCTGTGTGAGGAAGGATTTGATTTCTCTGTATTGAGAAACAGCCGTCTGGAGAAACAGATCTCACTTGCCAACAGGATATAAAAAGGAGGAATTGCCATGATTCGTGTACGTTTGCGGTTTACAGGAAGGGTCCAGGGAGTCGGATTCCGCTATTTTGCCCAGATGAACGCCTCCCAGTTCCACGTGACAGGATGGGTGAAAAATATGTATGACGGCTCTGTCACAGCGGAGGCCCAGGGAACGCAGAAACAGATTGAAGAATTTATTGAGGCTATGAAACACGGACATCGGTTTATGAAGGTTGACCGCGTGACTGTAGAAGAATGTCCGCTTGCCGAAGGAGAAAAGGATTTCAGGGTGAAGTATTGATATGGATGAAAAGAAAATAGGCAACTATATTGCGGAGAAAAGATTGGAAAAAAATCTGACACAGGCTCAGATAGCAGGCAGTCTCGGAGTGAAAGAAAAAAATGTGGCTGACTGGGAAAACGGAAAAAAGCTGCCGGATGCATCTTCCATCCAATCGCTCTGCCGATTATTGGATATCAGTGTTTATGCATTTATCAACGGAGAAGACTATCCGAAGAGTGATGAAGTTCTGATCAGGCTTCTTAAGGTGTCCCAGAAGGCCAGACAGCTGTCAATTGCTTTGATTGGCCTGTTTCTTGCAATGGCAGTTCAGTGCGCGGAACAGATGCCGTGGATTTCCGGGCTTAAAGAAGGGACGTTTATCAGCGGTTTTGCCAGCGGTGTCTTTGTCGGAACCAAGCTTGTGGGCGTCTGTATTTTCGCCTACGGACTCAGTCTTTATGCTGCATCGGCCGCAAAAAATGACCGTTAAAATCTGTTTTGAAAAAAATGTTATTCCATGTAAAAACTCTCAGTGTATCTTTTGTGTTATTAAACATACTATCTTCGTAACAAAAAACAACAAAAGAAACGGAGGTCTTTCAAAATGGAAGAACGTACTTCAGCAAACAGCAAAGGTAACAACAGAGTGGAAGTTCCAGAGGCAAGAGAAGCACTGGACAGATTCAAATTCGAGGTTGCTAACGAAATCGGTGTAGACTTAAAAGAAGGATACAACGGACATTTAACAACTGCTCAGGCAGGTTCTGTTGGAGGAGAAATGGTTCGTAAAATGATCCGCAGACAGGAAGAAGAAATGTCTGGACGTTAGTCCGCGGATTAAAACGAATTAGTTTTTACTCGTAATTTCGATGAAAGAACGAAAGAAAAAAGAGGGGCAATCAGAGCAGCAGTTCTGATTGCTCCTTTTCAGGTTGTATTTGATTCACAGGAAATTCTTTGTTATTTAGTTGACAAATTATCTGAATATAATACAATAGTAGGGAGAAAAAACAAAGGAAGATAAAAATATGCGAGTGATTTCAGGAAAAGCCAGAAGTTTGAGGCTTAAGACATTAGAGGGCATGGATACAAGACCGACCCAGGACCGCATCAAAGAGACGCTGTTTAATATGATTCAGCATGAAGTGGCGGGAAAGAGTTTTCTCGACTTATTTGCCGGAAGCGGTGCCATAGGCATTGAAGCGCTGAGCCGCGGATGCGGGCACGCTGTGTTTGTGGAAAACAATAAAAAGGCGGCCGGCTGTATTCGGGAGAATCTGATACATACAAAACTGGCTGAGAATGCCCAGGTCCTTGTGACAGACGTTTTAAGCGCTTTGAGAAAGCTTGAGACAGAAGGAAGAACCTTTGATTATATATTTATGGATCCTCCGTACAATAAAGGGATGGAGGAAGCAGTGCTCAGAGAACTCGATCATTCTTCTGTGTGCGGAGAACAGACTTTTGTTATTGTGGAATCCAGTCTGCAGACAGAGCTTGAGGACAGAATGTTTGACCACCTTAAGATATGTAAGATAAAAGAATATAAAACAAACAAACATACTTTTTTGCAGAAATTGCAGGAGGACTGATAAATGAGCATTGCAGTATATCCGGGAAGCTTTGACCCGGTGACCTATGGACATCTGGACATTATTAAGCGTTCTATAAGAGTCTTTGACAAATTAATTATCGGCGTACTGATCAACAGTGAAAAGAACCCTTTGTTTTCAACCCAGGAAAGGGTTGACTTCCTGCTGGAAGCTACAAAAGATATGGACAATGTTGAAGTTCAATCTTTTTCAGGCCTGCTGGTGGATTTCGCCAGGGAAAACCATGCGGATATCACGGTCCGGGGCCTCCGCGCTGTGACGGATTTTGAATATGAACTGCAGATTGCCCAGATTAATAATAAGCTGGACTCTAACCTGGATACCATGTTTTTTACAACCAGTACGGAATATGCTTATTTAAGTTCAACGATCGTAAGAGAAATTGCATCCTATCACGGGGATATCAGTGAGCTGGTGCCTCCTTATGTGGAACAGAAGATGAAGCAAAAATTTAGAGAAAGTATAGAGGGAGAAGCATGAGTGAGAAATATTTGCATGAAATGATTGACGACATTGAGATTCTGATCGATGAAGCCAAGCCGGCCAGATTTAATCCGGGAAAAGTTGTCATCGACAGAGATGTGCTGATTACGGTGATCGAGGAACTGAGAAAGCAGATTCCGGGTGAGGTGGAGCGCAGCCATAAAGTCATGATGAACAAGGACGCGATTTTGGAGGATGCCAGGATTAAGGCTCAGAATATCGTAGATCAGGCGGCCAGAGAGGCCGGCGAGCTGATTGATGAAAATGAGATCGTAGAGATGGCAAAGATGCGTGCAGGAGAAATTGAGGAAGCTGCACTGGAACATGCCAATGAGGTGATCCACAATGCCAATGAGGAAGCGGATCAGGTGAGATACGGCGCACTCCAGTACACTTGTGATATTATGGAGGATGTACAGGATTACATAGCCAAAGTAAAGGAAGGGCAGCAGAGCCTGTTTGACCAGCTGCTTTCCACTCTGGAAAGTGATATGGGCTCCATCAGCACTAATTATGAAGAAATCAAGCAGCAGCTTGACAGCGCTTCCCGGACAAAACCAAGAACAGTGGAAGATTTTGTGTCACAGGAGGAAGAGTAGCATACCGCTGCTTATAACAGCAAATATCATTTTAAAGATCAGATAGCTTTTCATGGACAGCTGCGATTTTTGACAGACGCTCTTGACTTGTGCCATACTGCACAGGCCGCCGAAAGAGCTCACTGCAAGAATGGCAGCTGCTTTTTGTCTGAAGTTCAGAGCCAGAAGGCTTACATGAGAGATTCCGGTTGTGATCTCCAGCATACCGATGACCGGGGATGAGACGGCATCAGGAAGAATCCCGCTCTGCAGCAGGGCGGATACAATAGAAAATACCATAATAAAAATACCGATGGTAAAGATGGTCTTTAAACTGTCAAAAACAATATCGTCAAAGGATTTGATCACCGCAGTCATGGGTTTTTCCTGATGGATATGCAGAAATCCGGTGCCTTTATTTTTGAACAGGATAAAAATAAAATACAGCAGATTTGGGATATAAAGGCAGCAAAAATAAAGGGGCACAGAAAGAGAACCCTTTAAGATCAAAGTGAGGGTAAACCCGATGGAAAACATGGGGCTTACATTATTGCATAATACAAGAAGGGCTTCCCCTTCTTTTTTTGTATAGGAACCGGACAGTACCAGGTCGTTGATAATTTTGCCGCCCAGGGGATATCCGCATAAAAAGCCCATAAGAATGGTATAAGCCAGATCCTTATTCAGCCGCGGGAATATTTTGAATAAAGGGTAAAACAGATAGGAAATATAATGAACTGTCTGGTATTTCATCATCAGATTGGTCAGGAGGAAAAACGGCAGGAGTGTGGGAACAATAGTGCCGGACCAAAGCAGCAGGCCGTTTTTAGCACCTGCCACACACTGTTCCGGAAATAAAAATAATAGGAATGCAGTTAAAATCAAACAAAACTGATAAAAGTATTTACCCATAGAAAAACCCCCTGTCCTCTACAGACTATGAAAAGGAAGAGTTCATTATGAGTTTTTCTTTACGATCTTCAGCTCTGGAAAGGCCTCCTTCTGATATGTTCCACATGGTTGGAGTGAGGCATTTTAAGAGCCGAACGGAAATCATGTGGAGGATATTATGATTTGTTCTTCTTTCAGCTGGGTTTTAAATTTTGAGCGGAGCATCATCTGATAGAGAGCGTCTGCTTTTTGTTCTGTGTGAAGCATCTGTTCCTGAATCTTGGTCAGAGGGTCTTCAAGAGGTCTCAGATGGCGGACCATCGGCCATTTTTTCTTCTTTTTGATCTCACGTATTAATACGGAAGCTTCCTTCCGGAAACCGAGAATCTGAAAGTATAGAGGCTGTCCTGAGCTGATATACTGATCACTGTCAGACTGCTTCATATTAAGAAGAATATGCAGAAGTCCTCTGCTGATCCGGCTCCAGGTGAGACTTTTATTTTTTACAGCTTCGATCTGGCAGGAAAACGGCTGACCGGGTATCGTCATATTTTTGATGCGGTCGCTGAGATCTTCGGAGATGTCCCAATAGTCCTCAAAGGAAGGTTCCGTGCAGAGTTTATAGGACAGAAGGTCAGAAAAATCGTCCAGCAGGATCGGAAACTGACGCTGATATGTGTCCCTCAGCAGAGGGTGCAGATTTTCCGGGAGGCTTCCGAGAGATTTATTCAGTCCGTCAAAAACAGCCAGCCTCGACCGGATAGCAGAGGCAGAGCTGATATCCCCGGTCAGTTCAAGACTGTGGTGGCTGCTCTGTTTTCTTGGGATACAGAAAGGACGGATGCTGCTGTTTCTCCGTTTCAGTGCCATAATATATTCAAGGCCCAGCAGGTTATTGGGCTCTCTGAGTATTTCGGTATCGCTTTCCGAGCATCCGAGGGAAAGAAATGCTTTTTCCCTGGCTTTGGGATACGAAATGCCGGTTTTTAAAAGTTTTTTAATCTGTTCTGACAGATCCTGTTCCCTGTCCGCCAGAAAATTGCCGAGGGAAAGCAGGCGGCTTAATGAGCCGCATTCACTTCCGAAGGAAAGGATGTCTACAACACCCAATGAATCCAACAGGGCTGTGCTTCCGTCAGCAAAATAGGGTGCACTGCCAACAGAAAACCACAGCGGAAGCTCCAGCACCAGATCAGCCCCGTTCATCAGAGCCGTCTTCGTTCTGATTTTTTTTTCCATGACAGCCGGTCCGCCCCGCTGTACATAATTTCCGCTCATAAGAGCAATGATATAATCAGCGCCTAAAATACGCTTCGTCTTCTCAATATGGTAAAGATGCCCGTTGTGAAACGGGTTGTACTCACAAATGATTGCCGCAGTCTTCATCGCTGGTCTCCTTTCTTTTGTGAAATCATTATAACAAAGAACTGCAAAAAGGTAAAATTGCACAAAAAAGAGGAAATAAAAGGCTGAAACTTGCTATTAAAAATAAAAGATAGTAAAATGAAAACATTATGAGATGAGATGTACTGGGAAAAGTACAACAAGGCATATTGTATACAACTAACGAATATTGTATAATTTCCATGAGAAGAATTCATCTTTGTAGAAAGTTGGAAGGAGCAACGTAATGAGTTTTATTGATGTGATTAAAGAACGAGCTAAAAATGAGAGAAAGAAGATTGTCTTGCCGGAGACCGGAGATCCCCGTACCATTGAGGCGGCTGACACAGTATTAAAGGAAGGGATTGCCGACGTCATTCTGGTGGGAAACAAAGAAGAGATTTTAAGCCGTGCAGAAGGGTTTGATCTTTCCCAGGCAACCTTTGTAGATCCAAATAACTGCGAGAGACTCAATACATACATTGAATCTTTATGCGAAGCAAGAAAGAGCAAAGGACTTCTTCCGGAAGATGCAAAAGAGATCCTGCTCTCTAACCCTCTGTTTTTCGGGGCCACTATGGTGCGGTCCGGGGATGCGGACGGCATGGTGGCAGGTGCCGTAAACTCATCTGCAAACGTTCTGCGTTCTGCACTTCAGGTTGTGAAGACAGCTCCGGGAACAAAGATCGTTTCTGCCTTTTTCCTGATGGTAGTGCCGGACTGTGACCTGGGTGCCAACGGCACTTTTGTGTTTGCAGACTGCGGACTGAACCAGAATCCCAATTCAGAACAGCTGGCAGCCATTGCAGGAAGTTCAGCCCAGACCTTTAAACAGCTCGTGGGAGAGGAACCGAGAGTTGCCATGCTTTCTCATTCCACAGTGGGAAGCGCCAAGCATGATGATGTCACAAAGGTAGTCGAAGCCACTGCCATTGCAAAAAGAGATTATCCGGATACTCTGATCTGCGGAGAACTGCAGCTGGATGCGGCTATTGTGCCTGAAGTTGCAGCTTCCAAGGCACCGAGAAGTGAGGTGGCAGGAAAAGCCAATGTTCTTGTATTCCCTGATCTGGATGCCGGAAACATCGGATATAAGTTAGTCCAGAGACTTGCCAAAGCGGAAGCTTACGGCCCGGTTACCCAGGGTATCGCAAAGCCGGTCAATGACTTGTCCCGCGGATGTAAAGCAGAAGATATTGTCGGTGTTGTGGCCATTACAGCGGTACAGGCACAGCTCACAGAGAATCATTAGAGATTAGAGTATATAGGAGAATTAAGAATGAAAGTTTTAGTTATTAATTGCGGAAGTTCCTCACTGAAGTATCAGCTGATTGATTCTGACACAGAAGACGTTTTGGCAAAAGGCCTTTGTGAGAGAATCGGAATCGACGGAGCCCTGACACATGAGCCTGCAGGAAAAGATAAGATCAAGACATCTCCGGCTATGCCGGATCATAAGACAGCCATCGGTATTGTCTTAGAACAGCTTACAGACAAAGAAAACGGAGTGATCAGTTCCCTGGACGAGATCAGTGCTGTCGGACACAGAGTTGTACACGGCGGAGAAAAGTTTACAAGCTCCTGCATCATCACAGAAGATGTATTAAAAGAGATTGAGGCGTGCAACGTATTCGCGCCGCTTCACAACCCGGCTGCTTTGATTGGAATCGAAGCGTGCAGGGAGCTTATGAAGGATAAACCGATGGCAGCTGTATTCGATACTGCATTCCATCAGACAATGCCGGAAAAAGCATTTCTCTACGGAATTCCGAGAAAGTACTATGATGAGGACGGAATCCGCCGCTATGGATTCCACGGAACTTCTCATCAGTTTGTTTCCGGAGAAGCTGCCAAAATGCTCGGAAAAGACATCAAAGACATCAATATCATCGTATGCCATTTAGGAAACGGAGCCAGTGTTACAGCCGTCAAGGGAGGAAAATCAGTGGATACCTCCATGGGATTGACACCTTTGGAAGGACTGATCATGGGAACACGTTCCGGAGATCTGGATCCGGCGATTCTTGAGTTTATTGCAAACAAAGAGAACAAAACAGTATCCGAAGTTGTAAATATCTTAAACAAAGAATCCGGAGTGCTTGGACTGTCAGGCGGTGTTTCTTCTGACTTCAGAGATGTAAAAGCTGCAAAAGCAGATGGAAACAAAGTTGCAGAGGCAGCTCTGGATGCCTATGTATACCGTGTGGCAAAATACATCGGAGCTTACACTGTAGCAATGAACGGAGTGGATGCCATTGCATTTACCGCAGGGCTCGGTGAAAACGACGATGCGACGAGAGCTGCCATCGGAGAATACTTAGAGTGTATCGGTGCCAAGATCGACGCAGAAAAGAACGATGTACACGGAAAAGCCGCAGTGATCTCAACAGATGACTCCAAGGTAAAAGTGCTCTGTATTCCGACCAACGAAGAAGTAATGATTGCAAGAGACACGGTTGCTCTTGTAAAATAAAATTACTTGACAAACAAATATGACGTTTGTATAATAGACAAGTATGAAATTTTAGGAGATAGTATGCTAATTCAGTTATCAAAATTATTGTCAATGCCAAATCATGAAGAGACAGTGGAGTGTTCCATGGATATGGACAAACTTGTCCTCAAAAGAGGCAGTTATCCGATCCTTGAGAAGTCTTCCTTTCCCATTGTTCTAAGAAATGAAGGGAAACGGACGGTATCCATTGCATTTGAGACAAGCATCACAGCCGGGATGCCTTGTGACAGGTGCCTTACCGAGGTTCCGGAAAAGATTAGGCTCAATGTTTTTAAAACATTGGATTTTGATGACATAGAAGAAACTTGTAAGGATCAAGTGTCTTTCCTAGATGGAAGCAGCCTGGACGTGGATGAACTTATTCTTGAGGAAGTGATTCCCCTGCTGCCGACAAAGGTATTATGCGGTGAAGACTGCAGAGGGCTTTGTCCGGTGTGCGGAGCGAACCTGAACGAAGAAGAGTGCGGCTGCGACCGGACGGTCCAGGATCCACGGATGGCAGCTATCCAGGATATTTTTAAGAATTTTAAGGAGGTGTAATACCAATGTCAATCTGTCCAAAGAATAAATCTTCAAAAGCGAGAAGAGATAAACGTAGAGCCAACTGGAAAATGACTGCACCGGCTTTAGTAAAGTGCAGCAAGTGCGGTGAATTAATGATGCCTCACAGAGTGTGCAAAGCCTGCGGATCTTACAATAAAAGAGAAATCGTAAATGCTCAGTAAGAGTTGACAGCAGCACATGTTGTCATGAATTGCCATGCGTTTAGACTATATTAGTTTAAGCGGATGGCATTTCTTTTAATCTAAAAATATTGTATCAAGGAGGTTGCATATGGATAAGATAGTAAAAGTTGCGCTGGACGCCATGGGCGGAGATAATGCGCCTGTAGAGATTGTAAAAGGAGCGGTGGATGCGGTCAATGAAAACAGCAATATCAAGGTTTACCTTGTAGGGAAGTCACCGAGGATCCACGAGGAACTGAAAAAATACCGCTATAAGAGTGAGCAGGTTGAAGTAGTCAATGCAGAAGAAGAAATTTCTTGTGATGAATCACCGGTGGAGGCGATTCGTAAGAAGAAAGATTCTTCCATGGTAGTCGGAATGAAAATGGTGAAAGACCAGACTGCAGATGCGTTTGTCTCAGCGGGAAGTTCAGGAGCGATCCTTGTAGGAGGACAGTTTGTGGTAGGCAGAATCAAAGGAGTCAAACGTGCGCCCCTGGCTGCTCTGATGCCGACAACAAAGGGAGTTTCTCTGATTATCGACAGCGGTGCCAACATGGATGCAAAGCCGGAATATCTTCTGGAGTTTGCCAAGATGGGTTCTATCTATATGGAAGACGTAGTAGGAATTAAAAACCCGAAAGTCGGCATTGTAAATGTAGGTGTTGAGGAAGCAAAAGGAAATGCACTGGTAAAAGACACATTCCCTCTCCTTAAAGAATGTAAGGAGATTAACTTTACCGGAAGCATTGAGGCAAGGGATATTCATTCAGGACAGGCTGATGTGGTAGTCTGTGATGCGTTTGTGGGAAATGTAATACTGAAGCTTTCCGAAGGCCTGTCATCCACTCTGATCTCTATCGTAAAAGAGGGCATGATGCAGAGTTTCCGGGGCAAGATCGGAGGCCTGCTGGTAAAACCGTCCCTTAAAAAGACCCTGAAACGTTTTGATGCGTCAGAACACGGCGGGGCACCTCTGCTTGGGTTAAACGGCCTGGTGGTAAAAATGCACGGAAGCTCCAAAGCAAAGGAGACAAAGAATGCAATTATTCAGTGTATTGCATTTTCAGAAGCTAAAATCAATGAAAAGATCAAAGAACAGATTGTAAAGGAAAAATAAAAGGTATGAATCAATCAAATCAGGAAGATTTTCAGAAAAAGATCGGGATTCGTTTTCATGACCAGAAACTGCTGACAACGGCACTGACACACAGTTCTTATGCAAATGAGAGAAAACTGCCCCGGGGGAAAGACAATGAGCGTCTGGAGTTTTTAGGGGATGCAGTGCTGGAGCTGATTATGAGTGACTATTTGTTTAAGACATACAAAGACGAACCGGAAGGGAAACTGACGAAAATGAGGGCAAGTCTTGTCTGCGAGCCCACTCTTGCATTCTGTGCAAGGGATATCGCGCTGGGGGATTATCTGCTGCTCAGCAAAGGAGAGGATCTGACCGGGGGAAGAGAGCGCAGTTCCATTCTGTCAGATGCATTTGAGGCTGTCATAGGTGCTGTGTATCTTGACCAGGGTTTTGAACAGGCCAGAAAGTTTGTGGAAACTTATCTTCTTCAGGATGTAGATGAAAAGGTGCTGTTTTACGACGCCAAGACCTCTCTTCAGGAACTGGTGCAGAGTGTATCCAGGGAACCGCTCTCCTATAGCCTGACGAAAGAAGAAGGGCCGGATCATCAAAAGACATTCACAGTGGAGGCCAAGCTGGGTGATACGGTCATCGGGACCGGGGCCGGAAGAAGCAAGAAAAGTGCGGAGCAGATGGCGGCTTATGAGGCAATGAAACATAAGGACAGAATATTGAGGTAGCTATGTATCTGAAAAGCATTGAAGTAAACGGATTTAAATCCTTTGCTAATAAAATGATTTTTAAATTTGACAGCGGCATCACAGGGATCGTGGGACCTAACGGGAGCGGCAAGAGCAATGTGGCGGATGCAGTCCGCTGGGTGCTCGGAGAACAGAGTGCCAAGCAGCTCCGGGGTGCCAAGATGGAGGATGTAATTTTCTCAGGCACTGAGATGAGGAAGCCTATGGGCTCTGCTTATGTTGCCATCACAATGGACAACAGTGATCAAAGCCTTCCCATTGGGTTTGATGAAGTGACAGTGGCCAGAAGGGTTTACCGTTCCGGCGAGAGTGAATATTTAATGAACGGAAGTCCGTGCAGGCGCAAAGACATAGTAGAGCTGTTTTTCGATACCGGAATCGGCAAGGAAGGATACTCTATCATCGGACAGGGCCAGATCGACCAGATCTTAAGCGGAAAACCGGAAGACAGGAGAGAACTCTTCGACGAGGCTGCAGGGATTGTCAAGTACAAGAAAAACAAGCTGGAGACTGAAAAGTCCCTGGAGGCAGAACGGGAGAACTTAAACCGGGTGACAGATATTCTGGCTGAGCTGGAACGCCAGGTAGGCCCGCTGAAGCAGCAGTCTGAAAAGGCAAGAGAGTATCTTGGATACCGCGATAAGCTGAAAGAATACGATACTTCCATGTTCCTTTTGGAAAACGGCAGGCTCTCAGAAGAGATGGAATCTCTGGATGAAAAGATCAGGATTGCCCAGAGAGAAGCAGACGATGCTGGCAGGCGGCTGGAGCAGACAAAGGCTGAGTATGAAAAGCAGGATCTGGCACTAAATGAGCTGAAGCGTGAAATTGAGATAAGGACGGAAGGGCTCTCTGAAGCCAGGGTCGATAAAGAAAAGCAGGAAGGCCAGATTCAGGTTCTGAGAGAACAGATGAATACGGAAAGGATGAGGGAGACTCATCTGAATTCTGATATCCGGCGTCTTACAAAAGAGAAGGAAGAAAAGCAGAATCAGCTTTCCCGGCTTTTAAGAGAGCAGGAGGAGATCAAAGAAGCGGTTAAGGAAGCTTTGGAAGAAACCGTAGAGAGTGAAAGCAAAGTTGCATTTCTTCAGAAAGAGATTCAGGACACGGAAGAAGAGCTTGCAAAGCTTAGGAAAAACCAGCAAAGCTTTGCCAACAACCAGATGAATCTCTCCAACAGGCTGCAGCACGTGGAGACGGTACGTGAGCAGCTGAATGTGAGGATTGGTTATGCCGATTCCCAGGCTCAGGAATCCAGACAGCACAGGATGGAGCAGGAGCAGAGAAAGCATCAGGAAGAGCAGAGAAAACACCAGCTGGAAGAAGAGAAGAAAAATCTTTTAGAGAGACTGGAAGCAGAAAGAAAGATCAGCAGCGGACTGGAAAGAGAAAGATCAGCAGCACAGGAAAACTTATCCGCCCAAAAAGAGAGCTTTCACAGAAGCCAGTCAAGTTATGAAACCCTTAGAAATATGGCAGAGCGCTATGAAGGATACGGTTTCGGAATTAAAAGGGTTATGGAACAGAAAGCCAAGTATCCGGGAATTATCGGATCAGTGGCTGATATCATGAAGGTAAAGAGAAAGTATGAACTTGCCGTGGAAACCGGACTGGGAGGAGCGATACAGAATGTAGTGACGGATTCCCAGCAGACGGCAAAAGAAATGATTGGATTTCTGAAAAGAAACCGGTACGGAAGAGTTACCTTTCTGCCGCTGGACGCCGTTAAGGCAAGGGGAGGATTCCCAAGGCCGGAGGCGCTGAACGAAGAAGGGGTCATCGGCACCTGTGACCAGCTCGCCAGTTATGAAGACCGGTTTTCGGATCTGTTTCATTCCCTTTTAGGACGTGTGCTCGTAGTGGAAACCATTGATGACGGTATCAGGATCGCAGGAAAATATAAGCACTCCTTCCGCATTGTCACCCTGGAAGGAGACGCATTGAATCCCGGCGGTTCTATGTCCGGAGGTGCTTACAAAAATAAAAGCAATCTCCTGGGAAGAAACCGGGAGTTAAAAGAACTGAAGCAGAAACTGGAGAAAGACAGAGACGAGATCTCAGCTCTTTCTGCAATGCTGAATGAAAAGACAGCAGAGCTTCAGAAAGCAGAGGAAGGTATCAGAAGTCTGCAGAGCAGAATTCAGGAAAACTCTCTCCGTGAAAACACAGTAGTTATGACGCTTAAGTCCATTGAAAAGCAGATGGATGAGGAAGCAAAGAGGGAACAGGAGTTTTTAGACCAGGCACAGGGGCTGCGACAGGAATACCAATCCATGGAAGGCGACGTGGCTTCTTTGTCAGGAAAAAAACAGGTGCTGGAGGAAGCAAACCAGTCGGAGGAGCAAAAGATCCAAATTCTTTCAGAAAAGCTGGACGAGTCCAGAAATATGGCAGAGGAAAAAGCCAGGGAAGTTACGGAAGCGCATATGAAGGCCGGGAAGTTTAAGCAGCAGCAGGACTTTATTATGAGCAACGGTGAGCGGATCCGTCTTGAGATTGCAAAGACAGAGGATGATCTGGCTGCGCTGAAAAAACAGACAGGCTCCATTGATGCATCTATGGAGGAGATCGAGAGGCAGACAGGAGAAAAGAACCGGGCTGTTCTTTTAAAAAGCCGGTGGATCGAAACAGAGGAGCAGCAGATCCGGAATCTGCAGGCAAAACTCGGGGAAACCGAGGAAAGGTACAAAGAGAGCCTGAAAGCCAGAGAAGAGCTCATGGAGCGTATGAACGGTTTTGATAAGGAAGTTTACAGGCTTACATCTTCCAGAGAAAAGTTTGATGAAAAGCAGCAGGAACTTCTGAACTATATGTGGGAGAACTATGAGCTTACATACCACCAGGCAGCAGCATCAGCCGGAGGGGAACTGCCGGAGGAAAGTCTTCAGGACCTGAAAAAGAAAATCACAGAGATCAAGGGACAGATGAAAGATCTGGGACCGGTCAATGTGAATGCAATTGATGACTATAAGGACGTTCTGGAACGATATGAATTTCTGAACAAGCAGCACGAAGATATTGTAAAGGCGGAGGCCCATCTTGTAGGGCTCATCGACGAACTGGAAGCGGCCATGAAGCATCAGTTCAGAGAGAAGTTTAAAGATATTCAGGATATGTTCCAAAATGTATTTCAGGAACTGTTCGGAGGCGGGTATGCACGTCTGGAACTTACAGATGATGACGTGCTGGAATCCGGTATCCGTATCATCGCACAGCCGCCGGGCAAGAAGCTTCAGAATATGATGCAGCTGTCAGGAGGAGAAAAAGCACTGACAGCGATTTCTCTTCTGTTTGCCATTCAGAATCTGAAGCCTTCGCCGTTCTGTCTGCTGGATGAGATTGAGGCGGCGCTGGATGACTCCAACGTGGCAAGATTTGCACAATACCTGCATAAGCTTACAAAAGAGACACAATTTATTGTAATTACCCACAGACGTGGTACAATGACAGCAGCGGATATTTTATACGGGATCACCATGCAGGAAAAAGGTATTTCAACACTGGTATCCGTGAGTCTGATTGAAAACGATTTGGACGAGTAATCAAAGACGGGAAGGAGATTTGAAATGGCAGAAAAGAAAGGATTCTTCAGCAGACTGGCAGAGGGGCTTACAAAGACCAGAGACAATATTGCTTCAGGATTTGATTCTATTTTTAAAGGATTTTCCAGCATTGATGATGATTTCTATGAAGAACTGGAAGAGATCATGATCATGAGCGATATGGGAATTGACACGACCATGAGCATCATTGAGAATCTGAAAAAGAAAGTCAAAGAAGAAAAGATCAAGGAACCTGAGGAGTGCAGACAGGTTCTTATAGAGTCTATCAAAGAGCAGATGAAGCTTGGAGACGAGGCATACGATTTTAAAGATAAGAAAAGTGTTGTATTGGTCATCGGCGTCAACGGAGTGGGAAAGACAACATCTGTGGGCAAGATGGCATCCCTGCTGAAAGGCGAGGGCAGGAAAGTTATGATGGCGGCGGCGGATACGTTCCGGGCAGGAGCCATTGAACAGCTGAAAGAATGGGCAGCCAGGGCAGGCGTGGACATTATCAGCCAGGCTGAAGGAGCAGATCCGGCAGCAGTAGTGTATGATGCGGTTTCCGCAGCAAAGGCAAGAAATGTGGATGTGCTTTTGTGTGACACGGCGGGAAGGCTTCATAACAAAAAGAACCTGATGGATGAGCTTAAAAAGATCAACCGCATTGTAGAGCGGGAATATCCGGAAGCGTATAAGGAGACTTTGATCGTTCTGGACGGCACTACAGGACAGAATGCTCTTGCACAGGCAAAACAGTTTAAAGAGGCAGCAGATATTTCCGGCATTATTCTCACCAAATTAGACGGGACAGCAAAGGGCGGGATCGCTATAGCGATTCAGGCAGAGCTTGGAATTCCGGTGAAATATATCGGCATCGGCGAACAGGTGGATGATCTTCAGCCATTTGATCCGGATATGTTTGTAAACGCACTGTTTGAAAGAGGAGATGAGTAGATGTTAACATTAAACAAATTCGAAAAAGCGTATGATAAGGTACAAGAGATCGTTCTTCCCACAAAGCTGATAAAAAGTGAATACTTCTCGGAGCAGACAGGAAATCTGGTTTATTTAAAGCCTGAGAATATGCAGCTGACCGGAGCCTATAAGATCCGCGGCGCATATTACAAAATCAGCACATTGAATGAAGAAGAAAAAGCAAAAGGGCTGATTACCGCTTCCGCAGGCAATCATGCACAGGGAGTAGCTTTGGCTGCAAAAAGGCAGGGAGTGAAAGCTACTATTGTCATGCCAACCACAACTCCCCTGCTGAAAGTAAACCGCACAAAGGATTTGGGTGCCAAAGCAGTTCTCCACGGAGATGTCTATGATGAAGCCTGTGAATATGCACTGAAGCTGGCAGAGGAAAAGGGGCTGACGTTTGTTCATCCGTTTGACGACCTGACAGTGGCTACAGGACAGGGAACCATTGCAATGGACATCTTTAAAGAGCTGCCTACAGTAGATTGTATCCTGGTGCCGATCGGCGGCGGCGGCCTTGCAACTGGTGTTTCTACTCTGGCAAAGCTTTTAAATCCGAAGATCAAAGTGATCGGTGTGGAACCGGCAGGGGCTGCCTGCATGAAAGCTTCCCTGGAGGCAGGGAAAGTAGTTTCGTGCGAACATGTAAATACGATTGCAGATGGTACTGCTGTTCAGACTCCGGGCAAAAAGATCTTTCCGTACATACAGAATAATATTGACGATATTATTACAGTGGAAGATGAAGAACTGATTCCGTGCTTTTTGGATCTTCTGGAGAATCACAAAATGCTTGCAGAGAATTCAGGGCTTCTTACGATCGCAGCGCTGAAGCATCTGAAAGCGGAGGGAAAGAAAGTGGTTCCGATCATCAGCGGCGGCAATATGGATGTCATCACAATTGCATCTTTGGTACAGCATGGACTGATTATCAGAGACAGAATTTTCACAGTTTCTGTTTTTCTTCCGGATAAGCCGGGAGAGCTTACAAGGGTCTCAAAGGTTATTTCACAGGCCCAGGGCAACATTGTAAAACTGGACCATAACCAGTTTGTCAGCATTAACAGAAACAGTGCAGTGGAGCTGACAATTACAATGGAGGCTTTCGGCACAGAACATAAAAATAAAATTATCAAAGCACTTCAGGATACAGGGTATAAACCTGAGATAAGAAGTTCCAAAAGTGTATTTTAACAGTTTTAACAAAAGATAAATTGGCGGCTTTCAAAAAAACAGTTTCCGTTCAGAACAGAAACTGTTTTTTTGCACTTTTTAGTGCTTTTGGCTGCATAAAAAAGTGCAGAATTGAAGTTTTAAAAATTAACAAAAAAAGGACGGAAAAAGTGTATTAAATTTCGTACAATTTGTTGTATGAAGTCCCCTTTTTATGTTATAATAGGTTCATGAAACAGATGTCAGCAATTTGATCTTGTAAAGGACAGCATCGGTTACGTTCTTAGCTATACAGAAAATGTTTTTAAGTAGATTAGGAAGTGTGATTTTGACCATTTGCAAGGACAAAATGGTGAAATTTGCACTTTTTTTATTAGCTTGTACATATAATAACTATTATGTATCTGAAGGAGGAGGATATATCCCATGGAAACAAACATTAGTAAAGAGGACTTATATTTATTTCAGACGGGAAAAGCGCAGAAAGCATATTTAATGTTTGGATGCCACTACTTGAAGGAAGCGGATGCCCATGAGTTTGTAGTATGGGCTCCAAATGCGAAGTCTGTCAGTTTAGTCGGAGATTTTAACCAGTGGAATCCATTGTCACATCCGATGAAGCAGACAGAAGAAGGGATTTATTCAATCCAGATTGAGGGTCTGGAAAAGGGGGATTTATATAAATATTATGTAGAGGGTATGGACGGCAAATGCAGGTATAAGAGTGATCCGTTTGCGTTCCATTCTGAAAACAGGCCTGACACAGCATCTGTGGTTTGGGATGAACTGGACAATTTTTCGTGGAGGGACAAGCGTTTCATAAGCCGCAGAAAGAAAAAACAGGACATAAGCCAGCCTATGTCTGTCTACGAGATGCATTTAGGAACATGGAAGATGCCGAAAGAGGAAGACAGGGAATTTTACAATTACCGTGAGATTGCAGACATGCTTGTTCCGTATCTGCAGAAGATGGGATATACCCATGTTGAGCTGATGCCGGTGACGGAATATCCGTATGACCTGTCTTGGGGGTATCAGGTGACTGGTTATTACTCTGTAACTTCACGCTACGGGAAACCGGAAGATTTCATGTATTTCATTGACAAACTCCACAGGGCCGATATCGGCGTAATCCTGGACTGGGTTCCTGCTCATTTTCCAAGGGATGAACACGGCCTTGCCCTGTTTGACGGATCCCACATTTATGATCATGCGGATCCGAGAAAAGGAAGCCAGCCTGACTGGGGCACCCTGCTGTTTAATTACGGCAAACCGGAGGTGCAGAGCTTCCTGATCTCCAGTGCTGTATTTTTTGCGGAAAAATATCACATTGACGGTATCCGCATTGATGCGGTCAGCGCTATGCTGTATCTGGATTTCGGCAAGAAGCCGGGAGAGTTTGTCCCAAATGAAGACGGCACCAATATAAACTATGAAGCCGTAGATTTTCTGAAAAACTTAAATCACACTCTGCGCTCCAACTTTGATGGATTTATTACGGTTGCGGAAGAATCTACAGCCTATCCGAAAGTGACCAGCGACATTGACGATGAAGAAGGACTTGGTTTTACATATAAGTGGAATATGGGATATATGCATGACTCCCTCTATTATATGGAACTGGATTCCCTGTTCCGGAAAGAGAACCATGGGGCCATCGTATTTTCTATGGATTATGCCTACAGTGAGAATTATATCCTGCCGTATTCCCATGATGAAGTCGTGCATGGAAAAGGCTCTATGATCAACAAAATGTTCGGCGAATACGAGCAGAAGTTTGCATCACTGAAAACATTGTATGGCTTTATGTATGCCCATCCCGGAAAGAAACTGCTCTTTATGGGAGATGATTTTGCCCAGTTTGTAGAATGGCGGGACAAAGAAGAATTAGACTGGTTCCTGATTGACGAATACCAAACACATAAAACGATGAATGATTATGTAGCCGGCTTAAATGCGCTTTACCGCAGCGAACCGGCCCTCTATGAGCTGGACAATAAACCGGAAGGTTTTGAATGGCTGCTTCAGAAGGATGCGGACCACAGTGTGGTGGCATTTATCAGGAAATCAAAAAAACGCAGAGGGAAACCTCAGGAACAGATCGTTTGTGTCTGCAACTTCACACCGGTTGAATGGGATAAATACCATATTCCGATGCCGAAAGACGGCAAGCTTACAAAGATCCTGGACAGCAGCGAGAAGGCTTTCGGAGGAAACGGGGAAGTGAGCCAGAAGTCTGCAAAAGTGCGCAAAAAGAAGATCAAAGGAAAGAGAAACGCCTACGAACACTATGCGGTGCTTTCATTGAAACCGCTCAGTGTTGTTATGTATAAATATACGCTGGAAGAGACACCGGCGAAAAAGAAGGCGGAACCAAAGAAAACAGCAGCCAGGAAGACAGCGCCGAAAGCAGCAGAAGCAGCAAAGGCTGAGGCTGTGAAAACGCCGGAAAAAGAGAAGGCTTTAAAAGCAGCGGAGCCGGCAGCGGTGAAAAAGGAGACTCCTAAGACCGCAGAACCGGCAGCAGCAAAAAAAGCAGAAAAGCCAGAAGCGAAAGCAGAACAAGCAACAAAAGATAAACAAAAACCTAAGAAGGAGGAGTCCAAAAAAGAAATAAAGCAGCAGACCGAACAATCTACTAAAAAGACAACAGCAGCGAAGAGTGCAGATAAAAAAGAAGCAAAATAGGCATTGTGAGAAGGAGGAAAACTATGATTACAAAAAAAGAGTGTGTGGCAATGTTACTGGCAGGCGGCCAGGGAAGCCGATTATTTGCGTTGACCCAGAAGAAGGCAAAGCCTGCTGTTCCCTACGGCGGTAAATATAAGATTATAGATTTTCCGTTATCCAACTGCGCGAATTCAGGCATTGATACGGTAGGTGTCCTGACTCAGTATGAACCTTTGGAGCTGAATTCTTATATCGGAACCGGAGGGTTCTGGGACCTTGACAATATGAACGGAGGAGCTTTTGTCCTTCCGCCGTATGTAAGAGGTGAGCAAGGCAACTGGTACCGGGGTACAGCCGATGCCATTTATCAGAATATCAACTTTATTGATAACTATGATCCAGATCATATCATTGTTTTGTCCGGTGACCAGATCTGCTGCATGGATTATCAGAAGATGCTGAACTACCATAAGAAAAAAGGAGCGGACTGCACAATCTCTGTACTGGAAGTTACATTGGAGGAAGCAAAACGTTTCGGTATTATGAATACGGATGAGGAAAACAGGATCGAGGAGTTTGAAGAAAAACCGGCGCATCCTAAGAGCACAAAAGCATCTATGGGTATCTATGTGTTCAAATGGAAACTGATCCGCCAGTATCTGATTGACGATGCCAATGATCCGGATTCAGAGCATGATTTTGGAAAGAATATCATCCCGAGAATGCTGGAAGAAGGAAAGAAGATGTATGCTTACAGCTTTGACGGATACTGGAGGGATGTAGGAACAATCTCCAGCCTGTGGGAAGCCAACATGGAGCTTCTGGAGGAAAATCCCCAGCTGAACTTAAATGACGACAAGCTGAAAGTCTATACAAGGACCTACGGACTTCCGCCTCATTACATAGCAGATGGTGCCAGTGTGAAAAAAAGCATCATAGCAGATGGTTCGTTCATTGAAGGAACCGTGGAAAACTGTGTCATCCATTCCGGCGTAAAGATCGGAAAGGGAGCTGTGGTAAAAAACAGTGTCATTATGAAAGACTCCATCGTCCGGGAAAACAGCGAGATCAATAAAGCGATTATTGACGAGGAAGTTGTTGTGGAAGAAGGAAGCAAAGTCGGAGAAGGCAATGAAGTTACCGTTATCGGCTATCACAGTGTGGTGCTTGAAGATGCTGTCGTTGAGGATGGTGCAATGATCTATCCGGAATCTATTTTACACTAGGGAGGTAGAAACTATGGAAAATCAAATGCTTGGAATTATAAATGCAGGAGAAGAAAACAGAAAACTTCAGGATTTGGTGCGTACCAGAAGCTTATCGGCACTTCCGGTGGGCGGAAGATATCGGACCATAGATTTCCTCCTGAGCAATATGGTAAATTCAGCAATTAAAAATGTCGGAATCATGACAAGATATAATTACAGTTCTCTGATGGATCATGTAGGTTCAGGAAAGGACTGGGGCCTTAACAGAAAACGGGGAGGACTTTATACATTTCCTCCTTACATTTCAGGAAGCGGGAGAACCGGCGGATATGCAAGTGTCATGGACGGTCTGAGAGGAACACTTGGATTTTTGAAGAAAGCCTCAGAGCCGTATATCCTTTTAGGACGCTCTTATGTCATCTTTAACTCTGACTTTAATGAAATGCTGGAAAAGCATATTGAAAGCGGAGCAGACATTTCCATGATGTATTTTGACAACAGCGATGATGCAACTAACTGCGACTATGACGGTGTATATCTGAAGCCGGACGAGAGCGGACGCATCACTGATATGTGTTATTCTGAGACAAAGCACCGCTACGGCAAGAAGAGTATGGATGTTTACATTATGAAACGGGAGCTTCTGATTGATTTCATTCAGGAAGCAGTGTCCCATAACAGGAAGCATTTCTTCTTTGATGTGCTTGTACCGAACTTTGACCGTCTTTATATCCAGGGATATGAGTATAAAGGTTATGTGGGATGCATCACATCAGTGGAGGCGTACTACAACATCAATATGGACTTATTAAAACAGGATGTGCAAAAAGAGCTGTTTTTCGGTAAGAATAAAATATATACAAGGACAAGTGACAGCGCTCCTGCCCGCTACGGCATTGAGGCGGACATCAGGAACAGTCTGATCAGCAGCGGCTGCGAAGTGGACGGAACTGTTGAAAATTCTGTCATCTTCCGCGGATGTCAGATTGAAAAAGGTGCAGTGATCAGAAATTCCATTGTTATGGCAGAAGGCTTTATCGGAAAAGGCGCAGACATTAATCATACGATTATGGACCGCCACGTAAAGATATACTCCAATGCCCATTTATCCGGATCCAGACAGCATCCGGTGTTCATACCGAAGGGAGCCAGTGTCAATGAATAAAAGGAATGAGTGTATGATGAATGTACTGATGGTTGCAGCGGAATGTGCTCCCTTTGTGAAATTGGGGGGCCTGGCCGATGTCATCGGTACTCTGCCCAAGGAGCTGAATAAGCTCCATGTGGATACCAGAGTCATGATGCCGTTCCACCGTCAGATAAAAGATAAGTACGCTGCACAGACAAAGCATATGACAGATTTCTTTGTGACTTTTGCCGGGAGAGAAGTCTATGTGGGTGTTGAAGGATTGTTTTTTAATGATGTCACATATTATTTTATAGACAATGAAGAGTATTTTGGCGATGCAGTTTACAGAGGCGGAAACGCAGAAGGAGAGCAGTATGCATTTTTCTGCCGTGCGGTGGTAGAGTCTGCCGGAAGGATTGGATTCCTTCCGGATGTACTGCACTGCAATGACTGGCAGACCGGCCTGATTCCGCTGCTGTTAAAAACTCAGTACAGCCATTGGGAAATCGGCCGTGCCAGGACGATTTTTACAATCCATAATATGATGTATCAGGGCGAGTACAGCTTTGAAGCGTTTCATCACTGGCTGGGGATCGATCCGAGATATGATACTCCGGAATTTATGCATAATTATGAGTGTGCCAGCTTTATGAAGGCAGCACTTGTATTTGCTGACCGTATCAGCACTGTCAGCCCGACCTATGCGCAGGAGATCAAGACTCCGGAATTCTCCTACCGGCTGGAAGGAATATTAAATGCCAGAGCGTGGGATACATGGGGAATCGTAAACGGCATCAATACAGAAGAGTTTGATCCGGAGACGGATCCGTATCTGGAATATCATTTTAACAAAGATGATCTGACGGGTAAAAAGAAGAACAAAGAAAAACTGATCAGCGACCTGGGGCTGAATATATCCCCTGGGGTTCCGGTCATAGGCATGGTAAGCCGTCTGACAGCACAAAAAGGGCTGGATCTAGTCAAATATATCCTGGATGAACTGATGTGCACGGAGGATATTGCCTTTGTTGTGTTAGGCACCGGCGACCACGACTACGAAGAATTTTTCCGCTTTATGGAGAATAAGTATAAGGGCAGAGTCTGCTCATACATCGCATACAATAATGCGGTGGCGCATCAGATTTATGCGGCCAGCGACCTGTTCCTTATGCCTTCCAAGTTTGAGCCATGCGGTATTTCCCAGATGATCGCACTTCGGTATGGAACTCTGCCGATTGTCCGTGAAACAGGAGGGCTTTGTGACACGGTTCAAAGCTACAATGAGTTTGAAGAAACAGGAAACGGATTTTCTTTCAAAAATTACAATGCACACGAGATGCTTGGAGTCATCCGTTACGCATTGAATACGCTGCGCAGTCCAAAGCGCAGGAAAGGCCTGATCCAAAGGGCGATGGAGTCTGACAATAGTTTTGCGTCATCAGCCAGAAAATATCTAGAATTATACCAGAGCATTCTTTAGACAACTGGTGAAAGGAGCAACAGAGGATGAAAATTGTAAACAATAACAGCAAAGTTCAGGAAATCATCAGCAATGTTGAAAACAAACTGAACAATAATTTCGGAACAACATTGGAGGAGGCAACCAGGGATGAGCTTTACAAAGCGGGAGCTGGGTGCATCCGGGATGATATTATGCATCTTTGGACAAAAAGCCGGAAAAAGACAGAGGATCTGGGACTGAAAAAGTTATATTATATGTCAGCAGAATTCCTGATGGGCAGAGCATACAGCAATAACCTGATCAATTCCGGAGTTTTTAAGGACTACAAAGAGGCGTTTGAGAAGATGGGAATCGATTTTGATGACATCTTGGACGAAGAGAGCGATCCTGGACTTGGAAACGGCGGACTGGGACGTCTGGCCGCCTGTTTTCTCGATTCCTTGTCAACACTGAATCTGCCGGCCATCGGATGCGGCATCCGTTATGAATACGGATTATTCCAGCAGAAGATCATTGACGGCAGCCAGGTGGAAGTAGAGGATGACTGGCTCAGAGACGGATTCGTATGGGAGGTGGAACGTCCGGAACTCACCATGGAGGTCCGCTTTAACGGTGAGATCAAAGAAAACTGGACAGAGGACGGATTAAAGATCGAACACTATAACTACCACACCGTGCTTGCAGTTCCTTACGATGTACCGGTGGTGGGATATAAGACCAATGCTCCTGCGACACTGAGACTCTGGAGTGCAAAAAGCAAGCAGAATTTTGACCTGCACTCCTTCAATGAGGGAAGATATGAGAAAGCTTCCGCTGATTCAGAATTTGCGGAGGTTATCTCCAAGGTTCTGTACCCGGCGGATGACCATATGCAGGGGAAACTGCTCAGATTAAAGCAGTTCTATTTCCTGACATCTGCAACTATGCAGCTTATGGTGAAACATCACAAGGAAAAGAGAGGGGATCTTCATACACTGCCTGAATATGCGGCAGTACAGATCAACGATACCCATCCGACACTGGCAATTCCGGAACTCATGAGAATCCTTATGGATGAGGAAGGCTTTGGCTGGGAAGAGGCAGAGGACATCATCGGACAGATCTTCAATTATACAAACCACACGATCATGGCAGAAGCCCTGGAGTGCTGGGATGAAAATATGTTCAAACTTCTGCTGCCGAGGATCTATCAGATCATCTGCATTATGAACCAGAAATACTGTGAGCGCTTAAGGACTTATTATCCGAATGACGAGGCGAAGATTGCCTACATGTCTATTATCGGAAATAACCAGATCCGCATGGCAAACCTTTGTGTGGCAGTCTGCCACAGGGTAAACGGCGTGTCACAGCTTCACGGAGACATATTAAAAACGAATCTGTTTCATGATTCGTACAATATTTTCCCTCAGAAGTATCTTGCGATCACAAACGGAATTACTCACAGAAGATGGCTTGCCCTGGCAAACCCGGAATTATGTGACCTGATCCAGGAAAATGTAAGGGGAGATGTACTTGCAGACTACCGTCTGTTTGAGAAGATCATGCCAATGGCAGATAATGCAGAGTTCTGCAAAAAGTATGATGCCATCAAACAGCGCAATAAGAAAAGGCTTGCCAAGTACCTGAAAAAGAAACAGGGAATAGAGATCAACCCGGATTCTTTGATTGATGTACAGTGCAAGAGGCTTCATGAGTATAAGAGACAGCTCTTAAAATGCCTTCATATCATTTATCTGTATAAGCAGGTGAAGAAAAATCCAAACTTCCTGAGCAAGCCGATCACCTTTATTTTTGGGGCAAAAGCGGCACCTGGATACCAGAGGGCCAAGGAGATCATTCGTCTGATCAACTCTATCGGGGATATGGTCAACAATGATCCTGATACCAAAGATAAGATGCAGGTTGTTTTCGTAGAGAATTACTCTGTATCTGTGGCAGAAGTGCTGATTCCGGCAGCGGATATCAGTGAGCAGCTTTCTACGGCCGGGCTGGAAGCTTCCGGAACCGGAAACATGAAGTTTATGATGAACGGTGCACTGACACTTGGAACCATGGACGGAGCAAACGTAGAAATCTTTGAACAGGTAGGAGCCGAGAATATCTTTATTTTCGGGGCAACGGTAGATGAAATTAATTCCATGAAACAGTACCGGACTTATAATCCGGGTACCATTTTTGAGCAAAACCCAATGATACGTGAGGTATGCAACTGTCTGATCGCAGGAGAACTTCCGAGGTACGGCAGGAGAAAATACTCTGATATCTATCAGTCTCTGCTGTTTGGAGATTCTAATATACCGGATCAGTACTTTGTCCTGTATGATCTGCCTTCTTATGTGGAAGAATTTGAGAAGGTCTATGACACTTATATTAATCACCATGATGAATGGGTGAAAAAAGCGGTGATCAATACCGCCAAATCCGGATTTTTCTCTTCTGACCGCACGATTGAAGAGTACAATGAAAAAGTCTGGAATTTACCAACATATAAATAGGCAGGGTGAGAGAACATGATCCATAATGCATCAATTGAGCAGTATAGGAAACCTGTTGGGGCTGTTACAAAAGGCGAAGAAGTGAGACTTCGCCTTTTTGCCTTAGAGGGGACGGCTGCGAATGTGGAAGTGGTCTTATTTTCGGAAGATTACCATAAGACATTTCCAATGAGAGAGAGGAAGGATTTCTATGAATGTATCATAGAGATGCCGGAAAAAGCGTGTATCCTTTGGTATTACTTCAGGATCACAGAGAGGAATTACACGTATTATTACGGAGCAAAGCCGGGACGTACCTGCGGAGAAGGCATGCGGGTAGAAGAAGATGTGCACGGCTTTCAGATGACTGTATACGAAAGAGGGTTTGAAACGCCCAGGTGGCTTTCAAAAGGCATTATGTATCAGATATTTCCGGATCGGTTCTGCCGGGGAAACTGGCAGAATACCGTAAAGGGAGAAGAATACCATAGAAAAATGGGCCGTGATATTTACGTGCACAAAAGCTGGGAGGAACGCCCGCTTTTCGGACCGATGGAGGGGAAAGAATTTTATGATCCGTGTGATTTCTTCGGCGGAGATCTGGAAGGGATTAAAAAGCATTTAGACGATCTGAAAAAATTAGGCGTCACCTGTATTTATCTGAACCCCATTGTAGAGTCCAGTTCCAATCATCGGTATAATACCGGTGATTACAAAAAAGTAGATCCATTCCTGGGAAGCAATGAAGATTTCAGAGAATTATGCGAAATCGCCAGAAGAAAAGGAATTCATATTATCCTGGACGGAGTTTTCTCCCATACGGGAGCCGACAGTCTTTATTTCAATAAAAATGGAAATTATAAGAGTGTGGGGGCCTATCAGAGCCAGGATTCACCGTTTTATGACTGGTACTCCTTTGACAGCAAGGGAGATTACAAGAGCTGGTGGGGATTCCGGAGTCTTCCGGAGGTCAATGAACTGAACGAACGTTTCCTGTCCTATATTATTACGGGCAGGGACTCAGTTCTTAAACATTGGTTTACGCTTGGAGCTTCCGGGTTCCGGCTGGATGTGGCTGATGAGCTTCCGGACGAGTTTATTTTTCTGATGCGCAAGACAATGAAAAAGATGTTTAAAAACTATGCTTTAATCGGAGAAGTATGGGAAGACGTCACCACAAAAGAAAGCTACGGGGTCAAGAGAAAGTATGCTCTCGGCAGGGGGCTTGACAGTACGATGAACTATCCGTTTAAGGTAAACTGTGTCAACTATCTGCTGGGAAATGAAGATGCTTATGGCATGCAGCAGTTTCTGCTGGGACAGCAGTGCAACTATCCAAAGCCGTTTTATTACAGCGTGATGAATCTGCTGTCATCCCATGACATCCCGAGGATCCGGACTACTCTGGCCTCAGGAATGAATGAGATGCTGCCGTCCAGGGAGAACCAGATTGACTACGTAGTCACTTCGGAAAACGACCGCAAAGGAGCAGTACTTTCCAGGCTGGCATTTGCAATCCAGTTTTTTATTCCGGGAATCCCGTCGATTTATTATGGGGATGAGTATGGAATGAACGGGCTGATGGATCCGTTTAACAGGGGTCCCATGTTTAAGCATGATACAAAGATATTTGAAGAATTAAAAACCGTTTCCGTTTTCAGAAGCCGGGAAAAAATCCTTCAGACAGGTTATGCTTTGTATATTGCCGCATCTGAACATGTTTTGGCTATTCTGCGGTTTGTGCCGGGAACAAAAGATGTTTTTGGAGAACCGTGCAGTCAGGGAGCTTATTTGCTGCTTGTCAATGCGGGAGATGAGGAAGAAGAGATTGATTTTGATTTCTCAGATTATAAGGAAGGGGTACCGGAAGAGGAACACAGGCGGCTCATCAAAATGCTTGAGAACACCCGTGTTCACACAAAGGTACAGAGATTAGACTATAAAATCATGCATCTGTCATGATTCTGTGAGCATTTCTTCATCAGATGGATCCATCACAGAAAATGCAATGTTTGTCCCATGATCGGCAATACGTTCCAGGGATGAAAGCATATCAGAAAACAGAAGACCGGCCCGGGGCTCACAGATGCCCTGGGCCATTCTGTTGAGATGGCGCTTTTGATAGCGGCGTTCCATAGCATCGATGGCCTGTTCATGTTTATAAAATTCAGGGATCATTTCTTTTTTATGTTCTTTAAAAATCACCACAGCATCTTCCAGAAGAGCAGACACAGCGTTATACATATTGACCAGTTCCCTCTTGGCATCTTTGCTCAGACGGGAGTTATGATCGGCAGCAGACCGGGCGCTGTCAGCAAAGTTTTCAGCCAGGTCACCGATACGTTCAATATCTCCGACCGCATAGAACATACTGCCCAGGATTTCCCGGTCACCTACGGGAAGTTCCTGAAGATTGGAATCAACAAGGAAGTCCGTAATCTTCTGGCTCAGACTGTCAATCTCCTCTTCCCGCTGATAAATCTCACCGAGATGTTTTGTACTGCAGTTTAAGAATGCCTGAAAGGCCATTTCAAGGTTTTTGTTGGCAAGCTCCGCCATACGGGATATCTCCTGGCGGACCTGGGGAATGGCAGATATGGGAGAGTGGTATTCACCAATAAAATTCAGTTCGGAAGGAGAAGGCTTTTCTTCATCGCCCGGAACAATCTTTTCTGCCAATTTGACAATCAGGCTGGTGCTCGGAAACATAATCAGCACTTCAAAAATCTTAAAAAATGTATGGGCATTGGCTACGCTTCGTCCCATATTTCCATTTGATATATGTAAGATCGTCTCGGCGATCGGATGCAGGAAAAAGGTGAGGAGTGTAAAAATGGCTGCACTTCCGAACACATTGAATAAGAAGTGGATGACTGCCGCGCGTTTTGCATTTTTCTTTCCGCTTAAGCTGGCTAAAAGGGCAGATACACAGGACCCCATATTGCAGCCCAGGATGATAAAGAAACAGATAGGCAGGCTCAGGAGACCCTGGGAAGCCATCAGAAGTACAATGCTGACGGTTACAGAGGAACTCTGGAGGATGGCAGTGATCACAAAGCCTATGAGGACAGCGGCAAAATGGTTGTCCAATCCTGCCAGTGCATTCATGACGGCAGGAGAATCTTTTAAGAAGGACATGGTGGAGGACATGGTTGTAAGGCCGGTGAATAAAACACCGAAGCCTAAGACCACTTCACCGGTCTTCTTGATTCTGGGGTTTTGAATAAACATAACCATGACCACACCGGACATTAAAAAAATAGGTGCGGCATCTGACAGGTTAAATGCCACCAGCTGGGAGGTCACTGTCGTTCCGATGTTGGCTCCCAGGATAACGCCTGCCGCCTGGGAAAGATTCATAAGCCCTGCATTAACAAAGCTGACGACCATGACGGTTGAAGCGCTCGACGACTGAATGATGGCGGTAAAAAAGATGCCCACCAGCATCCCCGAAAAACGGTTCGTTGTGAAGAACTCCAGGATCCCCCGAAGTCTTGCTCCGGCTGCTTTTTCAAGACCGTCGCTCATTAGTTTCATTCCGTACAGAAACAGGCCAAGACCGCCGGCCATCGGTAATAGAAAAGAACTCATTGCTGCCTCCTTGATTTTGTATAAAAATTTACACAGATTTTACAAACTCGTTACTTCTATTTTACTTTAAAAGAAGCCGGGAGACAAGAAAAACAGATTGTCATTTTTCCCGGGACAGGGTATAATAAACCAAATATAAGGAGGAAGTTTATGAAGCATTATGATTATATTTTAGTCGGCGGCGGACTTTTTAACGGAGTCATTGCCAGAGAAGCAGGAAAACAGGGGAAAACCTGTCTGGTAGTAGAAAAGAGAGAGGCCCTGGGAGGAAATATCATGTGCAGGGATGTGGAAGGCATCATGGTCCATGAATACGGAGCGCATATATTTCATACAAGCAATGAGGAAGTATGGAAGTATGTAACTTCGCTGGTAGAATTCAACCATTATATCAACTGTCCGGTGGCGAATTATCATGGTGAGACGTATAATCTTCCTTTTAACATGAATACATTCAGCAAGATGTGGGGGATTGCATCTCCGGCTGAGGCCAAAAGGATCATAGAATCCCAGAGACAGGCTGTAGAAGGGGAACCTTCAAATCTTGAAGAACAGGCGGTCAGCCTGGTAGGCACGGACATTTATCAGAAGCTGATCAAAGGTTATACTGAAAAGCAGTGGGGAAGAGACTGTAAGGACCTTCCGGCTTCTATTATCAGGAGAATACCTGTCCGGTATATTTACGACAATAACTATTTTAACGATCCGCATCAGGGCATCCCAAAAGAGGGATACAATAAGCTGATCGACAGGCTGTATGAGGGCTGCGATGTTATGCTCTCCACCGACTTTTTAGAAAAAAGAGAAGAACTTTCAGGGCTTGGAGATAAGGTGATCTATACAGGTACGATTGATTCTTACTATGGATACCAGTTCGGAAAGCTTGCTTACAGAAGTCTGAAGTTTGAACATCAGGTTTTGGAAGAAGAGAATCATCAGGGAGTGGCTGTCATGAATTATACAGACCGTGAGACTCCGTATACGAGAAAGATCGAGCATAAGCATTTTGCATTCGGTACCCAGAAGAATACAGTAGTCACAAAGGAGTATCCGGTGGAGTGGGAAGACGGCATGGAACCATACTACCCGGTAAATGATGAGAAAAATAATCAGTTATTCCAAAAGTACCGTACCCTGGCCGATAAGGAAGAAAAAGTTTTGTTCGGCGGAAGACTTGGGGAATACAAGTATTATGACATGGATAAAGTCATAGAATCAGCGCTTTGTTTTGCAAAAGACCAGTTAAAGCTATAGGCAGAAATCTATGCCGCTCAAATTCTTTTATTAAGATTTTGAGCGGTATTTTTTATTACAATAGGATAGTTCTCCGAACCTCCCTATTGTAATAAAAAGCACTCCGTGCAGGATGCGCACAAGCTCATCAAAGAGCAATGGGCCTAAGAGATGAGTTTTTCTTCACTATCTCCAGTCGGCTCTGGAAAGGTCTCCTTCCGACAGTGAAGAAAAACTTATCGGTAATAGGTACCTTCTCTTTTATAGCTGCCCTTCTCCAGCAGACATTACGTCCATTTTGACCAGTTCGGAGGACTTGCATTCGAAGGAGTATTAGTTTTTCTTCCTGAAGCAAAGACTTGTAGGCAATGAGGTTCGATTCACTAAATTCGCATCTCGCCTGCGGCTCCTGCTCATGAAGTTCCTTTGAACGGCCTTCGCACTAAGCTCAGTCTGCACTTTGTTTGCCTTCCCTAAGTGCTCTAGGCCAACGCAAGTGAGTTCCGAACGGGCCACCGGAAAGGCTTTGCTGAAGGTTAGAAAATCTTATGCTTCTGAGACAGCAAGCCGGAGAACTGGTCAAAATGTCATAGAAATTTGCACGATTTTTTAAATATTGTTATAATAGATTCCATATGCCAAGAAATGAAAAAGAACGGAGAAATACCAATGCCAACATATAAAAATGAAGCACAAAAACAATACGCCTATATGGAAGAGATGAAAGGATGGGTAAAGACACAGGAAGAACGTCTGGGCCGGCCTCTCACCTGCCATATCACTACCTTTGGATGCCAGATGAATGAGAAAGACTCTGAAAAGCTTCTCGGGGTTCTGGAGACAATCGGGTACCAGGAAACTGACACGGAATATGCGGATCTGGTTCTCTTTAATACATGTACAGTCCGGGAAAATGCCAACACAAAGCTGTACGGACATCTGGGGCACGTAAAAAAAGCAAAGGAAAAGAACCCTGATATGATGATAGGTCTCTGCGGCTGTATGATGCAGGAAGAACAGGTTGTGGAGAAGATTGGAAAAAGCTATCCGTTTGTAGATCTTATTTTCGGGACGCACAATATTTTCAAACTGGCGGAGCTTTTAAAGGCCAGGGTTGAGTCCGGGGGAATGATCGTAGATATTTGGAAGGATACGGACCAGATTGTGGAGGACCTTCCCAGTGACCGGAAGTTTTCCTTCAAATGCGGGGTAAATATTATGTTTGGCTGCAACAATTTCTGCAGCTACTGTATTGTTCCTTATGTGAGAGGACGGGAGCGGAGCCGGAAGCCGGAAGATATAGTACGGGAGATTGAAGGACTGGTGAAAGAAGGAGTGAGGGAAGTAATGCTGCTTGGGCAGAATGTAAATTCCTACGGCAAGAACCTGGATAAGCCGGTCAGCTTTGCAGAACTTCTGACAATGATTGAACAAATCGAAGGGCTTTCACGCATCAGGTTTATGACACCCCATCCGAAGGATCTGTCAGATGATCTCATTGACGTGATGGCTTCCTCCAAAAAGGTCTGCCGCCATATGCATCTGCCGGTTCAGTCCGGGAGCAGCCGGATTTTAAAGCTGATGAACCGGCATTATACAAAGGAAGACTATCTTGCTTTGGCTGAAAAAATCAAAGAAAAAATACCGGGGATTGCCATGACCACAGATATTATTGTAGGGTTTCCGGGGGAGACAGAAGAAGACTTTGAAGAAACCCTGGATGTGGTGAGAAAGGTCAAGTTTGACAGTGCCTATACGTTTGTCTATTCAAAAAGGACAGGAACACCGGCTGCCGCCATGGAAGAACAGGTGGAGCCTTTCGTGGTGAAGAAAAGATTCCAGCGTCTTCTTGAAGTGATTAAGGAAAGTTCAAAGGACAACAGAAAGGACGGAGTCGGAAAAGTGGAAGAGGTGCTGGTGGAGGAGAAGAATACCCACCAGGACGGTATGGTTACCGGCCGTCTTTCCAACAACATTTTAGTACATTTTAAGGGCGGGGACAGTCTGATTGGTCAGATCGTCCGTGTGAAGATTACGGAAGAAAAAGGTTTTTATTATATGGGAGAACAGGTAAATGGCTAAATTAACTCCAATGATGGAACAGTATATGGCGATCAAAGAGCAGAATAAAGACTGCATCCTGTTTTACAGGCTGGGAGATTTTTATGAAATGTTTTTTGAGGATGCCATGACAGCTTCCAAGGAATTAGAAATTACACTGACAGGGAAAAACTGCGGGATGGAGGAGCGTGCTCCGATGTGCGGCATTCCGTTTCATGCGGTGGATTCCTACTTAAATAAACTGGTGGAAAAGGGATATAAAGTGGCCATCTGTGAGCAGGTGGAGGATCCTAAACAGACCAAAGGAATTGTGAAGAGGGAAGTTATCAGAATTGTGACGCCGGGAACAAACATTTCCCAGCAAAGCTTAGATGACGAAAAAAACAACTATCTCATGTGTATTTTCTGCAGTGATGACAGCTTTGGGCTGTCCGTGGTGGATGTCACTACGGGAGATTTCCGCACCACATCCATGGATGAACTTCACAAGGTTGTGGATGAGATTTTTAAGTTTGCTCCGGCAGAGATCATCTGCAACGATGCATTTTTGATCAGCGGTGCAGATATTGGACTGATCAAAGATAAGCTTGGGGTATCCGTTTCCAGTATTGATCATTATTATTTTGATGAAGAGCAGGGGACAGCTGCCATTAAGTCTCAGTTTCATGTGGGGAATCTGAGCGGCCTGGGTCTTTCAGACCATCCTATGGGGGTCATCGCCACCGGCGCTATTCTTCTATATCTTCATGAGACCCAGAAAAACGCACTGAATCATCTTATGTCTGTCTCACCGTATGAGACCAGCGAATATATGATTATTGACAGTTCCAGCCGGAGAAATCTGGAACTTTGCGAAACTCTCCGGGACAAAAGAAAAAAGGGTTCCCTGCTGGGGGTTCTGGATAAGACAAAGACGGCTATGGGGGCCAGGCTTTTAAGAAGCATGATCGAACAGCCTCTGATCGACCGGGATAAGATTGAAGAGAGATATGAGGCGCTGACCACTCTGACCAGGCAGGCCATTGTCAGGGAAGAAATCCGGGAGTATCTGAACCCGGTTTATGATCTGGAGCGGCTTATGACAAAAGTAAGTTACCAGACGGTAAATCCGAGAGATATGATTGCTTTGAAAGTATCTCTTCAGTGGCTGCCTCCGATCAGGACCATTCTTGAAGAATGCAGCGATGGGCTGCTGTCTGAGCTTAGGGAAGAACTGGATACTCTGGAGGATGTGGCAGGGCTTTTAGAGGCTGCAGTACTGGAAGAGCCGCCCATTGCCATCAAAGAAGGAGGCATTATCAAGGACGGGTTCTCAGAGCAGATCGACCAGCTAAAAAGTGCCAAGACTGACGGTAAGCAGTGGCTCATGGAATTAGAAGAGAGAGAGCGGAGAGCTACCGGTATCAAGACACTGAAAGTAAAATTTAATAAAGTGTTTGGATACTATTTGGATGTCACCAACTCCTACAAGGACAGAGTACCTGAACATTACATAAGAAAACAGACGCTGGCCAACTCGGAGAGATATACCACGGAGGAACTTAACCAGCTGGCAGATACGATTCTCGGAGCTGAGGACAGGCTGTATGCCCTGGAATATGAAACCTTTGTATCAATCCGGGAAACATTGGCGGGAGAAATGGAAAGAATTAAGAAAAGCGCCGGAGTTATTGCCTACCTGGACGTGCTCTGCTCTCTGGCTTATGCGGCAGAGAGAAACGGATATGTGAGGCCGAAATTAAATACAAAGGGAACGATTGATATTAAAGAGGGGCGCCATCCGGTGGTGGAGCAGATGATGTCCAATGATATGTTTATTGCAAATGACACCTATCTGGACAGCAAACGGCACCGTGTATCTATCATCACAGGTCCGAACATGGCCGGAAAATCAACCTATATGCGGCAGTCGGCACTGATTGTCCTTATGGCCCAAATCGGCTCCTTTGTGCCGGCTGTGAAAGCAAACATCGGCATCGTGGACAGAATTTTCACCAGAGTAGGGGCCTCCGATGACCTGGCCAGCGGCCAGAGCACCTTTATGGTGGAGATGAGTGAGGTGGCAAATATCCTCAGGAATGCCACAAAGGACAGCCTGCTGATTCTTGATGAGATCGGCCGGGGAACGAGCACTTACGATGGCCTGAGCATTGCCTGGGCCGTTGTGGAGTATATCAGTAATTCCAAGCTTTTGGGAGCAAAGACTTTGTTTGCCACTCATTATCACGAGCTGACAGAACTGGAAGGAAAGATTTCCAGTGTGAACAATTACTGTATTGCTGTAAAGGAACAGGGCGATAATATTGTATTTTTAAGAAAGATTGTAAAAGGCGGGGCGGATAAGAGCTACGGAATCCAGGTGGCGAAGCTTGCAGGAGTGCCGGATATGGTGATCCAGAGAGCAAAAGAGATCGTGGCTGAATTGAGCGACAGCGATATTGTTTCCAAAGCGCAGAAAATTCAGGTTTCCGACGAACCGCAGCAGCTTTCTTTGTTTGCCAACGACGGTGAGCCTACAATGGAGCATCCGTTCATGGCGGAGATCAGGGAAAAGGATTTATCCTGCATGACTCCGCTGGAGGCGCTGAACTATTTGTATATTCTGCAGAACAAGCTTAGAGAAGAGGAATAGTTATGGCAGAAATTCAGTTATTGGACCAAAAGACAATCGATAATATTGCAGCCGGGGAAGTGATTGAGCGGCCTGCCTCAGTGGTGAAGGAACTGGTGGAGAACGCCATAGATGCCAAAGCTACAGCAGTCACTGTGGAGATCAAGGACGGCGGCATGACGCTTATGCGGGTGACGGATAATGGATGCGGCATTGCCAAGGAGGATGTAAAAACTGCGTTTCTGCGGCATGCCACAAGCAAAATCCGTACAGTGGAGGATCTGGTATGTGTATCTTCTCTGGGATTCCGGGGAGAAGCATTATCAAGTATCAGTGCGGTAGGGCAGGTGGAAGTCATCACCAAGACAGCCGGTGCTTTTTCCGGGGTATCCTATAAGATCTTCGGCGGGGAAGAACAGGGATTTGAAGAGATCGGCGCACCGGATGGGACGACTTTTCTCGTGAGGAATCTGTTTTATAATACTCCTGCCAGGCGGAAATTCTTGAAAAGTCCGGTGACGGAGGCAGGATATGTGGAGCAGATTATGGTGCATATGGCTCTGAGCCACCCTGACATTGCGTTTAAATTTATCCATAACAGCAAAAATAAGATGTATACATCCGGAAACGGAAATGTAAGAGATATTATTTACCACCTGTACGGAAGAGAGGTGGCGGCAGCCCTTCTGCCGATCTCCGTCCGAAGCCAGACAGTCAGCGTAGACGGCTACATCGGAAAGCCGTTTATTTCCCGGGGAAACCGGAACTATGAGAGCTATTTTATCAACGGCAGGTATATAAAGAGCAAGATTATTTTTAAAGCAATTGAGGATGGGTATAAGACCTTTACCATGGCACATAAGTATCCCTTTGTATGCCTGAATATCCAGGTGGAACCGGAGCTTTTGGATGTAAACGTCCATCCGACGAAGATGGAGATCCGGTTCCGCAATGAAAAGGAACTGTATGAGCTGTTGGAGTCAGGGATTAAAGAGGCACTGGCCCACAAAGAAATCATTCCCAAAGCAGAAATCGGAAAGCCTGAAAAAAAAGAAAAGACAGTGCTTCCGTCAAAAATGCCGGAGCCGTTTGAGCAGGCCAAAAGGGAAGAAAGCGCGCCGAAAGGGCCTGAAAAGGAAGCTTCCCCTAAGCCGTGGACGATGGGAAAGACAGTTCAAAGGGCAGAGCAGCCGGCTGTTCAGATGAAAAAGAGTGTGTCCGCAGGAGTCAACTATTATGAGCAGGCAAAACAGGATGAAATGAAGCAGATGACCCTTCATGAGACATCCCTGCTGGACGAGGAGGCGAAGCCCGACCGGAAAGTGATTGGCCAGCTGTTTAAAACTTACTGGATGATTGAGTATGATGACCAGCTGTTTATCATGGACCAGCATGCTGCCCATGAGAAGGTGAATTACGAAAAGCTTATGAAGGCATTCAGAGAGAAAAAGATATACAGCCAGGGAGTGGAGCCTCCTTATGTGGTGACACTGTCCATGGCAGAGGCGAAGGTGCTTTCAGAGACGAAGGGAATCTTTGAAGAACTGGGATTTACCATTGAGGCCTTCGGAGGCAATGAATTCTGCATCCGCCAGGTGCCGGCGAACTTATACGGCCTGAAAGAAAAAGAATTGTTCATGGAGCTTTTGGATACTCTCACTGCTGACGGAGTGAAAAAGGCTCCTGAGATGATTACGGACAAAATCGCATCCATGGCCTGCAAAATGTCAGCCAAAGGAAACCAGAGAATGTCAGTGCCTGAGGTGAAAAATCTTTTGGATCTTTTGATGGAGTGTGAGAATCCATACACCTGTCCCCACGGAAGGCCTACTATGATCAAAATGACAAAATATGAAATAGAAAAGAAATTCAAGCGAATCTTATGAGTTTTTCTCCACTATCTCCAGTCGGCTCTGGAAAGGCCTCCTTCCGACAGTGAAGAAAATCTTATCTCTAAAAGGAACCTTCTGTTTTATGGCTGCCCTTCTCCAGCAGACATTACGTCCATTTTGACCAGTTCGAATGCAAGCCGGAGAACTGGTCAAGATGTCATGAGAGGTTCACCACAAAAATGTGATATGAAAAGGATGGGATTATGAACGAGAAAGAATTACTGGCATTGGCTAAGAAGGCCAGAGAACAGGCCTATGCGCCATATTCCGGTTTTATGGTGGGGGCAGCTCTTCTTTGTGCGGACGGAAGTATTTATACGGGCTGCAATGTGGAGAATGCCTCCTACGGTGCGGCTATCTGTGCAGAACGAAACGCGGTGAGCACTGCGGTGGCAGCGGGAAAGAGGGATTTTGAAGCCATTGCCATTGCTGCAAAGGGAAAGGGCTGTGTATATCCATGCGGAATCTGCCTGCAGGTGATGAATGAGTTTTCAAAAGATATGAAAGTGATCTGCCAGGACAGAGACAATTACCAGGTTTTCAGACTGAAAGAACTGCTGCCGAAAGGATTTGATGAGTTATGAAGCCGTTGATTATATTGACCGGACCTACAGCAGCCGGGAAGACTGAGCTGTCCATAAAGCTTGCCAAAACAGTTGGAGGAGAGATCATCTCTGCCGACTCTATGCAGATCTATAAGAAAATGGATATCGGGACTGCAAAGATTATGCCGGAGGAGATGGAGGGGATTCCTCATTATCTTGTAAACGAACTGGATCCGGATGAAGAGTTTCACGTAGTCCGGTTTCAGCAGATGGCAAAGCAGGCATTAAAGAAAATATACGATCAAGGAAAGATCCCTGTTGTTGTGGGAGGAACCGGATTTTATATCCAGGCACTTTTATATGATATTGATTTTTCTAAAGAAGATTCCGACCCGGAATACCGGGAAAAACTCCGCCGGCTGGCAGAGGAAAAAGGAAACACATATCTGCATGAGATGCTCTCTTTGGTGGATCCGGAATCAGCTCAGGCTATTCATGAAAACAATATAAAGAGAGTGATCCGTGCGCTGGAATATTACGAAAAGACGGGGAGTAAGATCTCCCGGCACAATGAACAAGAAAGAAAAAAGGAGTCCTGCTATAATTATGTCTATTTTGTTTTGTCCCATGACAGAGAGATCCTCTATGACAGGATCAACAAGAGAGTGGATAAAATGCTGGAAGCAGGGCTGATCGGTGAAGTAGAGCAGCTTGCCGGACAGGGATACACAAAGGATATGGTATCCATGCAGGGTATCGGTTATAAAGAAGTGTTTGATTATCTTGAGGGAAAACAGGACCTTGATGTGACGGCAGAGCGCATCAAAAAAGATACGAGGCATTTTGCAAAGCGGCAGCTCACCTGGTTCCGCCGGGAAAAGGATGTCACTATGGTCAACAGGCAGGATTATCAAAATGAAGATGAAATTCTGGCATTTATGCTGGGAAAAATAAAAGAGAAAGGCATTTGGGATGGATCAGTTAAAACAATACTATAAAGAACTTGGCGTATCCGGGGAGGTTTACGACTATGCCAAAAAAATCGAAGCATCTTTAGCAGGAAGGTTTGCAGAGTTTGATGCAGCTGCAGAGTTTAACCAGCTGAAAGTGCTGAAGGCTATGAAGAAAAACCGTATTTCCGAGGCACACTTAGGAGAAACAACCGGATACGGCTATGACGATATCGGCAGGGAGGCTATCGAGGGAGTATATGCGGATATTTTTCAGACGGAAGATGCCCTGGTCCGCCCTCAGATTACCTGCGGGACTCATGCCCTGGGACTTGCCCTGAGCGCAAACCTGCGGCCGGGAGATGAAGTTATGTCTCCGGTGGGGAAACCTTATGACACACTGGAGGAAGTAATCGGCATCCGGCCTTCCAAAGGATCTCTGGCGGAGTATGGGATCACCTATGCCCAGGCAGATTTAAAGAAAGACGGATCTTTTGACTATGAAGCCATAAAAGAAGCTATCAATGAAAGAACAAAACTGGTCACAATCCAGCGGTCGAAAGGATATGCAACCCGCCCTACGCTTTCTGTTGAGCGGATCGGGGAGCTGATCTCCTTTGTGAAAAGCATAAAGCCTTCCGTTATTGTTATGGTAGACAACTGCTACGGGGAGTTTGTGGAACAGACAGAGCCTTCCCAGGCCGGGGCTGACTTAGTGGTGGGGTCATTAATCAAAAACCCGGGAGGAGGACTTGCGCCTATCGGAGGTTATATCTGCGGAAGAAAAGAACTGATCGAACAGTGTGCTTACCGGCTTACAACACCGGGGCTTGGAAAGGAAGTAGGGGCTTCTCTTGGAGTGAACCGCCAGTTCCTGCAGGGCCTTTTTCTGGCTCCTACAGTGGTCAACAGCGCTTTGAAAGGGGCTGTATTTGCGGCAAATCTTTACGAGAGCCTTGGATTTACGGTGGTTCCGAACGGGAGTGAAAGCCGCCATGATATCATTCAGGCAGTGGAGTTCGGCGATCCCAAAAAGCTGGTTGCTTTCTGCGAGGGGATTCAGGCGGCCTCTCCGGTGGACAGCTATGTGACACCGGAGCCGTGGGATATGCCGGGCTATGACAGCCAGGTTATTATGGCAGCGGGGGCATTTGTATCGGGATCTTCGATTGAGCTCAGTGCAGACGGCCCTATGAAGCCTCCGTATGCGGCTTATTTTCAGGGAGGGCTTACCTATCCCCACGCCAAATATGGGATAACCATGTCCCTGCAGAGAATGACGGAAAAAGGTCTGATCCGTCTGTAATGTCGGATGCCGGTTTTTTGTGTCTGAGCAATAAGAAAAACTTAAGGAAACCGTCATAGTTCCTGGCTATACAAGAAAAAGATCTTATGGTAAGATTTATTAATGAGAAATGTTTTTTTGCGTATTCCTTTGAGGAAAGGAATCTATGGAAAAGAGACATTACACAATAAAAGAGCTTCCAGAGTCTGAACGCCCCTATGAAAAGTGTGAGCGGCTGGGCCCGGAAGCGCTGACGGATGCAGAACTTTTAGCAGCTGTTTTAAGAAGCGGCGCAAAAGACAAGCGGGCTACGGCACTGGCTGTGGAGGTTTTGGGACTGCATCCCTATTACGAAGGGCTGCTTGGCATCTGCCACGCATCCATGAATGAACTGATGAGGATCAGGGGGATCGGGAAGGTTAAGGCCATACAGATTCTCTGTATTGCAGAACTCTCCAGGAGGCTGTCCTCACAGAAAGTACATAAGAAAATCAGTTTTCATACTCCAAAGTCCATCGCGGATTATTATATGGAGAAAATGCGTCACTTGAACAGGGAAGAAATGATTTTAATTCTTTTTAATGGGAAGAATAAAGTCATTAAAGAACTGAAGGTATCCGTTGGTACGGTCAACCAGACAGTGGCGTCGCCCAGGGAAGTGTTTTTGGAAGCTTTGAAGTATGAGGCGGTATATTTGATTTTACTGCACAATCATCCTTCCGGGGATCCAACCCCGAGCAGGCAGGATGTCTCTGTCACAAACCGGATAAAAGAAGCAGGAGAGCTGCTTGGTATTTATCTGTCCGACCATATCATTATAGGAGACCGTTCTTACGTTAGTTTTAAAGAACAGCAATTACTATAGCCTGACAGGCGGTATGGAATGGAGTGTTTATGAAAAAGGGACTGATTGGAATCGAGCTTGGCTCAAAGAATCTTAGGATTTATTCGAGAGAAAAAGACCAGATTGTAAGGCTCAAGAATGTCATTGCCCTGACCGAAGATTCGGAAACGGCAGCAGTGGGAAATGAAGCGTTTTCCATGTACGAAAAAGAGCCGCACCAGATTCAGATTATCACACCGATGGTTCACGGAGTCATCGGTGATTATACGAATATGCGCAGGCTTCTTTCTGAGATACTCAGACGTTATCTGAGAAAACTGAAAAAATATGAATTTTATATGGCGGTGCCGTCAGATATTACAGGAGTGGAGCGCCGGGCATTTTATGATCTTATGATCGAGTCCTTCCGTTCGGTAAGAGAAGTAAAGCTCTGGCCCAAACCAATGGCGGATGCGGTCGGGCTGGGTATTGACGCAGGAGCTCCCTGCGGGAATATGGTGATCAATATGGGGGCAGACACTACGGAGATTTCCGTGGTTTCTTTGGGAGGCATCGTAAGAAGCCGTCTGATCAAGCAGGGTGGAAGCCAGATCGACCAGTGGATTATCTCCAAGCTGAAGCGGAACCATAACATCGAGATTGGCATGAAAAGTGCAGAGCGTCTGAAGCTTCTTTACTCCAGAAGGGAAGAAGAAGGGAAGGATGTTTATGTGAAAGGCCGTGATCTTGTCAGCGGCCTGCCGAAAAAGATTCAGGTTCCGGGGGATTTGGCGGAAGAGAAAATAAGAAATTATGTCAATGATATTATCATTGAAGCTAAAGCTATGTTGGAAGTGATTCCGCCGGAACTGGCATCTGATATCATGGTGGAAGGAATCTATCTTTCCGGAGGGAATTCCTCCTTTGCAAAGATTCCCGAGTGGATGGAGGAAGCCATAGGCATCCGTGTCCGAGCTGCAGAACAGCCGGAGGAGAGCGTCATACGCGGCTTAAAGACGATTATGAACAAAGACAACAAATACTAGTGAGGAAAGTGAAATGAAATTTCAGAAGAAAAATATGCGTTCAAGGCATTACCTGTTCATTTTTGTAGGAATATGCTTTTTATTGATCGGAATCAGTGTTTTTGCAGGGGGTGTACTGTCCCCTGTCAAGGCGGTGGCCACAGGGGTCTTAAGCCCTATGCAGAAAGGGATCAATTCCGTAGGGAACAGCATTTTTTCCTGGAATGAAAATATAAAGACAAAGCAGCAGTTAAAAGAGGAGAATAAAGTCCTGCAGGAAAAGATTGATTCACTGAGGATGCAGAACCGGATTCTTTCCCAGGACCAGGTGGAGTTAAACCGGCTGCAGGATCTCCTGAAGCTGAAGGCAAAGTATAAAAAGTACAATACGGTGGGGGCTAGGGTCATAAGCAAGGGATCCGGCAACTGGTTTGAGATCTTTGCCATTGACAAAGGCAGCAAGGACGGTATTAAGAAGAACATGAACGTCATTGCGGACAATGGGCTGGTGGGGATCGTGTATGATGTCTCCGACCATTATGCAAAGGTGAGAACTATCATCAACGATACGAGTATGGTCAGCGCCATGTTTATGAAAACAAAGGATTCCTGTATTGTAAAGGGCAGCCTGAGCACCATGTCCGACGGATATCTGGATGTGGTTTACATCGATAAAAACGCCAAAGTAAAAGAAGGCGATGAACTGGTAACCTCTTATTTAAGTTCTAAATTTGTGGAGGGACTCTCCATCGGGAAAGTATCCGACATCAGGCTGGATTCCACAAAGCTTACAAAGACTGCAAGAGTGACGCCGATTGTGGACTTCAAGCATCTGAAAGAAGTACTGGTGATCACTGATTTGAAAGAAAATGTCAATCTGGATGAAGATACAAAAGAATAGGGCGGTGGAATGATGAGACTGAAAAGGACAATATTTTATATTCTATCTGTGATCTTGTGTTTTCTGCTGCAGACAGCTGTATTTCAATTTTTAAAGCTGGCTGATGTGATGCCGAATATTCTGCTGATTCTCACGGTTACCCTTGGGCTGATCAGAGGGAAGAAAGCCGGTATCGGCATTGGATTTTCCAGCGGCCTTTTAATTGACATTTTTTTCGGTGACGTTCTCGGGCAGTATGCTCTTCTATATCTGCTCATCGGCTATATCAACGGATGTTTTAATTCTCTTTTTTATGAGGATGATGTCCTTCTGCCATTCGGGCTTTTAGTCATCAATACCCTGGCTTACAGCTTTGTGATTTTTTTCTTTTTCTTTGCACTGAGGGGAAGATTTGCATTTTTCAGTTACTTAAAAGATATTATGATACCGGAAGCGGTCTATACAGGGCTGATTGCGCTGCCGCTGTATAAATTGCTTCTGTTCATCGACGTACGCATCAGCGATTCAGAAAAAAGGAGCATGTTCTAGTGTTTAGAAAAATACAAAACCGAGTTGAAAAATTATTGGCAAACAGGCTTATGGTAATGGCTGTTTTGTTTGCGGTACTTTTCTTTGTACTGGCCTACCGTCTGTTTGTGATTCAGATCGTCCAGGGACAGTCGCACAAGGATGATTTTACTTACAAGGTAGAGAAAACGGTCAAGACCTCCGGGACAAGGGGGAATATTTATGACTGCAACGGAAAGCTTCTGGCCTACAACAAACTGGTTTATACTGTAAACTTCCAAAATGACAGCAAATTTAAAACCCTGGCCCAAAAGAACGATACTTCAGAGAGCTATGAAAAGAATAAGGTTATTTATGAAGTGATTAAGATCCTGGAGAAAAATAAGGATTCTTTTAAGAGTGATATTCCGATTGAGATCACAGGCAACGGTACGTTCCGTTTCACTGAAAAGGGATCGAAGCTGGAACGGTTTAAGCGGGAAGCATTCGGCATCGGGACAGATACGAAGGGCCTTTCAAAGGAACGACTGAAGCTCCGCCAGCAGCAGCTGGATGCCAGTGCGGAGGAAGTGTTTGAATATCTGAGGAACGGAACAATGGGAAGCCCCGGAGTGGGAAAAATGTTTGACATTGATGAGAAGTATTCCGATAAGGATGCCTTAAAGATCATGTCTGTGCGCTACAGTGCTTATTTAAGCCGTTACTCACAATATATGAAGGTGACATTTGCAACAGAAGTCAGCAGTAAAAGTATTGCAGAGATCGAGGAACGATCCAATGAGCTGACCGGTATCGATGTGAGCACAAAATCCATCCGTGTCTACAAAAAGAGCGAGGCAATGTCCCATGTCATCGGTTATACCGGCACCATCAATACAGAAGAGCTGGAAGACTATAACAAAGGGAAAAAGGAAAGTGACAAGGATTACTATGCCATGGACGATGCGGTTGGAAAAGCGGGCATAGAAAAGGAACTGGAATCCTATCTGCACGGCAGCAGCGGAAGCCAGAAAATGATTGTCAATAATATAGGCAAGATCGTAAAGACCACAAAAACGGAGAAGGCAGGTACAGGCAATAATGTAGTCTTATCCATAGACAGTGACTTACAGGAATATGCCTATAATCTGCTGGAGAGAAGAATCACAGGAATTGTGCTCTCCAAGCTCACCACTTCTGATTCCAAAGGAGACCGGAGTGATATCAGGATTCCGATTAAGGACGTCTACTATTCACTGATCGGAAACAGCGTTGTAGATATCACAGGCTTAAACGGAGAACATGCAACCTCCTATGAAAAAAGCATGTATAAAAAAATACAGAGACTGAAAAAGGACAGTATCAGAACCATTGAAAGGAATCTCACGGACAGTAAAAAAGCATACAAGAGTGAGAGCGAAGAAAAGCAGAACTATGCAACCTATGTATATAAGATGCTTTCCAGGAAAAAAGTTCTTTTGACAGGCTCCATTGATACAAAGGACAAAACCTATCTGAAATGGAAAGATGAGAAGATCGGTCTGGGAGAGTTTTTAAAATATGCCATCAACAAAGAATGGATTGATATTTCCATGCTGGACATTTCATCTAAATACAGTGATACCGATAAGATTTTTGAGGCACTGGTGTCTTATGTCGGAAGCCAGCTTGAAAAGGATGATGAATTTGATCTGACAGTGTGTGAACAAAAGATCGGCACGGGTGAACTCAGCGGAAAAGATGTATGTCTCCTGCTATACGAGCAGGGGAGCCTGAGTAAAAAGAAAGATGCATCTACTTATCAGAGTTTAAAAAACGGTTCTCTGGATGCATACTCCTTTATACGCAAAAAGCTTTCCTCCAGGGAAATTACACCGGCGCAGCTGGGGCTGGACCCCTGTTCAGGTTCCATTGTGATCACTGATCCCGATACAGGAAAGGTAAAGGCTATGGTCAGTTACCCGGGATATGACAGCAATAAGCTGTCCAACGGGATCGACAGCGATTACTATCGTCAGCTGGCCAATTCTACAGCGACTCCGCTTTACAATCAGGTGCTGAACCACAGAACGGCTCCGGGATCTACATTTAAGCCTTTATCTGCTATTACGGCGCTGAATGAAAGTACGATTACAACCGGAACCCAGATCCAGTGTACCGGTGTGTTTGACAAGATCAGCCCGGAGGCGCACTGCTGGATCTATCCTAACGGAAAGCACGGTTATAATAATGTAGCCGGTGCACTAGAAGTCTCTTGTAATTGCTTCTTTTATGAGGTAGGATATGATTTAGGAATGACAGGCGGATCATACAGCAGTAAAAAGGGTCTGGAAGCATTGAAAAAATATGCCACAGAGATTGGGCTGAATAAAAAATCCGGCATTGAACTGAGTGAAATGGCGCCGCATATTTCTGATGAGACTTCCGTGCGTTCAGCCATCGGACAGGGAACAAACAGCTTCACGCCGAGCCAGATTTCCAATTATGTGACAACCCTTTCCAACAAGGGAACAGTATATGATTTGAGTATTTTAGATAAAGTCACTACAAGCGGAGGAAAAACTGTCAAGAAGTACGGGGTGAAGAAAAAGAGCAAATTAACCCTGAAGGATGACTCTTACTGGGATGCAGTCTGGTCCGGAATGCGCCGGGTCGTATCCGGAAAGAAAGGTGCTGTAACCAGTCTGTTTAAAGGGCTGAATGTCAAAGTGGCAGGAAAGACAGGAACGGCTCAGGAAGACAAGAAACGGCCTAACCATGCGCTGTTCATTTCTTTCGGACCGTATGAAGATCCTGAGATTACGGTCACGGCTGTTATCCCCTATGGATATACCTCATCCAATGCGGCGGCAGCGGCAAAGGATGTCTATAAGTATTATTTTGCAAATGATAAAGAGAAGGCGAAATTAAAGAAGGACAAGAAAGTAATTTCCGCGGCAGGTTCAGTATCCGATTAAGAGAGGTGAAAATATATGAAAGAACCAGTATTGTTGAAAGGAAACAATTTTGGTTTGACGATTGTCCTGGATGACAAGATAGAATTTGAGGAGCTGCTCACGGTGATTGAGCAGAAGTTTGTGGAAGCCGCTAAATTTTTCAATACGAAGACCCAGGTTGTTCTAAAGATCGAGGGAAGGGTTTTAAGCGTGGAGGAAACCGAACGGGTTCTGGAAAAAATAACAAAAAACAGTTCTCTTTCCATCGCATATGTGATGGAGGGGGACCAGGTTTTGGAAACAAAATTTAAAAAAGTAATAGAAGAGAGGTCCATCAGGCTGAAAGAGTCTGAGAGTGAAGCCCGTTTAAAAAACGGCGGGGTGTCTTTCGGACAGTTTTACCAGGGGACATTAAGGTCAGGACAGAGCCTGGAATCTGATGCCAGCGTGGTGGTTATAGGAGATGTAAATCCGGGGGCTACTGTGAGGGCAAAAGGAAACATTGTAGTACTGGGATGTGTGAAAGGCTATGTATTTGCCGGGGCAGACGGCAATGATAAAGCCTTTATCGCTGCTTTGGAGATGAAGCCCATGCAGATCCGGATCGGAAGCCACATTGCAAGGTCTTCCGATGAAGAATCAGCCAAAAAAAGATGGTTTGGAAAACGGGCAAAACAGAGCGGTGAAGAGGAAGCCAAGATCGCATTTGTCGAAGACGAAAATATTTACATAGAACCTATATCAAAATCACTTCTGAATGAAATTACAGCTTAAAACAATGGAGGAAGAAAACAATGAGTGAAGTAATCGTTATCACATCAGGAAAAGGCGGCGTTGGAAAAACAACCACAACGGCGAACGTAGGAACCGGACTTGCAAAAGAAGGAAAGAAAGTAGTGCTGATTGATACAGACATCGGACTTCGGAACCTGGATGTGGTCATGGGGCTGGAAAACAGAATCGTGTATAACCTGGTGGATGTGGTTGAGGGAAACTGCAGGATCAAACAGGCTATGATTAAGGATAAAAAGTATCCGGATCTCTATCTGCTGCCTTCTGCACAGACGAGGGACAAATCTTCTGTGAGTCCTGAGCAGATGAAAAAGGTTGTGGATGAGCTGAGGGAAGAGTTTGACTACATTCTTCTGGACTGTCCGGCAGGAATCGAACAGGGATTCCAAAATGCTATCGCAGGAGCTGACCGTGCCCTGATTGTCACCACGCCGGAAGTATCCGCGATCCGCGATGCAGACCGGATCATCGGACTTTTAGAGGCAAATGATATACATAAGATCGATCTGGTTATCAACAGAATCCGAATGGACATGGTCAAGAGGGGGGACATGCTTTCCAAGGATGATGTGCTGGATATCCTGGCTATCGAGCTGATCGGTGTTGTGCCGGACGATGAAAATATTGTTGTCTCCACAAATCAGGGGGAACCTCTTGTGGGCAGTGACAGTATAGCAGGAAAAGCCTATACGAATATCTGTAAGAGAGTTATGGGACAAGAAGTACCGTTTTTGGATTTGGATACCAAATCATTCTTCGAGAAACTTGCCGGTATTTTTAAGAAATAGGAGAGGGGTAGAAGAATGGGTTTGTTTGACAGCTTTTTTAAAAAGAAAAATTCCGCTGATGAAGCCAAAGACCGGTTAAAGCTTTTGCTTGTTTCAGACCGCTCCAACTGCTCTCCGGAAACGATGGAACTTATTAAAAATGACATCATCAAAGTGATCTCAAAATATATGGAGATCGATGCCCAGGGACTGGACATCCAGATCACCCAGAATGATGAGGAACACAGCGGACCGGCGCTATTCGCAAATATTCCGATCCGGGAAATGAAAAAGAAAAAATAGACATGGAGTGATAAAATGCTTAGAAACTACCGACTGCAAAACTACAATATAAAGCTGGTTCTCAATGTATTGGTGCTGGCCACATTAGGAATTATTTTTATTCACAGCGCAAATCCGTCCTTTGTGATGAAGCAGGGACTGGGGCTGGTTCTCTGTTTTGGGGTCATGGCAGTAGTTTCTCTCATTGATTATCAGACGTGGCTTCGAAGCTCCAGTCTGCTGTATATTTTCAACCTTTTACTGCTGATCGGCGTAAAGCTGTTCGGAAAAGATGTCAACGGGGCAAAACGATGGTTTTCTCTGGGCCCTCTGGGGACACTGCAGCCGTCGGAGATCAGCAAGATTATAATGATCATCGTGATTGCAGATTTTGTTATCCGCCACGAGGACGATCTGAATGAGCCGAAAGTTTTGGGAAAACTTGCGCTTTTATGTGCACCGCCCTTATATCTGATCCTGAAACAGCCGAATCTGTCTACGACGCTGGATATTGTTTTTATTATTCTCGCCATTGTGTTCGTAGGCGGTCTTAGTTCTAAGCTGATCCTCAGGGTTTTGATTATTGGGATTCCTCTTTTTGCAATTTTTATATGGTATGTCCAGACACCGGGGCAGATTCTTCTGGAGCCGCATCAGGTGGCCAGGATTATGTCCTTTTTAAACCCGGCCGCTTATGCGGATTCCACGGCACTGCAGACGGCAAATTCTGTCATGGCTATAGGATCCGGAGGATTGTTCGGCAAAGGATTTGGGTCCAACACCATCTCTGATGTATCGGCCAGTGATGTGAATCTGGTGTCAGAGAGACAGACAGACTTTATTTTTTCTGTTGTGGGTGAAGAATTTGGATTCGTGGGATGTCTGGTGGTCATCGGACTGCTTGTGCTCCTGGTAGCACAGTGCCTGAACGTGGCCAGAAAGGCGGACAATGCATCAGCCAAAATGGTAGCTGTGGGTGTGTCTGCTTACATGGGATTTCAGTCATTTATCAATATTGGAGTTGCCACCGGAACCCTGCCCAATACAGGACTTCCGCTGCCGTTTATCAGCTATGGGTTAAGCTCGCTTTTGTCGGCTTCCATTGCCATCGGCCTGCTGCTGAATATATATCTTCAACGTAAAAAGTATTAGGAGGAACCGTTATGAACGTAGGATTAGTTGCACATGATGCGAAAAAGATGCTGATGCAGAATTTATGCATTGCATATCAGGATATTTTAAGAAAACACGCGCTGTATGCCACGGCGACCACTGGAAAAGTGATAGAAGAAGTGACGAACCTGTCCATCCATAAGTTTCAGGTGGGTCATTTCGGCGGCATGCATCAGATCGGCGCACTGATTCAGAATAATGAGATGGATCTGCTGATCTTCCTGCAGGATCCGGACAACAAGCAGAGGACCCAGGGATTTTATGATGTGCTGAATCTCTGCGACAAACATAATATACCATGTGCAACCAATCTGCCTACAGCGGAAGCGCTGATCATGGCTTTGGACCGGGGAGATCTGGACTGGAGAGAAATGTACAAATAGGCTGTCATCTGACAGTCTATTTGTACATTTCCCGGGATCAGGCAGACAATATTTATACTCATATCAGGAGGACAGAATGAAAAAGCGAATAATATGCATATGGATGGCGGCATTCCTTGTTTTGTTGACAGGGTGCAGTGCTGTCAATACGGTGACACAGCTTTCAGTGACCTATGAAGACCACTTGAGCAGCAAGGATGATGAACTCAGGTCAGAGACCCTGGGTGATAACTGGAAGTCCAAGGGTGCCTATGTAGGTGTTGTATCCAGAGAGGATGCCGATGTACGGAATTATTCCGGGGTAAAAGAAGCTCTGCTCGTCAATAATACAAAAAATGAAGTCATCACTGCACAGAAAGTATTTGACAAGGCTTATCCGGCCAGTATCACCAAGATTATGACGGCTCTCCTTGTGTTGGAAAACTGTAATTTGGACGATGTTGTGACGATTGATAAGGATATTACGTTTGATGATCCGGCAGCGGTGAGCCTGCATCTGAAAAAGGGTGATAAAATTACGGTGGAGGCACTCCTTAACGGTCTCATCGTTATGTCTGCCAATGATACAGCCATTGCACTGGGAAGGAAAGTGGCGGGCAGCGATAAAAAGTTTCTGGCAATGATGAATAAAAGAGCACGGGAACTGGGAGCTACCAATACCCATTTTGCCAATCCCAACGGCCTGCATTTGAAAAATCATTACACCACGGCCTATGATCTGTATCTGATTTTTCAGGAACTGGTGAAGCATAATGAATTTCTTTCCATTGCAGGAAAAGCAAGCAGCTATATTGAATATACCAATCAAAAAAATAAGCTTCAGGCATTTGATATGTCTGCCACAAACCAATATCTGCTGGGCAATTATAATCTGCCGCACAAGGTTTTTATGCTGGGAGGAAAGACAGGAACCACAGGCGAAGCGGGTTCCTGCCTGATTATCCTTACCAGGAATGAGGACGGAGAAGAATTTATCTCTGTGATACTGAAGGCGTCCAGCAAACAGACCCTTTACCACACCATGACGGAAATACTGAAGAAGGAAAATTAAAAGGATGGAACGTTACAATACTTATTCGGCACATTTGAAGAAAAGGTTCGGTGAGAAGGTCTATAAGCTCCCGGTGAATCTTCCGGTGACCTGCCCCAACCGTATGGAGGGCAGGGGATGCAGCTTCTGCGCAGGTGTGGGAACCGGTTTTGAGGCCATGTCCGAAGAAGTACCGGTAAGGGCACAGCTTGAGGAAACTAAGCAGAAGATCGGCAGACGGTATGGGGCAAAGAAGTTCCTGGCATATTTTCAGAACTATACCAACACATTTCTTCCTCTTTCTGATTTTAAGGCTTATGTGCTGGAAGCTCTGGAGACAGAGGATATTGTAGGGATTTCTGTCTCAACCAGGCCGGACTGCATCCGGGAGGATTACCTTAAGTTTTTAAAAGAAGCAGTGCTGGACCGCGGTTATGCAGTGACCATAGAACTTGGCCTTCAGACCGTCAACTATCATACGCTGAAGAGTATCAGCAGGGGGCATACTCTGGCTGAGTATCTGAATGCTGTGCTGCTCACAGCGCCGTTCGGATTTGAGATCTGTACCCACGTCATTTTAAATCTTCCAGGGGATACAATGGAAGATGCGGTGGAGACTGCCAGGGTGGTTTCTGCTCTGCCTGTGGATGTGGTTAAGGCTCATTCGCTTTATATTCCAAAGAATTCTGTGATGTATGAGGACTACCGGGACGGCAAGATTGTATTGTGTACCAAAGAAGAATACCTGGACCGGCTGACTGAATTTGTGGCAAATATAAGAGAAGATATGGTTATTGAGCGCCTGTTCAGCCGGGTTCCCGAGGAGGATGCAGTGTTTTCAAACTGGGGAGTGAGCTGGTGGAAGCTTAAGGATCTGTTTGACGAAAAGATGGAACAAAAAGGATATGTCCAGGGATGTAAATGTGATTATTTAAACGGGGCAGCTTTAAGGCGCTGGAGGATTTAGATGGCTAGAAAAAAATCAAGATGGAATATCGGGACCATTGTTTTTCTTGTACTGCTTATCTATGTGATCATCAATGTGCTGATCTTTGTGGGCAAAGAAAAGCTGACGGTTTATAAGGTGACAGAAGATAAAATATCAACCACATACTCCCTGACCGGCATCGCCGTAAGAAATGAAAAGCTGCTGAAAGCGGAAGATGACGGGTATATTACATATTATACGGAAGAGGGGAAACGGGTCAAAAAGTCGGGTACTTTATACGTGCTAGACAAGAACGGCAAGGTACAGAAGGAGTTTGCAAATCAGATAGAGGAGATGAAGGGAAAGGGCAGTATCCAGGAGAATTCCAGGGTCAAGAACCGGCTTTCTGAGTTTAAATCTATCTATGAAGACAAGGATTTTGAGGATGTATATGACCTGAAATATGATTTGAAAAATGCAGTTCTGGGGATCAACGAAAAGTCCCTGAAAAAGGTCCTGGAGCAGGTAAAGGAGCAGGTCGGCAATGCTGCTTTTTCCACGAGAAAAAGCAGTATCAGCGGTATTGCAAGCTTTTATTCGGATTCCTTTGATGATAAGACTGCATCCCAGATCAAGGCGAGCGATTTTGAGAAGGAAAATTACAGAATAACCAAACTGAATTCCACAGACAAAGTGAAAAAGGGAGATACTGTATGCCGTGTGACCGCCAATGAGAAGTGGACGTTGGCAGTTCTGCTGGATAAAGAACAGTATATGAGTCTCAAAACCCGGAAGTCAGTGACAGTCAAATTTGCTGATGACCAGATGAAGGCAGAGGCAGGCATAAGGACAGCGAAGAAAAAGGGCGGTTATTTTGCTTATCTGTCCCTGGACCAGTATCTGATCCGCTATATCGGCGAGAGGTACGTGGATATCGATTTGATTCTGGACACTTATCAGGGATTAAAGATTCCTGATTCTTCTGTTGTCTCAAAACAATTTTACCAGGTACCGGCCAGATACATTACAAAAGGCAATAACGGAGTAAGCGAAGGATTCAGTGTAAGAACTACGTCCAAGGACGGAAATGTCAAGGTAGAACAGAAGGAATTTAAGATTTACAAAAAAACAAAGGATTACTGCTATCTGGATCCGGAAGAGGTGGATGAGGGCACCACATTTGAAGCTATGGACGCCGGAGACAGGTTTACCGTAGGGGAGAAGAAGAACATTAAAGGAGTTTACTGCACTAATCAGGGGTATGCCGATTTCCGGCCTGTCCAGATTATTATAAACAAAGACGGTTATTCCATCGTAAAGACAGATACGCGGGAAGGCATCCGCCTTTATGATTTTGTCGTCCTTGACAGCAAGACGATCAAAGAAAACCAGATGATATATTAAAGATAGGAAGTGTTTGTTATGTTAATCGACCAGTATAATCAAGTGAAGGAAAATGTGAAGGCGGCATGTGAACGGTCAGGGAGAAACCCGGAAGATGTAACCGTGATTGCAGTCAGCAAGACAAAACCTCTCTCTATGATTGAGGAACTGAGAGACTGCGGCGTTATGGATTTCGGGGAAAATAAGGTCCAGGAAATCATAAACAAATATGAACAGATTACGAAACCGGTCCGCTGGCATATGATCGGCCATTTACAGACGAATAAAGTCAAATATATCGTGGACAAAGCAGCTCTGATCCATTCCGTGGATTCTGTTAAGCTGGCCAGACAGATCAGCAAAGAGGCAGTAAAGCATCAGGTAAAGGTTCCTGTTTTGCTTCAGGTAAACCTGGCAAAGGAGGAATCCAAGTCCGGATTTTATGAAGAAGAACTCTTTGATGCGCTGGAAGAAATTGCTGTTCTTCCCGGCATTCAGACAGAGGGGCTTATGCAGATCGCACCATTCGTGGAAAATCCCCAAAATAACCGAATATATTTCAGGCGTATGCGGCAATTATTTGTTGACATCAAAGAGAAAAACTTTGATAATATATCTATGAACATCCTGTCCATGGGAATGACAAATGATTATCAGGTAGCAGTGGAGGAAGGCTCTACCTTGGTGAGGGTAGGAACAGGTATTTTTGGGGAAAGAGACTACAGCAAATAGTGGAGGATAGAGAGTATGGGTGCAGTAGATAAGCTGTTAAATTTTATGAAGCTTACAGAAGACGAAGAGTATGATGAATACGATGAATATGCAGAAGATGAAGACGAAGAGGAGGAGGCTGAGCGGCGTTCTTTCTTTCGAAAAAAAGAAACAGTCAGAGAAGAATCCAATGTGATCGAACCGATTGCGTACACAAGCAGAGAAAACAAAGAGCCAAAGCCGAGACGCTTTGGAACAGGGAAAGTGGTATCTATGAACGGACACGGTGTAGAAGTTTATGTGATCAAACCTCAGGATTTTGCAGAGGCGCAGACCGCAGCAGACCTTTTAAAAGAAGGCAAGACGGTTGTCATCAACTTAGAGGGCGTTGAACTTACAGTGGCCCAGAGAAGCATTGATTTTGTGGGCGGAGCGACTTACGCTATTGACGGATCCTTACAGGCTGTTTCCAACAATATCTTTATTGCAGCACCGGACAGTATTGAGGTCAACGGGGATTTAAGAAGTGAGATTATGAATGAGAATATCATCTCCCCACAGTTAAAATAAGCGATGGATGAGCAGCTGTTTAAAAAACGCTTAGAAGAATTGGCAGAGAATGCATACATGAATTCGGTGTATACCCATACTCCGTTTTTATCGGAGAGGGAGCAGAGCCTCTTTCACGGAATGAGAAAGGAACTGTCCTTTGCAGATGCCTCACTTTATGGCGGCCATGAAGACTATGACCGCTGTATTGTTGTGTTCGGATCAAAGGAAATGTTTGGATATGAAGGTGAGATTCCATTGGCCTGTGCCAAAGTCTCGCCTCTTTTTGAAAAGTACGCAGAAGCTCTTACACATAGAGACTATCTCGGGGCTCTGATGAATCTCGGAATTGAGAGAAACCAGATTGGAGATATTTTAGTCACGGGGAAGGAAGCGTATATTTTCTGCTTTGAACATATGGCTGAGTTTCTGTGCCATGAACTTACGAAGGTGAGAAATACTCAAGTAAAAACTGCCTCCGTGGACTTTCAGGAGATACACTACCGGCAGGAGTACATTACAAAAGATGGCTTTGTGTCTTCAGCAAGGCTGGATGCGCTTGTTGGGCTGGCATTTGGCCTCTCAAGAAGCAAGGCTCTTTCACTGTTTCAGAGCCAGAAAGTATTTATCCGGGGCAAATTGGAGACGAGGAACAGTTACCAGGCAAAACCAGAAGACGTTATATCTGTCCGGGGATTCGGAAAGTTCCGGTTTTCGGAGCTGGGAAGGGAGACCAAAAAAGGCAGGTATCACGTGAAGCTGCAAATTTATAAATAGGAGGACGCACATGATTACACCAATTGAGTTATTAGGGAAGGAACTGAAAAGAGGATTTGGCTATAAGGCTATTGAAGTGGATGAGTTCCTGGAGGAAGTGGCCAGAGATTACGAAAAGGTTTACAAAGAAAATAACGAGTTAAAAGAGAGAGTTTCCGCTTTGACAGAGAATCTGGATCATTACCGGGTCATTGAAGAATCACTGAAAAAGGCTTTGGTGCTTGCTGAAGAGACTTCAAAAGAAACCATCGCAAATGCCGACAAGGCGGCAAAATCCATGGAAGAGCAGGCGGCGATGGAGGCACGCGAGATCATAGATAAGGCAAGAAGAGAGGCCGAAGATTTTGCAAGACAGGCCAGAGAAGCCTTTGACAAAGAGAACCAGGAAAAGCAGGAAGAGATTGATGCTCTGGAAAAGCAGATCAATAAATTAAACGGAGACTATATATCTTATAAATCCAGAATGCTGCAGTTTATCAACGGCCAGCTGGATTATCTGAATAACCCGGTCTACGAGCTGGAATTATCTAAAAATCAGGAAAAAGAAGAAACGGAGGCAGCAGTCACAGAGGAGCCGGCGTATGATGAAGAACAATAAACTGGAAGTCAGAGAACAGGGACAGAAGATTTATGATATTTATTTCAGGGATTCTTTTGAGGACCTTACAGAGGCCATGTCGGGGCTTCATCTGTCCGGCCGGAAGATCTGTATCGTAACAGAGAGTCATGTGGCTCCTTTATATTTAAAAGAGATCTATGATCTTTTAAGCCCTGTCTGTGCAAAAGTGACCACATTCAGCTTCAGTGCGGGGGAAGCCCACAAACAGCTGAAAACGATTGAACATTTATATGAGCAGCTGATCCGAAATCATTTTGACAGAAAGGACTTAATCGTTGCCCTGGGCGGCGGCGTAGTGGGAGATATGGCCGGATTTGCGGCAGCTACCTATTTAAGAGGGATTGATTTTATTCAGGTTCCCACAACACTGTTGTCTCAGGTGGACAGCAGCATCGGCGGCAAGACCGGAGTAGATTTTATCCAGTACAAAAATATGGTAGGGGCATTTCATCAGCCTAAGCTGGTCTATATCAATGTAAATACTTTAAAAACCCTGCCGGAACGTGAGTTTTCCTCCGGCATGGCGGAAGTTATCAAACACGGCCTGATTAAAGACCGGGAATACTACCACTGGATCAGAAGCCATAAATCCGAAATCCTTTCCAAGGATCCGGGTATTCTGACAAAAATGATTAAGAAAAGCTGTGATATTAAGCGGCAGGTTGTGGAGGCGGATCCCAAAGAGCAGGGGGAAAGAGCTTTATTGAATTTTGGACATACACTTGGCCATGCGGTAGAGACTTTGATGGATTTTTCGCTTCTGCATGGGGAATGTGTGGCCATCGGGTGCCGGCTGGCACTGAAGCTTTCTGAAAAACGCGGCATGATTTCAGCAGAAGAAACGAAAGAGGCCGGCGCTTTGTTTGATGACTTTCATCTGGATCAAAGATTTGACCGGCTTACCCCGGAGCAGATTATAGAAACAACAAAGTCCGATAAGAAAATGTCAGGCGGGCATATCCGTTTTATTCTGTTAAGGAACATAGGGGAAGCCTGTATCGACCTGACGGTCAGTGATGAAGAAATGACTGAAGTGTTAGGGGAAGAACTAAAATGAAGCATATAAAAGTGTTCGTTTCAATCATCCTGCTTTTGGCGGCTGACCAGGTGTCCAAGGCGGCAGCGGCAGCATGCCTGAGAGGAAAAGAGGGGATTTCAATCCTTAAAGATGTATTTGAACTGCAGTATGTAGAAAACCGGGGAGCGGCGTTTGGGATTCTTCAGAACCAGCAGTGGCTGTTTTTCATTATTACAGTATTGGCAGTGGTACTGCTGACTATCGTATATTTAAAACTTCCGGAGGAGAAAAGATATTTTCCTCTCCGCATGTGTTATATATTTTTGTGTGCAGGTGCAGCAGGGAATCTTATTGACAGGGCTGTCAGGGGATATGTGGTGGATTTCTTTTATTTTAAGGCGATTGATTTCCCTGTTTTTAATGTGGCTGATATCTATGTCACAGTATCAATGGCAGTACTGTTCTTCCTTATTCTGGTATTTTACAAGGAAGATGATTTTGCATTTTTAGAAAAAAGGAAGCAGATCTGATGGAACAGGAAAGAGAGTTTACAGTTTCAGAAAAGGAAGCAGGAATAAGGCTGGATGTCTGTCTTGCAGGCAGGTTTCCTGAGTTTACCAGATCTTATCTTCAGAAGCTCTGTAAGAATGCCTCTGTGTCAGTGGAAGGCACTGCAAAAAAAAGCAATTATAAGGTTACGGAAGGGGAACGGGTTGTTCTGGCTGTTCCGGAACCTGCAGAGCTTTCTGTCAAGCCGGAAAAAATGGATTTGGACATTGTCTATGAGGATCAGGATATCATCCTGATCAATAAGCCGAAGGGCATGGTAGTACATCCGGCTCCGGGACATTATGAGGGGACTCTGGTCAATGGCCTGATGGAGCACTGCAAAGATGATCTTTCCGGGATCAACGGGGTCTTAAGGCCCGGTATTGTCCACAGGATTGATAAGGATACCACAGGGATCCTTATGATCTGTAAAAATGATATGGCCCATAAGTGTCTGGCGAAACAGCTGAAGGACCATACCATTACCAGGAGATACCATGCCATTGTGTACCACAACATAAAAGAAGATTCCGGAACAGTGGATGCACCTATCGCAAGAAGCAGGAAGGACCGGAAGAAGATGGCGGTGGACCGTGAGACAGGCAGGAATGCTGTCACACATTACCGGGTGTTAAAACGACTGAAGGAAGGGTTTACTTATATCGAATGCAGTCTGGAGACGGGAAGGACTCATCAGATCCGGGTGCATATGGCGTCGATCGGCCACCCGCTTTTGGGAGACACTGTTTACGGGCCGAAAAAGTCAAAATATTCTCTGGAGGGACAATGTCTTCATGCCAAGGTCCTCGGGTTTGTTCATCCGAGGACGAAGGAATACATGGAGTTTGAGTCAGAGCTTCCTGTATATTTTGAAGAGCTTTTAAATCGTTTGAGTTAAGAAAGGAAGATCAGCATGGAAATTGGATTTATCGGATGCGGAAATATGGCAAAAGCCATGATTTCAGGAATTCTTGCAAAAGGAACATTTCAGAAGGATGAAATCATCGCTTCCGGGCCTGCAAAAGAAAAAATGGACGGGATTTCCGAAGAGTTCGGAATCAGGACAACTACAGACAATACAGAGGCAGCAAAAAATTCCAGGATCCTTGTGCTGTCTGTGAAACCTCAGATGTACGATAAGGTGATCAGGGAAATCCGCGATGAAGTCGGTAAAGACCAGATTGTGGTGACCATAGCCGCGGGACTTTCTATGGAGACCGTGGAGAGAAGTTTCGGAAAAGAGACAAAGATCATTCGCACCATGCCGAATACGCCGGCACTGGTAGGGGAAGGCATGACCGGCATGTGTATGAACCCATATGTCAGGGAAGAGGAGGCCTGCGAAGTTACAAAGATTTTTGAAAGCTTCGGAAAGGTAGAGATCGTAGATGAGAAGCTGATTGATGCGGTTGTGGGTGTCAGCGGAAGCTCACCGGCATACGTCTACATGTTCATAGAGGCTCTGGCCGATGCGGCAGTTTTGGGCGGTATTCCAAGAGATAAAGCTTATACGTTCGCAGCCCAGGCGGTGCTTGGAAGCGCCAAGATGGTTCTGGAGACAAAGGAGCATCCGGGAAAATTAAAAGACGCGGTTTGTTCACCGGCGGGAACGACCATTGAGGCGGTGAGAGTTCTGGAACAAAAAGGACTCAGAAGCGCAGTGATCGAAGCAGCCAATGCAGCTGTGGAAGTCAGCAAAAAAATGGGGTGAGTCTTTACAAGAGAATTTTTCTGTGATATACTCATCAAGTTGACCGGTACTCAGATTTCGGAGTTCTCCGACCAAGTCTTAGTATCTGGCGGCTAACTAATTTATTTAAGGAGGAAACAAAATGATTTCATCAGAAAAGAAAAAACAGATCGTTGCAGATTTCGGAAGGGATGCCAATGACACTGGTTCACCGGAAGTACAGATTGCAATTCTTACTGCAAGGATTGAAGAACTTCAGGAGCATTTTGACATGCACAAGAAGGATCATCATTCCAGAAGAGGTCTGTTAAAGATGGTAGGTAAGAGACGTAATCTTTTAGCATACTTAAAAAATAAGGATGTTGCAAGATACCGTGCACTGATCGAGAGACTCGGACTGAGAAAATAGCCGAATTATGGGGACAGGAATTGAAATTCCTGTCTTCTTTTTTTGGTATAGTTATGATACAATAAAAAAGTTGTAAAAGACGTATTCCGAGACTACTAAGGAGTCCATACCTATAAAAGGATACAGAGCTGTGGGCCGCTTAGTTGTTTCGGCGTCTTTTAAATATTGATATTTAAGGAGAAATAAATATGGTAAAAGAATTTAGTATGGATCTTGCAGGACGGAAATTGACCGTAGAGGTGGGACGTGTGGCTGCGCAGGCAAACGGTGCGGCATTTATGCACTACGGAGACACCGTGGTTCTTTCCACAGCTACAGCTTCCGACAAGCCAAGGGACGGAATTGATTTCTTTCCGCTGAGTGTTGAGTATGAAGAAAAACAGTACGCAGTAGGCAAGATTCCGGGAGGATTTTTAAAGAGAGAGGCAAGACCTTCTGAAAATGCGATCCTCACAGACCGCGTGATCGACCGCCCTATGCGTCCTCTGTTTCCGAAAGATTACAGAAATGATGTTCTGCTGGACAACCTTGTTATGTCTGTGGATCCGGACTGCAGCCCGGAATTGACAGCCATGCTTGGATCTGCCATTGCAACATGTATTTCAGATATTCCTTTTGACGGACCGACAGCATCCACTATGGTGGGATTGATCGAAGGAGAGTTCATCATTAATCCGACTGCGGCACAGAAGGAAGTATCTGAGATGGCACTGACCGTGGCATCAACAAGAGATAAGGTTATCATGATTGAAGCCGGCGCAAACGAAGTGCCGGAAGACGTAATGCTTCAGGCGATCTTTAAAGCACATGAGGTGAACAAAGAGATCATCGCATTTATCGATACAATTGTAGCGGAATGCGGAAAGGAAAAGCATGAATATGAACATCATGAGATTGATCAGGAAATGTACGAAGATATGGTTTCCTTTATTACTCCGGAAGCTATGGAAGAAGCAGTCTTCACCGATGAAAAGCAGGTGAGGGAGGAAAATATCCGCGGCATTGAAGAAAAGCTGGCAGAGCGCTATGCGGATAAGGAAGAATGGCTTTCCCAGATAGGAGAAGCTGTCTATACTTTCCAGAAAAAAACGGTAAGAAAAATGATCCTGAAGGATAAAAAACGTCCGGACGGAAGAGATATCACTCAGATCCGCCATCTTGCAGCAGAGGTTGACTGTCTCCCAAGAGTCCATGGTTCTGCCCTGTTCCAGAGAGGCCAGACACAGGTTATGACAGTGACCACGTTAGGTTCCCTTTCAGAAGCCCAGAGACTGGACGGAATGGACCAAGAAGAGACAAGCAAGCGCTATATGCACCATTATAACTTCCCGTCTTATTCAGTAGGGGAAACAAGACCGAGCAGAGGGCCGGGACGAAGAGAAATCGGACACGGAGCCTTAGCAGAACGTGCTTTGATTCCTGTTCTGCCTTCAGAAGATGAGTTCCCATATGCAATCCGTACTGTATCTGAGATTATGGAGTCCAACGGATCTACTTCTCAGGGAAGCATCTGTGCATCCTCTCTGTCACTGATGGCAGCAGGTGTGCCGGTGAAAGCACCGGTGGCAGGTATTTCTGTAGGCTTAGTCACAGGGGACACAGATGATGATTATCTGATTCTTACGGATATCCAGGGTCTGGAAGATTTCTTCGGAGACATGGACTTTAAGGTGGCAGGAACTGACAAGGGTATCACAGCTATCCAGATGGATATTAAAATCCACGGACTGACAGATCAGATTATCCGTGAAGCTATTGCCAGAACGAAGGAAGCAAGAACTTATATCCTCCATGAAGTTATGAATCCGGTGATCGGAACTGCAAGAGACCATGTAGGAAAGTATGCGCCTAAGATTTCCCAGTACACCATTGATCCTGAGAAAATTTCTGAGGTTATCGGAAAACAGGGCAAGACCATCAATGCAATCATTGATGAGACAGGTGTTAAAATTGATATTGATGAGTCCGGAAGAGTAGACATTTTAAGCGAAGACCAGGAAATGATCGACAAAGCCATCGGCATCATCAAATCCATTGTAGAACCTCTGAACGTGGGAGATATCTACGAGGGTGAAGTTGTAAGAATTATGCAGTTCGGTGCTTTTGTACAGGTTTCACCGAACAAAGACGGACTGATCCATATTTCCAAGCTTGCCAAGGAACGCGTAGAAAAAGTAGAAGATGTGGTAAACATCGGAGACCGTGTTGCCGTCAAGGTTCTGGAAATTGACAAGATGGGCAGAATTAACTTAAAACTGGAAGAAAAATTATCATAGGACAGATTATGAGAAGAAAAGCACAAGTGTTTGGCATCCTGGCAGTGTTTGCGGCTGTGATGGCTTTTACAGGATGTGCAAAGAAAAAATCAGACAGTGTAAAGCGGATCGGGATTCTGCAGCTGGTAGAGCACGATGCGCTGAATGACGCCAGAAAAGGATTTATTGACGGTCTGAAAGAAGACGGTTATGTGGACGGCAAAACGATAGAGATACAGTATAAAAATGCCCAGAATGACCAGTCTAACTGCCAGACCATCGCTTCTCAGTTTGTGGGGAGCAGATGTGATCTGGTGCTGGCGATTGCAACTCCGGCAGCACAGGCTATGGCTACGGAGACAAAGGACATTCCCATTCTGGCTACGGCTGTGACGGACCATCAGGCATCCAAACTGGTGAAGGACAATAAAAAACCGGGTACGAACGTGTCAGGGACATCTGATATGGCCCCGGTAAAAGACCAGATCGGATTGATTAAAAAGCTGGTGCCAAAAGCAAAGAAGGCAGCGTTCCTCTATTGCTCTGCAGAAGCCAATTCTGTCCTGCAGGTAAAGCAGGCAAAAGCAGCAGCTGAGGCACAAGGCTTTCAGACAATGGATGCAACTGTGTCTGAATCGAGTGAGATACGGCAGGTCGTTGAATCTTTAAAGGGCAAGGCAGATGTGATCTATGTTCCGACGGATAATATTATATCCGCCAGCATGAATACGGTTACTATGGTTGCCAATGAAGACAAGATTCCTGTGATTGTTGGTGAGGAAGCACTCTGTACAGGAGGCGGTCTTGCCACATACGGCATCAATTATTACCGGCTTGGGAAACAGACCGCAAAACAGGCTGAGGACATACTGGAAGGCAGGAAAAATGTCTCCGAGATGCCGATAGGATATCAGAACCAATATGATTTGATCATCAATGAGGATCAGGTAAAGAAGCTTGGGATACAGGTTCCCAATGAATTAAAGGCCAAAGCCAGATTTGTCAAAACACAGAATAAGAGCAAATAAAGGACTGCCCCGGGTGACCGGGGCAGTCCTTTATTTTATTAGGAAAGTGCGTCCTATGAAATAAAAAGCACTCCGTGCAGGATGCGCACAAATGCACAGAGAAATTATTTGCCTTCTGAAAACTGCACTTATCTTCGCTGCTTGACATTGGGAGGCGGCAGTGCTATAATTTAGCACATAAAAGCGCTGAAGTGCCGGCGCAACAATAAGGACGGAGGAAAGAGTTATGAGAATGAAAAAAGTAATGGCTATGGGCCTTGCAGCCGTGATGAGTGCAGCAGTACTCTCTGGATGCGGGGGCGGAGACAAGAAAGAAAGTGCAGACAAAGAACAAAAGAAAGTCGGAGTTGTTCAGCTGACAGAGCATGCTGCTTTAGATGCTGCATACAAAGGCTTTAAAGAAGGCCTGGAAGAGGCTGGATATAAAGATGGAGACAAGATCAAGATTGAATATAAAAATGCCCAGAATGAGCAGTCTAACTGCCAGACGATCGCATCCCAGTTTGTAAGTGACAAGTGTGACCTGGTGCTGGCAATCGCAACACCGGCAGCACAGGCTATGGCCAATGAGTCAAAAGATATTCCGATCCTGGTGACAGCAGTCACAGATCCGGCGGCATCCAAACTTGTCAAGAGCAATAAAGAGCCGGGAAATAATGTTTCCGGAACTTCTGACCTGACACCTGTGAAAAAACAGATGGAACTGTTAAAACAGATGCTTCCGAAAACCAAGAAGGTAGCGATGTTATACTGTTCAGCAGAGGCTAACTCTAAGATCCAGATTGCTATGGCAAAGAAAGAAGCAAAGAAATTAGGATTTGAGACTGTGGATGCAACCGTGTCTGAATCCAGCGAGATCCGTCAAGTTGTAGAATCTCTCAAGGGAAAAGTTGATGCGATCTATGCACCTACCGACAACCTGATTGCAGCCGGAATGAATACAGTTTCCATGGTTGCCAATGAGGCTAAGATCCCGGTTATTGTAGGAGAAGAGGGTATGTGTACCGGCGGCGGACTTGCTACATACGGAATTAACTACTATGAACTTGGAAAACAGACAGCAGCACAGGCAGTGAAAATTCTGGAAGGCAAAGCAGAAACAAAGACAATGCCAATTGAATATCAGACAAATGCTGACTTAATCATCAATAAAGATACTGTAAAGAAGCTGGGTATTAAAGTTCCGAAAGATTTAGAGAAAAAAGCCAAGATGGTGACAACGATTACAGAAAAGAAAAAATAAATGCGTGTCCCTTTTGGACATAAAATAAAATGCAGAAGCTGTCTTCTTTTATTCTGGAAAGAGGACAGCTTTTTTATTTCATAGGAAAGTGTGTCCTATGAAATAAAAAGCCCTGTTCACGGAACTTTACTGGTGCAAAGTCTTAAATCGTGGTATAATAAATTCTCGTGAATAGTAAAGTAAGAAAAGGAGAAGAAGAATGGATTTAGCAGTTAACATGCAAAGTGCGATTGCCCAGGGTACACTGTGGGGGATTATGGCGCTTGGTGTCTATATTACATTCAGGATACTGGATATTCCGGATTTGTCCTGTGAAGGTACCTTTGCCCTCGGGGGCTGCATCAGCGCAGTTATGATTGTAAAAGGGGTGAACCCTTTTGTATCTCTTATTATTGCATTGGCAGCAGGTATGGCAGCAGGAGCAGTCACCGGTTTTTTACATACAAAGTTAAAGATTCCTGCAATTCTGGCTGGTATTTTGACTATGATTGCACTGTATTCGGTCAATATACGGATCATGGGGCAGCCGAATACTTCTCTGCTTGGAGAAGATACTGCATTTACCCAGGCGATTGATGCACTGAAGCTGGATCAGACAATGGCCACCCTGCTTGTGGGGGCTGTCATTAGTATCTTTGTAGTGCTGTGTATCTACTGGTTCTGCGGAACCGAAATTGGATGTGCCCTGAGGGCAACCGGAAATAACGAGTATATGGTCCGCGCTCTGGGAGCAAATACAAATACATCTAAGGTGATTGGCCTGGTCATTTCCAATGGAATGATCTCTGTGTCCGGCGCACTAGTGGGACAAAGCCAGGGCTACGGCGACATTAAGATGGGAACCGGGGCTATCGTCATCGGTCTGGCATCCATTGTGATAGGGGAAGTTATTTTCGGCAAGCGGTTTAATTTTATGTATATTCTGGCATCCGTTGTGTTCGGATCAATCATTTACCGTATGATCATCTCGCTTGTTCTGTATATGGGACTGAGCACGGATGATATGAAGCTGTTTACAGCATTAGTCGTAGCATTGGCTTTGGGAATCCCGGCAATCAGGGCGAGATATTCCCAGAAAAGAATTCCTGGAAAAGGAGGGAACACCACATGTTAAACATCATTGATGTGCATAAGACATTCAACAGAGGGACCGTCAATGAAAAAAAGGCGCTTAACGGGATCAATCTTCACTTAAATCCGGGTGATTTTGTGACTGTGATCGGAGGAAACGGAGCCGGTAAATCAACGATGCTTAATATGATCGCCGGTGTATATCCGATTGACCAGGGAACGATTCTTTTGGATGGAAAAGATATTTCTGATCTGCCGGAACATAAACGCGCTTATATGCTCGGGCGTGTGTTTCAGGATCCTATGATGGGTACTGCGGCAGGGATGGAGATTCAGGAAAATATGGCTATGGCACACCGCCGGGGGAAAAACCGCGGACTGCGCTGGGGTATCACGAAGAGTGAAAAAAAGCTGTACAAAGAAAAACTGGCGATGCTGGATTTGGGACTGGAGGACCGTCTGACATCCAAGGTGGGACTTTTGTCAGGAGGACAGAGACAGGCTCTGACACTGCTCATGGCGACGCTGAATAAGCCAAGCCTTCTGCTTTTAGATGAGCATACAGCAGCACTGGATCCTAAGACTGCCAAAAAAGTGCTGGAGCTTACGGAGAAAATCATTGCAAGGGACGGACTGACCGCCATGATGGTAACTCATAATATGAAAGATGCGATCCGTATCGGAAACCGCCTCATTATGATGAACAGCGGACAGATTATCTACGATGTTTCAGGAGAAGAGAAAAAGAATCTGAAGGTTCCGGATCTTCTGCAGAAGTTTGAAGAAACAAGCGGAGAAGACTTTGCAAATGACAGAATGTTATTATCATAGGAGGAAGCAGGAAGATGAGCGATTACAAAATTGAGACAAAATGCATCCAGTCCGGATGGGAGCCAAAAAAGGGCGAGCCGAGAGTTGTGCCGGTATATCAGAGCACAACATTTAAATATGACACAAGTGAACAGATGGGCCGTCTTTTTGACTTGGAAGATGCCGGATATTTTTATACAAGGCTTCAGAATCCAACCAACGACGCAGTGGCAGCAAAGATCTGTGATCTGGAAGGAGGAGTGGCGGCAATGCTTACTTCATCCGGCCAGGCAGCCAACTTCTATGCCATCATGAACATCGCAGAGGCAGGAGACCATATCATCTGTACAACAGCCCTTTATGGGGGAACTTACAATCTGTTTGCACACACACTGAGAAAAATGGGTGTGGAAGCTACGTTTGTGGATCCAGAAGTCAGCGAAGAAGAATTAAATGGCTGCTTCAGAGAAAATACAAAAGCAGTATTCGGGGAGACCATCTCAAATCCGTCTTTGGTTGTTCTGGATTTTGATAAGTTTTCAAAAGCAGCTCATGCACACGGAGTGCCTTTGATCGTTGATAATACCTTTGCAACACCGATAAACTGCCGCCCGTTTGAATGGGGTGCGGACATTGTGACACATTCGACCACTAAATATATGGACGGACATGCAGTATGTGTGGGAGGAGCCATTGTTGACAGCGGAAATTTTGATTGGGATGCATATAAGGATAAGTTCTCCTGTCTGACCCGGCCGGATGAGACCTATCATGGTGTTGTCTATACGGAGCGGTTTGGGAAAGGTGCATATATTACAAAAGCTACAGTACAGCTGATGCGTGATCTGGGATCAATCCAGTCCCCGCAGAATGCATTTTATTTAAATATAGGACTGGAGACCCTGCATCTCAGGGTAGCACGGCATTGTGAGAATGCCAAGGCTGTGGCTGCATGGCTTAGAGACAATGATAAAGTAGCCTGGGTACACTGTCCGATGCTGGAAGAAGACCAGTACTATGACAGAGCACAGAAATATATGCCGAATGGTACCTGCGGCGTTCTTACTTTCGGACTGAAAGGCGGCCGTGAGGCTTCTATCAAGATGATGGACAGCCTAAAATTAGTCGCAATTGTGACGCATGTGGCAGATTCCAGAAGCTGTGTGCTTCATCCGGCAAGCCATACCCATCGTCAGATGAATGATCAGGAATTGCTGGAAGCCGGAGTACAGCCGGATCTGATCCGCTTCAGCGTGGGAATTGAAAACGCTGAGGATATCATTGCAGATCTTGACCAGGCACTGCAGCAGATAGGCTAAAAACCATTTTTATGGCAATGCCCGGGACTTTCGTGAGAAAGTCCCGGGCATTCTTTATATTGGGCAAACAGTACCCGGGATTAAAATATTTGCCCACAAAGTCCGGATCTATCATGCTATATTTGTTCATGAAGCATTGGATTGCAGAAAGGGGAGATAAAGCATGAATATTTGGGAAGAAACAGTTTTAACTGATAAAGGAGCACTTTTGCATTCTAAGCTGGTGGATGGACAGACATTAAAAATCACATCGGCAAAGACCGGAGCAGGCAGAGTCCCGGCAGTGAACTTAAGGGGGCAGACAAGTGTTACAGCGGGAGGGAAGAAGATCAGCCTTCAGCCGTCCAGAACAGAGGGAAATAGAGTAGTCATTCCGGTTCTTCTGGAGAATAAAGGGCTGGAGGAAGGATATGAATTATGGCAGGTTGGATTTTATGCAGAGGATCCGGATGAAGGGGAGATATTATACTGCATTTCCCAGGCGTCGAAAGGAAAGAATATTCCGGCAGAATCAGAAAGTCCTGGTTTTTCTATTACATGGGATTTTTATTTTCAGACTTCTAATTCACCTCAATTTGAAATTCTTGTAGATTCCAAAGGTTTGGTCAGCATGGAAGAATATCAAATTCATACACACGAGATTGAACACTTAAAGAACTCTATAGGGAAGCTGGAAGATCTGAAAACGGGGGAGAAGTCAAGCATTACGGGAGCAGTCAATGAAGTCAGTGATAAAGCCGTCAGTTTGGGGGATGGTTTGAATTTGACAAATCAGACGCTGCAGAATACAAACAATGATATCCGCATTTTACAGGGAAAGACGGATGATACAGGCTGGCTGGACATGCCGCTGGAAAGCGGTATTACATCTCCGGGAACAGCCGGCAGCAGACTTCGCTACAGAAAGAAAAACGGCATTGTTTTTATTACGGGAACGGTTAAAGTAACAGGGAAAGCCGCAGGCACCTTGATAAAGATCTGTCAGCTGCCTGTTGGGTTCCGGAGTTCATATGAGGGATATTATTATTTTACGAATACGGCGACCGGATATGTGACCAGCCGTTATATTATCGGTAGTGACGGAGCAATAAATCTTGAATGGGTGAGAAAATTATCTGACGGATCTGAACTTACGGGAACAATTAACTGGGTTGGCATAGACATCTCATATCCGGTTTAAATATTTTAATGAATTATGTTGACCCTCACGTTACGTGATAGGGTATGATAAATTTATCAGGAAAGGGAGGTGGCAATGAGTGAAAACAGTAAAAGAAGTCTCCGAGATCACTGGGATCAGCGTGCGCACGCTTCATTATTATGATGAGATCGGACTGTTAAAACCCACAAAAACCAGCAGAGCGGGATACCGGCTTTATGACGATAAAGCGCTGGAAACTCTGCAGCAGATTTTGTTTTTCAGAGAATTTGATATGCCTCTGAAGGAGATCAAAGTTTTTATGCAGAATCCTGATCTTGATAAAAAGCAATTGCTGAACGACCAAAAAAAGATCTTGATCTTAAAGAAGGAGAGATTTGAGCGGATCATCGCAAGTATTGATGAGATTCTGAAAGGAGAAAACAAGATGGATTTTGAAGTTTTCAGTAAAAAAGATATTGAAGGCATGTACAGTGAAATGATCGGTAACATGTCCGATGAACAGAAAAATGTTTTTATCAAAGAATATGGAAGTTTAAAACAATTTGAAGAGCATTTTATGGAAAGTGCATCCAGTGAGCAGGCACAAAGAAATTATGCAAAAGTCGTGGAATGGTACGGAGACAAAGAAAGTGCCCTGAAGGCATCTGCAAATCCGGATAATTCTAAGATCATGCAGGCGTATTCCAAGCGGTATGAAGATGTTATCAAAAGGCTGGCAGCAAAGGCCGGTATGGATGTTAGCTCTTTTGAGGTCAAGGAGATTGTAGGCGAGCTGGATTTTGTATCAAAACAGCTTTATCAGATGAAGGATATGTCCGCATTTATGCTGGAAATGGCAGAAAGATACCAAAGGGACGAAAAGATGCAGCAGAGGCTGGATAAGATCTATGGACAGGGGACAACCGTGTATATCGGTCAGGCATTGAAAGCATTTTATCAAGGATAAACTTCACGGTTACAGAAGGAAAGTTTTAAAATTAAAACCCAGGACACTGAATCAATCTGTCCTGGGTTTCTTTCTATTCAGAAATATTTAAACCGGCAAGTCTGACCAGTTCTATGATAGAATTTTTTGAGATCTTTTTTCCCTTATACTCTATAAGATCATCTATGCGGCCCGTAAATATATCCGCAGGGCTGTATTTTTTCATAATTATGGTATCCTCATCCACAAAGATTTCAAGAGGGTCTTTGTCTTTCACGTCCAGATTGCGCCTTAGTTCAATCGGTAGTGTAATGCGGCCCAGTTCGTCAAGTTTTCTTACGATCCCTGTACTTCTCATAATGATTCCCTTCTATATATGTATTTATTTATAACTCCACAATTATAATAACATAATTATCCAGAAAATGATGATGGTACATTATGGAACTCTGGCAGGTACTTTTCCCTCCAAAATCAAAAAAACCGAAACACCGCATAAATACGATGTTCCGGCTGTATGACCCCAACGAGAATTGAACTCGTGATTCGACCTTGAGAGGGTCGCGTCTTAACCTCTTGACCATGGGGCCTTTTTGCTGTTACCTTTATCTATTATATAGGTTTTTTAGAAAAAGTAAAGACAAAATTTAAAATTCTTTGTATATTTTTTCAAACATATAAGAAGGGTATACTTAGGAAGCTTTTTCTGATTTTAAATATATGGTATATTAAATAAATGGCAAAAGAAGAACAAGCAGAAGAGAAAAGGGTGCAGCATTATGTTAAAAGAACAGCAGGCAATGCTGGAATTGATTTTTAATCTAATCAGAGGAAATACAGATCATATCAGTAAAGTCGATTTTACTCCGCAGAAGCCGTCATTTACCAAAATGCCGGAGTCAGAACAAAGGCTGCCCAGATCATCACCTGAGGAGCAGGGGATCCGGTCTGCCCGGATTATGGAGCTTATGAAAGAACTATTAAGTCTGAATAAGGTGGATATTCATCAAATCATGATTCTGAGACACGGGCATGTGATCGGAGAGTGTCATTACGCTCCCTATCCGGAAAATTTATGGCATATTACCCATTCCCTGTGCAAAAGTATTACAGGGATGGCTGTGGGGATGCTGATTGAAGACGGAAAACTGAAGCTTGACGATAAAATATTAGATATATTTGATAAAAGCGTTTTTTCTATCCGGGGATTTCAGCAGAGAAACCTGACCGTGGAACATTTGCTTACAATGACCAGCCTGGTGCAGTTTAATGAAAGAGGAGCAGTATCCTGCAATGACTGGGTGCGGGGATTTCTCGATTCCCCGGTAAATGGAACAGCAGGCTCCAAATTTGAGTATAACAGCATGAATACATACATGCTGTCGGCGATTGTAACAGAATTGACCGGAGAATCTTTGATGGATTATTTAAAGCCAAGACTGTTTGAGCCGCTGGGGATAACAAGAATCTTTTGGGAAAGCTGCCCTAAGGGTATTACAAAAGGCGGATGGGGCCTGTTTCTCTGCCCGGAAGATGCGGCGAAGATCGGACAGCTCTGTCTTCAGAAGGGTGTCTGGAATCAGCGCCGGCTTGTGCCGAAACAGTGGCTTGAAGAAGCCTGCATCTGCCATGTAGAGACACCAAAGCAGTTTGGGGCATATGGCTACGGATACCAGATGTGGATGGCAGGCAGGCCCGGAAGCTATGTATTTAACGGCATGCTGGGACAAAATGTTTTGGTATATCCGGATTTGGATATGGTCATTGTTACGAATGCAGGGAGCAATGAATTGTTTCATACCTCTTTGCTGTCAGACACCGTTGCAAAGTATTTTGAAGGAGATTTTATTCCGGAAGAGCATGTCAGAAAAGATCCGGTATCATATCGCAAGCTTCAAAGCTTTCAGCGAAAAACAGGCATTCATGATACCCGGTTTCCGGCCGTGTCCTGCAAAGGGTTAAAAAGGGTGCTCTGGTATGGAAGTGAAAGCTACAAAAGGAAAAAGATGATGTTACAGTCAGCAGGACGGTTTTATAAGCTGGAGAAGCAGCATGTAGGAATTTTTCCGCTGATTATGCAGGTATTCCATAATAACTTTACAGATGGAATCAGCGAGGTGGGATTTATTTTGAAGGACCGCAAGTTCTATTTCTGTTTTAGAGAAGGCCGGAAGGCCTGTATGATGGAAGTGGGATGGAAGGAAGCAAAGATCACTGAACTTGATATGCACGGAGAACCCTATTTGGTGGCAGTCAAGGGACAGGCGGCATTTGATGAGGACGGAAACACTATGCTGAAGCTGAAGTTTTCCTTCATAGAAGAGGCGTCTTCACGGCTTCTGAAAATACGGTTCACGGATCATCACTTGGAGCTGATGTGGAGTGAATGTCCGGGGAAAGATCTTTTGATGACCGGATTGGATTCCATTATGTCCGAGGGAACCAGCAGTTTTCTTCTGGACAGTTTGATGGAGAAGGATACGATAGGCCTGATTGATCTGCTTCTGGACCAGACAATCTCTCCAAAAGTAAAGGGAGAAGAGGATGACATGGTCAAAGACAGATTTTTAAGAGAGGTTCCAATTTCTTTGACTTTATAGTATGATAAAACATAGTGTGCCCCGCAAGGGGATGATTTTTGAGTGATAGGAAAGAAGGAGTAGCAATTTATGGAGTTTAAGTTAGACGTGCATTCTCACACCATTGCCAGCGGACATGCATTCGGAACCGTAAGCGAAATGGCCAGCGCAGCGGCTGAAAGCGGATTTGAGCTGTTTGGGATTACAGAACATGCCAAAGGGATCCCCGGAACCTGTACGGATGTGTATTTTAAGAATTTAAGAGTACTTCCAAGACAGATGTATGGCATAGAGATGATGTTTGGTTCAGAGATCAACATCATTGATTACAACGGCAGACTGAGCCTGGATGATGATCTGATGCAGGAATTTCTGGATATCAGGATCGCAGGGATTCACGATTTATGTTATAAAGTGGGAAACAGGGAACAGAATACAGCGGCATATCTGGGAGCTATGAGAAATCCGTTCGTGGACATCATAAGCCATCCGGATGACGGAAAGATACCGATTGATTATAAGGCATTGGTCATGGGAGCAAAAGAGACTAAGACACTGCTGGAGGTCAACAACAGTTCTCTCTGCCCTGAAAGCTTCCGGGTGAATGCAAGGGAAAATTATTTTGAAATGCTGGATTTATGCAGGAAGTACAATGTTCCTGTGATTGTCAACAGTGATGCACATGCTCCATATGCAGTGGGAGATCTCAATGAGGCGGAGAAATTGCTCAGAGAGACAGACTTTCCGGAGGAACTGGTTGTAAACCGCTCTGTTAAGACGTTTAAGGAAGCGCTGCAGAAAAAACGTAAATAGTATAAAAGCCCGCGCAGTTTTGCACGGGCTTTTGTTATTATGTCTGTAAAATCCTTAATGAAAGAAGATTAATGCCAGAATAACGGTGATAATGCCTGAAATACCAATGGAGATTCCGCTCATGGCTCCTTCGATCTCGCCCAGTTCCACTGCTTTTGAAGTTCCGACAGCATGGCTGCACGCACCGATGGAGACGCCGGCTGCTGCAGGATCGGTGACTTTAAAGATTTTAATTAATGCAGGGCTTATAACAGCTCCCAGGATACCGGTGATGACTACAGCGGCTACTGTGATGGAAGGAATACCGGAGAGCTGGTTGCTGACTTCCATGGCGATCGGTGTAGTCACAGATTTGGGAAGCAAGGAGACGGTAAGGTGTTCGTCAAATCCAAAAAGCCGGCAGAGTACATAGACACTGGCTATGGATGTGGCAGCGCCTACGAAGCAGCTGATAAGGATCGGCAGCCAGTGTTTTTTCAGCAGTTCAAATTCCCTGTAAATGGACAGTGCCAGCGAAGCCGTGGCAGGTGCCAGAAACATGGAGATTATGGCGCCTCCATTGTTATAATCCTCAAGGGGAATAGAAAATATATTTAAAAACAGGATGATAAAAGCTATGGAGAGAAGCAGCGGGTTTAATGCTGCGATTTTTGTTTTTTTCTGCAATACCCTGAAACCTTCATATACACACAGAGAAAGTGCGATTGGAAACATGGGATTAGCAATCAGTTCCTTCATTGGTTCCTCCTTTCTTCTGCAGTCCAAGGATCAGACGCATGGAAAGCGATGTGGTAAAAAAGGTAAAAATGGTAGTGAGCAGACAGATCAGGAGAAACGGAATTATTTTACCCTGAAGCAGCTGATATTTTTCCATAATGCCGATGCCGGCCGGGAGAAAGAAAAAAGCCATATGATGAAGGAGGAAGTCACAGATATCCTGAATCTGGTGTTCCTTCACTATTTTTGAAAGCAGGAGCAAAAGCAGCAGGAACATACTGATGATACTTCCTGGAAATGCAAAAGGGAGCAGCTTAGCCAGGCCTTCCCCGGCTAAACAGACGAAGAAAAGAAAGCTCATTTGTAATAAGTGTCTCATGTTATTTATCCTTTCTAAGTAAGTAAAAAATTATATCTGTACAGTATTTATAGAGGTCATCCTGATTAGACAAAAAAGATTCATCCGGACAAAACCTTGTATAGCAATTTTCAGGAACTGCCTTCTCAACTGAGGACTGGTCCACAAAAGAAGACATGGAAACTGGTATAACCAGATCTTCCAGCGGAAGGTAGCGGTAATCCTTTATATTTTTATGATAGTGCTTCAGCTGTCCTTTAATTAATGGACAGGACAGGCAGGCCTCCGACCGGGAGATGGTAAGGAGGTGGCCTGATTTTTCGATGGAAAGCGCTTTGGGGGATTCAAGCGGAAGAGACAGGCGGACTGAAAATATATGTCCCTCCATCTGATAATCTTTTACCGAAAAGCCGCCGTCAGCCAGCAGCCCCAAAATCAACAATGACTGAATCCGGGGAAGAGATGAGACATCATCCTTATTATGCTGCAAAATCATAGATTTTAATTCCGGCTGCCTGGTTTTTATGTATTCTTGGTAAATTTTTATCAGCTGTCTGCCGGACAGGCGGTCTCTTCGTTTAATGCCAAGGTATTCTTCAACGGTTTTTTGTTTTAAATTCTGCAATGGCAGCAGATGCTTCCAGGAACGGAGATGTTTATAAAGATCAATGCAGTGTTTATCTTCTATGGAATAGGAGAGACCGTATTCTTCACATTTCTTTTTAAGAAAAGGAAGGTCAAAAGTTCCTCCATTGTAGGTAACAAATCCGTCAAATGCCTCTGCATAGGAGAGAAAAGAAGATAGAATATTCTTTTGTTCCAATCCGGATTCATTAAACCACTGAACAGCCGTTCCGTCCTTTTCACAGCATCCGATGACAGTCAGGGCAGAGGTTTCAGGAGAAAGACCGGTAGTCTCAATATCCAGATATAGAAGATTTTCTTTTGTATTCAAGGGTTGGGCTCCTTTCAAAAACTGCTGTCCTTCATTATAGTTCCTGTGTGAATTTTTTTCAATCCCTAACCACAGGTGAAAGATTTATGTTATAATTACTTCAAAACGTCGCAAGGAGGATATGGAGTGATTTCGTATATTAAGGGCATTTTAGTTTCCATGACGCCTGGGGGAGCGGTGGTAGAGAATCACGGCATCGGGTATGACATTATGATGCCTGCCGGTCAGGAGTTTCCGGGCGGCATTGGCCAGGAAGTCAAGATATATACCCATATGCATGTGAGGGAGGATGATCTGAGTTTATTTGGATTTCGTACAAAGGACGAGCTGGAAGCATTTGAACTGCTGATCGGAGTCAGCGGTATCGGGCCGAAGGTGGGACTTTCCGTGCTGTCCACCCTGTCTGTCTATGAATTAAAGATCGCAGTGATGAGTGATGATTCCAAGACGATTGCAAAGACACCGGGGCTTGGTCCGAAAGGGGCTAAGAAATTGATCCTGGAGCTGCGGGACAAGCTGGATTTTGAAGAATTCCAGCAGGATGACCCGGCAGGTTTTGAAGGAGAAGTTCCGGCAGAGGATTCTGTGGCAATCACTGCACAGGGGCTTGTCAGTCTTGGCTATTCCAGGTCTGAGGCAATGATGGCCATCAAGAAAGTAGAGAATGCAGCAGAGTACGGGCCTGAGCAATTGCTGAAAAAGGCGCTGACAAAACTGATATAGAGGGACATTATGTTAGATAGAATGATTTCCACTGAGCTGGTGGAAGAAGATATTACAATAGAAAATAACTTAAGGCCGCAGAACCTTGATGATTATATCGGACAGGAAAAGGTCAAGCAGAATCTGAGGATTTTTATTGAAGCCGCCAAAAGCAGGGGGGAATCCCTGGATCATGTGCTGCTTTACGGGCCTCCGGGACTGGGCAAGACAACACTTGCAGGCATTGTGGCCAATGAGATGGATGTGCATCTGAAAGTGACCAGCGGACCCGCTATAGAAAAGCCGGGTGAGATTGCGGCACTGCTCAATAACCTTCAGGAGGGGGATGTACTGTTTATCGATGAGATCCACCGCCTGAACCGCCAGGTGGAGGAGGTTTTATACCCTGCCATGGAGGATTTCGCAATTGATATTCTGGTGGGAAAGGGACAGGCTGCACGGTCAATCCGTCTGGAACTTCCTAAATTTACTCTGGTGGGGGCCACTACGAGGGCAGGGATGCTGACAGCCCCGTTAAGGGACCGGTTTGGTGTTGTCAACCGGCTGAACTTCTATGAGACAGAGGAACTCATGACCATCGTCATCAATTCAGCCGCTGTGCTAAACATTGCGATTGAAGAGGAAGGGGCACGTGAGATTGCCAGAAGATCCAGGGGGACACCGAGGCTTGCAAACCGTCTGTTAAAAAGAGTCAGGGACTTTGCAGAAGTAAAGTATGACGGAGTGATTACTAAGGATGTTGCCATGGTAGCCTTAAACCATTTGGAGGTGGATACTCTGGGCCTGGATCAGATTGACCGGACTTTGCTTCGGACGATGATTGATGTCTTTCACGGCAGCCCGGTAGGGCTTGATACGCTGGCAGCTGCGATCGGCGAGGACTCTGGGACTATAGAGGATGTGTATGAACCATACCTGATCCAAAACGGCCTGATTCAGAGAACTCCGAGAGGGCGGATTGTGACCGGAGCCGCCTATCAGCATTTTGGACTGCCAATCCCGGAATAGGAGGGCTTACTTATGAGAAAAAATGTCGTAGAGGTTGTAATTGACGGAAAATTATATTATTTGGGCGGAGAAGAGCCGGAAGAGTTTATGCATCAGATTGCATCTTATCTGAATGCAAAGATCCGGGATTTGAAGGCTTCGGATCACTATCTGAAGCTGCCTCCGGACATGCAGAGTTTCCATCTGGCACTCAGTGTAGCAGATGAGTATATGTGCATGAAAAATACCCTTGAGAAAAGCCGGGCAGATATGGATCAGCAGGATTCAGAGATGTACCGGATGAAAAATGAACTGGTGGAACTGCAGATTAAGAATGAATCATTGGAAAAGCAGCTGAACGAATACCGGGAAAGAATCCGGGTATTAGAGGAAGAATCAGTTGCTAAAAAGGAACGGTAGAAGTATGAAGTCAACAGAAGTGCTGGCACCGGCCGGCTCGGCAGAGAGCCTGAAGGCTGCTGTACAAAACGGGGCAGATGCTGTGTATTTAGGCGGAAGCCTGTACGGAGCAAGGGCCTATGCCAATAATTTCGATAAAGAAGAGCTGCTTTGGGCCATTGATTATGCCCATCTTTTTGGACGCAGGGTTTATCTGGCGGTGAATACGCTGATGAAGCAGGACGAAATCTCCGGACTTTCAAGGTTTTTAGAACCATACTATGAGAGGGGCCTTGATGCAGTTATTGTCCAGGATCTGGGAGCGGTGAATATCATCCGCACATGTTTTCCGGACATGGAGATTCATGCCAGTACCCAGATGACTGTGACCGGAATTCACGGGGCGAGGCTGGTGAAGGAACTGGGGGCCAGCAGAGTCGTGCCTGCCAGAGAACTTTCCTTAAATGAAATCTATAAAATAAAAAAAGAAACAGGGCTGGATATGGAGTGTTTTGTCCATGGGGCCCTTTGTTATTGTTATTCAGGACAATGTCTCATGAGCAGTATGCTGGGAGGAAGAAGCGGAAACAGGGGACGCTGTGCAGGCACCTGCAGGCTGCCGTTTGATCTGTATGAAAACGGTACAAAGCAAAACCGCAAAGGAGAGAATTTTCTGCTGAGCCCAAAGGATCTCTGCACAATCAGAGAACTTCCTGAATTGATAGAGCACGGCGTGGATTCTTTAAAAATCGAGGGCAGAATGAAACAGCCTGAATACGTAGGTGCAGTGACCCGGATTTACAGGAAGTATGTGGATCTTTATGAAAGCGGCCGTCCATATCAGGTTTCTGAGGAAGATGAAAAAGAATTGCTGGAGCTTTTTAACAGAGGAGGTTTTACGTCCGGTTATTATAAAAAGCATAACGGCAGGGATATGATGTCTCTTAACAGGCCCAACCATCAGGGGATTTATGTAGGAAAAATTCAGTCGGTCCGGGGGAAACATGTGATATTCCAGACAACGGAAGACCTTGGAAAAGGGGATGTGCTGGAGATTTCCCTGGCAAATGGAGACAAAGCAGAGCTCACTTGTCCGGATGGATGGAAAAAGGGGGATCAGGTCCGGTTAAATGGACAGAAGCTTAAATATCTGAAACCGGGAATGCGCATTTTCAGGACAAAGAACCAGAGCCTGAAAGATAAAATGGCGGAAAACCTGAAACAGAAATCGAAAGAAAATATTAAGGGAAAAATTATAATTTCTCCTGGGAAGTGTGCTAAACTTGTGTTAACTTCAGGGGAAGTGACAGCAGAGGTTTCGGGTGCTTTGGCAGAAGCAGCCCAGAAGCGGCCTCTCTCAAGTGAGGATATTATAAAGCAGATATCCAAAACCGGCGAGAGTGATTTTACCTTTGAAGAACTTAGGGCAGAGGTCCGGGGAGATGTATTTCTTCCGGTAGCGGCTTTAAAACAGCTGAGAAGGGACGGCTTTGAAAAACTGACACAGGAGATTTTGAAAAAGAGCAGAAGGAAACCGGCTGAATCTCTGGAAATTACAGCGCCGGCACAGAAGCATAACCATGCCTTGAAGTCTCCTGCGCTGAGTGTTTCTCTGGAGGATCGGACACTGCTTCCGGAGGTTCTTGCATGGGACAGGGCAGAAAAGATTTATCTGTCTCTTTACGAGGCGGCAGAGGAACCGGAGATTCTGCAGCAGTGCAGAGAAGCCGGACGCCGGGTTACTGTCATGCTGCCCCAGATTGTTAGAGTTCCGGAACTTAAGCTTATGGAGCAGTGCTGGGATCTGCTGGCCGGTCCATATGTGGATGAAATCTGTATCCGGAGCCTGGAAGAGCTTATATGGCTCAGGGATAAGGGATGTACCAAAAAGATCCTGGCTGATTATACGGTCTACTGTTATAACAATGAGGCATACCGGACACTGAATCAAGTTTACGGACAGAATTTCCGGTCGACGATGCCGGCAGAACTTAACTATGATGAGCTTTTGGCATTGTCTCTGCAGGATGCGGATATTTTGTTTTACGGACATCTGCCGCTGATGGTTTCGGCCCAGTGCCAGAGGAAAAACAGCAGAGGCTGTGACCGAAAAAGTTCCTGGCTTGTGTTAAAAGACCGGTATGGAAAAGATTTTTATGTCAAAAATCAGTGTAAAGGATGTTTTAATGAAATTTACAATGGAGAGCCCCTGTGGCTTGGAGCAGAGACCGAAAAACTTAAAAATCTTGCTCCCCAAAATCTTCGTCTGCACTTTACCAAAGAAAACAGGGAGGAGGCCCGCCTGGTGTACGAAGCTGCACTAAAAGCGCTGGACGGCAGGGCTTCCGAGTTCCCATTCCCGCATTTTACAAAAGGACACTTTAAGAGAGGAATATTATAGGTGGTAATATGGTTCAAATCATTGCAGTGGTTGCGAAATACCTGATACTGATTATGTGCCTGGTTTATACATTTTCTTGTTTTACAATGTTCCGGCCGAAGAATAAAAAACGGCAGGAGGAACTTCTGGACAACCAGGTCATTTATATGTTTGTATTTTTGTTTCTGTGCAATCTGGTTCTGTTTTTAAGAACGTTGGAATTAAAAGTTCTCATATTTTTTGCGGCACAGATCGTTTTCTTTGAGATCGTTATGATCCTGTATCCGAAAATATATAAGAGATCTTCAAGGCTTCTGATCAACAATATGTGTTTTCTGCTGGGAACCGGCTTTGTCATTCTCACCAGGCTTTCTTTTGAGCTGGCTATGAAGCAGTTCGCCATTGTGGCCATCGGTGTGCTTGTCACGGGACTGATCCCGCTTATGATGCACAAATTATCTTTCTGGAATAAGCTTGGATGGGTTTATGCCATCGGCGGTTTTGCACTGCTTTCATCCGTTTTTGTTTTCGGTGTTATGAAAAACGGTGCTTATAACTGGGTGCAGTTCGGAAGCCTTGCATTCCAGCCGTCAGAGTTCGTTAAGATCATCTTTGTTTTCTTCGCAGCGGCAATGCTGAGCAAGGCAAAGGAATTTAAAGATCTTGTAAAGATCACAGTCATAGCTGCACTTTACGTGCTGGTGCTTGTAGTGGAAAAGGATCTTGGAGGAGCACTTTTGTACTTCATGATCTATCTGATGATGCTGTATGTGGCTACGGCAAAGCCGAGTTACCTGCTGGGAGGACTGGGAGGCGGCGCTCTGGCAGCAGTGGTGGCATATCATTTGTTTTCCCATGTACAGGTACGTGTGGCTGTTTGGAAGGATCCGTTTTCTATGATCGAGGGAAGGGGAGCACAGGTCTGCCAGTCCTTGTTTGCCATCGGTACAGGGAGCTGGTTTGGAATGGGGCTTACCCAGGGAAGACCGTTTGACATTCCGGTCCGGGAATCAGACTTTATTTTTTCTGTTATCAGTGAAGAATTCGGCGTTATTTTCGGTATCTGCCTGATTTTTGTGCTGATCAGCTGTTTTATCTTGTTTATGGATATTTCCACAAGAAGCCGTACTTTGTTTAACAAACTGCTCTGTTTGGGATTCGGCATTTGTTTTATCTTTCAGGTATTTCTGAGTATCGGCGGAGTGACAAAATTTATACCGTCTACAGGTGTCACAATTCCTCTGGTCAGCTACGGGGGAACATCGGTGCTGAGTACATTGATTATTTTGAGCGTTATTCAGGGATTACACATGTTAGCAGATAGTGAGGAAGAAGAAAATGAAAATATTCAAACGAAGAAAGAAAGCGGAAACGGAGATACCAAAGAGATCTCCCTCCCAAAAAACCGAACAAAAAGAGGGAAAAAAGAAAAAGCACGCCAATAGACAGATCCTGCAGATTACATATATCTTTGTAGGGCTGTTTCTGGTGCTGATCGGGTATATTATTCATTTCGTTGTCAGGGACAGCCAGAGTGTCATCACAGATTCCCACAATTTAAGGCTTCAGGAACTGGAGAAGCATGTGGTGAGAGGAAAGATTATCAGTGCCAACGGAAAGGTGCTGGCCCAGACGGTCAATGACGGGGATAACGAAGTCAGAGACTATCCCTATGGCCGGATGTTTGCCCATGTGGTCGGATACAATGCCAAAGGAAAATCAGGTTTGGAGTCCAAATGTAATTTTGATCTCTTAAAGTCCAATGCCAATCTTCTGTCTCAGATCGAAAGCAATCTGAGGGGGGAGAAGAGTATTGGGGACAATGTCTATACCACTTTGGATACAAGAGTACAGAGCGCTGCATATAATGCTCTGAGCGGTGAAAAGGGAGCAGTGGTTGCCATGGATCCGGAAACCGGAAAGGTTCTTGCCATGGTTTCTAAGCCGGATTTCCGTCCGGCGTTGGTAAAAGAGAACTGGGAAGAGTTAAATACTGACAGTGATGCCCTTTTGATTAACCGGGCGACACAGGGGCTGTATCCTCCGGGTTCCACATTCAAGGTGATTACGGCTCTGGAGTATATGAGAGAAAACAAGAATTATAAAAACTTTTCCTATCACTGTACAGGATATACAAAGATTAACAATGTAAAGATCCGCTGCTATGGGGGAACCGCCCACGGGACAGTAAACTTAGAGCAGGCTGTGGAAAAGTCCTGCAACACTGCTTTTGTTCATATGGCTGCCCGGCTGAATAAAGGAAAGCTTGCATCTCTTGCAGATGATATGATGTATAATTCCAAAATCCCGATTAACCTGGCAGCTGTTTCCAGCAGGTTTTCGTTTGACGGAAGCTCTAAGGACAGCCAGGTTCCGCAGACGGCCATCGGACAGGGAAGTACGCTGATCACTCCGCTTCAGAATGCGGCTGTTATGAGCACGATTGCAAATGATGGTGTCATGATGGAGCCGTATCTGGTGGATAAGGTGAAAAATGTGGACGGCGGCATCATCAAAGAGACGAAGACGAAAGAGATCGCCAGCCCATTGAGTGCGAAAGAGTGTAAATCACTGAAAAAAATGCTGAGAAAGGTCGTGACAAGCGGAACCGGCACATCTGCTTACTCTTCCAGATATAAAGTCTACGGAAAGACCGGTTCGGCAGAGTATAACAGTGATAAGGATTCTCATGCGTGGTTTATCGGCTGTGCAGAGCATAACGGTAAAAAAATTGTGGTAAGCATTATTGTGGAAGGCGGCGGGTCCGGGGGAAGAGTGGCGGCGCCGATCGCAAAAGATGTTTTTGATGCTTATTTCAGGTAAGTAAAGGGAAAGCAAAATCCAATGTTGAAATGAACTGCCATTAACGTTATAATATTTTCTAGAGAGACCCAAAATAGCGTTGAGGCAGGATGATTGGAGGCTGCAATGACAGAGGCAACAAGCTGTGGAGGTGTCGTAATTTACAGAGGGAAGATATTGCTGTTGTACAAAAGCTACAAGAACAGATACGACGGCTGGGTACTTCCGAAAGGTACAGTTGAAAAAGGGGAAACGCACGAACAAACCGCTTTGCGTGAGGTAAAAGAAGAGACAGATGCCAATGCCCGTATCATCAAATATGTAGGAAAGAGTGAGTATTCTTTTTATTCGTTCCATGAACAGATTGTAAAAAGCGTTCACTGGTATTTGATGGAGGCAGAGGGATATCATTCAAAACCGCAGAAAGAAGAGTTTTTCGTTGACTCTGGGTACTACAAATATCACGAAGCCTACCACTTGTTGAAGTTCCCGAATGAAAAAGAGATTTTAAAGGAAGCATACGAAGAATACAAAAAGTTAAAATCAAAAAATCAATGGGGAATAAGGCAAAGAAGATGAAAAGGAACTGTAGATGGAGATCCGTCTATGGTTCTTTTTTTATTTCATAGGAAAGTGCATCCCATGAAATAAAAAGCACTCTGTGCAGGATGCGCACAAGCCTCTCAAAGAGTGAGAGGCCTCGTCCGCTTTGTTTTGCGCTTTTTTTGTAATAAATCGGCTTGTTCCTTATTAAACTGTAACATAAGAGGTGAAAGGTTATTTTATGAAAAAAGCAGCGATTTTTATTCTTTCTTTATTGGTATGCATATCATCCGGAACTGTTGTGTCTGCCACGGAGCCGGAAACATTGCTCACAGTAGCCCAGGATGAGGAGGGCCTGGAGCTGACAGCCAAATCTGCGGTAGTGATGGAAGCCGGAAGCGGCACCGTACTGTATCAAAAAGACAAAGATTTAGAACTGCCGCCGGCCAGTGTTACAAAAGTAATGTCTCTGCTTCTGATTTTTGAGGAGATAGACAAAGGAAACTTAAAATATACGGACAAAGTCACCGTCAGCGAGCATGCGGCATCCATGGGAGGATCACAGGTGTTTTTAGAGCCGGGAGAAAGCCAGACTGTGGATACAATGCTGAAATGTATTGTAATTTCCAGTGCCAATGATGCGGTAGTATCTATGGCAGAACATATTGCCGGCAGTGAAGGGGCTTTTGTAAAACGAATGAATGAAAAGGCAAAACAGCTTGGAATGAAGCATACGGTCTTTAAAAACAGCTGCGGCCTGGATATCAAAGGGCATGAGACTTCTGCCTTTGACATTGCTTTAATGTCCAGAGAATTGACGACCAAGCATCCGGATATATTTAAATATACGAAAATATGGATGGACAAATTTACCCATGAAACGAAAAAGGGAACAAAAGAATTCGGGCTCAGCAACACAAATAAGCTGTTAAAACAGTACAATGGCTGCACCGGATTGAAGACAGGAAGCACAAGTACGGCCAAATTCTGTTTAAGCGCCACGGCTACAAGAAACGGTGTCAGCCTGATTGCAGTTGTTATGGCAAGTGATGACTCCAAAGCCAGGGTAAAAGATGCCAGTGCACTGTTGGATTATGGGTTTTCGCACTGTCAGGTAATGGAGGATCACACAAAAGGAAAAGACATCGGAAAAATTACAGTGGCAAAAGGAAAAAAAGAAACGGTTTCTTACGATCAGGATATCCCGGCCAAAATTGTTCTGGTCAAGGGCAGCAAAAATGATGTAAAGAAGCAGATCCGCATCGGACAGGTGAAGGCACCTGTGAAAAAGGGTCAGGTGCTGGGATATATTATCTATAAAAGAGGGGATGAAGTCCTTTTGAAAAAGCCGGTGAAGGCTGCGGAAAGTGTGGAAAAAATGAACTATCTGACAAGTCTGACACGCCTGGCCAGGCAATATTTTTAGATGAAAGTGAACTAAAATAGTAGATTATGATCACACAATCAGTTATAATGCTAATACCTTATACGGAGCACTTGTATCCGAAGGATATAAATATTTTGTAAACAAATATGAATTATATATAAAGTAATGTTTCTGCTAATTTCATAAATAAGACACTTCTTTTCATTGGCGTGGAAAAAGACAGAATTAAATTTCTTCATTTTTGTCTTTATAATAAAACCATCAAGTAAACAAGTCACATGTTAGGAGGATTATTTATGAGCGAATCATGGTTAGGACTTAACGGCAAGACCGTCATCGTAACTGGAGGGGCATCCGGAATCGGAAAGGCAGTAGCCCAGGAATTTTTAAACGTTGGCTGCAATGTGGTTGTCTCTGATATGGCACCGGAAGCGCCGGAGTTTGATACGGCAAACGGAAAGTTCCATTATGTGAAGACGGATGTGACCAGCGCCAAAGATGTGGATGCCATGGTAAAAGAAGTAGTAGATACATTCGGCACGGTGGATGTGTTAGTAAACAATGCGGGAATCAACATTCCAAGACTTTTGGTGGATCCGAAAGAGCCGAAAGGACAGTATGAGTTAGACGAAGCAGTGTGGGATAAAGTGTGCAGCGTCAACTTAAAAGGAGTGTTCTTCTGTGCGCAGGCAGTGGGAAGAATCCTGGTGGAAAAGGGAGAGGGAGTCATCATCAACATGTCCTCAGAGAGCGGGCTGGAAGGATCCGAGGGACAGAGCGTATATGCAGCGACAAAGAATGCAGTAAATTCCCTGACCAGAAGCTGGGCAAAGGAATTAGGAAAACAGGGAGTGCGTGTGGTAGGAGTGGCACCGGGAATCATGGAAGCAACGGGGCTGAGAACACTGGCATACGAATCAGCGCTGGCATACACAAGAGGAATCACAGTGGATGAGTTAAGAGCAGGATACAGCAAGACCTCCACAACACCGCTTGGCCGGTCCGGAAAGTTATCCGAAGTGGCAGATATGTGTGTATATCTTGCAAGCCAGAGATCATCCTATGTACATGGAGTGACCATCAACGTAGCCGGCGGAAAAACCAGAGGTTAATTCTACATACGGAGAAAAGGTGGTAGTGAAGTAAGCTTATGAAACTTTTTAATGATGAAAACAGAATGGCTGCAATATTAAGAAACGTAGAGGTACAGACTTCCTCTGATGTAGAACGCATCGCAGCAAAGCTTAATGTTTCCACAAAAACAGTGAGAAACGATGTAAAAGAGCTGAACTGCCTGATGGGCGGCTATGCAGTCATCAGCAATAAAAAAGGACAGTATAAGCTTATTGTATTCGATCAGAAGGGTTACGAAGAAATCCGCGACAAGATTTATGAACAGGAAGAATATTTTAATTCACCCCAGACAAGGATGGCTTATATTTTCTGGCAGCTGATGGATGCCAAAAAGCCATATCTGATCGATGACCTGTCGGAAGAAATGAAGGTAGGCAGAACAACTACCGTAGGAGATTTGAACCGTATCCGGGAACAGATAAAAAAGTATAATCTGACAGTGGAAGGGAAAGCCAATACAGGACTTGTTCTGTGCGGAGAAGAGATTAAGATCCGCATGTTTCTGCTGGAAAATGTCTACGAACAGATTTATCTGAACTATCCTCTGGGCAGTCAGCTGAGACAGATTCTGTATGATATGCAGACAGAATATTCCCTGGATGCTTTAGGATTCGGGCAGTTTTTCAGGGCCTTTGTGGTTATGATTGACCGGCTTGGAAACGGACATACGATCGAGTCTCTGGACCACAGGTACCTGGAGCTTTATGACAGCAAGGTTTACGAGATTGCAGACGAATTTGCGGACAGAGTAGAAAAAGCCGTACCGTTTAAAATTCCAAAGCCGGAAAGAATTTTCCTCTGCCTGCCTATTGCAGGGATGAGGACTCCGGTTAATACAGAGGGGATTGAAAACTATATTCAGATTTCAGAGGAAGCGGCGGACCTGATCATTGAGATCCTGGACCGGATCCGGGATGAGATCGGTGTCACAGTCATTGTAAATGAACTGTTTGACGATTTTGTCTATCATGTATTTTTTATGATCAACCGTCTGAAGTATGGATTTCATATCCGGAATGCTCTGGTGGAAGAAGTAAAAGATGAATACTCCGTGGCCTATACGATGGCCGGCATTGCCAAAGATGTCATCGAGACAAGGACCGGAGTTGAAGTGACCAGGGACGAGCTTGGATTTCTGGCTATGTATTTCGGCGTGTTTCTGTTGGAACAGGTGCCGGAACAAAAACAGTACAGGATTGCCATCGTCTGTGGGTCAGGAAAGATCATCGGTAGATTGATTGCCAGCCAGCTGAAAAATATTTTTGAAGTGGAGCCGGCCATTGATTACTATTTTAACGGAGACTTTGAAGCAGAAAAAGAAGATTCCTATGACTTGATTATTACGACAACAAATTTAAAAGCAAAAGGCAATACGCCTATTATCGATATTGATGAGGTGTTTGACAAAAATCTGCTGAAAAGCAAGGTGGAAAGTGTAAAAAACATGGTGGAGATGGGGATCCCTATCCGCCGCGGAATCGATTCAGTATTTTTAAATATGCTGGATGAGGAACGGTTCTTTGTACTGGATCCGGAACTTGGCTATGAAGAAAATGTAGACAAGATGGTCGGAGAGCTCTTTAAGCAAGGGCTTGTGGATGAAGACTTTAACGAAAGGCTCCGGCTCCGGGAAGAGGAATCGACAATGATATTTGAGAAAAATATTGCTTTTCCCCACACAACGAATAAACTGCCTAAGCTGGCCCTCGCTTTCGGAGTATTTCCGGAAAAAGAGAAAGCAAAAGGGAAGGACGAAGTCCAGCTGGTGTTCCTGCTGGCCATACCGGAAGAAATGAAGAATGATTCGGTGCTGATCCAGCTTTACGACAACATGCTGGCCATTGCCCATGAGCCAGACGTGGTGAAGAAGCTTCGGCAGATGAAGACTTACCGGGATTTACTGTTGTATTTTGTGGAAGAGAACAATATTTTTAAATAAGTTTAAGGAGGATGCATATGTCATACTATTTATTGATTGCAGGTGCACTGCTTACGGCATTTATACTGCAGTTTCTGTTTTCAATGATTCAGATGAAGGCCTTTAATGTCCATTACGGCAGACTGAGGAAGATCGGCAGAGTGGCGATCGGAAAGAGCAAAGGCGGTTTTCATGCCGGAGCTATGGTAATGTTTGCAATTGATAAACGTGGCATGATCAAAGAAGGATGTTTCATGCGGGGATTTACGATCTTTGCAAGATTTAAACAGTTTGATGATTTCAACGGAAAGAACGTGGGACTGATCACAAAAGAAGATTGCAAAGGGATGGAATATTCCCTTAGAAGATCCGTTCTCAATGCAGCCTCTAACTATAACACGATCATGGACGGAGGCGAAGTAGCGGAGACGCCGGGGCTCTTAACAAGAGTGGCAGATATGCTTCTCGGCAAATCCAGAAAAGCCTGCAAGTAGGAAGGAGAAATATATATGAACGTTATTGTAAAATTTGCGTCAGGATTTATGGGATTATTTGATACTGGTGCTGCAACATTTATCAGCTGGGTGTCAGGAATTGTACCAAAGGTATTACTGTTACTGATCTTAATGAATACGATCATTGCATTGGTCGGACAGGACAGGATCAACAAATTTGCAAAGGTGTGCTCTAAAAATGTTATTTTGGCTTATGGGGTGCTGCCTTTTATCGCAGCCTTCATGTTAGGAAACCCAATGGCACTTTCCATGGGTAAATTCTTACCGGAACGCCAGAAACCAAGCTACTATGCTTCAGCAGCTTATCACTGCCATACAAACAGCGGTATTTTCCCTCATATCAATCCGGGTGAAATCTTCATTTACATGGGAATCGCAGCCGGAATCCAGAAACTCGGTTTAAATGAGACAGATCTTGCTCTCCGCTATCTGTTAGTCGGTCTTGTCATGAACTTCTTCGCAGGATGGGTGACAGACTTTACTACAAAGATGGTTATGAAACAGCAGGGAATCGAATTAAGCAACGAGATTAAGTTAGAGGATTAATTGAAAGAAAAGGAGGATTCATCATGGCAGATTACAGAGCAATTACAATTGAAAAGGGAAGCGGCGGATTCGGCGGACCTTTAACAGTAAAACCTGAAGAAGGAAAAGACGTTTTATTATTTATCACCGGAGGAGGAGCAGAACCTGAGATCGTTGAGAAGATCGTAAACCTTACCGGATGCCGTGCAGTAAACGGATTTAAGACAACAGTACCGGAAAAAGAAATTTTTCTTGTGATTATTGACTGCGGAGGAACACTTCGCTGCGGAATTTATCCTCAGAAAAGAATTCCGACCATCAATGTCAATCCGGTTGGAAAATCAGGGCCGATGGCTAAATATATCACAGAAGATATTTACGTTTCAGGAGTCGGCATGAACCAGATCAGTGCGGCAGACGGATCTGCAGCTCCGATCAAAGAGGAAGCTCCGAAGGCTGAAGAAAGAGAGTTCAAATACAGTGCAGATAAGAAAGTTTCTGAACAGATGGGCGGAAACGGCGGCGGAAAATCCAGCTTCATCCAGAAAATCGGTATGGGAGCAGGTAAAGTCGTAGCTACATTCAATGCAGCTGCCAAAGAATCTGTAAACACAGTGTTACATACAATCCTTCCATTCATGGGATTCGTATCACTGCTGATCGGTATTATTCAGGGATCCGGGTTTGGTAACTGGTTTGCACAGCTGTTAAAACCTCTCTGCGGAAATATCGTAGGACTTGTAATTTTGGGACTGATCTGTTCTATTCCGTTCCTGTCCTGTCTGTTAGGACCTGGAGCAGTTATCGCTCAGATCATTGGTACTCTGATCGGTGTCGAAATCGGTAAAGGAAATATTGCACCAGGGCTTGCACTTCCGGCATTGTTCGCTATCAATACCCAGTGTGCATGTGACTTTATCCCGGTAGGTCTGGGACTTGCAGAGGCAGATCCGGAAACAGTTGAAGTTGGTGTGCCATCTGTGCTATACTCAAGGTTCATTATAGGTGTGCCCCGTGTGCTCGTAGCATTCGTGGCAAGTATCGGATTATATAAATAATTCAGCTTTAGCATGAAAGGAAGAAGAAAATGATTTATCAGACAACAATCAAAGGAATGGGAGATCAGGTAGAAGCATTCGTAGGAGAAGGGATTTTTGTAACATTCGGGGACAATGCTCCGGATACTCTGACAGATTTCTGCTATACAGTAGACGTGACTCCTGTTCAGGGGGACATCAAACCTGGCAGCAAGCTTGTCATTGACGGACAGGAATATACGATTACTATGGTCGGAGACGTAGCCAGAGAAAACCTGAACAACCTGGGACATGTAACATATTCTTTCAACGGAAGCGGGGAATGCCTTCCGGGAAGCATTTGTGTAGAGAAGGCAGACGTACCGTCATTAAAAGTAGGAAGCACAATTTCCATCGCAGAGTAATTTACATCTTCATAACAATGGACAATGGAGGACGGAAGCCCGGATGGGCATCCGTCCCCTTGTTTTTTTTCTAATTATTTAGTAAAATAGGGAAAGGTATACCCGAACCGTAAAGAAAGGTGCGGGAATGTCCTTTTTTGGAAATAGGGCTTTTAAAATACCGGGAAAGTGAGAGCGTATGTTGTTTATAATTTTAACCGGGGTTTTGATCTTAATTGCCGCCGTCTGTCTGGCAAGCATTAATGAAAACCAAAACCTGTCATTGGAAGAATATAAGATCGTATCAGCGAAGCTTCCGGAAGATTTTGATGGATATAAGATCGTGTTTCTGACGGACCTGCACTGCAATGAATTTGACTACCGGAATAAAGCGCTCATCGACATGATTGACGAGTGCAGCCCGGACGCCATTTTTGTAGGCGGAGATATGCTTGTGAGCAGTACCGACTCATCTTACGATGTAGCATTGGATTTGATGAAAGAACTTTCTTTAAGATACCGCATTTACTATGCAGACGGGAACCATGAACTGAGGCTTAAGCGGAATGAAGAAGTATACGGCGTGGCTTATAAGGACTATGTCCATCAGTTAAAAGAGTTCGGCGTCATTCATTTGTCAAATGAAAGTGTCATGGTAGACAGCGGAATCTCAGCTATCTGCCTCACGGCTTACGATATGGAGGAAAAGCAGTACCGCAAGTTCCATCCGGCAGCCCCTTCATCGGAGGATATGCTCGATGCCATCGGGGAACCGGATCCGGATTTTTTCCAGGTGCTGCTGGCACACAATCCAAACTATTTCAGAGAGTACTCCAAGTGGGGATGTGATCTGGTTTTATCCGGACATTTTCATGGGGGGATGATCAGGCTTCCGAAGGTCGGCGGTGTGATTTCACCGCAGTTTCAGCTGTTTCCCAGGTATGATTCCGGGGAATACCAGATTGGAAGATCCATTATGATTTTAAGCCGCGGGCTTGGGAATCATTCCATTAAGATCAGGCTTTTTAACAGGCCTGAGGTATCGTGTATTACATTAAAGAAAAAGTAGGACATTGTATATGGCATCAATTGATATAAAACTGAATGTATTTGAAGGGCCGCTGGATCTTCTGCTTCATCTGATCGAGAAGAATAAAGTGGATATCTATGATATCCCTATTTCTGAGATTACGGAGCAGTATCTGACTTACATCCGCCAGATGGAGGAAGAAGATCTGGATGTGATGAGTGACTTCCTTGTGATGGCGGCTACGCTGTTAAGAATCAAAGCCAAGATGCTTCTTCCGGCTAAGGAAGAAGAGGCAGAAGAAGGGGATCCGAGAGAGGAACTGGTACGGAGGCTTTTGGAATATAAGATTTATAAGTATGCATCCAAAGAGCTGAAAACCAGGGAATATGAGGCAGAGAAGACCTTTTTCAAGGAACGTGCTGTTCCGGAAGAGGTATTAAAATACCGTCAGCCAATCGATATTCAGGAGATTACCAGGGATGTGACGATGGAGGATCTGAACCGCATTTTTCAGTTTGTTATGCGCAAGCGGGAGGATAAAATAGATCCGATCAGAAGCAAGTTCGGGGAGATCAAGCAGGAGGAAGTCCGGCTGGAAGACAAGATGGATGAGGTTGAGTATCTGGTATCATCCAAAAGGCGTCTTTCGTTCCGGCAGCTTCTGGAAGGACAGATAAGCAAGGAACAGATCGTGGTCACATTTCTTTCTATATTAGAGCTTATGAAGGTTGGAAAGATCCGGGCCGTTCAGGAGATGAACGGACAGGAAATTATAATAGAGGTGTTAGAGAAGCATGAAACAGAAGCAGGCAATGATTGAGGCTATTTTATTTTCCATGGGGGAGAGTGTCTCGAAAAAACAGCTGATGACGGCTCTGGATGTCCCGGAGGATTTATTTTTTTACTTAATTGATCAGCTTAAAAGAAAATACAACAGAAAAGACAGCGGGATTCGTCTCCTGGAACTCGATGGAGCATACCAGCTGTGTACCAGGCCGGAATATTATGATCAATTAATTAAAATAGTAAACCAGCCGAAAAAACCTAGGCTTACGGATGTCATGATGGAGACATTGTCCATCATTGCATACAAGCAGCCGGTTACGAAACAAGAGATAGAAGCCATCCGAGGAGTCAAATGCGACCATCCGGTAAACAAGCTGTTAGAGTACAACTTGATCCGGGAGGCAGGGCGTTTGGATGCTGTCGGACGACCAATATTATTCAGGACAACGGAAGAATTCTTGCGCTGTTTTGGAGTTGAATCCATAAAAGAGCTTCCTGAAATCGGGCAGGATAAGGTAGAGGACTTGAAACAAGAGGCTCAGGAGGAAATAAAGTATGCATTAGAGGAACTAGAACAAAATTAAGGGAGGACAGCATATGGGAAAAATTACAGGAAACCAGCTTTTGGTTAAAGCATTAAAAGAAGAAGGCGTAGATACCATTTTTGGGTATCCGGGAGCCTGTGTCATCGATATTTTTGATGAGCTATATAAAGATGACACGATTGATGTCATTCTTCCGCGGCATGAACAGGGATTGATTCATGCGGCAGACGGATATGCCAGATCAACCGGCAAGGTGGGTGTCTGTCTTGCCACCAGCGGACCCGGGGCAACAAACCTGGTAACAGGAATTGCCACGGCAAATTATGACAGTGTGCCGCTTGTATGCTTTACCGGACAGGTAGCACTTCCTTTGATCGGGAATGATACCTTCCAGGAAGTAGACATCGTCGGTGTGACCAGAAATATCGCAAAGTTTGTAATTGTAGTCAGAAACCGGGCAGATTTAGCCCGTGTTATTAAAGAAGCTTTTTATATTGCAAGAACCGGAAAACCGGGCCCGGTATTAATTGATCTTCCGAAAGACGTGATGGGAACATTCGGAAGCGATGAGTATCCGGACAGTGTAAATATCAGAGGATATAAGCCGAATACGAAAGTGCACCACGGACAGGTGATGAGGGCAATGAAAGCTCTTTATAAGTCCAAAAAGCCGCTGTTTCTTATCGGCGGAGGAACAAAAATTGCCGGAGCCCACAAAGAGATGACGAAACTTGCAGAGATACTGAAGGTTCCTGTAGTATCTACGATTATGGGCCGGGGAGTTCTGCCTACAGATCATCCTCTTTATTTTGGTAATATCGGAATGCATGGAAATTTTGCTGCCAATGAAGCGATTGCCAACTGTGATATCCTGTTTTCCATCGGAACCAGGTTCAATGACCGGATCACAGGAAAGCTGGGTACTTTTGCGTCTAATGCAAAGATCATACATATTGATATTGATACTGCCGCAATTTCTAAGAATGTTACAGTGGATATTCCGATTGTTGCTGATGCCAAAGAAGCTATTTTGGATATTTTAGAACTGGCACAGAAGGAACCTGCGCTTAATGTAGAACGCTGGATATCTATGATGGAAAGCTGGCAGAAGTCTCATCCGATCAAAATGGAAGATGCAGCGGGAGTTTTGACTCCGCAGATGATTATAGAGTCCATCAATAAGGACTTTAAAGAACCGATTGTTGTCACAGATGTCGGTCAGAACCAGATGTGGGCCACACAGTATGTGGAGCTTCACGGAAATCGCCAGCTGCTGACATCAGGCGGGCTCGGCACTATGGGCTACGGATTCCCGGCGGCATTGGGTGCCAGTATTGGAAATCCAGGCAGAGAAGTAGTCTGTATCAGCGGAGACGGCGGAGCACAGATGAATATCCAGGAAATGGCTACCGCAGTGGTGCAGGAGCTTCCGGTTGTGTTCTGTATTTTTAACAACGGGTATCTGGGCATGGTGAGACAATGGCAGGATCTCTTCTATAATAGAAGGTTTGCAAGCACATGCCTGAAATACAGAAAGAGCTGCAAAGGAAATTGTACGCCGGAACATCATCCTTGTCCTCCGTATACGCCGGATTTTGTAAAACTGGCTGAAAGCTACGGCGCTCAGGGAATCCGTGTAACCAAACCGGAGGAAATTGATGCGGCATTTGAGAAGGCGAAAGAAAAGACCGACGGACCGACATTGATAGAATTCATTATTGACAGCGAGCAGCTGGTATTCCCGATGATGAAGACAGGCGGTTCCATCAACGAAATGATTATGGATCGATAGGAGGTTTTTCTATGGAAAAAAGATGGTTATCCTTATATGTTGAAAACCGTGTGGGAGTGCTGGCAAGGATTGCGGGTCTGTTCTCAGGAAAATCCTATAACCTGCAGAGCCTTACGGTGGGAACGACGGAAGATGAGACAGTTTCCAGAATGACGATAAGCGTGGAAAGCGATGATGCTACTTTTGAGCAGATCAAAAAGCAGCTGAACCGCAGCGTGGAAGTTATTAAAGTCATGGATTACACAAACATGTCCATCCGCATGAAAGAGATTATGTTTATCAAGGTCAAGGGCTGTACGCAGAAAGACAGGAATGAAGTTTTCCAGATGGCCCAGGTATTCCGGTTCCTTGTAAAGGATATGGGAAAAGACAGTATACTGATTGAATCTGTACGGACCGAAGCAAAAAACAATTCTATATTAAATGTATTCAAAAAAAGGTTTTCCAGTATTGAGGTTGTGCGGGGCGGAAGTGTTGCGATTGACTCCATCAGCATGCAGGACAGATAGTTTAAAATAATATAATTATGAATAAGACCAGGGAGTATCTGATACTCTTTGGTCTTATTTTGCTGTAGAAAATGTGAAAAAAATGTGAACTTTCAAAAGGACATTGACATATTGAAATATAATTGTTATATTACATATAGAACAAATAAACAACATATAACAATACAGGATTTCCTGTATCGAAGATAGAATAGGAGGAATGACTTATGTTGATGCCAAGTATTTTTGGAGAGAATCTTTTTGAAGGCTGGATGGACAAAGCATTTAAAAATGCATTTCCGGCCGGACAGTTTGGGTTTGGAGACGGTGAGCGCTGCATGAAGACAGATATCAAAGATACAGAAGACGGATATGAACTGAGTATGGAGCTTCCGGGATTTAGAAAAGAGGATGTGTCTGCCCAGCTGAAGGACGGTTATCTTACCATCAGTGCAGTTAAAAATGAAGTAAAAGATGAAAAAGACAAAGAGGGTAATTTTATCCGCAAGGAACGCTACTCAGGACAGTGCAGCAGAAGCTTCTATGTAGGAACAGAGGTAAAACAGGAAGACATCAAAGCAAAGTTTGACAATGGTGAACTGGTACTTAAAATTCCTAAGGCTGAGGAAACAAAAGAAGTTCCGGCAGATGAATATATTTCCATAGAAGGTTAAACACAGCAAGAAACGGCCGGGGTGCTTTGAAAAAGGCATCCCGGTTTTTTTATTTCATGGGAAAGTGCGTCCCATGAAATAAAAAGCACTCCGTGCAGGATGCGCACAAATACACAGAGAAATTATTTGCCTGTAGCATATGCAATATCATACAAGCATTTTCTGTGTCTCTGCGTTAAAATCAGAGCAGGCTATCAGTAATAAGACGTTCTTTACTAACGGAGGTATCAAAATGAATATTGAAAAAGAAAAGTGTGCCGTAGTGGTTGATGAAGCCCTTCCTTCAGGAATTGCAGTAAATACAGGAGTTATTCTCGGCCTGACGATGGGGAAACATATGCCGGAAGCCATCGGCCCTGATGTGAGAGATGGGGACGGCAATGAGCATAGGGGAATCATTACATTTCCTGTGCCTGTTTTGAAGGCAGGCAGGGAAGTGCTGAAGGAATTGAGAGATAAATTAAACCAGCCTGAATTCAAAGAACTGCTGTCAGCAGATTTTTCTGACGTTGCCCAGAGCTGCGGAGTTTACAGTGAGTTTATGGAAAAAATATCAAGAACACCGGAGGAACAGCTCAATTACCTCGGAATTGCTATATGCGGACCCAAAAAGTTGGTGAATAAATTAACTGGAAATTTACCTCTTTTAAGATAAATTAACGCAAAATTTTTCGGACAAAATGCAAATAAAAGTATACCCACAGGGCACACCGTATTTTATATCCTTCGGATGAGCGTGCCTGCGCACGATAAAGTATGACATTCTGACCAGTTCTCCGGCTTGCTGTCTCAGGAATGTAAGACCTCCGAACTGGTCAAAATGGACGTAATGTTTGCTGGAGAAGGGCAGCCATAAAACAGAAGGTTCCTTTTAGAGATAAGTTTTTCTTCACTGTCGGAAGGAGGCCTTTCCAGAGCCGACTGGAGATAGTGAAGAAAAACTTATAGTAATATCATTTATATTCGTCTAATTTTATTTAGCCCGTAAAGTCATCAAGCTTCTCAAATGAATGAGAGGTTTGATGACTTTGTTTTATTTTCCCATATCCAACACTCATATTGTTAATTTTGTGACGATTTTGTGTTAATTTTAAGGAATCGAATGTCTAAAAATATATAAAAATTTTCTAAATAAAAAAGCGAACATATGGCTGTATTTAAAAAAGTACAATCTATACTGCATACAAAACACTAAAACAAATGGCTTAAATCCGCAGTTTTTAAGATGATATGAATGCTGAATGAAAGCATGAAACAAATTTGTAATTGAAATGAAAAAGTGATTGTGATACTATTAACATATCGGCGGGAAACTGCCAAACACTATAGAACAGAGAATTATTATGGAGGAATTGATATGTCAAGAAAAGTAGTTATTGCAAGTGCTTGTCGTACAGCAGTAGGTAAGATGGGTGGAGCATTGAGCACAACTCCGGCTGCTGACTTAGGATCAATCGTAATCAAAGAAGCATTGAACAGAGCTAATGTAAAGCCAGAGCAGGTTGATGAAGTATACATGGGATGTGTTATCCAGGCCGGCTTAGGACAGAACGTTGCTCGTCAGGCATCGATCAAGGCAGGTCTTCCAATCGAAGTTCCGGCAACAACAATCAACGTTGTATGCGGTTCCGGACTGAAGGCAGTAAACATGGCTGCAGACATGATCAGAAGCGGTGACGCTGACGTCGTTGTAGCAGGCGGATGCGAGAACATGTCAATGGCTCCATATGTATTAGATCAGGCACGTTTCGGATACCGTATGAACAACGGTGTGTTAAAAGATGCCATGGTAAACGATGCATTATGGTGTGCATTCAATGATTACCACATGGGAATGACAGCAGAGAATATCTGTGACCAGTGGGGACTTACCCGTGAAGAATTAGATGAGTTTGCAGCAGCAAGCCAGCAGAAGGCAGTTGCAGCTCAGGAAGCCGGAAAATTCGATGAAGAGATCGTGCCGGTAGAAGTTAAAAAGAAAAAAGAAACAATCATTGTAAATAAAGATGAAGGACCTCGTCCGGGAACAACTGCAGAAGGTATCTCAGGATTAAGACCTGCATTCAAACAGGGCGGAATGGTTACAGCAGCAAACTCTTCAGGAATCAATGACGGTGCAGCAGCAGTTGTCGTTATGAGTGAAGAAAAAGCAAAAGAATTAGGTGTGACACCGATGGCTACATGGATTGCCGGAGCTCTTGGCGGTGTAGATCCTAAGATCATGGGTATCGGACCGGTTGCTTCTACAAGAAAAGTATTAGAAAGAACAGGAATGGACATTTCTGACTTTGATCTGATCGAAGCAAACGAAGCATTTGCAGCTCAGTCTGTAGCAGTAGGAAAAGACTTAGGATTCGATTTAAGCAAATTAAATGTAAACGGAGGAGCAATCGCAATCGGACATCCGGTTGGAGCTTCAGGATGCCGTATCTTCGTTACTCTTCTTCATGCAATGAAAGACAGGGGAGCTAAGAAAGGTCTGGCAACTCTTTGCATCGGCGGCGGTATGGGATGCTCTACCATCGTTGAAATGGACTAATTTAATTTGAAAGGAGATTGAATCCATGGAATTCATCACATATGAAACAGAAGGTTTTGTAGGGATCCTCACAATCAACCGTCCAAAGGCATTAAATGCGTTAAACAGCCAGGTTCTTGGTGAGATCGAAGAAGCACTGGACGCCGTTGATTTGGAAAATACAAGAGCCTTAATTCTTACCGGAGCAGGAGACAAATCTTTTGTGGCCGGAGCTGACATCGCTGAGATGAGTACATTGACAAAAGCAGAAGGAGAAGCCTTCGGTAAAAAAGGAAACGACGTGTTCCGCAAGTTAGAGACATTCCCAATCCCAACCATTGCAGCAGTCAATGGATTTGCACTGGGCGGAGGATGCGAGATTTCTATGAGCTGTGACATTCGTCTCTGCGCTGAAAATGCAGTATTCGGACAGCCGGAAGTTGGTCTTGGAATTACTCCTGGATTTGGAGGAACACAGAGACTTGCCCGTCTTGTAGGAGCCGGAAAAGCAAAAGAAATGATTTATACTGCTTTCAACATCAAAGCAGATGAAGCATACAGAATCGGACTTGTAAATGCTGTATATCCACAGGCAGATCTTTTAGATGCAGCAAAGAAAATGGCTGCAAAGATCGCAAAGAATGCGCCTATCGCAGTGCGTGCTTCCAAGAAAGCGATCAATGACGGACTGGATGTTGACATGGATCAGGCTATCGTTGTGGAAGAAAAAGCATTCGGAAGCTGCTTTGAGAGTGAAGACCAGAGAGCAGGTATGGAAGCTTTCTTAAACAAGACGAAGGTTGATGGATTCAAGAACAAATAATCAGTGGCAGGCAACAATTACAGTTTAAATACAGGAGGAATCACAATGAAAGTTGGAGTTATCGGTGCTGGAACAATGGGCAGCGGAATTGCTCAGGCATTCGCGCAGACAGAAGGTTATGAAGTTTGTCTTTGCGATATCAATGAAGAATTCGCAGCAAACGGAAAAGCAAGAATCGCCAAAGGATTCGAAAAGAGAGTAGCAAAAGGCAAGATGGATCAGGAAAAAGCTGACGCCATTTTAGCAAAGATCACAACAGGTGTGAAAGATATCTGCACTGACTGTGACCTGGTTGTGGAAGCAGCAATTGAAAACATGGAAATTAAAAAGCAGACTTTCAAAGAGTTACAGGATATCTGCAAACCGGAAGCAATCTTTGCTACCAATACATCTTCCCTTTCTATTACTGAAATCGGAGCAGGGCTTGACCGTCCGATGATCGGTATGCATTTCTTCAACCCGGCTCCAGTTATGAAGCTTGTTGAAGTTATCGCAGGAATCAATACTCCTCAGGAAACTGTTGACAGAATCATCGAGATCTCTAAAGAAATCGGAAAAACACCGGTTCAGGTAGAAGAAGCAGCTGGTTTCGTTGTAAACAGAATCCTTATTCCTATGATCAACGAAGCAATCGGTATTTATGCAGACGGAGTTGCATCTGTAGAAGGTATCGATACAGCAATGAAATTAGGAGCTAACCACCCAATGGGACCGTTAGCATTAGGTGACCTGATCGGATTAGATGTTTGCCTTGCTATCATGGAAGTACTTTACAACGAGTTTGGAGATACCAAATATCGTCCGCATCCATTGCTGAGAAAAATGGTACGTGGCGGTATGTTAGGACAGAAGACTGGTAAAGGATTCTACGATTATAGTAAATAATTAAATGGAGGAATAAGAAATGGATTTCGCATTAAGTAAGAAACACGAAATGGCAAGAACTCTGTTCAAAGAGTTCGCCGAAAATGAAGTAAAGCCTCTT
>NZ_JAGZSD010000044.1 GCF_018381315.1 Anaerostipes sp. | reverse complement strand
GAAAACATCTGTTTCATTGTGTTGCTCAAAAAATCCATAGTGCCGCAAAAAAGAATCACCCTATCCTTGTTTTTAATAAAAACAGAAATAGGGTGATAAGTATGTCTTGTTATCTTAATGACATTGCTTATCGCTGGGGGGTACAAGATATGTTCTGATAGAGTTTTCAACTACTGTTTCATATAAAGAGATCTATCAGGCCGTACGCCAGCTGACTCTGGCCGGTTATATTCCGGTACTCGCTCATATTGAACGCTTCACCTGTCTGAGGAAAAGCGGCTGCATTGAAGAACTGATTCAGGCAGGAGCTTATATGCAGATGAATTTCAGCAGCCTGTCGGGAATCAACCATCCGGTTGATCGTATCTGGTGCAGAAAAGCAGTGAAAAAAGGAAATATCCATCTGCTGGGTTCCGATATGCACCGGCTGGACTACAGGCCGCCTGAAATAAAGAAAGCAGTTGACTGGCTGCTAAAGGACTGCAAAAGGGAGACATTTGAGCGGCTGACCTATTATCAGCCAAAGAAACTCCTGAATGGGGAACTGTTTTAGTAAGCTAATTCCTGCTTGATGGAAATAGATAAGATTAATTTAAAAAAGAAAAGGAATCTGGAAAATGGAAAAGATGTACACAGAAGACAAAGAAGAGATAGAGATTGATCTCCGGGAACTGCTGTTTGAGCTGAAAAAAAGGTTATGGCTGATTCTTGTGGCCCTGTTTCTCGGAATCGGCATTGCCGGCGCCGGCAGCGCATTTCTAATCACCCCGCAATATAAATCAGAAGCGAAGCTTTACATATTATCGAAGGAGACAACTTTGACTTCTCTGGCAGATCTTCAAATCGGCAGTCAGCTTACACAGGACTACAAGGTTTTGGTCAGCAGCCGGCCGGTTATGGAGGGTGTCATTAACCATCTCAAATTAGACTATTCTTACAAAGAACTGGCCGGAAAGCTGACGGTGGAGAATCCGCAGAATACGCGAATCCTGTCTTTAACGGTGCGTGATGAGAATCCGTATATGGCCAAGCAGATCGTGGATGATATCGCAAATACCGCTTCCGACTACATTGGGGAAATCATGGAAATGGTACCGCCGAAAATGATTGAGGACGGTGTGGTGGCATCGGAGCCCTACAGCCCCAGCATAAAGAGAAATGCACTACTTGGAGGAATCCTGGCGGTGTTTTTAATCTGTGCCTTGATAGCGGTCCGTGTTGTCTTTAGTGACACCGTTAAGAGTGAGGAAGATGTTGAAAGATACCTGAGTATCCCTGTATTGGCTGTTATTCCCAAAAAGAGAGAGAAGGGCAAGAAAAAAGAAAAACATAAATCACCGAAAGAGCCGGGTAAGGGAGAAACCAGGAAGGGAGAAACCAGGAAGGGAGAAACCAGGAAGGAAGAAATCAGGAAAGAAGTAAAAGGGCCAAAAGAGGAGGAGCAGATAAATGGATAACGAAGTCTTTTTAAAAAGAACGGCAATAGAAGATTATCAGTACAATGAGGCGATGAAAACACTTCGTACGAATATCCAGTTTTCAGGCACAGGTATTCAGGTTGTTATGCTTACAAGTTCTGTTCTCGGAGAGGGAAAGAGCGAGACCACTTTTCATTTAGCGGCCTCGCTGGCACAGCTGGATAAGAAGGTTCTTCTGATTGACGCCGATATCCGCAAATCGATCCTTGTCACACGATACCAATTGGACCGGAGAGTTGACGGGCTGTCCCAATACCTGAGCGGCCAGAAAAAATTGGAAGAGGTAGTTTATAAAACGAATCTGCCTAATTTGACCATGATTTTTTCCGGTCCCTATTCTCCGAACCCGGCAGAGCTGTTGGCAGAACCCCTTTTCGATAAATTAGTTGCCTGGGCAAGGGAGAATTTTGATTATGTCATAATTGATACGCCTCCGATGGGAAACCTGATTGATGGCGCGATTATAAGCCGGAACTGTGACGGAGCCATACTGGTTATTGAGAGCGGCAATATCAGCCACCGCCTTCTGCAAAAAGTGAAAGGCCAGTTGGAAAAGAGCGGATGCCGGATTTTGGGTGCGGTGTTAAATAAAGTGGACGTCAGACAAAACAGTTACTATTATTACGGAAAATACGGGAAATATTATGGAAAAGAGTATAGCAGCGAGCATTAAGACGCACAGAGCTTTAAAAATATGTTACAGTTCAGCCTTCAGCTAAACCGTAACAAATGAAAAGTTTACTTTTCATCGCGTCGCGCCGCACAACTCGGGATTTTCGCAAAAAACAGCGAAAACACCTCGCGGAATACATCATGGCTGAACTGTTACCAAAATACAAGGCTGCGGCAGAAAGCCGTCATGGAGAAAAATGAAAGATGAGTGACATTAAGAACGGCCCGGCTGAAAAGGAAGCGCCGGATAGTAAAAAACAAATCCGGGAAAAACGAAAAGCAATAAGCAAATGGCCGGTTGTATTGGCGGTGTTTTGTGCGGCCGCTGCCATTTTTATGTTGTCATACCGTTACTATGCACAGGAGAAAGCGCGGCGATTGACAGAGGCCGGGAATGCAGCCAAAGCCTCCGGACTTGCCGGGACGCCCTCAAACGGAATAATTGAACTGGACGGAAAAAAATACAGAAGAAACACTTCAATTCGCGCGATTCTCTGTATTGGCGTGGATACGAGCGGGGATATGCAGCAGCAAACCGCGTCCGGAGTAGCGGGGCAGGCGGACGGCCTTTTTCTTGTGGCGCAGGATATGGCCAGAGATACGGTCAGGATTTTAATGATTCCCCGGGACACGATGACGGAGATAACGCTTTTTGATTTGATGGGCAATGAGCTGGGTAAAGATGTTCAGCACCTTACCCTTGCATTTGCCTATGGAGACGGCAGAGAGAAAAGCTGTGAGCTTCTCGCGGCCGCTGTCTCGGATTTATGCTTTGGAATCCGTCTGGACGGATATCTTGCAATGAATGTTAGTTCCATCCCCCTCTTAAATGACGAGGTGGGAGGAGTTACCGTCACGATAGAAGAGGATGGGCTGGAAGTAAAAGACCCGCTGCTGAAAAAAGGGAGTATCGTACACCTAAACGGCAGTCAGGCAGAATTATTTGTACGTTACCGCGATATTACGAAGCCGCAGACGGCTCTGAGCAGAATGGACAGGCAGCAGCAGTATATACAGGCCTATTTTGAAACGGTCAAAAAAGAGTCGGAAAAAGACAGCGGTCTGATAACAAGACTTGTCAATGCCATAGAGAACCATATGGTTACCAATATGGCGAAAGACCAGTACCTCGATATGGGGATGGCGGTCCTGAACAGCCAGCAGGAGCTGGGAGATAAAGATTTTTTGACAATACCGGGCCAGGCAGTGGAAACAATTAATTTTGATGAGTATTATCCGGACCTGGATGAATTGAAACGAATCATCATAGAACTGTTCTACAAGGAAATCTGACAGAACTCGGATGATGCAAATGCCTTACGGCAATAACTAGCAAATGCTATTTATTGATAAAACTAAAAAGAAAGCATTCTGGTGATATGTCAAGAACTTTTTGAAGAAGATTTTGATATGTTTTTCAGAAAAAAGGGTAACTTTAACAGACCTTCGGTATATTTTAC
>NZ_JAGZSD010000006.1 GCF_018381315.1 Anaerostipes sp. | reverse complement strand
ACCGCCTCCGAATCTTTGCTTCAAGAAGAAAAACTAACATCCCTTCGAATGCAAGGCCTCCGAACTGGTCAAAATGGACATAATGTCTGCTGGAGAAGGCTCCCCATCAAACAGCAGGTACCTTTAAGCGATAAGTTTTTCTTCACTGTCGGAAGGAGGCCTTTCCAGAGCCGACTGGAGATAGTGGAGAAAAACTCATGATTTGTATTTCTCCTTTTAATCTACTATAATAAGTTTCATCAGCAGCCTAAAATATCCCCTGTATAGAAGGAGTATAAGATAATTATGAAGCGAAACATTCGTTTAAAAATAGAATATGACGGCACCCGGTATCAGGGCTGGCAGAAGCTTGGAAAAAGTTCAGGTTCCAATACGATCCAGGAAAAGCTCGAATCAGTGCTGGAAAAAATGTCCGGGGAGCCTGTGCAGGTTATAGGTTCCGGGCGGACAGATGCCGGTGTTCATGCCTATGGACAAATAGCCAACTTTCATACGGACTGCAGCCTTTCCTGCCACGAAATCAAACAATACCTTATGAAATATCTGCCGTCTGATATTGGGATTCTCATGGCCGATGAAGTTTCTGAGCGTTTTCACAGCCGTCTCAACGCCAAAGAAAAAACCTATCAGTACCGCATTGCCAATCCCGGGATATCCAATGTATTTGAAAGAAAATACTTATGGCATATTTCTGAATCCCTGGACATTGAACAGATGAGAAAAGCCGCTGCTTTGTGTATCGGAACCCATGATTTCAAAGGATTTTCCTCCATCAAAAAGACAAAGAAATCAACCGTGCGGACATTGTCCTCTATAGTGATCGAAAAGGATTTAAAAGAAATCCGCATCACCTTCACCGGCAATGGATTTTTATACAATATGGTACGTATTCTGACCGGTACACTGGCAGAAATAGGAGCAGGATCCCGGAAACCAGAATCAATTCTGGAAGTCTTTCAGTCAAAAAACAGGAAAGACGCCGGCGTCACTGCTCCGCCTCAAGGTCTGTTTCTTATGGATGTAGAATATTAAAAGTTTTTAGTAATGGATAAATACCGGATCACCGCTTTCCACAAGCTTATAGATAGCCGCTGCATCGGAAAGCTGCAGATTAACACAGCCGTGGGAACCTGTCACCTTATATCGGCTCGGCGACCACTGGCCCCAGTCACTGCGCTTACTCCAGTGGTATCCGGTTCCTGTCCACATAATTCTGACCCAGTATTTTGTATCAACGCTGTAATCTGCACCGACCAATGTTTTTGTCAGGCGTTTTTCTTTCACATAGTAAGTCCCAGTCCTCGTAATTCTGTCAGCCGTAGGCTTGCCTGTAATACAGTTGGCAGAAAATACTCTCTTGCCGTTTTTATAAACAAAGACTTCCTGGGCGGACAGATCCACTTCGCTGTAGTTTTTATGATCCCAGTCGTTCTGAGGATTCTTATAATCCTTCCTGTATGCTTTATTAAAATAAATTGGCTTCAGCCTTGTAGTCATAGCTTCCCGGTTCTTCTCTGAAGGATTCTTTTTATAGCCGCTGATCTGACTGTCTTCTGGTGCTTTTTTCAGCAGTTTCATAACTCTGCTGATCTCTTTGTCATAGTCAATCCGCCATCCGTAATCACCGCCTGAAACTTTTATTTTCTTTCCTGAGTGCGTCTTAAAGGTTCTGGCAATGCCGACTGTCTTATACTTCAGACAGAACTTCTCCACCCAGTCTGATACTGCGGTTTTGTCCAGCTTAACTGTGCGTTTCTTTGTACTGATCTTAATGCAGCCTTTCAATACTTCAGGAGATATGGTCTCTGTTGTATTGTTTCCCATATCCCACGTAATCCAATGCAGTAAGTACTGATTATATTTCTCCTGCATCTTTGTAAGTTCAGGGTCCTCTTTTCTAAGTCCCGGTTCTTTATAGATTCCGGGATATGCCTTTTTGTCTGTCAGATCCATCTCTGGGCTGAGACTTTCCACAGCTTCCGACAGCTGTTTTAAGAACTTCTCCTGGTCCAAAATGTTTCCTTCAACCTCTTCTTTTAAAACACCGTACTTTTCTTTCTCAGAATATACGATAGATGCATCCTGCGGTTTCACCAGCCTGTAGCTGCCATTTCCGGTCACAAGAACAGATCTCTTTGCGAGACGGTCCAGTGATTTTTGTGAGTAGGTGACTGTATCTTTCAGATCACCCTGAACCTTATCCGTAAAAGAAAAAATAACGCTTTTTTTATGCTGGTTTTTATATAACTCTTTTATAGAATTTTGAGACTGTATTTTTAAACCAACATCCTTTCCTGTAACCGTAAAACTTCCGTTATCTCTCCCTTTGATTATAATTTTATAACGGTTTACGGTATCCTTCATTTTGTTTAAAGATTCTTCGTAGGTCATACCGGATACTTTCATTCCATTGATGCTGCTTCCGGGATACCACCGGTCTTTGTAATATATATGTACTGCGATCAGTGATGCGGTCAATGCTGCTGCCACGGCACCGATGATATAGAGGTATTTTCGTTTTATTTTTTTCATATAGTTCTCCCGTTCTTATATTATAGCCAATTATCAAGCCTGTGTTCAGCCTGACATGTATAAGGATAACCAACATTTTATTTAGTGTCAACCATAGGGGTTCTCTTTAAAAAAATTGTAACATCACGTTGATCTCTATTTAATTTTTGACATTTAACGGTAATTAAAAGATGAATCCTTTTTTACGATTAGGGAGATAATAATGAGGTATCAAAATTGAAAGGAGCCTTATTATGAAAGTAAACGGAAAAAACGAATGTATTGAATGTACAATCAACAACTGTGCCTATCATGCAGGCAGCGCAGATTACTGCACATTAGATTCCATCAAAGTCGGAACACATGAACCAAATCCGACAACAAAAGAATGTACTGATTGTGAATCTTTCGCTAACAAATCCGGATGCTAATATTGTGACATCCGCCAACTCATTTTCTTTATTCCTTTAAATCGGGAAGCAGCAGAAGTTAATTTTTTAATTTCTGCTGCTTCTATCTTTTTTTAGTTGAGATTTCCTTATAAACAGTACAGAAAAACTGCGGCGGCTTTCATTTTCAAAACCGCCGCTGAAGATGAAACAGATAGAAAGCTGTTTACAATTCATTGATTGTTTCTGTTACTGATATGTTCCGGATCCGTTTTGCCGGAGCCCAGACCGCGGCAGCCGCAGCTGCAAATACAAGTATGAGTATAATCAGCAAAGGAACAACGGGAACACTCCAGACAGCATATTGAAAATGAGACGTAATCAAGATGCCGTATAACCACCTGCTGATCAGCAGACCGGCCGCACAGCCGGCAATACAGCCGGAAATTGCATAGGTAAACGCTTCTGCAGCTATCATTTTCATAATCTGGTGTTCATCCATGCCAACCGCCCGCATTGCCCCATATTGCTTGATCCTTGCAGAGACGCTCATGGAAATGCTGTTTATAATATTCAATACCGTTACTAAAGTAATGATAGCCAGGAAAATATATACACAAGATACAAACGCTATATATGTTCCTGTGGTTCGTTGATCCCGCCTGTCCTTAAATACATAGTTTTTGTCTAATAATGCATTGATCGCGGTTACATCTTTATCTGTTATGTTATTTGCTGTCTGTATCATGATAAGTGAATAGTCGGTTATGCCGGTAATGCGGGAGAAAGTTTGGCCGGAAGTAATGAGTGTAATTTTCCCATTTGTGAGGCCATTACTGCTGAATGGGTCGTGCTTCAGCAACCCCGCTATTTCAAGTTCTTCATTGTCTATTTTTATTTTACTGCCAATCTGTAAAGGACTGTCCTTGTCCCAAGTAGCAAGTACATACCTGCTGTTTTTATACACCTTGGACAGTTCACTGCCTCTTTTCAGCATATGATCTTTTTTCAGACAGTCTAAGTCAAAATCATCATAAGAAATAATATCTACATCCCTAGAAAGCTGCTGCTGATCTTTTAATTCTGCAGGAACTTGAAAACAGCTTCTGCGTCCGAAAACACATTTTACGCCCTTCATACCGCTGATTTTGTCAAGCATCTCAGGATTGATTGAATTTGAACCGTCACGGCTTGAGATATCAATATCCGAAGTGCTGGAGGACTGAGGCATAAGACAGCCAACAAAATCAATCAGCACCGAAAAGCTCAAAAAAAGAATAATGCTGAGGGCGAAGGAACCTATCATAAGAATAAAGTTCTTTTTTGCTGATACTGCGTGATGAATGCCAAGTGTGGTTTCAATTCTGAAGACCTGATGCTTTACTGCACGGCGGCTGTTGTCCGTATTCTCTGCATTTCCCGATGCTGCCGTAACAGGGGATACCTTTGCTGCCCGTTTTGCCGGAGATCTTGCGGCAAGCAAAACGGTAACAAGACCTACGATAACTCCGCTGATGATGCCTATTCCGCTGATGCCAAAAAGGGGAATATGGGAGAATTCTTCGCCGACGCGGAAACGTAAAACAGCACACAATACCCATGTGACAGCAATTCCAAGTACAATCCCTGTGGGAACCGCAGTTTTACACCAATTAAGTGCTTCCAGCCGCACAAAGCGTTTAATTTGCTGTTTGCTCATTCCAATACAGCGCATCATTCCAAAAAACTTTGTCCTTTGTGCGACATTGCTGTTGATGCTGCTTGAAACCATCAGAACTCCCGCGGTCAGTATCATTACAAACAATACTACAGCAATCAGATAAATGGATTGTCCCATGGCACTATTTGTCACATCCTGAAGCGAAAGATTATTATGTTTATCTAATAGTCTTGATTGTTCCATCCGGATGCCCATCTCTGCCATGCTGAAAACTGCCGTCACCAAAAATACAGCAAAGATAATACATAAAAGGGTCATACGGTTCTGGCGTTTATGTACTCTGGAAGAAATCGGAATAAGGCTTAGATAGCTTTTCATTCACGACACCTCCCAAAGTCGGTCAGTACACCGTCTGACACCTGCAGAACTCTGTCTGCAGTCTGCGCAATACTCCGGCTGTGTGTAATCATAATGATAGTCTGCTCGTACTTCTTTGACGCCTCTTTTAGAAGCGCGATGACTTCGCTGCTGTTCTGCATATCCAGATTGCCTGTAGGCTCATCTGCAAGGATAAGGGCCGGCCTGGTAATCAATGCCCGTCCGATTGCGATACGCTGCTGTTGTCCGCCGGACAGCTGACTTGGTAAATGACTGCGGCGTTCCCTCAAGTTAAGCACCGTAAGCAGTTCTTCTAAATACTTTTGGTCGGGCTTCTGGTAGTCCAGCAGTACAGGGAATATGATATTCTGCTCAACGGTCAGTTCTGGTATCAGATTAAAGCTCTGAAAAATAAATCCAATATTCCTCCTCCGGAATACCGTCAAGTGTCTGTCATCCATCGCAAAAATATCTTTTCCGTCAATCAAAACTTTCCCAGAAGTAGGGGTATCAAGTGCACCGATCATATTTAAAAGTGTACTCTTTCCAGATCCGGATTCACCGACAACCGCCACAAACTCGCCTTTTGGTACTGAGAACTTAGCATTCTTTAATGCATGTACAGCAGTTTCTCCGCTGCCGTAGGTTTTAGAAATTGATTTTACTTCCAATAAATTATTCACAGGATCATCACCTCTTTCTTATGTTGATACTGAAAGGGTATCATACCAGCCTTACTGTCAGATGACACAAAGCCTACAATTTTGTAGGAATTAAAAAAGTGATTGTAAAAACAGTTCCGATACCTAATTCACTGTCAACCTCGATCGTCCCGTTATGTGCCTCAATGATCAACTTCGCAAGCGGCAGGCCAAGCCCGATCCCCTGTGTATCCTTAGAGAAACGGCTGCGGTAAAATCTTTTGAAAATATGGTGCAGATCTTCCTTATGGATACCGCTTCCGTTATCCTTAATGATGATTTGTACCATGGAGGCAAATTGTTTCCATTCCACACTGATTGTATTTCCTGCCGCGGTATGGTCAAACGCATTTTTTACTATATTGCTGATTGCCTCGCTCAGCCAGCTGCGGTCACAGGATAACACAACATTATCATCCCCGGACAGGCATAAGAGCTTTTCTTCCTGTTTCGCTCGATAAATAAAATGCTGTTTGATACTGTCCATCATTTCAGACATATTTTCTGTCTTCTTCTCCAGAATCATAGTTCCAGCGTCAAGTTTCGTTATTTTCAAAAGATTTTGTACCAGCGTTTCAATTCTGTCAAGTTCCTGCTCGGAAAGGTCAGTAAATTCCTTGATTGCAGAGAGCCCGCCGGCTTCTTCCTGCATGATGCCGTTATAGATATTAAGAGCGGCAAGAGGTGTTTTCAGTTGATGGGAAATATCCGATATGGTGTCCTTCAAAAACTTCTTGGCTTTTTCTTCATTCTCTGCATGTGCGTTCAGAATGGAAACTAAGGAGTTTACTTCATGGAACAATCTGTACAGCTGGCCCTCGTCGTAACATTCAATCCGGGCATTTTGATTGCCGGAAATATAATCTTTAATCTGCATGACAGCATGTTCCATAATTTCATTTTGCTCATGAAAGTACCTGTATAGGAGCAGCAGGATCAAAAGGCTCATACACAGAGAACATATTCCAATGCATACTGCGGCATTTTTAAGCCTCAAGCCTGCAAGCGCAGCAGAAAGCAGGGTAAACACTGTGAAAATGAACAGCACCCTGCAGAACAATGATTTCGTTTTCCTGTTTACCAATATCTTCATCTTCCACTCCGATCAGCCGTATTCCACTTATATCCCATTCGGCGCACTGTTATGATCTTTTCCGGCTTGCCCGGATCATCCTCAATTTTTGTACGCAGCCTGCGGATATACACAGTGAGTGTATTGCTGTCAATATAATTTTCATCACAATCCCACAGCCTGCTTAAGATCTGTTCCGGCGAAAGGACAATATCGGGATTTTCCATAAACAGACACAGCAGCTTATATTCATTGGCGGTAAGGTCAAGCAGTTCCTCATTTTTAGAAACTTCCTGCTTTAACAGCTGTACTTTAATACCATTCGATTTTAATTCGGTATCTGCCTGATTAAAATTATCACTTCTGCGCAGAAGGGCGTTTACTCTGGATAAAAAGACCGCCAGCTTAAATGGCTTTGTTATGTAATCATCGCCGCCCAGATCCAGCCCCATTATAATGTCCGTCTCTTCATCAGCCGCAGTAAGAAACATAATCGGCACCTTTGAAGTTTTACGGATTTCCCTGCACAAATCATAGCCGGAACCATCCGGAAGCGACACGTCCAGAATCACTAAATCATACGCTGTGTTCATCCATAATCTTTTCGCTTCAAGGCTTGTACGGGCAATGTCTATTTCATATCCCTGCTTTTTCATGGCAAAAGATAAACCACTGATTAAACTCAAATCATCTTCGACAAAGAAAATACGTTTCATTTATTACCACCGTCCTCTATTTTCTGCAGATATGCGGGTATCCTCTAATAACTTTTCTGCCTGTCACAGGCCCCTTCAATTATATACGCTCAGCCGGACAAACTCAAGAAACAGCATATGGACCGCCTTTAAAAACCCGGAATATCAAAACGGTCCGCAGAATTCATTCTGCGAACCGTTTTATCTACAGTCTGAGCTGGTGTAAAATACGGCTTTATTCTTGTTCCGTTGGCTCAGCGGTTTCTTCAATCTTGCTGTCAGTGTCAGGTTCCGTCTCCTTTTGCACTCCCACAGAGGCAACTTTGCCCCCGATCACTCCTGCCAATAAGGACTTAATATCAATTCCCATGGACTTCTGCAGTCCCTGATCTACCTGAGTCACTGATTTTACAATATCTTCTGTTAATTTTGCTGAATTGCCTTCTCCATACATCACGATAGAATCTACCTTAGATAAAGGTTCTGCCACACTCTTTGCAACTTCAGGATAAGCTTTGAAGTACATTTCAAGAATTGCTGCCTCTCCCATTTTGGCCATAGCTTCTGCTTTCTTCTCGATACCTGCCGCTTCTGCCAATGCTTTTGCCTGAATCGCTGTCGCTTCTGCTTCACCCTTTGCACGTACACCGGCGGCTTCCTGCTCTGCCTGGAATCTTGCAGCCTGGGCTGTAGCCTTTAATGCATCGGCTTCCTGTGCCGCCTCATAGGCTTTTGCTTCCGCATCTTTTTTACGTTCATAAAGTTCTGCTTCCGCATCCTGCTCCCTTGCAAAGCGGTCAGCCTCCGCTTTTTTACGGACTTCGGCATCCAATGCCTTTTCTCTGACCTCAACTTCTTTTGTCTTTAATTCAACTTCCCGCTCCTGCTTGGCGATATTTGCATTGGCGTTGGCAATTTCCAGCTGTTTTCTCTGCTCCTGTTCCTCAATTTTATAGATTGCATCTGCTTCTGCTTTCTTTAAATCCGCTTCTTTCTTAAGCTCTGCCTTACGGATTTCCAGCTGGTTATTTTTAATTGCAATCTCTGTTTCTGAGGCAACCCTCGCATCATTAGCTTCTTTATCTGCCTGTGCCTGTGCAACTGCAACTTCTTTTTCAGATTCCGCCCTGGCGATTGCCGCAGACTTTTTAATCTTTGATATATTGTCGATACCAAGATTTTCGATAACCTCATTGTCATCTACAAAATTCTGCACATTGAAACTGATAATTTCAAGGCCCATAGCCCCCAGATCCGGAACTGCATTATCTTTTACCTTCTCTGCAAATTTCTGGCGGTCAGAAACCATCTCCTTAAGCTCCATCTGCCCGATGATTTCCCTCATGTTACCTTCCAGCACTTCCCGGGCAGTCATGCCGATAATATCAATTCCGCAGTTTAAGAAGTTTTGTGATGCTTTTTCCAGCATCTCCTGTGAACTTCCGATTTTAATATTGACAGCAGAATCTACATTGATATTAATATAATCTGCTGTGGGAACCGGGCTGGATGTTTTGACATCCACAGAGACAAGCCTTAAACTCAATTCATCTTTCTTTTCAAAAAATGGAATTTTAATTCCTGCCTTACCAATAAGAAACCTCGGTTTCTTTCTCATTCCTGAAATGATCAGAGCTGTGTCAGGAGATGCTTTTACATAACCAGTCAAAAATATAATGACAACAACAGCTATGATCACCGCAATGATGATAAAAGGTATTAAATCCGACACATCAAATAATAAATCATCCATATGTATTCTCCTTTCCAGACTCTTTCAACATGAACAAACGCATATTCTCTCCTCCTTAGTAAAAGTTTTGGAACTTCCTAATTGAGTGAGTTTTATCTCAAGGATAAAAAACAGAGACACACATCTGAGGGCGTCTCTGTTAATCTGTAATGTATAATTGCCGATGATCTGATGGCACAATGATAAGCCATAACCCGCAGGCTATACCGCAATTAGAACAATATCATAAATGCCGGCATCATAATAAAATAATACAGCCAATCCTAATTAATAAAACACTCTCTCATGTAGCAATTATACACTATACACAGGAAGAATTCAACAGATAAGTGTGTCTCATCCTGCCCAAATCACCTCCTGAAACATTCTGTTTTCAAAATCAGAGTATTTGATTTGGCCTTTTATCCATCCTGTCTTTTTATTAGACATTCTGATCTTTAAAAAGTGATGTTTGCCTTTTACATAGGACTTTATAAACTGTACTTTCTGTCCTTTCTTTAAAACTGTAAAAGAGGAACTGATCTTTGCCGTCCGGTAAACTTTGATATTTTTCTTTGCTGTTGCAGTGCTGCTGTTTAGTGACGTATAAACTTTTCCCGCAGAACTTGTACGCTTCAGGGTTCCTTTTTTATATTTATATTGATATTCATAGGAAGACGGGCCAATCGTCCAGGACATCAGATCAAACCTTGCAGTCACTGTATTGCCTTTTACTTTGACTACCGATCCGCCGGGATGAGTCCCATATGTGCCATATTTGCTTCCAAACAGTGTCTGAAAATTTATCACCTTTTTCAGCTTTTTAGACTTATAGCGAAACAGCGCATTGACAGGGCCGTCTCCATTGTCTGCCCAGCTGTTTAGATACAAAAACGGCTTTTTATTCTTTAAGGTATAGATTTTAGCAGTGATGCCATAGCTGTATCCCTTTTTTGAATAAACCTTCCTGCCGTTTACATAAACTGCCGTCTTCATCTTAATTGATGGGTTATTCTTGTGGCTGGTTAATTTTATTAATATTTTATCCTTTTTCTTATCTCCGGTAATGTCATATTTCTTGTAGGTTTTCCCAGGTTTTAATGTTACCTCTTTTGGATTTTTTGCCGAAACGTCCACCGGAGAGAACAAAAATAAGCCAAATGCCATAAGTGCGATTGTCAGTAAAGTGCGTAAACTGAATCTTTTCATTTCATCACCATCCCTTTCCTGTTTATATTATACTTTAATTAGAAGAATAAGGAAACATGCAATGTTTGTATTTATTCAAAATACTCACAAACCCCGCGGAGACAAAGCTCATCGCACTTTGTCTCCGCGGGGTTTTATCATTGGTACTGTTACATAGCCAGTTTAAATATTTCTACAATATCCTGTGTATATAATTGGCGCACCCATCCGATACTTCCGTCTTCATGGACAACGCGCACACGTTTTGCCATGCGCTCCATGACTTCTTCATCCAGGTCTTCTACTCCCGGAACCTCACTCAACTTTGTAGGAACTCCAAGGCTCTGGAAGAACAATTCTAAACGGTCAATCGCTTCCAGCACAGTCCTTTCCGGATCACTGTAGTCCATTGTAACGCCCATAACACGGGTTGCCCATTTTATAAACTTATCCATGTTGTCTTTATACACATATTTCATCCATGCAGGTGTGATAACTGCCAGCCCTGCTCCGTGGGTAACACTCTGGTATTCACCGGACAACTCATGCTCAATAAAGTGAGAAGCCCAATCTCCGGTTCTTCCCATTCCGGTCAGGCCGTTGTGTGATAAAGAGGATGCCACCATAATGCTGGCTCTCGCTTCATAATTCTTTGGATCTTTTACAAGGATGCGGCCGCAGTCCATACATGTATGGAAAATAGCCTCACATAAATAATCAGTCAAAATATCATTTTCTTTTTCCGGTGTAAAATATCTTTCAAAAGAATGAGACATGATATCAATAATTCCGCATGCTGTCTGGAATGGCGGCAGCGTCATTGTAAGCTCGGGATTTTCAATGGCAAATTTTGCACGGTTAATATCATTGTCACAAAAACGCTTCAGATTCTCGTCCGCTTTGGTAATAACGCAGCTGTTTGACGCTTCACTTCCTGTGGCAGCAATTGTAAGAATGACTCCAAGCGGTGTACTCTTCGTCGGAATATCATGCGGAACTCCATCTTCTTCAATAAAGAAATCCCATACATCACCTTCATAAGGAAGACCCATAGCGATAGCCTTTGTTGAATCTATTACACTTCCTCCGCCGATAGCAAGCAGAAAATCCACGCCTTCTTTTTTACAAAGTTCGATCCCCTCATAAACTTTTGATAAATGAGGATTTGGAACGACTCCCCCTAATTCTACGACTTTTAATCCGTCTTCTTTTAACATGCTGATCACTTGATCGACAAAGCCATTCTGTTTTACAAACCCGCTGTCATGGTGCACTAATACGGTAGTTCCGCCGTATTCTTTAATCCATTTTCCTGTTTCTTTTTCAGCTTCTCTTCCTACAACCAATCTGGTAGGGCTTAAAAATGTAAAATTGTTCATAAAAATTCCTCTTTTCTTTGTATTCTTATTCCATGTTTGCGTGACGTGCAAATAATTCCTTATCTCCCTGATTTGTGATTCTCATTAAATCCATGACAATGGCATCATATGTAATCCATGTCAGTTCCTCAAAGGATGATCCTGAAGACTGGACACTTCCTTTTCCTTTGCCTGCACATTTCTCTGTCACGCCCGGAATGCGGATTGCTGCGTCTGCCATGGAACCAATCTTATTTTCCGGAAACATGGTAATTGTAGCTACCTTTGCTCCCTGTGCTTTTGCGGTTTTTGCATTGGAAACCAGGCTGGCTGTATTGCCTGATCCTGAACCCAGGATCAGCAGGTCCCCTTCCTGAATACTTGGCGTCGTAGGTTCTCCTACAAAATATACCTGGAACCCCAAATGCATTAAACGGTTGGAAAATCCTCTGGCTGCAAAGCCGGAACGGCCTGCTCCTCCCACAAAAATCCGTTTCGCATTCATTATTAAGTCTTCTACCTTCAACACATCTTCGTTCTGGATCTCTTTTGCATTTTCCATCAATTCATTTAAAATGGAAAAAACATTTTTACACTCACTCATGTTCTCTTTTCCTCCTGAATTATAATAAGGCATCTTGAATTGCTTTTGCTTCAGCAACCGGGTCGTCAGCATGTCCGATGGCGGATCCTACGATGACGATATCCGGTTTTAATGCCACATATTTTGCAATCGTTTTGCTGTTGATTCCTCCCGCAACGGCAATCTGAGATTTCTTTGCATTTGCTGTCATGACTTCTAAGTCCTGAATCGGCTCTCTTCCTGCTGCCTGCTGATCGGCTCCGGTATGTACTGCAAGAATATCTACTCCGATTTCCTCCATCTTTGTGATTCTTGACGGAAGATCTTCTACACAGATCATATCTACCACCAGCTTTCTGTCATAAGCTCTGGCAGCTTTTAAAGCCCCCTCTATTGTCAGATTGTCGGAAACTCCAAGGATTGTGGCATACGCTGCCCCTGCTTCATAGGCATAACTTGCCTCCAGGTAACCACCGTCCATAATCTTTAAATCTGCAAGGATCTCTTTTTCCGGAAAGAAACGGTGGAATTCACGCACCCCCCGCATTCCCTCGTCCATGACAAACGGTGTCCCCACTTCAATAATGTCCACATGTTCTGCGACTTTATCCGCAAAACGCAGGGCGTCCACAAGATTCATTTCATCTAATGCCAGCTGTAATTTCATTTTCTATTCCTCCTGAATTTAGTTGGATTTTTTGGCTTGATATTCATTGTAATCTTTTAAGATTTCATCATAGATCCGGCTTCCTGCCTCAATTCCGGTATAATGTGTAATTGCTTTTTCAATTCCGTTTTCATCCACATATGCCTTAATCTCTGCAGCCTGCTCGTCTCCCTCAATGTCATATAAAAATGCTGCTGCAATCCCTTTTATAATCAGATCATTGGCAAGCCCGTATTTCTCACACTCTATTGCAGACTTCACCATACGGTCTTCCGGATCCAGCTTTCGGATCGGTGCCTTGGCAATCCGCTCGATCGTATCTTTTACGCCCGGAGTAGACCAGCGTCCGATCGTGGCGTCGATATAATCCACCATTTCATCATGAGCAAATCCGTGCTTTTTCTCGATAAAAGCAGCTGCCTGCAGCATAATGTCTCTTGTAAGCTTGGTATTCTCCGGCACCATAAAGTAGTCCTGGATAATATCGTATCCCATCAGACGGGCAATGTAGGCTGACATAGTATGCCCTCCGTTGACAACACAGAGCTTTCTCTCCAGATACTTATCAAGGTTGCCTGTATATTCAGCGCCTTTGATCGGCTCTGCATCCGGATCGACTAATTTATTCTTTTCTATCACAAGTTCAAAAGTATTTCCTACATCAATACCATCTCTTCCGTCGCGGTCAGCTGCAAATACCATACGGTCCACTGCCGTGCTTGGGATCGCCGCTATCTTCTCCAATTCCTCTTCTGTAAGAATTCCTGTCTTTAACAGTTCGTCCTTTAACATCACTCCGCAGTAAAATGCGTTCTCACAAGGGATCACGTTGACCTTGTCTTTTCCCGCATCCAGTCTCGCTTTTAATCCGGCAGCCAGATTATTTGCGATCTTTGGGAAGTTGTCGGCAATCACTGCTGTTGTCACCAGATCTGCATCCACAACAGCCTGGGAAACTTCCTCCGGCTGTGTAATTGGAGATAGCGCAGATACCTTGTCAATTTCTTTTCGTCTGTAATCTTCCTGAATCACATACAGATAATAATTATGGTACTGGTTCATCTCCGCATTCAGCTTTTCATTGACATCCACAAACGTAATCTCATATCCGGTATTATGCAATAAATCCGCGATAAATCCTCTGCCGATCTTACCTGCTCCAAAATGTACTGCTTTCATAAATAATCTCCTATTCTACAATCTAATGTGTTAGCGGCTGTTTTTGTTTATGGTTAAATTATAGAAAACTCACTGCGCAAAATCTACTTGTTCCAGTTCTGGATTTTTCAAATTTATTTTGACAAACTTATCACTTGTGTCTGAGACCAAATAGGGGATTCCAAAGGAATTTCCTATGCAATAAGAAACAAAACCTGCAGGCAATGGTCTGATGAACCATACTGCCTGCAGGTTTTGTTTTATATTTTTATATTGACAGAAGCTCTGATAAATACTGCTTAAACCGATATGCGATCCATTGTTTTATGCCTCTTTCATCTGCCCTGTGGATCATATCCTGAATATCCTTGTCAGCAATCACACTTTCCAGCACATGATTTAAAATATTCTTTTCATATTCCGAAGGATTTTCAGGATATACGGCATAGATGACATCCGTGTACTTTTCTCCGCCGCTCATATACTGCTCATCTTCAAAATGAACAGCAAATAATCTGGGTTCCGACATCTGAGAAAAAACTGCTTCATAATATACCATCTCTGCTGCCGGCATCAGATAATACTGCTGCTTTCGGTTCCCGGCATCAAATTCCTTTGCCATCCTGCCGCTTTCTTCTGACAAAACCCGCAGCAGGTTATTTTTTAAACTCTTTTCCTTGGCCCGGATCACTTTAAATCTTTTGATGACTCTCAGCCCCGCGTCCATTAAGACCCGAAGCTTTTCAAGAGATTCTATATTATCCTGAGTTTCCAGCTGACGCCGTTCTTTCTCGCGTACCGTTATTTTACGCATGGTTTTGTATTTATGCCGCTTGATAGCTTCATGAATCTGTTCTAATTCATTGCGGCTCAGCAGCGGCGATACCTTCAGATAATTCCGTTTGTCAATATACAGAGGGATCGTAGACAATATCAGGTCATACTCGTCCAAGTTCTCCTGTCCAAACCCAATCAGCGACACCTCCTTGCGCACACATATTTCCGGTATTTCCTGTTCCAGGCGGTGGGAAAGCATCTTCGACGAGCCCATGCCCCCTGAACATACTACAAGAATGCGGAAGGAACGCTTCATAACATTGTCCAGAGATACTGCAAAATAGAGAACCAAATATCCGATCTCATCATCCGGGAAGAAGTCCTCCTCAAAGATCTTGTTTACACCTTCCCTGATAATAATAAACAATTCTTCATAATCTCTCTTTACATCTTCAATCAACGGATTGGAAATGCACATGCCGCTGCGGATCCTGCTTAAAGCCCGGTCAATATGAATATATAAACTTTCTTTTAATTCCTTGTCCCGGATTAATTGAATCCCCATCCGGTCTTCCACATATTGAATGAAGTTATATATTTTCGTATCAAGCTTATGGTTCTGAATTGTATATATTCTGGATGTATCCTGAACCATTCCCACATGCAGAACCCAGCTGATATACTGCTCTTCCTGTTCGCTTAACAGGATATCGAATTCCTTTTCCAGGGATTTTTTAACCCTTTGGGTAATCTTCTGCTCTTCTTTGTTAAAATTCTCAGTCTCAAATTCTTTTTCATAAGGTCTGCCTTTTTGATGGCAGCTGATCATCATAGCAATCAGCAGTATATATTCCAAATACTCCCGGTCCTTAATCATGGTAGAAAGTTCGTACTGATCCTGGATGATATTTTTTATATTCCGATGACATACCGACATGACATGACGGTATCCATACTCTTCCATTCTCTTCACAAATGGATTAGACAGGTCCCCCTGACTGTTCAGCCACTGATAAAGGCTGGATTCATCTGCATGATTCAGCAGCGTATGAACCATAAGTGAGTTTTTTTCAATCTCACTTCCTGTGATCAGAATGCCCTCACCCTTCTTTTGAATCAGGTGCAGATCATACCCGCTGAGCTGTTCCTTTACTTTTTTCAGATCATTCCTTACAGTGGGAATTGATGTATGATTGTCGATGGCCAATGCTTCTGTTTTTATGTAATCGTATTCATGAAGTAAATACAGCAGTATAAAATCAACCCGTTCTTTTGGGTCTACAATATATATCTGTTTTTTCATACCCAGAGAAATGCGCAGATTCCTCATATCTTCTGCACTTCCCACTGCAACCATTCCTTTTTTGCTCGCTGTATTTAACTGTACCCCGTACTCTCTCATGACTTCCGTAACTTCAGGAATTTCACGGTACACAGTACGGTCAGATACTTCAATCTGTCTTGCAATTTCTCCAACTGTAACATACCCTTTGCTGTTTAGTATGACTTCTATGATTTCTTTAATACGATTCGACATCAGCATAGCTCTCACCTCATATTCTATTTTAACATCTGTTGTTATCATATCATTTTATAGGCTTCTAAGATACATTTTCTTTCTTCAAATATGGAATCTAAATTTTTTTAAAATTGGGGCTTGTAAAGAATTTTTAATGGCTTTATCCTTAGTCATAAGGATATCCTTTATCACATAAAACAATGGATGAAAGGAAGTATTATGACCAAACAGCCAAACATGAAAGAAATCGAAAATATCATCATCAAAGACTATGACAACATTGCAGGTATCGTTGTATTAAAGGACGGTGAAACACAGTATGAGCATTATTTTAATGCCTGTACTGCCGACAGCCGCATCCATGTATATTCTGTGACAAAAAGTATAATTTCCATTTTGATCGGAATTGCCGTGGACAAAGGATATATCGCAGATATTGACCAGAAAGTACTGGATTTTTTCCCTGATTATATCCCAAAACAGAGAGAAAAAACGATACAGAATATAACTTTAAGAAATCTGCTGACCATGACAGCTCCTTTTAAATATAAGTCTGCTCCTTACATTAAATATTTCACCAGTGATGATATGGCTGCGTTTACACTTGATTTGTTGGGAGGCCGGGGAGAAATAGGGCAGTTCAGATATACTCCTCTCATAGGACCGGATATCCTGACAGGAATTCTAAAAAAAGCCGCAGGACAGTCTGTATTTGATTTTGCCTCTGACAATCTTTTTAAGCCGTTAGGAATCACGGTTAAGAACAATGTAGTATTTCATTCCAAAGAAGAACAGCTGGCATTTAACAAAGCTACAGATATCAGCGGATGGGTTTGTGACCCGGCCGGAACTAATACAGGAGGATGGGGGCTTACACTCTCTCCTGCAGATATGGCAAAGCTGGGCCAGTTGTACCTAAACAGCGGACTGTGGGATAAAAAACGCATTGTCTCTGCAGAATGGATCAATGAGAGTACAAAAGAACACAGCCGGTGGGAAAAAATGAATCTCTCTTATGGATATTTATGGTGGATTCATGAGGATGGCTTTGCGGCAATGGGAGACGGAGGAAATGTCATCTACGTCAACACAAAAAAAAACCTTGTGGCTGCCATAGCTTCTCTATTTAAACCAAGAGTTAAGGACCGGATAGAATTTATTAAGAAATATATAGAACCAAGATTTGAAGAATAAACATAATCACCACGAAAAAAATAAATCTGCGCGCGGCGGTTTTATCAGACTGCCGTGCGCAGATTTTCTATTAGAAGAACAATAACTCTTTTAAGTCTACTGCTGATAACCTGAGATCAGGTCCGTAAATCTCTTTGCTGTCAGATGCGGCCTTGTGATTGCACTTCCGACTACCACCGCATGTGCCCCAAGGTAAAGACATTTTACTGCTTCTTCCGGCGTATTGATATGTCCTTCCATCATCATGTACACATCATCTCCGAGATCCCGGCACATTTTTGCAAATGCTCTCATATCCTGGGTTTCAAAATGTTTTGTCTCTTCTGTATATCCGAACAGGGTCGGCGCTACAATATCAACACCTAATTCAGCCGCTTTTTTTGCCTCATCATAATTGGAAACGTCAGCGAATATCATAGCCTCCGGTATTTCCCTCTTTACATCCGCCACAAGCTCCCACGCATGACGGCCTTCTTTTGTAATTCTGTCCGTACAGTCCATAGCAATAATCTCAGCTCCGGCTTCCCAAACCTCCTTCGCCGCTTCCAAGGTAGGAGTAATAAAAACTTCTTCGTCTCCCCTCTTGATTTTATATAAACCGATCAGCGGCAGATCCACTGCTTTTTTAATGGCTTTGATCTGTTCCGGAGAATTGGCACGGATTCCGGCTGCTCCTGCCCACTGTGCAGCCTCTGCCATCTTAACGACCATGTTGTCCGTATAAATCGGGTCTTCTGGCTGTACCTGACAGGATACGATCAGACCCTTCATAGATTCTAAGATTGCTTTTTTTCGTTCATCTGTTGTTTTCATGTTATTTTCTCCTTTTCGTTGCCTGATTTTATTCCGTAAAGGTATCATAACATATTATCGGGCAAGTTTCATTCCCTTATCCCGAACCTTTCCTCGTCATAAGTGGATCTGCTCAAAAGCTCCTGCTGTACATTGGGAGCCAAGTTGACAAATACTGCTGAAAAACCGCTGACTCTCACAATCAGATTCGGGTACTTTTCCGGATGCTTTACAGCATCCTCAAGCTCAGCCTTATCCACTACCGTCACCATCAGATGACAGCCTCCTTTTTTAAAATATGTTTTCATCAGCTGTTTGATAATCTCACGGTTCTCCCTGAACATGGACGGCGAAAACTTTATATTCTGCACAGAACCTCCATGATACTTGGCGTCAAATTTGGAAAGGGAGTTTAAAAGTGCAGTGGGACCGTTCTTATCCGCACCTCCCTGCGGATTGTTTGCAGGATTCATATACATCCCGGACAGCCGCCCGTCCGGCGAGGCCGCCGTCTGGTTTCCCCACTCAGTATTTAACTGATTATTGCTGATCACGACGAGAAAATACTGCATTCCCTGCCTGATACCACGATCCCGCACTCCTTTTGCCACAAATTCGTACAGATCATTTGCCATGCCGTCGGCTGTATCCAGATCATTCCCATATTTATCACATGCCAGACAGTCTTTTCTGACAGCTTCATATCCTTCAAAATTGTGCAGAACTGCCTGGTGCAGCTCCTTCAATGTATATTTTTTCGTATCATAGACCAGATGCTTTACTGCCCAAAGGGAATCTGAAGCATTGATACTGCCGTAAATCTCATTTGTCCCTCCCAGATAGCGGACTCCGCCGTCCAGAAGAGCCTTTCCCCGCTTCAGGCAGTCATCGGTCAGAATGCTGGTAAACAAAAAGGATACCTGCCGGTTCATAACGTCATAGGAGTGATACTGTGCCTGCACGGACAGATCCAGATAATAATCAAGAAATCCTTGATAGCCTTTATAGAAATCTTCAAAGCATTGGTATTCCTCCAGTTTTTTTAATGGAAATCCTCCGGATTTATCTTTACCGTCCATAGGATCTATACCTTCATTCATAAAAATATTCAAAATCTTTAAAAGATTGATGCAGACATTGGGAGTACCGGTGCTCTGTCCCTGAATAACATATTCTGTGCATCCAAAGGGCACATACTGTTCCGCCGTTTTCTCATCCACGCGCATTCCGTAAGATACAGCCGGCACATTTACATCATCATTATAAAGAGTAGGGTAAGTTGCTCCGGCTCCAAGGGCATCCAGGGCTTCATTCCAAATTTCATCAGAAGTATCCTTATCCAGCCGAAGCGTAAACTGCGGTTCCACATAGCGGCAGTTCTTTGCTGCCTTCATGGCAAGATGCAGAAACCGGTCTGCCTCCTCGGGGTGTTTCCGCCCTCTTCCTCCTACGATGATCCTTCCGTTGACTGTGGTCCTCCTGTTTTCGATCATGGTCCACAGGGAATGGACATAACGGTAGGCCTCTTCCTCGGTAATCCTGTTGTTTTTTAGGTCCGCGGCAAGATACGGGCCCAGATAGTCATCCAGGCGGCCGTAGTTGATGACTCCGGAAAGCAGTGCATACAGCCAGACCAGCTGCAGTGCTTCGTGGAAGGTTTCCGGTTTCTCCGTCTGGATCTTCTTTAATGATCTGCACATAGTTTCAAGTTCGTCTCTGCGTCCCGGATCACAGGATTTCATTTGCTTTTTTGCCATCTCACAAAGATATTCTGCAGATTTCACAAAAATATTCAGACACCCCAGGGCTCCTTCATAAAAACTGTTGTCCGGGCTGTACTTTTTCTTTTCTTCAATTTCTTCTTTTAGGCCTCCGATCCCTTTTTCCAGAAGCTTCGGATAATCGAGCATCATTCCGGAAAGCCTTGCAGTGGCTATGAGCGGATAATTACAGTCAATAAACCGTCCGATGGTATCCTGCGTGAGCACCTCTCTGCAGTAAACTGTTTTCAGGTCGTGTTCCAGCCAGTAATCGTACAGAATATCCACCCGCTTTTTCTCTGATTCATCCGTTAATTGTGACTGGAATTCCCTGAGTTTATGAAATACACAGTAATGTCCCACTCCGCCGAGCGAGGTAACACATCCAAATCCGATCGGCAGAAAATCCAGCCTCCCCGCGATTAAATCCTCCGGTTCTATGCTCCGGAACATTCTCGGATATAAAACCTTTAAGCACTCCACCTCCCGTACTTCCTTCGGGGCATCTGCACAGGCTTTATGCACCTTTGTATATTCCTCCATGATTACAAGCTGCTCTTTTAAAGACTTCTCACATGGAATCTTTACACTTACTTCTACATTCTGGGCCCCGTCCACGTCAAATTTGACCATACCATATCCTCCTTCCGGCAGCGGCTAGTGTTTTGCCTTTTCAGCATCTCTCCAGTTCTGCTGATATCCTGAAATCAGATCCACAAAACGCTTAGCCGTTAAATGCGGCCTTGTGATGGCACTGCCGACCACAACGGCATGTGCCCCCAGATACAGGCATTTCACAGCATCATCCGGAGTATAGACATGCCCCTCCATCATCATATAGACATCCTCTCCGAAGTCGCGGCACATCCTGGCAAACTCCCTTAAATCCGGCTCCTCAATGTGTTTAGTTGCCTCTGTGTACCCATAAAGAGTCGGCGCCACAATATCCGCTCCAAGTTCTACGGCCCGCCTGGCTTCCTCATAGTTTGATACATCTGCAAAAATTATAGCTTCCGGTATTTCTTTCTTCACCGCCGGAAGCAGCTCCCATGCCGGACGTCCTTTATCTGTCATTTGCTCTGTACAATCCAGGGCAATGATTTCAGCCCCTGCTTCCCATACCTGCTTTGCGGCTTCCAGCGTGGGAGTGATAAACACATCCGTATCCTCTCTCCAGATCTTATAAAGACCGATGACCGGCAGATTCACAGCTTCTTTGATGGCACGGATCTGTTTCGGAGTATTCGCCCGGATTCCGGAAGCACCTGCCCATGCCGCTGCTTCCGCCATCTTGACCGCCATATCTTCTGTGTAGATCGGGTCATCCGGCTGTGTCTGACAGGATACAACCAGCCCTTTCATAGATTCTAATATTGCCTTTTTCTTTGGGTCTGCTGTCTTCATAATTTCTTTCTCCTTTTTCTTCTTTATTTCATAAGATTGCTCTTTCAGCTGACAATATCAGCAAAAACATTCTGCTTCTCTGATCTAAAGATATCATAGCACAGTATGCTGGCATCCACACTGTTTCGTCTTGTCAAAAAGTTTATTCAAATTGCTTTTTAAAAAGGATCATTTTATAATAAAGAAAAAACTTCACACGACAAGCTTATAAGGAGGATATTTTATGATATGCCGGGAGCCGGGCGTACTGCCAAACTCAGAATACTTTTTCTTTGCACCGTCAGATACCTTCACCGATTATTTCTACTATATTATTAACTGCGGCCATTTTTACTGCCGGCGGGGCTACCGCATACAGCGCCAGGGAAACCATTTTCCTCTTCTGCTGTATGTCATGGACGGCACCTTTCATTTGGAGTATGAAGGAACCTGCTGTACTGCTGCAAAGAATGACATCATATTAATCGACGGTGAAAAACCCCATGTTTACTATTCTGGTGATTCCTGCGAGTTTATCTACATGCACTATTGCGGAAACAATGCGGTTCCCGTCACCAGGCACCTGATCGCCCAAAACAAAGGCCCCCTATTTAAACTGGACAACCACAGACAAATCTATGACTCCGCCAATTCTTTAGTTACAAAACTCTGTTTTGAACAGGAAGTGACAGACGCACAGATGTCAGCTGTCATCTACAGCTGTCTCTGCCATATCCGGGAATTTAGACTTTTGGTTCCGGGAACCGGTGCAGCAAATTCTCCCGCTGTTTCAAAGGCTATCCAGTTTATCCGTGATAACCCCTGCAGGAATCTGACACTTCGTGATATTTCCGGACATGTGAATTTAAGTCCGTACTATTTTTCTCATCTGTTTAAGGCTGAGACAGGCTATTCCCCTATCGAATATGAAGCCGTCTGTAAAATTAACCTGGCCAAGACAATGCTGAAAACTACAGCCCAAACTATAGAAAGCATCTCAGAATATCTGGGATACAGTTCAAGCGCCAGCTTTATCAATGCATTCTCACGCCGGACCGGGCTGTCCCCTCTGAAATTCCGGAACGGTCATTTAGAACTGTAAAGAAGTTATAAGGAACAAAGTGCGCATCCTGCACGGAGTGCTTTTTATTTCATGGAACGCATCTTCCTATGAAATAAAAGACAAGACAGGTCCCATGAGGATCCCTGTCTTGTTTGTCTGAATCTATTTATCCGTCTTTTCTGGAACGGCTGTATATCATCTTCTTTGTCAAAATAAAGATAACCAATGCTGAAAGAACTACAATACCGCCGATCAGAAAAACATTTGCATAGGTAGAAGCTGCCCCCGCTTTTACACCGGTAATACTTCCGCCTGACATAACACCGGCTGACATCATCTGTCCGAAAACTGCCACACCGACAGATCCGGTAATCGCCTGTACAAGGTCATTGATTCCAAGCACACGGCCTGACTCTTCCGGTGAAACGGTCAGTGTTGCCGTATCTACGATCGGAGAATAGAAGAATGATGTACCGAAATAGTAGATACACGGTGCCGCTGCAAGAGCTGCAATCTTTCCATAAGGAATTGCAAATGCAATAGCGATCAGCCCGATTCCCATCGCCGCCAATGCCATAATAATGGCTGCAGAACGGCCGATTTTTTTAATCACCGGTCCGCACACAAAACCGAGAACTGCTGCCAGAAGAATAGACCACACAAGCAGATTGGAAACCTGTGCAGAGTCAATACCAAACACTTCAAGCCCGATTGCATTTACACCGGCATTCAGTGTGTAGCTGAAAAAGTAACCTACAAAGATAACAACCATGGTTGCCACAAACGCTGGATTCTTTAAAAATGCCGGCGTGATAATCGGATCTTCTGCTTTGTTAATGTAAATAATAAATGCTGCCAAAGTTACAACTGATGCAACTGACCAGAGCAGATTCATATCCGTAAAGAACATTGTAATGGCACCGGCAAAGGCTCCGATCAGTGTAAAGCCCCATCCGTCGATCTTGGCACCCTTTGCATGTTCATCCGGCAGGTTTTTCGCCAATGCCGGCAAAAATACAACAGAGATAACCGGAATCGCAAACATCCAGCGCCAGTCGATTTTTGTCACATATCCGGCTGCAACGACACCGAGAGCTGCCGAAAACCGAAAGACTGCAACAAAGATTCCATAGTAAACTACCCTTTCCTTCTGGGAAATATATTTAGATACAAGAACCAGGAACACGGAACCTGCAACCTGTCCTCCGATGGACTGAAGCATACGTGCGGCTACTACCGCCCAGATGCTTACCGGCCCAAGAAGAAATCCGATAGCAGAGCCGATCACAAACACCACAGTGCCAAGCAGAGTCATCTTTTTCAGGGATACAAAGTCACCCAGCGATCCGTAAATAACACATACAATTCCAAGCGCGATACCCGGAAGAGATGTAATCAGCGATGCAAGTTCCGGGGTTCCCAGCTGCTTTCCGATATTTACAAAGATCATTCCGAATGCCTGCTGCTCAAGAATTCCAAAAATAAAAATAATTAATACCAGCGGGATTGCTCGTTTTGCCATTCTGTTCATTGTCTGGAATTCCGGGGTTCCTTCTGCAGGCACCGGGATTCCTGTTGTTTTTCTCTCATCTGTATTGGACATTACCTATACCATACCTTTCAAATTTGTGTTTTATATTATCTTGTTACTCTCGTTCTGCTGCAGCAACCCGCTGCACATAGCGCCTGCGGAAACGTTCCACATCCACATCCACGCAGACAGCTGCATTTTTGGGTCTGCCTAAAGTTTCATCATAATCCACTGCTGTTGCTCCCATTGTAAGCGGGCTGGATATCTCGACATCAATAAAAGCCTCTCTCGTCTCAAACAGCTCCGGCTCCATCAGGTACATAGCGGCAGACGGATCATACATCTTCACCCCTTCTTCCACATGTCCTCCGTCGTAAGAACGGAACAGAGAACTGATCATTGTTCCTGTGGCTCCGCCTTTCTCAAGTTCCTCCAAATCTCCTTCCGTAAGTCTGGCTTTTCTTCCGATATCCAGTCCAACCATTGTTATAGGGATACCGGAACGAAAAACAATCTTTGCCGCTTCCGGATCAATGCTCACATTGAATTCTCCATAAATTCCGATGTTCCCTCTCTCCGTGGAACCGCCCATCATAACGATCTCTTCTATTTTTTCTTTCACTTCCGGAAATGTAGAGATGAGCAGTGCAATATTGGTCAAAGGCCCCAGGGTTAAAAAAGTCACCTTCTCTTTACAGTCCATCAGTGTCCGGTACTCACTGACCACCGCATTCTCTTTCAGCAGCAGTTCCTCTTTAGGTTCAGGAAATTCAAATCCTCCCATACCGGACTTCCCGTGTGCATTGGTTGCAAACCTGTTGTCTCTTAAAAGCGGAGCCGCAGCCCCCTTGGCTACCGGTACATCTTTCTCCAGAAAAGCCAGAAGCTTTAATGCATTGTTTGTGGTGTGTTCAATCCCCACGTTTCCTGACACACTTGCAATCAGCTTAACGTCCAGAGAAGGTTCGGAAAGCATTACCGCAATGGCCGCTGCATCATCGATGCCCGGATCTGTGTCAATGATAATGTTTCTAGTTTTCATATTGTTCCTCCTTATATAGTTACATCCACTGGAAAGACCGGTCTGCGGCAAACTCAAGTACCTGATCTCTTTCCGGAATGGACGGTGCCGCACCCATTTTAGATACCGCTATGGCCGATGCTCTGGCAGCCATATAAAGTGCTTCCTCCACTGTCTTGCCCAGGAGGCGGCTGGCTGTATAATAGCCGGTAAATGTATCCCCTGCCGCTGTAGTATCCACTGTATCAACCTTGTATGCTGACTGTTCTGCGATTCCCTGTTCACCTGCGTACATAGAACCCTTTTCTCCAAGTGTAAGAACAATTTCTGCATGGGAAAACCGCTCTTTCAGCTGCTTTAACAATATCTGGCTGTCTCCGTCTGACTGGAGCAAAGCCCTGGCTTCCACTTCATTCAGAAGAAAGCAGTCTATATAATCTAAATTGATATCAAAAATTTTCTCATTCATCGGAGAAGGATTCAGGACAATCTGCATCCCTTTCTCATGGGCTTTTTCCACAAGATAAGGAATTTCGCTGATCTCATTCTGAAGAACCATCCAGTCTCCCTTTTCAAAGTTTTCAAGGACCATATCCGCCAGTTCCTTTGTGACTGCCTGATTAGCACCCCCGTACAAAATAATGCAGTTATCACCTTCCCTGTCTTTCTGAATCACCGCATTGCCTGTCCGGGTCTCCTGGCTGATTTTCAGATAACGTGTATCTACCCCTGCTTCACAAAGGATTTCTCCCAAAAACATTCCATCAGCTCCAATGACGCCCGCATGATAGACATCTGCACCGGCTCTGCTCAGCGCAATGGACTGATTCAGTCCCTTTCCTCCGGCAAATACCTGAAGTGTATCGGAAGAAATAGTCTCTCCCTTTTCTACAAAATGGCTTACACCATAAACATAATCAATATTTAAAGAACCAAAATTTAGTATTTTCATGTCTCCCTCACTCGCTCGTTTCCGGAATCAGAACGCCGCTTCAAAGATTCTGCGGCAGTCCTCCCGGTTCAGTCTTTTTATACCTCCGATGCTGTCATCCTCCCCGCGAAAAGCGATCTGGTCCAGCATCTTATTCACTTCATCTGTAGGAATCCTGAAATCCTTAAAGGACACCGGCATTCCCATACTTCGGAAGTATTCTTCCGTTTTTAAGATTCCCTGAAAGGCTGCTTCCAATGTATTATCCCCGGTCCATTCCACTCCGAATACTTCTTTTGCATACCGTGCAAACCGTTCCGGTTTCTCCGTATAGACATATTTCATCCAGGATCCCATAATAATTGAAAGAGTTGCACCGTGGGGCGTGTCATATAGTGCACTTAGTTCATTCCCGATTTCATGGGTTGCCCAATCCTGAACCCGCCCGATGCCTACTGTATCATTATGTGCAATAGAGCCAATCCACATAATCTCAGCACGGTAAGCGTAACTGTCTGGTTCCTTCAGCACTTTCGGACCGATGTCTACAAGAGTCTTCAAAATTCCTTCTGCCATACGGTCAATGACACCGATTTCTGAATCCGGCGCAAAATATCTCTCACACACATGGGAGAACATATCTGTCACACCGCATGCGGTCAAAAATGGCGGCAGTGAGCAGGTCAGTTCCGGATTCATAAACGCTATTGCCGGACGTATAACCGGACTGCTGACCAAAAGCTTCTTTCCAAGCTCTGCGTGATTGATTACGGTCACATCGCTGGATTCACTTCCGGTTGCCGGACAGGTCAAAATCACGCCGGTCGGCAGAGATCTTTCAGGAGCCTCTGTCCCGGTAAAAAAGTCCCAGACGTCCAGATCTGTCACTGCTCCCAAGCTGATGGCTTTGGCAGAATCTATGACACTTCCCCCGCCGATGGCAAGTACCATATCCACCTGTTCCTTTTTCGCAAGATGTATCCCTTCTCTTACGAGAGCTAATCTGGGATTGGGCTGGACACCTCCCAGCTCCAGGCTTTCAATGCCTTCTTTAAGAAGCTGCTTCTGTATCTGTTCCAAAAGGCCGCCGTCATATAAAAACCTGCCGTTATCATGATGAATTAAGACCTTTTTGACGCCCATCTGCTTTAATTCACTTCCAATTTGATTTTGTGCATCTTGTCCAAACACAAATTTGGTATTCATACATATGTTAAAATCCTGAAGCATGTTTATACCCCTTCCTTCAATATTTCTGCAATCTCTGAGACATCATCAGCACAATATCTGGGCTTGAAGGCACAGAGCTGTTTTGTGTCCCCGTCTCCGTAGGTAACCCCAACACAGTCAATGCCGTTTTCTGCTGCGGCTGCAGCATCACTCCATGTATCTCCGATGTAGACACAGTCACTGTTTTCTAATCCTGATTCCTGTATCACATGGGCAATCATCTCACTTTTTGTTCTTTCCCTTCCCGGAAGAGAATCCGGGGAGATCCATCCGGAAAACAGTTCCGACCATCCCTTCTTATCAAGGAGTCTTTCCAGTGCTTCCTCTGCCTTCATTGTGACAATATAATGGATCACCCCTGCCTCTTTGCTTTCCAGGAGGAACTTGCGGATTCCCGGATAGAAATATGTATTTTGGTATTCACAAATCGTCCTGTAATGAATCCTGACCAGATCCTCATATACTTCATATTCTTCCTCATTTGGGGCCGGCTGAATCTGGCGAAACACATCTTTTACAGTTTTTCCAAGATTGCTGTCATCACTTTTAAACTCTTCCGGAAGTGTCCCGCCGCATTTTTCAGCAGCGTATTCCAGAGATCCCCATACATCCCTTCTCGTATCCGCCAATGTTCCGTCGAAGTCCCATAAAATCATCCTGTACTTCATCAATGATAGTTTTCCAGCGTTTTATATAAGAGGTCCATAAAGCCTGGAAAGTCCAGTTCCAAAGCAGCCTCCGCATTAGGCTGTTCCCCTCTGAAGTCCATCTGAGGCTCTCTGCACAGATCAACAGCCGGATCTGTCCCTCTCAGATGACGGTAATCGCATACGGTCATTCCCCTTGTCAATTCGCCTTTCAGCTCAATATCAATGTGCATATCAGCCGCCTTAATCAATGAAGGATCAACCAGCCATGCCACTGCGCAGGCGTCATGCATATTGGCTCCGGAAAGTGATGCACTCTTGATGGTTGTATCAATAAAGAATTCGGTCAGGTCCGCTGCAAAGTTTGCCGCTTTGGTTCCGATCTCACGGAATTTTGCAACATGCTCTGCTGTAAGGCAGCATTGTCTGGTCAGATTAATACCGGACATTTTTACATGAAGTCCTGAGTTAAATACCCGATAGGCTGCTTCCGGATCCACATAAATATTAAATTCAGCTGCAGGAGTCCAGTTTCCGTATGTAACGGACCCTCCCATGATGCTGAGTTCTTTGACACGCTCCACGATCCCCGGTTCCCTGTTGATTGCCGCCGCAATATTTGTCAGAGGACCTGTTGCAATCAAAGTAACATCATCTGTATTCATAACGGTTTCCACAATAAAGTCCACCGCATGCTGATCCTGTGCTTTTATGGAAGGCTCCGGAAGAACAGGTCCGTCCAGCCCTGTTTCCCCATGAAACTGCGGCGCAGTTACCAGCGGCACAGCTGTCGGGCAGGAATGTCCTGCAAATACAGGGATATCGGTTCTTTCCAGCACTTCCAGCACCTTCAGGGCATTTTTAGTTACGTTTTCCAGCGTACAGTTTCCGCCGATGGTGGTGATTCCCAGCACGTCCAGATGCTGTACTGCCAGCATCATGGCAAAAGCGTCATCATGTCCCGGATCACAATCTAAAATAACTTTCTTCATTATTGTTTCTCCTTTTCTTTACTGATGTTCCTCCAAAAATCTTTTTAACTGTTCCAGGTCAGGACAGGTTCTTGCGCCCTTTCTCTCCACTGTATATCCGGACACTGCGTTTCCTGCGGACAGACAATCCCTCAAAGTTCTGCCTTCCAGAACCGCACTGATAAATCCGGCATTATAGACGTCTCCGGCTCCGACCGTATCCTCTACTGTAACTTGAAATGCCGGCGCCTCTGCCTCTTCAGCCGCAGAGAATCCGTAAGACCCCTCTTTTCCGTTTCTCACGATCACCGCACGGCTGTCTGTGACAAACGATTTGGCATTTTTTCTCCAGTCCCTTTTTTCACCCAGATAAGCAAATTCATCTGTTCCCGATCCCAGCAGATATGTGGTATATCCGATAATCTCGCGGACTGCCTTTTCATAATCCGGGTCCAGCACACCGTTGTCCACTCTCAGATTCAGGTCAAAGGACGTGGGAATCCCCGCTTCAAAACATTCTTTGAAAATCCGGATCACAGTCTCCCGCGCCGACGTGTCATATGCAAGACACATTCCGGATGAATGCACCCAGTCTGCTTTAAGGATCTTTTGAAAAGATACTTTTTCCGCATCCAGTTCCTTAAATGACTGATGCTCCCTGGGCCATCCCCATAGATAGCGTTCCCCATATTCGTCAATGAAGGCAAATACTCCGACTGTGTTCAGTTCCGGCTCAACAATCATATCAGAGATATCTACGCCTTCTTTCAGGAGATCATTTTTAATGTACCTGCCATACTGGTCTTCCCCAATCGTGCCGATCAGGCTTGTCCCCACGCCAAGCCTTGCAAGGGCAACTGCCGTATTGGCAGAGGTTCCTCCTCCCAAGAGAGAAGGCTCCGGGTAGTCAACCAAGGTTCTCTCTTTATTCCGGAACCTGGGATAAGGTACAATGATGTCCACATTGGCATCGCCGACAACAACGACATTATGCATTCAGCGCCGCCTCAATGAACGCCTGCACTTTAGCCGGATCTTTGCAGCGTTCTGTATCAGCGCGTTCGTCATCATAATTCGTAAGACTGAAGGAATCCACGCCGTATGGATGTGTAATATAAATCGCCTCTGCCACATTGGAGGCTTCCAGCCCGCCTGCAATAATACAAGGCACATCTGTACTTTCAATGATTTTTTTGTCTATTTCCCGGTCATGTGTAAGACCTGTAGCTCCAATGTCTCCGGCTGACGGAGCCTTTGTGTCGATCAGGAAAAAGTCGGACACCGGCTCATAATCTTTGATGTACTCCATAACCTTTTGTTCCTCCAAAGGAACTCCAGCCAAAACAGGTATCGCCTGCATGATCTTAAGGCCCGGAAATCTGTTCTTAAGTTCCTGCACCTGAGCAGGAGTAATGCCCTCAATGTCTCCTGATAAATGCATGACATCCGGATAAGCCGCTTTTAAATCCTCGGTGATTTCATCAATATCTTCTGAGACGGTAAGACCGATTCTTACTGCCTCCGGCTGAACACCTTCAAAAATTTCCTTTGCACGTTCACAAGACAGCTGTCCGGGAGTCCTTTTGATCTTTCCGTAAGACACTCCGAGATGATGTCCTCCCATCTCCACAACCATCCTTGCATCTTCTACTGTCCTGATTCCATAAATCTGAATTTTAACGTCTGCCATTTTCCTAAACCGTCCTTTCGTTTTCTAATGCTTCCATAAATGCTTCTGTTGTAAAAACTGTCTGCTGCAGGCCCGCCCCCTGTGCCACTCTTGTAATCGGCGGAGGGAGAACAAAACTTTTATTTAATATCTCAGCCTGTGCAAACACCTCTTTGGCCCTGCCGTCCAGAATCACCTCCCCTCTGCACATGACAACAATCCGTTTAAAATTGTCTGCGGCAAATTTCATATCATGAGAAATGGTAATACATAGCTTTCCCCTCTCTTTCAATGTCTGAATGATTCTGTGCAGTCTTAAATTCCCCTGCACATCCTGCCCGCAGGTGGGCTCATCAAAAATTACCGCATCCGGGTTCATCATAATCACAGCCCCGATTGTACAAAATTTTTTCTCTGCGGCAGTCAGGTCAAACGGATGCACATCCAGCTTTCCTGTCATACCGACCAGATCTGCCGTCCACTCCATTCTCTCCTGAATTTGCTCCTGTGACATGCCGATCTGTTTTGGTCCGAATTCAAATTCTTTTCTCACGGATTCCAGAAACAGCTGGTCATCGGGATTTTGAAATACATAGCCAATGTGTTTTGACCACTTTGCAGTAGACCGTGTTTGGATCCGTTCACCGTTGATCAGCACATCCCCTGATGAAGGCCGCAAAATCCCGTTGAAATGCTTTACAAGTGTAGTTTTTCCGGCTCCGTTCTGCCCTATAACCGCTACAGGGTCGGTTCCTTCCATCACCAGATCAATTCCTTTCAGAGCTTCTTCACCGGACGGATACACATAGCGCAGTTTCTTCAATTCAATCTTCATCTCTCAAGAACCTCCTTTACCAGCTTAATAGTCGGCTCCTCGGCAATCTCAATGCCGGGTCCGGTATCATACCGGCCGTTCAGCGCCCGGCACAGTTTGACATAATCCGGTACCCCGATTCCATGCCGCTCTATAAGAGGATTTCCGAAAATCTTTTTTGGTTCATCCAGTGCAGCCGCCTCTCCCTGATCCAAAACCAAAATTTTGTCTGCGCACCTTGCCACCCTCTCCATATCGTGATCCACCATAATTACAGTGATTCCCTTTTCATTCAGCCGTTTGACAATATCGAAAATTTCTTCGCTTCCGGCGGGATCCAGCTGTGTAGTGCATTCATCCAAAACAAGAATTTCCGGCTCCATAATAAATGCGGAGCCAAATGCTACTCTCTGAACCTGGCCGCCGGACAGTTCCAAAGGATTTTTAGAAAGAACATGGTCAATTCTCATCAGTTTCGCCACATATTCCACTTTCTCAGCCATCTTTTCCCTTGGTATTCCCCGGTTTCCCAGCCCATAGGCCAGTTCCTCGGCTACCGTGCCCGCAGTGTAAGAAAGCTGATTAAACGGATTCTGGAATACAAAACCAATCTTGGCTGACAGTTCTGCAACAGAACTGTCTTTCACCAGCGTTCCGTCCACAAAAACCTCTCCTGCCATCTTTCCCATAAAATAGTGAGGAATCAGACCAGCCAATGCACTGCACAGAGTGGACTTCCCCGACCCGTTTGCGCCGATTACACAGAAGAAGCTTCCTTTTTCTACTTGAAAACTGATATTCTTTAGTGCTCTGCGTTTTGTCTGCCGGTATTTAAAAGAAAAATCCCTGACCTCTAATACTATCTTGCCCATTTACTCTCCCCTTTTCTATATCAGCCCAAATTTCTCAGCCAGTGCCGCTGCACAGGCCGCAATGAAAAATACAGTCAGGCACAGGTCCACTGCTTTGTCTGTGCGGGTTTTATCAGCCTCAACGTAAGTTGTCTGTTTTACTCCTTCAATTCCAAAGCCTCTTGTCTCCAGTGTCATTCCTCTTTCCTGGGCATCCGTAAGAGATGACATAACCACCGGCCCCAGCAGGGGTATGTAAGCTTTCACTCTGGCAGCCAGGTTTCCTCCTGTTTCCACTCCCCTGGCCTCCTGTGCCTCCTGGATCACCGCCATTCTTTTCTGCATCTGGGGAACCACATTCAGGCTGGCAAGCACCAGATAGCCGGCTTTCGGCGGCAGGCCGCTTTTTGTCAGTGCAGCTACCAGTTTTCCTGAGTAGGTCGTTTTGTTCATAATATAGAACGTCCCCAAAAATACCAGAAGTGTACTTATAATTTTCATTGCGTAGCGGACCCCTTCCAGCCCCACCTGTGCAAAGCCTAAATCTGCGATGTATGTCACATTTCCCGGATAATAGCATCCCTGAATGAACATAAGCATAAACGTAATCGGTATTCCGAATCCAAACATAATCTTAGCGAATTCTTTTAAAATGCGGCCCGCGAAAGCAGCTGCAAATAATCCTGCAATAACCACAGGGCCAAGCCATAAATACGGGAAAATCAGTGTGCCGATCCCAAGGGAAAAGACAGCCAGGATCTTTGTCATTGGATTCAGCCTTTCGATCATTGTGTCTTTAGGAACAAATGTGTTTGATATCTTTGTCATCCGGTCCTCCTTAATCCTCATCATCTTCCCAGTCATCTCCGCCTCTGTCCGGTGCGTACTGACTCAGGAATCTTTTAGGTATCTTCTGCATAATCACATATGCGATCAGAAATGTAATTCCTTTATCAATCAAATTTTCCAGCATGGAAGTGGACAGTACAGAAGTTATGATGTTTTTTGTAGCTACGATCAATGATGCCGTCAAAACAGAGGTTCCGGTCACACCCGTGGCTCCGCCGTAGACGAAAATTGTGATGACAGATGCAGAAACTGTATTCGTGAGCGTACATGCCAGCCAGGTCAGAACAGCTCCCCAGACTTTCCGAAAGAGCCCTGCTCTTACCATATAGCCTGTCACCACCGCACAAAGAACACTCACGATCGAGTACGGCAGATAAACCGGATTTGCCGCCAATGCCAAAAAGATGTTTGTCAGCAGTCCGCACAGGGCAGATACCCATATTCCGGAAAGACACGCGACAACGATGGTTCCGATCATATCTAAAAACAGCGGAAGCTTCAGTGCGGAACACAACGTCCCGCCAATCAGGTTAATACCCACTGCGATGGGGATCAGCACTAAGGACTTCGTTGAAAACTGTGCTTTGATACCTTCTGTAAATGTCATCTTTTTCTTACTCATAGTTTTATCCTCCTCTTTTCATAACTGTGCGCCAGAATACAGGTTTTCATTTAATATTTGCATTAATTTGTTTTAAGAAACTATTTTCCGAAATCATTTTCCTATATAGAATTTATCACTCAGATTATGGTTTGTCAATATTTTTATCATTTTTGTTATTTCTATCATTTTTTCTGTTATTCTGTTGTACATTTTGCACATTCGGACATATTGACATCTATTCCTACTTTGTCTATTATGGGAGATAGGATAAAACTGGAGGGAATTATATGAACATAAAAGAAATTGCACAGCTGGCAGGTGTCTCTGCCTCCACCGTCTCTAAAATTGTCAATCAAAAGGATGAAAGCATCAGCAGCGAAACCAGAGAAAGAGTTCTGAAAATTGTAAAAGAGTATAATTACACCCCTTATGCAGCGGCTACAGTAAACCCTGCAAAAACATGGATTCTTGGTGTTCTGCTCCGTTCCTCAATCTCTCTGGATTCCACGCTGGACGGAATCATGCAGACTGCCCAGGCAAACGGATACAGCGTCCTTGTATATAACAGTTACTCCGATATAGAACAGGAGCTTAAGAACATAACTTCTTTATGCAAAAATAATGTGGACGGCATCATCTGGGAGCCGGTGTCCAGGGAAAGCCTCTCTTATACTTCTCAATTCCAGAATATGAACATTCCAATGATGACCATCGGCCCCAACGGCGGTGATCATTCTCACATGATTCCCTATGAAGAAGCCGCTTACCGGATCACCCAGGAATTGATCAACAGAAGGCATAAGGATATTGCCTGTATTTTAAAAGAGGGACGCCGGACCGACGCTTTCTTAAATGGATATAAAAAATGCCTGTTCGACAACCACAGGAAGCTGGATAAAGATCTGATTTTTTATAATCTGGACGAAGCCCTGATACATAAGGTCAACTCCCACAGTATCAGCGGTGTTATCTCTTCCCATTACCGTGAGGCATTAAAATTCTATCAGCTTATGAACACTCTCAATTACAGAATCCCGGAAGATATTTCGCTCATTTCCCTGAAAAATGATACGATGGAGGATCTGGCTTTCCCGGATATTTCTGAGATTTCCACCTATACAATGCTGAACGCTGATTTTGGTTCTTACCTGTGCAATAAAATGATTGCTGAAATAGAAAAAAGGACGGATACTCTGCATTCGTTCGTCCAGGAATTTCAGCTGGACAACCAGACCACCGTCAGCGTGCCTTTTAATTTAAATGCTCCAAAGATTACTGTGGTGGGAAGCATTAATATTGATACCTATCTGAATGTCCCTCAGCTGCCTCACAGCGGCAAAACCGTCAGCACTTCATCCTCTTTTATCTATCCCGGAGGAAAGGGCATGAACCAGTCCATCGGTGCGGCAAAGCTGGGCCACCGTGTGACGCTGATAGGCAATGTAGGATCAGATCTGGATTCGGCCTCCATTTATAAGTCGCTCAAAGAGTACGGGGTAGAGCCTTTCGGAGTGAAACGATGCAGCCAGACGGATACAGGAAAGGCATTTATTTTTGTAGAATCCGGCGGACAGTCCATGATCTCCGTCCTTCCGGGAGCAAACGATATGCTGACTCCGGAGGACATCAGAAACCGCCGCCGTTTCTTTAAAAATACCGGCTACTGCCTGATACAGTCAGAGATCCCTCTGGATACCGTTGCAGAAGCGTGCCGCATCGCCCATGAATACGGGGCAAAAACAATCTTAAAACCTTCCGTATACGGGAAGATTCCAAAAGAAGTGCTGTCCGAAGTGGACATCCTTGTTCCAAACGAAGATGAACTGAATGAACTGTGTCCGGGCCCTTACACTTTACAGGAAAAAACCGCATCCCTGCTGGAATGCGGTATCGAAATTATAATCGTCACACAGGGTGAAAAGGGCTGTTATGTCAGATCTGACGAACTGGAAATGTATTTCCCCGCTGTTTCTTTTCCGGCCGTAGATAATACAGGGGCCAGCGATGCTTTCATCAGTGCGCTGGCAGCCTATCTGCTTTATGGATATTCTCTGGAACAGGCCGTAAAGATTGCTACCTATGCTGCAGGTTTCTGTATCTCACGGGAAGGTGTTGTGCCGGCACTGATCGACCAGCGCAGTCTGGAAACATTTATTAAACAAAAAGAAGACTCTTTAATCTGACAAAAAACCGCAGCTTTTTAGCTGCGGTTTCTCTATATACATCTGAATATATCAACGGCATGGCTTGTAATACCCAATAAATCTTCACGCTCACAAACAGATAAATGGTATCTCAAATACAATTCAAATGTCTCGTCATCCATCGCATCCACTGCTTCACGCATAAATAAGGCGCATCCGTCTGACGCGGCGTAATGCAAACGTTTTACAGGAAATACGGACATCAATTCGTCAATGTCTTCTTTCCGGCAAAGTTCAAATAAATCTTTTTCCTCCGACTTGGAGGCAAATGTCTCGGAGTCAATCAACCCTTCTTTAATATACTCTGCAACATTGATATTCCCGCGATGGAATCCTTCATCAAGGAGACAGCCGTCAGATATGACATACGCAGCAAAAACCACACCGCCTTGTTTTGTTACACGGATTGCCTCCTGCAGAGCCTGCCGTTTATCTTTTGCACTGTATAAGTGATACAGCGGACCTAACAGCAGCGTAATATCATATTTATTGTCCGGAAAAGACGATAAATCCATGGCATTTCCCTGAGTTATTGTTATTTGTTCCCCGGGACGGGTATTTTCCTGGAAAATGTCTATATTATGCTTTACTAACTCCACTGCATCGACTGCATATCCCTGACGTGCCAGAGCATGAGAATACCGCCCGGTTCCCGCACCGATTTCAAGCACACGGTCCCCTGATCTTATATACTTTTCAACGTAATGCATTGTAGTCAGAAACTCAACTGATCCATGTTTTTGTACAAGGCGGCTGTCCTCATCATAATGATGATAAAAGTCTGTTAAGTATTGGTTTGTCTTCATACAGTACTCCTTTAATGATCCATCCAATTCCAATCTGGTTTTTCTTGTCTTATAAAAGCTGACAAAACATTTCTTACCATCTTTTCAGCATTGTTTCTGTCTAACGTTATTTTTTTTGCTGCTGTTAAGACTGCTATTCCATGGGTGTAAAGGAATAAGTCCAAAAATATGGTTTTAGCCCGTTCCAGCTCAATTCCAACAGTTTCTGAAAACGCTTGTGCCCTTTTTTCATTGTCGAATTCCTTATAAAAGTCCTTCGCCTCTGTCATTTTCAGTTCCATATCATCTACGAACAAAAGCTTGAACAAATATGCTTCTTCCTGAGCAAATTCTATGTAGGAAAGGGGAAGAATTAAATAAGGGTTGACAGTTGCAGAATCGCTGTAACCCGCTACATACTGCTCATAATATTCATATGCAAAGGCTAGAAATTCAGTTTTTAATTCATCCATATTTTTATAACAAGTAAAAATCGGTCTGGTAGAACACTGTAATTTGTCTGCAATACTTCTGGCATTTACCGTTTCATATCCTGTATCCCTGGTAATATCCAAGACAATATTCAAAATCATTTCTTTGGTTATTTTTGCTTTCGGCGGCATAAAACTACACTTCCCTATTGAAATCATCGTTAAATTACATTCGTTACATAACAATAGTTACATATTAAACAGACAATGTCAATACTTCTTTATTCAAATCCTCTGACTCTTTCTGCAATGACGGCTTTCCCCTCCAGTATCCGGTATGCGGCCAAAGGGATCACAATACACGCTGCTGAGGATAACAATACAGCGGCCAGTACCGGCACCCAAGGCACCGTAAACGGAATGTTCATATAGTTCATAGACTGATAACACAGATAAGTTGCGCCCAAGCCTGCTGTGGCAGTGATCAGAAGTGATGATGCTGCAAATAACAGTCCTTCCCGCACAAGCATGGACTTCACCTGTCTTCTGGTCATTCCCACACTTTCCATGACCGCCAGCGTCACCCGCCGGCTCTGGATGTTTCCGAAAACAGTGTTTATGTAGTTCGTCATGCCGATCAAGGCAAGAATTACAGCGATCCCCGCTCCGACTCCTGTCATATTGCCTTGTGCCTTTCTGGTCACCTTCATGTTCTCAATCTTAGAATCATAAGAAAGATCCTTTGCAGCAGTACCCTGCTCCAGACTTTTCTTTATCTGCGCTTCTGTTTTTTCGTCATATTCCTTCTGGTACCGTATATTTAATTTGATAATATAAGGGGCCTTTACCTGCTGCCTGAGGAAACGGCTGCTCACGATGACAGCCGGTCCTTTCCCCATAAATCCTCCATAGTATTCATCGTCTGTAAATCCGGCAATCTTCATCTGTGATATTTCTGTCTTCTGTCCTGCTGCCAGACGGTATTTCACCCTTTTAGTCTTATCTGCATCCAGCTGCAGACCGCTTCGGTATATAATACAAATCTTTCCGTCTTGGAACTGTTTTTTGTCAGCAGGCTGTTCGAGATTTTCATTTAGATCGTCAAATTCATCATCCCCGATTCCCACCATAACAGCTCCGTATTTTTCCGGATGTTTCTTATAATCTTCGATATCATCTTTGTAGGAACTATACATCCACACTTCATAAAATTTTCTCATCCATTCGTCAGAAAACTCCGGCTCCCAGGGCAATTCCATTTTTGCCCCCAGCATCGTGTGTATCCCTTTGACTCCTTCATTTTCTCTGATCTTTTTTACGGCCGAAGGCTTTATAATTTGCTTCCATTCTTCCTCATCATCCTTCATAGCCGTATCATTTCTGACTGTCAGATCTGTATCCATATAATTAGACACAATCGTCCTTGCACCATGGCTGTCAACAATTGTAATCAGGCAAAGACATATAGATAAACTGGCTGCAAGGGAAAGAACTGCAATCCCTGTTTTTTTCTTATCTCTGCCAAACTGTTCCTTTGCCATTCTCCAAAGAATATTTCCTCTGCCCGGCTTACGCCTGTCTTTCTTTCCGGATGCCGCCTGATAGCCCAGTGCTTCTACCGGGGATACAGACACTGCGGTTCTAACAGGCTTTAAACTTCCCAGGTATATGGTGACTGCTGTGATAAATACACTCACAAAGAAAATGAAAGGATGGAATGAAATGTGAATGGCGCTTTCCCGGATGCCGAGGCTTCTCACAACATGGGGTATGATAAGAAAAGAAGATGCAAAGCCAAGGAGCATCCCGATTCCGATCCCTGCCGCTCCTACAAACAGCATCTGTTTTTGCAGATATTGGCAGATCTGTTTTGAAGTCATGCCCACAGTCCGCATAAGTCCGTAATAACGGATATTCCTGGAGACAGACAAATACAGGATGTTATAAATGAGAAGATAAGCACTCAGACAGGTTATCAGAACCAGACCGGCCATTCCTGCCAGGATTCCTACAGACTTCTTCATCTCTCCCATAACTTGAAAGCTCTGACGGCTGCTGAGGTTTAATCCCTCCTGAAATTTCAGCTGCTCTCTCTCAGAAAGGATCCTGCTCTTAAATTTTACATACAGCACGCCCATATTGCCCAGCTGGTATCCGGTTTTTTTGTAGAACGCCTCCGAAACACCGAATACCTGCTGATCTCCGTAGCCTTCCCAAATACCGGTGATAAGAAAAGTTTTTGTGTGCGATCCCTTCAAATCAGCATAGGTCAGCTGAAAGGAATCTCCCACGTCCAGGTTTTCCTTTCCGCAGTCTTTCAGAGCTTCCTTTGTAACCATTAACTCATTTTCCTTTTTCGGATAATATCCCCTGACCTTTTCTCTCGCCGGTCTCATCTGAAGCCCCCAGGAGGTATCATCATTCCAAATAAGAGAGGTATGCAGAGTATCATCTGCATCTGTTTTTTCGGCATACCCTGCATATGCCCCTACGCCGGCTGACAAAACGTCCGGATGGTTTTTACAGAAAGCTTTCTGCCTGGCCGTAAAGCCGCCCATTAAGGCTGCATCATAATCAGCCCCGTGCATATGAATATTTTGTATCCTCTGCATCTGAAAATATGTGGTTCCCACGGTCAGAACGCTGAAAAGCATGAAGGCAGACAGCATAACAGCAGCAATGATCACAGCAAATTTCTGCCTGCTGCCTTTGAGGGATGATACGGCCATCTTTGTAATAATTTTATGATTATTATTTTCCAGCATAATCTCTGCTCCCTCCCACAATCCTGCCGTCCTCGATATGGACAATCCTGTCAGAAAGCTGTGCGATATCCTGGTCATGGGTAATCAGCACGACGGTCTGCTGAAACTGTCTGGCCATTGTGCGCAGAAGTCCCAGAACATCATGTCCGGATGCCGTGTCCAGATTTCCGGTCGGCTCATCAGCAAGTATGATCGCCGGTTTTGATGCAACGGCTCTGGCAATAGCCGCACGCTGCTGCTGTCCGCCGGACAGCGTATGAGGCATTACCGCTCTTTTTTCTTCAAGATTTAACAAAGTTAAAATCTCGTCCACAAATTCTCTGTCTACAGGGGTGCCGTCCAGTTCTATGGGCAGTGTAATATTTTCATAAACATTCAGGTCCGGCACCAGATTGTAGTGCTGGAATACAAAACCAATATTTCTTCTGCGGAAAATAGCAAGCTGTTCCCTGTTCATCTCCCCTAAATCCCTTCCTCCCACAAGCACTTTCCCCGCTGTGGGTGTGTCCAGGCCTCCGATCATATGAAGCAGTGTACTTTTTCCGCTTCCCGACTTTCCGACAATAGCGATAAATTCACGTTCTCTTACCTGAAAATTCACTCCGTCCAATGCCCTTACGGTGTTATTTCCCAGTTTGTAATATTTTTTTAATGCCTGTGTGCTCACAATCTCTGATTCCATTGTTTTATCTCCTTCCTTTGATGATTCAAGCATATCTCATAAAAATCACAAACTGTTCACAAAGCATCATATTCACAAAACTGTGACCGGAATAAAAAGCTTATCTGTTGGGAAGATACAGCCTGAAATCAGCCCCGGCTCCCGGTTCGGACCTGACCTCAATATAGCCGTTCTGAAGCGTCATGATGTTTCTCGCCAGATAAAGCCCTACCCCGATTCCTTCCTGATCATACACCTCCGGCTCCCGGTAAAACCTTGCAAAGATCTCTGCCTGCCGCTCCGGAGCAATCCCCTTTCCGGTATCCTTTATACTGATTTTTGTGAAAATCTCCTGGACAGACACTGAGACCCGGATACTTCCGCCCTGTCCTGTATATTTCACTGCATTTTCCAGAATATTAAACAATGCTTCCTCGGTCCATTTGCTGTCATGCATGACCGTGACTGAGCTGTCACAATCCACAGACAGCCTGATCTGTTTTTGCTCTGACTTGGGTACGATGGACGACACGGCCCTGCCCAAAGTCTCCGATAAAGACTGTCTTTTGCAGTGGACCCCGATTACTCCGGTCTCAAGCCTTGACATTTTTACCATGCTTTTCAGCAAAAAATCTAATTTTTCTGTCTGGGCTCCGATCTTTTGCAGAAACCGGTGCTCCTGTCCGTTACCCTCTTCCTGAAGAAGTTCCACATACAATTTTATATTGGCGATGGGAGTTTTCGTCTGATGAGAAATGTCAGAGATCAGTTCCTTGATCTTTTTCTTTTCCTCCAGACTTTCTGCATTCTTCTTTTGCCAGATCCGGTCCAGCCTTTTGAGCCTCTCATACACCTTGCTCCACAAAGTATCTTCATCGTCCGCATCTTGCTCCATCTCCCTGCCTAAAGCCATGGCATCTAAACATGACTCCAGCCTGTTGGTAAAAGCATAGATTTCTTTTTTCATGCGCCGCCTGCTCAAACCCATATAAAGGGCGGCAATGGCAAAAACTGCCGCCAGTATCATCATTTTGTCCATTGGTATCCCATCCCGTAAATATTTGTTAAATACCGGTGCTCCTGATCTTCAATCTTTTTTCTCAGACGGTTAATATTCACTGCCAAAGCGTGCTTATCCACAAAGTTTCCATCTGTGTCCCAGACACGTTCCAGCAGCAGAGAATACGGGAGCAGCTGGCCTCTGTTAGATACAAACTGCTTCAGCAGGCGGAATTCTGTAGGGGTTATCATGCATTCTTTTCCTGCTTTCCAGACCTTTGCCGAAGCAAAATCAATCTTTAAAAATCCGTCATCAAATAATTCCTGTCCATTCTGCCCTGCTCTCTTTAAAACTACTTTAATTTTATGTTTTAATATTCTCATGGAAAATGGCTTTGTAATATAATCCTCCGCCCCCAGCCCATATCCTTTCAGCGCATCTTCTTCCAAATCCCTTGCCGTCAAAAACAGTACAGGAAGGTCACTCTGGCCTTTAACCCAGCTGCAGAAAGAAAATCCTTCACCATCCGGCAGGTTTACATCCAGCAGCACCAGATCCGCATGTTCCCGCAAATATAAGTCTCTGGCTTCCGCCAGGGAATATGCCTTTGAAGCAGCATATCCCTCTTTCTCCAAAGCATAGCATATTCCTTCATTCAGTTCCCTGTCATCCTCGATCACAAATATCTTCTGCATCCTTCACCTCCGTGTCATTTCCATTCTATTTTAACATATGAAATACCCGGGCACTTAAAAATTCACAACTATCACAGAACTGTGACTGATTCCCGGTGAAGTGTTTTTCGTTTTCGATATCCTGCGGAGCGTTTTTTATTTCATAAGGCGCTCTTTCCTATGAAATGAAAAAGGGCTGTACAGAAATATTTCCGCACAGCCGTCTGTTGTCCTACATACCATTCATAATCGTCACAGCTTTTTGCTGCCGGAGGACGAAGTCTTCATATATTTGTTAATTGCCCGATTTAACGTTGTTCTGTCCAGCGGTTTGGCCAGGTGTCCGTTCATACCTGATTGTTTTGCCATACTGATGTCTTCTGCAAAAGCATCGGCTGTCATAGCCAGAATCGGAACTGTCTCTGCATCACTTCTGGACAGGGCCCGGATGGTCCTCGTTGCCTCATATCCGTCCATGACCGGCATCTGGACATCCATCAGAATTAAATCATAATAATCTTTTGGAGATTGGCTGAAAGCATCAACTCCCTGAGCCCCATCGGCCGCAATCTCTATCTGTGCGCCAAGATCCTCCAGCAGTTCTTTTGCAACCTCCTGATTGAGCATATTATCTTCTACTAATAAAAACCTTCTGCCCTTAAAATCCGTCCCGATATCCGAAATCTCCTGTAGTTTTGACTGCTGTCTTCCAACCACATACTTTCTGAGTCCTCTGCATAATGTTGAAATAAAAACCGGCTTTGAAAGAAATCCGCTGACTCCTGCTTCAAGGGCTTCTTTTTCAATATCGCTCCAGTCATAGGCGGAAATAATGAGAATAGGAAGCTCTTTCCCGCAGAGACTCCGGATATGCCTGGTCGCCTGAAGTCCATCCATATCCGGCATCTTCCAGTCCAGAATCACTGCATCATATCTTCCCCCTGCCCGTTTTGTTTCCTCAATCTTTTTGAGCGCCTTTTCACCGCTGTCTGTCCACTCCGCATATACACCAATTCTCTGGAGCATCTCCACAGTATAATTACACATGACCGCATCGTCATCTACAACAATCACATGCAGTTCCGGAAACTGTTTTTCTGCCAGCGTATTTTGTTCAATTTTCAGGGGCATGGATATACGGAATGTGGTCCCCTGCCCCGGCCTGCTCTCTGCCTCAATGTTTCCCTTTAACAGCTCCACAATCTTTTTCGTGATGGCCATGCCCAGACCTGTTCCTTCCGTCTTATCTACACGGCTGTCCCTCTCTCTGCTGAATGCATCAAAAATATGTTCGAGAAACTCCGGAGTCATTCCTATTCCTGTATCACGGACCACAAATGTAAACATTGCTGTGTCCGGATCGGGAGACTCTGTTTCTTCTACATCCATCGTGATTTTCCCGCCTTCCGGAGTAAATTTATTGGCGTTTGACAATATGTTCAGAAATACCTGTCTCAGCCTCAATGCATCACTGAAAAACTGCTCGTGGATTACATTTTTCAGGCGGATTGAAAACTGCTGATTCTTTAACTTCAGCTGGGGCTGCATAATTGCAACAATATTCTCCAGCACCTCGGGCAGAGACATAATATCATTCTGCAGTGCCATTTTCCCGCTCTCGATCTTTGACATATCCAGAACATCATTGATCAGCCCCAGTAAATGCTGGCTGGACAAAGATATTTTCTTCAGACAGTCTTTCACTCTGTCCGCATCATCCATGTGAGTCTCTGCAATATCCGTCATACCGATAATGGCATTCATCGGAGTCCTTATGTCGTGGCTCATACGGGACAAGAAGTCTGATTTTGCCTGATTGGCCTTCTCGGCAAGCCCAAGTGCATTCCGGAGTTCTTCCGCCTGCTTCTCCAGCTGTCTCTGCATATGCCGCAGTTCGGTCTCATTTGTCACATCAATATAAACGACCAGATAAACCGGATACCCCGCCTGCCACTCTACACAGACCGCATTGATCTGAAACCATGCTTCACTGCCCTTCCAGCTGTTCATACGCACAGTAAAATGGACCGGTTTTCCGCTCAGCAGACGTTCCTGATTTTCCAGAAAAATCTCCTTGTTCTGCTCTATATTTTTCCGAAATAAAGAGTAGTCCATGTTCTTCCAGCTGTCTTCACCAAAAAAATCCAAAAATCTTGTATTGGCTTCCATGAGAATAAAATTCAGATTTTCTTCTACCCGGTACTTTGCAACAAATCCCGGAAGATTATCGTATGTAATAGACTGTTCCATTTTCATCTTCATGACATCACTGATATCTGTCATTACCGTGTAGGACACCTGACAGCCGTCTATATATTCATCTATGAATGTAGCAGACATATTTACCCAGATGTATTCGCCGCTTTTCCGGCGCATCTTGTAAGAACTTCTGAACCCGCTTTTTCCCTCCTGAACGGCCTGCACAACTTTCTCGCCGATTTTTTCCCACAGTTCTTCATCATGAATGCCCAGTTCATCATTGATATAATACCTGTCACACTGGTTCTGGTAGATTTCCTCGTATTCTTCTTTGCTGTAGCCGATCAGATCGTAATAGTAATCATTGGCCCAAATCAGAGTAAAATGTTCATCCAGCAGATGTTTGCTGACACTGGCCCCGAGCATGTTCATCAATGTCTCATACTCGTCATTATTTCCATTTCCCGTTCCCTGCTTATTCATAGTTTCCTCCGTTCCTGAGCCCTCTGTACGAATCAGTGACAGCTTTCTTCCTGTTTCAGCTCCGAAATACACTTTAAAATCCTTTGATATTCCTTTTTGGCCTGTTCTGCCATTTCCTCTGCCTCCGCTGTGATCCTGCCGTCTCTCAGTTCTTCTGTCAGAGATTCCACGGGCTTAAGCAGTGCTGTGAGACTCAGATTCATGCAGATACCCTTGAGAGAATGTGCGGCCCGGAATGCTTCATGTCCCCGGTTTTCCTCAAGGGCTTTTACAAGCTTTAAATAACTGTCATCCTCAGAAAATAAATAAAGGAATTTTTTCACTCTCTCCTTATTTCCAAGCCTGTTCTCTACATCTTCATAATCTGCGCCTATCCGCTTATAACATTCATCAATCAACATCTCTTAACCCCTTTTAACTTTTACTTTCATCTACCTTGTTCAGTTTATAATCAGTTTTAATTATTATATTCGATAATCCCTGAATATTCAATACAGAATGATCCTCCCGCCAGTATATATTTTTCCTGCAGAATTATGTTATAATATTAATTATTTCAAAAAGGAGACTCCGTTCATGCAGGATACCAGAATGACCGATATTATTTATGATTATTTTACTTCCAGAATACTGTCCGGCTACTATGTGCACGGCGACCGTCTGCCGTCCATCAGCTATATATGCAGGCATTTCCAGGTCAGTGCGCTGACCGTCAGGGCAGTATTCTCCAAGATGAAGGAGCAGAATTATATCGAGACCTCAGAGCGGAAGGCCGCCACCGTTATTTACACTCCGGTCAAACAGTCCGAACAGCAGTATCTTCATTATTTCCTTACGCACAAAGACGGAATGGAAGATATTGCACGATTCTCCGGTATTATCTTTGACCCTGTCAACAGTCTGTGTTTTCAGGAACAAAAGCATGAGACAGTAAAACGGATCCATTCTCAGATTAGAAAGACCAATGGCCATGCTGCCAAGCGGATCACCCGGTTTTATGCAGAGATCACACAGCAGTTTGACAATCCCCTTCTGCTTAATCTTTATTGGGAAATCGTCCGCTATTTAAGAATCCCTTATATGCGCACCCCTTCGGACTTTGATGATGCAGACCAGCAGGTTTCCGTTCATTATGACCGGCTGTTAAATTTATTTAAGAACGGGCAGGCAGACGAGGCAGCCAGGGAAGCGCAGCACTTTCACGAAAATCTGCTGAAAGAATTTCTTGGCCAGTTATCTAAATTGCCTGATAAATGCCCGCCGGCAGAGCAAGTCCCTTTCCGCTGGCATATTTACCGGAAACGCCCTCAGATATGTTATACTCTTGCTGCTGAGATTTTAAGCAAAATCAATTTAAACATTTACAGACAGGAAGAGTTTTTGCCTTCCTGCCAGGAACTTGCCCAGGAATATGAGGTATCTCCCATCACTATGCGGCGAACCCTTGAACTTTTGGGGAAAATGCGTGTCACTGAATCCGTAAACGGAATCGGCACAAAGATTGTTTCCAGAAGGAACAGAGACGCTCCAAATTTTTCACTTCCTCAGATTCAAGCTAATTTAAAGATCTTTTTACAGGCCCTCCAAATTTGTACCCTGACCTGCAGAAACGCAGCCGTCCATACCTTTTCTTCGCTGGATGCTGCAGGATTTCAGAAGCTTTCCGGCCAGATTCAAAGACATATTGACGAAAACACTCTTTATCTGCTGGGCGACACTTGTCTTCAGTTTTTAGGCCAGAACAGTCCCTCTGCTTTGATCAGGGAAACCTACCGCCAGCTGTATAAACTGCTGCTTTGGGGACATGCCCTTCATGTATTCTTCCATCGGCTGGAAAGCAGTGACTTTTACACAGAATATGCCGGCAGACTTCAGCGTGAACTCCGTCTGAAGAATGCGGAAGGCCTGGCAGATGCTGTTTCCGATCATGTTGCCAAATCATACGAAGTGTGCAAAGAACTTTTTGTACAGCTTGGGATTGAGCAGGAACGTCTGACCTAGCACGGGATGCATAGGAAAACAGATTTCTTTCAGCACCTATTCATGATAAAATAAAATATAATAACAACAACACAGGAGGAAATTATGGATTACAGAACATATCTTAGAAACTATCCTGATTCAGAAGGCCGTTTCGGCCCTTACGGCGGTGCTTATCTGACAGACGAACTCCGCCCTGCCTTTGAGGAGATTTCAGATGCTTACCAGACGATCTGCCATTCTTCACAGTTTATCAGCGAGCTTAGAAGAATCCGCAAAGAATTCCAGGGAAGGCCTACCCCGGTTTATCACTGTGAACGGTTATCCAAGCTGTACGGAAACTGTCAGATTTATCTAAAGCGGGAGGACTTAAATCACACAGGCGCCCACAAATTAAATCACTGCATGGGAGAAGGACTTCTGGCAAAATTCATGGGCAAAAAGCGTCTGATCGCTGAGACAGGTGCCGGACAGCACGGTGTGGCCCTTGCCACTGCGGCAGCCTTTTTTGGATTAGAGTGCGAGATACATATGGGTGAAGTTGACATTGCAAAACAGGCCCCAAACGTTACCCGGATGAAAATCCTCGGTGCAAATGTCGTCCCTGTTTCTCACGGATTAAAGACGTTAAAAGAAGCTGTAGATTCTGCATTTGAATCCTACGCTAAAAACTATAAAGACTCTATCTACTGCATCGGCTCTGCTCTGGGTCCGCACCCATTTCCGCTGATGGTCCGTGATTTTCAATCTGTTGTGGGATATGAAGCAAAGGAACAATTCCTGGAAATGACCGGTCTGCTGCCGGATGTGGTCTGTGCCTGTGTGGGAGGCGGGAGCAATTCCATCGGCATGTTTATTCCATTTGTAGATGAGGCAGTAGATATTGTGGGGATTGAACCTTTGGGCCGCGGCTCAAAGTTAGGCGATCATGCCGCCTCTATGACTTATGGGGAAAAAGGTGTCATGCACGGTTTTGAAAGCATCATGCTGAAAGATGAAAACGGCGAGCCTGCTCCTGTTTACTCCATTGCCAGCGGCCTTGACTATCCCTCCGTCGGTCCGGAACACGCATTTTTGCATGATCTGGGCAGAGTAACTTACGATACAGTGGATGATGAAGCCGCTATGAAGGCGTTTTTTGAGCTTTCCCGTTATGAAGGCATTATTCCGGCGATTGAAAGTTCCCATGCCGTAGCTTATGCAACAAAAAAAGCACAGGAAATGAAAAAAGGTTCCATTTTAGTGTGCTTAAGCGGACGGGGCGATAAGGATATTGATTATGTAGTAGAAAATTACGGATACGGAGAAAAATATCTATAATATTTAGACCAGTTCTCCGGCCTGCTGTCTCAGGGATGTGAATTTTTCTGTTTTTAGAATTCCCTTTAGTGCAGGCCGGAGAACTTGTATTATTATATTCCGTCTTCCATGATACTCCTGCTGTCTGCGGCTTCTCCCAGCCATGATGCCGCTTTGCGGAATCCTTTGTCAAACAGCACAGCATAAACTGATGCAAAGACATTGATTACAATTCTTAAAACAATGGCAGCCTGAAGTCCAAAAGCATCTGCGGCAATAGCCAGGGCACCAAAGGTATTAAATACAGTCTGCCATTCATATCCTGCAGAATAACCTACCCCGATCCCTCCTGCAAGTCCGATGAAAGGATACATGCTGTCCGGAAGGATCCAATATAAAGCCAGAAAAATAATACATCCTAAAATATTAAAAGGAGCTCTGCGTTTTGCCCTGTATTCCATATCCTTTGCAAAAGGGAGAAGTACAGACATCACAGCAATTCCGGCCCATATTACCCTGGGCATATGGAGCAGGGATACGGCAAGCATTGCAGTAGAGACCCCCAATGTCAGTCTTAAATACCAGCTGGTGCGGAAAGAACGCAGATCAAATTCCCGGAACAGATCAAAAAAGCTTCTCTTATAGCTTCTGTCTCTGTGATTAATATAAAAAACTGCCCCACAGATAACAGCTCCCACAGCCAGGCCGATGACTCTCATATAAAACTCATGCCCGCTCACATCATATCCCTGCAATAGTAAATATCCTAGTACAAAAGTTGACTGGTTCGCCATAAGCACATTGTGGCAGCCCAGCACTAAAATCCCCAGGATACAGGCTATATTGACAAAGCATGCCGGAAGCGGATCTATCATGTTTGAAAGTCTTGGACCAACAGCCAGTATACCAAAAATCAAAAATACTGCCCATACTCCATGGGATGTCTTAATACCAAAATCCACCTGCCTTAGCACCAGCAGTGTCAAAAGTACCGTCACTCCCACAACACTGTTTGATGAACCCAAAAATCCGGTATAAACTGCTACAACTGCAAAACAGAATGCAAGCACCATATACACTTTTAAATTATAAATAAGGATATGCCGTCTTCTTTCTTTCCTATCTTCCGTCTTTTGGATCAACTGCTTTGATCCGGCTGAGTTTAACTGTAATTCCTGATAAAATGTCAAAGAAATTCCTCCTTAAATATTTGATTGCTTTCTTTTATTTGCCTTTTCGATCAGTTTCATTAAAAGTTCAAAATTCTCTTCTCCCAGATTTTCCTGAAGTTCATAGAGCGGCCCAAGATAATAATGATACATGCGATCCAATTCCTCTTTGCCCTCCTCTGTGATTTTCAGAGAATAACTGCGTTTATCTCCTCTATTGTACAGTTTCGTGATCAATTTCTTTTCTTTCAGATCTTCAATCAGTCTGCTGACAATGGTTTTGCTCGCACCCATGGCACGGCTCAGTTCCAAAGGAGTCATTTTATCCCCTGCAAATGCCGTACGAAACAGCAGGTCTACTTCCTGCGCCGATGTCAGTGCACCTTTTCTGGATTTCTTCACATACAAACTTGAGAATAAACGAACAGCACCAAGCTTTTTCATTGATTCCAGCCAATTCTTATCTTTCATTAATATCTCCATATCCTCAATCAAACAAATAGTTTACTTTGTGAACTATTATATATAGTATTACTCCATGATCAAAATGTCAACACTCAGAACAAAGTGGCACGCCCACCTCATCTCCCCCAACCCTTCACTCTTTGAGGGGCTTGTACACTTTGCGCGCCAAATGCGATTGCCACAGGCAAATAATTTCTCTATGCATTTGTGCGCATCCTGCACGGAGTGCTTTTTCTTTCATAGGACGCGCTTTCCCATGAAAGAGCAAAAAGAAACATCCCGGCACCGCGGCACCAAAATGTTTCTTTCTCTGTTTTTATAAAAGTTCAGCCGGCCTTTCAACGGATACGAACCGTTTTCTGGGCACTATAGCTGCCGTAATATTTTGTTTTCCCTACAGTTTTGTACGGACGTACCTTTATCTGATAGGATTTTTTTCTGGAAAGCTTTGATATCGTATAGGAACGCTTGGACGTTCTTATATACTTATAAGATTTTGTTCCTTTTTTACGGTAGGCAATCTGATATCCGCCTGCCCCTGCTGCCTTTTTATATTTTATAGTAACCTTTCCGGATTTTTTAGACTTCGCATATGTAATACTTGTCTTCTTTGGAACAATATAAAACGCTCTTACCACACTTCCCGTATAATTTCCTGCTCCTGTTACCTTCACTGTGGCTTTTCCGGTATTTTTATTGCTGCTGTAGCTTAAAGTATAATCTGTATTCTTTTTTAAAGTCTTTGATCCATATTTTACTGTCACAGAAGGCTTTATAGGCTTCCCACTATAAATGCGGTTAGAAATCCTGCTGATACTGAGAGTATTTACTCCGCGTCTGGCAATCTTAAAATACTTGGCCATACGGCCGGTATAGTTCCCTTTTCCTGTAATGGTGACCTCTGCCGTCCCTGCATTGGTATTGTTTCGGTAGGATAATAAATAATCGGTTCCTTTCCTTAGAACCGTGCCATTGTTTGTAATCCGGATATCCGGATATTGTGCTTTTCCTATATAAGTCTTCGGGCTGATACTGCCGCAGCTCAGCTTATTCACATTACATGGAACGATTGTAAAGTTCCTGGTAATCTCTCCAGTATAGTTTCCTATTCCCTTAATCGTCACTGATGCTTTTCCAACATTTTTATTGCCGTCATAGGCCAGTGTATAATCCCTTCCTTCTTTGAGAGTGACAGCCCCATCTTTAACAGTAACCGCAGGAGTCTGTGCTCTTCCATTATAATTTACGGAAGTAATGCTCCCGATATCTGCTTCTGTAAGACTGCGCGGCTGAATCGTAAAAGATATATTTCTTATACCACAATAATCGTTTTCTCCAGTAATAATTAAAGTCGCCTTCCCTGCATTTACATTATTAACATATCTAATACTGTAATCCGTACCTTCATTTAATGTCTGTCCTTCCATAGTAACTTTCAGTAATGGCTTTAATTCTTCTCCATTATAAATATAGGATTTACTGCTTACTTCAATTTCTGCTTTTTGTATTTTCAAGGCATCTGAATCAGTAAATGCTTTAATCCGACAGCAGAACTTATCTTTGCTTGTATCGTACCAACTGCCGTTTTCAAGTACAAAACTCTGCTGCGGAGCCGTTTCTTCCTTCATGGATATCCAGTTATAATTCCAGTCTTGGGCTATTAGGATCTTGCCAGACCCTGTATCCTTATTTTTCAGTGTGACAACCACTGCAAACTTGCTTCCCTGACTTAATCTTATTTTATCGGGAAGTTCAATCGTATAAATCCCCTCATACGCTTTAAAGCCGGTAACCGGCTGTGAAAGCGCCTTTGTTCCGCTGTATGGATCAGAGGGATCCTTTAAATCCGTATAAATTTGGACACTGTAGTTCGTATCTGCGTTGGCTATCCCTACAGAAACTGCGCCCAAATACTCAGGGTTTTTATCACTTCCGCTTTTGGCCTGAAAGACATTAGCTGCAGTCAAGTCTCCTTCCATGCTGCCTTTCATCATACTTGCAGATCCATCATAAAAATAGTTATTATCATATTGTTCAGCTGACATATAATTATAAGCTACAACAGCATTCAGCGGCTGGTCATAGGAAAGATAAAAATATCCCTCATCACCAGCCCAGCTGCCCCAGCTGTTTTTTACAATCCATGCACCATCATTTTCCGGCTTTTGGCTGCCAAACAACTCTTTTGAAACATTGTTGTCATATCCGACAATGGTAACTGAATGGTCAAATGCTGTACTGCCGCTGTAAAAATATTTGGTATTAATTCCTCCGGAAGCATAAGCGATACTGACAGATCCATAATTTATAATGGCCTGTTTTATCCCCTCAATATCATTATCCGGAAGAAAAACAGCATCTTTCATGGCATATTCTGTATGGAGATAATTAAGATCCGCATCCAGAGATTTTGGATAATCAACGGAGTTATTTACATAAGGAGCCCTGCTTTCAGCGACAGGTCCGGCCCACTGAGAAAGACTCACTGCCGTCATCCAGTTGTTTCCTCCGTTTTGCAGATAATCATCTGTGCCCACAGCGGACAGCGCTGTATTCCGGTCTCCCCCGGTATTTCCCAGAGGATCGTTCACACGGTGATAAAAGAAATACGCCAGCTGCAGCTCTGACAGATCCAGGCTGGCCTTGTCAGATGCCAAATTATTCTTTAAAGCACTGGTCTCAGCGGTAGACATAGCAGAAAATGCCCAGCAGTCACCAAATGGATTCTGATCTTTAACACTGGTCACATAATTTTGTGTCCGTGCGTCATATACCTCCGGCAGTACATTTCGCGAACGGAACTGTGCATTTTTTGTTTTTGACTCCGACACCTCATAATCTATGGCATGGTAATTATTGCTGCCCTCATCGGGCGATGCCTTTTCTTTTGCTTCTGCCACAGTCAGCTGACTGAAAAACAAGCAGACTGCCATTAATAAAATCGATAGTTTCTTCATACTGTCTCCCCTCTCCTGCTTTCTGCAGGGACAGAATTATTATCATTTTACCCCCTGTAAATATATATATAACTATATGTAATAGAACAAAGTGAACGAGCCACCTTATCTCTTAGGTCCCTCACTCTTTGAGAGGCTTGTTCACTTTGCGCGCCAAATGCGGTTTGCCAAAGGCAAATAGTTTCTCTGCGCATTTGTACGCATCCTGCACGGAGTGTTTTTTATTTCACGGAACGCTCTTCTATGAAATAAAAAAGGTCTCTGAACAGATATACTTTCTTCACAGACGTTAAATCAATCCTATATTTTCCAAAGCTCTTGTAATTCCTTCTTCTCTCACAGTACCAGTCAGCATATCTGCCGCCCTGCCTGCTGCCTTGCTGTGCCGGCCCATGACAATGGCCGTTCCCACAGCCTCCAGCATCTCAATATCATTGTCAGAATCGCCGAAAGCATAGCAGTCTTCTTTATGGACTCCCAGCCTGTCCATAAGTCTTACAATAGCATCTCCCTTTGTCACTCCTTTTGACATAATATCTAAAATATTCAGATCTTCAAAAGGTTTTACACACTGTAACTCCTCTGCAAATTCTGATTGTAACTTGTCAACCAGTTCTTCCCTTTCATAATTTATAACAATCTTTGTAATATGCTCATCCTTCCGGTCTTCCCAGGGTGCAAACCAACAGTCCGGGAACCCCAAAAAGTCTCGGAAATCCCGATAAAACTGCTGGTTATAATGCATATAATATGTAACGTCCTGTGTCTCTAAATGCAGCGCAGTGTCTTTTGAAAAATACCGTCTGATCACTTCCTGCATTGTCTTCTCTGAAATATGAATATCCGTGACAACCTGCCCGCCGACTTCCGTATAGGATCCATTGCAGGTGATCGCTCCCTCGAATTTATCAATATCATTTTCTAAAAACCGCCTGCTCCTCCCAGAACACAGCATTGTCAAATATCCATTTCCCTTTAGTTTTTCCAAAGATTCAATGGTCTTTTTTGTTGCCTTATTTATGCCGTCTGTGTCATCTACGGTCGTTCCGTCATAATCGAAGAAAACGATTCCCTTGTACTTCTTCATAAAATCCCCTTTTCTCAGCCAAACATTATGTACTATTCTTTTATTGTACTGATTTTATGAAGTAAATTCAATAGGCTATCCAAACCTTTCTTCCTTTATAAGTGTGCAGATGATTACTTACTTCTCTTTCCCATCCATCTGCGCAGAACTTGCATCAGGTGTTCAATCTCTATTGGTTTGGCAAGATAATCATTCATACCTACACTGTAGCCTTTTGCCGCATCTGTAGTAAATGCATTGGCCGTCAGGGCTATAATGGGAATCGTATGGGCATCATCCCTTTCCAAACTGCGGATAGCTGCTGTCGCGTCATAGCCGTTCATTACAGGCATCTGGATATCCATTAAAATAGCACTGTAATCCCCCGGTGCTGATGCTTCAAAGGCTTCTTTGCCCAGCTGTCCGTTTCCGGCTGAATCTACACTGATCTGATTCATTTCAAGCAGCTCTGTAACAATTTCCCGGTTAATATCGTTATCTTCTACCAGAAGCACTCTTCTGCCTTCTATTTCTGTCCCATTCTCTTCCTCTTTAGTCTCTGTATCATTTCCTTTGTCCGCAGAGACAAATAAATGCAGAACCTGCAGCATCTTCGACTTAAAAAGAGGCTTGGTGATAAATGCGTCAGCGCCGGCCTCCAAAAACTCTTCTTCAATATCAGAATAATCATAGGCGGATATCACAATAATTGGAACCTGATCACCTAACTTTCTGCGGATGGCCTTTGTCGCATCCAACCCGTCCATCCCCGGCATCTTCCAGTCCAGAATGACAACGAAGAAATCCTCCTGCTTCTCATGGGCTTCTGCAATTCTGTCAATGGCTTCTTTCCCCGATAAAACCCAGTCTCCCCGCATGCCGATCTCGTGGAGAAGTGCAGCGGCATTCTCACAAGTGATCTGGTCATCATCCACTACCAATACCGGAAGTCCGGTTAATTCATCGCTGCCTTGTGCTTCCTCCCCACAAATTTCAAGAGGGACAGAGACCGTAAATTTGCTTCCCTTTCCAATCTTGCTTTCCACTCCTATGGTACCGTTCATCATTCGCACAATGTTCTCTGTAATTGCCATCCCCAGACCGGTCCCCTGGATTTTACTAATACGGGAATCTTCTGCCCGTGAAAACGGATCAAAGATATGCGGCAGAAAATCCTCGGAAATTCCAATGCCGGTATCAATACAGATAAACTCGTACTGGCTTTTCTTCGGATTAGGCGAATACTGCTCATTGATGCGCAGAGTAATGGTTCCTCCTTCGGGAGTATACTTTATTGCATTGGACAGGATATTCATCAAAACCTGCCTGAGCCTGTCTCCGTCTGCCACCACATTTTCATGGGATACATGTCCGATGCTCATCTCAAAATACTGGTGCTTTTCATTTATCAGAGGAAGGCACATCGAAGTAACTGTTTCGACCATTTCAGGAAGGCTGACCTGCTCCAATGCAATATTTATCTTCCCGCTCTCGATCTTTGACATATCCAAAACCTCATTGATCAGGCTGAGCAAATGCCTGCTGGAAGTATTAATCTTGTCCATACAGTCTTTTATCTTATCCGGATATTCCAGATTTGCCTGCGCAATAGCAGCCATACCCATGATAGCATTCATCGGAGTCCGGATATCATGTGACATAGAGGATAGAAAATTTGTTTTTGCTGCATTTGCCACTCTGGCCGCCTGATAGGCATCTTCCAATGCAATGCGCTGTCTGTCCTGTTCTTCTCTCTCCTTTGTTATATCTATTCCAATGCTGTAAAAGGAATCTAACCCGTCCCAGCTGTCCTTTCCGCTCACATAGCTAAAGGTCATGGTCAGGATCTTGGTTTTTCCGTCACGGGCCACAATACGCGCCTCTATGGCTTTATCTTCCCCGGTCGCCTTGGATTTTCGCATCACTTCCTCCACACGGGCTAAATCATCCGGATGCACATAGTCACACTGGGAGTGAACCTCATTTTGAAACTGTTCTTTTGTATAGCCAATCAGAGGAAGAAATTCTCCCCCATACCAGATAATTGTCTTAAAGTCCCGGGCATCCACACGTGCAAATCCTCCCGGAATAGATCTTATAATGGCTTCTCTCTCCCGGTCTCTCTTCTCCAGCTTATACTCCGGACTCATATTATCATGTGACAGTTCAAGCCGGGCCCTGTGATCCTCCCAATTAACGATCCTGTTTTTTACTATAAATGTACGTTTCAGAACCGGATTATAAAAATCCCACTCATAGAACTCATCTTCTGTCAGAAGGCCATTTGTACAGAAAGGACATGGTTCCTCCCTCCCCTGAATAACCTCATAACACTTGCGGCCAACCAGCTTTTCTGCCGGCTGGCACAGTGTCTCGCAGGCAGCCTGATTGAGGTATAAAAGTTCGTAGGTCTGTATATCCGCAATATATACATTGCCTGCATATTCATCCAGCATCCACTTAAAGTAGCTGGCCTTTTTTTCTAACTGGCGATTCTGCTGCTCCGGCTTAGGATTTTTACAGTCCGTTTCCTCATAAACCATATTTGTACCGGCTCTTTCTTCCAGCCGCTTCGTTTTCTGATGTTCCATACCCCTTCTCCTTCAATCATATAGCAAACAGCATTTTTAATTACAACTTATTAAGTGTCTTGGCGCAGCATAAATTCTTCCTCAAATTGTTCTGCCGGAACAGGCCTGCTGATCAAATACCCCTGAACATAATCACATCCGGCCCTTTTCATAAACTCAAATTGTTCTTCTGTCTCCACCCCTTCTGCACAGCACTGCGTTCCAATAGCATGACTCATCTCCACAATGTGATTTATGAGGATTTCTCCTTTCTCCGACTCCTGATATTTTTGTATAATCCCTTTGTCAATTTTCAGCATATCAAAATTGGTCATCATCAAAAATTCATAAGAAGAATTTCCGCCTCCAAAATCATCAAAAGCAATCGAAAATCCATGTTTTTTCATCTTTTCCAATAATTGTGCCATCTGTTTTTTATTCAGTGTTTCCTGAGTTTCTGTGATTTCCACTTCAAGCTGTCCGGGACTTAAGCTGTATTTTTGAAAAACACTCCAAAACTGCTCAAAAAAATGGTCGTCCAGCAATGTGATCCTGGAAAAGTTAATGGCAAGTTTTATATGAGACAGCCCGGTGTCCTTCCATTTTGTAAGAAGCCTGCACACTTCTTCCATCACAAAAAAATCAATATAAGAAATCAGCCCTTCACTTTCCAGCAGAGGGATAAATTGAAATGGTGATATGACCGTTCCATCTTTTTCTTTATACCGGATCAGAACCTCCGCACTTTTTATCCGATCTTCTTTCACACAGTATTTCGGCTGCAGATACAGTACAAATTCCTTATTGATAATAGATTCCAGCAATTCCTTAAATAAAGGCATTTTCTCAGCGGCTATCTTCTCGTTCTTCTTATAGTAATCCTGTTTGTTAAGGTGCATAAGCCGGTCCGCTTTATTAACCAGCTGCAGCAGGTCAGTCCGCACATCACTCCATGTGGTTCCGACCGACACGATACACCGGCCATTCTCAGACAGGCTCTCTGTCATGGCATGAAGCATCTTACTGAACCTGTCATACTCCATTTTTTCTGTCACAATTAAAAATTCGTCTCCGCTGAGGCGGAATTTTCTTCCGTCCGGAAAATACTGTTTCATTTTATCTGCTATGTGCATAATCAGCATATTTCCGCAGATATGGCCCTTTGTATCATTCATGATTTTGAGTCCGTTAATATCCATAAAAATGACTCCTGCCGGTACCGGACTCTGTTCTGCAAAACTGCTGCAGTATTCTGCATAGCTGTTCCTGTTTTCCAGACCTGTCATAGAATCCTGATAGCTCATCCGCTTCAGTTTTCTCTGTAATATTGTCTTGGAAATCTCATTTTCAATAAAATATGAGAGCTCTTTTAAATATCGGATATTCTTTTTATATCGTTTCGGATCATCAATTCCCAAAAATCCTTTTACTGCTCCTTTGACATGCAGCGGCACTGCAAGCAGGCTCTGAACTCCCTGAGTCTTTAATATCTCATATTCCAACCGCCGGTCATCTCCCAGGCTTTCAACATCCTCCACCTCTATATAATCTCCGGCTTCAAATCCCTGAAGCCAAAACGCAATAGTTTCAATAGAGACATCCTGGAGAATCTCTTTCTGCGGTTTTACTCCCTTTGCACAAATCTCATATGTATTGCTGGCAACGCTCCGTTCCTCATCTATTTCAATAATATAAACGCGGTCCGACTGATAATACTCTCCAATAATCTCTAATACATACTCAATGGAATCTTCCAAGTATTCTGAAGAAGTGAGGCAGTGAATGCAGTCCACAATGCTTTTTTCAGCAGCAATATGATAATCTTCATCTCCGCATTTCACAGGAAATCCGGCCTCTCTGACAAACTGGAGTTCCTGCTCTATTTTCCGATTCCGCTCTGAAACCTCCTTTTTTTGCAAAAAAGTAGCCAGGATTTGTGAAATAAGAGACAAGGCGTTTACTTCCTCCTTTGTCCACAGCCGGACCCCTGTGCACTCATCAAACCCTACAAACCCGCTGAATACATTTTCATTCCAGAAAGCACACTGAAGCGTGGAATGGATCCCCTGTTCCTCAAAAATCTCCACCTGCTCCGGCAGCAGTGTATGAATATCTCTGCAGTAAAAAACCGAATTATCGGCAAACAGAGTTTTATAATCCCCGAACTGACTGTATTTAATATTCTGCAGTTTCTCTTTCTGCGGAGATATTCCGTCATTGCACCATTCGTATGTATTAAAACAATACTCCCCGTCTTCACTGCTTTCAAAAACGTAAGCCCTGCTCACATCGAACCGTTTTCCTACGATCTCTAAAATAGTCTGAACTGCCTGATCCATGTCTTTCATGTCATATAAAATCCGAAAAACATAGCGGGCCAGATTGTCCGGCCCATCAGAGAATTGTTTCTCTGAATCGATTGCTGTACCTAAAAAAGAGCATTCCGCCTCTTCCGTACATAACGGCCTGTCCTTATCGTACATTATATATCTGTTTTTTCCCTGCTTTTTTGCCTGATAAAGAGCAATATCCGCACACCGGTATAAAGAATTAAAATCTTTTCCGTTTTCAGGGTACAGAGCAACACCGATGCTGCAAGTCACCTGCACCGCTTCTTTTTCGTTTTCAAATAGATGGCCAAACATTTGGGACAGCTCTTTTGCTTTTTTCTCAGCCGCAGTCGGGGAAGAAATATTCTTCATAAATATAGTGAACTCATCTCCTCCGATTCTTCCCACAATATCGTTTTCAGACATCAGCTTTTTCATAGTACCGGCCATTTCGGAAAGAACCACATCCCCAAGCATATGCCCTTTTCTATCATTGATCTGTTTAAAATTATCCGTATCAATCATAAATAAGGCACATGAACTGTCCGGCTGTGCCTCCAGGTATTCCTGTACCTGTTCTTCTGTCGTTTCCCGATTATAAATTCCTGTCAAAGCATCTTTTTCAGCTCTGTGCCTTAACTTCTGCAGCTTAAGTTTTTCCTTCTGGACATTCCAAAAAGTTCCCACCGCTTTCGCCGGAATATTATCACTGTCATATTGGGTTATAGCATAAATCTGGCACCAGTTATACTTCTCCTCAGAATTCAAACAACGGAATTCTGCCGAAGAATACAAGTTCCCCTGTCTTACTTTGTCCTGAAATCTGGTCAGCAGCAAAACATCTTCCGGATGGATAAGCGAAAATAATTTTTTGTTCCTGCCAGCATCATTGTATACGTTCTTGCAACGGACCTTTACTCCATCGCTCCGGGAACATGTCAGCCTGTCTGATTTTATATCCCACTCAAAAATTATGATTTCTGACAAATCAACAGAAAACTTATCAGTTTCCAGACAATCATCCTTTTCTCTGTTTGCCATTTTGTCTCCCCTTTATATCCAATAAAAACCTTTTACTTATAGCTTGCTCATATTATATCATATATTGTTTTAATCTGGTGTAAATATCATCGTTTCAATGCGATTTATGCTATTATAATTAAGAAAAGAATTTACGGAATGCCTGCATTATTCCTAAACACATCACGAGAAAGGATGCAAGAATATGTCCAACTATCACAGTCAGGAACAGACGATTTATCGCAATCTTTCAGGGAAAATACAGATGGGCTTTTATGATGACGAGAAACGGTTTCCCTCTGCGAAACAAATTGCCCGGCAGTTCCAGGTCTCCTACTGTCCTGCCCAGAGAGCACTCAAAATGCTGGAGTCTGACGGCCTCATAAAACTTTGCAGGGGCAGTGCCACAACCGTCTTAAATAAGCCTTATGACAATTATCTTGAAAGTGATATTTTCAAACGGCGCAGAAGGTCTCTTCTTGATTTATGCCAGAGTCTCGAATTGATCTCTCCTGCACTCTGTTTGTATATTATTCAGCATGCTGGGAAAACCTTTTCTTCTCCCCGGTACCAAAAGGTTTTTATGGGCCGTCATGCCGGACGTGATCTTTACCAGCAATTTGAACAGACCCTCCTTCAGTTCGGGAATCAAACGGTTCTCAGTCTTTATTACGATATCAGTTCTTTTTCAGGAAGTGCATTCCTGGATATTTTATATTTAAAATATGGGAAAGAAAAGGCTGATTCTCTTTTGAAGAAAATCACTTTAGAATATACAGACTATCTCCAGACAAAACCAAAAGATACTGCCGGCTTTCCGAAAGAAAAACTGGAGAGATTAGGCACACTGTTTTTTCACAGCATTGAAGAATTTCTTAAAAATACAGAGTCCGGTAACTGCCCCGGCAGCGGATCTCCTGATGTTTTCAGCTGGGAGCCCCGCAAAGGACGCATCCGTTACTGCGACATTGTTGCAATTGATCTCATCTGCAAAATCAACCAGAACGTCTACCCTGTCGGTGTCCGCCTTCCCGGCAGTCCGGCCCTGGCTGATATTTACCACATTTCTGAAATAACTGCCCGAAGAACCATCAGTCTTCTGAACAAGCTGGATATCACGGAAACAGTCAATGGAGTCGGAACCTTTGTTGTCTCCCGGGGCGGATCTGAGATTCCATATAAGCTGAAGGATCTGACTCTGGATGACAATCTGAGAGTCTTTTTGGAAGCTCTGCAGATACTTGCCGTCATCAGTGAACCGGTGATGCTCGCTTCGTTTCCCCATGTCCCCCGGGAAATGCTGGAGGATCTTTACAGCGCTGCATCGATGCCCGATGAGACAAACTCTATGGTGCATACGATCAGCATCGGTCTTCAGGCTGTAGTCCGGTACTGCCCTCTGGCTGCCATACAGGATATTTACAGTAAACTTACCCTCCTTTTGCTAAGAGGCAGCATCCTGCGCCTTGATAAAACAGGTTCTGAACCTGTTGCCGGATGGTCCTCGATCTCTTCATCTATCCGCAGCGGCTGTGTCCGTGCAGACTACAATGAACTTGCCCGGGCCTTCCGGACACTGTTTGAACGTAATTTTACATCGGCAAAAAAGGAACTCCTGGAAATCGGTGTTGAAGGCGCAGAACACATTTCCGGTTTTTGATCTTCTGCATCATTGTATGCAGAGATAGGCCTCCTTGCGGTCCCATATAATCGGCATTTTGGGAGATCCTTCAGCCGCACATCGGCACAGTTCCCCAACCCTGTATTCAGGGTAAGTATCTCTGAACTTTTGATTTCCGTACAGTAAAATACCATGTTCTTCTACTACAAAAATACAGTCACCCAGACTGTTCAAAACAGTCTGATACTGCTGCATCTCCTTGTGGACCCTTTTTGCTTTCTTTTTCTGCAAAAAGATAGAAAGAATCTGTGCAATCAGCGACAAAGTACTGACTTCTTCCTGCGTCCACAGACGCAGTCCGGTACACTCATCAAACCCGACAAATCCCTGAAACACTCCGTCATCCCAGAAGGCACACTGCAGCGTAGAGTGTATTCCCTGAGCAGAAAACAGCGCTTCCTGCTCAGGCGCCAGAGTATGGATATCCCGGCAATAAAAGATAGAATCTTCCCCAAAGAGTTTTATATAATCTCCGTAGTCCGCATAATCACAATTCTGCAGATTCGCTATTTCCGGTGAGACACCCTCGCTGCACCATTCATAAGTATTGGATGTATACCGGCTGTCATCTGAATTTTCAAACACATAGGCACGGCTTACATCAAACTGTTTTCCTACAATCTCCAAAGCAGTGTCGACCGCCTCATCTACATTCTCTGACTGGTACAGAATCCGGAATACATAACGGGTCAGATTATCAGAACTCTCTGCATATCTTTTTTCTGAATCTATCTCTGTCCGGAGTGAAACATAAGTATTGTCCTCCAGTCCTTTTATGGAATTCTCCCCATATATGACATAGTTATTTTTACCCCGGCTTTTTGCCTGATATAAGGCCTTATCTGCTTTTACGAACAGTTCTTTAAAATTCCTGCCGTCTCTTGGATAGACAGCGATTCCTATACTGCAGGTAATATTGACAGGATTTTTATCATTTTCAAACAAATGCCTGAACATGTTCAGCAGTTCTTTTCCTCTTTTTTCTGCATCTTTCTGTGAAGATATATTCTTCATAAATACTGTGAATTCATCTCCCCCGATTCTGCCTACAACATCACTGCTTCGCATCAGTTTTTTCATGCCGGATGCCATCGCTGACAGGACCGTATCCCCCGTCATATGTCCTTTTGTATCATTGATCTGTTTAAAATTATCCGTGTCAATCATAAATAAAGCATTCATGGTATCTTCGTTCTCTGCAAGATACTGCCGGATCTGTTTCTCTGTTTCGGCACGGTTATAAATGCCGGTTAACGCATCTTTTTCGGCACGGTGCTGCAGTTTCTCCATCTTTCTCCGTTCTGCCGTGATATCCAAACCGATGCTGTACAAGGTCGGGATCCCGTCCCAGCTGTCTTCTCCGCTTACATAGCACAGAGTAACTGTCCAGATACGTTCCTCCTTTGAACGGGTATAAGCCCTCACTTCAAGGACCGCATTTTCTCCGGTCTTCTTCATATCCTGAGCCATCAGGCTTGCACGTTTAAAGTCATCCGGGTGCATATATGCACATCGGTTGTGAAGTTCCTCTTCAAACTGTTCCTTTGTATATTCTATCATGTCCAGAAAAATATCATTGCACCACAGTACTGACCGGTGATCTCTGGCATCTATCCGGATCATTCCTGCCGGAATGGTTTTTAGTATCGCTTCTCTCTCCTGGTCTTTCTTGGCCAGCTTATATTCTGTACTATACATATCATAGGACAGCTCTATGCGTGCTCTGTGGCCGTTCCAATTCAGCATTCTGTCTTTGATCATAAAGGTACGCTTCAAATTGGGATTGAAAAATTCCCATTCATATGCTTCATCTTTGTTTAAATATTCATTTGTACAGAATGGACAGGGGGCATTTCTGCCCTGTATGGCTTCATAGCACTTTCTCCCTACCAGTTTATCCTCTGTTGTCTGCAGTGTATTGCAGGAATGCTTGTTTAAATACAGCAGTTCATAAGTATCCATATCACTGATGTACACATTTCCTGCATACTCGGACAGCATCCACTCAAAATTTTTCGTGCGTTCTTCTTCTCTTTGAAGCAGCTCAGTTTGTTTTAGCTTTAATTCATTGATATCGGTATATACCAGATAAACTGTCCCGGTTTCATCTTCATCTGGCCGGCCAAAGGTTCCCGTTATTTTCACCCAGGTAAGGCTCCCCTGATTCCCTGGCATTTGCATCTCATATTCCGCACTTCTTTCTCCGCGGCCATATGCATTTTGAAAATGCTGTATCATAGGTCCGAAGTCCTGCATTTTTGCCCTGCCGTACTGCTTTAGATCCGGAAACCAGAGAAGAAATTCCTCCTCTGTGCAGCCTGCCAGCCGGTAAAAGGCCTCATTTCCCCAGATGACTGTAAAAATCTCATCCATACGGTGCATGCTCATTCCTATATCCATGCTTTTTAAAATATCTTCCGAAAAACCCTCACCATACATCTTCTGCTCCATTCCTGTAATCTCCCCGATCTCCTTAATTTTATTCCCTGTTTTATCTGCTTATTTTCCTTTGCTTAACAATATCAAATAATACCGAAAATGTACAGTAAACCGCTATGCTTTTTTGCGGTATAGCGGTCATTATAAATATGTGTCTCAAAAAACATCTGCCTTTTTATCATTCTATAATAATTGCCTTTACATTAATAATATTAATTTAATTATTAATTTTATTAATTTTATATTTGACATTTTTAAGTTTTGATATTATATTATAAGAAAGCAGAAAGGAAATGATAATATGAAAAAAGTTATCAGCCGGTGTCCGGTATGTAATCATGACTTAACCGTCACAAGACTAAAATGCGGCTCCTGCAGTACCGTTATTGAAAACAATTTTCGGCTCAGCAAATTTGACTATCTTTCAGATGAGGAACTATATTTTACAGAAACCTTTATCCGGTGCCGCGGAAATATTAAAGAGGTCGAGAAAGCACTTGGAATATCCTACCCTACGGTCCGTTCTAAACTGGACGCTGTCATAAAGCAGCTTGGTTATGAATCTGTCCCTGAGGAACCGTCCATTCAAAGAGAAGAAATCTTAAAAGCATTGGAAAATGGAGAAATAACAGCAGAACAGGCAATTGCAAAGTTAAAATAGCACAAAACAAGAAGGAGTTTGTATTATGGATGAAAAATTAAGGATTTTAAAAATGGTAGAAGACGGGACAATAACAGCAGAACAAGGTGCAGAACTGATGTCTGCTATGAATGCAGATATGCCGTCCCGGCAGACCGTCATAAAAAGCGGCAGCTACGACAAAAAAATGTTTCGTGTCATTGTAGACAGTATTTCCGGAGACAAAGTAAACGTACAGTTTCCAGTGGGAGCCATCAAAAAGATCTTAAAAGTAACCGGGAAGCTTCCCATTCCGGAAAAAGACCTGGAAGGCGTAGATCTTTCCAGCATGATGGAAGCTGTCTCCGAATGTCTGGATGATGAGATTGAAGGTGATTTTGTCAATGTGGCAGCGGCCGACGGAACAACTGTAAGAGTTTTCGTTGACAAATAGAGGATGCAAATATGAAAGTAAAAATCCGGACAAAAGGACTTCATATGTTTATCCCGCTCCCATCTGCCATGATTGGCTTTGCTGTAAGATTTATTCCTGAAAGTGTGTTTGAAAGATTAAGGTTAAATACACCGAAACCTTACTGTGATTTCATAACAAAAGAGACATGCTCTATGATATTAAGGGAATGTCTGGATATGTTAAAAGAAAACAAAGGCCTGGAAATTATTCACGTGGAAGCATCGGACGGCACATTCGTATCTGTGAAACTATAAGTCCAGAATTTAAAGAATAAAGTGTCCCGTCCACTTTGCGCGCCAAATGTAATTTGCCAAAGGCAATAAAAAAAACGCCCTTTAGGCAGATATATCTTCTGTCTAAGGGGCGTTCCTTTTTTATTTCGTTTATAACTATCTGATAAAGTTGGTAGGACAAAATTCTTCTTTTTCAGGCAGCCCATATGCATTCTTTCCAAGGGCAATACTTTTCATAAGAAAAATCATGTTTCTCGCTAAGGTTCTCATGGTTTGAAGGCCTTCCTCATCCTGTTTGGCCTGACCGGGCTCTCTGCCGTGTATGCTGTTCCAATATTGGCTGGATACAACCGGCATGCCTGTGATCGTAAAGTATTTATTCAGCTGGTCAAAGGTGGCAGATAAGCCGCCGCGTCTTGCAGCTACAACAGCCGCTCCTGCTTTCATCGTTTTATCAAAATGTGTGCTGTAGAACAGCCGGTCCAGAAAAGCGGCCAATGTGGCATTTGCAGAAGCATAATAGACCGGACTGGCAACCACCAGGCCATCGCATTTCTCAAATTTCAGCGCTGTCTCATTGACGATATCATCAAACACACACTTCCCTTTTTCTGCACAGGAGTTACACGCCACACAGCCCCTGATATCTTTGTTTCCAACTTGGACTATTTCTGTTTCAATATTCTCTGCCAAAAAGACTTTTTCCATCTCATGCAGTGCCACGCAGGTATTTCCCTTCGGACGGGGACTCCCGTTTATCATTAACACTTTCATACTTAAAACCTCCTTTTTATTTCAGGATACTACTTGGAGTTAACTCAATGTCAAGTAATTTTGCATGTGCCGTAATTTTTCCCATAAATTACCTCCAAAACATATCGAACATATGTTTCTTTTTTAATATCATCTATGTTATACTTAAGGCCGAAAGGAGTAATTCACTTATGGAAAGGATTTATGCCTGTATTGATTTAAAAAGCTTTTATGCTTCTGTGGAAGCTGTCGAGCGCGGCCTCGATCCATTTAAAGCGAATCTCGCTGTAGCCGATCCATCAAGAGGCCAGGGTGCTATCTGTCTTGCTGTTACGCCTGCAATGAAAGCTCTTGGAATCAAAAACCGCTGCCGTCTTTTTGAAATTCCGGAAACCATAACATACATTACCGCAAAACCGAGAATGAAGCGCTATATGCAATACTCTGCTCATATCTATTCGATTTATCTGAAATATGTGAGTAAAGAAGATATCCATGTCTATTCCATTGATGAATGTTTTTTAGATTTTACCCCTTATCTGAATACGTATCAAAAAACTCCAAAAGAAATGGCTGTCATGCTGATTAACGCCGTTTATGAAGAAACAGGTATTTGTGCAGCAGCCGGTATCGGTACAAACCTGTTCCTTGCAAAAATAGCTTTGGACATCACGGCAAAGCATACACCCGATCATATCGGTTATCTTGACGAAGCAGAATTTAAGAGGACAATCTGGCACCACCGTCCGATCACAGATATATGGAACATCGGAAAAGGTATCGCTAAACGTCTGGAGCGTTACGGAGTCCGCGATCTCTATGGAGCCGCACATATGGAAGAAAAGATCCTTTATAAAGAATTCGGTGTCAATGCAGAATTCCTGATCGACCATGCACACGGAAGGGAACCGTGTACCATAAAAGATATTCATGCATATGAGGCAAAAGACCGTTCTGTCACCCAAAGCCAGATTCTTTTTGAAAACTATTCCTATGATGATGCCCTCCTGGTGCTCAAAGAAATGGTCGATACACTGACCTTGGAACTCAGAAGCCGAAAGCTGACAACCAATTCCATTTCTATGACCATCGGATATTCCAAAGGAGAAGGTTCCCCATCCGGAGGCACCAGAAAGCTTTCAGAACGGACAGACTCGTACCAGGAGCTCTCCCGTGAATTTCAAAAGTTCTTTCATCAGACTGTCCGGAGAGGTGTTCCTATACGCAGGATTGCTGTAGGCGCAAATCATGTGCAGGAAAATTCCTGCCGGCAGCTTCACCTGTTTTGCGATCCGGAAGCAAAAGAAAAGGAAAACCGCCTGCAGGACGCCGTCCTGTCCGTAAAAGAGCGCTTTGGAAAGAATGCCGTTGTCCGCGGAATGAGTTTACAGGATAAAGCAACCGGCAGGAAACGCAATATATTGATTGGAGGCCATAATGAAAGCTGACCGTGCAAGACAGTTTCTTCCGTTCGCAGCTTTAAAGGGGTATGATGAAATGCTCCGGGAAATCGAACGCGAAACAGAGCCAAAAAGAGAATTGACAGAAGAAGATGCCCGGCGTCTGAATGAAGAAATAAAGACCATCTGCAAGGGGATGCGGGTGCATATTATTTACTACAAAAAAGACGTATATGCAGAAACAGAGGGAACGGTGTCCTTTATTGATACGGTGTTTCGTAAAATCTTTGTGGGAAAAGAAGAAATTTCTTTTGACGACATCTGGCATATATCCGGGTGTCAATGAAATACTTCATGGACACACCGGAATCTAGCTGTTCAGCAGTTTTGTTAAATCCTCAGCAGACGCATCCATTTTTACCGATACTTCTTCCATAGTCATACCAGAGGCAAGAAAGCGGTTTATTACCATTTTCATATCTTCTCCAACCTCTATGATATGCCCGTCCAAATCATAAAATCTAACAACACGCTGTCCCCAGTTATGCTCAAAGACTTCTCCTAAATACTCAATGTCAGGATACTTTTTCAGCTTATTTAAAAAGCCGTCAAAATCTTCTTCCTCAAAGCATATTTCTATATTATTGGATTTTTTCAATATGTTTTCTTTGGGCAAACCAACAAGCCAATGAAACTCCTGCTGCAAAGACAAGCCACAGGTAAAGGATATATTTATTCCGTAATCCTGATAAATTTTTAGTCCGAACAAATCTTCATAAAAATTTCTTGCGGCATTGATGTCTGCTACTGCTATAACCGTACAAGTGTATTTCAACCTATTGCTCCTTTCAAATCATGCTTATCAGATGCGTTCAGCATAGATTTCCGCATTTATATGCCATTCTCCATCATCTTTGACAGTAACATTCTGCCAATGAAATTTGTTATCATCAATCTTGACGAAAACCCACTTTCTTCTTTCATCATCAATATATGTAAGAACTATCATTCCGTCTTGTTTTCTTGCCTCAAGCCGTATTATTTTTCCTGTGTAGCCATATGCTACATCCCATGCATGTGTATCAGGATTATAGATGCGAAGTGATGTTCCGTATTCATAATCAGGCAGGATGATGACATCCTGTATTGCCATTCCTTCAAGAACCCATGAAAAATGCCATTCGCCTTTGATTTCGCGGGAGTTGTTACTCTCAGTATAGTTGATTTTCCAACTCCCGATAAGTTTTCCAAAATAATCAAACTCTTCAGGCAGTGCTGTATTTCTTCTTTCGCTGGACAGAGCTTCAAAAAAGTCTTGCATATATTAATTCCTCCTATTAATCTTTGGCTAGCCTTATACTGTCAGCTGCCCATAGATCTCATCATAAAACTGGGATTTGTAGTTTATTGCATAACTAAAAAGTATCACCGACCTGTGATTAAACCTAAATACTTAATCTCCGCATATGGTAGCTTTGCTTGTCTTGCATAATTATTATACTCTAATGCTTTATCTTTATTGTTTTGAATGCCAATTCCATATTTATAAATGTCACTTAACCTATCAGCCGACCAAACATAACCTAATTTTAAAGTCTCTTGAAATAATTCAATGGCTAATTTTTCGTTCTTTTCTATTCCCATTCCCGAAAGATAACATTCAGCCAAATAGTATTTGGCAATAACTAATCCTGACTCTGCTGATATTTTGAAACATTCAACTGCCTTTGAAACATTTTGTGCAATTTGGGGCATGCCAAACAAAGATAAATAACCAACTTGGAAGATTGCTTCATTATGCCCTTTCTCGGCTGCTATGCAAAAGTAACTTAATGCTTTCCTAAGATTCCATTGTTCATTGAGAGTTAATAACTCTAACCCTTTAAGAAATTGTTCTTCACCATCAATTTTAAAAATATTTTGCATTAAAACCCTCCTTTTTCAAATTCTAATTTACCCATTTATTTCTATTTTTTGTTTGGTTTTCTTTTAATTCTCAACAGCCTGATAAAATCATCAAACAAAGAAGTGTCTGTCGGCTCAAACATCATCCATTTCCCATCATGATAAGTTTGAGTTTCATCATAAATTCTTTGAACTTCCTTTGAGTAATTTTCTCTATCTTTTTCAAATTTTAAGCGTTCATCTTTTCCTAAAATGATCATAAATCCTATACAGTTCTCTCTTGCATATAATGCACATAGAGTTTTTCCTCCACGACGGTATTTATATTCATATGTCCATGCTTTACCGCCTTTATTCCACAAACGATCCATGTCATATTTTCCGTCAATTAGAGCACACAATTTATTCCATATTTCATACAAAGATTTTCCAACTAAAGTTGTCATTTGTTCTGCATCAGGTATTATATCAAGCATGACAGCCTCCTTCATAAATTCTAATTTTTATTACTCTCTGCATCAATATAAACTGGCTTTTGTAAATTATATAAACTCAGTTATTACTATTTCGTTGCCATCAATATCATTTAATCGTACTTCATAAGTTCCCCAATCATATCGAATGGCTTCAGACAGGGCAGCCCCTTTTTTCTTCAGACATTCCATAGTTAAGTCCAGATTGTCTGTTTGAAAAACAAATGATTGATGTCCCGTTGGCTGTGCATCGAATACTTTACAATCCCATATACAAAGAGTGGGTGCATTTTCTAAAAAGCCAAGATAAACCCCATTTGATTCGTCCACATCAGTCTTAATAAAGGGTATTTCTAATATTTCTCTATAAAACTCAATAAGTTCTTTTGCCTGCTTAGTAAAAATATTCGTGCAATAGTATCCTGTTATCATCGAATCACACATCCTCTCTTATATAACTAGTCTTCTCGGCTGATGTTTACTTTTTATCTTTTGGTCTTATAAACTCAACAAAGGCGAATATAATGGATATTACGGTTAAAACGGAAACTATTAATTCTGCCATATTATCTGCATATTCTGCTTGTGCCGGAACAGTAATTCCTAAAAGGAGAAAGTAAATACACCAAAGTAATCCGATCACAAGCAGACTAATCGTACTGTATTTTAATATAATTGCAAATCTATTTATTAATCTTCGCATAAATTCTATTTGTTCTTGTGAAGGTGTTTTCTTGCGAAATATAGATTTCAAACCGCCAATTACGACACCAACTGCTATTCCCATTGATATAGCAATAAAAATATTACGTAAGCTGCCCATCCTATCCCTCTTTCTCAAAAACCAAGTTTTTTCGATTTGTGAATACCCCCGGCTTGTCCTCGGTCAGCCACATACCGTTAACTGTTCATAAGACCTATTTTGACCAGCTTTGCATCTCAATAATATTTCCTTCACAGTCTGCTGCATATACAAAGACCGCTGTCTTTACCACTTCTCCAATTTGTTTACCGCCTTTTTCAAGCAAAAGCTGTAATGCCACTTCAACATCCTCTACTTCAAATGCAGGATGTGCTATGCCGCATTTATTCAGGGTTCTGTGGAAATCCTCCATTTCCTTTCCTGTGGAGTCTGATTTCCTGTTCCTCTTTCACTAATCTTAACACACATTTTATCACATTACATCACTTATGCTATATTTCCTCCTTGCCCACTACAAGCACTCTCAGAAAGTTTGTGTTCTGTCTTTCCTTCTTAATAACGAAACATTATAATCAAAATACTAATTAAAATCAATATTAAGTTTCTTTATTACGAATTATTGGGAGGACTACACATGCAAAAAATCAGACCAGATATGGATATTGGTGAGAATATTCAACGCTTAAGAAATAATGCAGGTTTAACACAAGAACAAACAGTCGCACAATTACAGCTTATTGGGATTGAAATTTCCAAGAGCACCTATGCAAAAATCGAGACAAATAGAATGAATATTAAAGTCAGTGAATTAATTGCATTGAAAACCATTTTTGATGCTGATCTAGATGAATTTTTTTTGGGACTTTACTGATATGATGAAAGGAAGATAGGGAAATCTTATTACAGATACCTTGTTTAATTCATGATAACGGAGGTGACAAGAGTGAAAACACAACAAATATTAAAAAAAGTATATAGTTTACTGGATTGGAAACAAACAATAACTTTTATAATCATAGTGTTTATTATGATTATATCCTCGATATTAACTCAAATCACTCCCAAAGCAATCGGCTGGTTAACAGATGACATACTTTCTCAGACCGAACTTTATTTTTATAAAATCATTCCAATCCTGCTTATCATTATGATTGTCAACATTATAAATGAACTTATAAAAATATTGTGGAGAATCCTCGTTGAAGATATAGCAACGAAAACTGAAAAAAAGCAAGAGGAATGGTTATCGCCTCATTGCTCAAAGCACCTCTGACCTATTTCAGGGAACACATGACAGGAAATATTCATGGCAAATTAAATCGGTGTTTAGAGGGCACCGTGAAACTTGAAAAACTTATTTTTATGGATTTAGCCCCGGCTGTCTTCAATAGTGCCGCAGCAATTGTTGTCATTTTCACTACATTGCCGGCAAGTTTAGCAATGCTAATGCTTCTGGTTGTTCCTATCGGAATCGTAATTGTTTTTAGACAAATTAGTACACAAAAAGGAATTCGGATAGAATTATTGGAAACAAAATCAAATATGGACGGGGCAATTGTTGAACTGCTTAACGGAATAGAAGTTATCCGAATGACAGACAGCAATACGTTAGAGGAAAAAAGATTTAACACTAAATCAGAATATCTGAGACGGAAAGAAATGAAACACCATTTGCAAATGGCGAAATATGATACTTTAAAATTCATGAACGAAATCTTTTTTACTGTTCTGATGATTGGTACTTCAGCATATTTAGCAACACAAGGTAAGATTAGTGTTGGGGCTGTATTGACATCGTATCTTTGTTTTTCACAGCTTATCAAACCATTACAGGAACTACATAGAATATTAGATGAACTTTCAGAGAGTTTGATTTTAGCAGGAGATTTTTTCAAAATGACAGATATCCCTTGCGATTTTTCTTATTCCGGTATTTTAAGCAATACGCAAAATCAAGTTGACTGTCCGTATATCGTTCACCTTCATAATCTAAATTTTTCTTACAATCATGAGAAAAACATATTAAAAAATATAGACTTGTCAATTGAAAAAGGTTCATTTTTGGGGATTGCCGGTCCGAGCGGCTGTGGAAAATCATCGCTGATAAAAGCGATATGTATTACGGAAAATTGAAATAAAATACTGATCTTCTATGATATTTTCAATCCCTGGTTTAATATATGGTCGGAGAGTGTTTCAAGTTTTGTGTAAACAGAAAAAACTGAAATCAGATGTCTTTTATATGCTTCGATTTTCCAGTCTTTTTCAAAATATATCTCCAACTGGGAATGGATCTGACCACAGTCTTGACGGCGGGCTGTCCACTTTTTGGTAATGTCCGCTGTGGTCAGATACAGCATTTTTAACAGACTGTCATCCGATGGGAATTTCCCTAAAATTAAGGGTATATAATTTTAGCAATATACCCTTAACATTCACGGCATTCCCTTTCTATTTTAAAGAATAAGCAAATACTTCTCTATTTCATCTATATTGGGTACTTCTTTATGCACATTAGGCAGATTTTTCGTTTTTCTGTACCTTACTTTCCTCACTCATGTTACCAAACTTTGCAATCTCATCTTCAAATAATACCTGATACAAAACGTATGCCGAATTGCACTAGGATAAAGGTCTTTAAATTCCCATTGGTTCTCTTTAACTACTTTCTTAATTTCCTTTTCACCCACATCATGTACCACGCTAACCGCTGTTTCCTGTTACAGCTTTTGTGAAAAATTAGAAAAAGGAAGTTTCTACCTCAAACATAATGTCCAGTAATTAACAAGAGGACCTGAAAGATTATAACCTCTCAAGTCCTCATTCATATCATGATACTATTAACAGCGTTCATTCCGTCAAGAACTGCCCTAAGTTATATCGGCTTAGCCTTGTTCCTTAATTTCACTAGGAGAAATAAAGCAAACTATATCATATATTTTATTTAGAATCCAAGCAATTTTCAATGTCTGCTCTGCCAAATCAGATTGTTGCTCTGGCAGCTTTAATTGAAAATTGTTAATCGCCTTACCTTGTCTTTCATATAAACCGCCATCAATCTGATGTTCTAAAACACTTCTGCTCCATCCATTATCCATTGTCTTTTGCAGATAAAACAAGGCTTCCTCTATGCTATGGCACTTATAAACAATCCGCTAGTTGTGTCCCATGGAATATTTTTTCTATTTTTTCAATCAACTCTATTTAGCTTACAGCTTGTAAGCCATTTTCATCAATGTTATAAAACTTGTACCAATAGCGTATACTTTTCAAGTTTTGGACTGAAAAACCTGATATATTGGGAAAGATCTTCCGTAAGTCTTTACTCATAGTGGCAAGAAAACCATCGCCCCACTTAGCGGTCTTTTTATTTGCTAACTATATATCTTTGCCCAGATTCCAATATAAATCAAGAATTTCGTAATTTACCCTAACAGAAGCCTTTGTCTGACTCTTTCTGATTCTGCTTTTAATATGTTCTCATTCAATCAAATCAGCTTCAAAAATAAAATAAGTCGAAGGATTTACGATTAAAAGGCAATCTCTTGGCTATGTACTTATATTTTATTTTAATTTTTGTTTACCTTCATATCGCTTTTCAATTTTTTCTCTCAGACTATTTTTATCTAATTTTTCTTGAACTTCAGGATACTTACTACCCATCTCTAAAAGCAAATAAGTAATTTCCTTAGCTATGTCTTCCTTGATTATCTTTTCTGATTTACAAGTTTTTCTCAACAATTTCTTATCATCAGTAATCAGAATACTTCTTTTTCTTAGAAAGACTGTTGTAATAATCAGCCCCTTATATCCGGAAATAATATAGTATTTTGTTCGTGTGGCATCATAGAATGAATATCCAAAAATCATCGAGTCAAAAAGCTGAGTTACTGCATCAGTAAATCCTAAATCGCTCAACCTGTATATATAATTCTTTATCTCAGACATATCCTCTGGAGAATTACTTTTCTTCCATTTCTCAATTTCAGCTATAATTTCTCCAAAACATTTACCACACAGATTTGGTTCCTCTATTACAGTCCTTGTATTTACCTCCGTTGGATTTTCTTCAATATATTTCTCATAAATGGATTTTCCAAGTTTGCTTTCATATTCTTCTAAACAATCTCTCTCAATATCATTAGAAAAAGAGTTGTATACATATAAATCATCATACAATATTCTCCACGCCACTGTAAGAATATAAAAATTTATTTCTGCTGTAACATTTGGTAACATATCATTTGGTTCAGCTAAATATTTATCTAAAAACAGATTTGAAAACTTTGTTTCATACCAGCTAAAAAATTCCTCGCATTCGTGACAAAGCATTGGCTTTTTTTCGCCATCTTGATAGATTTTTTGCGGTTCATAGAAATCTCGAAAACGAGAATTCTCATAAGTTTTTGTTCGCTTATATATCGCCTTCGGAATAATGTGACTTTGCATTAACTCAACATTTTTCTTTCTACACAATGCACAGTCACCTATAGTTTTTTTTGCCATAAGTCACTCCTATCTACAATAGTAATTGTTTGATTTATTAGGTATTTTATCACAATTTCTTAGCTAGTTCCATCTATACTACATTATAAAATCCAATTCACTGCTGATTGTATAAAATCATTTCTTACTACTTGACTATATTTGCGCTTTTTTGTAAAATAAAAACATTAATATAGTTAGCAACCGGACTTGGTTCAATTCCAAGTATCGCCACCATAATAGGATTGCTATTTAATTCAATAGTTTCAGGTCTTATCTACAATACCGTTAAATTTGTATTGAAGAAAGGAACAGTTTCTATGAAGGAAAAAATCTTATTTCTAGGTCTAGGGGTTTGCGGCGATATGGTGTAATGGTAGCATGTAGTTGATAAGCACTACCCTAGACTACCAAATGTTAAGAGAGCTTTGTATAAGTTCTCTTTTTTGTTTGGATATTGATAAAATGATAATATTGTATCCACTCCACTATATAAAAACAGATTCATCTTTATGCCAATGCCATCTTTCATTGGTATAATATTCCTGCTTGTTTGAGATGCGCAATGCCGTCACGAATGAGGAAACAAGGAATTGCCATTTTGGAAGAACCTTCTTCCAAAATCCATCCCAAAAACACTATAATTACATTTCTGACACAAAAAACCCCTTGAAAACGCTGTAAATCCAACGTTTTCAAGGGGTATAATATCTTTATTTTTCCTATAGTTACAGGGTTTTAATTGCAAACTTTTCTTCCTAGTTGCCGCCCATCTGTTTTGCTACTTCCTCAGCAAAGTTTTCTTCTTTCTTTTCGATTCCTTCGCCTGTCTCAAAACGGATGAATCCTTTGACTGCAATCTTTGCAGAATTAGCTTTTGCTACTTCTTCTACATATTTTCCTACAGACTGTTTTCCGTCTTCAGCTTTTACATAAACCTGATCTAACAGACAAACTTCTTTTAACTCTTTGTTCAGACGTCCGATGATCATCTTTTCGATGATATTATCCGGTTTGTCCGGATTTTCATTCTTCGCCTGAGCTTTTAAGATTTCAGTTTCATGATCAATGTAATCCTTAGAAACTTCATCTCTGCTTGTATATTTAGGAACAATAGCAGCTACCTGCATAGCTACATTTTTACCCATTTCTTTGATGGCGTCATTGACAACATCTGTCTCAACTTCTACCAATACACCGATCTTTCCGCCTGCATGGATGTAAGAAGCAACAAATCCTTCTGCTGCGTCCATCTGTGCAAATCTGCGGATGTTTAAGTTCTCACCAATGATGGCGATTTTTCCGTCTAATACTTCTTTTACAGTTTTTCCGGCTTCTGCCTTAGATTCTTCTGCAAGAAAAGCTTCAATGTCTGTTGCGCCTGTTGTAAGTGCCTGATCTGCCACTTCTGCAACATAAGTCTGGAACTGTTCGTTTTTAGCCACGAAGTCTGTCTCAGAGTTTACTTCCACGATAGCAGCTTTCTTTCCGTCATCAGAAAGCTTTGTAGCAACCAGTCCTTCAGCTGCAACACGTCCTGCTTTCTTTTCAGCCTTTGCAAGTCCCTGCTCTCTTAAATGCTCAACAGCTGCTTCCATATTTCCATCGGTAGCGTTTAATGCCTTTTTACAGTCCATCATTCCCGCACCGGTCATTTCTCTTAATTCTTTTACCATTCCTGCTGTAATAGCCATGATTTCTCCTCCAAATAAAAGTGTATACCTTACCGCGCATAGCGCGTCCACCCAAAGGGTATGAAATACGGTGTGCCCTTTTGGTTATACCTGAGATTTAAATCTTATTCTTCTGCAGCTTCTTCTTCCGCATCAGCAGCATCCATTCCCTGGTTTGCTTCAATAACAGCGTCAGCCATTGCGGATGTGATTAATTTTACTGCACGAATAGCATCATCGTTACCTGGGATGATATATTCTAAATCTTCCGGATCACTGTTTGTATCTGCGATACCTACAAGCGGAATTCCCAATGTATGTGCTTCCTGAACACAGATATTTTCTTTTTTAGGATCAACGATGAAGATCATATCCGGAATTTCGTTCATTTCTTCGATTCCGCCCAGGTTCTTCTGTAATTTATCCATTTCTTTTCTTAATTCTAATACTTCTTTCTTTGGAAGAACTTCAAATGTTCCGTCTTCTTCCATCTTTTTGATCTTCTTTAAACGGTCGATACGGCTTCTGATTGTTTTGAAGTTTGTAAGCATTCCGCCTAACCATCTCTGGTTTACATAGAACATTCCGCAGCGCTCTGCTTCAGTCTGAATAGAATCCTGAGCCTGTTTCTTTGTTCCTACGAATAAAATCTTTCCGCCTTCTGCAACACAGTCTTTTACTGCATTGTATGCGTCATCAACCATTCCTACAGATTTCTGAAGGTCGATGATGTGGATTCCGTTACGCTCTGTGTAAATATACGGAGCCATTTTAGGATTCCATCTTCTGGTCTGATGTCCGAAATGAACACCTGCTTCTAATAACTGTTTCATTGAAATAACGCTCATAAAAAATCTCCTTTGGTTATGCTTCCACCATTGTCACTATCCCGGCAAACCTTTCGGCACCTACCGGAATTCCAACGGCGTGTTTATTTTTACCTTTGACAGTATAGCACATCTGTTTTGGTGAATGCAAGAAAAATTTCGCAATTTGGGCCTAGATACGCCCGGATCTGTTTAATTCATCAAAAATCAGATCATTTACTACTTTAATATAAGTACCTTTCATTCCGGAAGAACGGGATTCGATAACCCCTGCGCTCTCCAGCTTCCGCAGCGCATTGACAATGACAGACCGTGTAATTCCGAACCTGTCTGCAATCTTGCTGGCTACAAGAATTCCTTCGCTGCCGCTCAATTCATCAAAAATATGATGAACCGCTTCTAATTCGGTGAAGGAAAGAGTTCGGAATGCAGACTCAATGATGCTCCGTTTTCTGCGTTCACTTTCCATTTCTTCACTGACAGAACGCATCATTTCCAGCCCCACGACTGTCGTTCCGTATTCTGCAAGGATAATGTCATCGATTGTATAGTCATCCTCTACCCGGTACATAAACAGAGTGCCGAACCGCTCTCCTGCAATGTCTATTGGGGAAATAATCCCGCAGTAATGATGAATGTCACTTTCAAAGCCAAGGGTTTGGAGATTCACATTTTCTTTGGTTGATAAGATGGTCAAAAGCCTCTCATTCAAATTGGTGTCAATATAATCTCCGATCTTGCCGCCGATCATCTCCTGGATGGATTCTATCTCTTCTGAATTCCAAATGCCGAGGATCTTTCCTTTTTTGCTGATCACGATGACATTGGAGTCCATAACTTCCATCAGCACCTGGCAGATGTCGTTAAATACAACTTTCTGTGAATTGTTGTTATGCAGTAATTTATTAATCTTCCTGGTTTTATCTAATAATTGTACACTCATAGCTACTCCTTATTATTCTGTAACTTCTTCCTCCTTCGGCAGATCACAGACATATCCACAATGTTCGTCTGAACAAACCAGTTTTTTACCTTTCTCTACCATGTACTTCCCGCAGCGTTCACACTTGACAGTAGAAGGTTTCTGCCATGACATGAATTCGCACTCTGGATTGTCTTCACAGCCATAATACTTCCGGCCTTTCTTTGTTTTCTTTAAGACGACTTCTTTTCCGCACAGCGGACAAGGAACCCCAATCTTCTCAAAGTGAGGCTTTGTATTTCTGCAGTCCGGGAATCCGGGACAGGCAAGAAACTTCCCATACGGCCCGTATTTGACAACCATGTTTCTTCCGCACTGGTCACAGGGCACATCTGTCACTTCATCCTCAATCGTCACCTGCTCAAGTTCCTTTTCAGCAGCCTCAACGGCTTCCTTAAGATCCGGGTAGAAGTTCTCCACCACTGATTTCCAGTGAACTTTCCCTTCCTCCACCATATCTAAAAGAGCTTCCATTGTTGCTGTAAAATGCACATCCACAATAGACGGGAAAGCCTTTTTCATCATGGTATTCACTGCTTCTCCCAGTTCCGTCACATACAGATTCTTTTTCTCTTTTACTACATACCTCCTGGCAATGATCGTAGAAATGGTAGGTGCATAGGTACTCGGCCGTCCGATTCCCTGCTCCTCCAAGGTACGCACCAAAGTGGCTTCTGTGTAGTGTGCCGGCGGCTGAGTGAAATGCTGTTTGTGATCAAACTCTTTCAATTTCAGCTCTGTGGAAGCATCAATGCTTTTCAGCATGACATTTCCCTTTGATTTTTCATTGTCAATATTATATACAGTCAAAAATCCGTCAAAAACGATCTTAGATGCTGAAGCGTTAAACCGGTATCCATTGGCATCAATCTTTACAGATGTGGTTTCATATTTGGCTGAACTCATACGGCTGGCCATGAACCGGTTCCAGATCAGCTGGTACAGCCGGTACTGGTCTCTGGAAAGCTGTTCTTTTATGCTTGCCGGGGTGTTTTCAATGTAAGTAGGACGAATGGCTTCATGGGCGTCCTGTACGTTCTTGTTGTCCTTTTTTCCAACTTGTCCGTTTCCCACAAAATCACTTCCATAAGTCTCGGAAATGAATTCTCTGGCATTTTTGTCCGCCTCTTCTGAAATCCTGGTGGAGTCTGTACGCAGGTAGGTAATCAGTCCGACTGTGCCTTTCCCTTTGATGTCCACACCTTCATACAGCTGCTGGGCAATTCTCATAGTCTTTGCTGTCGGAAAATTCAGTTTGCTGGATGCATCCTGCTGCATGGTACTGGTTGTAAATGGCAGGGGTGCTTTCTTAACACGCTCCCCTACTTTTACGCTGTCAACCTGGAACTTTGCCCCCTCAAGCTCATCAAGAATCGTTTTCAGCTGCTCTTCATTTTTGATCTCAATCTTTCCGTCTTTATTCCCTGCAAACTTAGCTTCCAGAGGCTTTTTGCTTCCCTTGACATTCAGGAAGGCATCCAGGGACCAGTATTCTTCCGGTATAAAAGCATTGATCTCTTCTTCTCTGTCACAGATCAGCCGCAGCGCAACAGACTGTACCCGTCCTGCGCTTAATCCTCTCTTGATCTTTGCCCACAGCAGAGGACTGATTTTATATCCTACAATCCGGTCTAAAACACGTCTCGCCTGCTGGGCGTCAACCAGGTCCATATCAATCTCCCTGGCATGCTTTAATGATTCCTTGACTGCATTCTTTGTAATCTCATTGAATGTAATCCGGCTGCATTTTTTATTTTCCAGCTTCAAAGCATAGTATAAATGCCAGGAGATCGCTTCTCCTTCCCGGTCGGGGTCAGTTGCAAGATAAACTTTATCTGCCTTTTTCACTTCTTTCCGCAATGACGCCAAAACTTCTCCCTTACCGCGGATCGTAATATATTTTGGTTCAAAATTATGTTCCAAATCAATTCCCATGGTACTTTTAGGGAGATCTCTCACATGACCGTTGGATGCAATGACTGTATAATTTTTCCCTAAAAATTTATTGATCGTCTTTGCTTTCGCTGGTGACTCTACAATTACTAAGTATTTTGGCATTTTTGCACCTCTTAATTATATTTTATTATGTAATAATTTTTCAGTATTTCTTCTGCCAACCCCTGCCGTTCTAAATAGAACAAAGATGTCACTGCCTCCGAAACGGGCAAGTTTGACTCCTTGGCTATCTGTTCCAGACATTTGGGTTCCAAACTCAAAACATCATACACCATTTTTTCACCTCTAGCAAGTGAATTTTTATCAAATTGACAGACATTATGTGAAATATCTCTGAATTTTGGAAATTCATTAAGAATATCCTCCGGAGAAGAAACCAGCTTGGCGCCTTGCTGAATCAGGCGGTGACAGCCCCCGGACGCAGAACTTGTCACATTGCCGGGAAGAGCAAAAATTTCTTTGTTCTGATCCAGTCCGCAGTCTGCTGTGATAAGAGATCCGCTTCTCTCCCTGGCTTCCACTACAAAAATGCCGTCAGCCAGTCCGCTGATAATTCTGTTCCTCTGAGGAAAAAGAAAAGAAAACGGCTCCACACCCAGTCCATACTCAGAATAGATCACACCCTGCTCCTCTACCTGGCTGTACAATTTTCTGTGTTCTTTGGGATATATCTGATCAATACCGCAGCCCAAAACCCCCGCTGTTAATCCGTCCGCGCTTAATGCTCCCCTGTGGGATGCACCGTCAATGCCTCTGGCCATACCACTGACGATAAGAACACCTCTTTTGGCCAGCTCCCGCGCCATATATTCAGCCATCTCTCTTCCATACAGAGTACAGGACCTGGCTCCGACCATCGCGATAGCAAGCCTGGAATCAGCTGGCCTGCCTTTTCTGAAAATGCCGAAGGGATAATCATAAATCTGCCTGAGCCTCTCCGGATAATCGGATTCTTTCCATATGATATAGTCTGCGTTCTGCTCTTTTAAGGCTTCATACTTTTTACAGATAAAAGAGTCCTCTCTGGTCTCCAAAAACAGCCGGTACTGTCTCTTGGAAAGAATCGTCTTTGCTGTATCCGCACTGAGTTTCCGAAGCTCTTCCGGATGGATAATCACGGAGAGCAGTTCTCCCTGTGTCTTTCTGTTTATTTCTAGAAGGGATGTAAACCAAAACCAGAACATCTTCTCATTCATATCCGGAAACCTCCGATAAAAAATCCATATTTCTCAGAGACAGTGCTTCTATGATGTGCCTTTCCTCAATTTTGTTTTTGTGCTCCATCCTGGCCACTGTTTTTGCTATTCTCATCATCTTATGAATACCGCGCATAGAAATATGATGTCTGATCCGTTCTTCTTTTAAAATCTGTCTGCATTTTGAGTCCAGAGGACAGATTTTCTCCAAATCTTCTGCTCTCACCTGCCCATAATATGAGTAAGGGGTATTTAAAAGTTCCTGCTGTTCCTCTGCCACAGACCCTAAAACCCTGGCTCTGATATCTTTTGAACTTTCCGAGACTGAATCCAACTCTCTGGCTTCCTGCCTTACAGTGATGACCAAATCAAAGCGGTCCAGAATCGGCCCCGAAAGTTTATGGTAATAAGAGCGTTTTTCGCTCATGCTGCAGCGGCATGCCTCCGGAGTAAAGCTGTTGCCGCAGGGACAGGGATTTATAGTTGCAGCTAAAAGAAAGTCCGCCGGCATGGTGTAGTCTCTCCCAAGCCTGTTCAAAATAATCCGCCGGTCTTCCAACGGCTGCCTTAAGGCCTCCAGACACTTAGCATCGAACTGGGAGAGTTCGTCTAATACAAGAGTTCCTTTATGAGCAAGGGTAATCTCACCGATTTTTGGAACCGCTCCCCCTCCGATCAGCGCACCTTTTGAGACAGAGGAATGCGGCATCCTAAAAGGCGGACAGAAATCCTCTGCGTCTCTGTAAATACCCGCTGCCTGGTACAGCGACTGTACCTCCAGATATTCTTCCTCCGTCAATCTATTAATAATAGAAGAAACACATTGAACAGCCATGGTTTTGCCGCATCCGGGAGGACCGATCAGAAGAATGTTATGCCTTCCGGTAACAGCTATCTCCAAAGCTCTCTTTAAGAAGACCTGGCCTTTTATTTCTGAAAAATCAAAAGATTTTTTCTCAAGGATTTTATCCTTTTTGGGAATTTTATAAGTAAGAATTTTCCCCTTGCGAAAAAAAGCTGCCGCATCGGATAAATGTTTTACCGGGACCAGTTCCACATCTTTAACATGTCCAAGCGTTTCCATATCATCATAGGGCACCATGAACTTATGGATTCCCCGGCGTTTTCCCTCCAGAATGATTGGAAGACACTGCCGGATGCCGCGGATGCTGCCGTCAAGGCCCAGCTCTCCTAAGATGCAGATATTCATTTCTTCTTGAATGGGGATATAATTAAGACCGGCCATAACGGCCGCTGCGATGGGCAGATCAAATGCAGTTCCTGTCTTTCTGATGTCAGCAGGAGATAGGTTTACCGTCACTTTCATAGGCGGAAGCGGACATCCAAGGGCGCGCAGAGCAGACTCTACCCGGTGTCTGGACTCTTTTGCCTCATTAGAAAGGCGGCCCACCATAGTAAAATATGGAAGGCCGCTCCGAAGTTCCACTTCAACCTGTATAATACAGCCTGCGGCACCTGAGACAATGCCGCTGAGCATTGAACAAAACATAAAGCCTCCTTCTCTCCGGAAGCCTTACAGCCTACAACATGTTCTATATTATCATATATTCTATATATTTACAATTATTTCAGCAATTTTTTAAGTTCGCTCATAAAGGTATTCACATCCTTGAACTCTCTGTAAATAGCCGCAAAACGGACATATGCTACTTCGTTGAGCTCCTTCAGCTTGTCCATGACAATTCCGCCGATGACAGAGCTTTCCACTTCTCTCTGTCCGAGATTGTAGATCTTGTTCTCAATCTCATCTACCAGCTGATCAATCTGCCCCATAGAGATGGGCAGTTTATGACAGGACTGCACAATCCCGGCCTTTATCTTGGAGCGGTCATACATCTGCCTTGTTTTATCTTTTTTGATGACTGACAGCGGTTCCGTCTCGATCTTTTCATAGGTCGTAAAACGCTTGCTGCAGTCATCGCACTGCCTTCTTCTGCGTATGGAATTATTGTCTTCCGAATGTCTGGAATCAATAACTCTGGAATTCTCACTTCCACAATAAGGGCATCTCATCTTTTCTACCTCCCGGACTGTTCATTTCGTTCTTTTGTGAGAGGCAGAACATGTCTGCCTCAAAATTTTCCATTCATTAAGGGAAGTATATCATTTTTTCTAAATCACTTCAAACATTCTTTTTCAATTATATCCACCAGCACAGTGTCACAGCCTATTTTCACGATTCTTTTATACGGAATATAATAGAATTCCCCTTTTGCAAAGCAAAGCACCTTTGTAGCTTTCGGAACGATCAGACATAAGATCTGCCCTGATCCGGGATCGAACTCCAGATCCAGCACACATCCCAGCTTATCTCCGGTCCGGCAGTTAATAACGTCTTTCTCCCTCAATTCTAAAAATTTCATGATAAGCCACCCCAGAAAAATAGTTATAATAGTGTATGCCGGGCGGAGAAAAATGTGCAAAAAAAGACTGTACCTGATTTAATCTCAGATACAGCCTTTTTATTTCTAAGCAGTGATAATCTTCTTCGGACACTTCTTTGCACAGAGGCCGCAGTTGACACATTTCTCATAATCTATATGGGCAATGTTATTTTCTACTGTAATAGCTCCCAGCTTGCATTCCTTTGCACAAAGACCGCAGCCGATACATCCGGCTTTACATACGGACATGACATCTTTTCCTTTGTCTTTGGAATTACACTGTACTAGATGCTTTTTGTCATAAGGAACCAGCTCAATCAGGCCCTTCGGACAAATATCTGTACATTTTCCGCAGCCGATACATGCTTCCTTGTCAACATATGCAATGCCATTGACAATGGAAATAGCATTCTCAGGGCAGACCTGCGCACAGCTTCCAAACCCCATACATCCAAAAGAGCATGCCTTTGGCCCTTCTCCGGGTACGTTCATAGCTTCTACACAGCTCATCTGGCCTGTATATTCATATTTATTTGATGCTTTCTCACAGGTTCCAGCACATTTTACAAATGCTACCTGTTTTACAAAGTCACCGGCTTCCACACCCATGATGGCACCGATTTTTTCTGCTGCCGGGGCCCCTCCCACCGGACAGGCATTGACCGCAGCTTCTCCGTTTGCAATGGCTTTTGCAAGTCCGTCACATCCGGCATATCCGCATCCTCCGCAGTTATTTCCAGGAAGCTCTGCGCGGACTGCTACTTCTTTTTCATTTACCGGAACCTTGAACTTCTCAGAAGCGATTCCCAAAAGAATAGCAATGACCAAACCAATTCCTCCGACTACAACAGCCGCAAGGATAATTGCTGTAATATCCATTTTTGCTACCTCCCTATATGATTCCTGAGAATCCAAAGAAAGCGATCGCCATCAAACCTGCCGTAACAAGAGTGATCGGCATTCCTTTGAAAGATTCCGGGATGTTGTTATATTCTAATTTCTCACGGATACCAGCCAGGATTACAATGGCAATAGTAAATCCGACAGCCACTCCAAATCCGTTGACAACGCTGGTAACAAAATTATAATCATACTGAACGTTGTTTAATGCAACACCAAGCACTGCACAGTTGGTTGTGATCAACGGAAGATATACACCCAGTGACTCATACAGAGCAGGCATAGACTTCTTTAAGAACATTTCAACAAACTGTACCAAAGCCGCAATGACAAGGATAAATGCGATGGTCTGCAGATATTCTAAATGAAGCGGCACAAGGATTCCTGCATATACAAAATATGTAACTGCTGAGGCAATGGTGATAACGAATATAACCGCAGCACCCATTCCGCCGGCAGTCTCAACCTTCTTAGATACACCAAGGAAAGGACAAAGGCCTAAGAACTGGCTCAGTACTACATTATTAACTAACGCTGCACCGATTGCAACTAATAATAAATTTGACATTGTTCATCCTCCCTATTTATCGTCTACGCTGTTATCAAAAAACCGGCTTCCGCAGGCACCGTTTCCGCAGCTTGAACAGTCGCCGCATCCGGAAGCCTGAGGCTCTCCTGCTTTTTTCGGTTTCTTGCTTCTTGCTTTATTCTGGATTGCCACAAGGCAGGCCAGGACAAAGAAGGCACCAGGAGCCAGAATAAAGATTGTAATTGGCTCATAAGCACTCGGCATAATTTTAGCGCCGAAGATCGTACCTGCTCCGAGCAGTTCACGGAATGCTCCGATCACTGTCAGGGCAACTGTAAATCCAAGGCCCATGCCGACACCATCAAAAAATGAAAGCACTGCTCCGTTTTTTGATGCAAAAGACTCTGCACGCCCCAGAATGATACAGTTTACAACGATCAGGGGAATATATATACCAAGGCTTGCATTCAGTGACGGTACATAGCCCTGTAAAAGGAACTGCACTACCGTTACCAGAGAAGCTATGATAACAATATATCCGGGGATACGGACTCTGTCCGGAATAATATTTCTCATCAGTCCGATAATCAGGTTGGAAAACATTAAAACGGCTGTAGTAGAGAGTCCCATGCCTGCCCCGTTAATAGCGGATGTTGTTACCGCAAGGGTAGGACACATTCCGAGCATTAAGACGAAAGTAGGATTTTCTTTGACAATACCATTGATCAAACGTTCTGCTGGATTTGTTTTCATCTTAATTACCTCCTTTCAATGTATCCATCAAAGCAACGCAGCTGTTCACGCCGCTTGTAACCGCACGGCTGGTGATCGTAGCACCGCTGATGGCATCAACCTTTGCGTCATCATTCTTTCCTGAACCGTCCTTTACGACTTCAAACTGTTTTGCTTTTTTATTTTTAAAGTTGCTCTTGAATTCATCTTCTTTTGCCTTCATACCAAGACCTGCGGTTTCAGAGATTGTCAAAGTCTCATATCCGTTGACCGTACCGTCATCCTTCACTCCTACAGAAAGAGTGATGTCTCCGCCGTACCCGTCAGGGTTGGTCACTGAAAATACATATCCGAGTTCTTTTCCGCTCTTATCAACTGCTTTGGCAATTTCATTGACTGTATTCTGTCCAAGATTCTTTGCCTTCAGCGCTTTTTCTATCTCTTTTGTATTTAATTTTACCGCTTCAAAACGGTCCGCATCTTTGAATACTGCTTTGTATGCTTCCTGTTTTGTCTTTTCTTCCTGCTTTGCAATCGGAGCTTTGGTCACATTGTAAACAAAGCCAAGGATCAGGCCGGCAGCCAGAGTGATGATAAATAATTTAATACAATCACTTACTAAACTTTTATTCATTGTCTTTGCCTCCTTTTGCCTTCACAATTCCAAACGGTGTGGGAATTGTAATCTTTTCAATCAGAGGAACAATCAGGTTCGCAATGATGATGGAATAAGAAACACCTTCTGCCATCGGTCCGAACAGACGGAAAATACCAGTCAAAAGTCCGCAGAGAACACCGAAAATGATCTTTCCTTTGGAAGTGATTGGTGATGTTACATAATCTGTTGCCATAAAGATTGCACCAAGCATCAGTCCTCCTGCAAAGATTTCAGACGCCATATAGGTAAGATCAAAGCCATGTCCTCCAAAAAGAAGTACAAAAACAGCCACTGTTCCCACATAGATACAAGGGATCAGAGGTGAGATTACTTTCTTTAATACAAGGTAGACACCGCCTAAGATCAGCAGAACGGCAGATGTCTCTCCGATGGTTCCCGGAATAAAACCGGTAAAAATCTTTCCGAGATCTACGCTTTTGCCTGCTTTCAGCAAAGCCAGGGGGGTCGCTGTGGTCACTCCGTCATATGTAAATGTAGTCATTCTTGCCGCAAAGGAGATCATCAGAAAACAGCGGGCACCCAGTGCAGGGTTCATGAAGTTTTGTCCCAGTCCTCCGAAAACCTGTTTTACGACGATAATTGCAAATATACCGCCCAGTACCGGCATCCAGAAAGGAACGCCTGCCGGCAGGTTCAAAGCCAGCAAAAGGCCGGTAAGAACCGCACTGAAATCATTGACGGATACTTTTTGTTTCATTAATTTTTGATAGATATACTCGGCAGCCACACAGGTAACAATGGAGACCGCAATCGTCACAGCCGCAGATGCACCGAAGATATAGATACCAAAAACTGTAGCCGGGAGTAATGCAAGAATTACGTCCAGCATAATGCTTTGTGTTGAGCTTTTGTCCCTTACATGCGGGTTTGCTGAAACACGATATAATGTTTCGTTCATATGTACCTCTCCTTTACTTCTTTCTACGATTTGCCAAGACCTGCTTGCGTCCTGTCTTCATTGACTGTGCCAGGTTTCTCTTCGCCGGACAGATAAAAGAACAGCACCCGCATTCCACACATTCATCTCCATGAAGTGCTTCAAAGGCTTCAAAGTTATTATTATCCGCCAGTACAGACAGTCTTGCCGGCATTAACTTCTGAGGACAGACACTGACACAGCGTCCGCAGTTGATACAGTTGCTCGGCTCCACTGCAGATACCGGATCTTTTGTAAAGGCCAGCAGTGATGAAAATGTTTTAACCGCCGGAACATCCGTGGTAAACATAGCCATACCCATCATCGGTCCTCCGGAGATTACCTTTTCAGGCTGTCCCTTAAATCCTCCGGCTGCATCGATCAGTTCATTGACATTGGTTCCGGTGCGTACTAAAAGGTTTTTCGGGCTTTCCACTGCATCTCCAGTTACCGTTACCACACGTCTGAATAAAGGCTTTCCTTCTTTTACCGCTTCTTTTACTGCAACAATCGTTGCCACATTGTCCACGATACATCCTGCGTCTGCCGGAAGCATGCTGGAATTAATGGCCCTTCCAGTCGTTGCATAGATCAGAGACCTCTCTGCACCCTGCGGATACTTGGTCTTTAATTCTGCTACTGTAATCCTGGAATCTCCCTTGACACACCCGCTCACTTTGGCGATGGCATCTTTTTTGTTGTCCTCCACTGCGATAATTCCCTTAGCTTTCGGGAATAAATCCAGCACAATATTCAGTCCTTCCACAAGAACTTCCGGAGTCTCCATCATGATCCGGTAATCTCCGGTTATGTAAGGCTCGCACTCTGCCCCATTGACAATAATATACTCAATGGCATCCGGATCTTTCGGTGCCAATTTTACATGGGTAGGGAATCCCGCACCTCCAAGTCCGACGATTCCCGCTTCTTTGATCGCGGCAAGAATCTCTTCCCTGGCCATTTCCTTATACGGCTTTGCCTTAAATTCTGCTTCTTTAAACTCTCCGTCGTTTTCAATTACAATCGCATTCACTTTTGCTCCGGCGGGAGTCACCCTCGGTTCAATCGCTTTTACGGTCCCGGAAACAGAGCTGAAAATATTTGCAGATACAAAACCGCCCGCTTCCGCAACTTTCTGCCCTGCCAGTACCTGGTCACCTTTTTGTACGATTGGTTTCGCAGGTGCTCCAATATGCTGGCCGACAGGTAAAACAACATCTCCTTTCGGCAGATACTCGGTGATCGGGGAATTTTTTGCGTATTCTTTCCCGTCATCCGGATGAACTCCGCCGCTAAATGTAAACAATGCCATTCTTAAGCCTTCCTTTCTCTTTTCTTAAATTTCCATATACTTTATGATAAATTGTTTAGCATGCAAAATCAACTTTCGACAATTTTTTCACAAATAAAATTCCATGAAATAACATACATTTCACTATAATTTCTTCACTATCTTGCTTTTTTCTATTTTTTGCACAGAAAAAGAAACAATTCCGCATTTTTAATGTGAATTAATTATCAATCTAAAAGGAGTCCCCTGTCCTGAGAACTCCTCCTTTGGAATTTTCTTTTCCTAATGCCTGATCTGCCCATTTCCATAAATAATGAATTTGGTTGTTGTCAGAGCATTGAGCCCCATTGGCCCTCTGGCATGAATTTTTTGAGTACTGATTCCGATCTCTGCCCCAAATCCAAACTCAAACCCGTCTGTAAATCTGGTAGAAGCGTTCACATAAACTGCTGCTGCATCGATTCTTTCTAAAAACTCCTGAGCACGGGAATAGGAATCCGTGACAATAGCCTCCGAATGCTTTGTATTATAACGGTTGATATGGCGGACTGCTTCATCAAAGCTGTCAACCACCTTTACAGAGATCACGGCATCCAGATATTCTGTTCCCCAGTCTTCATCTGTAGCTTTTATAACCTGGTCATTGACCTCCATCACCCGCTCGTCTCCCCGGACCTGCACTCCTTTTTTTAACAGAGCCTCCACGATAGCCGGCAGATGCGTCTGTACAGCATTCTTATGAATAACCAGGGATTCACAGGTATTGCATGTTCCCAGCCTCTGGGTTTTGGCATTGACCACAATGTTTACCGCCATGTCAGGGTCCGCATACTCATCAATATATGTATGACAGTTTCCTGTTCCTGTCTCAATGACCGGAACCGTACTGTTCTTTACAACACTCTGAATCAGACCTGCACCGCCCCTTGGGATCAGCACATCGATATAGTCGTTCATCTGCATCATCTTTGTGGCTGTCTCCCGGCTTGTATCTTCCAGGAGCTGGATGCTGCATACCGGCATCTTATTCTTTTCCAAAGACTCCTGAAGAACTTTTGTAATCGCGATATTGGAATGTATAGCATCGCTTCCGCCCCGGAGCAGACATGCATTTCCCGTCTTAAAGCACAGGGCAAATGCATCTGCAGTGACATTCGGGCGGGATTCATAAATAATTCCCACAACTCCCAGAGGCACAACTTTTTTCCCTATGAGCAGTCCGCTCTTATTGGGCTTCATCTCTGTGACAGCCCCGATGGGATCCTCCAAATCTGCTACCTGCCTCAGTCCTTCTGCCATCCCTTCGATCCGGTCTACTGTCAGAGTAAGCCGGTCCACCAATGCCTCTGACATGCCCCGTTCCATTGCCGCCTTCACATCTTTGACATTTTCAGATAAAATGTAATTTTGATTTGTGACCAGCTGGTCTGCCGCTTCTCTGAGAAGTTCATTTTTGTCATTCATGGCTGCCTGGGCCAGAATCACAGATGCTTCTTTTGCCTGTTTCCCTAATTGCTCTAACATAACAACCTCCCTGCTTTATCTCAGTGCTTCCCTTTCGGCTTCAGCGGAGTAACGCTTCCGTCCTCATTTTTGATACTGATGTTATTCAGCTGGCCCCGCAGATTTGCACGGACCGACTGGATATACTCGGTACGCAGTTTTTTCTGTTCTTTTTTTTCTTTTTCTGAAAGCCCAATGGACTTTTCTAAGTGATACAGTTCATTGATTCTTCTAATCTTGTCTTCGTTCATACTATTCCTTTCCAGCCAAATTTATGAATTTAAATACGGACATTCTGTCAAATATTTTCTAAAATCAAAGTGTTCTCTCTTATGGGCCAAAAACAATGTTCCGATGTCTTTTCCGGCCACAATCCTGTTCAGATCGTTGAAATCCCGGCTGTTGGCGATCACCATATCAGCCCCGCAGTCAGTCACAATGTTTGCCGCAGCAATCTTTGTCGCCATTCCTCCGGTTCCTACTTTGGTAACGGCACCTTTCGCCATGTTCTCCACCTCTTCGGTGATCACCGGAACCTCTGAAATAAGTTTTGCTCTTGTATTTTTATGAGGGTCATCTGTATATAAACCGTCTATATCTGTCAGCAGAATTAAAAGATCCCCTTCTACCACTGCGGTGACCACCGCAGATAAGGTATCATTATCCCCAAACTCAATCTCTTCCGTGGATACTGTGTCATTTTCATTTACAATCGGGATAATGCCTAAACTGAGCAGCTGGTTGAATGTGTTTCTGGCATTGAACCTGCGCATATCATTCAGCATTGTTTCCTTTGTAATCAATATCTGAGCGGAGCCTTGGTTATACTCTGCAAAAAGCTTCTGATAGATCATCATCAGCTGGCCCTGTCCTACAGCAGAGCACGCCTGCTTCATGGGCAGAGAATCCGGCCGTTCTTTAAGACCCAGTGCTTTGACTCCGACCCCGATGGCTCCTGATGAAACGAGGATAACATCTTTTCCGCCGTTGTGCAGGTCTGTCAGAACCCGTACCAGCTTCTCCAGACGAAACAGGTTCAGGTGTCCTGTCTTTGGATGAATCAGTGAAGATGTCCCTACTTTTACTACGATCCTCTTCTTGCTTTTTAGTTTTTCTCTGTTTTCCATGTGCAGTAATCCTGTCCTCTCCTGCCGATCTGCTTATCGGCGCAGTTTATCCCTTATCATGCATAGTATGCCCACCCGAAGGGTGCAGAATACGGGATGCCCTTTTGGGTATGATTATTGTATCCCCTTTCTTTGAAAAAATCAATGTATTATCTCTGAAAAATCGACGTCATTCCTGCAGAAAAACAGAACAAAAAGTACATTTTTGTTTCTTTGGAATAATTCCACACATCGTGCATTCGTGAGCATTTTGTACAGAGTCCTTTTTAATTGTAAGAAAAACAATGAAAATCAGAAACACCATACAGAAATGGCCGCTTCTGATTTTCTTATCTAAACACTATGTGTTTTTCTCCACTATCTCCAGTCGGCTCTGGAAAGGCCGCCTTCCGACAGTGAAGAAAAACTTATTGTTAAAAGGCACCTTCTCTTTTATGGCCGCCCTTCTCGCAGACATATGATTCCGGTTTCCAGAGATCTCTTTACATCAATAATCCTTTGGTTGCTGCTTCCCCGGAATCTTAAATTCAAGTCCTTTTTTTCTTCCTCAAAAGGACCGTCCACTAACACATCCAAGAATTTAAGTACTTCCGGATCAAACTCCAGGATCTCTTCAAACAGATAGGAAGAATACATCCACGTATTTTTTTGCGGATACTGCTGTTTCAGTTTTTTCAATAATTCCTTTACAGCTGCACGGTTTTCAGGCTCCATAGGCTCTCCCCCGAGAATCGTTGCACCTGTGATATGTTCTCTGCCGGTCAATGTGAGAAATTCTTCCTCCGAATGTTCATTCCATTCCAGTCCGCCCTCAAAATCCCAGGTCTCCGGATTAAAGCACCCTTTGCACATCCTTCTGCATCCCTGCACAAACAAGGATGTTCTGATCCCTGTCCCATTGGAAATATCAATCTTTCTGATCTGTGCATACCGCATATCAGTTCACCTCTTGTACCTGATTGTCCAAATGTACAAAACGTTCCCCGATCTCCTGGGTTCTTCCTTTGTTCCAGAAATTATCTCCCAGATATCCGCAGGTTCTTCGGCAGACGTTCAAAGTTTTATGGCTTTTATTTCCGCAGTTCGGACAATACCATTCATAGTTCTCATCCAGCAGAATCTCTCCGTCAAATCCGCATTCCTGACAGTAATCAGATTTCGTATTAATCTCTGCATACTGAATGGTGTCATACATATAATCAATCAGCATTGACAAAGCTTCCGGATTCTGGTTTAAATTTGTCACTTCTACATAGCTGATGGCTCCGCCGGAAGAAATACTCTGGAATTTAGCTTCAAATCCAAGCTTGTCAAAAGCATCAATAGGCTCTGTCACATTTACGTGGTAAGAGTTGGTGATGTAGTCCTTGTCTGTGACCCCTTCCACAATACCAAACCGTTTTTTCAGGCTTCTTGCGAATGTATAAGTCGTTGACTCTGCCGGTGTTCCGTATACACTGAATCCCAGTCCGGTTTCACCCTTCCACTGATCACATGCCCCTCTCAGGCGTTCCATGATCTGAACGGCAAGCTCATCCCCTTCTTTAGTAGTATGGCTTTTTCCAAGAAGCGACAGGACACACTCATAAAGTCCGATATATCCGAGAGAAAGAGTTGAATATCCGCCTTCCAGCAGCTTGTCAATCGGCTCGCCCGGCTTCAGCCTTGCAATCGCTCCAAACTGCCAGTGAATTGGACTCACGTCCGACATCGTTCCTTTAAGACTTTCATGACGGAGCATCAAAGCCTCACGGCACAGACTCAGCCGTTCATCGAGAATGTTCCAGAACTTGTCCATATCCTGCTCAGCGGAAAGTCCAACATCGGCCAGATTGATCGTCACCACACCTTGGTTGAATCTGCCGTACCATTTATAATTACCATCCTCATCCTTCCATGGGGCTAAAAAGCTGCGGCATCCCATACACGGGAAAACCTCTCCCTGATAATTCTTTCTCATAATCTTTGCAGAAATAAAGTCCGGCATCATGCGCTTGGCAACACATTTCACTGCCAAATCTGTGAGATAACGGTATTGGCTGTCTTTTGGCACATTGTTCTCATCCAATACATACAAAAGTTTAGGGAATGCAGGAGTCACATAAGCTCCTACCGGATTTTTCATGCCCTCATAACGCTGTTTTAACATTTCTTCAATCAGCATTGCCGTTTCCCGTTCATATTCCGGCTCTTCACTTATGTACATAAAGACAGATAAAAACGGTGCCTGTCCGTTGGTTGTAGAAAAGGTGTTGATCTGATATTGGATCGTCTGTATCCCTGATACGATCTCATCATGCAGGCGGTCATTTGCAATCAGTTCGACTTCCTGCTCTGTATATGCCCTGCCGATCATCTCTCCTTCTTTTCTGACCTTATTCTTATGCTTTTCAAAACTTACTCTTACAAACGGAGCGATGTGGGAGAGAGAGATGGTCTGTCCGCCGTACTGCCCGTTGGCCACCTGCTGTACGATCTGAGTCGCCACGGTGCATGCAGTCTGAAGGGATTTCGGCGTTTCGATCAGCTTTCCGTTTATGACCGTGCCGTTTCTGAACATATCTTTTAAGTCTACCAGATCACAGTTATGCATCTGCTGGATATAATAATCCATGTCGTGAAAGTGAATGATTCCGTCATCATGAGCCTGGACAATTTTCGGCGGCAGCATCATTCTTCTGCAGTAATCTCTGGAGAATTCTCCGGCGATTAAGTCTCTCTGGGTAGCCAGGATATTTGGATCTTTGTTCGAGTTCTCATCCAGCGCTTCCTGGTTCTCACCAGTCACAATCCCAAACACCTCATTGTCAATCGTATTCGTCTCTCTCTGGAACTCCCTGACCTTGCGATAGCCCTCGTAAGCTTTGGCCGTAAGGATCTGCTGCTTCTCGATAAGCTTTTCAAATACCTGGTCCTCGATGCGGTAGATGCTGATATCCTCATCCCCTTGATGCTGTTCATGGATCTCAAAGGAGATATCTTTTGCACATTTTTCGTCTACAACTCCGCTGCCGTACCTCATTGCTTTTAAGATGGCAAGTTCAATTTTAGCCGGGTCAAACTCCACTTTGCTGCCATTTCTCTTAATAACTTTCATTTATCTTCACCCTTTCACATATTCTGTCCCTTATTATAAACCAATATATATTGTGTGTCCAGACGTTTTCCGTCACAATATGTTGTATTTTTTACCCATATTTTCGATTAATTGTTCTGCCGTCTTTATGCCGTCCATAGCCGCAGACGTGATTCCGCCTGCATATCCGGCTCCTTCCCCGCATGGGTAAATGCCTGAAATGCTGCCCTGGAATGTCTCATCTCTCTCCATGCGGAGCGGAGACGAGGTCCTCGCCTCAACACCGCTCAAAACTGTATCCCCGTCTGAAAACCCTTTGATCTTTTTTTCAAAGGCATCCATGCCCTCCGCAATAGCATCAGAAATCTCATCCGGCAGACATTCTCTTATGTTTGCAAATGCAGTCTCTCCTTTGGTATTCGGAAGAATCGTCCCAAAGCATTCACTGGGTTTATTTTCTTTGAAGTCAGACAGTTTCTGGACCGGAATTTTCCCCCTTCCTGCCTGATAAGCTTTCTCCTCCCATTTTCTCTGGAATTCCACCCCGGCAAGAGGATGGTCCTTACCAAAATCCTCCGGTGTCACGCTGGCGATGATTGCACTGTTTGAGTTCTTTGCCATACGGTCATGGTTGCTCATACCGTTGACTGTCAGCCTGCCTTCCTCAGAGGATGCATTGACCACATATCCTCCCGGACACATGCAGAAAGAATAGACACTTCTTCCATTTGAGGCCCGGTAAGTTAATTTATAGGATGCTGTGGGAAGGTTCCTGCCTTCTGCACCCTTTCCATACTGAGATTCATCAATTCTTTGTCTCGGATGCTCTACACGCACCCCGATGGCAAAGGATTTGGGTGTCATAAAAAGCTTTCTGTCATACAGCATTTCAAAAGTGTCTCTTGCACTATGTCCCACTGCAAATACGGCTGCTTCACAATTCAAAATTTCCTTGTCATTGATGATCAGGGCTGACAGCTTATGCTCCTTTGTCTGTATATCCGTCACCCTGCTCTCGAACCGGACCTCTCCCCCTGCGTCACAGATTGCTTTTCTCATATTTGCCACGACTCTTAAAAGCAGATCTGTTCCGATATGGGGTTTCCCGTCATATAGGATCTCTTCCGGTGCCCCGTGTTTTACGAAGGTTTCCAATACGAACCGGTTTCGTCCGAACTTATCTTTGACAGCAGTATTCAGTTTTCCGTCCGAAAAAGTTCCTGCTCCCCCTTCTCCGAATTGTACATTAGACTCAGGATTCAGAATCCCTGTCTCCCAAAAAACATCCACATCTTTTATCCGTTCCTCCACCGGTTTGCCCCGTTCAAGAAGCACCGGCTTTTGTCCCGCTTCAGCCAGCACCAGTGCGGCAAACAATCCGGCCGGCCCCATGCCGATCACAACGGGCCGCACCGGCATTTCCTTTTTGCACACCGGTATTTGATACTGCTTCTTTTCTGCTTTCGTTATCTTCGGATTTTTATTTCTTTTCAGAAACTCCTGCTCTCTTTCCATCTCTACATCAACCGTGTACACATAGCTGATCTGGTCTTTTTTTCTGGCATCCAGAGAACGCTTAAAGATCTGGCAGCTCTGAAACGGCGCATGATGCACCGTCTTTCTAATTTTTTGTTCCAGCTGTTCCTTTGTATGAACTGCCGGAAGCTTTATCTGACTGATTCTAATCATTGATTTACCGCCTTTATCTGATTGCCGGCTATGTACCCTGAAGTAAAAGCCCACTGAAGGTTATAGCCGCCGCATGTGCCGTCAACGTCCAAAATTTCTCCGGTAAAATACAGTCCCCGGTGGATCTTGGATTCCAGGGTGCCTTCCACGACTTCCCTGACCGATACCCCTCCTGCAGTTACCTGGGCCATATCAAACCCCTTATACCCCGAAACAGGAACCGTAAATTTCTGTATCATTGTGCGTATCTGTCTCATTTCCTTCTGTCCCAGATCCTTTACACTTGTCTCCGGATGAATCTTCAGACGGCTCAGCACTGTAAATGCCAGTTTCTTATTCATAAATCCCCAAAGAAATTCTTCTGCTGTCTTATAGCTTCCAACCTTCCGGAAATAATCCATCATCTCCTTTAAGGTGATTTGTTCCGGCATCAGATTTAAGATAACCTCTACTTTCTTTTTCTTCCGCAGAGCATCAATGGCATACCGGCTGACCTGGAACACAGGAATCCCGGATATCCCATATTTCGTAAACTGAACCTCGCCCTCTTGTGACACTGTCTTCTGTCCGTTCACATAAACAGAAAGACTGCAGACATTGCGCACTCCTGCCAAATGCTTAAAAAATGGTTCTGATGATTCCAAAGCCACCAGAGCAGGAAACAGATCTGTGACGGTATGTCCCAGGCTTTTCGCCAGCCTGTAGCCGCTCCCGTTGCTTCCCAGCTTCTCCTGAGCCATTCCGCCTGCAGCCAATATAATATTTCTGCCCTGATACCGGTCTTTGCCGCATTTCACATGAAATGTTTCCCTGACCTTTTTGATTTCCTCAACCTCAGCTCCGGTTTTTACATCAATGCCTAAACTCTTCATCCTTCCGGCCAAAGTATCTACTACCGTTGCTGCCTGCATAGATGCGGGATAATAGTATCCTTCCACATCAGAGGCCAGCATTCCCATGGACTGAAAAAAATCCAGGGTTTGCTCCGCCCCGAATTCTTCCAGCATGGAATATGGAAATCCCGGTTTTTCACCGCGGTAACAGTCCTGATCCAGAAAGCTGTTCGTCAGATTGCACCGTCCATTGCCCGTTGCCAAAATCTTTTTCCCCAGTTTATCCATCCGTTCCAGCACAAGGACGGAGCATCCTCTGTGCGCCGCTGTGATAGCCGCCGTCATGCCAGATGCTCCGCCTCCTGCGATGATTACATCATATTTCATCTATTTCCTCCAAAACACTTGTTCCGTCTATTTTTGATTCTATACCAAAATAGTCTAACACAGTGCTCCCGATGTCCGCAAATGTTTTTCTTGTTTTCAGGTTTACTCCTTTTGTCTGTCCATGGGTGTACATAAGAAATGGCGTGTATTCCCTGGAATGGTCTGTAGAAGGCGTCGACGGATCGCATCCATGGTCGGCCGTTATCATCAGTACATCTCCCTCCTGCATAAGTCCGATCAGTTTCGGCAGCTGCTTGTCAAAATATGTGAGAGCTTTTGCATACCCGTCCACATCGTTTCGGTGTCCATAGAGCATGTCAAAGTCTACAAGGTTGACAAAACACAGCCCTTCAAATCTTTTTTTCATCCATTCTTTGGTCTGTTCAATTCCGTCTTCGTTATTTTTCGTATATGAAAATTCGGTCAGCCCTTTTCCGGCAAAAATGTCGTGGATTTTTCCAATGCCTATCACATCCAGACCTTTTTCTTTCAGCTGATCCAGCATGGTCACTCTCGGCGGTTCTATGGAAAAATCATGGCGGTTGGATGTCCGTGTATAATTTCCGCTGCTTCCTGTAAATGGACGGGCAATGACCCTCCCTACGCCATGCTCTCCAGTCAAAATCTTTCTGGCAATTTTGCAGTAACGGTACAGTTCCTCCGGCGGCACCACATCTTCATGGGCTGCAATCTGAAATACGCTGTCCGCTGATGTATATACGATGAGCGCTCCTGTCTCTACATGCTCATCTCCATAGTCCTTAATCACCTCAGTGCCGGAATAAGGACGGTTGCACAAAATTTGTCTCCCGGTCTCCTTTTCAAAAAGCTTTGTCACTTCCTCAGGGAATCCCTGCGGATAAACCGGCAGAGGCTGTTCGGATATGATGCCTGCGATCTCCCAGTGTCCAATCGTCGTATCCTTGCCCCTGGACTGTTCTGTCATACGCCCGTAGGTGCCAATCGGCACAATTTCCTGTCTTTCACCCTCGATCTCTGCACCGTCAATAGAAAACAATCCCAGTTTATGAAGATTCGGCAGATCAAAATACTGGCTTTGGGAAACCGCACGCAGTGTATTGCTGCCCTCATCTCCGAAGTCCTCTGCATCCGGTGCTTCCCCGATGCCAAAGCTGTCCAGCACGATCAAAAATACTCTTTTCATTCCGGTCACCTCAATCTATTTTTTTGAATTTTATCTTCTATCTTAGATTATAGTGCTAACTGCTGTAAGACTCAAGGAAATGATAAACTTCTTCCACAGAATGAAATTTCTTCTTTTCTTTCAGCATCCGATGAATCTCATCAGGCAGGTCACTCTTTTTTAAATCAGTGTATTCAAAAACTTCTTTTGTCTGATTATTCATAATCACAAGACTGCCGTCACGCAGTGCCAGTCCATAGGTTGTCTTTTCCTTTTTATCCGTTGATGCCTGTTCTTTTGTAGTCTGTTCCTTAATAATTGTAGACTGGACCTGATGAACCAGCTTGTCCTGGCTGGTATCCTTTTGGTAAAAAGCCACATAGCACATATACCCGCAGAGGGTTGTGATGACTACCATATATATTAATAAAAAACGATTGATTTTGTTCATACGAAACACTCCTTTTCCTTAAGCGTTCCCAAAATCAACCGTCTTATTCAAAAAAATCTTAAATTCAGCAATTTACATGATTGAGCAGGAGAATATCCTGTTCCATTGCAGTATCACACCGGCAGGTGACAATCTTTTGAGTGTCCAGATAAACAAAACCATCTTCAAAGCCGTCCTGGTCGATCTTCTGGATTTTGATAAAATTTGTGCTGAACTCCAAAACAAAACCGAGAATGGAATATCTGCCGTCCTCATCCATATAAAAGCTCATCAGCATGCCCTGTTCCCGTGCATATCTTAAGAGAACATCCATACATGTCTGGCGTTCATTTTTTATAATCTGTCCGTGTCCTCTCTTCTTATGAAGATACAGCATTCCCAGCTGATGCTCCCTGTTTCCCTCTGTCTGCACACTGAAAAAATGATCCGGGCGTTCCAATATGTAGCCGTCGTATTCTCCCCGGGCTGAAATCTTTGCCATGAGAAGTTCATCCTCTGTCACATACAGGATATATCCTGTGACTGCTTCCTCGTTACTTCCGGCATGCCGAAACAAACTGACCATCTTCTTTTCCTTCTGCATCTGTTCTAATACTTGAATCATGCCTATCCTCCACTTTTTCTTATATTATAACAGAAAAAGGAAATTAGTTATAGGCCCTTTTCTTTATTTGCTTCTCTTGAACCTTCCGAAATGAAAACAAGAAAACGGCACACATCATCTGCAAGATACTTTTTTTCTTGATCATTGATCCCTTTTCATATCAAACAACAGCATATAAAATAGACTATCAGCATTATGACCTCTAATAAAAGAATATTTCTTCCGTCTTTTAATATTTTTTGTTTTTTCTTTTCCTGAGTCTCAAGATTCCAAGCCATACCCAGATGGCAGATTAAGAAAACTGCTGAGATCAAAGTTGCAGCCAATACCTTCTGTAATGACGGGCCAAATGGAACAATAATTAAAATGTATAACGCAACAGCAAGCCAGAATAACAAATTCGTTTTATATAATCTTTTCACATTTATTCACCTTTTATTAATTTTAAATTTCTTTTCTATTTGTTATAATAATTACTCAGTTTCCATGTTTTGTTATCCCGAACGAATACTGCTGTAGCCGGATTTGCTTCTCCTGAACCTTCCGGAACGAAAACAAGAAAATAGCACACATCATCTGGAAGATACTTTTTTTCTTGATCATTGATCTGGTCCTCTGGAAAAATTCCATACTTATCATAGCTGCCCTTACCATATTCTATAGATTTATATTTAATATGGTTCTCTTTCAGGTATTCTTTCAATTGTTTTATCAATAGCTGTATTTCTTTTTCACCCTGCCCCCACGATATCTGGTTTTTTGTTTCCCTTTCAGTTACTTTAGTATCTTTCGCTGTTGAATTACTGTTCTCAATACTGCTGCAGGCTGTAAAACTTATCATGATTAGAAAACAAAGAACATATAGTTTTTTCATCATTAATCTCCTTTCTATTACTTACTAAAAGTTGCTTTTGAAAATTGAATTCTGCGCAAATAACATTTTTTTGTGCCCCCATTTTTTAAAATTACATCAGTCAACGGTCTATTATACCTATCTTTATGTTGACTAACATAAGTTTGTCTATCTTTTATTAATGTTACATACATACTGTGTTTATAAACATTCTTTTTACCTCCATTTCTACTCTGAATAACATCTCCAAGTCCAATATTAGATAACTTTGTGCACAAAGCATTATTATTAAACCCTTTTCCATTTGGGCCATGGGTTTTGTTCTTAGTTGTATACGCCCAAAAAGAATTAACACTCTCCCAAGAACTGCTTCCCCCTCCTGTTCCTCCATACCATGTTCCAGGAACCATACGGACTTTATTCTTAATATTCTGTTTGTTTTTTTTATCATCATTTTTTATGTAACCGCCATATCCAGCCCACACGCATTGTGAAACGAAATTCGTACAATCATTATCTCCAGGAGCAGTATAAAATAAACGTTTTGATTGCGGAGATACCGCAAAACGTTTTGCATACTCCAAACCATTTGTATAAGAATATCCCTTAGATATTGAACGCAGCGATCCAGAGTCCTGTACAATTCGAACATTGGACAAATTATTCTTAATATTTATTAACTTTGATTCATCTACTAATTTATTAAAAACTCTATCTATTTTTTCTTTATAATTATCAATATTTCCAGAAGATGCAACTATACCTTGTTTTTTAACTTCATCTTTAAAGTAATCATAGTCTTCAAAGTTTGTTTGGATAGATATAATCTTCCAACTATTATTTTTCTTAATTAGTTCAAAAGTATATGGTACATTGCTAAGCCTCGAAAGAACATTCTTTGTTGTTTTATAATGATAATTCAAGTCATAACTCAAAAAAACTTTTGCGTAATTTTTCTTAATTTCAATAGTTTTATACTTAATACTCAGTTGAAAATCATTAAAACCTGTGTTTATATTTTTACTTGTAAGTACATCATACTCATGAATTTTATTATATAAATAAGTATTTTGATTCATCTCTGTATATAGTGTTGTATCAAATTTTTCCCAATTGATAAAAGAGTTGTAATAATCATCAAAATATCGACCCAAAATAATTTTTACTTGTTCATATTCTGTTTTTTCATTAGCGGGTACAGAATTTTTATTCCTATAATGCCTGTTATAATAATACAAAATGTTATTATATATATTGTTATTTTTTTTAATTTTTTCATCTCATCTTCTCCTAATTTAAAATATTTCTTTTTTTGATTTGTTTCTATTTTTCCCTTATATTTCCTTATGGAAAATATCTTCCATTTTTCAATACTTTTGCGTTTTACTATTTATCAATTACATTACTATATTTTGTAAATGTTTCAGATTTACTATTTGTTTTCACTGTAAAGACTGCTTTTCCACGATATCTTCCCACCCCAACTGATTTTCTTTTCGTAATTGTAAAAACCTTTTTTTTCGTATTTCCAGTCCATGACTGTTCTACCTTCCACTTCCCATCTACAAATTTTTGCAAAGATAGCTTTATAGAAATACTTTTCTCGGCTGCTGTTCCTCTGAACTTTGCGCATAACACCAAAGGATTCTTATTCGAAGAGAAGTAACATCTTGCTTTCTCCGTTGCCAGTGAGTATGGAGATATTTCATTATCTTCTACAAAGTCCTCTTCTGAAAGAATAGTTGCTGTGATATTTCCATCTTCTGCAAATACTGGAATTGTAATAAAAAGTAATAACACTAAACTCATAATAAACAATACATATTTTTTTCTATTTCTGTGCATAAAACTACCTCCTCAAACGTTGTATCTATGATCTCTTACATAAATACAACGTTTGAGGAGGCCTCGTTGTGACCAAAAATCTTTGAGTTTTTCTATTTTGTATATTTCTCACAAATATTATCGAAATCTTTGTTACATTTTTTTAATCCCTGTGCCACTTTAAACGTTTCTTCTTCTGATAAATTTGTCGTCACACCAAAAAGATACTCATTATCATACCATGTTATACCATTAGTTTTGTCCTTTTTGTTCATCTGCCTAGTAAAATATGCAGGATGCCCTGAAAATTTCTTTTTTTCTATTATTGTATGCTCATTATCAAATGAAATACTGCCAGCATCAACATCCTCATAATCTATTGCAATATAGAAATCTCCTTTTTCATAAACGAAACTGTTTTCTGAATCATCATCAAAGTATGTTCTGCGAAATCCATTTGGGATATAGGTAGGAACATACTTTGTCCATTTACGCTTGATTTGATCAGCCAAAGTATATAAATCCAAATTATTTTCATTTGTGGAAATTGAAAAGATAAAATCAGCATCCTTCCATGTTAACTGTTTTATGCCGCCAATAATTTTTTCCTTTTGCCATAATCCTGATAATTTATCTGGTTGAATTTCTAAACTTCCAATATCCGCCCATACAGCAGCACCAGGCATTTCCCCATATTTAAAACTAAGAAATCCTCCCATTTTATTTTTGTAGACTTCCCTCTCTCCCTCCACTCGCTTTACAAGTCTCATTCCTAAGGGGACTTTATCTAAGGTAAAATCTTTTTTCTTTAAAGGTTCTTCTGATCTATCCTTATCTAATTCAATTTCAAAAAATTTTGGAAATGTTTTTTCTAACATGTAAATAAATTTCTTTCTGAAAGCTGGAACAGTCACCGTCACTGCCGTGAGTCCAGCAAGAACTATTATTGCAGCCATCGCAGCCTTTCGAATTACAGTTGTACTAGAAAACCATTCTTTCCTTTTTACTTTATTAAGCATCCGCTCCATATTTTGTTCAAAGTTATCAGTAAAAATGTGCTTAACAGATGCCTCTTCGTTCAATATATTTAGTTCGATTTCATCCATTTCTTTTAATGCTTTATATAATAAGTCAGCACTTACATCTAAATCCATAAATGTTTTACCTCCCTTCCAAAATCTGATTTAATTTCGCCTTTGCCCGCTCCATTCTCTTTCTTATGACACTCTCTGAAACCCGATATGCAGCTGCTATCTCACGATTTGAATACCCATGCAGTGATTTCAGTATTAAAACATCTCTGTATATTTGCGGAATTTGATAAATTGCTTCCATTAAATTTCTCACATCATCATCTATGTCCATACTTTGAAACATTTCCAGTTCCGATACCGCAAATTCTTCATCGAATGACACAAATCGGCTGTCTTTTCTATAAAGGCTGATCGCACTATTTTTTGCCGCACGAATAACATAAGACTTGGTACGTATAGAATCAATTTCGGCAACCGCATCCAGATTTTTAATGATGCCCTCAAAGGCATTCTGCAGTGCATCTTCTGACCGCGCATCATCCTTAAGTATTCTTTTTGCTGCATAAAACATAATATTCCGGTATGTAAGGTACAGCTGTTCCGCCTTGTGACGGTCTTTATCATCCTCAATTGCCATGATCATTGCAAGCATAGGAAGTTCCTCCTGTATTAAGTAAAGAAGCCCCCTTTCTATGTACCTTTATAAAGATAACGAAAGAAAGAAGGCTTTTGTGACCAAAATTTTAATTTCTGTTAATGTGCCTGCCTGTCATAATGTACACCAAAACTGATATTTTAGTATTAAGGCTACAGCAATTTTAACTTTTGAGCTAATCTCAAAATAGCATGTCCTTTCGGCATTTGTTTTAATTCTTGTTCAGAAAAAGTTTTAAATTTAATTACAAATACAAAATAAATAATCATACCTATAGGAACTGCCACAGCAAGACAAACCGCATATCCCAGGCTGGATCCAGATATAAACTGCTCAAAAGCCCAAGAAATTATAAAAATAACAATCCCCATAATGCCTGCACTGAAAACAGGCTTCAATACAGATTTTTTCAGGTCCTGCCTGTAATCTGTAAATTTCGTAAGTGCCCGGGCATTAAGTGCGCTCATAACAACTGAAAAAGCTACGGTAGCTAAAACGATTGCATAGACATTCGCATTTGTAGTCTGAATCAGAAGCACTAAAACCGCTACATTTGCCACAACTGAAATAGCTGAATGCTTTACTGGGACTCTCATCTTTCCAAGCCCCTGCAGTATACCATTTGTCATAGTAGACAGACAATAGAATACAATAGAAACCGCACCGACTTGCAGCATTCTCGGACTTAATCCCTCGACTGCATATTTCGGTCCGAACAGCAGCCCAATCACGGGTTTGGCTAAAACGGCAATTCCAACTGCACAAGGTATCGCAATCAGCAATATAAATCTGACAGCAATATCAATATTACTTTTGATTGCATCCTGATCATTGACCGCATAGGATCCTGCAATATCAGGTACGATGGCATTAGATAAAGAGGATGCGATAGCAATTGGAACATTAATCAATACATTATACTGGCTTGAAAACAGTCCATAAAAAGCAGACACTGTTGTTTCCGGCAATCCCTTGTTTGTCAGCAGATGACCAAATAAAGTGGAATCAATACTGGCACTGCAATTATAAATAAATGTGCTGAAAATGACCGGAGTAATTGTAAAAATCAGAATCTTTACAATCCGTTTGTAAGATTCCGTTTTTTTTGTTTTATCGTGCTTGACCTGTATTTTTACTTTAGGCCGATAGCTTAAATAAACAATAAAGCAGAATAACAGTCCGACCAGAACACCTGCACCTGTACCTATAGCACTTCCCGCCGCACCGTGTTCTGCAAGTTTGAAAGCTGCTGCTTTTGTAGCATGTCCTACATAAGGTGCCACTAAAACATATGCCATAACAACGCTGACTATTGCATTTAAAATCTGCTCAATAATCTGTGATACAGAGGTTGGCACCATAGTATTGTGCCCCTGGAAATATCCGCGCAGTACTCCTAAAATTCCAGAGAAAAAGATTGTAGGTGACATCGTTCTAAGCGCAAAAACAGATCCCTCATTCGGGACAAGAAAAGGTGCTCCCACATATGTGAATATAAAACCTGCCCCGCCAACTACAGCTGCATAAATTAAAGCACCATGAAATACTCTCTGTGCATTCCTATACTGTTTCATCGCAAGTCTGGACGCAATCGCTTTGGATACTGCCAGCGGAATACTAAACGATGCTATCAATAAAACCATGCTATAGATCGTATATGCAAATCCATAATAACCCATTCCCTGTTCACCAATAACAGAAAATAACGGCCTTCTATACAGCAATCCGATAATACGGCAAAGCATCTGGGCTGCAATCAATATGGTTCCTTGTACTAAAAAACTGCTCTTTTGTTTTTTTCCCATAGTTACCTCTAATCTCTTGTATAGTGGACCAGCTGCAGGATCTCTTCCTGTTTTGCTTCCATCACCGCACGTTCATCATCTTCCATGTGGTCATAGCCAAACAGATGAAGCATGCTGTGGGCAATTAAAAAAGCATATTCTCTTTTTAGGCTGTGTCCGTAGGCCTCTGCCTGCTCTCTGGCCTTGTCCATAGAAATTACAATATCCCCCAGCATCAATTCTCCTGAGTCCGGATGAAAAGCTGCCGTATCTTCCTCTAATCCCTCAAAACAGGCTGGCTTTTCATACTCAATCATCGGAAATGAGAGGACATCTGTAGGACGGTCAATCCCTCTCTGTTCCAGATTGATCTGATGTATCTCTTCATTTCCCACAAGCATCAGGTTTACCTCACACTCAAAAGGGCAGTTTACATAATCTACAGCAGCCTCAATAACTTGTCCCGCAATTACTTCACAATCTATATCAGCTGTTCCTTCGTATTCGTTCTCTATAAAAACACTCATAATCTTACCTGTCTTTCGTTCGTTTCCTCGGAGCTTTCTCTTTCTTCTTACGGTTCTTTCCATCTTCGTATTTTTCGTAGGCAGTGACAATCTGCTGTACGAGAGGATGGCGCACTACATCCTTGCTGGTCATCCGGCAGATACCGATATCCGAAATCTTTCCGAGCACTCTCACAGCCTCTTCCAGACCGGATATGCTGTCAAACGGAAGATCCTTCTGTGTCAAATCTCCGGTAATAATAGCTTTGGAACCAAATCCGATTCTTGTGAGAAACATTTTCATCTGAGCCGGTGTGGTATTCTGCGCTTCATCGAGAACAATATAGGAATTATCCAGGGTTCTTCCCCTCATATAGGCCAGCGGCGCCACTTCAATCAGCCCTTTTTCCATATTCTTCATAAAGGCTTCTGCTCCCATGATCTCATAAAGGGCATCATAGAGAGGTCTGAGATAAGGATCGACCTTGCTCTGCAGATCACCGGGCAGAAAGCCCAGCTTTTCACCCGCTTCTATCGCCGGTCTGGTCAAAATGATCCGGTTTACCTCATCATTTTTAAACGCAGTAATTGCCATAGCCATGGCTAAATATGTCTTTCCCGTTCCGGCCGGCCCGATGCCGAATGTGATCATCTTTTCCGAAATCTGTTCTAAATACTTCTTCTGTCCCAGTGTCTTTGCCTTCACAGGTTTTCCCTGAATGGTATGGCATATAACATCCTTATCCAATTCCAGCAGATGGCCGCTTTTTTCTTCCATAGAGAGAGATAAGGCATAATTGACATTCTGTTCTGTGATAATATTGCCCCTCTTGGAAAGCTCCAGAAGCTCTCCGATCACGGACTGCGCTTTTCTTACAGCTTCCTCGCTGCCTACCACTTTCAGCTGCCCGTCTCTTAAGATCAGGTTTACATGAAGAGTTTTTTCGATTTTCTTCATGTAAACATCAAACTGTCCAAATACATTCCCTCCATGCTCTGAAGGAAATTCCACATCTATTTCTATCGGATTCATAGTTACTCCTCAACCTTTTATTTTCTTATATTACTAGTAGTTTACCATTTGCCCTGGATCTTTTCAACATTTTGTGGATCCCTGTATAACAGAATCAGCGTGGTGTTGCTGTTGTAGGCGTGATTTTATCCACCTGTTTCTTTGTGAGTGACTTAATGTTTCTGATCTTTCCTACCGGTTCTTCAACCTGGATAGTTCCCTTGGCGACATAGTCGTTTCCCTGCCTTTGATACCGGATATTGGTCTTTATGACCTTGATTCCTTTTTTCTTTTTCTTTTCCAAATAGGAAGCAAGACGTTTTTTCAGTTTACTCTGCGCCTGAGCTTCCGTCAGTACTCTGCGCTTAGGTTCATATCCTTCAAATCTCTTTGTGGTGATCCCGATCGGAAAGTAAAGATCCCCAATGTGCAGCAGTTTCTTTTCTCCAAATACATCAAAATCTCCTTTCTGTTCTTTGATCGGAAGCTTCAGCTGCCAATTCAAAAGCTGTACACTTTCCACCCTTGTACTTTTAGATACAAATTTTTTCTCGTATGTGGCGATTGGTATTGTCTCTTTGTAATCCTCATCTGTTTTAAGAATAATCTGTCCGTCTGCCTTGATCCTGCTGGTTTCTGTTACCTGATAATCATCACTGTAGTAATAGATCATCCCGGAAATAAGAGTGTCTCCTGGTTTTACCTTGTCTCCTACCTGTACCAGCGGTGTCCCGCTTTTCACAGACATGGCAGTTATGGTCCCCTTCTTATTAGAGACTATATCACATGGCTTTTTTGGATTCTGTTTTGTTTTTCTGTCCAGTGATTCTTTAATGTCAATATGTAATCTGGTGCCGTTAATGGAACAGGATACCCAGGCAATGCCTTCATGGTCCTCCCGAATATGTTCCTCTAAAAGATTGCAGTCAATCTTTTTCTTAAAGGTACCAATTTGATAAAAATTATTTCTTACATATTTGAGCATATCACTTTTTGAATACCGTTCATTACCGGTGACCGTAATCTCCCAGATAAACTGCGACATTAAAAACATTAAAACTAAGGCCATGCCGATACCGAAGAAAAACATCTTTCTCTTTCGGTGCTGCAATAAAAAAAAGGGAAGCCCTTTTCTCCCCTGAATCTCTACTGCAGTTCCCGTTTTTTCTGCCAGTGTCAAAACAGTTTCATAGGCTCTCTTTTGTATAGAACACTGATATCCCTTCCCTCCTGGTTTCAGCTTCCACAGCACCAGGTTTTGCTTTGCGCATAGGTTCAAAAAACGTTCCACGGAAGGACCGGAAATCTCTATAAAAATGCTTCCAAAAAAATATTGTATTAATCTGACCATCCTGATTCTCCTTTATGCGTATTCCAGTCTTGTAATTTCACCGGTCACTTTCATAATTTCCATGGAATAATATTGAATGACAAGATTTGTCCCTATGATCCTCAAAACCACATGGTTTCCCTGGACGACAATTTGATTCTCTTCGTAAGACAGGATTCCCTTATAATTTTCAATCATTACCTGTTCATTGCCTGTCAAGGTAATAATAAAATCGCCAAAGACCACATCTCTTGGAAGGGATAAACCTTTGGCTAATGCCTCCTTTGGCTTTTTCTTCATACAAACCCTCACTATGCTTTTGGCGCAGCCGCACACTTAAGCATTCTATCGTTGTTTTAATATATGCAAAAGAAAAGCACCGTATACCTTAAGTATACGATGCCTGCTTCTATTATTTTACTTTTCTTTTACGAGCCGCTTCAGACTTTTTCTTACGACGAACACTTGGTTTTTCGTAATGCTCTCTTTTGCGGATTTCCTGCTGAATACCTGCTTTGGCACAGTTTCTCTTAAATCTGCGAAGAGCGCTGTCTAAAGATTCATTTTCTTTAACGATAACGTTTGACATTCTTAATTCCTGACCTCCCCTCCAGCCTTATATTGTGCATTATGACTGTTTGGGCACTTTCTTGCACTAGATTATTATACCATAATTGGGATATTCGTCAATAGTAAAAACCAGTTTTTTGATGAAAAGTATGAGTTTTATGAAGGGCTTTTAAAGAGTGTCTTTTATCTCTTTTTGAAGATGCTCGGGGACCTTTTCCTTTATCTCTTCTTCATTTGCATAAATGACATAGTTTTTTAAATCTTCTCCAGCTACTCCGGCACTTCCTGTGAAAGCCCTGGGGGCCATCCCCTGCTGACGGCCTAAAAAAGAAAGTGGTGAATCACTTCCAGTGTCATTAACTGTATCTTTTACCTGATAAGTATATTTTACATGATAAATATCTAAAATATCCCTGATCTCGCTAAATTTTTTTACCGATCTTCCCTGAAAGATCTGTTTCTTTTTCTTCAGCATACAGTTTTACTCCTTTCTCTGTTTCTTATTCGTCATTCTCTATTATATCAAATATATTAAAGAAATTTATTACAATTTTCTGAATATACCGGTATATTTCAATTCTATTTTTATCCAATATATGTTAATATGGTATTAAGCATTAATTTTTGTAATCTTTGTTACAAACGAATTAATTAAGCAACCAGTTCAACTAAGAAAGGCAGGTAACATATGAAAAAATTAAAACAACTATGCAGCGTAATGTTATGTATAGTTATGGTTACTGTATTTACCATAACTCCGATCCGTGCAGATGAAGGAACAACGACGACTACTATTTCCGGTACTGCTTCAATCACAGGAACAGTTGCACAATTTTCGGAAGATAAGGATGTAAAGGCATCTCTGTCTAAAACATCCACTTCTTTAAATGTGACCTTGGAAGCAACTATCGGATATAAAGATGGAACTGTAGAGAAAACAATTAAATCAACTAGTACTGCCAAGACAACCTCTACAGATACAGACGCTGAGGTAATCTTTCAATTTGCACGTAAAGACTTGAACCTATTACCTGCAGGTACTTACGAAATCAAAGCCAAATCTACAGCTTCCAGCGCAAATTCTGTTAAAGAAGCAACCATTGGCTCCGTTACAGTTAACAAGGAAACTCCATCAGTAACCATTGACAAGTCTGTTACCCTGACAAAATCCAGAAGTGATTTTGAAGCTGCCGATGGGGAAATCAAGGCGAAACTTGACAAAGCATTCTTTTCAGACACAAATCCAGCTGCACTGGAGTTAACTGCATCCATCAAAGACAGCAGCAATACAGTCAAATTCACAGCGAAAGCCAATGCTGTTAAAAACGGCGAGGTAACCTTTACTTTTACTCAGGCCGACTTAAATACATTGCCGGAAGGTGATTTTACAATTACCGTAACTTCTGCAGGAAATGCATTTAACAATGAAATAACCGATACTACTCTCGGAACTATCAAAATTACACCGATGAAAAATGCAACTGTTAAGACTCCCCAGAAATTTGATTTATCAAAACAAACCGATATTGTTATAGGAATCGAAAATAACGGCCGGACCTTAAAATCCATCAAAAATGGTTCTCAAACCTTAGCAAGCGGAAAAGATTATACCGTTGGAACCGATTATGTAACAATCAGCAAAGATTATTTCAGTCAATTTGCTGTCGGAACACAATATTTAACCTTTGATTTTGACGAAGGCAGTGATCCGATCTGTCAAGTCGATATCTTCAAATCCTTAAAGAAAACAAACCTGATTTTAAAAGGATATAAGAACAAATCCATTACAACGTTATCAAACAAAACTGCCGGCAGTAAGCTGCCCGAATGGAACAAGAGAAGCTACAAAGCAGCCGGAAGAAAAGGTTACCAGTTTGCTGGATGGACTTACAACGGCAAAACAGTGACAACTGTTCCAGATGACAGATTAAATGTAACGCTCACTGCAAAGTTTTCTAAGTTAAGTGTCGGCAGGGCTTCTGCTTTGTCTGTAAAAGGTAAATCCGGCAAGGGTGTTGGATTCGTTGCAACATCAAAGACCAGCACAAAAGCAGATGGTTCAAAACGTGCATTCCGTTTCCGCTATTCCCGCAGCAGCAGTATGAAAAAAGCAACCTACAAAACAACTGGATTAGGCAAAAATGTATATACAAAAACGGGATTAAAGAAAAATGCCAGATATTATGTTCAGGTTCGATATTACTACTACGATTCAACGAACCAGAAAGTATACGGAGCATACTCAAAAAGTAAATCCGTAAAAGCATACTAACTTTATTCGTTGAGATAGTCCATAAAAATAAAAACCATTAGGCTCTTATATTAATATTAGGAGACTCAATGGTTTTTATTTTATGATTTTCCATTTAATACCAACGCCTATTTATATCGCTTCAAAAATCTTCATTTTGATTGCAAGAATGCAATTAACGAAACCGCTGAAGATATTTCCATTTTCCAGTTTTCGGATCCTTGCCATATATCATCGAATCTATTTCTCCTGTATCTTTATAATACGCTTGTAAAATAATAATACGATCAGTAGTATAATTCTTTTTAAATGTTTCACTCAACATATCTTTTATAAATTCTTCTCTTGTTTTATAACGAATTTTTTTGTAATACTCAGGATCATACTTTACTTCTTTCAGAGATTCATTCATACCTGTCTCTAGGCGTTTTTCGGCATCTTTAATTAAAACTTGTACTTCTTTTTGGGATATTTGTATTTTATGACCTTCTTTATTATCCTTTTTTACACATCCCTGGAATATGCAGCATAGTACTATTAATAAAACAATATTTCTTAATATGCTAACTTTTTGCATTCTGACTTTCCTCCCTACGCATTTATTTGCTAAATTTGGAACTTGAAAATGAATTCGTCTTTAACTTGTTGCTAGAAGCTCTTACCTATATAACCTTTTTGACCTGTCATTTGTGACATAAATTAAGAAATAATTTTAAAAGATTACCTAATGAAACAAAAAAAGATCCATGGACAGCAGATTCTTCCTGCATGTCCATGGATTTTTAATATGTTTTTTATTTGTCCAGCTGTCCAGCCAGCTCTTCCTTCACCTTCGCAATCGCATCATCGATTCCTTCCGGCTTTTTCCCTCCGGCCTGTGCCATATTCGGGCGGCCGCCTCCGCCGCCTCCGACACATCCTGCAATGCCTTTGATCAGATTGCCTGCATGTGCCCCGGCTTTTTGGGCTCCGTCGGTTGCCATGGCAACAAGGAATACTTTTCCGCTAAGAGAGGATGCCAGTACAATGACGCCTTCCCCAAGTTTTTCTTTCAGGGAATCGCCAAGTTCACGAAGACCGTTCATATCCACATCTGCCACCTTTGCAGCCAGAAGCTTCACTCCGCTTACTTCCTGTACCTGGTCCATAACATCTCCGAGAGCATCCTTCGCTAATTTGCTCTTTAAAGATTCATTTTCACTGTGCAGCTCTTTCAGTTCCGCCATTAAGGCTTCCAGACGGCTCATCAGCTTGGCCGGTGTTGATTTTACAACTTTTGCAGCCTCAAACAGTTCTTCTTCCATTTTCTCATAATATTCAAAGACTGCTTTGTCTGTGATTGCTTCGATTCTCCTGACACCTGCAGCCACACCGGTTTCTGAAAGAATCTTAAATGCCGTGATGGATCCTGTGTTAGGCACATGAGTACCTCCGCATAATTCCACCGAGAAATCGCCCATGGAAACTACACGCACTTCATCCCCATATTTCTCGCCGAACAGTGCCATAGCACCTGTGTCCTTCGCATCCTCCATAGACATCAGTTTTGTGTCTACCGGCAGATTTGCAGCGATTTCTTCATTCACAATACTCTCCACCTTTTTAATTTCTTCCGGTGTCATCGGAGAGAAATGAGTAAAATCAAATCTCAGGTGCTTTGCATTGTTGCTGGAACCAGCCTGTTCTACATGGCTTCCCAATACAGTGCGCAGTGCTTTCTGGAGAAGATGGGTTGCGCTGTGGTTCTTTTCTGTCTGACGGCGGTTTCTTTCATTGACATTGAGTAAAACCTTTTCTCCGACACTTAAGTTGCCTTCGTTCACATAGCCTATATGTCCGAACTTTCCTCCGGAAAGTTTAATCACATCTTCCACTGCAAAAGAAGAATTTTCGCTTAGTATTACACCCTGATCCGCTTCCTGTCCTCCGCTGGTGGCATAAAACGGTGTCTTTGAACAGATGATGGTACCTCTCTGCCCTTCCACTAAGGTATCTGTCAGTTCCGTCTCTGTTGTCACAGCGATAATCTCTGACTCACAAGTCAGCGTATCATAACCCACAAACTCAGAGGTCATAGCCGGATCCAGCTGCTCATAGACGGTTGCGTCAGCACCCATGTAGTTCGTTGTCTCACGGGCTGCCCTCGCCTGCTCTCTCTGCTGCTCCATGGATTTCCGGAATCCATCCTCGTCTACAGAGATACCCTTTTCCTCAAGAATCTCTTTTGTCAGATCCAGCGGGAATCCATAAGTATCATAGAGCTTAAAAGCATCCTTTCCGGCAAGTTCCTTCTTTCCTTCCCGTGACATATCCTCTTCCATCTCTGCAAGAATCTGAAGTCCCTGATCGATGGTCCTGTTAAACTGCTCTTCTTCCTTTGTAAGAACTTTGTAGATAAATTCTTCTTTTTCTTTCAGTTCCGGATATCCGTCTTTGGATTCTGCAATAACCGTTTTGCTCAGGCCTGCCAAAAACAGATCTTTCATTCCGAGCATTCTTCCGTGTCTGGCAGCGCGGCGGATCAGACGGCGGAGCACATATCCACGCCCTTCATTGGACGGCATGACCCCGTCAGAAATCATAAAGGATGCAGAACGGATATGGTCTGTGATAACCCGGATTGAAATATCATTCTTCTCATCTGCCCCGTATGTCACTCCTGCCAATTCACAAATCCTGTCACGAATTGCTTTGATTGTATCCACATCAAAGATGGAATCCACTTCCTGGACAACAACAGCCAGGCGTTCTAGACCCATTCCGGTATCAATATTTTTATTTTCCAGTTCTTCGTAATTGCCGTTTCCGTCATTTTCAAACTGAGTAAAAACGTTGTTCCAGACTTCCATGTAGCGGTCACACTCACAGCCTACAGTACAATCCGGACTTCCGCAGCCGTATTTCTCTCCCCGGTCATAGTAAATCTCTGAACATGGCCCGCAGGGTCCTGCTCCATGCTCCCAGAAGTTGTCCTCTTTTCCAAAACGGAAGATCCTCTCAGGCGCAATGCCGATCTCTTTTTCCCAAATCTCAAACGCCTCGTCATCATCCAGATATACAGACGGGTACAGACGGTCCGGGTCAAGCCCTACAACCTCAGTTAAAAACTCCCAGGACCAGCGGATCGCCTCTTTTTTAAAATAATCTCCGAAAGAAAAATTCCCGAGCATCTCAAAAAAGGTACCGTGTCTTGCAGTCTTTCCTACGTTTTCAATATCTCCGGTACGGATACACTTCTGACAGGTTGCAACTCTGGTCTTTGGCGGCACTTCCTGTCCTGTAAAATACGGTTTTAACGGTGCCATACCTGCATTGATCAGCAGAAGACTCTTGTCGTTTTGGGGCACCAGAGAAAAACTCTTCATCACCAAATGATCTTTGCTCTCAAAAAAATCAAGGAACATTTTCCTCAATTCGTTTACTCCATATGACTTCAAATTTTCATCCTCCTAAAATTAATATGAAACTGAACAGCATCCTGCAAGCGGGATTCTTTCTTGCTGCACGGGATATTCTGAAGGAATTTCCTATGCATAAAGAAAACCTTCTGTTACATTCAGAAGGCTTTCCATTCTATCTTACACATCTTATTCCTGATCCTGCTTTGCCTCTTCCTTTGCTTTCTGTGATCTCTTCTGCATCTTACCGACGGCCAGCTTCTTTCCGAAAAAGACGCCGCCTGCCGATACTGCAAGCAAAAAAATAAACTTGATCAGATATGTGACAAACTCTGATAAATATGCGTGCATGTCCTGCCTCCTTTATCAAACCACGGTTCTTTGGTTTGCTCATGTGGCAATTATATCAAATCGGACAGCGTATGACAATTATTTTCTTTCAATTAATTCCTTGGTCACCTCGTCCCATGTCATGCCCCGTTCCGCCATCAGCACCATCAGATGATATAAGAAGTCAGATATTTCATACTTCATCTCTTCCACATCCGGATTCTTGGCTGCGATCACAATCTCTGTGGCTTCCTCACCGACTTTTTTGAGAATCTTATCAATTCCTTTTTCAAATAAGTAATTCGTATAGGAGCCTTCCTTCGGGTGTTCTTTCCGGTCCATAATCACATCATAGACAGACTGAAACACTTCCATCGGATTGTCATCTTTGTATTCCTTTTTCACAAGATCTGTGAAAAAGCAGGAATAATTTCCGGTATGGCAGGCGTTTCCAACCTGCTCTACCTTGGCTAACAGGGTATCTCTGTCACAGTCAATGGTCAGAGATTTTACATATTGATAATGTCCTGATGTATCCCCTTTGGTCCACAGTTCATTCCTGCTGCGGCTGTAATAGGTCATGACACCGGTCTCTACGGTCTTTTCAAACGCTTCCTTTGTCATATAAGCGACCATGAGCACTTCATTGGTCTTATAATCCTGAGTTACCACCGTTAGCATTCCATCACTGTTTAATTTAAATTCATCAAAGCTCATAGAACTTTCAAAAGTATTCACCTGGAGTCCTGAAGTTCTGCATTGATGTTTCAGCTCCATCACCGGAAATGACTCTGCAGACGCCACTGCCAGGTCATCGGCGCCGGTAAGCTCAAGCACTCTGACCGCTTCCTTTACATCAGGTATACTGACCATAAGCTGAAGACCGGATACCTCTCTGATCTTTCTGATCAGGTCTGCATAAACTTCATATCCCTTGTTTGCCACCAGCAGCAGTTCCCCTGCTCCAAGTCTTTTCATTTCTTTTGCAAATGCAGCTGCATCCTCCTGGATATCCAGATCCACAGACACGATGATCTGATCCTTTCCAAACCGGTCACTGGCCTTCTTAACGATCTCCTTGTCCACAAGAACCGTCTTTCCGAGGCAGACTTTAGAAGCTCCTGCATAGAGAATCTTTTTCACATTTTCCAGATCCTCAATGCCGCCCCCTGCATACAGAGGAATATCAATATCTTTGGTGATCTCTTTTATAACCTCAGCCGTTACTTTTGTGTCATAATAGCTGACAGCATCCGCACCTGCATGATCAAATGCCTTGGCGGATTCTGAAAGTTTTTCTCCATAAATACATGGGATTATTTTTATCTGTCGTTCCATTTATAATGCCCCTTTCGTAGAAAGCACATCTGTGATCCGCGGGTCAATACTGACTGCCTCGTCCAACGCCTTGGCAAATGCCTTAAATGCCGCCTCCATCAAATGATGGTTATTTGTACCTGTCAGTTTCCTGATATGCAGATTCATGGCACTGGCATAGGATACTGCATAAAAGAACTCACGTACCATCTCCGTATCGAATCCGCCGACCCTGTCTGCCGTAAAGGAAAGATCCGTCTCAAAGTAAGGTCTTCCTGACAGGTCCAGTCCGCACAGCACAAGTGTCTCGTCCATGGGCAGAATAAAAGAGCCGTACCGCCTGATCCCTTTTTTATCACCGGCCGCCTGTTTAATCGCCTCACCGAGGACAATTCCGGTATCCTCGATCGTGTGATGGCTGTCCACGTGCAGGTCCCCTTCTACCTTTACCTTAAGGTCAAAAAAACCATGCTTTGCAAAACTGATCAGCATGTGGTCAAAAAAACCAATGCCGGTATCAACTTCAGATGCTCCGCGTCCGTCCAAATCGATAAACAGTTTAATCTTTGTTTCACTTGTATTCCGGATAATTTCCGCACTGCGACTCATAATGCTTCCTTTCTCTATTCGTTTTCAAATCTCACTTTAATCGAATTGGCATGGGCTGTCAACTCTTCCTGCTCTGCAAATGTCTCTATATCTTTGTGGACCGGTTCCAGGGCTTCTCTTGAATAATAGATCACACTGGATTTCTTGATAAAATCGTCTACGCTCAGCGGAGAAAAGAACCTGGCTGTCCCGTTAGTCGGAAGCACATGGTTCGGTCCGGCAAAATAATCGCCGAGCGGTTCACTGCTGTACGGTCCGATAAAAATCGCTCCCGCATTCTGAATTCTGGTCATAACATCAAATGGATTTTCTGTCATAATCTCTAAATGCTCCGATGCGATGGCATTTGCTGCATCTACTGCTTCCTTCAGATCCTCTGCGATCAGAATATAGCCAAAAGAATTGAGAGATTTCTCCATGATCTCTGTTCTGGAGAGCTGCTTTAAGAATCCGTCAACCTCTTTGGAAACCTGCTCTGCAAGTTTCTCACTTGTGGTCACTAAGATAGCACTTGCCATCTCGTCATGCTCTGCCTGGGACAGCAGATCTGCTGCCACATACCGGGGATTTGCGCTCTCATCAGCCAAAACCAGGATCTCACTGGGTCCTGCAATCGAATCAATACTCACATTTCCGTATACTGCTTTTTTTGCCAGCGCCACATAAATATTTCCCGGACCTACGATCTTATCCACCTTTGGAATGGATACTGTTCCGAAAGCCAGTGCCGCAACAGCCTGTGCCCCTCCTGCTTTATATACCTTTGAAGCACCTGCCTCTTTTGCTGCAACCAGAGTATTCGGATTGACTTTGCCGTCCCTGCCCGGAGGTGTCACCATGACAATCTCCTTCACTCCTGCCACATGGGCCGGAACTATGTTCATAAGCACGGAAGACGGATAAACTGCCTTTCCGCCCGGTACATAAACACCGCAGGTTGCAAGAGGCGTTACCTTCTGTCCTAACAGAATGCCGTTCTCCTGTGTTTCAAACCAGCTGTTCTGTCTCTGCTTCTGATGAAAGTCACGGATATTGGCAATAGACTTCCTAATTACCTCCAAGAGAGCCGGTTCTACCTTCTCATAGGCCTCTTTTATCTCATCCTCTGTGACCTGCACAGTATCAGCCGTAAGCCTCGCTCCGTCAAACTTCTCCGTATACTCAAACAGTGCCTCATCGCCTCTTGCCTTTACATCACTGACGATGGCATCCACCTGCTCCTGATACCCCTCATAGTGATTCGGGCTTCTTTTCAGCAGATTATTTAAAATGTCTGCGATGGAATCTTTGTTAATCCTTACAGTTCTCATAGTGTCACCCCTGTTTCTTCTCGTCCAATAACTTTTTTAATGCAATGACAATCTTGCTGATCCGTTCCTGTTCCATTCTCTGGCTCACCTGATTCACAACCATTCTTGCAGAAAGCGGACAAATCTCCTCCAGCACTTCCAGACCGTTTTCTCTCAAAGTAGAACCTGTCTCCACGATATCCACAATGACCTCTGAAAGTCCTACAATAGGAGCCAGCTCCACGGATCCGTTGAGCTTTACAATCTCCACTGTCTGGAGCTTTTTGTTATAAAAATATTCTTTCGCAATGTTCGGATACTTGGATGCCACCCGAATCAGCTGGCTGCCGTTCAGATATTTTTTGGCCTCTTTCGGTCCGCACACACACATTTTGCATTTCCCGAACCCAAGGTCCAGCACCTCATAAAGATTACGCCCTTCTTCTAAAATCGTATCCTTTCCGACCACTCCGATGTCAGCTGCCCCGTACTCTACATAAGTCGGAACATCACTTGCTTTGGAAAGGAAAAACTTAAGCTTAAGCTCTTCATTCACAAAGATCAGTTTTCTTGTTTTTTCATCCTTCATCTCTTCGCAGGTAATCCCTATCTGCTCCAGCAAAGATAATGTTTTCTTGGCAAGCCTTCCTTTTGCCAATGCAAATGTTATATATCTCATGTCACTGCCCTTTCGTTAAATCCTTTACTGTGTCCCTGGTTTCATAATATAAAATACATCCGATCGACTGTTCCGAAGCCATAGCTTTATATTCTTCCAGGTCTCTGCTGCGTTTTTCCAATATCACCGTCTTTTGTTCCTTCCTGCAGTTCACTGCAGCCGGAATTGCAGCTTCCATGGCATCTTCTTCATAAATAATCAGCATATCAGTGACATCCGCTTCCATTTCAATCTTCTGGCGCTCCATAGCCATCATCAGATTGTCCAGCACAATGGCAAATCCAACAGAAGGCGCCTTCTTGCCGAACTGTTCAATCAGATTGTCGTAACGTCCGCCCTTCAGCACTGCATCTCCGGTTCCGTAGGTATAGGCTTTAAAAATAACCCCGGTATAGTAGTTGTGGCGGCTCAGCATACCCAGATCGAAACTTATGTACTGTTCCAACCCATATACCTGAAGCATCCGGTATACCTTTCTCAGCTTCCGGATGGCCCTCTTGGATGTCTCATTGGATACAAGGGCATCGGCCTTATCTAAAATATCCACATCGCCGTTCAGCTCATTGAACTGTACAAAAACGTCCTTTACATTCTGAGGAATATCAAGTCCCTCCACAAATTCAATCAGTCCGAAAAAGTTTTTATTGATAATCAGCTCTCTCAGCTGTTCCTTTACATCTTCATCTCCGATGCACTCCACAAGCCCCTGAAAATACTCTACCTGGCCGATGGTCAGGCGGAAGTCCTTAAGCCCCGCATTCAGGCAGCAATCTAAAGCCATGGCAATAATCTCTCCGTCCCCGTGGCTGGATGCGTCATTGATAAGCTCTGCACCCATCTGACAGGTTTCCTTCAGCTTCAGCTGATAGCTGGAATTGTTCTGAAACACATTTCCTGTATAAGCAAACCGCAGGTTCCGTTCTTCACTGTCATAATACTTTGCCACACATCTGGCTACAGAAGGTGTAATATCCGGGCGGAGGACCAGCGTGTTTCCCTCCCGGTCAAAAAATTTGTACATTTCTTTGGAAGAAACAGTTCCTTTTTCACTGTTAAAAATATCAAAAAATTCAAAGGTCGGAGTTATGATGTTCTCATAGCCGTAAAGCTGAAATACATGATTTAATTTGTCCTTTAACCTGAGTCTTTTTTTGCATTCTAATCCGTATATATCCCTTACTCCTTCCGGCGTATGGACCCTCTTTTGATTCATAATTCTTCTCCTTCTTTGCTTTAACAAATTAAAGTGCTAATTCGCTACCACATTAAACACTTTAGTAATCATACCAGTCTCTCTTTTTCTTGTCAACCTTTTCTGCGCCGGTATATGACAGAACCACCGCAGAAAAATTCATTTCCGCAGTGGCAGCATTTGCTTTACATATCCCTGTCCGTTATATCTTCATCCATATGGCTGCTTGCCCCGTACATATCACGTCCCACTACCCGTTTGGCGATCCGTTCATCCTCAATCCACTGACTCAGCAGATCCTTGACTCTTCTGGAATCAGCAATATTCTTAAGTTCGATAACAGGAGTTGAGACATCCTTTGTGGTAAGCCTTATGGTGCCGGTGCCGAAAATGCGGTTGCCGAAGCTTCTCTCATAAGAAACATCCATAATCCTGTATAAAAGGCATTCCTCCTCATGTGTTGACAAAACTCCTGTCTCCGTATATAATCTTTGGTTCTCAACCCTGTATTTTGTAAAGGTAATCGGCCACCACAGCAGATGCCTGCGGTCTGACCATGTTCTGTTTTGTTCATCTATCATTGACTCGGTCCTCCATATTCTGCAAATTACCTTTCCATTATACCTGCTTTGCCAGCAAAAAATCAACCAAAACAAAGCAACACGTGCTATAATACGAGTGTCTAAAAAATGGAGGTGCAGCTATGGCATTTGACGGATTTGTCATTTCAAATATCGTAAACGAACTAAATGAAAAGATTCTGCAAGGAAGAATTTATAAGATTTACCAGCCGGAGGCGGATGAGATTACGCTTGTTATTAAACAGAACCGTGAAAATTTAAGACTTCATCTTTCTGCCAGCCCCAGCCTGCCGATCGTCTATCTGTCGGGACAGGGGAAACAAAATCCGATACAGGCTCCTAATTTCTGCATGCTTTTGAGAAAGCACCTTAGCAACGGCCGGATCATTTCTGTGAATCAGCCGGGCTATGAACGAATCATTGAACTTACAGTGGAACATCTGGATGAATTGGGTGATGTATGCCGGAAAAAACTGATTATTGAACTTATGGGGAAACACAGCAATCTGATCTTTGTAGGACAGAACGGGACAATTCTGGACAGCATCCGGCACGTAGGAGCCAATATGAGTTCCAAAAGGGAAGTACTGCCGGGAATGGAGTACTGCAAGCCTCCTACACAGCATAAAAAAGATATTGACGTATTAACCCTGGAGGATTTTCTCAGTGAGATCAAACCCAAACCTTTATCTGTGGCTAAAGCTCTCTGCTCTTCCATCACAGGCATGAGTTCTTTTTTGGCAAACGAAATCTGCTACCGCGCCGGAGCAGACGGAAATCAGCCCACAGATTCACTTACAGAAGATCAGTGCTCCGACCTGTATGGTCAGCTTAAGAAACTGGCCCTTGCTGTAGAAAAGCACGACTATACGCCCAATATAATATATCAGAATGGGGAACCAAAAGAATTTTCCTGTTTTCCTATGACATCATACGGTTCATCTTATGATGTGAAAGTCTTTCCTTCCATCAGTAATGTTTTAGTCAGCTATTACTCTGAGAAGGAAAAGTACACAAGAATGAAACAGAAGTCTGCGGATCTTAGAAAAATAGTCCAGACTTCCATTGAACGCACGAGCAAGAAATATGACCTGCAGAGAAAGCAGCTTCTCGATACGGAAAAAAGAGATAAATACAAAATATACGGAGAATTGATTCAGGCATATGGATACGGGCTTGAGCCTGAATCCAAATCCCTCACGTGCCTGAACTATTACACCAACGAGGAAATCACCATTCCTCTTGATCCGGCAAAAACTCCGCAGGAGAATGCACAGAAATACTTTACCAAATATAATAAACTGAAACGGACCTTTGAAGCTCTTTCAGAGCTTACAGTGGAGACAAAGGATGACCTGATGCATCTTGAATCGATTGCGTCTTCTCTTTCCCTTGCAGAAAATGAACAGGATCTTGCATCCATCAAGCAGGAACTTTCAGATTATGGCTATTTGAAAAAACGCGGTTCAAAAGGAGTAAAAAAGCCGGCAAAATCTAAACCGCTGCATTTTGTTTCTTCCGACGGATTTCATATGTATGTCGGCAAAAACAATTATCAAAACGATGAATTGACTTTTAAGTTTGCCAACGGGGGAGACTGGTGGTTCCACGCAAAAAATATGCCTGGCTCCCACGTAATCGTCAAAAAAGAACAGGCAGATACTCTGCCGGATACTACGTTTGAAGAAGCCGGGCAGCTTGCCGCTTATTATTCCAGCGGCCGTCAGGCACCAAAAGTAGAGATTGATTATATCCAGCGAAAGGAATTAAAAAAACCGCCGAAAGCAAAGCCTGGATTTGTTATTTACCATACCAATTATTCTATGATGTGCATCCCTGATATCTCAGGCATCAAAGAACTGTAACCGAAAAAGTGTTCTGGCGGTTTTTCTTTCTGTCAAGATGCATTCATATGATATTCAAGTCTGAGTTTATCTGCGATCAGTGCAATGAATTCTGAATTTGTCGGCTTCCCTTTGCCGGCGCTGATTGTATATCCAAACATCTCTTCCAGCAGTTCGATCTTTCCTCTGCTCCAGGCCACTTCAATGGCATGGCGGATTGCCCGTTCCACACTGCTGGAAGTTGTTTTATATTTCTGAGCTATGGTTGGGTATAAAAGTTTGGTTATGTAATTCATCATATTGACATCATGGATTGCCATGATAATACCTTCCCTAATGTATTGGTAACCCTTAATATGAGCAGGTATACCCAGATCTCTGATGATCTTCGTCACATCTTTTTGAATATCATATTCTGAAAACGTTTTTTGAACAGGTTCACTTTTCACTTCAAATGTTTTTTGATAGCCGGTGTTCACCCTTTTCATTCTCATCATCTGATTGATCCTGTCAATTAAGACGTTTGTATGAAACGGCTTCATCATGCAGTAATCGACACCCATCAGGCTGATGCATTCAATCAGTCTCTGGTTTCCGATGGAAGTAATTGCAATAAAAGAAGGTATTTTGTCTTCAGCTATGGTACCGTTGCACTGTTCAATCACGCCTAATCCATCTAAAACCGGGAGGACAATATCAATAACTACCACGTCAGGCTCTTGTTCCTTAATCAGTTTCACTGCAGATGCACCATCGTAAGCAACTCCAACTACCTTCATTTCATTTTCCATTTCTCTGCAAAGTTCCTTAGCCTCATTTTGACTGCTTACAGCTATCAAAATTTTCCGCTTATCATACATTATGTATACCCCTCCATCCAAATCTAACCATTCTAAGAGAGAAATATATCAAGCATATTCCCCTTTGTCAATCGCATAATCAAACAATATTTACTATCTTACATCATTTTCAGACATTTTTTGCGACACGATTCGATCGCCGTATTCCAGTCTGATTTTATCTGCAATTAGTGCAATAAATTCTGAATTTGTTGGTTTTCCTTTTCCCGCATGAACCGTATATCCAAACAAAGCATCAATGGTATCCATCTTTCCGCGTCCCCAGGCAACTTCAATTGCGTGACGGATCGCTCTCTCAACTCTACTAGATGTAGTACCAAACTGTTTGGCAATTGTTGGATATAGTTGTTTCGTAATCGAATTCAAAATATCCATGTCGTAGATGGCCAGCATAATTGAATCCCTCAAATACTGATATCCCTTGATGTGAGCCGGCACACCTATTTCATGGATAATGTTTGTTATAATAATCTCCAGCTGATTCCTGTTCAGCCCTTCCTGGTTCTTTAATGCGACAAAAGGCTTCTGTACTTTTTTGTCTAATTTTGCTTGTTTTATTTTTCGGATTACCATTTCCGAATCAAATGGTTTCAGGATAAAGTATGATGCTCCCAGTTCCATTGCTTCCTCTGCAACACTCTCCTGTCCCATGGCAGTCACCATAATTACCGTCGGCTGTTTTTCCAGTCTTTCATCACGAAGCTTTTCCAATACCCCGATTCCGTCAAGCTTCGGCATGATAATATCCAGAAGAACAACGTCCGGCTTTTTCTCTTTGATAATCTCCACGGCTGCTTCACCGTTTCCTGCACTTCCGATGACCTCTATATCCTGATCTAAGTTTAATAGCTGAGTCATCATACTGACCATTTTCTGATTATCATCCGCGATTGCCACATTAATTTTGCTCATGTTAAGTCCTCCGATTCTGTTTTTATTTACAATATAATTATATATATTTGCAAAGTTTACAAACACCCCTTATCCTTCGCAAGTTCTTTGTAAATAACAGCAAAACCTTTCTATTTAGAGGAATTTAGCATATTTTCAATGAAGGTAGCGTACCCTTTTGTCGAATCGTCAACGAACACATGGGTCACAGCACCTATAATGTGGTTATTCTGAATGATAGGAGTTCCGCTCATACCCTGAACAATACCATTGGTCTGCTTCAACAGTTTCGGATCAGTTATCTCAATCTCCATACCTTTTAATACGTCATGGTTGGATTGATCTACACTTTTGATCTCAATATCATAGGTTTCTCTCCTGCCGCTGATGCAGCTTATAATCTGTGCTTTGCCAGTCTTAACCGACTGCTTATAGCCGATGCGGTATGCTTTGTCTTTCTTATCCGACTGGGTGGTTCCGTAAATGCCGTATTTGGTATTCTTACGGATCGTTCCCAGCAGATTTGCCTCCTTGTAATAAATGCTCCCGACAATCTCTCCGGGAGAACCGGATTTTCCTTTTTGGATTGTATCAATCTGCGGAGTCAGCAGATATCCTCCTTTGATGTCCATCAGCTTTCCGGTATCCATGTCGCAGATCCCATGTCCCAGGCCGCCAAACTCGTTTCCTGCCACATAAGTCATGGTTCCGATCCCCTGAGTATTGTCCCTCACCCAGGCTCCAATCTTGTACTGGCTGTCTGTGACAGACTGGACCGGCTGAACTTTGATCTTTGTTTTTTTATGGTTCCGGATCACTTCCAGAGTGACTTCCCTGCCATTGCTTTCATTGATTTTTTTCATAAAATCAACCTTTGTCTCAACCTTTGACCCATTGACTGACAGAATATAGTCACCCTGATATAATTTATTGGAGCTTGGAGCGTGATTGCCTCCGTCTACCCCGGTGATCATATCGGTTTCCAATACCAGGATTCCGTTTGTCTCCACATAGATGCCCACAATCTTGCCGCTGGGCACCAATGTCTTCTGTTTGACCACATTTACCTTAATGTTCTTTAATGGAATGGTTCCAAACAGCTTTGCTTTGATCTCATCCTGTCCAACAGAATCTTTGGTCAGAACAAAGGGCCTGTTGAGCTTGACCTTCTGATCTTTGACGGTTCCAACCGCCGGCACGTCATACTTTAAACATGCTTTTTCACCCATGGTCAGCTCAATAGCATTGGGCAGTACATTTCTGCAGTATTTGAAATAAACGGCACAGATTCCTACGATGTTTATGACAAACAGAGCAATGAGAAGTTTTCGGTAGTAGTATTTTCTCATGGTTTCCTCCTAAACAGATTAAATCATTTAATGATTTAAAAAAGGACGTATGCGTTTATGCGATACATCCTTTTTATTATGTCTGAAACCAACGAAAAGCACTCAGTATAATTTTGCGTCATTTGCTAAACATTTCATTTCTTTTGAGTTTTTTAAAACGGCCTCTGTGAGATCATCGCCGTTGATCATCCGGCCCAATTCCCTTAAGGAATCCTCCTGTGAGAGTCTCTGTATGGTAGTCGTGGTCTTCTTTTTGTCGGCATGCTTTTCAATATAATAATGAGAGTCAGCCATTGCTGCAATCTGGGGCAGATGAGTGATCGCCAGCACCTGATGGTCTTTTGCGATAACGGCCATCTTCCGGGCCACTTTGTTCGCTGTCTCTCCGCTGATCCCTGTGTCTATTTCATCAAAAATCAAGGTTCCCACCTGGTCCACATCTGCAAGAACGGATTTGATGGCAAGCATAATCCTGGAAAGCTCACCTCCTGATGCCACCTCTGCCATAGGACGGACCGGAAGGCCAGGATTGGTTGAGATCAGAAAAGATACTTTATCAATTCCATCAGCATTGGCTGCCTCAGAAGATGAGACCTGAATCTGAAACTTGACTGAAAGAAAATTAAGGTCTGAGAGAGCTTTAAAAATCTGCTGTTCCAAAATCTTTGCCGCTTTTCTCCGCTCTTTTGACAGCCTGCCTGCCGTTTCATAAAACATCTTTTCTGCCCGGGCTGTCTGTTCAAGAAGAAGGGCTTTTTCTTCCTCATAATGTTCGTAGGTTAAAAGTTTCTCCTGTGCCTTATCCCGGTAGCTTAACACGTCCTCAATGGTCCTGCCGTACTTGTCTTTCAGGCTGTTGAGCAGATTCAGCCTTTCTTCTGTCCTGGCAAATTCTTCGGCATCAAATTCCATGGATGACATATATTCTGAGATCTGCTGGTTAAATCCATTAATAATATCCTCTGCCTGGAGAAGCTGTTCATACGTATCCCCAAGTGCCTGATCCAGATTTACGATACCCTGAAGGTGTTTTAAAGCGCTTGAGAGCAGTGTCCCCACAGATATGTCTGCTTCATTTCCGGTACATTCATAAGTTTTTTTGATACCCTCCATGATCTCCTGGCTGTGAACCATCTTCTGATATTGTTCATCCAAAGCTTCATCTTCATTTTTCACAGGCTGTGCATCTTCAATTTCCTGGATTTCATGATTTAAAAAACTCATTTCACGAAGTCTCTGTGCTTCATCTACAGTAAACTCTTCCTGCCGTTTCAGCAGCTTCTGAAGGTGTTCAAAAGACGTTTTTGTCTCTTTTACATATTGTTTCCCATTTTGGCTTAAAAAATGGTCTAAAATCGATTTGTGATTTTTTTCATTTAAAAGCGACTGATGCTCCTGCTGTCCGTGAAGGTTCATGAGCCTTTCAGCAACCTCCTGAAGGGTCTTTAACGTAACCATACAGTCATTGATACGGTTGACACTGCGTTTCTCGGAGATCACTCTCTTTATCAAAATCATGCCGTCTTCTGCAGCCAGGTCTTTTTCCCTTAAATCCCCAAGAATATCCTCATCATCTGTATAGAATAAGAGTTCGATCAAAGCCTCCTTCTGTCCCGGCCTGATCATATCCCTGGAAACCTTTTTCCCAAGGGCGCTCTCAATGGAACCGATGATGATGGATTTTCCAGCACCTGTCTCACCGGTCAGAATATTTAAATGCTCATCGAACTGGATCTCAATCTCGTCAATTAAAGCTAAATTTTTTACATGCAGACTCTGTAACATAGTTCACCTACTTATCACTTGTGCTTTCCATCATCAAGCGGATCTCCCCGATGATATCGCTGCCTTTTTCCTGTTCTCTGACTGCACAGAAGATCGTGTCGTCCCCCGCGATGGAACCCATAAGTCCGGGAAGGTCCAGATCATCCAGCGCAGCGGCACATGCCATCGCCATACCTGCGGCAGTCTTGATAACCATAAGATTTCCCGCTGTCTCGATAGAAACGATGGCATCATTTAAAATCCGCTGATAGGTCTTTGCCACTTCTTTTTCCCTGGCAGCCAAAAGTCCATATGCCTGTCTTCCGTCCGGAAGGGGGATCTTTGTGAGCTCAAGCTCCCTGATATCCCTGGAAACCGTGGCCTGGGTTGTACTGAAACCCTGTTCGTTCAGGCGGTTTGTAAGCTCCTCCTGAGTCTCAACAGGGCTTTTGGCAATCAGTTCAATAATTGCCTGCTGTCTCTTTTTTTTCATGCTTTTCCACCAACTTTCGCACGGAGTGTATGATAAAAACTCTTTTCCTGAACCTTGACGACCTTCGCTACCTTCCGGGACTTGTTGATTTTTATAATATCCCCTGGGTTCAGGCGTTCCGCCACCTGGCCGTCGAAGGTAACCAAAGCCTCTTCAAGCTGGGTTTTCCTCACCTTTTGTATATGAATCTCTATGGTGTCCCATTCTCCCAAAACAATACTCTTCGCCTGCAGGGAATGCGGGCATACCGGCGTAATCAGTATGACATTTGCCTCCGGATTGACAATAGGCCCTCCCGCAGAGAGATTGTATCCTGTAGATCCGGTAGGCGTGGAGATAATAACTCCGTCCGCCGCATATACATCCAGAAGTTCACCGTTGACAATGATCTTAAACGAAATGATCCTGGAGAAACCGCTTCTGGTAATCACAATATCGTTGAGGGCGGACAGCCGGTAACAGGAAATATCCCGGTGAAAGATACATCCTTCCAGCATCATCCTCTCTTCGATATGGAAGCGGTCGCTGAGCAGGTCATCAAGGCCCTCTGATAGATGGGACATTTCGATCTCAGTCAGAAATCCCAGCGTCCCCAGATTGACCCCTACCACAGGGAGATCATGGGGTGCGATCAGCCGGGATGCATGAAGCATGGTTCCGTCTCCTCCCAGTACAATTACACATTCCGCATCTTCCGGAATGTTGGAGTAGGTCTGTGTGTCCTCCGTAAAATCTTCCCGCAGGACAGCCTTCCCGCCCCTCGCCTCAAGATAATCCTTAATCCGGTTCGATGCAGCAAAACCGGGATCCTTCACTTCATTGGTCATAATCAAAAAATTCTTCATTGTTTACCTTCTTCTACTCTTTTGCCTTTTCCAGATCGCCATGGGATGCCCCCACCACTTCCGGAATTTTTTCTTTTAGAACATTCTCATGCTGCATTTCTTCTGTTTTCTTCATATGAAGGAGGTACTCAATGTTCCCCTCCGGTCCTTTGATCGGAGAATAGTCCAGGTGGAGGAGTTCAAAACCGCTGCAGCAGGCAAACTCTGTGATCTTTTCAATGACTTCCTCATGAACTGCAGGATCTCTCACAACGCCCTTTTTCCCAACCTTTTCCCTGCCGGCCTCAAACTGAGGCTTAATCAGGGCGGTAACCTCTCCTCCGGTCTCCAGTATCCCGTAAACTGCAGGCAGGATCTTGGTCAGTGAGATAAAAGAGACGTCAATGGATACAAATTGTGCAGGCTCATCAATATCCTCAGGAGTCACATAGCGCATATTCGTGCGCTCCATGCATACAACCCTTTCATCATTCCTCAGGCTCCAGTCCAGCTGTCCATGTCCCACGTCTACGGAATAAACTTTTTTGGCCCCGTTCAGCAGCATACAATGGGTAAAACCGCCGGTGGATGCACCCACATCCATACACACCCTGCCGTCCAGACAGATACCGAACTGCTTCATCGCCTTTTCCAGTTTCAGCCCCCCGCGGCTCACATATTTTAAAGTTTTTCCTTTGATTTCAATGGGCAGTTCCTCTTTGATCATCGTCCCGGCTTTATCTTCTCTCTGTCCGTCCACAAAGACTACACCGGACATAATAATGGCTTTTGCCTTCTCACGTGATGCTGCCAGTCCTCTTTTTACAAGCAGGACATCTAATCGTTCTTTCATGCTTTATCTCCAATCCACTCTTTGATCTTGTCTGTCATTGAGGCGCTGTCAAGCCCCAGCATCTTTCGAAGCTCATCCACAGAACCATGCTCTACGAACTGGTCATCAATGCCGATATTCCGGATCCTTCCTTTGTAATCATGTTCTGTGAGAGTCTGAGTCACCTGCTGTCCGAATCCTCCGTTTAAGACACCCTCTTCCATTGTCACAATCAAGCGGTGCCCTTCCATGAGAGAACAGATCAGATCAGTATCCAGAGGCTTTACAAATCTCGGGTTCACCAGCGTCGGTTCATAACCCAGCTTCACCAGCTCCTTATACACTTCATAACCTTCCTCCATCATACTGCCGAGAGGAATCAGGGCAATCTCTGTACCTTTCTTCAATATACATCCTTTTCCCTTTTTAACCGGCGAAAAATCTTCTTCAAACAGGTCTGATGCCGGACCTCTGGAATATTTTACGGCCACAGGCCCTTCCTCTTCCGTAAGTGCATAGGTGACCATTTCTTTTAATTCCCTTCCGTTGACAGGCGCTGTCACTGTAAAATTGGGGATAGAGGACAGATACGTCACATCAAAGATACCTTGATGTGTCTCCCCGTCAGCCCCAACCAGGCCGGACCGGTCCACGCCGATCAGCACAGGTAGATTTCCGATGCCCACATCATGAAGAAGCTGGTCATAAGCCCTCTGGAGAAATGTTGAATAAACGGCCGCAACGGGCTTCAGTCCTTTTGCCGCCATACCCGCACAAAATGCGACCGCATGCTGCTCGGCAATGCCCACATCAAAAAAACGTTCCGGATATCTGTCACGGAACTTAGACAGTCCTGTGCCCTCCGGCATAGCAGCTGTAACAGCCACAATATCCGGGTCGTCTTTGGCAAGCTCCACAACCGTGTCCGAAAATATATCCGTACAGGTCGGCCCGGACCCGCTTTTAAGCGCTTTTCCAGTCCTTACGTTAAATGGGTTTACTCCATGGAAACGGGAAGGATCCTGTTCTGCATACTTATATCCCTTTCCCTTTTTGGTGACCACATGGACAATAATCGGCTCCTCCAGCTTCTGGGCACGCTGAAAAGTTTCCGCCAAAAGCGGTACATTGTGTCCGTCAATGGGGCCTATATAAGTAATCCCCATGTCCTCAAACATCATACCCGGCACAAACAGCTGTTTGATCGAGTCTTTGGACCTCTTTAATCCTTTGGCAATAGGTTCCCCCACCACCGGGATCTGCATAAGAGATTTTTCTATATTTCCTTTAAAGTCTACGTATTCTTTTTTTGAGCGGACCCGGTTCAGGTAGCCGGACATGCCGCCTACATTTTCCGATATGGACATCTTATTGTCATTGAGAACTACGATCAGCTTTCGTTTCTCTTCTCTGAGCCTGACCATGTTGTTTAAAGCTTCATAGGCCATACCACCGGAAAGTGCCCCGTCCCCCAGAACTGCCACGATCGTCTCATCCGTTCCCCTCAGATCCCTGGCCTGTGAAAGGCCCAGAGCAACTCCTATGGAAGTAGAACTGTGGCCGCTGTGAAAGGCGTCACAGTCGCTCTCTGTACGTTTTGGGAAACCGCTCATCCCGCCATACTGACGCAGGCTTTTAAACCCGTCCATCCTGCCGGTAAGGATCTTATGGACATAGGACTGGTGCCCCACATCAAAGACCAGCTGGTCTTTCGGAAAGTCCATCGTAAGGTGCAGTGCCATCGTAAGCTCTACAGCTCCCAGATTGGAAGCCAGATGGCCTCCTGTCCTGCTCACATTCAAAAGCAAAAACTTCCGGATCTCTTTTGCCAGAAGTCTGTAATCTTTGGGATTTATATTTTTAATGTCGTTGGGATGCTTTATCTGTTCTAACATATTGACTCCTTCAATATCTGCCTTTTGCTCAATAGGTCCTGTGTATCAGATATTCCACCAGACCGGTCAGATAGCCGTCCGGCTCATCATAGTCTTTAAGGACAGCGGCCGCTTCCATAGAGATCTTCTCCACATCTCTTTTGGCCTGTTCAAGCCCTTTGAGGGTCACATATGTGGTTTTGTGATTCTTTTCATCACTTCCCACTGGTTTCCCGATCTCGTCTTCATTGCCTGTAATATCCAGAATATCATCCTGAATCTGAAATGCCAGTCCGATCTTCCTGCCGCACTGTTCCATATCATGAACCTGGGTGTCCGAAGCACCGGCAAGCACTGCGCCGATCATCAGGCATGCTTCGATCAGTGCTGAGGTCTTGTTGCTGTGAATAAACATGATCTCGTCAATAGAAAGTTCTCTGCCTTCCAGTTCCACATCAGCCACCTGGCCGCCGATCATCCCGTAGATGCCCGGCTTGCAGGCCAGAATCTGTACTGCTTTTGCAGTCCTTATAAGATCTGTCCCCTCCATATCAAAGGCTCCGGCGGCAGTTTCAAAAGCATAATTCAGCAGAGCATCCCCGGTAAGAACTGCCATATCTTCTCCATAGACAATATGGCAGGTTTTCTGCCCTCTTCGGTAATCGTCGTTATCCAGAGCAGGCAGATCATCGTGAATCAGGGAATAGGTGTGAATCATCTCAATCGCAGCCATAAATGGCTCTATAACCTTTCCCTCACCTCCGAACATCTTATAGGCCTCTTCCATCAGCATGGGCCTGAGTCTCTTGCCTCCTGCTCTGACCGTTGTATTCATAGCCGTGAGCACTGTCTTTGCCGGTCCTTCCGGTTTGGGAAGATAATGGTCCAGCACTGCTTCGATGTGTTCCGTCCTATTTGCCATCTCCTGCTTAAAATTATCCATTCTGTTCTCCATCCTGCTCCAAAATGATCAGTTCCTTCTCCACTTGATCCAGGGAGTCTCTGCATTCCTTCAAAACCTCCACACCCTTTGTATAGAGATCTACAGCGTCCGACAGCTTCACATCCTCCTGTTCCAGCTGCTTGATGATCTCATCCAGCTGTGAAAACCCTTCATCTATCTGAAATTTCTTCTTGGCCATATCTGTGATACCTCATACCCTTTCTGCATCTATTTTTTAAATTATATCATATTTTCTTTGAATTATCTTTTCCTTATTTCGACTGTTCTTATTATAATGCTGAACAGACGTTCATTCAACTTAAATTTTTATAAAATCAAAAAACAGCAGAGCCGCCATAATTCTGTTCTCGGCCGCTCTGCTGACATCACTGTCCTGAATTTCTTTTTCTATTTAAACTTTGGATCCGGTGCAGTATCCATTCCTGTAATCCGTACATTAAATGAAGCCTTTGCTCCTTCCGGACAATATATATAAATTTCTCTCTCCTTTATAAACGGAGTTCTCGTTCCGGATGTAATCCTTTTATCACCAAACTTTCCTTTATCAAATCCTCCGGCTACATCTTCATAAACCTGGAATGAAATTTTTGATGCCTCATCATTGTCGCCGGCTATAATTTCCCACAATAATGACTTTGGTTCTTTTCCATTAGGATCCTGTATGTACCGGGTGGAAAAATTGCCGCTGGACCTGTGAGTCTGTCCCCTAAATGGTTTTGCATGGCTTAGGATTGTTTCCTCTCTGTGAATTTCTTTTTCCTCCCCGTTAAAGTTCTCAAAATTAGAAAGATAAATTTTAGATATTAAGTCCTTTTCGGCAAAATCTACGATGAACATCCCCAGTTTCCTTCCATCCCAGAATTGAGATTGCTCCTTCAGCCTCTGATTCACTTCTACCGCAGCTTGTTTAGGATTTGGCTTGGTACAGCTAGCAAGATTAATACACCATTCGAGGGCGGGAATTGTCTTTTTGTTATTATTCAGATTATTCATCTCAGCCAATGCCTTACTAAGTAATTTCAGTTTCTCTTCTGCTGTGGTCTTATAACGATCCTGAATATATGCTTTATCATTCACCCAAACAAAAGTATGTTCCCCCGCTTTCCACATACATTCAGAATCCCATGAACTTAAGTTCAGGCCAAATTCTTGTTTCTCAAGTCCATAATCATTTTTTGAATAAGTAAACCTGCGGACCAGTACAATCCGCCCTCTGACTTCATCTATTTTAGGAATCCTATCCATAGCCCACATAGTTCCGTCTTTAATATATTTTCCTATATGAAAAACCAGATTTGCATCTCCAGAATTCCATTTTTCATTCTTAATCTGAAAGACCAAAGTTTCCGTAGGATGGTTTTGTAAAAAATACTTTGCATCCTGAACCAGCTTGTCCAAATGAAGATGTTCAGTTTTCATTTCCGGATTCAGGCACCACGTGTCAGCGTGTTTTATACCGGGGCTTTCTTTTTTGGACCCAGCAACACAGCGTATGTCAAAATATCGAACTCCGATTTCCATCTGTTCTGCCAGCGACAATGACTGGCAGCAGTACTTTTCTTTATTTTTTTCCACGTACTTTGTCCCTGAATCATGTGTGCCGGGAAGGTTAATTTCAGATAGTTTTTTCTCCCCGTCCAAAAATCCCATCCAGTTGCCAGCGGTAATTACTTTCCCCATGCCTGTCTTCACTCCTTTCTGATACCAGACATCATCTGAGTATCGTGTGAATTTGCTTGTCTCTATATTATAATTATATTTACTGTTTTTTCTGTTATTCTTGAATTTGGGAAATCGCACTCCAAATGTAATAAAAAAAGAAACCGTGGATCATGACTATGTCCACAGTTTCTATTTCTATCTGACACTGATTGTCATACATTTTTTAGCTTTTCTTTAACTTCTGTACGGATCTGTCCGTCGGCGATGGTAATCATCACCTCATCTCCCTCCCGGACATCTTTTATAGACGTCACCGGCTGGTTTTCTCCCACTGACAGGTATCCATATCCCCCAATCAGCTTTGCTGTAGGTGACATGCCGTGGAGCCGTTCCATATAAATCTCAAGCCTGTGGCGGTAGTCTTTGCGAAGATACTCCATCCGCCCGCGGAGCCGTTCTTCCAGCTCTGCAAAGATCATTTTCTGTTCCTGGAGTTTAAGCCTCGGATCAAAGCCGTGCATTTTCCTGCGGTATCTCTCCACTCTCAAACGGTAATTACCAGTAATGTACTGCATCTGTGCAGAAAGCCTACGCTTCCTTGCGTCAATGGCATCCAATGTCTCTCTGATATCCGGTACTGCAAGCTCACATGCCGCTGTAGGCGTAGGTGCTCTCAGGTCTGCCGCATAATCCGCTATCGTTGTATCCACTTCATGGCCTGTACCGGAAATAATCGGTGTTCTGGCCGCATAGACTGCTCTTGCCACCTTTTCCTCATTAAATGCCCAGAGATCCTCTATAGAGCCGCCGCCCCGGCCAATGATGATCGTATCCACGCCATACCGGTCCAGAGCCTGGATCCCCTTTACGATGGTATCCGCCGCGCCGTCACCCTGTACCTGTGCAGGATACAGCACCAGCTGCACATAAGGATTCCTGCGCTTTGCCACACTTATAATATCCTGGATGGCTGCCCCGGTCTTTGCCGTGACGATGCCCACAGTCTTTGGATTCTTGGGGACAGGTTTTTTCTTTTCATGGTCAAATAAGCCCTCCCGGTACAGTTTTTCCTTAAGCTTTTCAAACTCTGCGTAAAGCCTTCCGATGCCGTCCAGGGAAATCTCATTGGCATAGAGCTGATATGTGCCGTTTCTCTCAAACACGCTGATACTGCCTGAGACAATGACCGTCTGTCCGTTCTCCATGTCGAAATCCAGCCCGCTCATCCTCTGATTGGCAAACATTACGCAGGAAATCTGGCTTTTATCATCCTTCAGCGAAAAATAAATGTGGCCGGATGAGTGATACTTGCAGTTGGAGACCTCTCCCTTTATATAGATCCGGTTCAGAGCATAATCGCTCTGAAAGATCCTTTTAATATACGCATTAATCTGCGCAACTGAAAATATTTTGTTCATTTAACCAATCTTTCCTAAGATCCCGTTGACAAAAGAGGCTGCCTTTTCATTACAATAGGTCTTGGAAAGCTCCACGGCCTCATTGATCGCCACTTTATCAGGGATATCCTCATCAAACATAATCTCAAAAACTGCAATCCTTAAGATCGTAAGCTCTGCTTTTCCAAGCCTTTTGATATCCCATCCTTTGCTGTTTTCATTGATCTTTTGGTCTATCTCATCAAGATGGGCCAGCATGTCGAGAGTCCTTTTCTTAATGTAATCTTTTTCTTTGTTTCTGAAAATATCATTCTCTGCCAAGTACAGGTCAGCCTGCGCTTCAAACTCCTCACTTGCATGAAAATCAATGGAAAAGCACAGACGGAACATCTGCTCTCTTAATTTACTCCTTGTCATCTTACGGTCCTTTCTCTTTACAGTAAGAACGGAACTGCTCTTCACAGCTCCGCCTCTTTTGATTATTCCTCTTCCAGCGCTACGCCGGCGATCCTTACGTTTACTTCTTCAATGGTCAGCCCTGTCATATTTTCTATGGCTGTCTTCACTTTCTCCTGCACCTTTTTTGAAATCTGTGCAATGCTGACGCCGTAATCCAGCTCTATAGCCAGATCCACACTGACATGATTCCCTTCCACATTGACGCGAACTCCCTTGGAAAGCTTATTCATGCCCAGCTTGCTCACCAGCTCGTTTGTAATATTGCCGCACATGCCTGCAACGCCTTTTACCTCTGTCGCTGCCAGCCCCGCGATGATCGCAATGACTTCATCTGCGATTTTCACTTCTCCGAGCAGCCCTTTTTCCTCAACCTTATAACTACTACTTTTATTCTCCATAAAAAGCCTCCTGCTGATTGCTTCTAAAAACTTTTCCTTCTGTTTTATGATCCTTCATATATACAGTATGTTAATTATACCAAAACTTATTGATGTTATGCAAGAAAAAAGAAAGTGTGCAAATCCCGTCCCCTGGAATTTACACACCGAATCTCTAATCTTCTGTTTTAATTGATGTGATTACTACATTTTCAAGCTTGCAGCCGGTTTTTCTTGTGACAATATCCTCAATCTGGCTTCTCTCCACTTTTGATATATCTTTCAGGTTTACCAAAACGTCCACGTTTCCGTTCTGGATCGTTACGATGGAATTCAAAAATCCTTTGGCTCCCAGCAGATTTTCGGTAGCCGTCTCCATCTCCATCTGTTCTGCAAGTGTGGAAAGTTTATCAACCGCATCCTGCTTCACACTGTCTTTGACTGTTTTGTCTTTGATGATCTCTTCCAGAGTATCTTTGGCCTTGCTGTGGGTCTGCTCTCTTTCAAGCTTTGCCTTCGCCACATAATTGCTGACCTGGGCATTGGTGAGCACTGCCTCTCCCACGTCTGTAATGTCATCCTTGGCCTGGCTCTGGGATGCTGTCTTTGCCGTATTGCTCACAGTTTTTGCTTTATCCTTTGAAGTCGTGATGTATTGCCCCGTATAATTGACATAGCCCGCGACCGCGATAATAACAGCCAGAGTTGTGATGATTAATTGATTTTTTTTCACGATTTTCTTCATTTCCTTAGTCCTCCATTTTTAACACCTTTATTTTATAAGATGAAATGTGAAACAACACACTCACCGCATCGACGATATTCTGGTTGATGATATCGCTTCCTCCGCCCTGTGCCACCACTACAACTCCTTCCACTTCAGGTTCTACTTCCTTCACTATGTAAGGGACTTTTTCCCCGTTTTTCTCGACCAAAACAGTCTCTTCGTCTTCCTTCACTGTTTTTTCGTCCTTTTTTGTACTTTCCTCATACGGCGTATCTTTGTTGACAACCGACTCCTTTGAAGATTTCAGAGTAATCATCACTTTAACTTTTCCCACACCTTCCACCTGTTTCAGAGCAGCTACAAGCCGCTTCTCCTGTTTTTTGACATAGGCGTCCGTGGATGACGTATCCTCTTGGCTTTCTGTGCTCTTTTCACTCTTTGAAGTGCTCTTTCCCGCTGAAGGAAAAGAAAATACGATCAGAGCAATGCCGAGAACGAAAATCAAGACGATTTTTTTTGTACCCATAGATTCAATTTTTTGAATCAGTTCCTTTTTGTCCATCATACACTTCCTACTCACTTATATTGATATGACTCTCATCTACATTATAGAAGTTCAAAAGTATGGTTTTTACTTTCTTTCCTTCTGATTTCTCATTTTTCACTTTTACAGATATGCCGCTGATTTCCGTCTCATCCTTTCCATCATCTACATCCACTTCTACTTCTTCGGCTTCGATCTTATAAGAGGCAAGGATTTTTTTTATTTTCTTTTCCTCCCTGTCCTTATAGCTGTCTATAGCCTTGCTGCGGAAGGAAGACTCCGTGCTCCCCGATGCCATATTTGAAAATACAGGCAGATCTTCAGGTCCCAGATTCATAACGTATGCCACCGGTTTCATCATAAGTGCCAGCAGCATAAATCCGGTTACCAGACGGATATATGGCCTATATTTTTCTCCCTGACACAGCTGTCCTACCAGTGTCATGAGAATCAGGAAAAATACAATCGCTTTAATATACTGCATAAGCCGTCACCCCGTATAGTAATTAATGTTCGTGGAAAATGCCACAATAGCAATAGACAGAATAAATAAAATGCTCAGTGTGAATACCGTTCTGATGAGCAGCTTGCCGCTCTTGATCACTGCATCCAGGGAACCTGTAATCCGCTTATCCGATACAGGCTGTAGCAGAATGCCTGTCCCAATATAAGAAAGAAGAATTCCCCCGATCTGCAGCAGCGGCACCAGAATGATAACACAGAGAGCAAAGATTCCGGCCGCCCCGATACTGTTTTTGATGACTACTGCTGATCCTATCAGTGTAGTTGTCACTGTGCTGACTCCCTGTCCCACACCCGGGATCATGGAGACACCTTTTTTTAAAATTCCGTCTTTTACAGAATCCACGGCCGGCAGAAGCATGGCCTGGATCATCTGAATCCCCAGCACTACCGCCAAAAGTCCTTTTAAAAGTGCTCTTACGGCCCACTCCAGTGCATCACACAGCCTGGACAGCTTTTCTTCCAGAGAAATATGGTTTACAATCTTTAAGACAAACAGGATCTTGACCGCAGGGAAAATCACACTCTGTACCAAAAGTGAGATAATATAAATTACAAACAAATACATTTCATATAATGCCACCGATGTGGATACCCCGGTGGTTGCAACCACTGCAATGGAATATGCTGTAATCAGTCCTTTCATAAAGTCAATAAGTGTGGAAATCACCTGCTCTGTAATAGAGTTCAAAAAGAAAAATGAATTTGCCATCAGCCCGATCAGAATCATATAAGTCACATAAAATGCTGTATCCCCCGTATTTCCCTGAAAGAATGCATCTGAAAAATTTTTGAACACTGCTGCGATGATTGCCACAACGATCAGCTGCTTCATGAAATTTTTATTTTCAGAAAGGATAGAGAACAGCTGGTTGCCTATACTTTCCGTCACCATGGAAAAAGCACCCTTAATGTTGCCTGTTATAAGTTTTTTTACAAGCTCTTCATAAGAAAAATGAATCTTTGCTTTCTCCAGTGTCTTTTCCACCTGCTCAAATGAATAATCGCTTAAATCTTCCTCTTCTTTTGCAGACACCTCTGCCGTAAACATCAAAACAAAGATAAATGCCAGCAATATGATCTTCTGTCTCATCCCATCAGCCTTTCCAGTGTAGTCAGCAGTGATTCCAGGATCGGCAGACTCACTACCAGTATAGACAGCTTTCCTGCCATCTCCACCTGTTTTGCCATGGTTGCCTGTCCGGCATCCTTGCAGACATTGGCGGCAAACTCACACAGAAAAGAGATGCCCACCAGCTTCAGCAGGATTTGTATGTACGTTCCCGGAATGCCGGAATAAGACTCAATGGTATCAAACAAATCGATGATTTTGCCCATCTCATCCAGGGCATAAACTGCCAGAAACAAACTGGACACCAGGCCGATCACCAGGCCGTATTCCGGTCTTATGGATTTTATTTTCAGTGTCAAAATACTGGCTATGATGCCGAAAAGTGCAATCTTAACCATCGCTGCCTCCTAAGATATGGTGAACAGTGTCTGTACACTCTCAAAAAGATCATAGATATAAGGGATCACCCATGACAGTACAAGAATCAGTCCGGCAAGGGTAATCAAAAATGCCTGCTCATCCCTCCCTGAGTGTTTCAGTACCTGCACAAGAATTGTGACCAGAATACCCACTGCCGCAATCCGAAAGATAATGTTTACGCTCATAAGATCCTCCTTACAATAAAATAATCACTACGAGAAGTCCAAAGGATAATCCTAGGCTCTGATATAGTTTACAGTTTTTGATCACCTGGTCTTTAATCTGGTACATCCTCTCCTCAATCTGCTCGATGGTAAAATCAATAGTCTTCACCTGCATGTCCTTATCCAGATATCCGATGGTATCCCCCATGTCTGAAAACGGCTCCAGCATCTTCTTTTCCTGAATAAAGGGCATAAGATCTTTCTCCACAGAACTCTTCCATACCTGGGAGAAAGTTTCTTCCTGATAGGATGAGAGCTTTTTTGATACATCCATTAAAAAGACAGAAAACTCCGAATTCATCTTTCCCGCTATTGTGCCAATGGCATCAGGAAGCGGTGTCAGGCCGTAACGGATCTCTCCCTGTAAAAGATAAAGCAGCCGTTTCAGTTCAATCCCCTGCTCCAGCCTCTTCCTCTCACGTGCTGCCCGGTAAAATCCAAGAATCCCCCCTGAAATAATTACAATGGCCGCCCCAAGCAGCTTAACCATAAAGCTTCACCCCCTCCTCATTTAATACCTCTTTGACGCTGCCTGCATCTCCCTGTTCACTGAGAACGATATAACGCCGGAAGACATCTCTTCGCATCATTTCCCCTACATACGGCACTCTTTTTAACTCCTCCATATCTTTTCCATGGATTGTCGCCATCAAAGTACAGCCGCAGTAGGCACTGTACAGCATAGCATCCACGTCCTCTTTTTTTCCTATCTCATCCACAGCGATTACATTCGGAGCCATAGAACGCACCAGCATCATCATGCCTTCAGACTTCGGACAGCCGTCCATAACGTCCGTGCGGATGCCCACTTTATTCTGCGGCACCCCCATATAAGAAGCCGCAATCTCACTGCGCTCATCTACCACACCGACGGTCTCTCCGCCCTCTGACGCCAGACGGATCATATCCCTTAAAAGCGTTGTTTTTCCCCTGCCCGGCGGTGAGATAATCAGTACAGGCAGAAGCTGTCCATTTTCCGTGCACAGTTTGAATACACTTTCTGCGCAGCCGATGACTTCATGAGCCACCCGGATATTCAGGAACGTAATATGCTTCATGGTCCTGATCTCCCCGTCTTCAATAGAAACCTTGCCTGCAACTCCCACCCGGTGTCCTCCTTTTACAGTCAGAAACCCCTGTCTCAGCTGATCTTCATAGGCATAGAGAGAGTAATTGCTGATATATTCCATCATCTGTTTCAATTCTTCTCTTGTGAGAACATGTACAAAATGATGGCTGGAAGTGAGCTTTCCGCCGGTTGACAAAAAATACTCCTTATTTTCATAACGGATGATCACCGGCTGATGAATCCTCAGCCTTATTTCCTGCAGCTTATTTGGCTTCAGGCCGCTCTTCTGCATCAATCCCCGGACAGACCTCGGAAGAATATGGTAGATCTCACTTGTGTTTTCCATAGAACTCCTCCTTCTTCGTAAAGCTGTATAACCCTAATATATGAACAAGACAAGGCATTTAGAATAGAAAAAAGGAAGCCTCCGAAAATCGGAGAACTTCCTCTCTAAAAAACGATATTATTCTGTTTTCTTACTGCGGTTGTTGTAGAAAAACATGACAACCGCTGCCGCGATGATGATAAAATATCCAAGAATACTGAATCCGTCCGGCACCTGCCCAAACAGGAAAAATCCCAGCAGAGTAGAAAAAATAATCTGTGTATAATCATAAATCGATATTTCTTTGCCCGGCGCATAGGTATAAGCTGCCGTGATGGCAAACTGTCCGCCTGCTGCCGCAAGTCCTGCAAGAAGCAGATATATAAGCTGAATTCCTGAGATAGGGTGAAAATCACCGATCATAAACGGGATACAGCTGATGCAGGAAAACGTAGAAAAGAAAAAGACAATAAACGGTCCTCTCTCCCCTCTGGTGCCGAGCTTTCTGACACAGGCGTAAGCGCAGCCTGCAAACAATCCTCCCAGAAATCCTATGAATGCCGGAAGAACAGAAACCGATGCAAAGCTCGGCTTCACAATAAACATACTGCCAACGAATGCGGATGTGATACAAGTCAACTGGAATACGGTAATCTTTTCTTTCAGAATCAAATAAGAAAATACAATGACAAAAAAAGGTGACAATTTATTCAGCGTAGATGCATCGGAAAGCACTAGATGATCCACGGCATAAAAATTGCAAAAAATACCTAAGGTCCCTGCCAGGGACCTTAGGATAAACCAGTGCAGATTCTTCATTTGAAACCGGAATCCGGCGCCGCTTCTCTTGATCATTACAAATGCAAAGATCAGGGCTACCAGGTTTCTGAAAAAGCTCTTTTCAATCGACGGGAGATCGCCTGAAAGCTTAACAAATGCATTCATCCATGCAAAGCAAAATGCTGACAGAATGATGCAGATAATCCCCCGGATCTTTTGACTGCTTGACAAGTCTACACCCTGGATAAATATTCTCCGGTTCTTGTATCAATCTTTAATGTATCACCCTGGTTGACAAACAGAGGAACATAAACATTCGCACCCGTCTCTACTGTACAAGGCTTTGTAGCACCCTGAGCTGTGTTTCCTTTTTCTCCAGGCTCACACTCTGTAACGAGCAGCTCAACATGCAGAGGAGCCTCTACCTGGAATACTGTCCCATTGTGTGAAACTAAAGTAACGTTCATATTTTCTTTTACAAACTTTAATGAATCTCCGATGGTGTCCGGATCTAATGCGATCTGGTCAAAAGTCTCCGGATCCATGAAATGGAATAATTCACCGTCTGTATATAAATACTGCATTTCTTTACGTTCGATGTGAGCATTCTCAAACTTTTCTGACGGACGGAAAGATTTTTCAATCGCTCCCCCACTCTTAATATTTTTTAACTTGGCGCGCACGAAGGCTGCTCCCTTTCCAGGCTTTACATGCTGAAACTCAATAATCTGATAAATATTGCCTTCGTATTCGATGGTTAACCCATTCTTAAAATCTCCTGCGGATACCATATCGTAATTTCCTCCTTAATCATTTTGTTCTATAACATTCTATAATAAATGGTAGTTCTTATCAACTATTTATTTGCCAATTTGTATACATTAAAGATATCTTCTTTATTCAGGACACGGAAGGACCCGATCGTTCTAGTGTTTTGGTAGGAACATCCATCGGCCATAGCCCACAGCTCATCCTCTGTTTTTATGCCGATTTCCGGTGCCTCTGAAAAACAGGTCGGCATATCCAGTGACTTAAAGTAATTGACGGTAGCATTGATGGCTTTTCTCGCCACTTCTTCCTTGTTGTCTCCGGAAATCCCCCATACTTTATCTGCAAAATGTACGAATCTGTCTACATCTTCCATATAGGAATACTCTGCCCATGCTCCCCACACTGCAGAAAGGCTTGCCCCATGGGCAATGTCAAACTTGGCGCTCAGTTCATGGCCCAGCTGGTGAGGTGCAAAGTCCTTTTCTGCACCCAGCCCTGTCAGTCCGTTGTGAGAAATACTTCCGCACCACATAATTTCACTCATGCTGTCATAATTATGGGAATCCTGAATGGCAATTCTTCCGTTGGCAATTACGGTTCGCAGAAGGCCTTCTGCAATCTCATCCGTCAGCTGGTTGCCCTTTGTCTTTGTAAAATAGCGGTCTAACGTATGCATCATAATATCTACAATCCCGCATCCCACCTGATACTTTGGCAGTGTATAGGTAAGTTCCGGATTCATAATGGCAAACTCGGGACGGTTCAGATCTGTGCTCAAACCTCTTTTGACCTGGATCTCTGTATTTGTAAGAACTGCGGAATCACTTGTCTCACTTCCTGCAGCCGCAAGGGTCAGGATCACGCCTACTGGAAGAGTTTTTTCCACCGTCTTTTTCCGGGACCAGAACTCCCAGATATCAATGTCCGGATTTGCAGCCCCATGAGACACGGCCTTTGCCGTATCGATGACACTTCCTCCGCCTACAGCCAAAATAAAATCCGCCTGAAACTCTATGGCTTTCTTCACAGCCTCTCTGGCAAAATCCAGTCTCGGATTGGGTTTAACTCCGCCGATGGTTTCCACCTGAAGTCCTGCTTTTTCCAGCGTTTCTGCCACTCTGTCCAGAAGTCCGGACCGTACAACGCTTCCTCCTCCGTATACAACAAAGACTTTAGAACCGTGGTACTTCTTAATCAGTTCCGCCGCTTTGTTCTCGGAAGCTTTTCCAAAAATAATCTCTGTCGGTGTGTGATGGGTAAATGACTGCATCTTCATTCCTCCTATTTTATAGATGGGTTAACTTTCCAACAATCTCTTCTGCGATCTCTTCGACATTTTTTTGGTCTGTATCTACAATCACATCTGCAGCAGACCGGTACTTGGGCCTTCTGATCTCCATCAGTTCGGAGATATACTCTGTATTTTTACGTCCCCGGAGCAGCGGACGCTCGTCACTGTCCTTGACACGCTCTAAAATCGTCTCTGGAGAAGCGGTCAAAAGAACCACTCTTCCATTCTTTTTCATCTCCTGCACGTTGATCTCTCTCATGGCAACTCCGCCTCCGCAGGAAACAATCTGATTATTTTTCTTCTGAAGCTCAATGAGCAGATTGGTCTCACAGTTTCTGAAATATTCTTCTCCATATTCTTCAAAAATCTTGTTGATCGACATCTTCTCTTTTTCAACAATCACCTGATCCATCTCCACCTGCGGAGAGGCAAGGATCTTGCTTAAATAGTCTGACACAGTACTTTTTCCCACTCCCATGAATCCGATCAGGAAAATATTATGGGTAAACAAGGTTCTTGCCTGGATTCTCCGGCTGTTTTCCACAATATAAGTAAAAATATCAAGAATTTCTTCTTTGTATGTATTTTCCTTCACATGCTCTTTGAGCATTTTTCTCTGCCGTTTTTCCTGTTCCGGCTGCAGGATCGGCAGCCCTTTCTCTTTTTTATACTCCATGATCTCTTTGATAATATCCATCCGGTCTTCCAGCACAGATACAATCTGTTTGTCACAGACTTCCAGTCTCTCTCTGATCTCTTCTAACTTTCCCATTGTGTTCCTCGCTTTTCTTCAATCGTAGTCTAATGTGCTTCAGTATACCATAATCCGGCATTTCTTTCAATATTGGACTCGTACCGGAAAATCTTCTGCGGATACTTCTGCATTCCTGTTTAAAGATGGTGGCGGGATTTTATAAACCGGATAAAATCCTGCACGATCGGAGTCAGATATTTGTCCTTCTGTGTGACAAGATAAATGTACCGCTTGATCTCCGGTCTTGCGATTGGGATTACTTCTACCTCCATAGTTTCAAGAATCGGAATCTTGGGCACAATGGAGATCCCCAGTCCGGCAGCCACAAGGCCTGCCACAGAAGAATCTTCTTCCCCCTCATATGCAATAAAAGGCTGTGCTTTTACCTTTGCAAACAGTTTATTGATAAACGGCCTCAGACCGCTCTTCCGGGAAAACATAATGTACGGGTAAGAGGTCGTCTCTGCCAGATCAACAGACTTTTTCCGGGCCAGAGGGTGCCCTTTTGGTGTGATCAGCACCAGCTCCTCCTCCACGACAGGAATAAAGTTCAGACGGTCTTCCCCTTCCTTATAAGAAGAAAACACCAGGTCGTAGGTTCCTTTTTTTAATTCCTCAATCATCTGTTCTGTAGTTCCCTGTCCAAAGGAAAACCTGATATTTTTCCCCTCATTTAATTTCATATAGTCACTCATATTCTGCGGAATAAAATGACTGCCTAACGTATAAATATATCCGATGTCAATGAATCCGCCTGCCAGCCCTGACACTTCTCCTACCACACGCCTGCCCTCGTCCAGCATATCCAGAGACTGCACCACATAACGCCAAAAAAGCTCCCCTTCTTTGGTGAGCCTTGCATTTCTTCCTACTTTTTCAAACAGTTTGACATTTAATTCTTTTTCCAGAGCATTGATGGCATGGCTCAGACTTGGCTGGGTGATATTCAATATCTGGGCGGCTTTTGTGTAATGCTGTTCTTTTGCCAGCGTCCTGAAATAATACAGATGATTCAGATTCATATAATCCCTCCGGAATAGGTTTCTTAGTTATGAGTATATCATACTTTGCCGCATGAAGCACGTCCATCCGGAGGATTTATCATACGCTGTGCCCTGCCGGCAGATTATTCATTGCATTTGTATACACAGTTTGATATAATTATTGCAGTGAAAAAGAAAGAAAAATGGAGGAACTAACTATGGCAGCAAAGAATTTCCGCAATCTATTTGAACCATTTACAGTAAAATCAATGACATTGAAAAACCGTATTGTCATGACGCCGATTGGAACAAATTTTGCTGAGCGAACAGGAGAAGTCAGTGACAAACTGATTGCATATTATAAACAACATGCGAAAGGAGGCACAGGCCTCATCACAGTGGAGGGTGCCAGTGTTGCATCTCCTCAGGGTTCTTTAAGTACGAACCAGCTGAGGATTGATCATGACAACTATATCCACGGCCTGTACAAGCTTTGTGAGGCCATCCATGAGTATGGCTCTAATGCTTCCATTCTGCTTAATCACGGCGGTGCCGACTCTGACGGCTCAGTGACAAACATCCAGCCTGTCTCTGCTTCTGATATTCCGTCAAAAGCGGGCGGAGACATTCCGAGACCTCTTACAGTTGAAGAGATCCATGGCATTGTCCAGAAGTTTGCAGACGCTGCTAGACGTGCAGTTACCGCTGGTTTTGACGCTGTTGAGATCCAGGCAGGACATGGTTATCTGCTGAACCAGTTCTTATCTCCTCTGACCAACGACAGGACAGATGAGTTCGGCGGTTCTAAAGAAAACCGGGCAAGATTCACAACTCTTGTACTAAAAGAAGTCCGCAAAGTTGTAGGCGAGAATATTCCGATCTTTTTAAGAATCAGTGCAGATGAGCTCACCGAAGGCGGCAACTCACTGAACGACACATTAGAGATCGTAGAATATTTTGAAGAATATGTAGATGTATTTGCAGTATCAGCAGGTCTTACCTGTACGATCCAGTATCAGCATGACGCCGATTACCTTCCGGACGGCTGGAAATCTTACATGTCCAAAGCTGTAAGGAAAAAGACCGGAAAACCATGTACCGCTGAAGGAAATATTCGTGAACCTGAAATCGCTAATGAGATTCTTCAGAGCGGTCAGTCTGATCTGATCGGTATCGGACGGGGACTTATTGCAGATCCTGAATGGGTCAATAAAGTGCAGTTCGGCAACACTGATGACATCAACAAATGTATCTCCTGCAACAACGGATGTACTGCAACACTCAGCAGCAAGCCAATGCGCTGTACAGTCAATCCGTTTGTAGTAAGCGGGGAAAACTATAAAAAAGAACATGTCAAAAAACCCTGCAATGTGGTCGTTATCGGAGGCGGTACCGCAGGTCTTGAGGCAGCATGTACTGCCGCAGAGGTGGGATGTTCTACTGTTCTGATTGAGAAGACGAACCAGCTTGGCGGACTGGCAAGACGTGTCGGCAACATGCCGAACAAAAAAAGGCTCGGTTATTTCCCTGCTTATCAGGAAAAAAGAGCTATGGCCCTTAAAAACTTGTTTATCTGTAAGAATGTTGAGGCTACCGCTGAATTTGTGGATGGATTCAAACCGGACATCGTTGTCAACGCAACCGGTTCCAATCCTCTTCTCCCAAATATTCCGGGGCTCAAAGAAAATCTTGAAAAAGGCAACGTTTCTACGATCTTTGATTTGGTTGACAATGTTGAAACATTTGAAAAAACAGATCTTTCCGGTAAAAAAGTCGTTGTCATCGGCGGCGGAAATGTCGGTTTGGATGTAGTCGAATTTTTTGCACCTAGAAAAGCTGACGTTACCATCGTGGAGAAAAAACCTCATTTTGGAGAAGATCTGGACCTTGTTACAAGAACCGGAGCCAATGAGCTTTTGGAAAAATACAAAGTCACTCAGTATCCAAATGCCAATCTTTTGGAAGTAAAAGAAAACTCTTTCATTGTCCGTCATGACTATAAGGATCTGGAATTAGACTTTAACTACGGATTTATCTGCCTTGGAATGCAGTCTGCCACTCCGGCACTGCAGGCTCTGTACGATCATTTTGTAGATGAAGGCATTGAAGTCCTCAACATCGGAGACAGTGCAAAAACAAGGCGTATGATCGAAGGTGTCAAAGAAGGACGTGATATTCTGATCGCATTGGAGAGACATCACTTCTTATAAAAGCATCAGCTTCCAATAAATTTATATATGAATTATATATGAAATAAAAAAGGTCTTTGGGAAAATTAATTTCCCCAAAGACCTTTATTTCTTTTGATCTGATTTCAACATCCGTTTTTTGATCTTTAACAGTTCTCTTTCTTTAAAATAAGGTACAGATTGTGTCACATTCAACGCTGATGCCAGCAGATAGATGGTTCCTTTCTGGATTCCTGCTTTTTGGGCTATAAAATTCTGTTTTACTTCCAGATGCTGAATCTTATCATAACTGACACAAAGAATAGAACGCCGTACATATCCTGCTGCAACTTTCAGGTACCGATCTTCCACAGATACTCCTGCTGTAAGATATCTGCATATAACTCCCGCTAAACACAGCACTGCAATGCCGGCTGCTGACGCTGAAGTCCGCAAAAGAAAACCCGGCCAGAATTCCAGTATGCCCAAAAGACCCGCTGAAATCATCGTAATGACGCCTGTCACAGGGATCAGCCATGCAGCCCATACCGACTTAGGCTGCCTCTGTACATGGACCGCAAGAATATCGGGAAATTCAGGCAAAAGCTGCTGCAGATATTTCTGAATATCTTTTTTTGAAGAATAGAGTATTAAAAAAGCTTTCTTCTCGCTCCCGTCGTCTCCCATTCCTACATTGATAAGCTCAGCCATATATCTTCCCGACGCTCTTGCCTGAAGGGACTGAGTCAATTTTACTGCATTTACCTTATCTACCGGTATCGTGTAATGAACTTTTTTAAAAAGACCATAGCTTAAGTATATTTTGTTTTCCAGCCGCTTTACCTTGAAATCATAATACTGCACAAATCCTTTTACAATATCCCACAGTGCCGAAAAAAAGAAAAATATTAGTACCGCCGCACTGCCCAGCACAGCCAGGATACCTTTTTCCGCTGTTCCGGCACCAAAAACCTGAGTAAACAGCTCTGCTGTTCCCACAATACAGCCTGCCAGAATAAGAACGGAAAATAGATTCATAGAAAAAAGCCCGTGAACCAGCATGTCACCCGGTCCTGCCTCTATATCATACTGCACAGCCGCTTCCGGCTCTGGAACCGCTTCAGCTCCCCCTGTCTCTGCCTGGCGCATAAGTGTCATGACCCTGAGGCGGAACTTCTCCGCCTCAGCTTTCTTCAGCACAATCTTAACGTCCGTCTTATCTGCTGTAGAGAGGCTGTCGGTATCGAGTTTCACTTTACAGGTTCCCAGAATCATCTCAAATAGATTCTGCTCTGTATTTACATTGGAGATATTTTTAATACCGATGGTGTTCTTCCGGCGGTTCAGAGTGTTTTTCTCAATTACAATAGTATTTTCTACAATGGATATATAAGTTTTGGACCAGACCACTACCTGCCATATGACAATCAAAAGAAAGACGGCCAAAACGGCCAGAATCGGAAGAAGCGCTTCTGCTATTTTTCCGTCCAGGCGGATATCTTTCTCTAAAAGTGTTTTTATATTCTGACTGAGGCCGCTCATAAACGCAAGAAAGACAAAAATCAGTACACTTCCCATTCTCTCGGCCACAATAGAGATGTGATTACGGAATCTTACATTATTCTCCATATGTCTCTTCCTTCTGCGCTGCCGCGATCTCGTTGATGCGGTTTCTCAGACTCTCGGCAATGTGCTCCGCTTTCTCTTCGTCCAGAAACCGAATCGTCACATCTCCGCCTGCCGTTGTCACAACGACCTTGGCCACTTTAAATATCTGGTCGATGGGGCCTTTCGCCGTCTGAAGCTTATGAAGCCTCTCTATGGGAACGATATCCCTTTTTACAAACAGATATCCTTCTTTGATATCAATGCATTCCTCATTGATGCTGTAACGGTATCTGTGAAACCGGAATACCGGGCTTGCCGCCATATCAAATATAGTCAGGATGATCAGAATAAGGGAGATCAGCTTTCCCGTTCCGATATCGGCCGGAAACAGCCAAAAGTAATTCACCGCTGCGATTGCCGCTAATGCTGCGGTACCCGCTGCAGCCCCTGCTGTATACATACAATATAATGCCCTTTTGGACAGCTTCTCATATGCCATGATGTATCATTCTCACTTTCTCTTATAAAAATGCAGCACAATCTTTTCAAGATACCGTTTCAGTACAATCTGTATTTCCTCTTTTGGATTCATAGGCTTTACAAGGATACTGTAAACATTTGCCCTGTTGGCTCCATAAACATCTGTAAACAGCTGGTCTCCCACGAACAGGGTATTAGACCTGTCTGTTCCCATAAGCTTCATACCCTTTTCATAGCTTCCAACCATAGGCTTGTTCGCTTTATAAATGTAATAGGTTCCTTCTACTGCCTCGCAAAACTTCTTAACTCTGGGTTCTTTATTATTGGACATAAAACAAAAATCAAAACCAATCTCTTTTAATTCCCTGAAAAAACGGATTGCCCGGTCATCTGCAGGTGCGTTATGCGGCACAAGTGTATTGTCCACATCAAACAGAACTCCCCGGTATCCCCGGTCATAATAATCTTTAAAGTTAATAGAATAGGTGCTGTCCATATATTCATTCGGGTAAAACTTTTCAAACATCTTTTCGTATTTCCATCCTTTATTTTTTCTTTTGTCCTATTCTAGCATATAACTGAAAAAAAACCAAATTCCCCTGAATGTGGACGCCCACACTTAGAAATGCTATAATCGTTATCAGAGAAACGCAAAGGAGAATAACAATGAACCAGGAACTAAAAAAAGAATTTCAGTCTGATCTGGCTGAATTTCATTTAATGACTAGAAAATTCTATCAAAAAGAAGTAAGCGTGAAAGACTACAAAAGTTTTTCCGGCGGCTTCGGCAGCTATGCCCAGAGAGGCGGCGGATCCAGCATGCTGAGACTCCGTTTTACCGGCGGAGAGATCACCAAGGACAAGCTTCAGTTTATTGCAGACAGTGTCCGGAAATATGAGATTAACAAGCTTCATCTCACTACCTGCCAATCCGTGCAGGTTCATAATCTGAGTGATGTTACGGTTTCTTCTCTTATAGAAGAGTCATTTGAACACGATATTATTACCCGCGGAGGCGGCGGCGACTTTCCAAGGAATGTGATGGTCTCTCCCCTGTCGGGAGTGGAAAAAGGAGAGTATTTTGATGTTCTCCCATATGCCAAAGAGGCCGCAGATTATCTTCTTACTTTTATAAAGAAAGTGAAGATGCCGCGAAAATTAAAAGTATGCTTTTCCAATTCCCCTAAAAACGAGACACACGCCACGTTCCGGGATTTAGGTTTTGTTGCCTGTGAAGATCATACCTTTGAGGTTTACAGTGCCGGAGGCCTTGGGAATAACGCTAAAATGGGAGTTTTGATTGACAAGCATGTTGATCCTTCCAAAGTCCTCTATTATATCAAAGCAATGATGATGACATTTACAGAGCATGGAAATTATAAAAACCGCGGAAAGGCCAGAACACGGTACATGCAGGATACTTTAGGCCGGGAAGGTTATCGGGATGCTTTCTTATCAAATCTTAAGAAAGCTATGGAGACCGAATCACTGGATCTTGATGTGCAGGAAACCCCTGTGACAAAGGAGGGAGACGGCACACTGGAGGAAAGCTTCCGCATCACTGCTCAGAAACAGGACGGACTATACAGTGTCTTATACCATCCTTTTGGCGGAAATGTCCCTCCCGAACTAATTGCACCGATCAATGAAGCTGTTCAGAAAATGGATCAGGTTGTATTGAGAGTGGCGCCGGATGAATCTCTTTACTTTATTAACTGTACCAGAGATGAGGCATTAGAGCTTCTGGCGCTTACAAAAGACAGTGCTTCAAATCTTTTTGAAACCTCTGTTGCCTGCATCGGAAGCGGAATCTGCCAGGTAGGACTCAGAGATTCACAAAAATTATATAATACAATCATGAACAAAATCAGACCGCTTGATTTCCCTGACGGAACCCTTCCAAGAATCCATATTTCCGGCTGTCCGTCATCCTGCGGTACCCATCAGATCGGAACTCTTGGATTCCGGGGTGCTACGAAGGTCATTGATAAAAAACCGCATTCTGCATTTCAGCTCTATATCGGCGGCAGCGATATCCAGGGAGAAGAAACGTTCGGTGAGGATGCGGGAACCATTTTAGAAGCGGATATTCCTGAGTTTTTAAAGGAGATCGGACTCACTGTACAGGAAGCACACACAACATATGCTGATTGGATCAAACAAAACCCGGAAGAACTGCAGAATATCGTACAGAAGTATGTAAAATAAAGCATACCAAAACAAAGCGGGCAAACCTGCCTCACACCTCTGCAAGAACAAAGTGGACACGCCTACCTCATCTCCCCCAACCCCTCACTCTTTGAGGGGCTTGTACACTTTGCGCGCCAAATGCAATTTGCCACAGGCAAATAGATTCCTTGCGCATTTGTGCGCATCCTGCACGGAGTGCTT
>NZ_JAGZSD010000027.1 GCF_018381315.1 Anaerostipes sp. | reverse complement strand
CGCTGCAGCAGGCGGTTCAGTTCCATCGTACGAAGCTCAGACTGCAGAAGCGCCGGTGAAAAGACTGTGCAGGTATTCTTCCCCTTCTTTTTGGATGCATCGAGAGCACTTGCAGCAAACTTCAATAAGTCTAAATAGTTGTCTGCATCCTCACCGATTACGGAAATGCCTCCTGAGACAGAACAAAAATAAGAAATGCCGTCAATCTCATGTTCCATATTGGCATACTGATGAATGGACTGATAAAGTTCCCATATGTCTTCCAGGGCTACATCAGGACACACAACAGCAAATTCATCCCCGTCAAACCGAAAAATTTCTGCCCTAGGCGGCAGCATCTGCTGAATGTTCTGTGCCATCTGACGCAGTACCAAATCTCCGAAAATATGGTCTTTCAGATTGTTGATCTGCTTAAAATCATCCAGTCCGAGAAGCAAAAGCCCACCTTTGCCGAATCCCGGTTCCAGAAGATCTTCCACCCGTTCCCTGCATTTATCCTGTGTAAATAATCCCGTGGTGCGGTCCACCTTTCCTTTGCTGCCGATCGGGGTAACCACTCCGGCGAAGGAGACAGGCATATTATCTTCGTCTCTTTTCAGCAGTCCGCGGCATACAACCCAGACATATTCATTATTTCTGTTCCGGACTTGATATTCTACATTGTGTTCGTCCGTAATGCCGCTTAACATATCATCCACAGAATCAAAATATCGTTTTTTATCCTTTTCGTGGATTAATTCTCCCCACAGAGGAACAAGACCGTTTACAAGGATCCCCGGCAGCTCAAAATCCTGCAGCATATTGCTGGATACCAGAGCTACATCTGTCTTCATATCTACTATATAAATATAATCCTCTGTGCTGTTCACTATGGCTTCATAAAAAGCCTGGCCGTCAATATGGAAGGCAGCAGCCTCTTCCGGATATTTTTCCATAACTCATCCTCCTCGTAAGATCATCCTCTGCAGAAATCCCGGGTACTTGATTCATATTTATTCTTATTGATAAATTACCATATTCTAGTGATAAGGGCAAGCAAAGTTCACCCCCTGCAGCTGTCAAAGCTTCAGTATCAGTACAGGAAGAGGCGAATGGCCGCTCTTGTTGTATAAGTCCTGTTTTACAACAAAATATTTGCGCTCATCCAGCTGTTTTAAATATTCAAGCACTCTGTCTCTCTCTTCAAATCCAGAATCTCCCCCGCTGTAGATACACAGACTGATAACTCCCCCGGTCTTCAGCAGTTCAAGGCCTTCTGAGACAGCTTTAATCGTGCTCTCCGGCCTGGTGGCAATGCTGTGGTCCCCTCCGGGCAGGTAGCCCAGATTAAAAAGAATGGCCTGAACAGTTTCTTTTTCTGCATACCTTCCCATATATTCGTGGCTTTCCTGTATCAGTTTCGGATGATACCCTTTCAGGTTCAGCTGGCTCTTTGCAGTTTCCAGAGCCTCACCCTGTATATCAAACCCGATCACCCGGCTGGTCAGACTGCAGAGAAACTCTGTATCCCTCCCTTTTCCTACCGTTGCATCAATACATAGATCCCCCTGTTTTATAAAACGCTCTAATTCCTGGTGAACCCATTGTGTAATACTGATCCGCACCTTACTCTCCTTTCGTTCCGCATTATTTTTTGCATAGGGGATTCTGAAGGAATTTCCTATGCAATAAAAAACACTTCCAAAGCAGATCTGGCTAAATACCACGTCTGCTTTGGAAGTATCATATCATCCTAAGCTATGTTCTGTCTTTGCTTAATAATAGCAGGCAACCGGTGTTCCCGCTTCTATCATATTATAAAGAGATGCAGCCGCATACGACGGCATATTAACACACCCGTGAGATCCGCCGGAAATATATTCACTTCCTCCAAACGAAGATCTCCAGCTTGCATCATGGAGCCCTACATTCCCGTTAAACGGCATCCAGTAAGAAACCGGGGAGTTATATCCCTGACCGCTCAGCGTGGCATTGCGCTGTTTGTACAAAACAAATGCTACACATTCCGGTGTCTTTCTTCCGGCCTCCATCTTTCCTGTTACTACGGAAGATGAAAAAACAATCTTTTTATTTTTAATGTAGAAGACTTCCTGCTGTCCCATATCTACTTCGATATAGGTATCCCCAATGTCTCCCTGATAACCGTCATATACCTTTGCCTTCTGGCGCCAGTAAGGCTCTCTGGTCTCCACTGTGCCTTCTTTCAGCATCTTCTTGACTGCTGCTTCTTCCTTGTCCCGGCTCATTCTCCAGCCGTAAGGTCCTCCGAAAATCTTCTTCGTCCGTCCGTCATGTGTCTTAAACGTATGCATCGTTCCCATGGTATTATATTTGTATGCAAACTTCATGACCCAGTTTTCCATCTTCTTCATATCAATCGTAAAGTCTGTGTCATTTTTAATTTTAAACCACTTGTGATAGACCTCTTTGTCAAGAACTACCTTTTGTTTCCCAAACTTATATGTAATGCTTCCTTTCAGTGAATCATTCATCTTGTCGTTCAGGGCAATAATTTCCTTACTTTTGCTTGTGTATTTCGGAGACTCATAAGCCCCCTCCTTGTCCAAATCTACAACAGAAACACCGCCTTCTACGGCACTCTGTATAAGCTTCCTGGTCTGATCCTTTTTTAAGACCGTTCCAATCTCTTCCTTCCGGATCTGATAAGCTCCGTCTTTGTAAACAGGTTTTGCATTGCTTATCTTGATAATATTTTTCTTTTTAAAACAGTTAAGGTTCTTGAATGCCTTCTGGAATGCTGATTTGTCATAGGCAAACATATCGATATCTTTGTACTTCTCTCCGCCGAAGATGCCTTTGATCCATAAAAGAGCACTCTGACCGTCCTTAATCTTTTTAATCTCATCCTGTCCGGTAAAGGATACTTTGAGCACACTGCTCTTTAAAATCTCCTGTTTTCCTTTGCGTTCTTTGACTGTCAGCGAGTAGCCTTCTGCCTTCTTCTTAAAAATGTCTGTAACTTCTTCTACTGTCTTATTGGAAACATCGACACCGTTAATCTTTGTCCCATATGTAAACTTCTTACTGAAATATACTGCAATACAGCAATAAATCACTACAAGAATGCCAAGTGCAATAAGTGTGTAGTGTTTCCAAGTGAATTTTTTATGTTCCATAAATGTCCTCCTAAACTTAGTATCTAATTATAGTACAAATCTTGTAAAAAGACCACCCATATTTAAAATTATTTTACTTGTGTTTCTTTTATGCCAATGGTACAATGGAATAGTATGTTAATAAATTAACAGATAAGAGACAGGAGGATTACTTATGTCATTCAAGGAAGAATACCAAAAAAAACTTAAAACTGCTGACGAGGCAGTAAAAGCTGTAAAATCCGGCGACTGGCTGGAATATGGCTGGTGCGTCACCACGCCGGTAGCTTTGGACAAAGCTCTGGCAAAAAGAATGCCTGAACTTGAAAATATCAATATCCGCGGCGGAATTGTTATGTGGCCCCTGGAGATCACTAAGATTGATTCTCCGGCAGATCACTTTACATGGAATTCCTGGCATATGGGCGGACTTGAAAGAAAATGGATCAACGAAGGATTTTCTTATTATGCACCGATCCGTTACTCCGAGCTTCCGGGATATTACCGCAACTACATCGACCATGTAGACGTTGCAATGATGCAGGTGGCTCCTATGGACGAACACGGCTTCTTTAACTTCGGGCCGAGCGCTTCCCACTTGTCTGCAATGCTTGAAAAGGCTGACTGTGTCATCGTAGAAGTCAATGAAAATATGCCTCGCTGCCTGGGCGGCTTTGAAGAAGGCGTTCATATTTCTAAGGTAGATATGATTGTTGAGGGAGAGAATCCGGCCATTGCAGAGCTTGGCGGAGGCGGACCTGCAACAGACGTGGATAAAGCTGTGGCTCAGCTCATCGTAGACCAGATCCCTGACGGAGCATGTCTTCAGCTTGGTATCGGCGGCATGCCGAATGCAGTCGGTTCCATGATTGCAGAATCCGATTTAAAAGATCTCGGTGTTCATACAGAGATGTACGTAGATGCATTTGTAGATATTGCAAAAGCAGGAAAAATCACCGGTGCCAGAAAGAATATTGACCGTTACCGCCAGACCTATGCATTCGCTGCAGGAACAAAAAAATTATATGACTACTTGAATGACAATCCGGAATGTATGAGCGCTCCTGTTAACTATACAAACGATATTGCAAGAGTCTCTTCTATAGATAATTTTATTTCCATCAACAATGCGGTAGATGTGGATTTATACGGACAGATCAGTGCTGAATCTTCAGGTATCAAACAGATCAGCGGCGCAGGCGGACAGTTAGACTTTGTCATGGGCGCTTACTTATCTAACGGCGGAAAAAGCTTTGTATGCCTTTCTTCAACTTTCACAGACAAAGCCGGAGAAATGCACTCACGTATTCTTCCAACACTGCACAACGGCTCTATTGTAACTGACACCCGTGCTAACGCCCATTACATAGTTACAGAATATGGAATGGCCAATATGAAAGGACTTTCTTCATGGCAGCGTGCAGAAGCTCTGATCAATATTGCTCATCCGGACTTCAGAGATCAGCTAATCAAAGATGCTGAGAATGCTAAAATCTGGAGAAGATCTAACAAATAAATCCTTACTGATATAGATTCTCATTTGTTCAGATTTCGATGAATATTTTATCCTCCTTTGTTAAACTATACCCACAAGGTATAAAATTATAAAGGAGGATTTTTTATGATTAATAATAGAAAAGCGGCCATTATAGGCTGCGGTTTTGTAGGTGCTTCCACTGCTTTCAGTCTTATGCACCAGGGACTTTTTACCGAACTTGTGCTGATTGATGTAAATGCTGACAAGGCAAAAGGAGAGGCTATGGATTTAAGCCACGGCCGTCCCTATGTGGATACATCCAAAGTTTACGCAGGCACATACGATGACATTGCAGACTGTGCATTGATTATTATAACTGCCGGAGCTAACCAGAAACCGGATGAAACCCGCCTTGATCTGGTTCATAAAAATGTTGGAATTTTTAAAACTATCATTCCTGAGATTACAAAACGGAACTCAGAAGGCATTCTTCTTGTAGTTGCAAATCCGGTGGACATTCTTACTTACGTTACACTAAAACTATCCGGCTTCCCTAAAAACAGAGTTTTTGGTTCCGGCACAGTCCTCGATTCTGCCCGGTTCCAGTATCTGCTCAGCGAACATCTTGAGGTTGACAGTGCAAGTATTCAGGCCTTTATCATCGGTGAACACGGTGACAGCGAACTCGCCGTGTGGAGCGGAGTAAATGTATCCGGTGTTGCCATCAACGACTTTTGTGAGCTCCGGGGACATTTTGACCATGAGACATCTATGCGCCGGATTCTCGATGATGTAAGAAACAGTGCCTACGAGATTATTGAGAAAAAAGGTGCCACCTACTATGGTGTTGCCATTGCCGTAAGCCATATCGCTGAGAGCATTATCCGGAACAAAAACTCTATTCTTCCGGTCTCAAGCTTATTGGAAGGAGAATACGGCCTCGCTGACCTGTGTCTGAGTGTTCCGACAATCGTCAATAAAAATGGAGCGGAACAGGTGATAGAGATTGGTCTGAACCCGGAAGAGACTGAACTGCTGAATCAATCAGCGCATCAGCTGAAAGAGATTCTTTCATCCTTAGATCTATAAGGCCGGCGGGACAGTCCTTTTATGTATTCAAAAAAGTACAACGCAAAATATTTACACGTCATATCATCTGTGCTATTGTATGATTCAAACAAAAATTCTTATTAATTTTTAGCAGAACCATACAAAAAGTGAGGAAATGTTATGAAAAAATATATTTTATCCGGATGTCTTATCCTTCTTCTTGCTGCTTCCTTAAGCGGCTGCGGCACTGCTCATATCAAGCCGCAGGGATTGAGCGACAGCCAGTACCGTTTAGGACTTAAAGCCATTGAGACAACTGATAAGTATTTAGGTGCTGATCTTTCAAAAGACTTAGCAGATAATCAGCTGAAGCACATTGAAAAAGCATTTGAACAGTATCATAAAACCGATAAAAAAACAGTTTCTGCTGTAGATTCCCGAATTGAACAGCTGGATCACTGCTTATCAACCAAAAAAGTTTCTGACAAAAAAATAACAAAAGTAAGAAACCAATTGGCAAAAACTTTAAACCAGAATCCAGCAAATATAAAGTAAGAAAAAGAACTCCTATTTCTAGTGTTTTCGGAGTTCTTTTTTTAAATAAATGATTACGCTCTATCATCAAACAAAACCAATTGCTATCCATGTATAATATACATCAGCCGTTCCCTGTGTACAGTAAGCATTTACATTAAAACCGCTGGGATCATGTGTACCCACACAGACAAACCGGTTGGCTGCTGATTTGTTTAGCCCAACGACAATTCCTGGATTACTTCTAAATGCAACGTTATAGTTCACACGCTGTGTTTTATATGCCTGACCCACTGACGAGATTGTTCCTGCACCTGCGTCCATTTTCATTCCTTTTACATAATTAACCTGTGAAGATAAGGCATTTAAATTTGAGTTTGTTGAATTAAGACTGGATTGATTTGCCTTATCTGATAATAATGTATTTATCTTCTTAATCTCCTCTGAAGCAGCAGTTAAATCCACATCTAAACTATCCACTTGTCCATTAATTTCATTTACAGATTCCACAAGATTCGTCTTTTCTTCAGTCCGCAAACTGTCAAGGTCTCCAACTATACACTTCAGGTTTTCAATCTCCCTTGAATGAATCTGATGCTGCTCTATATTCACCAGCCCATTAGAATTAAGAACGACCTCAAACGGAACCTCACTGGATGTCTGAAAATAAAAGTCCCATGTAATCGAAAACCCCGGACTCTCTGACGCAGAGGGTATATCTTTGCCTTTTGATGCCTGTGCAATACAATATAAAATTTCTCCCTCATCCGGATCTTCTGCATAAAATCCAACCTGCCACAATTCATATCCGGTTACTAAATCAGTGTTTTCCAGCAATACCGGAATAATGGTTTGATCCCCCTCAGTTCTGGCAGGCTGCAGCGTGGCAGTTCCCCCGCCTTCAGTGACACTCGTCTGCCGCCTCAGATTTACCGGCGGCACACTGGCTGCCCCTGTCTTTGCGCCCGTAATCTTCAATGTCTGTCCCTGCAATAATTTTGCCTGCAGTGCAGCCCCCTTATCCGTTAAAACAGTATCCTTCCAAACATTCATAATATTTACCTCCTGATGATTTATACTCCACATCAAGAACTATATCATGGTCTTCACGGACAAGGTGGGCAAATACTTTTTAAATAAAAACGATATACAAATATCTCAGCGTTTCTCAAAATGCTGATAGTCTTTATAAGTAATCCAGTCACCGCCCCACTGAAATCCATGTTTCCTGAAAAGCCGGTATACTCTGTCATTTCTGTGAATCATATTATATTTGTATTTTCCCCTGCATTTCTTTACATCTCTCTGAGCATATATTTTTCCATTCTCCGGTGTGATGGAATCTCTTTTCACAAATGGATTGACCCGTGGATTGATATCAATGGCTTTGCCATAGGCATGTTTGGACAGATGGCTCGTTCCTGCTACGATACGGTAATTAAATGCTGAAGTATTATTAGCCTCCATAGACTTTGTATCATCTGCGCCAAAGTCATCAATCAACTGAATACTTTCAATGGGATACTGCATAGTAAAAAGCTCCTGAAAAATCTCTACTATGTCTTTTGCAATAGACTTATGCACCAGCAGCTGCCCATTCTTAATTTTCCCATCATATCCATAATATTTTACTTTCACATAACGCAGATCCTGAAAAGATATATAAGGATTCGGACGATACGAAATACCAGTGGCCTTTTCTTTCACTGCCTTTGGAACCTTTCCATAGGAAAAACCGCTGATACTTCTATTAGAAAAAGCTAACTGCCCTGGATCCTGACTTTTCAGTTCCTGAATTGACGGCCCTAAACCGATCAATGCTGCCAGCATCATGCTCACGATATGTTTTCCCATACTGTCTCCTCCTGCCGCTCCGTCAGTCGTTCAGCTGAAATAAACTGTCAATTAAAAGCCAGTTTGCCCTGAAAGGCCTCATAAGATTCCAGTATCCGACTCCGGAAAATCCATATTCCCTGGCTGTCCGCAGCTTTACATCTATGCTGCGCACATCCTCAAACCAAACCTCATGTTCTGTTCCGCTTAAAGTATAATTGAAAAAAGGTGTCTTAGCAGTCTCATCAAACTGGATCTGTGCCCCATTTTGATCCGCAATCTCCACTGCTTCTACATTTCCTATGGTTGCTGCTCTTGTCACTCCTCTTTCATAGGGGAGAGGCCAGTCATAGGCATAGTTGGGAATACCCATATAGATCTTTTCCACAGGTATCTCCGTCACAGCATAATCCAACACCTGACGTACTTTGTTGATGGGTGCAACAGCCATGGGCGGACCGTAGGTATACCCCCATTCATACGTCATCAAAAACACAGTATCTGCATTCGCACCCAAAAGCGCATAATCCATTCCTTCATACAAAAGGCCTTCCTGTTCGGATGATATTTTAGGGGCCAGGGCAACCGATACTTTATACCCGCCGGCATTCATCTGTTCCCTCAGATTGCCTACAAATGCCGCATATCCTTCTCTGTCTTCCGGAAGAATGTATTCAAAATCGACATCCACTCCTGCATAGCTCTTTTCCCGGACAGTCTGAATCAGATTGTCAATGAGAGTCTGCTGCATAGAAAGATCTTCTGAAACCGCTTTTACCAGCTGATTATTAAATGTTCCTGTCTCTGCAAACGGGGTCAGCACAAGCATTGGATCCACACCAAATTCCAGGGCCTGCTCAATCAAGGGTTCTTCCATAGCCGGAGGAATCAAACTGCCTGAAGCTGTAAACCCGTAGGAAAATATTAAAAGCTCATCCAGATACAAAAGTGCTTCCCGCAGAGTCTCCGTGCCTATATACGGATATGCATATCCTGTCACATTCATGCTTCCAAGCTTCTCCTGAGCATAACTGACCGTCAGTACATCTCCCGGCATGAGATTTACCTCGTTAAGCAGATATGGATTTTTCCTGACTAACGACTGAACAGAAGTGTCATATTCCAAAGCAATGGATGAGAGAGTATCTCCGGCCTTCACTGTATGCACAGCGGAAGGCTCCAATATTAACAGGGCCTGCCCGATGACAATCCTTCCTGCATAAATCTGGTTATCATAGATCAGACGGCTCCTGGAAATTCCAAACTGAGAAGATATGGAATCAATGGTATCCCCTTCTTTTACCACATAAATCATGTGTCTATCCTTTTGCTTCTTTTTTCTAAATATATGCCTGAGCCCGCTATTTTAATGCCGCTTCATAGACTTTCCTTATCTTTTCTTTGGTCGGAACTCCTTCGTGGAGTTTTTCACCATCTACATAATAGGTAGGGACATACCAATAATCCAGTGAATCCGCTAACTTGGCGTCTTCATCCTCATTTACCATTTTCACCTGGATGTTCTGATATTCCGGATGTTCCTGCTTCAGTTCCTCCATCATAGAAAGCGCTTCATGGCAGTACGGACAGCTTTCTAATTTCATCATCAGTATTTCTTTCATTTCATCTGCTCCTTTCAAAGTTTTCTTTTAGTATAGCACACACTTTTTCCGAAGAACAAATAAAAACCCCTTCAAAGTCTTTTTATCAACTTTGAAAGAGTTTTTATTTAAACCTGCTGCTTTGTCTGATAAACAGCATCTTTCTTCCTTATTTCCCTCTGTGCTTTTGCTTCTTTTTCTCCTGTTTTTTCAGAAACTGCTCCCGCTTCCATTTTTCCTGAAAAGCTTTCCTGCACTCCTTCCGTTCGGCTTTTCTGGCCTCCCTCTGGGCAGCCAGCGCCTGCTGAGACTTGGTTCCTATCCCTGTCTCCCTGTGCCTTTGAAGACTTCTCTGCATTCTTTTCGGGTTCATCTTTTTTTCAGCCTTAACTGCAATCTCCACAACAGGGCTGAAACGGAACTCCTCATAATGTTCCATAAGAAATGCCTGAACCTCATAGTCTTTCGGCTCCGCCCCGAATGTGATCTTACAAACTTCTAATCCGCCGTCCGAAATGCGTTCATAAATCCCGATCCAAAACGGTGCGTCAAAATATACTGTCAGCCTGCTCTTAATTTTTTGCATAGAAAACACTCCTCGCTTTCAACAGCAAAGAACGGACAACCGAGGAGGCAGGTTACTGACAGTGTTTATCTCTGCGCCCGGACTACCGGCCGGGACTGTGTTTTTATCTTTGCATTATTTATTTTTACATATTCCATTTTAATTCATCCCCGTTCTGTTTTCAAGAAGCTTTTGTTTCAGGCCTGCTTTTACTGATTCCCGTCCATGGCGGTCTCTTTGAGCAGCTCATGGTCCTCGGAATTTATCACCCTGATGAGAAGAATTTTTATTCTCCTGTATTTCTCTTTCTGTTCAGCAGGATTCTTCCTGCACATTTCTCGGCATCAATCCTCCACTGGCATTCTTTGCACTGCAGGCATCTGCCCGTATCTTTTCCTTCCCGGGCATCATTTGCCCAGTTATAATTGACCAAAACACCCCTGCCAATGTCCACCATGTCAACACCGGTGCGCTCCAGTATATCTTCGGCCATTTCAGCGTCAGTGATACTGTTGACCGCAAACACAGGAACAGACACATGCTTTTTGATCTCTCCTGCGGCATGGATCACATCTTTATACGGAAAATCTTTTGGGGCACAGGGCTCATCTTCCCCGGAGAACCCATAGGAGATATCCAAAAAGTCAATTCCGTGTTTCTCCAGAAGCTCTGCATGGCGGATACCGTCTGCAAGAGCTGGCTCAAAGGCACCCAGCCGGATTCCCACAATAAAATTTTCCGGAACTTCTTTTTTGATCCTTTCCAGAATCTCCAATGCAAACTTCTCCGGATGCAGCCCGTATTCATCGGTTCTTTTGTTGACCCTGGAATTAAAAAACTCACACATTAAGTACTTGTGGCATCCGTGCAGTTCCACCCCGTCATAGCCGGCTTTCCAGGCTCTCACCGCTGCTTTTACAAACTGATCCTGTACTTGCTGTATCTGTGCCGCTGTCATTTCATGACCGGTCCTTTTCTCTCCGTCTTTGTCCATCACATAATCACTCGGGCACAGAAGATATTCTCCGGATCCATTCACACCTGCGTGATGAATCTGTAAAAATATCGGGCAGCCCTCTCCATGCACCGCATCCACAATCTTTTTCAGTCCGTCAGCCTGTCCGTCTTCCCAGATACCCAGCTGATCCTTAGAAAGCTTCCCTTCTGAATCCACGCAGGTAGCTTCCTGAATAATCAGGCCGGCCCCGCCTCTGGCGACCGCCCTGTAATGTTCAATATTTTTATCCACCACACGGCCGTCTTCTTTCACCCAGTTATAACATACCATTGGAGGTACACAAATCCGGTTTTTAATTTTTAAATTCTTAATATAAAATGGCTCAAACAATCGTTTCATTAATTATCTCCTGTCATTCTCTGCATCATAAAGACTTCCATTTCATCTTCCGGCATTGGTTTTGCATAGTAAAAGCCCTGTATCTGATCAATTCCAAAATCAACAACCAAACGCCTCTGCTCCTCTGTCTCTACTCCTTCTGCAACCACGGTCATCCCCAGTTCCTGAAAAGTATGTGACAGGTTCCTTACTGCAAGCGCAGAAGTTTTATTCTCGACAGAAACCCAGACAAGACTCTTATCCAATTTTACCGTTCCAAAGGGAATATTAAGAACGGTAGCTATATTGGAGTAACCGGTCCCAAAGTCATCCAGTCCCATCTTGATCCCATGCTTCTCCATCTCCATAACAAACTTTGATACAACCTCTGTATTCTCTGCCAGCGTGCTCTCAGTAAACTCAATCTTTATGGCAGACATGGGGGTATGATTCCTCCGTATAATATCCAAAACCTTCTCTATCAGATCGGTCTGAGAAAACTGAACAGCTGAAAAATTCACATGAATTGATTTCATGGGAATCTCTTTTGCAGTCAGTCTGTTTATGAACTTGCACACCTTATCTAACATAATGTAGGTTATATCTATAATCAGGCCAGTCTCCTCTGCAATCGGTATAAACTCAGAAGGATAAATCGGCCCGATAGGAGAATCCGGTATCCGCATCAGTGATTCTGCATAATAAAATCTTTTGCTGTCTACAGAATAAATAGGCTGATAATACATTTCAAAACTGTGGTCGGCAATCTTTTCTTTTAATATCTGAATGATGTTCCGCCTTCGTTCCAGCCCCTCCAGCATTTCTTTATCACAGTAGCAGATCGGCCCGCTTTTCCCTGTTTTTGCACGGAAAACAGCATATTCTACAGCATTAATAACTTCCTCAAGTGTTTCTCCTTCCCCGGAGTACCGGATGATCCCCAGTACCGCTGAAAGCCGGAACCGGTAATCCCCTATCTGCCACGGCTCTGTCATGCGCTGCTGAATGGCATCTATACACTGTCTTATTTTTTTCTCATCACTGTCCGTAAACAAAAGAGCAAATTCATCTCCGCTGAAACGGTATACATGGGCTTTCGGCCCGATATCATAGAGAAAACTGCATACTTTTTGAAGAAATTCGTCACCCTTCTGCTGCCCGCAGGTATTGTTGATCTGGCGGAACTCCCGGAGAGAGACGACTAAAAGCACAAATCCCTTCTCAGGAGTTTTTTTGATCATCAGCCCCAGCATATTGAGAAGCTCTTTCCGGTTGGGCACATTGGTCAGGTAATCCATTGAAATCTGTTTGTTCTGTAAGTGCAGATAAATAATGAGAAGAGCACAGGTTGCCGCCGATCCGGATAATATAACATTTGGATATATCTGCTGAACAACAATGACCAGCACGGCAAGTATTGGAAATGCCGCGAGTATTCTGTATATGTATCTGTCAATCCTCTTATGGTTTAAAACAGTGACAACAATGCTTGCAGCACAGTAGGCATAGAAAATGATATAAGTAGACGGCACCCATGGCCCCCGCACATATCCCTGTGTCATATTGATGTCAAATAACCATTTTGTAACCGGATTTGCAAGGACGAGCAGCCCATACAGAAGAGCCGGTACAAGCCCGAAGCCTATAACCTTTATCAGTTCATTCTTCTCTGTATAAATGATTGATACGCTATATAGAAAATACGCAAAACCCATCAGGGGTGTCAAAATATAATATACCGTTGTCACAAGCCAGGTCATCCACATAGGAACTTCGTCCAGATGGTAAATCATCATCGTTGATACGATATTCGTAAAAATCGCCCCTCCTGTAACCAGCAGACAGCCCTGAAAAATTCTATTTTTTAATGTCGGGAGATGACTCCCTTTCCTTGAGTATACCCATATAATCCCCAGCATCACAAAAGAAATAGCCTCCGCGGCAATATTCCATCTCAATGTTCTTCACCTGCCAATCCCCTCATTGTATAAAATTCTTCTCCCTTAAAAACTCCGTAAGCTTCTCCTGTGAAAGCGGTTTTGAGTAATAAATCCCCTGAATATAAGAGGCACTTGTCGAAACCAGTTTGTTCAGTTCCTGCTCAGTTTCCACTCCCTCAACTACTACATCCATCTGGTTAATATCTGCCATCTCTATCATCGCTTTCAGCAGTGCATACTGCTTATCGGAAGTTATGATCTTTCTGGTCATAGAGCTGTCAAATTTTAAAACATTAACCGGAAGGTTCAGCAGATAATTCAGACTGCTGTAGCCAATGCCAAAGTCGTCCAATGCTATTCTTACCCCATAAGATGAAAGTTCCTTTAAAATTCCTTCTGCCATCTCTATTGACTGCATCAGCACAGTCTCTGTGATCTCCAGTGTAATACATTTGGGATCCAGTCCTGTCTTTTTTATCTGTCCCATAATCGCAGAGACGCTGTTTTCAACCAACAGCTGCTGCACGGACAGATTAATACCCATTGATTTCAGCCCCAGCTTTCTGCCTTCTTCTTTCATAAAGGTACAGGCACGGCGAATGACATACTCTCCTACCTGTCCGATCAAACCATTTTTCTCTGCAATTTCAATTGCCTCTCCGGCAGGTACATAACCTCCTTCCCCGTCAGGCAGGCGTACCAGTGCTTCTGTGCCTGTAAAACGTCTGCTTTGAAGATGATACAGCGGCTGGTACCAAACTTCTAAAGTCTCTTCCCTGATACTTGTTTCTAAAAGCTGGAGGATTTTGGCTTCCTTATGCCGGACTTCCAGCAGTTCATCATTATATATAATTACATTTTTATTCATCTGACTGCCCATGGTTTTGGCATATCGGACAGCCAGTTGAAGACTCTCCAAAAGCTTCTCCGATGTTTTTGCATGAACAGGATAATCACAGATTCCGATCAGAACATCCAATGTAAAGACAGAGCCTTCCACCACAATCGGACGATGAAACGCATCCTGTATCCTGTTTACAGCCTTGTCATTCTTGCCCTCTTGTCCTGCTTCAAAAGATATTCCGATAAAAACGTCCCCATTGATTCTGTACAGATTCTTTCCGAATATATGCAGAAGCCTCTGGGTCATTTCAAACAGCAGGGCATCTCCTGTTGCTACACTGAATAATTCATTATATTTGCTGAAGGAACGAATATCCATGATGTAAGCCCTGAAAGGCCTCTTCATGTCATAGGCTATGAGGATGTCCACATCCCTTAAATACTTCATGCGGTTTCCTATATTGTAGACCGGATCAAAGTAGGCAACCTGTTCTACCCGTTTTCTATACTGATTCAGTGCTTTGGACAGTTCCATCATTTGAACATCTGCATATTCGCTGAATTCAACATCTGTCTTTCCCTCGGCAAGGCGGCGGCATTTTTCCGTCAAATCTTCAATCGGGGACTCTCCATACAGTCTCAGATAGCAGTCCTCTATTAATTTCTCTAAAAGAACCTCTGCGTTTTCTCCGTCTTCCGGATAGGATACCGCCTGATAATTTACATTCAGAAACAGCTTTTTGCCCTGTATGCGGATCTTCCAGATCAGTTTCAGAGATAGTCCTTTTGCAAAATCCTGTCTTTTGGACTCTGTCATTTCCTCTTTTACAGCAACCACGAACCTCCCCTCTGCTATGACTCCCGCTGCATAAGGGCTTTTTATAAATTCATTCAACAGGCCCGGTATACTGTTCAGATATTCCTTCTCCTTCGAAAGCCCGGCCATCAGCGCCGTCCGGCTGTATTCTTCAATGGAAAAATAAAACATGGAGAACGGACAGTTTCCTTCTTCCGTCCACTTTCCGACTTCCCTGACAAAGCCTTCCCTGGTAAAAAGCCCGGTCTTTTTGTCGTAGATACTGAGCGATTTAAAATACCGGATCTTTGCAGACATCATCAGCCTGCTGATCAGCAGAACAGACAAAATTACACCAATAAGAATAGAAGCTCCCATGACGCAGGCCTCAATTTTCTTTGAAATCCATCCTCCTTTTGGCAGAATGCTTAATGTCCACTGTCCCGGCAGATAGATTTCTATCTTAGATGCATAGGAATAATCAAGACTTTTGTCAGAGCTGGCTACTACCTCTTTGCTTCCGTCCTGGCTGTTCACTTTCCAAAGATGATACTCATAACCCATATCGTACAGCCGCTGTAAATTCAAATGTTCAATGACATAATCCTTATCAAGGATAACTGCAATTTCTCCCTCATAACTTCTTCCCTTCAGCAGCGGCTGAAAAAATAAAAACACTTCTTTTTTCTTCCCATTCACATCCATGCTGACCGGACCTTCCATCACAGGTTCTTTTACAACCTTAGCCAATGTATAGATATAGGAAAAGTCCTGCAGGTCCCTGCCCGCTTCCTTTTTGCTGCCGTCGGCTGCAAAAACAGAGTGTACTTTATCCCCTTCAAAGAGAAGAATCTTTTCCACTTCTTTCTGCTTTATGAGTTTTTGGGCGCGCTTTTTAAACCATGCCTTATAGCTCTGCATGTCAAGATCCTCAACAGTCAGTTCAGCAGCATAGTTCAGCCGGTTTTGTATGGCCAGTGTCATATTTTCCTTGTACATTTCCAGAAGATGGCTGACCTCTTCTTTCCTGTATACAGAGTATTCATGCTGCAGGAATCTTCCTGCTCCAATCGTAAGCAGAAGAATACATATCACTGACAAAGCACAATATAGAAGTAACTTCTTCTTTCCAACTCTCATATGTTTCCTCAATCCTGATAAATTTTGTAATAGCCCTTGCCGTTCTGTTTTACAAAATACAGCGCCTCATCAGCATGGGCTATCATCTGCTCCAAACAAGTCCCCGGATGTCTCACTGCTGCTCCCACACTGCACTGGATCGGCAGAGCTTCCCCCTTTGTTCCAATGTCTAAATGCAGTCTGAGAGCAAGAGATTCAAGAACACTCCTCAGTTCCTTTTCATCATCAATATCTGTGAGCAGCATTACAAATTCATCTCCGCCGTAACGTCCGACAACACCGTCATACTTCTTTTCATACTCACGCAGGATATACCCGATACTTTTTAAAGCAGTATCGCCCACATTATGTCCATAGGTATCATTCAGTATTTTCAGATTATCTAAATCTACAAAGCAGAGGGCTACAATCTTTTCTTCTGGTATCTTGTCAAGCATGGACTGTGCCTGTTTTAAAAATACACTCCTTGTGACAACGCCGGTAAGGCCGTCAGAAAGCCCGTTACTGGTAAGCCGGATAATTTCCCTAAAATCCATATCGTCAGGGCGTTCATCCTGATAGATTTTTTCCTCCAGTTCCTGTATGGACTGAACCAGCATATCCACCACTTCTTTTTGCTTCTGAATAAAACGCTTAATCAATAAAAATATGACTATACAAAGAACAGCCATCAGGACAATGATGAGCAAAAATCCTGTAATAATAGTTTTGTAAATAGACCAGAAATCGATGCTGGTCAGAATATCCCAGTCTGTGTCTTCTACATTGTTATACATTGTATAATACAGATTTCCATTCCTAAAACTCCAATAAGATCCCGGAGATTTCGCAAGAAGATTGGTTTCCAGCTGATCTACCGTTACACCGAAGTTGTATGCTTCCCGTGCATAGTCCAGATAAGGTTCTCCATATTGGAGATTGTTCGTAGAAGACATAATCTGTCCTTTAGAGCCGATCAGCACCGCCTGAACATCACTGGTCTTTACCGCTTCCTTAAGAATATTGACCACATCATCAAAATAGATCGCACAGAAAAGGCAGCCTGTTATTTTATTGCCCTGTTTCAGAGGATAAGCCACTGTATAGTTTAGTGTTACTCCGTCCGCACCAGCTAAAAAGCTGTCTGTCACCTGAGGTTCTCCTGTTGAAAACAGCTGCTGCATGTAATCTCTGCTGGCCAGGCTCGCAGGCTCTTCTCCTATCGTGTAGACATCCATATTGTCATCTACGAAACAAATCATCATATATCCATATTTTTCAGAAATTCTGTCCAGCTTTTCAACTTTCTTCAAAGGAGGAAGCGAAGGATCATAATAGTCCGGCTGGACTGCCAGTGATTCCAGCAGCTTCAGTGACTCACTCACCCGGTTGGTAACCTGAGTCTCCACACTTTTATGTGCCGCCGCGGCTTCTTTTTTCATTCTCTGAACGGATATAAAGATTCCTCCCACAGAAACCACAAGCATAGCCATAACACAAAAGAAAATCATGTATTTTAAAATAGGAGTATATGTTAATATATTTTCTCTCTGGTCTCTCTGCTCTTTTTCCACTCTTTTCACTCGGCCCCCGCCTTTCCACAATAACCCCAATCTATATTCAATGACATACATCAAACATAAAAGTCAACATCTTTCTTTCATTTTACTATATAAACTGCCAAAATAAAACAAAAAGAAACAGTAATTTTGCTACCCATCTAACCCTAATGTCTGACTGCCCAGTCATGCTTCTGCTGCTGGTGTTACGATGGTTTTCTTAATACTTTCTGCAAAAACCTATATGGATTTACACTGTATTCTCCATGCTTTGAATCATTACGATACAGTCCTAGGTGCAGATGGACCGGAAACTTTCCCACAGTCCCCTCTTTCTTTCCATATCCTGAATCTCCCATATATCCAATGACATCTCCCGCCTGTATTTTTAACCCTTGCTTTATGCCCGGTGCATAGCTGTAAAGATGAGCATAATAAAAATAAACACCTTTCGGAGACCGTATGCCAATTCGGTATCCTCCTAGTTTCAGCCATCCGATCTGTTCCACTACACCGTCTGACATGCTGAGAACCGGGATTTCTCCTCTCTTCTTTGAAACGGTATCCGAAAGAATATCTGTTCCCTCATGGTGCCGGTCTCCTCCAAAACTCCTGGCCTCATTCCATGAATCAGAATAATTGACAAAAGATACGTAATCTTTGGGCACAGGGGAACCTTTGATTTCATTTAATATCAGAGGATCCAAAGATCCATCTATCTGTCCGGTATTGCGGTACTCCTGAAATGCTTTCTCTTGTGCAATCGCTTCGTTCCGCTTCAGAATCTTCTCTACAGCCAAACTCTCCGCTGTAATCAGTACTCCCAGGAAAAGTACAGTTAAAAGAAGCAGAAATCCCCTTTTCTTATTTTCCATCCGCTGTATTCACCTCCACCTTCTGCACTAATTATATATGCAGAAAGAAAAAGAGATACAACCGGAAGTACTTGGATACCCCTGCCCGGACTCCCGCAGTATAAACGTTTTTATATTTATTTCTTCTCTTTTTTCTCAGCGTTCCCCGACAAATATCTGTAAACCAGCTGCTCTAACGCCTTTACATCAATCGGCTTTGCAAAATGCTCATTCATTCCTGCGTGCATAGCCTTTCTCACATCTTCCTCAAATGCATCTGCTGTCATTGCGATAATCGGAAGATGCTGCACATCCCCGCGTTTCATGGATCTTATAGCTTTTGTTGCATCATATCCGTTCATCCTTGGCATTTGGATATCCATCAAAATCATATCGTAATGGCCCTCTTCGGACTCTGACACTTTTTTCACAGCCTCTTCACCGTTAACTGCCTCTTCTACCTGTACTCCCATCTCTCTGATCAGGGTTCCAGCAATCTCTCTGTTAAGCTCATTATCCTCTGCCAGAAGAACTGTCTTGCCGGTATAATCCGGCTTTTCAGGCAGCCTTACAGGTTCTGAAAATGTTTTTTCCTCTTTTAATTCATTCAGGAGATAACAAATCTTTGAACAATAAAATGGTTTGGACAAAAAGCCTGTTACCCCGGCCTCCCTGGCTTCCGTTTCTATTTCAGACCAGTCATACGCTGTCAGAATAATCACAGGTACATCCTGCCCTGCCTCTTTTCTAATCTGCCGGGCGGTCTCCACACCGTCCATTCCAGGCATCTTCCAGTCAATCATCGCCAGCTTTACCGGATCAGCACTGTCTTTTGCATTCTTTACATATTCTACTGCAGATTCTCCGTCCGTAACAAAAGCTGTCCTAAGTCCCATGCTTTCAAGAAGTTCCGCTGAGTTCTCACAGGCCTGCCTGTCATCATCCACAATGAGACTGTGAATTCCAATCCATTCCTCGGGAATTTCATCCTGCTTCACATTCTGAAGCTGTAACGGAAGCGTCACTGTAAAAACAGAACCACTGCCCAGACTGCTCTTTACCTCAATATCACCGCTCATTAAATCGACAACATTTTTTGTAATTGCCATTCCCAGACCTGTTCCGATCATTTTACTGCCCGCAGAATCCACAGCCCGTTCAAAGGGCTGAAACAACTTCTCCAGAAATTCTGAACTCATTCCAATCCCTGTGTCTGAACAGCAGAATATATAATTTTCATAGCCTCTGCGGGAACTTTTTTCCTGTCTCACCTGGATATGAATGCTTCCTTCTTCCGGTGTATATTTCACAGCATTGCTCAAAATATTAATACATACCTGCCTGACGCGTAGAGGATCCCCGATAACTTTCTCGTTTTTCATGGAACTCATCTGGACCTTCAGATGAAGCTTCTTTTCGCCTGCCTGGGGCCTCACCAATTCAATCACATCCGCAACCAGCTCTGCAAAATTAAATGGCTCTTTTCTGAGGGAGAACTTACCGCTTTCAATTTTAGACATATCTAAAATATCATTGATAAGACTGAGAAGATGTCTGCTGGAAAGACTAATCTTTTCCAAACATTCTGAAATCCGCCGCCGGTCATCTATATGAGCTGCCGCAATGGCTGCCATGCCTAAGATTGCATTCATCGGCGTCCGTATATCATGGCTCATATTGGATAAAAACTGGCTTTTTGCCCTGTTTGCTTCGTTGGCATTGTCCAAGGCAGTCTGAAGTGCCTGGCGGTGCTGTTCTTCCTCATAACGCTGTTCATCAATACGCCGCGAAATAAGAACTGCCAGTTTATCCTCTGAATATGGATTATCCACATAAATAATCTGCGTTGAAGTCCAATGATACCTTCCGTCTGTGAGCATCTGCCGTGCTTCAAAGAATACTTCTGTTTTCTCCTCTCCCAAAGCACTTGACAGGTTATGAGGCTCAAAACGGCGTTTATATTCGCTTACATGGTCAGGATGTACGGTCGGCAGCATATCCGCAAAAAGCCTGCTGTAAGTCTTCTGCTCTCCCAGGCCAATCATCAGCCCCGGCTTAACATATGTAAAATTCAGAGTATCTTTTGTCAGATTCATACTGATGATAACAGGATAAGCATTTGAAATCGCTCCAACCAATGTGATGCGCTCCTGCAGTTTTTCTCTCTCAGCTGCCTCTTCTGCCAGCTTTTCATCCGTAATATCGTGGAAAGCTGCTACAAAAACCGGCACACCATTTTCATCAAATGTCCTTTCAAGGATTCCGGATGCCCAGAAGTAAGTTCCGTCCGCCTTCTGGATACGATTCTCAAAGATACTTTTCTGACCGTCCATATCTGCATTTCTTAAGATATCTGTCAGACCCTCATAGTCTTCCGGATAAACTACATGCTCCAGGAGTACCCCCTTTAAAGAATGATCCGAAGGATCATCCGGATACTGAAGCATACGCCGCCCCTGCCGGTTAAGCTGTATAAAATGATAAGGCTGATCCACAGAAATCAAAGCAATTCCTTCCGGAATGGCATTATATAGATTTTCTATATAATCTGCCTGATTGCGCATTTTTCTGTTGGCTCTGTTTGCATACCATAAATACGCAAACACAAGAAGGGCAATACCGAAAAGAATACATCCGATCAATTCCATCGAACGTCTGAGGATCTGGTTTGTCTGGGCATTTACCACATCCTTCGGTATAATAGAGATTACATACCAGTCCGACTCAAGTTTCAGCGGTGTATAACAAAATACAGTATCTTTCTGCTGATAATTAAAAACTGCCAAACCCGTCTGAGATGTTTTCAGGGACTCTGCAAACCGGGAAAGTCCTTCTGCGTCATTTTGAGCCTCCGGCAGCATATCGAACAGGTTCTTCATGGTCTTATTGCTGTTTGGGTGCGGTGACCGGATCAAGACATCTCCGTTTTTATTAATTACATAGGAAAATCCGGTGTCGTTATAGAAGGAAAGGCTGAAACTGTCAACAATACTTTTAACTTCATATTCCTTAAGAAGATACCCCTTTGTTCCATCCTTCAGTTCCACGCCTACAAAAAGATGAAATACATTGAGACCGCTTACACTGCTGATATGAGGATCAATCATTCCCTTATTCTTATCAGATTTAAGCAGCATCTTCCGGGCCTGCTCATCTGGTTTTGTCCCGGCAGGCACACAAGTCCCATCCGGCAGATACAGACTGACACCCGTTTCTGCATGGGCATAGTTGCTGAGAGTCTCTTCCAGATGCCGGCTGTCGCTCTTTGAAAACTGTTTCAGATATTTTGAGAGCCTGCCCAGAGATTCATAATCATCCTGAAGCTGGACTTTCAAAGCATTGCAGCCCTGCTGCGTTGACTCTTTGATTGTACTGACAGACTGTTCCCAGAGCTGGCTTTTGACACCCTGTATAAAAAGAAAAGTAAGAAAACTTAGGATGATACCGACGAAAACTGCTGCAAGAGCAATTTTTCGCTTTATTTTTCCGGATTTTTTCTCCCTTTTCATTGCATTTCCCTTTCTTTCTCCGCCTGCCGGTCCATACTGTTCAGAACAGACTTCAGAGGTTTCCCTAAAAGAAGCTGTTTTGATGCATCTGCCGTCAAATTCCAAATTGGAAGTTTCAGCAAACTGTCCGTTCCAATCACAGTTTTTCCGGTCTTATAGCATTCTGCCAGCGGCTGGACTGTTTTAACAGAAGACGGTGTGCCTTCCTTCAGCGGACTGAAAGAACACTGCTGGTCAGCAAATCTCTGAATATTTTCTGCCTGTGTAAAATATTCTACAAATTTTTTTGCAGCCTCTGCATGACGGCTGTCCGCATTCACACTTAAACGTGTATCAGCGTTAATAACCAATAATGAACCGTTCTCCAGCAGAGGGAGCGGTTCAACTTTAAATTCAAAATCAGGATTCATGGCCCCGGTTCTTCCTGCTGCCCAGGCACCAGTAAGCATAAACGGGGATTTCCCTTCTGCAAACTCCGCAAGATCATCTGAGGTCTTTTCCGTTTTTAACGCCTTTTCAGAATCCACATATCCTTTTTTGATCATCTGCTCTGCCAAAGAAAATCCTGGTTGCAGATACTTGCTCAGTTTCTCTTCTCCATTGTTCAGAGCCTCAAATACCTTAGCCTGATCATCCTCCTGATACAGAGAATAAAATCCCTTTCCAATCGCCAATGTTTTTAAGGAAATATCATTATTGGAAACAATCGGCGTTATGCCTTTGTCTGCAAAGTAACTGCATACGCTCTGCCATTCCTGTAAATTCTCAGGCACTTTCTGTTTATGTTCTTTCAGGAGATCCATATTACAATAAAGTCCAAAAACAGACACCGTCGTCGGCATCCAATAAACTTTCCCCTCATCATCCATCTGGCTGAGCATCTGGTCTGTATAATCTGAAATAGTACTGAGACCGGAAAGATCTGCCACCTGGCCCTTTTCTTTCAGTTTAAGCAGGATGTCATGATTCACCATAAATACATCGTCACCTTTTCCGGAAGCCATACGCTTTTCCAGCGCTTCAAAATACTCATTTCCTTTCAGGCTTTCATAAGACACCCTGATATCCGGATTCTCCTTCATAAATCCGGATATAATCTCTTCTATTACTCTGACATTCTCTGTCTCATATTTATTTCCGAAAAATGTAATCGTTGTGACATCCCCGGATGAGTCCTTATCATTGCTTACTGTACTTTTACTGCTGCATCCCCAAAGGAAAAGAGTGCACACCAGAACTGCAGCACAGAACCTTAGTTTCTTACTCTTTTTCATCCCCGTCTCCCCTCTTAAACAGTCCTGGTATCAGCATTTCAAAAATGCCGTCCCCAGCTTCTCTCATTCAACTCTGTTCATGTATATTTTAACTATAATTATACCATAGCTTCCCCTGTACAGCAACAAATGTTTTCCGCGCTTATTTAAGGAACGTCATTATAAATTCATCCAGCGGAACAGGTTTTCCATAATAGTATCCCTGGAAAATATCACATCCCATCTCCCGCAGCAGATCCCGCTGTTCTTTTGTCTCCACAAATTCTGCCACCACATGAAATTTCAGTGTCTTTGCCATCTCTGTAATGCCTGAAACAATATTTCTGGATCTTTCGTTGCAGAGAAGCTGCCTGACCAATCTTCCATCCAGTTTTACTTCTTCAAAGGAATAATCCTGCAGGTAAACCATAGATCCATGCCCCATTCCAAAATCATCCATACTGATCTCAATGCCGCTGTCCCTGATGGCTTCAAGCTCTCCGGCCACTTTGTCAGAATGATCCAGGAAAACACGCTCCGTAAACTCAAAAACCATCTGCTTCTTCTGAAAATCATAACCTGACAGCAGATTCAGCACATGCCTGCTCCAATCCTTCTGCTCCAGCTGGTTCGGTGAAATATTGACGGAAACTCTCATACTTTGATCTGAGACCTTGTTCATCTCCTGTATATCACTGCACGCTTTTTCAATAATAAAATTTCCAAGCTTCTCCAGCAGTCTGCTTTCATAAGCCAGCTGTATGATCAATGGCGGAGCAATATATCCGGCCACCGGATGATTCCACCGCAGCAATGCTTCGGCCCCGTAAAGACTCCCGTCACCGGCCATCTGCACCTGGTAATGGAGCTTAAGGCACCCTCTTTCCAATTCATTTTTCAGATCATACGCCAAAGTCCTGGCTGCATAGTTATGAACATAATCATCTGAGAGCAGCTTAGGTCTGTGACCCGTCTCATCCCCCTGATCCATGTCCTCCGTCATCTGCCGGACTTCCTCCTGAAAACTTTTCGTCTGCTTCATTTCACTGTACCGGATAAACGGTATGTAAATCAGCGTACCGATTACCAGGTTTACTGCCTGCAGCACACTTCCCGCTGCCGAGCCCGTTGCCTCATAGCCGCTGAAAATAACCGGCACTGTCCACTCGACTGATTTCGTTACATATGGCACCAGACCGGCCCACATGGCAAGGCTGCTGGTCAGCACAAATACCAGCGGGGTCACTATAAAGGGCAGAAACATAACAGGATTGAATATAACAGGGAATCCAAAGACTGCTACTTCGCTGATATTAAAAAGAACTGATACTCCGGCAACCTTTGCCAGTTTCCGGTTATGACTCTTTTTGGCTGCGATGATGAGAGCAAAAATAAGGCACAATGCAGCTCCGCATCCTCCCAGAAAAACAAATACATCCATAAAAGATTTAGAATATATCTCCGTAGGTGCTTTCCCGGCAGCCAGCAGCGCCTGATTTACCTGGACCCCCGGTTCAAACAGTCTTTTGGCCACTGCATCCAAAGTATTAGTTCCATGAATCCCAAAAAACCAAAGCATATGGGAAAAAAGAACGTACAGAAGTGCCCCGGTCAGATTGCCGGAAAGATTTCTGAATGCTTTCATAAAAAAGAAAGAGCCAAAATTGGTAATGTTGCTGACACCGGTCCACTGTCTAAGCAAAACCCCGGCACCGGCAAACAGCAGGGTGATGATAATAATCGGTGCCAGATTCAAAATAGACAGATTAAATAAATACTCCGCACCTACCGTATGGACTGCTTCGATCTTTTTGGCTGCCCTGACCCCGATATAAAAGAGGACGCAGGAAGCCAAAGTGATGCACATGGCTGTAAATACCCACTCCGGCCCGAAAATATATTCTTTATTTTCCTTAATCCCGCCGCAGAAAGCCATATAAGATACAACTGCCGTAACTGCGTAATAAAACGCTTCATTTGCCTCTGCCATCTTGCCAAAAGACAGGCTGATCGTAATCGTCAGGAGCAGTGCCAGAGACCCGAGTGTAATGTTATAGACAGACGTCAGAACAGACAAAATCCGCCCTCCCAGGAAATCGCGCAGAAATTCCTGATAAGGCGGATATGGAAAACTTTGAAATAAAAGTGCAAAAGAGCCCAAAATTAAAAAGGGGATAACTAATGTCAGCCCCTGCTTGATTGATAATACAGCAATCGATCTGCCCAGATTCCTTCGTTTTTTTAATCCCATCATTCATACAACTCCCGGAAAACTTTACTCTCCTGTCATCTGTTCATGTTCTTCTCTCAGATTCTCATACAGGGTAATGGAATCCCATGTTTGATTGGTGTCTGTCATGACAGCTTTCAGGTCAATCTTATCTAACTTTTCCTTCCGGAATCTGAGAATCAATTCATCGATCTCACGTCCGGTGAACCCCTTCATTACAAGCATCTCTTCTGCAAAGCCCGGACCGTCGTAAATACTGTCATCTGCCTCAGCGCCGGCCGCCCCGGCTAAAGCTCCAATAGGTTTTAAATAATCTTCCTTCTTAACATTTTTAATACGCACTCCCATGCGGATTAAAATATACTTAATCTTTCTTGCTCTGTCAGAGTTATCCAGATTATATAACAGTACAGCCTTTCCGCTGTTTCCTTTTCGTTTCAACATATACGCTCCTGCCTTTTCTTTATTGATATTCTTATTATACCATACTTGTATGAAATCTTACATATTGGTAAAAAATAATATCATTCTGATTCTGTTCAGCAGCAAAGAGAGGAGCAGTATATGACGGACCATTTTTTAACAGAAATTGTGATGCTCTGCATCCACATTCTGGAACTCTTTGGCATCTTTGTCATCGTATTCGGGTGCATCAAAGCATTTCTTCAATATCTTCGTGCGGGTTTCACCACCGAAGGACGGGATATTAAACTAGAACTCGCCAAGATCCTGGCCTTTGCACTGGAATTTAAACTGGGAGGCGAGATCCTCCGCACTGTCATCACAAAAAACATGAAGGAGCTTTATATGCTGGGTGCCGTAATCCTGCTGCGGTCTTTTCTGACACTTGTTATCCATTATGAAATTAAATTTGAATCTGATTAATAGACCTCCATCAGCTTTCCGAGCCTGCGGATACCTTCCCGGATCACTTCCGGCTCGGAGTTTGTATAATTCAGCCGGAACGTTGGCACCGGCTTTGTGTCATCCACATAAAACGGATTGCCCGGTACAAATGCAACCTTTTGTTCCATTGCACGGTCGAACAGCTCCAGTGAAGATTCCCCTTCCGGCAGAGATCCCCAGACAAACATGCCTCCTTTCGGCATCGTATAAGAAACACTGTCCGGGAAGAAATCTTCCATGGCCTGGAGCATGGCGTCACTCTGCTTTTTATAGAGGTCTTTGATCTTATCGATATGTCCGTTCAATTCATTATTCATAAGATAATCATATACTGCATACTGGGCAAAAATATTACTGTGGAGATCAGCTGCCTGCTTTGCAGTCACAAGATGCTCCATAAGTTCCTTATCCTTTGTGCAGATCCATCCAAGCCTCATACCCGGTGTGATGATCTTGGAAATTGTTCCAAAAAGCACACCCTTCTCAAGGCCAAAGGATGCAATATAGGGAAGTATCTCTCCTTCAAACTTAAGCTGTCCATATGGATCATCCTCAATCAAATAGGCAGAATAACGATTTAGCAGACTGCATAATTGTTTTCTCTTTTCCACAGAGTAGGTAAGTCCCGTTGGATTTTGAAAGTTCGGTACTGTATACAGCAGTTTCACATTTCGTTCTTTCAGAAGCTGTTCTAATTTTTCCAGGTCCAGTCCGTCATCCAACAGCGGTACCGGACAGAAATCCGGCTCAAACACTGTAAACGCCTGAATAGCTCCTAAATATCCCGGCTCTTCAATAGCCAGCGCATCCCCCGGATTGATCAGCACCTTTCCCATCAGATCCAAAGCCTGCTGAGATCCTGTGGTGATCAGTATATCATCCGCCTGTACATCCATCTGATATTCATCACGATATCTCCTTGCCACCCATTCTCTGAGAGGCTGATATCCCTCCGTACTGGAATATTGAAACACCTCATCTCCATATTGATCGATTACCCGTTCCATTGACTGCTTCAGGGCTTCTTTCGGAAAAGAAACAGGGTTCGGCAGCCCTCCTGCAAACGAGATAATATCATCCTGCTGGATGACTTTTAAAATTTCCCTTATAAAGGATGCCGGTGTCTTTAAGATTCTTTCTGAAAACTGTGTCATAATTATGTACCTCTTCTTTCCGTAACGATGTAAGAAAAGCCCTAAACCAGCAGCCCGGCTTAGAGCATCCTCCAATTTTTAATTTTAAATATTATAGTCCTTGTATATACATATGTCAAGAAAGCACTTCAGAGACGTTTCTACTTGATCTTCACCTGTTCAATGTTTTTAATAGTGATGACACTTCCGCCTCCCGGCTCTTCCCGGATCTCCACATTATCCTTGGTAATATACTCTTCCATAGGAATTTTGATCTCAATGCCGGAATCCGTCTCAAGGATTTGATATTCAAGCTTTTTAACCGTATTCTCTTTTGCGACTGTAAAAGTATCATACTGAAGGTCATAACGCTCGATCCGGTCATCAAACTCCTGTTTCTTTTCTGCACTTTCCCCAAAGATCCGGTCCCCGATCTCATTGATACGGAACTCATTCTTCTCCGCAAATTCTTCCCGGAGTTTGCTTTTTGCATCTAAACGGTTTTTAAGAGGTTCATGTTCATATCGGTTATTGATGTCTGTGATTACCTTGTTTAATATCTGAAATTTTTTCTTAGGTGCCATATCTGCATGGCACTGGAGAAACCGTTCCGAAATATAGTTGATCTTGTCCCCTGTGAGCATCTCATATTTCTTTTCCACAAGCTGTACCTTATACTCCAGAAGATCTACAATAACAGCTTCCGTAAGCTTTGCTCCGTCCATAGGCATGACACGCTGTTTTACGATATCATTGACCTCATTTTCTTCCTCTTTGTGCACATAAGTTTCCTTATAGTTCATTTTAAGAAATGCTAAGTGTACCAAACTGTAGAGCTGAAAACTGACAACAATCAAATCTGCTGCCGGTATGGTAACACTGTCACACATAATGTCATACAGGCTCTCTGCCAGAACCCGGCTGGCTTCCACAAAGCTTTCATCCTCTTGTTCCTCCATAGTCTCCAGGAGAGTCAGAACGGGAGACAGGTTTCCGTCAAACTGGCATTTCTTTGTATCATCACTTTCCAAAATCTTGAAAATATGCCCGCGCACAAATTCCATTAAGTCCGGCCCCATATCCAATAAATCATTGGACAGGCCAAGATATCCGTTGTGGCTATCTAAAATATGTATAATCCCTTTTCTGATGATAATGTCATCTCTCTGTATCTGCATGCTGCCCCTACTTTCTTTGTTGATATTTATAATGACATTATACTAAAAAATACGATTTCCTGCAAAAAGATTCTTCAGGCTTTCTTTTTCCGTACTCTCAGTATTCCGGCTGCCGCTGTGCCGCTGCCTGCTAAAATCAGGAGCAGGAATCCTCTGTCCGGATCTCCGGTTTTTTCATCCACTTTTTTTCTCACCCTTACCGGCTTTTTAGGCTTGCTGCGGGCGGTCTTACTCTGTCCCTTCCCTTTCTTTTCTTTGGTCTCTCCCTTATCTTTTGAATCAGTTGTTTCCCCGCCTTGCTGATATGTTTTCGGCAGAAAATGAATTACAGAATCCACTGTCTTTTCGGCAGAAGCATCCTCCAGCTTCGCCTGCATCAAAATCAGGATTTCTTTTTTCCCCTCGTTGACCTTCTGCACCGTCAGCTGCTGATTTTTTATTGCCACAAATCCTCTCCGGTCATTTGTCTGCCATGTAAGGTTTACAGATTCCGGAAACTCACCAAATTCTTTATCAAAGACCGACACTGTCGTTCCTGCCGAAGTCCCATATGGAATATAAACATGCTTCTTTATCATAGATTCTGCCTTTTTCAGAGGCATCATTTTATACAGTACCCTGATATTGACATCTTCATCTGCTTTCTCTGCTTTAAAAATATTCCTTTCTTTATCATAGGACAATATCCCTCCTTTGATTTCTGCCCTGTCAGGATCCAGTTCATATCCCGCATCCCCATAGGTTTGAAACTCAAAACTTTTTCCATGCGCAACTTTCTTTGGAGCCCCTTCCCGGAGCTTTCCATGGACAATATTGTATGTAATCAGATGTTTCCCCTCCGGAACTGTCACTTTGACTGCCTCACTGGCATTATATCTTTCATTTTCTTTATATCTGATCCAGTAAGTACCTGCCGGAAAAGTCATTCCTTTTGTATAAGGAATATAGAAACGGCCGTCTGTACTTACCTCCATCTCTTCCGTCAGGTTCAGAACCTTTCCGTCACCTCCGCCGAACTTTTCCGGTTCTATGCCGCTAAGTCCCAACGGCACGTCCCGATCTTCCTTTTCCGTACTTGTGCGGCTGACTGCTTTCAAAACAGAATTCTTTTTCAAAAGCTTAAAACCTTCGTTTTTAAGCAAAAACTTGTCGGAGATCAGACTTGTATTTCCGCCACGCACGGAAGTTGTAAGAACCGGATCTCCTTCTGTCAGATCGTCCCCTGTAACCTCCACCTGAATCGGTGTTTTAACCTCTATCGTTCCATTTATATATAAGGGCAGAGCATCAGATATTGCATTTTTCCGAAGCCTGAGTACTGACGCCCTGCTTCCTTCTGCTGTAAGCGAACCAATCTGAAACACATTCCTGATTCCTTTCTGAAAACTTAGAGAACTGCCTTTTTTAAGAATAATATTATTCTGGCAGCTGTCGTCCGAGTTCAGATTCGGATCTATGTTTGACGGGAATTCTATATAAGAAGCCGTTTCCTGGCCAAGGATCATCGTATCAAAAAAGCCAATCGTCCTGACCTGATAATAATTTGTCTCTGATCCATAGCCGTCCAGAACAATCTTCTTTTCTCCTCCCACAATGCCTGGAAGAGTTCCGTCCGCATAAATGGTTGTACCGGAGATATCCGTGTTCCGGACTGAAATTTCCACATCCTTTTCAACTCCTGCATTCAAGTTTGCTTCTGTATCTCCGCTCTTTGAATAGCTGCCTGCACCATATACTGTTCCTGCAGCCTTGCCTCCTTCCATAGATAAAGTTACCTGCCGCACCTTTGCGCTTGCCTCTCTGCTGCCTTCCGCTGATCCGCCGCCATACATATTTTTTATGACTGCGCTGTCTCCCAGAGTGATATGGATACTGCCTGCATCTGCACTTCCCATTGCAGCCGCCCTGCCGCCGCCAAACACAGCATAGGCTATCTGAGCGCTGCCCTTAACGTCAATATCAACGTCCTTAACCCCTGTCTCCGGCTTCAAAGCTGCACCTGCCGCATTTCCGCCTCCGTATATGTAATCTGCCTTTCCGCCCTCCATGACAATATTCACATTGCCCGCAGAGGCCTTCCCGGGCGCTGCACTGTAACTTCCTCCATAGATTGTTCCTGCAGTGCCTTCTTTCATACTGATGTATACATTTCCAACAGAAACATCAGGACTCTTCACCCCGGGAGCTCCAACTAAGTTCCCGCCGCCGTAAACAGAATAAATCTCTGCATTTTCTCCTATAAGAATCCTGGCTTCGCCACTCACTCCAGCATTCGCTTCCGCATTACTCTGATCTCCTCCCAGATATCCGCCGCCGTATAAATTCCGGAATGTTCCTCCCCTTAACTGGATCTTTGTCTCTGTCACAGGTGTACCTTTGCTTCCTCCATAGATGTCGATTGATCCTGATCCAGACTTTGTGTTCACTTCTTTATCTGTGGAAAACGCATGTCCGCATCCGTAAATCACAAGATTCTTTTTGGCGTCCAAAGATAAATTTTTTAAGGAAAGTGAACCCTTAAGAGATAAATCACTATTTATGCTTAAAACCGGCCTGCTCCCCTCTGTGCCTGAGATTACCGCATCTGTCGGGATTGAAAAGTTCTCCGGTATGGATATATCCCCTTTCAGATAGATTGTCCCGCCCTTTTTCAGATAACCAATCGCCTGCTGTATACTTCCAACCGGGTCATCTTTGCTTCCGGACGTGCCGCTGCTCCCTTCCTCTACATAGATCTCATCCTGCTTTGCTGATTCAGGAATCGTGACTTCCACCGGGATACTAAACACTGCATTACTCATAGGATTTCCATAGGCGTAAGCAATTTTCCACTGGATCGTATGTGTTCCTCCCAAAGAAGTGTCAATGGTATTCTCGGCTGTTCCTGCCGGATTCTTATATGATACTGCTGCATTTTTTAAAGAATCCGGATATGAGTCAAGGATCCAGTCCGGCTTCTGCCCGTCCTTTAAAATATCCGTTCCGTCACTGAGAAGCGCCTTCAGTTTTGGAGGTCCCGTAAACAAAGAGTGAAGTTCCAAAGGCCCAGCCGGTTCACAGGAAAGTTCAACAACTGGCTTTTGTCCTGAAATATTCTTTGTGCCTGTATATGACTTCAGCCACTGCTGCTCCTTACTGCCTGTAAAATCTATGTTCTGTCCGGACAGATTCACATTTTTAAGACTGCAAAGCCCTGTAAAATTAAAGCCTGACACTGCCGCAGATGAGGACAGTGTCACCTCCTCCAGCCCTGAGGCTCCGGACAAATCCAGATACCGATTCAGAGGACAGCTGTAAAAAGTATAAGCGGTAGTTGAAAAATGTGTCATGCTTTTCCCGTGATACGATATTTTGTTCAGCTTAGGAAGTCCATAAAACATAGCGTTATCCATAGATCTCAATGAGTCCGGCAGGCGGAGCTCTTCCAGATTTCCCAGTCCGTTCAATACCATTCCATCAAATTCTGCTGTGTTTTTTGGAAAACAAAATTCTTTCAGCTGCATTTGTGTAGAGCTTCCATAACTGTCCTGCCCTATTGTCCGGGGCACAGAAAAACTATCCCCCATTTTTCCGTCTTCCACTAATGCCTGGCTCAGATCAATAGAATCCGCGTGCTTCCATTTTGTTGACATATATTCAAAATCATCTCCTGTCAGCGGTTTGCTCCCTTTGACAAGAAATCCTGTATACTCTGTCATTGAACTGCCTGATGATGCTGTCTCTGATGCCTGCTTTAAAGTCCCGCTTTCATAGTCTACCGCCAGGATCTTTACCGCTGATCTGACATCTTTGCTTTCTGACGGTAAAAAAATCAAAATGCAGATCACAGTGCATAATAAAATCCCATAATTCATTAACCTTCTCTTCATAAAGCCTCTCCCCCATATTAACAATTTTCTCTGCCGCAGATGCATACCACTTGACAAGAAATTGACTTTCCCGACCCTTCTTGCTAAAATTATTTTAATATAAATCCTCACCGGAGGATAAACTGCACTTAATCAGCTGCTGTTTACACTGTTTTGACATAACATGTTCACTTTATATCATTAGGAAAAGAGGGGATTTTTTGCCTAACATCGCCATATGTGATGATGATCCCAGGGATTTAGATACGATTACAGAGTTTCTGAACGATTATGCAGAACTGCATCCTGACCTTGACATTTTTTTCGACCAGTATCTTTCACCCTGTGATCTTTTAGAAAATATCAGAACAAAACACTACGACATTTATCTATTGGATATTCTGATGCCTTCTTTTGGCGGAATTGAGGTCGGACAATCAATTCGTAAAAGAGATAATTCCTGTGCTATTATTTATCTTACAAATTCACCGGATTTTGCTGTAGATTCTTATGACGTAAAAGCGCAGTCCTATCTATTAAAGCCTTTAGACAAAGACCGCTTGTTTGCTGTACTCACAGATATCATGGATGAAATGGATCTTGACATCCGGAATCATTTCGCAGTACGTACAAAAAACGGTCTGGAGATACTGCCGTTTGGCAGCCTGGTTTCTGTGGAATACTACAAGCACCGCCTGTACTGCCGTTTGAAGGACAGAGGTCTCTTGGAAAGTATAACGGTACGAAACTCTTTTGATGAATTATCAAAACCTTTGCTGGCAGATAACCGCTTTCTTAAAATCTCTGCTTCTGTAATAATCAATATGAATTATATCCGGATTGTCGGGAGCAAATCTATGACCCTGTGGGACGGGACAAAATTCTCTGTCACAAGAACTTATAAGAATGCCCGTGAGACCTATATAGATTACATGTTAAAGAAAGGACGCATTTTCCTATGAAATGAAAAAAATCCGCCCGGATAACTCCGAGCGGATCTCTATAACCCCATTACCTTACATATCTGCAAGGACATTTTTGACATATTCATAAGCTCTTGGGCAGTGGCTCTTTAAAGAAGCTTTGTTCATGGAATACTCTTTGTACACTTCTGCAAAGAACTCTTTATTGTTGGATACTGCATATGCTTTGTTGTCGCCTGCAAATTTTCCTTTTTCCGCATTGTAGATGGCTCTGAACTCTGCTGTGGAATCTGCTCTGTTATTTACATATGCTACAAAATGACCTACCTCGTGAACTAAAACTCTGTTTACATTGCTTTTGATAACAATCTTTTTCTGTGATGGGCTGAACACTCCGTCTGCACCTTTCAGCAAAGAAGAATTAGGATTTGTCTCAATGGTCATTCCGACTCTGTTGAACTCATTGATCACTTTGTCATCAACAATTCCTTTTAACTGATTGATGTTTGCTTTCCCTGCCTGTGCAAGATCTGTTGTCTTAATGACTTTTTTGATTGTTGTTGTGGTTTTGACTGTTTTTTTCTTTGCTTTCTTTGTTGTCTTTACAACTACATTGGTCTGTACAGTCTCTTCTACTTTTTTGGATACGCTTGTGATTACCTTTTTAGAAGTTTTCTTACTTGTCTTTGTTGTAACCTTTGCACGTTTTACCTTTTTCTTTAACTTATATGTTTTGGTTTTAACTTTTTTTGATGTACTTGTTTTAACTGTTACTTTATTGGCAGCTGCTGATACAGACTTTGCTGACGGAACTGTGAGTCCGACAACAAGTAAAACTGCTAATGCACTTACCATAACCTTTTTGATTGCTTTTTTCATGACCATGCGCCTCCTCTATTTCATAGACACAAGCCATCGACCATTCAGATCTCTGGTACGAAAAAAGCAATCTGCTTCATTCATTACACATGAGCTTTTCTCATGCGGCAACCGGCTATCGTAATCTTTAAAAGATCTTAGACCCTTGGCTTTGTGTCACTACCTTTCGATAGTTTTACTAAAATATTAAATTACTGATTAATTAACTCATCATCTCTGATGTGATTCTGTGTAGAATATTAATTAATCCAGCTTTATGAAACTTGGAGCATCTATTCGGAAATGTATCTTCCAAATAAAAAAACCATCTGCAAAGTTATCCTTCACAAACGGCTGCACTTATAATCATATAAGATAGATAATTATTATCCATACACATTACATATATAATGTGGCAACCGGCTGTCATAATCCTCTCTCTGAGGACCTTAGACCCTTGGCTTTGTGTCACTATCTTTCAATAGTTTTACCGATGAATAATTCAATTGTAAAATAAGACCCAGTTACTTACTCTTATCTTAGTTTTATTATATGCCCGTTTTTATTATATGTCAATAGTTTCTCTTATTTTTTCATATTAATTTACTCTGAAACGAAAAAAAGAATTGATACAACATTTATGTTCTGAAACACTTATATTTATCATTGAAGTAAGACAACTTCTTCTAAATTATGATATGATATAAATAAGGAGGTATAAAACATGATTCAAGGCGTTATTTTTGACATGGACGGCCTGATGCTCGATACGGAGACTCTGGCCATCCCCGCTTGGCTTAAGGCTGGGAAGACATATGGTTATCCCATTACAGAAGAACATGTCAGGCACACTTTTGGCTTCTCAGTACCAGGAATGCAGGAATATTTTGCATCTCTGTTCGGAGATGATTTTCCATTTGAAAAAGCTCTGCAGATACGAAAAGATTATGTAAATGACTGGATCGATGAGAACGGCGTCCCGTTTAAACCAGGACTTTTGAAACTGCTCTCTTACCTGAAAGACAGCGGCTACAAAACTGCAGTTGCTACATCCTGCGATCTTGAGCGCGCTGCCCGCTACTTTCATCAGGGAGAGATCATGGATTTTTTTGATGCCATTGTTACCGGGGAGATGGTTCCGAGGAGCAAACCCTTTCCTGATATTTTTTTAAAGGCATCAGAAAGACTTGGACTGGATCCTTCTGTCTGTCTGGGGCTGGAAGACTCCCCTGCCGGACTGGAATCTATCTTTCGGGCCGGAATGACCGCTGTTATGATTCCTGACAAAATCCCCTACTCAGATGCGCTGAAACCATTTACCAAAACGGTATTTAAAGATCTCAGCGATGTCATAACTTATCTTGAAGAAACTGACGGTCCGGCTTAATCCGCTGTCCGTCAGTTCTTTTTTGCCTCAAGAAGCCGGCCCACATGATCCGTTTCAAAAAACATTTCTTTGTTTGCCAAAACGATTCCGGCAGCTGCCAGCGTAATGACAAACGTCTCCACACACTTTGTCTGCGGCGTCATAGCGATCTTTTCCTGAAAAAAGTTCACGACGATGTGAAAAAAGATACTTGCCATCATACTCCTGTTATTTTTTACATACACCCATGTTGTAAGAAATCCAAGCGGAATTACGCTTATAAAAAAATTCAGTGCATATCCTGTGCCCAGCTGCAAAAGTCCTGCCTGATAGGTCCCTTCAATAAAAAACAGGGGTATATGCCAGGCGGACCAGATGAAGCCAAACAGGACAGATTCCCAGAACCAGCTGCCGTACTGGGCGATAGCATCTTCTCCGTACCCTCTCCATCCCAGTTCCTCAATAACTGAAGCAAGAAGGATCGTAAGAAGGGCCGAACTGCCCTTTATAGAGAAAGAAAAGCCCTCAGCAAACGAAAACTGATCCAGACTCTGTCCAAAAAGCACAGACAAAAGAATTGACACTGCAGCAATACAGACAAACAGTACAAAAGCAGAAAGCAGATTCACAGGATGTATGCGGTAAAATCCGACCAGCTTTCGCTTCAGATCTGATTTAAGCGCCTTGCTTCCAGACAGAAAAACTGTCAGTACTGCAGTGGCTGCCGGGACACAAAGTCCCAGGAACATCCATGTCATTGCTGTCTCATTTTTTCTGCATAGTGCAGCTGCAATCCAGCATGACCATGTTAATATAAACACTGTCAGGTAAAAACGAATCGGTCGATATTGATATTGTTTCATAAGTTACACCTCAAGCTCAGGTTCTGAGACCTTTTCAATAATCAGTTCGCTTTTCATTCCGTTCAGTTCGATTATGCTGGCCTGGTCATTGATTTCGTCTTCTTTCATCGAAAAATCTTCCGAAGCGATGCCCTTCCTTTCATAATAAATGTGATTGCCTATGCCTTTTTTCACCGCAAAAAACTCCATGTGTTCAGGTACTGTGAGCCTGGAGGTTGCAGAAATCTGATTGATGTCCAGGCGTCCGCTGAGTCCCGCGCAGACAATGTTCATATCCACATTGCTGTTAATCTCTACATGCCCTGTCACATCATGCACAAATACTCTCTCAGTTTTCCCCGAAAATTCTATATTCCCTGCCTCTATATGCGCAAGCTCCAGCACAGAGGTATTTCCGGAAATCTCCGCCTCACCTATATACTGCTGCGGAATCCAGATAAGAATATCCAGTTCGTTTTTCGCTCTGGCTTCCGTCATGTTTCCAAACCGGCGGACATCAATATCTATTTTTTTCTTTACGTCATCAATACGGACTTTAAAGACTGACTGAATCTCCTCAATCTGATCCGATGCAAGGCGCACCCGAATCTTCTCGCCTTTATATCCGCAGAGTGATACTCTTTTTGCTCCTGAAAAAGTAATATCATAGTTTTTTCCGCAGTCAATATCATATTCCGTCACACTGTCATAGACATAATCTTTTTTTGTATGTTCACTTACTTCGATTTCCAGAAGCTCATCAATAGAAATATGGAACAGTTCTGCGATAGCCTTGACATTCTCGATATCAGGAATTCCTGCTCCGGTTTCCCACTTTGTCACCGCCTGCCGGGAGACCTTAAGCTTTTCAGCCATCTTCTCCTGAGACATTTTTGCCTGCCTGCGCAGGTCTTTTATTTTTTTAGAAAACATCTTATTTTCCTCCTCTGTTTTGATGGCCAAAGTATAGCAGTCAGATATCACTCTAACAAGCAACAGCTGTTTACATATGGTTTTTTTCTGCTACTTTCCGTAGCAAAAGAGGTCCTGCAGGGACGCAGGACCTCTTTTGTGAGTTTTATTGATGTATGAGATTATTTTACAACAGCTTTTAACTGTTCTGTAAGCATTGGAACGATCTTATTTAAGTCTCCGACGATACCGTAGTCAGCTACATCGAAGATCGGTGCTGTTTCATCTTTGTTGATGGCAACGATGATGTCAGCTTCTTCCATACCAGCCACGTGCTGGATTGCTCCGGAGATTCCTACTGCAAAGTATACATTCGGACGTACTGTCTTACCAGTCTGTCCAACCTGGATATCTCTTGGCTTCCATCCTGCGTCTACTACCGCACGGGAGCAGCTCACTTCTCCGCCCAATACTTCTGCTAAATCTTCTAAGATCTTGAAGTTTTCAGGGCTTCCAATTCCACGTCCGCCGGATACAAGGATGTTGGCATCCATGATGTCTACAACGTCTGTCACTGATTTTACAACTTCCATGATCTCAACATATTTGTTGTCCGGAGTAAATCCAGGATTGTATTCGATCACTTCCGCTTTTGCACCT
>NZ_JAGZSD010000026.1 GCF_018381315.1 Anaerostipes sp. | reverse complement strand
AATGGGAGAGGGAGATGTGGATTTTGAAGGAATCTTTGAGACCTTAAGAGAGATGGACTTTGCCAGCTGTCAGTTAAAAGAGAACGCACCGAAGGCCGGGGGAGACAACATCGCATGTGTATCCATGTTCGGATTCCCGGAAAAGATGGAGAAACAGGCACCGGAAGCGAGAGAACGCATTGAGCGGGAGCTTCTTTAAAGAAAGGGTGAAAATATGATCTACCATACAACAGTGAAGGCTGTAGGAAGCGATGTGTCCGCATTTGCCAAAAAAGGGTTTTTGATCACTTTCGGTGAACCGGCGCTGGTAAGTTTGAGAGATTTCTGTTATTTTGTTGAGGTTAATCCAGTGGTAAGTAAAATAATGCCGGGAAACAGGCTGGTCATTGACGATAAGGAATACAAGATTACAGAAGTTGGTAAAATTGCAGCTGAAAATCTTGGAAAACTGGGACATTTAACCGTGTTTTTCAGCGGTGACAGAGAATGCCTGCCGGGCAGTATTTGTGTAGAGAAAAGTGCGGTACCAGAATTAAACGCAGGCAGCCGGATATCAATCATAGAATAAAAAAGAAGAAATCTTGTCAGTATAGTATGCAGACAGGATTTCTTTTTTACTGCACAGGAAATTCCTTCAGAATCCCCTGTGCAGTAAAAAGCACTCCGTGCAGGATGCAAAGAGTGAGAGGCTGGGGAAATGAAGTGGCTCGTCCACTTTGTTCTTGCACAGGAAATTCCCTCAAAATCCATCCTTCTCCAGCTGATATTACGTCCATGTTCTCTATGGTTGGAGTGAGGCATTCTAAGAGCCGGACGGAAATCATGTAGAATATGTCATACCGTTGGTTATAATAAGCAGAAAAAGGAGTAATATGATGTGCGGACGGTATTTTATTAATGAGGAGACAATAAAAAAGGCAGAAGAGCTGGTTAAGATCATTGATTTGAGCCTTGCAGGGAGGAAAGAAATATATCCGTCCGGCCAGGCTCCGGTTATTCTGAGGTATGGGCAGGAGATGGCCGGCGAACTGTGTTACTGGGGATTTGAACGATTCGATGGAAAAGGACTGGTTATCAATGCCAGATCAGAAACGGTTCTGGAGAAAAGAATGTTTAAGAAATATGCAGAGAGCAGCCGCTGTGCTGTACCTGCCGCTGGATTTTATGAATGGGGCAGTGATAAGATAAAGTACGCTTTTTATCAGAAGCAGCCGGATATGTATATGGCCGGAATTCTGCGTGAGAGCAAAAGAGGACAGCAGTTTGTAATACTGACCGCAGAAGCCAATGAATCCGTCAAAGAGATTCATTCCAGAATGCCGTTGGTTTTGAGAAAAGACCAGGTAAAGCAGTGGGTTCTTTCGGATCATGAGTTTGAATTCCTACTGCATCAAAAGCCGGAGCAGTTGGAGCACAGCCGGGCTGATTCTGAATGTTAAGATAGCGTGCAGAATTGTAAGACAGAATTGGTGGCTTTACATTTCACCTGCGTATATACTTTATTGTGTTGAATACGTGAGCCTGAAGGGCATAAAAGGAGGAGGTAATGGAGATGAAGTTAGGAAACAGCTTATTTAATGCAAGAAAGAAAAATGGGTTGTCACAAGAAGAAGTTGCAGGGAAATTAGGGGTCAGCAGACAAACCATATCAAAATGGGAAACGGATGAGACGCTTCCTGATATCCGGCAGTCCAAAAATCTGGCAGTATTATATCATCTGTCTTTAGACGAACTGATTGAATTTGATTCGGATTTACAGGAAATAGAGCAGGTCATAGAGAATACGAGTGAAGAGATGCAGGAGAAGATTGACTGGACAAAGGTCTGGGGTAAAAAATATCCGGTCCTTACCACGTATCAGAAGGAAGTGCCGGTGAAAGATTATGCTGATAAAATAAAGGCAATGCTGGGGCGTTTAAAAAAGGAGCACGGTTATGATGACACAGATGCATTTCTCGTATTAAAAGATATCATGGCCTGTGTATGGAAACAGAAAAGTTAAAAAAATACTGCCGTACCAGCGATGTCTGATCGCCGGTACGGCAGTTCCGAAAATAAAAAGAATGCAGTCGGAGGGACTTGAACCCTCACCCAGTTAGCCCGGACTAGATCCTTAGTCTAGCGCGTATGCCAATTCCGCCACGACTGCACAACACAGTTATAATATCATGGTTTTTATGGAAATGCAAATAAATTTTTGTATTTTTTCAAGAACATAATACCTTTTACATTTAGGCTCCTATGATTTATAATAAGAGCTGCAATTTATAAAATTAAAGAAAAGGAATGAGAATAGATGTTAATAGGATCACATGTAGGGATGAAAGGAAAGGATATGTTTCTTGGGTCTGTCAAGGAAGCATTGTCCTACGGAGCAAATACATTTATGGTGTATACAGGTGCACCTCAGAATACCAGAAGAAAAGACGTAAGCGAACTGAGGATTGAAGAGGCTCAGGATTTGATGAAAGCATCTGGGATTGACACATTTGTTGTCCATGCGCCGTATATCATTAATCTGGGCAATACAGTAAAGCCGGAGACATTTGAACTGGCAGTGGAATTTCTGGCTCTGGAGATCGAACGGGCCAAAGCCATGGGAAGCAGTACCCTGGTGCTTCATCCGGGTGCCCATGTAGGGGCGGGAGAAGAAGCCGGAATTGCAAGAATCATTGAAGGCCTTAATGAGGTTCTGACAAAAGATACCCCGGTGTTTGTAGCTTTGGAGACCATGGCCGGAAAGGGCAGCGAGGTAGGAAGGAATTTTGATGAACTGAAGCGGATTTATGACGGTGTAAAGCACAGTGAAAAGCTGAGAGTATGCTTTGATACCTGTCATACAAGCGACAGCGGCTTAGATATTGTTGATGATTTTGAAGGGGTTATGGATTCTTTTGACCGGGCTGTCGGGAAGGACCAGATTGCAGTGTTTCATATCAATGACAGCAAGAACCCCAAAGGTGCGGCAAAGGACAGGCATGAGAATATCGGATTCGGCGAGATTGGATTTGAAGCGCTTAATCATATTGTTCACCACAAAGACTTTGAACAGGTTCCGAAGATCTTGGAAACACCGTATATAAAGGAAGAGGGGACGAAAAATTCTTATCCTCCATATAAATATGAAATAGAAATGCTGAAAAAAGAAGTATTTGATCCGCAGCTGAAAGAAAAGATTTTGGAGTCAGGAGGGAAATAGACAATGAAGGTTACATTTATCGAACACAGCGGTTTTTGTGTGGAACTGGAGCATACGGTTTTATTGTTTGACTACTACAAAGGAGAAATTCCGGACATGCCTGAGGACAAAGAACTGTATGTCTTTGCCTCCCACAGCCATCATGACCACTTTAACCCAAAGATTTTTGAACTGGAAAAGACCTGTAAGAAGATACATTATATCTTATCAGAAGATATCCCGGCAAAGGCTTCTGAAAAGATAACAAAGATCGGGGAACACGAGAATAAAACCATTGGCTCCATCCGGGTGGAAACTTTGAAATCCAACGATGAAGGGGTGGCTTTTCTGGTCACCGCAGAAGGAAAGACGATCTATCATGCAGGAGATTTAAACTGGTGGTACTGGAACGGAGAACCGGAGGATGACAATGAATATATGATCCGGACCTATAAAGAGGAAGTGGAGAGGCTTAAAGGCCGGGATATTGATCTGGCGTTTCTTCTGCTGGATCCAAGGCAGGAAGATAAATACTGCAAAGGGATCAATTACTTCATGGAAGAAATCCATCCAAAGGCAGTCTTTCCGATGCATGCCTTTGGTGAGTATAAAATATCCAGACATTATCTGAACTGTGATGACGGAAGAGCTTATCAGGGAATTGTCAGACAGATTACAAGAGCAGGGGAAGAGTTTACTGTATGAGAGAAAAGAGACTTCGTCTGGTAGTTGCTTTTCCAAATACGACCAGTGCCATGGCTATGGAAAAGAGCTGCAGGCAAAATGGGACAGGGGGGCGTCTGATTGCAGTGCCGCCTGAAGTCAAGGCAGGATGCGGGATGGCATGGTGTGCGGAACTGGAAGAGGAAGCTTCTGTAAAGGAAATATTAAAACACAGCCACATAGAGACCGAGGGAATCTACCGGATGCTGCTGTAAGGAGAGTTATGATGGGGAAAGAAAATATTGTATTCTGCAGAAGCGGCGGATGTACAGCAAAGCTTGGTGCCGGAATGCTGGAACATATCTTAAGTAAGATACCGAAAAAAGAGGATGACAATCTGCTGATCGGGTTTGACCATGCAGATGATGCGGCAGTTTACCGGATCAGCGAAGACCTGGCCATTGTCCAGACACTGGATTTTTTCCCGCCTATGGTGGAGGATCCTTATACATTTGGACAGATTGCGGCAGCCAACGCACTGAGTGACATTTATGCCATGGGCGGAACAGTAAAAACGGCTTTGAATATCGTATGTTTTCCGGAGCAGATGGATCTCAACATTCTGGGTGAAATTCTTCTGGGAGGAAACTCCAAAGTAACTGAGGCCGGAGGGACACTGGCTGGAGGACACTCTATTGCCGATACAGATGTGAAGTATGGCATGTCAGTTATGGGGACCGTTCATCCGGACAAGGTTCTTGCAAACAACGGTGTCCGGGATGGAGATGTTCTTTTGCTGACCAAGCCTTTGGGTGTGGGTATTGTGCTGGCGGCCAGTCAGATGAAAGATGCATCCGGGGAGGCTTACTCCCAGGCTGTCCGTTCGATGACCACGTTAAATAAATATGCGGCGGAAGTTCTGTCCGGATATGAGGTTCACGGCTGTACCGATGTGACCGGGTTTGGATTCTTAAAGCATCTGTCGGAGATGCTGGGGGAGGATCATTCTGCAGAGATTGATTCGGATGCAGTTCCTTTTATAGAGGACGCAGACCGTTATGCAGAGGAATTTTATCTGACAGCGGCCGGCCAGAGAAACCGGAATGCGGTTGGCAGTGACGTTGAATTTTTGAATGTGCCTTTTTGGATGGAAGAGATTCTATTTGATCCTCAGACTTCAGGAGGACTTTTGGCAGGGGTAAGGCCGGAGGATGCCCAAAGTATCATGAAGGAGCTCAACGAGCTGGAACTTCCGTGTGCCATTGTGGGCAGGATTACAAAACGCAGCGGTAAAAAGATAACTGTGAGCTGGACGAAAGGAGCATAAGATGGAACAGAGGATTGATGCAGTGGGAAAACAGTGCCCGATGCCGGTGATCCTGGCAAAAAAGGCATTGGAGGATGCGCCGGAAGGCAGTGCAGTGATTATAACAGTAGACAATGATATTGCGGTGCAGAATCTTGGGAAGCTGGCAGCGCAGAAAGGATATGGTTTTTTATCCAGAGAGACAGAAAATAATCTCTTTGAGGTGAAAATGACAGCAGGAGAGAAAAAAGAAGAACAGCCGGCTGGGAATCCCCAGAAAAAAACTGTGGAAAGACCGGAAGAGTCTTCAGGCGCTGTTGTAGTTTTTTCCTCTGATAAAATGGGAGAAGGCGATGAAGTCCTTGGAAGAATGCTGATGAAGGGTTTTGTTTTTGCGCTGACTCAGCTGGATCAGAGGCCGGATAAGATTGTCCTGTTCAATAACGGAGCAAAGCTTTCCTGCCAGGGCGCGGATACTTTAAATGACTTAAAAACGCTGGAGGGCGCGGGGACAGAGATCTTTACCTGCGGAACCTGTCTGAATCATTACGGGCTGGAAGAACAGCTGGCCGTCGGAGAAGTGACCAACATGTACATGATTGCAGAGATAATGATGCAGGCAGAAAAGATCATTAAGCCTTAGATCGTTTTGGGAGGTAATTATGATTTATTTTGACAGTGCGGCTACCAGTTATTACCGTCCGGATTCTGTGGCTCTTGCGGTGGCAGACGCTGTCCGGCATATGGGCAACAGTTCCAGAGGGATGCATGACGCCGCTCTGGATGCTTCCAGAACAATATTTGAAGTGAGGGAAAAGCTGGGGGAAATGTTCGGCTGCGGACCTTCTCAGATCGCTTTTTCTTCCAATGTTACGGAGAGTCTGAATACAGCTGTCTGCGGACTGCTCTCTCCCGGGGATCATGTGGTAACTACGGTGCTGGAGCACAACAGTGTCCTGAGGCCTTTATACCGGATGGAACAGCAGGGAGTTGAGCTTTCCATTGCAGAGTGTGATGCATTCGGCGTGATCAGGCCGGAACATATCAAAGAGCTGTTCCGGCCAAATACGAGAGCGGTTGTCTGCACCCATGCATCCAATCTGACCGGAAATCTGACGGATATCCGCAGGATCGGAAAGGCTGCCCATGAGCGGGGAATACTGATGATTGTGGACGGAGCACAGACAGCAGGTATCTTTCCTGTGGATCTTTTGAAGGACCATGTGGATGTCTTCTGCTTTACCGGCCACAAAAGCCTGCTGGGCCCTCAGGGGACCGGAGGCATGGCAGTGCGCCGGGGACTTGCCGTGAATCCTTTGAAAGTTGGAGGAAGCGGCATGAGAACCTTTGAAAAAGAACAGCCCGGACAGATGCCGGAGGTTTTAGAAGCCGGGACTTTAAACGGCCATGGGATTGCAGGTCTGGGGGCAGGCATCGATTACATTAACCGTCAGGGTATGGATCATCTGAGAGAGAAAGAGCTTCGCCTGGCCGGAATGTTTTATGAGGAAGTTGTCCGGATCCCGGGAGTAGCTGTATATGGAAGTTTTGCCAAAGAGCAGAGAGCGCCGATCGTGAGCCTGAATATAAGAGATATACCTTCGGGGGAAGTGAGCAGCTGTCTGATGGAAGAGTATGGAATCTGCACCCGGTCAGGAGGACACTGTGCTCCTTTGATGCATAAAGCCTTTGGCACAGAAGAACAGGGCATGGTACGGTTTAGTTTTTCCAGCTTTAATACAGAAGAACAGACTGAGCAGGCAGTGAAGTCAGTAAAGGAAATTGCGGAAGAAAGTTGAGGGTGATGGCATATGCTGGCAGTGATATTGGCGCCGTTTTATTTATTGCTGAACTATTATTTTAATAAAAGAAGTCTTGCCTGGCTTAAAGTATATGCCAGGCCATTCAAACTGCGGAAAGTCCGTTTTGCATATGAGGTTACATACTGGACTGCGGCTACTTCTCTGCTGACAGCATTTTTGCTGCCCCAGTCCCAGCTCCAGAGGGTTTTTAAAATAGTCAGCAATTATTGGATTGGGATTTTCTTTTGTGCAGTTTCTCTCACTGCTGCTGCGGACTTGGTCGGACTTCTCTGTGTAAAAAAAGGTGATAGAAAGAATTCAAAGATTTCCTTTGCAGCAGGTGCTGTTATTCTGGCAGCTGTTTTTGCCTTTACTGTTTATGGCAGTATCCATGCAAGGCATGTTTATACTACCAGTTATCAGGTGAAGGTGGAAAAAAGTCTTCCGGGAAAGAAGAGTCTGAAGATTGTTTTGATTGCGGATCTGCATCTGGGTTATAACAGCGGACTTGCACAAGTCCGGAAGATTGTGGAAAAAACAAATGAAGGGAAACCGGATTTAGTCTGTATCGCAGGGGATATTTTTGATAATGAATACCGGGCGGTAAAGAATCCTGAAAAGATCATCAAAGAACTGGCGAAGATAAACAGCACCTATGGGACATATGCGTGCTGGGGAAACCATGACATCAATGAAAAGATCCTCGGCGGGTTTACATTTGGCACAAAGAAGCAAAATTCTGATGACAGGCAGATGAGGGAATTTCTAACCCGTGCGGGTGTCAAGATTCTGGATGACAAAACGATCCTGATAGGGGAAAGTTTTTACCTTGCAGGAAGAAAGGACCCGTCTAAGACAAGAAAAATGGGAAGTGAACGAAAGAGCCCCAAAGAACTTCTGAAAGGCTGCGATCTGAGTAAGCCGGTCATTGTCATGGACCATGAACCGAAAGAGCTGGAGGTGCTGGCAGGGGAAGGGGCTGATCTGGACTTATCCGGACATACCCATGACGGACAAATCTTTCCCGGAAATCTGATGACAGCCCTCATGTGGGAGAATTCCTGCGGATATAAGAAGATCGGAAATATGAACTCAGTTGTTACCTCCGGTGCAGGAGTCTGGGGACCGCCGATGCGGGTGGGAACCAAATCAGAGGTCTGTGAAATTACGGTCCGTTTCACCGGGAAATAAACCTTTGCAAAGAGCCGGGCCCCATACACCGATCAGGCGTTCCAGAGACCAGGATGCATTGGCAGGGCTCGTGGAAGGCAGTTTTACAGCTTCCCGTTTTAGATTTGGTTCCATATATTTCTGAAACAGCTTGTGTGAAGTCCCGCCGTTGGTATAGATGGTGCGTATCGGTGCAACAGCGAGCAGATTGGTCAGATCGTTGGGAGTCACGTTGCGGATGGAGCTGTCGCTGGAGCCTTGGATATCACAGGATGCGATCACATCCCATACGGCGATGTGGTTAGAAAGCAGAAAAATGGTTTTTTCCTCAACTGTTGCAGGAACAGGCTGGCAGAGAGAGGCGGCAAGTACTTTCCAAAACCGGTTCTGGGGATGATGATAAAAGAACTGCCCTTCCCTTGATTTTACGGAAGGGAAACTCCCGAGAATCAGGATCTTTGATTCGTGGTTAAAAACAGGTTTGATTTCATGAATCATGTGTTCCATGTGAAAACTCCTTTTCATTTTTATTCTGAATTTATGTTAAGGTATTTTTTTCTCAGATGCAAGGCAAGAAATTCTTGCCATTGCAAAACAGCTGTGTTAATATCTTAACGTATGTACAGGCTACATGCACTCTGGAGAGTCTCAAAGAAAGAGCGCCGAAGGTGTACGACAGCGTCCGCTGTTTATCTCTCAGGCAAAAGGACAGAGCATAATAAAGATGCGGCATGCCCGATGCGTGCCTTATATGCGCTTACTCTTTCTTAGGTCAAACTTTCAGTTTGGCTTTTTTTTGTTGCATATGGAATTCTGAAGGAATTTTATATGCAACAAAAAAGCACTCCGTGCAGGATGCGCACAAATGCGCAGAGAAATTTATGAAACGAAAGAGGAGAAGAATTCATGTTATCACAATTAAACGATTTTATTATCTGGTTTGACGATGTGGTGTGGGGGATCCCGCTGATCGTACTGATCTTAGCTGTAGGAATCTATCTTACCGTTAGGCTGGGGCTTTTACAGATCAGGCATCTGCCGAAAGCATTAAAATATATGGTGAAAAATGAAGACGGGGGTTCCGGGGAAGTAACCAGCTTCGGGGCACTTTGTACAGCGCTTTCTGCTACCATCGGAACCGGAAATATTGTCGGGGTGGCAACGGCGCTCTGTGCAGGAGGACCGGGAGCTTTGTTCTGGATGATTCTGGCTGCGTTTTTTGGCATGGCAACGAAATATGCGGAGGGACTTTTAGCTATTAAATACCGTACCATCGATGAAAAAGGCCATGTTCTGGGAGGACCTTTTTATTACATAGAAAACGGAATGGGACGCCGCTGGAGGCCGCTGGCTAAGATCTTTGCATTTTTTGGCGCAGGGGTCGGTTTATTCGGAATCGGTACCTTTACCCAGGTAAATGGTATCTCCGGTGCAGTGAAAAACTTTTTTGATCCGGACAATGTCCATATGATTCATCTGTTCGGCAAGGATTATTCCTATATGGTTCTGGTTGCCAGCGTGATTATCACTGTCTGTGTGGCAGCAGTTGTCTTAGGGGGAATTAAAAGAATCGCGGCAGTTTCCCAGGTTGTAGTGCCTTTTATGGCAGTTGCCTACGTACTGGCTGCCCTGAGTGTTATTATTTTCAACATACAGGCGGTGCCGGCGGCTGTAGTGCTTGTGGTAAAAAGTGCGTTTGGGGTAAAGGCAATGGCAGGAGGAGCTTTGGGGACTATGCTGGCTGCCATGCAGTCCGGTATTGCCCGGGGTATTTTTTCCAATGAGGCAGGTCTGGGAAGTGCCCCGATTGCAGCGGCAGCTGCCCAGACAAAAGAACCGGTGCGCCAGGGTCTGGTTTCCATGACCGGTACTTTTATTGATACTATTGTGATCTGTACGATGACAGGCCTCAGTATTGTTATTTCCGGCACGTGGAATGCAGGCCTGGAGGGTGTTGCGGTGACTACAAAAGCATTCCAGATGGGAATGCCGTTTCCTCCAATTGTGCCGTCCTTTATTTTAATGCTTTGTCTGGTATTCTTTGCGTTTACAACGATTCTTGGGTGGAATTATTATGGAGAACGTTGTCTAGAATATCTCACCAACGGGAAAATGAAGATTGTATTGGGATACCGGTATTTGTATATCCTGGCCGTCTTTATCGGTCCGTTTATGACGGTGGAAGCGGTTTGGAAGATTGCAGATATTTTCAATGCGCTGATGGCTCTTCCGAACCTGATCGCACTGGCGGCGCTAAGTCCGGTAGTGATAGCAGAGACAAAAGCCTACTTTGCCAAACTGAAATATGAGAAAGAAAATGGTGTGTCTGGTGCAGAATGTGAACAGGCAGCAGAGTAAAATAGTTATATATATGAAAAAGATAAGAAAATCTCCGGTTACCGGAGATTTTTTTTGTTTTGCCAAAACAGATCTGGCACTAATAAAATATTAAAAACTGGATGTTTTGACAATGCCAATAAAATGTATAATGAATTACTATATCAGGCTGATACAAGAACTTATATTACATAAATTTGGAGGAAACAGCAATGAATCATGAACGTTACCAGTTAAATAAACAGTTGGCTCAGATGTTAAAGGGAGGCGTCATCATGGATGTGACCACTCCGGATCAGGCGAAGACGGCGGAGGAAGCCGGTGCATGCGCTGTCATGGCTTTGGAACGGATACCTGCGGATATCCGTGCAGCAGGAGGTGTATCCAGAATGAGTGACCCGGAGATGATCCGGGGAATTCAGGAGGCAGTGTCTATTCCCGTCATGGCAAAAGTAAGGATCGGACATTTTGCAGAAGCACAAATACTGGAGGCCATAGAGATTGACTATATTGACGAGAGTGAAGTGCTCTCGCCTGCAGATGATGTATACCACATAGATAAAACAAAGTTTAAAGTACCGTTTGTCTGCGGGGCAAAAGATCTTTCAGAAGCACTGCGCAGGATCAATGAGGGAGCATCCATGATACGGACAAAAGGAGAGCCCGGCACCGGAGATATCGTTCAGGCTGTGCGCCATATGAGAATGATGAACCGGGATATCAGAAGAATTGCATCCATGCCGGAGGATGAACTGTTTGATGAGGCAAAAAAGCTGGGAGTGCCGTATGAACTGGTATTAAAAGTGCACAGAGACGGAAGACTTCCTGTGGTGAACTTTGCAGCGGGAGGCGTGGCAACCCCGGCGGACGCTGCTTTGATGATGCAGCTGGGAGCAGAAGGAGTTTTTGTAGGTTCCGGTATTTTTAAATCGGGTGATCCACAGAAACGTGCCCGGGCCATAGTAAAGGCTGTGACTAATTTTCAGGATCCGGACTTGCTGGCTGAGCTTTCTTCCGGCCTCGGAGAAGCCATGGTGGGCATCAATGAGGATGAGATACAGCTGCTGATGGCAGAAAGAGGGAAATGATGCGGATCGGAGTACTTGCTTTGCAGGGTGCATTTGCAGAGCACCGGGAAAAGATAGAAGCGCTGGGAGCAGAAAGCTTTGAGATCCGCTCCGGAAAAGATCTGCACAGACAGATGGACGGAATGATCCTGCCCGGAGGAGAGAGCACAGTCATGGGAAAGCTTCTTTCAGAACTGGATATGACGGAACCGCTGAAAGACATGATTGCTGGAGGACTGCCTGCATTCGGCACCTGTGCCGGGCTGATCCTTATGGCACAAAAAGTCATGGGGCAGGAAACACCTCATCTGGGGACTATGAATATCACGGCCAGAAGGAACGCATACGGCCGTCAGCTTGGAAGCTTCTGTACGAAAGAGAATTTTGGAGAAAAGAAAGAAGTGCCTATGACATTTATCCGTGCGCCCTATATTCAAACGGCCGGAGAAGGTGTGAGCATCCTTTCTTCTGTCAATGGACACATTGTGGCAGCCAGGCAGGGAAATCAGCTTGTGACGGCCTTTCACCCTGAACTGGATGATGACAATACAGTCCATCAATATTTTCTTAATATGGCAGAGAGAACCTGAAAGTCGACAAACAGTTTCCGCTGAATTATAATACTTTTATCTATAATTCAAAAGAAGGAGAAGAAAATGAAAACATTGATATTGGCATCAGGTTCTCCGAGACGCAGGGAAATATGGCAGCAGGTAGGGCTGGAATTCTCAGTGATCCCGAGCAGAAAAGAAGAAGTGATTACAAAGCAGGATCCGAAAGAGGCAGTAATGGAACTGGCACTTTTGAAAGCGGAAGATATTGCAGGCCAGACAGACAGCGGCTGTTTGGTGACAGGGGCAGACACTGTGGTGGTCAAGGACGGAAAGATTCTCGGAAAGCCAAAAGATGAGGAAGATGCTGCCCGGATGCTCCGGATGCTGAGCGGCGGCAGGCATCAGGTGTGTACTGGAGTTGCCTGTATCTTAAACGGGCAGAAAAAGGTTTTCTGCCAGGAGACCTCTGTACAGTTTTATCCCCTTTCAGAGGATGAGATCAAAGAGTATATCAAAACAGGAGAACCGATGGATAAGGCAGGGGCCTATGGGATACAGGGAAAGGCAGCTGGTTTTATCCGGGGCATCGAAGGAGATTACTATAATGTAGTAGGATTTCCCATTGCCAGATTCCTTCAAGAGTTAAAGAATTGGGATATTTAGACGGGCAGCCAGACCAAAAAGTTTGGCTGCCAATTTTTTTGATGTTTTCGGTTAAATATGGTATTCTTATATTATATTTTTACAGGAGCTGATAATAATTTTTTTAGGGGGAAATGTTATGAAAAAAATAGCGGTTTATTTTCTTGCCTGTCTGATGGCAGTTTCGCTGCTGGCAGGATGCGGGGCAAAAAAGGAAGAGGCAAAGACGGTGGAACTGGATAAGGACAGTCCAACAGTTATTTCTGTCTGGCATTATTACAATGGAGCACAGCAGGAAGCATTTGAAAAGCTGGTAGCACAGTTTAATAATTCGGAAGGCAAGGATCAGGGTATATATGTAGAGACTTATGCCCAGGGGAATGTTTACGACCTGGAAAAAACCGTGCTTAATTCTGCTAACAAAAAAGCAGGTGCAAGCGAAATGCCGAATATTTTTGCGGCATATGCAGACACAGCATATCAGGTAAATAAACTTGGTCTGGTTGCAGATTTAAACGAATACCTCACAAAGTCTGAGATCGGCGAATATGTAGACAACTACATTGAAGAAGGAGAACTCTCTAAAAAAGGAGAATTAAAGATATTCCCTGTGGCAAAAGCTACGGAGGTTCTTGCGGTAAACCAGACAGACTGGGATAAATTTGCCAAGGCAACCGGTGCCAAGATTTCTGATTTGAGTACCATTGAAGGCCTGGCAGATACTGCCGAAAAGTATTATAAATGGACGGACAAGGCAACGAAAGAGCCCAATGACGGAAAAGCTTTTTACGGAAGAGATGCCATGGCCAATTATTTCTTTGTGGGTGCCAAGCAGCAGGGTGTGGATCTTTTGACGATCAAAGATGGAAAGTGCACCATTAATTTTGATAAAAAAGCCGTAAGAAAACTATGGGATAATTACTATGTACCGTACATCAAAGGATATTTTACTGCCAGCGGCAGGTACAGAAGTGATGACATGAAGATGGGCAGCTTGATTGCATTTACCGGATCCAGTTCAGGAGCGGCATACTATCCGAAAGCTGTCACAGTAAATGATAAGAAAAATTATAAAATCCAGGTTAAATCCTATGAAGTTCCGAAGTTTGCAGATGGTGAGGATTATGCAGTACAGCAGGGTGCAGGCATGGTTGTAACCAAATCCTCAGACAAAGAGGTATATGCATCGGTTCAGTTCCTGAAATGGTTTACAGAGTCAAAGCGTAACTTTGAGTTTGCAGCTTCCTCCAGCTATTTGCCGGTGAAGAAAGAGGCCAACAAAGAAAAGGCTGTAGAGGATGCAATGAAAGATGAAAAAAATGAAGACATCAAAGATACGGTCAAGACGGCAGTCAATACGGTTAACAGCAATAAAATGTATACACCTAAGGCGGCAAAGAACGGAAGCCAGATCAGAAACATTTTAGAATATTGTTTGTCAGACAAAGCGGATCAGGACAGAAAGGCTGTGGAAAAAGCCATAAAGAACGGTATGTCCTATGATGCGGCCGTGGCAAAATATAATACGGACAAGAATTTTGATCAGTGGTACGAAAAAACATTGAAGGAATTAAAAGCGTTGGAAGGCTAACGAGGTTTAGGTTCAGGGTATGAGATGGTTAAGGCAAAATTCAATTTTGAAAAGAATATTGGTACCTCTGCTGCTATTGGTCATTCTCCAGGTGGCGGTCCTTACGGGGCTTTTATTTGGGGGCGGAGTAATGAAGCGGCTGAATCAAAATTCTGTAGACATCATCAATGAACGCGTCATCAACCGGAAAAATTACATTGAGGACGAGATGCTTAAGAGGTGGTCTAACCTGGATTCTGCCCTGGAATCGGTCAATCAGTCAGCCCAAAAGCTGAAGAAGGAGGACCCGGAAGGGTTCCGAAAGATTCAAAGCAACAGTTCAGCATCTATCAAACTGCTGGATAAAAGTACAGAAGAGCTGATTGCATTGATAAGACAGAATATGGTGACGGGTGCATTTATAGTGCTGAATACGGATGACCTGTCAGCAGATAAAAAGGCAGGAAAATACAAAAACAAACCGGGGATTTGTATCAGGGACTATGATCCTGTGGCAGCCCCTTCAGAAAACAATACGGATCTTCTGGCAGAGAGGATGCCCTCAGAGCTGGTCAGGAAATGGAAAATCGGAATGGATACCGGATGGAATTCAGGATTTGGATTCGGGGATTCCCAGACATCTTATTATTCCTTTTTATATGAACCATATATGGCAGCAAAAGAGAATCCGGATCTTAAGACATCAGATTTAGGGTACTGGAGTCCTTCCTATACACTGAAGGACAATACATCAGAGGTTATCTCCTATTCTGTTCCGCTCAGGCTTGAGGACGGCACCGTCTATGGAGTGCTGGGAGTTGAATTATCTACAGATTATCTTAAAAAGCTGATTTCTTTTAATGAACTCAGCGAAAATAAAACAAGTGCTTATATTCTGGGAGTACAGGAAGGCAAGAAAACCGATCCGTTTCAGAATGCCATGGTCAGCGGCCCGGCGTACAGCATGTATATGAAGCAGAGCAAATCAATGCGCCTGAATGCGTCAGAAGATTACAACAATGCCTATACTATAGGCGGGCAGGACTCTGATATACTTTGCAGCGATATACATTATCTGAAACTGTATAACACCAATACACCGTTTGCAGATTATAAGTGGGCGCTGATTGGTGTTGTCCCAACGGACCAGCTGTTTGCATTTTCCAATAAGTTCAGCAGGACGCTTGTGATTGTGGTAGCAGCCCTGTTTATTGTCAGTGTCATCGGTGTGCTGGTGGTCAGCATCCTGATTACACGGCCGGTGATCAGTCTGGCTTCTGATGTAAAAAATAGTGACCCGAACCGCCCTATTGTTCTCAGCAAGACGGGAATTAATGAACTGGATGAGCTGGGAGGCTCTTTTGAGAAACTGAGCTCGGCTGTATTTGAATCAGCCAGAAAGTTTGCGCAGATCCTGCGGATGGCAAGTATTAAGATCGGCGGTTTTGAGATTGATAAAAAGGAAAACAGATTTTTTATGACGGAAGACTTTTTCAGCGTTTTCCACTGTGATAAAAAATGGGATAACATGTCCACGGAAGAATTTTCAGAAAGCATGCATCAGTTTGCCCCTTACGTCAGCAGGGTGAATGAACAGGATCATATTTATATCTTTGAGATACCGACAGAAAAGGATCCGGTATGGATCCGCCTGAGCATTCAGTTTGAAGATGATAAGATTGTGGGACTGGCAGAGGACATAACAAAAGAGACTCTGGAACTGAAAAAGATGGAGTATGAAAGGGATTATGATCTTCTTACGAATATTTTGAACAGGAGGGCGTTTAACGCAAGACTTGACCAATTGTTCCATGAGGGAGAGGGAGTCCTCAAAAAAGCAGCATTGATGATGATTGACCTGGATAACTTAAAGTTCCTCAACGATACATACGGACATGATTTCGGAGACAAGTATATTCAAAAGACAGCCGCAGGTCTTAAAAATTATTCTCCCGAAAGTTCTGTGGTTGCAAGAATGTCAGGGGATGAATTTTTCGTCTTTTTCTACGGATATGATACAAAGGATGAGATACGCAGGGAAATAAAGCAGTGCTGGTCCAGAATGGATGAAGAGTATTTGGAACTGCCGAATAAGCAGAAGTTCCGTCTGAGGATGTCCGGTGGTATTGCATGGTATCCGGACAATACTACCGATTACACAATGCTTATAAAGTATGCGGATTTCGCTATGTATAAGGTAAAGAAAAGAGGAAAAGGAAGATACGGAGAGTTTGACAGCGAGAGCTATGTTGAGGATGCATACCTGCTCCAAAATAAAGAAGAGCTGAACCATCTTATAGAGGAAGAACTGATCGAGTATTATTTCCAGCCGATTATTGACGTGGCAACCGGAGAGACATTTGCATTCGAGGCGTTGATGCGGTCAAGGCTGGATTCCATTCCGACTGTTTATGAGATTCTTTCTCTGGCAAAGCAGGAATCAAAGCTTTATGAGATAGAACGCCTGACATGGTTTAAGTCAATGGAATCTTTTGTGGAACTGATGCACAGCAATGCTGTGAAAAAAGGAACCAGAATCTTCATCAACTCTATTCCAAACCAGGATTTAGATGAAAAGGATGTGGAGTGGTTTGAATTCCAGTACGGGGAATATCTGGATCTGATTGTACAGGAAATTACGGAGGAAGAACGCGGCAACCGGAGAATGCAGGCAAAGAAGGAAGAACGTATGCGCCGGTGGGGAGGCAGTATTGCCATTGATGATTATGGAAGCGGGTATAACAATGAACATCTGCTTCTCAGCGTATCAGCGCAGTATCTGAAGATCGACATGAAAATTATCCGGGATATCCACATTGATCACAATAAGCAGCAGATTGTCAAAAATATTATTTATTACGCACATGAACGGCAGATTAAGATCATTGCAGAAGGGGTGGAAACCTACGAAGAGATGCAGACAGTCGTCAGGCTGGGTGCAGATTATATTCAGGGCTATTACTTTGCAAAACCGAGTCTGCTGATTCAGGATATTGATGAGCAGAAAAAGAAAAAGCTGCTGGAACTGCGCAGGTAAGTTTTCAAGAAATCAAAAAACTTCGGTTGCGGCTGTGTATAAGCCGGGACCGAAGTTTTTTATTTTAAAAGACCGTATGACCGGCCGATGATGAGAAACGGCTCAGGCCTTATTCCTCTTCGTCATCCTCTTCTTCCAGGATGGCATCGAATGCGGCGGAAACCATCTCGTATTCGTCATCGTCCTCAATGTTGTCCAGCTGGACTTCATCATCCGGCAGTTCTTCATAACGGTAAAGGAGAAGTTCACTTTCTTCTTCGTCATTTTCAAGATCTTGAACAGGAACCAGGGCGATATAATCTTGTTCTTCAATGCCGAAGATACAAATCACAGCGCAGTCGAGCTGGACCCCATCCTCCATTTCCAGATGGATGATTGGATTTTCTTCCTCAAATACGTCAGCTTCTACGTTGAATTCATCACTCATAAGACTACCTCTTTTCTTAGAATTTTACTGATAATTGACAGAAATTCTACTAATTTTATTTGCATTTTTGAGCTGTTCTTAATATACTAAATAATAAGGGAAAAAGCAAGGGGACATAAAGATTGTTATAGGTTTGACAAGTGTTTTCCTGTATGATACGATACGATCGAATATTGGCGCGGAGGCTATAATAATGGAAGAATACAGATACTTATTGGATATAGCGGTGATCTTGGCATTGACGAAATCTTTCAGCCTGTTCTCGCGGAAAGTAAACATGCCTCCGGTGGTTGGAGCACTGATCGCAGGTATCATCCTGGGACCGGTGGTGCTCAATGTGATTGAGCCTTCCGATACGATCCTGAGCCTGGCAGAGATCGGAGTGATCGTTCTGATGTTTCAGGCTGGGCTGGAAACGGATGTAAGGGAATTAAAGCGGAGCGGGAAAGCGGCTATGGTGATTGCGCTCTGCGGAGTTTTTGTGCCTTTGGCAGTGGGCGGCGTTATATCCTATATGTTTGAAAAGAACCTGATGGAAAATATCTTTGTGGGAGTTATTCTTACAGCCACGTCTGTGAGCATTACCGTAGAGACACTTCAGGATATGGGAAAGCTCAAGGGCCGTGTGGGGACAGCGATTCTCGGTGCGGCAATTATTGATGATATACTGGGAATCATCCTGCTTTCGGTGATGACAAGCATCGGCCGGGCAGGAACTGTAGAGATTACAGGAGTTTTGCTGATTATAGGGAAGATGGCTCTGTTTTTTGCCATTTCAGGGGCCGGCGGATTTTTTGTGTATAAGTTTTTCCGCAGGATGTCTATGATGAAGGTAAACAACGAACAGGTGCACCGGAGAAGAGTACCTGTGCTGGCACTGGCTTTCTGTCTGTTTTTGGCATTTCTGGCGGAATTGTTCGGGATTGCTGACATCACAGGAGCATATCTGGCCGGGATCATTCTGTGCAGGATACCGGAAACTTATTATATTCACCGGAAGGTTGAGTGTATATCTTATATGCTGATTACCCCGATCTTTTTTGCGAGTATCGGGCTGAAAGTAGAAGTTGCCGGCATGACCCAGACTTTAATTATATTTACAGTGCTCATCAGTGTTGCAGCTGTATTGACAAAGATCATCGGCTGCGGCATCGGCGCGAAGCTTTGTAAATATTCCTATAAGGAGTCACTGAAGATCGGAGCCGGCATGGTCTGCCGGGGGGAGGTGGCCCTGATCGTGGCGCAGAAAGGAATCCACGTGGGACTGCTCAGCGAGGATCTCTTTGCTCCGATTGTTATTATGGTGCTGGTCACAACCCTTCTGGCGCCGATCCTTCTGAAACTATTTTTCTCAGATTGGTTTAACCGATTAAGCTACAGGACAGGAAAGAGATAACATCATGATTGAGACAGTAGTATCAGTAAAGCTTCCGGTACGGGAGACACTGAGAATTAAGAAGAATTCCCTGCATCCGGATGTGATGACAGGAAAGGAAAAAAAAATCTGCCTGGTTTCCGGACTATATGGAGACGAGTTAGGCGGACAGTATATCTGCGGCGAGATCATAAAGAGGATCAAGGAGGATTACGATTCCTTATCAGGAATCGTAGACGTATATCCCTCTGTCAATCCTCTGGGCCTGGATGCCAGAAGCCGCAGCATACCCATCACCCAGGAAGACTACAGCACGGTATTCCCGGGGGATCTGACGGGTGAACTGGGCGAGTATACGGCGGCAAAGCTGCTGGAAGATATGCAGGACGCTGACTGTGTCATTGATATCCATTCCAGCAACATTTTTTTGCAGGAGATACCCCAGGTAAGATTAAACGGCGGCGCAGATGAGCGGCTGCTTTTTCTGGCGGGATGCATGAACACAGACCTGATCTGGATCCATCCTTCCACCACGGTGAATGAAGGAAGCCTTGCGTATGCACTGAATGAGCGGGGAGTGCCGTGCATGGTGACTGAATCCGGAGCTGCATTCCGGATTAAATACGACTTCTGCAGGCAGATTGTTGAAGGTGTTTTTGCTACCATGAAGGAACTGGGCATCTGGCAGGGAGAGACGGCCAGACCCAAGAAAGCGAAGATTGTCCATGATGACGGGATCCATTATCTGAACTGTGAGACGAATGGATTATTTGTCACACATAAAAAGGTAAAAGACTATGTAAGACAGGGTGAAATCATCGGCAGTGTTACCAGCCCCATCTTAGGTGCGGTGGAGGAGGAGATTATCGCTCCTGCAGACGGCATCTTAATGACAGTCAGAGAACATCCGGGGGTAACCGAGGGATCTCTGATCGCCAGAGTTGTGGGAGGTGCCTGGTTATGATGAAAGAAACACTGTATTCCACAGATTCTTATCTGAGGGAAGAATTTAAGATAGATGGATACCGTTTTGGAAAAACGGGAGAGGAATCTGAACCGGCGGCGTGCATCATCGGTTCTATGAGGGGCAATGAATTTCAGCAGCTGTTTATCTGTTCGCTTCTGGTTAAAAGACTGAAAGAACTGGAAGCATCCGGTGCGATTGTCGGCAATCATGAGATTTTGGTGATCCCGTCTCTGAATAATTCCTCTATGAATGTGGGGATGAGATATTGGGTTTCTGACAACAGCGATATAAACAGGGAATTCCCGGGGAACCCTCAGGGGGAGCCTACCAGCCGTCTGGCCGCCAATATATTTGAAAAGGTGAAGGGATACCGCTATGGGATCCAGTTTCCATCATTTTACCGGAAGGGGGATTTCATACCTCATGTCAGGATGCAGCCTACCGGAAAGGAAAGTGCAAGTCTGGCAAATTTATTCGGGCTGCCGTATGTGATCACGAGCAAGGCCAGGAGTTTTGATGTAAAGACATTAAACTATAATTGGCAGATCAGCGGGACAGATGCGTTCTCCGTTTATTCCGGCGATACGGGACATATCAATGAACTCACGGCAAAGCAGGCGGTATCAGCTGTTCTGCGTTTTCTGACAAGAATGGGTATTTTAAAATATAATTGCCATAATGGATATATTGCTAGTATTATAGAAGAAGAGGATATGGCGGAGGTAAAGACTGATGCATCAGGCTTTTTCAGACGCCTGGTGAATGTTGGTGAAGAAGTGCACCGGGAACAGCTCCTGGGAGAGATATTGGACCCTTATGAGGGAGATATCATCTCTGAGGTGCATTCCAGCGTGGATGGAATCGTTTTTTACGCGAAGAAGGATCCAATGATTTTGGAGAATGCTTCAGCGTTTCAAATTATAAAGAAGCTGCACGAATAGAGGAGGACCATATGGGACAAGTAAAGAGAGTTTATGTGGAAAAGAAACAGGACTATGCAATCAAAGCAAAGGAGCTGCTGGATGAGGTAAGGCAGTATTTAGGGCTGGATGTGGAAAAGATCCGTGTTCTGATCCGCTATGATGTGGAAAATGTTTCTGAGGAAAGCTATCAAAAGGCGCTGGGCACAGTGTTCAGTGAGCCTCCTGTGGATGAGATTTACGAAGAATCGTTTCCTGTGGAAGATGGGGAAGCTGCTTTCAGCGTAGAATTCCTCCCGGGGCAGTTCGATCAGAGAGCGGATTCTGCCCAGCAGTGCCTGAAACTGCTCAATGAAAGTGAAGAACCGGTTATCAGAAGCGCGACTACATATGTGGTAAAAGGGACGCTTTCTGAGGACGAAATGGCGCAGATCAAGGATTACTGCATCAATCCGGTGGATTCCAGAGAGTCTTCCGGAGAAAAACCGGATACGCTTGTGATGGAGTTTGAAGAGCCGGAAGATGTAAAGATCGTAGAGGGATTCAGGGGAATGGACGAACAGCCTCTCAAAGAGCTTTATGATTCTTTGAACCTGGCTATGACATTTAAGGATTTTCTGCATATCCAGAAGTATTTTAAAGGTGAGGAGGAGAGAGATCCGTCAATGACGGAAATTCGTGTGTTGGATACCTATTGGTCTGATCACTGCCGTCATACAACATTCTCCACCGAACTTAAAAATATTAAGTTCCAGGAAGGCTTTTACCGTGCCCCTTTGGAGGCTACCTATGAGCAGTATATGCTGGATCACAAGAGCATTTTCCAGGGAAGAAAAGATAAGTTTGTCTGTCTGATGGATCTGGCCCTGATGGCAATGCGCCGGTTAAAAAGAGAAGGCGCTTTAAACGATATGGAAGAGAGTGAAGAGATCAATGCCTGCAGTATTGTGGTTCCTGTCTCCATTGACGGAGGAGAAGAGGAAGAATGGCTGGTAAGCTTTAAAAATGAGACACATAACCATCCTACGGAGATTGAGCCGTTTGGTGGTGCGGCCACTTGTCTCGGCGGAGCTATCAGAGATCCGCTCTCAGGACGCTCTTATGTATACCAGGCTATGCGTGTGACCGGAGCCAGTGATCCTACCGTACCTCTAAAGGATACTTTGAAAGGGAAGCTTCCCCAGAGAAAAATTGTGACCGGGGCTGCCCACGGCTACAGCTCTTACGGAAACCAGATCGGACTTGCAACAGGTTTTGTGGATGAAATATATCATCCGGATTATGTGGCAAAACGTATGGAAATCGGAGCTGTCATGGGTGCTGCGCCGAGAAAAAATGTTGTCAGGGAAACTTCAGATCCGGGAGATATCATCGTGCTTCTCGGAGGAAGAACCGGGCGTGACGGCTGCGGAGGAGCAACAGGATCTTCAAAAGTACACACAGAAGAGTCCATCGAGACCTGCGGAGCAGAAGTGCAGAAGGGTAATCCTCCCACAGAGAGAAAAATCCAGAGATTATTCCGCAGGGAAGAAGTCAGCAGGCTGATCAAAAAGTGTAATGATTTTGGCGCCGGCGGTGTTTCTGTTGCCATCGGTGAACTTGCAGACGGCCTTAGAATTGACCTTGATAAGGTGCCGAAAAAATATGCCGGCCTTGACGGAACAGAGCTTGCTATTTCTGAATCCCAGGAGCGTATGGCAGTTGTGCTGGATCCCAAAGATGTGGATCAGTTTTTAGCCTTTTCCGAGGAGGAGAACCTGGAGGCAGTAGCAGTAGCGGTTGTCACAGAAGAACCGAGACTGGTGCTTTCCTGGAGAGAAAAAGAAATCGTGAATCTGTCCCGCGCATTTTTAGATACAAACGGGGCCCATCAGGAAAACGATGTATATGTGGAAGTACCTCAGCGTGTAAGCAGTTTCTTTGACCAGGAGATCCCTGAGAGCTTTACAGGGGCATGCATGGATACACTGAAGAATCTGAATGTATGTTCAAAGAAAGGTTTGGTGGAGATGTTTGACAGCACAATCGGTGCAGGAAGCGTCACACTGCCTTACGGCGGAAAATATCAGATGACTCCGGTTCAGACGATGGTGGCCAAGCTTCCGGTACTTAGCGGCAAGACGGACACTGTGACCATGATGAGTTACGGATTTGATCCATACTTATCAAAATGGAGCCCGTTCCACGGAGCAGTCTATGCGATTACCCATTCTATTGCAAAGATCGTGGCTGCCGGCGGTGATTATAAGAAGATCCGTCTGACTTTCCAGGAATATTTCAAACGCCTGGGAGAGGATCCGGAGCGCTGGGGACAGCCGTTTGCAGCCCTTTTGGGAGCTTATCATGCACAGATTGGGTTCGGACTGGCATCCATCGGAGGAAAGGACAGTATGTCCGGTACTTTCAATGACATTGATGTCCCTCCGACACTGGTATCCTTTGCGGTAGATGTGGCAGACGGAAAACATGTGATTACTCCGGAACTGAAACGTGCAGGAAACAGGCTTGTACGCATCTGTATCCCGAGAGATGTCTATCATCTTCCGGTATATAAAGAGGCGAAGAAGGTATACAAGCGTATCCATAAGCTGATCCAGGAAGGGGCGATTAAGTCCTGCTATGCCATCGGATTCGGAGGAACGATTGAGGCAGTTGCCAAGATGGCTTTCGGAAACGGACTTGGCGTTATCTTTGATCAGGAAGTGGAACTTAAGGATCTGGTAGAAAACCATTATGGTTCTTTCGTTGTAGAGATGGATACGAGAGATATCAGAAAACTTGCGATTCCTAGTCTTTTGCTGGGAGAGATTACAACAACTCCGGAACTGGTGCTTGGAAATGAAGTCGTTCCTCTTAAGGAGGCTCAGGATGCATGGACAAAACCTCTGGAGGAGGTATTCCCGACCCGCTCTGAGGGAAGCCAGGATCCGGTGGATACAAGAAATTATACAAAGGGCAAAGCATACTTTGCCAAGAATAAAGTGGCAAAACCAAAAGTATTTATTCCGGTATTCCCGGGTACAAACTGTGAATACGACTCTGCCAGAGCATTTGAAGAAGCAGGGGCGGAAGTGATCACAAAGGTATTTAAGAATCTGGATGCCCAGGGAATCCGTGATTCAGTGGATGAGTTTGAAAAGGCCATCAAAGAATCACAGATGATTATGTTCCCGGGAGGATTCAGTGCAGGTGATGAACCGGAAGGATCAGCCAAGTTCTTTGCCACTGCATTCAGAAATGAAAAGCTTAAAGAAGCGGTTATGGATCTGCTGACCAACAGGGACGGCCTTGCTCTTGGTATCTGCAATGGATTCCAGGCTCTGATCAAACTGGGACTGGTTCCGGAAGGAAAGATTGTGGAGCAAACAGAACAGTCACCGACCCTTGCGATGAACCGTATCGGACGCCATATTTCAAAGATTGCATATACAAAAGTGACTTCAAACCTGTCACCGTGGTTTCGTGAAGTGAACGCAGGAGATGTCTTCAGTATTCCTGTATCTCATGGAGAGGGACGTTTTGTAGCCAATGATGACGTGATTAAAAAGCTGTTTGAAAACGGACAGGTAGCGACCCAGTATGTGGACTTAAACGGAGATCCTACGATGAACGAAGACTTTAATCCGAACGGATCTTATTATGCCATCGAAGGTATTACAAGCCCGGATGGAAGAGTCTTAGGAAAGATGGGGCACTCTGAACGGATGGGAGAATTTGTATCCAGCAATATTACAGGAAACAAGAATCAGAAGATCTTCCTTTCAGGAGTAAATTACTTTAAATAATCTTAGTATAAAACCGGGCATGGCATTTTACATGTCCGGTTTTTGTAATTGCAGAAATAACCCAGATGGAGACAGTAAACAAAACTCCCATACAATAAGAACCCCGCAGTTTCCTGCGGGGTTCTGTATTTAATGAAAAGAGAGGATTAAAATATATATGAAAAACTATGTCTTAAGTATATCAGAAAAGCCATTTGAAACAATGGATAGAAAATAAACAATTCTAAATGATTTCTAAACAAATCTTATGGAAATCTTGTGATTATGGAGAAAAAAGAAAGAATTATGTATAAATAAAGGTAAGTGTTTGATATAATATGAGAATATTATGATTAAAATATAAAAAAGTATTGAAAATATTATCAAAACATACTAATATATAATCATAATGTAACCAACGACTTTCTCATGAAAGGAGTCTTCTTTATGTCAGATGCAAAAGGAAAACTGTTTGAAACTAGTGAAAAATTCCCTCAGACCGAATACTGGAACGATTCTTGTGCAGTAAAAGAGCTGGAATACGCCATTGAACGGGGAGCAGCGGGAGCTACTACCAATCCTGTTATTGTAGGGAATGTATTAAATCAGGAGATGGATCTCTGGGAAGATACTCTTGTAAAATGGATTAATGAAATGCCGGAAGCAACAGAAGAGGAAGTTGCATGGCGCCTGATCGAACAGATGGCAGTGCGCGGAGCAAAGCTTTTGGAACCGGTTTATGAAAAGACAAATCATAAAAAGGGGAAAATTTCTATTCAGACTAATGCAAAACTCTACCGCAATGCAGAAGAAATGGCGAAACAGGCCATCGGTTTCGGAGAACTGGCACCAAATATTATGGTTAAAATGCCGGCCTCAGCTGCAGGAATCAAAGCATTTGAGGAAGCTACCTTTGCCGGCATCAGTATTAACGCCACTGTATCTTTCACTGTGGCACAGGCTGTAGCTGTGGCAGAAGCAGTGGAACGCGGTTTGAAACGGAGAGAAGAAGCAGGCCTTTCCAATGAAAATATGAACCCCGTGTGCACGATCATGGTGGGACGTACGGATGACTGGGTAAAAGAAGCTGTAAAACGTGACAATCTGTGCCTGGATCCCTGTGCATTGGAGTATGCAGGAGTAGCTGTTTTTAAGAATGCATATAAGATTTATCAGGAACGGGGCTACAAGACAAGACTTCTGGCTGCGGCGTACAGAAATTATTTCCACTGGTCAGAGTTTATCGGCGGGGACGTAGTGCTCACGATCACACAGCCTTGGCAGGAGAAGATCAACGGATCCGATGTGGAAGTAAAAGAGCGTATGAGCCGTCCGGTTCCGGAAAAATATTTGAATGAGCTGAAGAAGATTCCTGATTTTATAATGGCATATGAAGAAGACGGTTTGAAACCGGAAGAGTTTGTACACTATGGAGCTTTCGTAAAGACCATCAGCCAGTTTCTGGGAGGGTATGAAAGCCTTCTGGGAGTAATCAGAAAGCTGATGGTGGGAGAACCGGTCAGAAAATAAAATACATAGACAGCAAAACAGCAGGTATTGTTATTGGAGCATACCTGCTGTTTTACTGTTTCATTGGTTCTTTGGGTTTTTCATCGTTCTGCACATTTACCTCACAATCTTTTCTTCGGCGGAATATAGTAATGGCCGCCGTTCATTGCCGTGATTCCGGCGCTGATAACGTCACAGTTGTCTAAAAAATATTTTTTGATTTTCTCCTTTAAAGACAGTTTCTTTGTATTTACCTGTGCTGCTTTTGCATTCGTCATATGAAAACCTCCCTTCAAAAATGAATATTTTTCTTTTACGGTACTTATGATATCATTGTATACATGAAGTTATTAGATGATTTTTTGACCAGTTTTTAGGGTGATATTGACATTGCCCGGCTGAATTTTGGGAAAGGAATGTGCTGACAAATGTATGAAACCTTATATAATCTTGAGAAAACAGGTATAGATATCAGATATTGGACAAACAAGGGACAGTATACTCCGCCCCACTGGCATACGGCAATTGAATTGATTTATGTACTAAATGGTACTGGTTCTGTAATTTTTGATGGTAAAGAATATCTCACAAAAGCCGGTGATCTTTTGGTTATTGACTCTAATAAGATTCATGAAATGAAGTGTGCGGAAGTTTCTATGATGATCATTATCCAGTTTTCCAGAAAAAGAATGAAGAATTATGTCAGGGATATAGACAGAATCCGCATAACGTGCAGCAGAAAAGAGACAGATACAGAAAAGAAAGAACAGTATCAGACAGTCTGCGGCCTTTTAAGGCAGCTTCTGCCGCTGTATGTGAGACAGCCCTTGGCATATGAACTGAAAAGCCAGGCTATTGCCATGGAAATTCTGTATGAACTTTTGAATCACTTTGGTGAAGAGGACAGCGGAAGGACGGCAGAAAAGGAAGGGACGCTGAAACGTTTAGGGGAGATCACAGACTATATAGAAGAACATTATAGAGAGACGATTCCTCTGGAGGACATTGCTTCCCATTTTTATCTTAACCGTGAGTACTTCAGCCGCTTTTTTAAAAAGAATATGGGAGTTTCCTTCTCAAGATATGTCAACCAGGTACGTCTGCTGCACATTTACTACGATATCTGCAACACAGAAGAGGGAATTATGGATCTTATAGAGAAGCATGGTTTTAAGAATTACAAATTGTTCATCAAAATGTTCCGGGAAATCTATGGGAGCACACCGAGGGAAGTCCGCAGTGAGAGAAAAGGACAGACATAAAACAAAAGCAAGCCTGCAAAGAATAAGCAAGCTTGCTTTTGTTTTTTCAATAGAGAACATTTTTATTTGGATAACAGTTCTTTTTCCAGGAGAGCCTTGGTGAACTTCCCATCTGTGACGGCTCTCTCAGGGAAACCGAGAGGGTTGAAGGTGGCGATAGTATCTTCTTGTTCTCCGAATCCCATCTCCCGCAGGGTCTTGAAGCAGGCGTCAAAGTCCACATCCCCTTCTCCAATCTTTCCGATATGTGCATGACAGCGCACTTCTCCGCTGGCATAGAGAGGGGCTGGGTTGATATTGTAGCGGAATAATTTTGTGTAGTCCCATGTATCTGCCACGATAATATGCTTCAAAGATTTTCCTGCATATTTGAGCATACTCTCCACATCTCCCTTTCCGCCGTCATAGTGGAAGGTGTGCGGGATAGAGTAGAGATAACCGAATGCAGGGCTGTCATAATATTTGACAATATCACATGATTCATTGCTAGTCTCATAAAAATCATTGGGATGTGCCTGGATGTCAAGGCGCATGCCTTTGCTCTCAAAGAGTGGAATCAGCTCATCTAAAGATCGCATCAACTTGGCCTCACACAACTCCGGCTGTTTTACGTTGCCGCCCAGCTCGGTGTTAAAGACGGTGACTTCCATCATCTCTCCGATCTCGATCATACGCTTCCAGCAGTCAATGGCATACTGACGCATAAATTCATCAGGATCCGCAAGTCGGAACCCTGTGGTCAGGGAAGCGATCTTAAGACCTTCTTTTTCAATGGCCTTTTTATGCCACATCACTTCCTCGTTGGTGGCTTTCGGACGTTTCCAGAAGCCAGGGAAGATCGGGTCATAAGGTGAAATATACTCAAAACCTGCTTCAGCTACTGTATGGTAGATTTCTTCGTAGGACATGCCTGTTTCCCAAAATGCACTGGTGTCAAATGTAATTTTCATAAAATACCTCCTTGGATTGTTTTCTGTTTGTTATTGATTATAAACACGGTTGTGCTTTTGTAAAAGAACAATCCAATCGGGAATTAGCATAATTTAACGATTATGAACATTTTGGCTTAAAATATAATAGGGAAGTCCTTTTTTATATACAATATATACAAAACATCCGCCGATTCACTCTTTGGAACGGCGGATATAATGGCGGGGAGAACATCCCATAAAGGTTTTGAAGAGCCTGGAGAAGTAGTTTGGATCGTAAATTCCTACATTGGCCGCGATCTCGCTCATATTCAGATCGCTGTTATGGAGATACTCGCAGGCTTTTGTGATGCGCAGGCGGTTGATATACTCCACTGGCGCAAGGCCTGTCACGTCTTTAAAAAGCTTCCTAAAATGGTTGGTACTCAGGTTTTCGTCCCTGGCAAGGTCGTTGAAGTCGATGGGTTCTGCGAGATTTTCTTCTATATAGGCCAATGTCCTCATGATAATCGACTGGTTCTGCTTTGGCTGGGAGTAGTAGTTTTTGAACTGCTGGTCAGAGCGTTTTCTATAGATGATCAAAATCACTTCTAAATACTTCCGTTTTAAAAGTTCGTGGTAATTATCCTGTTTCTCCTGGGCTTTCTGCATCCCGCCAAGGATCGACAGAAGAAACAGATGCTCATTGGGATCCAAGTGGACGATCCCTTGTTTGTTGATATCTGCCTGAAAGGATGCAGGCGGCTTTTCAAGAGCCTGGTCATCCCTTGTGTCTGTCCTTAACTCTTTTACGAGGGAAAAGACCTGTTCATCCAGAACTTCCGGATAGAACTGGCAGTTGTAGATGGAAGTCTGTTCGTGGATGGTAAAGCTGTGGGAGGTCTCTGGGCGGACCAAAAAGCTGTCGCCGGGGAGCAGCAGGGTGTCTTCTTTACAGAAGGTATGGGTGCACGAACCCTTTTCTATGAAAACAAGCTCATAATACTTATGCATATGTGCGTCCTGGGACATGGAACCAGTCCAGTGTTCTACGGAAATGCCGGAGTCATTGGCCTGGTAAAAGCGTTTATAAGGATCCATAAAAGCTCCTTTCTGAGAAAAATATTTTCTCTTTTTACTAATAGGTGATGTCATTATACAATGGCAGGCCGGAGGTTGGCAAGTTGGAACTTCGTTAAATTGTGCTAAAACAGGAATGGATTGTTCTTTGGGAAATACTGCACAAAAAGATATAATACAGACATTGAAAGAGTAGCAGATTAACTAAGAAAACCTGAAAAAGAGTAAAAGGAGAGTAACAATGACGAGTGAAAAAGTAGTTTTTGCAGCACCGAGACATCCGGTTCCTATGAGCCTTTGCCTGTTTACAGATGGTCTGAGACACCTGTCTTTTGAAGAAATGCTGGATGCCTGCGTGGACATGGGAATTGAAAGCCTGGAACTTGGAACAGGAGCATATTCTGTAGCGCCTCATCTGAATCTGGATGAACTGCTTCAGAGCGAAGAGGCCAGAAAAGAATATATGGACGCCATCGAAAAACGTGGGCTTAAGATCGCAGCATTCAACTGTTCTGGAAATCCTGTGGCACCGGGAGAACTGGGAGAACGGCACAGAGCGGACATGGATAAGACGCTGGAGCTTGCCAAGCTCATGGGTGTGGATACGATTGTGGCCCAGTCAGGACTTCCGGCAGGAGGACCAAACGATGAACATCCAAACTGGATTACACATACCTTCCCGCCTTCCTGCAGCGAAATCATGGAATACCAGTGGGGAGTAACCATCGATTACTGGAAGAAGGCAGCCCAGAAAGCAAAAACATGCGGCGTTGAAAAGATTGCCCTGGAAAACCACCCTTACAACATGGTCTTTAACGTGAGTACGATCCGCAGGCTCAGAGATGCTGTGGGACCGGTCATCGGACTGAATCTGGATCCGAGCCATATGTTCTTCATGGGAGGAGATCCTCTGCTGGTGGCAAAAGAACTGACAAAGGATAACTGCATTCTGCATGTTCATGGGAAGGATTCCAGAATCAATCCGGAATTAAAAGGCCTGGAGGCTATTGAACTGCACGGATATGACGATGACGCACATGTAAGGGCATGGAACTATGTGGCAGTCGGTTACGGACATGACCACCTGTGGTGGAAAGAGTTCTTCGGAAACCTTGTGGCCGGAGGATACTGCGGACCAGTCAGCATTGAAGTAGAAGATCCGCTGATGCCGAATAATGAAATTGCCATCCGTAAATCAGCTGAATTTTTGCTGGACACTATGTTAAAATAAGGAGGAAAACAATCATGATCAACGGAGAAAGAGTGATAGAAAATCCAATCAGATGGGCAATGATCGGCGGAGGAAGAGGAAGCCAGATCGGTTATATCCACCGTTCCAGCGCCACAAGGGACAGAAACTTTATGCTGGTGGCAGGAGCGTTTGACATTGATCCTGAAAGAGGAAAAGAATTTGGTGTGAATATCGGTGTGGATGCAGACCGCTGTTACCCTGATTATCAGACAATGTTTGAGGAAGAAGCAAAACGGGAAGACGGCATCCAGGCAGTCTCCATCGCTACGCCCAACGGAACCCACTACGAGATCAGCAAGGCTGCCCTCACGGCCGATCTGCATGTGATCTGTGAAAAACCATTATGTTTTGAGGCTAAACAGGCCAAAGAGCTGGAAGACTTGGTAATGGAAAAGAAGCTGATTTTCGGAGTGACTTATGGTTACACAGGACATCAGATGGTGCAGCAGGCAAAAGAAATGGTTGCCAGAGGCGATTTGGGAAAGATCCGTATCGTGCAGATGCAGTTTGCCCACGGCGGATGTAATGTTGCCACTGAGGCAAACAGTGCTGCCCAGAAATGGCGTACAGATCCAAAAATCGCAGGGCCGAGCTTCATCCTGGGAGATGTGGGAACCCATGCGTTATACCTGGGTGAACTGATCTGCCCGGAGCTTGAGATCGAAAGCCTTCTCTGCACAAAACAGAGCTTTGTGGAAGGCCGACAGCTGGAAGACAATGCGTTTGTATTGTTAAACTACAAGGACGGCGCCAAGGGAACCTTGTGGGCATCAGGCGTCAACTGCGGATCCATGCATGGGCAGAAGATCCGTGTGATCGGAGAAAAAGCCAGCATTGAATGGTGGAATGAGCGTCCGAACCAGTTAAGATATGAAGTACAGGGAGAACCTGCATGTGTGATGGAGCGTGGAACAGATTATCTTTACGGGGAAGCATTGGAAGAGGACCGCATCGGAGGCGGACACGTTGAAGGCCTGTTTGAATCATGGTCAAACTTATACCGCCGTTTTGCCATCGCCATGGATGCGGCAAACAGGAAAGATGATGAATTCTTAAAGGATTTCTGGTATCCGAATGTACATGACGGAGCCAGAGGCGTGAAGTTTATTGAGAAATGTGTAGAATCTGCGGATGAAGGATCTACATGGGTCGATTACGAAAAATAAAGGTACATATGCTTGGAAAGTTCCGTCATCAGAGAAAACAAACGGTGGCGGAATTTTCATTATAAACTGATCTGTCTTTAATTTATCCAGGAAAAGAGGAGAAGAAAATGAATGAGAAAAAAACCGGAGGGGATTTTAATGTAAAATTGTCCCTCGGAGAAAAGATATCATATGCCGGCGGAGATACCGCCTGCAATATTATATTCGGTCTGACCACAACCCTGCTGACTCTGTTTTATACTGATTATGTGGGAGTAAATCCTGCGGCCATCGGTATGATTATGCTGATCTCCCGTGTGTTTGACGGGGGTTCCGACGTCATTATGGGAATCATCACCGAGCGCACCCATTCCAGGCACGGAAAAGCCAGACCCTGGATCTTATGGATGGCTGTGCCGTATGCCATCTCAGGAGTCGCACTGTTTCTGATCCCTGCGGGGGCATCGGATATGATAAAGACTATTTACATCTTTATTACCTACAATCTTGTAACAACAGTGGTGTATACCGCACTGAACCTGCCGTATGGAACACTGGCTTCCCTGATGACCAGGGATCAGAACGAGCGGGCGGTGACCAATGTTCTGCGTATGGCATTTTCGCCGATTGGAAGAATTTTGACCACATCGTTTACTCTCCCGCTGGTGGGACTGTTTGGAAACGACCAGAAGGCATGGGTTATCACATCTGCTATCTTTTGCGTGATTGCGATGATCCTTTTATTTATCTGCTTTGCAAATACTAAAGAAAGGGTCCACATTGAAGCGGCTGACCAGATGAAGGTTTCCATTAAGGACAGCCTGCTTGCGCTGGTACATAACAAATATTGGTTCATGAGCCTTGCGCTCTGGGGGATTCTTTCTGTATATTCCACAGTCATCGGAATCGACCTGGCGTATTACTGCAAATACATTCTGGGAAATCAGAACTTTACCGGAGTAATCTATGCGGCAGAGCAGGGGGTTATGATTGCCGGCATCCTGCTTCTCCCGCTGCTGATCCCAAGATTCGGAAAGAGAAATCTGGCTCTGGCAGGATCTCTCATTGTCATCATTGGACAGCTTTTATTCCTTATCAATCCGCACAGCTACGGTCTGGCCGTGGCATCTGCAGCAATCAAGGGGCTGGGAGAGGCGCCGCTGTTCGGAGTGATCTTCTCATTTATTGCAGATGCAGTTGAGTATGGACAGTGGAAGACCCATATCCGCCAGGAAGGCATGATCTTTAGTGCCGCCTCCGTGGGATCCAAGGTTGGAGCCGGACTTTCCAGCGCGGCAGTGGGCGCAGTCCTGGCAGCAGTCGGCTACATATCTTCAGATAGTACGGGAGCGGCAGTGCAGCAGCCGGCCAGCGCTATAGGCGCCATCTCCAATATTTATATCTGGGCTCCGGTTGTCATATGGGGAGTTGCGGCACTTGTTCTGTTTTTCTACAGGCTGGATAAACAGTATGCCGGAATCATGGAAGAACTGGAAGAACGGGAATCCAGAGGCGAGTTATAAGAATATGGGGGAACATCAGGGAAATCTGACAACGGGAAATATAAGAAAGAAATTGATCGCATATGCCTTGCCGCTGGTGCTGACCAGTGTCCTTCAGGCATTGTACAGTATTGCGGATCTTTTGATCGCAGGCCAGTTCATCGGAAAACGAAGTGTTTCTGCCATCAACAATTCCAGTCAGATCATGAATCTTCTGACCCAGGTAGCCGTGGGACTGACCTTGGGAGGAAACATACTGATCGGTCAGTATTTCGGCAACAGCAGCCATAAAGAACGAAAAATGGCGGGAGGCACACTTTTTTCTGTCTCCCTCCTGTTCGGGGCTGTCAGCGGGATCATCATATTTTTAACCTCCGGCGCACTGCTTAAAATGCTAGGTGTTCCTGCCATGGAAGAATCGATAGAGTATCTTCATATATGTGCCGGCGGATGTCTATTTATCCTTGGATATAACGCGCTGAGTTCGATCATGAGGGGGACAGGAAATTCCAGGGTTCCATTTTTATGCATTCTTTACTCGATTCTGTTGAACGTTATTCTGGATATCTGTTTTGTGGTCTTGTTTAAAATGGGAATCAAGGGAGTTGCATATGCCACGGTATTTGCACAGGCCGTGAGTTTTGCGACCGCTCTGGCCTATACATGGAAACATCAGAGTTATTATGGATTTTACCTGAAAAATTTTAAGATCAGGATAGAAAAGCTATGGGCAATAATGAAACTGGGCGTTCCCTGTGTGCTGCAAAACACAGTTGCCGGGATCTCGTGGCTCACGGTTACTTATTTTATCAATCAATACGGGGTGGATGTCTCTGCCGGAAACGGAATCAGCATAAAGATCAAAGAGTTCAGCCAGTTGTTTATTACCTCCATGTCCGGAGGTGCTGCCACGATGATTGCACAGAACCTGGGAGCCGGCCAGTTTGAGAGAGCCAGGGAGACAATGAAAGAGGGCATGAAGATCTGCCTGGTCATGGCGGGGATCGTGATTTTGGTCATCGAGATCAGCGCTCCGTGGCTGGCTTCACTGTTTACCAAAGATCCGAATGTAGTATCTGCCGCGGTTATGAATTTAAGGATTGAGATTATCGGCCAGATCTTTTATGCTATGTTTCTCAATTATCACTCCCTGATGACAGGGGCTGGGCATACCATGTATGTTTTCATGAGCAGTTTTGTGAACTGCATTCTGGTAAGGATCGTTCTTGCGGGTATTTTCAATCACCTGATCGGGTTAAATGGAGTCTACCTGGCCTGCCTCATAGCACCGTCCGTTTCTGTGCCCATCGGTTATCTGTATACAAAGTCGGGGATTTGGAAAAGAGATAGACTTTTGGTAATGAATTGAGTATAATTAGAATATATATTTATAATATACTTGAATAATATATGACAACTATTGATAATTATGAATATATTATGATGATTTTCTGAAACCGAGATTGGAAAGGAGAAACTATGGAAAAGACATTAATCACCATCAGCCGCCAATTTGGAAGCGATGGAACAAAGGTTGCACAGGTTTTGGCAGACAAGCTGGATGTATGGTACTATAACAGAGATATCCTGTATATGGCAGCAGAGAAAATCGGTGTGGATGATCTGGATGAAAAATCCCTGGAAGAGCTGAATTACAGAAAAAGCTCCAGATACGTGGAAGGCTTAAGTGTTATGATGGGAACACCGGGGCATATTCCGGTTTACAATCAGATGTTCAAGGAGCAGTCCAAGATCATCCGTAAGCTTGCGGGATATGGATCCGGGGTATTCCTTGGAAGATGTGCGGATTATGTGCTGAAAGATATGGAGAATGTTTATACAATATATCTCTATGCAGATGATGAATTCCGTTTAAATCATCTGTCTGAAGCGGAAGGACGGGAGGTTACAAAATCTGAATTAAAGAAGGAAGATAAGACAAGAGAATCATATTATAACTATTATACAGGGCAGAAGTGGGGCGATGTACAGAACTACGATCTGGCTGTCAATATGACAAAAATAAGTCCTGAGAATTGTGCAGACTTGATTCTGGAATACATTGAAAAACGGCAGAAATAGAAATAAAAAGATTGGAAGGGGCTGTCGCACTAGCTAAAAATATTTAGCCGGTCGGCAGTCCCCTTTTTATCCTTGAACGGGCCATTTCTTTCTCTTTTAAACCTTCTTTCCTAAAAATCCAGTACTTTAATAAACTCTTCTCTTTCTTCTTATGGGCTTTTTCTTTCGGCTATTCATTTTCTAAATCTTATGCCGGTTCTTTTACGTCGTACAGATACTTTCCGGTCCTCCCTGACTGGATCTTTTGGTGCAGCTTTTTTAGATTTCTTCCCATTGCTGCAACCATACTCTGCATGAAGGCCTTCTTTTTCCCTCGATATTGGTAGCGCCGCAGTCCCTTGTTCTTGCAGGCACCAGCATATCAGGTTATAATCTCTCCATGACAGACAGAGTTTTTATAAAATAATATGTGAGAGGCGGAAAAGCGGCATGAAGAGAGATAAGAAGCAGGAACGGATTGAAAATTTTGAGAGACAGAGAGAAAAAATGAAAGAGGATGGTTTTAAGGAGTCATCCGGGATTATTTCGGTGCTGAGGGCAAATGTTCTGGCATTTGTAACTGCCGGACCATTTTGTATTTTAGCATATATATTACACGCATTGCGTTGGGGAAGAGGAGGGACTGCACTGAATGGAAGAACGCTGATCTTCTTTTTTGGAGTTTTTTTCATCACTATATTCATCCATGAACTGCTGCACGGTTTGGGATGGAGCCTTAGTTGTAAAAAGGGATGGAAGAGTATTGCGTTTGGCATGATGTGGAGTTCCTTGACCCCATACTGCCACTGTAAAGAACCATTGAGGGCCGGCAGTTACTCAGTGGGCTTATATCTGCCTTTTTGCGTGCTGGGTCTGGGACTATTTTGCATTTCCATGATTGTGCCCAACTATATGATTTTTTTGCTGTCAGTCCTGAACATGCTGTCTGCAGGGGGAGATCTGACCATCGGATGTTATCTCCTGAAACATAAAAAAGGGCTGATCTTGGATCATCCTACAGACTGCGGCTTTATTTCTTTTGAAAAATCAAACATTGTTTAATCTTGACAAGAGACAGACTGATTTTTACATAAATGATGATCGATTCACTAAAAATGAAATTTAGTATGGTATTCTGGAAACTAATTGAGTATAATGAGAGCGGAAACAGAAAATCAATAACAATCATAGTGATAAGTTATAAATGAGATGGGTATCTTATGGCATATCCGCAAAAGTTGATCAGAAAGGAAACAGAGATGGAAAAAACATTGATTACAATCAGCCGTCAGCACGGCAGCGGCGGTACTGAAGTGGCTCAGATTTTGGCAGACAGACTTGGGGTCTGGTATTACAATAGAGAGATTTTATACATTGCGGCAGACAAGATCGGATTTGATTCCCTGGATGAGCAGTCCATGGAGGAGCTGAATTACAAGAAAAGTTCCAAATATATGGAAGGGCTGAGTGTCATGATGGGAACGCCGGGACACATTCCGGTGTATAACCAGATGTTTAAAGAGCAGGGAAAGATCATACAGAAGCTGGCAGGCTACGGATCCGGTGTTTTCCTTGGAAGATGCGCTGATTATATATTAAAAGATTTTGAAAATGTATATTCTGTATATCTTTACGCAAATGATGAATTCAGGCAGAGGCGCCTTTCAGAAGCCGAAGGACGGGAAGTGTCCATGGCTGAGATAAAAAAGGAAGATAAGACAAGAGAATCCTACTACAATTATTATACAGGACAAAAGTGGGGCGACGTGAAAAATTATGATCTGGCTTTGAATATGGGGAAAATAAGCTTTGAAGAAGCAGCAGATCTCATTTTGTCCTATATTGAAAAACATAACTGAAATGGAGAGCAGAGTATGTACTTCAGCATACTCTGCTCTTTTATTTTAAGAATTTTTCTTTTCTATTTCTGTAATCATGTTGACTCTGCGCTGATGGCGGCCGCCTTCAAACTCTGCATTAAGCCATGCATCTGTTATCATCTTTGCCATTTCAATGCCGATGACTCTGGCTCCAAAAGCCAGTATATTCGTGTTATTGTGCTGGCGGGAAAGCTTTGCGCTGTAAGGTTCGCTGCACACAACGGCACGGACGCCGCTGACTTTATTTGCACTTAAACTGATGCCCACGCCGGTACCGCAGATCAGGATTCCCAGATCCACCTCTCCGTTTGCAACAGCATTTGCAACGGACTCTCCTGCCAATGGATAATCAAAGCTGTCAGCAGAATCTGTACCGTAATTGACGACATCATAACCCTTGGATGTCAAATAATGAAGAATTTCATTTTTATAATCCAGGGCAGAGTGATCATTTCCTATTCCGATTGTCATATATATATCTCCATCTTAAAAGTTATTTAGCCAATGTTTGTTTCAACTGTTCCGTCAGCATCGGAACGATCTTATTTAAGTCTCCGACAATACCATAGTCAGCCACATCGAAGATCGGTGCTGTTTCATCTTTGTTGATGGCAACGATGATATCAGCTTCTTCCATACCAGCCACGTGCTGGATTGCTCCGGAGATTCCAACTGCAAAGTATACATTCGGACGTACTGTCTTGCCAGTCTGTCCAACCTGGATATCTCTTGGCTTCCATCCTGCGTCTACTACCGCACGGGAGCAGCTCACTTCTCCACCCAATACTTCTGCTAAATCTTCTAAGATTTTGAAGTTTTCAGGGCTTCCAATTCCACGTCCGCCGGATACAAGGATGTTGGCATCCATGATATCGACAACGTCTGTCACTGATTTTACAACTTCCATGATCTCAACATATTTGTTGTCCGGAGTAAATCCAGGATTGTATTCGATCACTTCCGCTTTTGCACCT
>NZ_JAGZSD010000043.1 GCF_018381315.1 Anaerostipes sp. | reverse complement strand
AAGTCGAAGTTGTTTGCAAGGATAGCATCAGAGGTTTTTGTGGGAAATGGGATTCGAGTATACTTATATGATAGTCTAATGCCCACTCCATGTCTGTCATTTGCCGTGAGACAGTTGAAATGTGCGGCAGGTATTATGATAACAGCTTCTCACAACCCGGCAAAATATAATGGTTATAAAGTATATGGTCCGGATGGATGCCAAATCACTACTGAGGTGGCATCTGACATTTTGGATGAGATTGAAGCAACCGATATATTTGAGGGAATATGCAGGGCAAACTTTGATGAATCAATCGTAGTAGGGAGTATCAATTATATTTTGCCTGAAATTGTAACCGGATTTATAGAGGCAGTAAAAAGTCAAAGTGTACTGGGGCCAAATGATGTAGTGGACAAGGATGTGGCTATTGTGTATTCGCCGTTGAATGGTACAGGACTAAAGCCAGTGCTGCGAACGCTGAACGAAAGTGGTTTCACCAATATAACAGTAGTGAAAGAGCAGGAACTGCCAGATGGGAATTTTCCTACTTGTCCGTATCCAAATCCAGAAATTCAGGATGCCATGTCCTTGGGGATTGAGTATGCAAGGAAATGTAATGCGGACCTTCTGCTTGCAACAGATCCGGATTGTGACCGGGTGGGTGTTGCAGTAAAAGATGCGAATGGTAAGTATGTACTTTTGAGCGGGAATGAGACAGGAATGTTGTTGCTGGATTATATTTGCAGCAGGAGAAAAACTATTGGAACTATGCCGGAGAAACCGATATTTTTCAAGACAATTGTGACAATTGATATGGCAGAAAGGATTGCAGAACATTATGGCGTAAGCACAAAAAACGTTTTAACTGGATTCAAATATATCGGTGAACAGATTGGCTTACTGGAATCAAAGGGACAAGAAGAACGATATATCTTTGGCTTTGAGGAGAGTTATGGATATTTAAGCGGTTCCTATGTAAGAGACAAGGATGCAGTGGGAGGAGTGTTTTTAATCTGCGAGATGTTTGCATATTATAAATCCAAAGGGATAGACCTTTGGGAAAAAATGCAGGAATTATACAGGACATATGGATATTGTTTGAATACATTGCATTCTTTTGAATTTGAAGGAGTGACTGGATTTCAACGAATGCAGGAAATAATGGCGCTAATGAGAAAAGGTATAGACACTTTGGCGGGTAAAAGGGTATTGGAGTGCTTAGATTATTCGAAAGGTCTGAATGGATTACCGAAATCTGATGTGTTAAGATTTCTATTGGAGGATCATTGCACGATTGTGGTACGGCCATCAGGTACGGAGTCTAAGATGAAAATATATATGTCGATAAGTGCTAGAGATATGGGAGAGGCTGCAACAATAGAAAAACTGATGAAGGAGAGTATAAGACGATTCTTATAAGTAGAATTCTGTCAAGTGACAGTGAGTGAATATAATAAAAAAAGAAAAGTATGAGGTTTAGGGTTAGAAATAATACTATTTAAGACAAGAACCGAATGATACTGTGATAAAATAGTTCCAGCCTTTTGTGAGGTTGGGTAACTCGCTATCTAATATAGCATTAGATACATGTACTGGACTGCTAAACGTCTAGTTCGTCTATCTGCCTATTCGCAGTTGGGCGTATGATAAGTTACAATCGGTGTTACTGGATGAGCGGCTAAACTAATGCGACTATCTATACGATGGTACAATAACTGTAGGTATACGGAGTAAACCTCTACTGATACTTAGTAAGCGCCAAGTGTTAGGGTATCCCAACACATCTACCCTGGCACCAACATGTGATGTCAGGGTTGCGAGCGTTTTACTCTGATTTTTTGTTACATTCTATCCTGGCTTTTTCACTCCACGGTGCGAGATCTTGAAATTCTGCATCGGTAGTATCTTTGCCTGGGCGGCTGTCGAGCAGGTATTGCAGATAGTTGTATGGGTGCAGCCCATGTGCTTTCGCCATCTCTATCATGGTATAAACTGCCATACTCGCATTCGCACCATCCTGGCTGTCGCTGAACAGCCAGTTCTTGCGGCCTAAGGTTAGCGGTCTGATTGAATTCCCCGATGGATTATTGCTCAGACTGCAGCGTCCGTCTTCGAGATATGTCATCAGCGTGTCTTTTCGATTTCGGATATAAGTCACTGCCCGATCCATGCGGCTTCCTTTTTCTGGGTGCTGTGCATCCAGCCAGCGTATGAAACCTTCCACGATCGGCTTCTGATCCTTCTGGCGGCGTTTGTAAACCTGCATATAAGATAGTTCCTTTTCCTTATAGCTGCGTTCATACTCAAACAGCTTGTTACAATACAGAACGCCTTGAACTGCTGGATGGCTGTAGTCCTTATCATGGCCGGTTGGAATGGCTTCAATCAGATATCTCCGGATATGTGCGTAACAACAGCATCTCCGGACATTTTTCAGCTTGTTATAACCACTGTAACCATCAGCCATGACATACGTTCCATCCGCGGTTCCTTTCAGGAAGTCCGCCGCATGTTCTCCGGCACGCGTCTCTGAATAATGGTACAGGACGATGGGCGGCAGCCTGTCTTCTCCGGAACGCATCAGCC
>NZ_JAGZSD010000025.1 GCF_018381315.1 Anaerostipes sp. | reverse complement strand
GTCAGCGAGTTCCGAACGGGCCGCCGGAGAGACTTTGCTGAAAGTTAGAAAATCTTACATTCCTGAGACAGCAAGCCGGAGAACTGGTCAAAATGTCATTGTATTTCAAATCCTTTGAATGGACGTGCTGTGTACGATCATGTATAATCGAGATGAGATATTATCATAAATTTTTCTATTTGACAGGAGGCGAGGGCAGTTGAAAGTAGCAGTGGCAGTGGATTCTTTGAAAGGAAGCCTGACTTCGGCGCAGGCAGGAAAAGCTGTTTTGGATGGCATTTTGAGGGTGTATCCGGAGGCAGATGTATGGGTCCGGCCCCTTGCGGACGGCGGAGAAGGTACAGTGGAAGCACTTGTCTGCGGAATGGGAGGCAGAAGGGAAAAGATCACGGTTACGGGACCTCTTGGACGTCCTGTGGAGTGCTGTTATGGAATTATAGAAAAGTCAGGTACGGCTGTCCTTGAGATGTCCGGTGCAGCAGGGATCACTCTGATTTCGGAAAAGGAGAGAAATCCGCTGTTTACAACAACCTATGGCGTAGGAGAAGTGATCAGGGATGCCATATCAAAGGGGTGCCGCCGGTTTATTGTGGGGATAGGAGGAAGTGCCACCAATGACGGCGGGATCGGTATGCTGCAGGCGTTGGGGTATGGATTTTTAAACGGCCGGGGAGAACAGGTTTCGCCGGGAGCCAAAGGGCTTTCAGAACTGGAATCCATTTCGGATGCCCGGGTTCTGCCGGAGTTAAAGGAATGTGAATTCCAAATAGCCTGTGACGTGACCAATCCTTTGTGCGGGGATCAGGGATGCAGTGCGGTGTTCGGGCCGCAGAAGGGGGCAGATCCCTCTATGATTAAAGCTATGGATCAATGGCTGAAGCATTATGCTGATCTGGCAGGGGAAACGTTTGTCAGGGCCGATCCTTCACAGCCGGGAACAGGGGCCGCCGGAGGGCTGGGATTTGCATTTCTCACATTTACAAATGCAGTTTTGGAATCAGGAATTACCATCGTCCTGAAAGAAACAGAACTGGAACAATATATCCGGAAGGCAGATCTGGTCATCACCGGAGAAGGACGGCTGGATGCCCAGACTGTAATGGGAAAAGCTCCGGCTGGAGTGGCAAAGCTGGCAAAAAAGTATGGAAAGCCTGTCGTTGCTTTTGCAGGGTGTGCAGCAGACGATGCCTCAGAATGCAACAGGCATGGAATTGATGCATTTTTCCCCATTTTAAGAGAGGCATCATCTATAGAGACAGCAATGGAGACTGAAAATGCAAAGAAAAATATGACGGCTGCAGTGGAGCAGGTCATGCGGCTGTGGAGGTGCAGAGAAAATCATGAAAGAAAATAAATATGACAGTGATAAATTTTTTAAGAAATACAGTGAGATGGACCGTTCAAAAAAAGGACTCAAAGGTGCAGGCGAATGGTCTGAGCTTCAGAAGGTGCTGCCCGATTTCTCAGGAAAAAGGGTGCTGGATCTGGGCTGCGGATACGGATGGCACTGTATGTATGCGGCTGAACACGGAGCAGAATCCGTTGTAGGTATCGATATATCTAAGAAAATGCTGGAGACAGCCAAAGAGAAAAACAGTCATGCAAAGATTGAGTACCGCCGCTGTGCTATGGAAGATTTAGAATTTCCAAAGGATTCTTTTGACGCAGTCATCAGTTCCCTGGCATTTCATTATGTGAAAGACTTTGAGGCTCTGGCAGAAAAGATCAGCCAATGGACAGTACCCGGCGGACAGTTTGTATTTTCGGCAGAACATCCGGTCTTTACTGCATATGGGACCCAGGACTGGTATTACGATAAAAATGGAGAGATTCTTCATTTTCCCGTAGACCGGTATTTTTATGAGGGAAAAAGGGATGCAGTCTTTCTCGGAGAACAGGTGGTAAAATACCACAGAACACTGACTGGATACCTGAATACACTGCTTTGCTGCGGCTTTGTGCTGCGGCATATTATAGAACCAAAGCCGACAGAGGAAATGATGGATCTTCCGGGTATGCAGGATGAGATGCGGCGTCCGATGATGCTGATCGTAGCCGCAGAAAAAGACAGCAGACAGTAAGTATCCATAACCATTGACAGGAGGGTATTGTATGAAAAAAGTAAAGATTACGGTATTAAAGACACTGTTTCATGAAGACTTAGCCAAAGAATACGGCGCAGAGGGGCTCACGGCCTGTCCGATGATGAAGGAAGGCCAGGTATTCTATGCGGACTACGCAAAGCCTGACGGGCTGTGTGATGAAGCCTGGAAAGCCATTTACCAGTATGTGTTTGCCTTATCGCATGGTGCCGGGGAGGGCCTGTTTTATTACGGCGACTGGATCAGGAAGCCCGGTGTGGCTGTTGTAAGCTGCAACGACGGACTGCGGCCTGTCATATTTAAATTGGAGGCAACAAAAGAAGAATCAGAATTAGATTACGAACCGGTACGTTAGGGGGATCAGGATGCTGGAAGAGGATATAAGAAGAGCGGATGAGGAGGAAGAGCCGCTGGTACAGAAAAACTACGAGGGAGAAGTCTTGTGTCCGGACAGCTCCATAAAGATTGAACTGGATCATGTTACTTTTAAAAAATGCAGGTTTACGGCCTGTGATTTCAGCGGTTCTATGTTTTATCATGTGAAATTTTTGAACTGTGACTTTTCCAACTGCAGATTTCAGTCCTGCTATTTTAAAGACACGGAAATATTGGGATGCAAGGGGGACGGAGGGGACTTCAGCCAGAGTACATTCCGCAGAACCCTGATTGAGGAAGGATGTTACCACTATGCAAACTATGAGGGGACACTCTGGGACAGCTGCAGGCTCAGAGGATGCGATTTTTGTGAAGCATTTTTGGCGGAAGTAAAGTTTAAAAAAGTAAAGTTTGAGAAAGTCAATCTGTCCAAAACAGACTTTTTTAAGACAAAGCTGGATGGCATTGACCTGTCTGACAGCAATATTGAGGGGATAATGATATCAGACAGCTTTCGGGAGCTGTACGGACTGAAAATCAGCCCGTGGCAGGCTATGGATCTTGTGCGGTTTTTAGGCGTCAAAATTATCTGATTTTTGTTACAAAGCAATTAGGCATCCGTCATAAATCATGATATACTTATTTATGACAAAGTTCACCTTATTTAGGAAAGGAAAAAGATATGCTTGACCATTTCAGAGACACGCAGAAACTTCAGGAGATTCTGCGCCAGGCCCAGACAGGGCTTTGGGTAATTGAATTAGATGATGGCCAAGAGCCGAGAATGTACGCCGACAGCTCTATGCTCGGGCTGCTGGGGTTTGAATCGGAGCCTGCGCCGGAACAATGCTATCAGGAATGGTATGACCGCATTGAGGATGATTATTATCCGATCATTGAGTCCGGAGTGGAAAAAATGATAAAGGATGAACAGGCAGAAGTACAGTATCCCTGGGAACATCCAAAATGGGGACGTATTTATGTACGCTGCGGGGGAGTCCGGGACTGGAATTATAAACAGGGAGTGCGCCTGAGGGGGTATCACCAGAATATCACCAACACAGTTATGCTCAAACAGGAGTATGATGCGGTGATTCAGTCCCTCAGTGACAGCTATACCGGCATTTTTCTGTGCAATGTGCAGGACAGGACGTATAAGACGATTAAGACATCAGACTCTTTCCGGCTTTTTACACAGATGTTTTCAGACTATGAAGAGTTTTTCTGCTGTTATGCTGCCAATGAGGCGTCATACAGGTATGAGAAGACGATTTCCAATATTGTGAAAAGCCATTACATAAAAGAACGGATTCTTGAAGGAGAGACACAGATTGAAGAATTTTACCGCAGCAGAACCGGAGACTGGAAAAGAATTAAAATTGTGCCGTCAGCAGGTTATTCTGAGGAATTTCCGTGGGTGATCGTGGCTTTTGATGAGCAGGATAAGGAGATGGAGGCCAGGATCAACGCAAGGACTGCTCAGGTTGCGGTATCCCAGATCTATCAGCTGGTCATCAGTGCGGATCTGAGGAAATCAGAGTACAGCTGTATCCATGGGTCAGAAGACCTGATTTGTCTTGAAAGCCATGGGACATTCGGGGATTTCCAGAGCAGGATGAAGCAGAAGATGCCTCTGGAAGACAGGGAACTGCTGGATCAGATTTTTGATAAGCAGAGTTACCGGAAAAAAAGTTATCTGGAAGGAGTACTGAGAGTTGCTGATGACGGGGGGAATCTTCATTACTATGATTATTATTCTGCGTGCATCCAGCAGAACCGGGAAGAGCATATCCTGCTGACTCTCCGCTGTATTGATGACAAGAGGGAGTCGCAGCTGAGAGAAAATGTGCTGTCCAATCTATGTGAGTGTTATTATTCTATTTATTTGTTTGATTTGGAAAATGACATAGAAGAGGCCATCTGGCAGGAAGCTGATATTTACAGGCGCAGAGAGTTTCCAAAAGGAAGTCTCAGCCTGTATTACGAAAAGTTTATATGTGAGCACGTTTATGAGGAAGATCAGGAAAAGATGCGCAGAGCAGGGAATCCTGATTTTCTCAGGCGGACTCTTTCGGCGGATCAGCCGGTCTATGATGTGGATTTTCGGAGAGTTTATCCGGACCGGATCAGCTGGGTGCGTTCCCGCTTCAGTATTGGGGAAATGCGGGACGGGACGGTAACCAAGGTCGTTTTTGCCAATATGAATATCAATGAACAGAAGATGGTGGAAATGGAAGAAGAGAAACAGAAAAAGCTCTATTTCGAATCAAGAAATATCATCAAGGGGCTTTCCTCCTTCTATCACTCTGTTTTTTATGTAGATCTCACTGAAGGCACATTTCAGTCTTTCCGAATCAGAAAAGATCTGGAGGATTATCTGAAGGGCAGCGACAGTTATCATATGCTCAAATCAGCCTATATGGCTTTGATTCATGAAAAAGAGAAGGAGAAGTTTGCCCGGGAGCTTTCCATTGAGTCCATTCAGAAAAGGGTAGGTGCAGGGGAGACGATCTATGCCCAGGAATTCAGAAGAAATTATGACGGATGCTATGGATGGATGCGGATGCATGTGATTCTGGCGGAAAGCAGGAATGGAGTGCCGGTGAAGGTGATCCTGGCTGCCCACAGTGTGGAAGAGGAAAAGGAGCAGGAGGAACGGAACAAAAAGGCATTGCTGGCAGCTTATGAGGCCGCTAAAAATGCAAATGAAGCAAAAAGCAGTTTTCTCGCTCAGATGTCACATGACATACGGACTCCCATGAATGCAATCATTGGAATGTCTTCGATTGCCGCATCCAGGATCGGTGAACCGGAGAAGGTAAAAGACTGTCTTGAAAAAATTGATATGTCAAGCAGGCATCTGCTGGACCTGATCGATGAGATCCTGGATATGTCAAAGATTGAGAAAGGCAAGATTGAACTGACGGAAGGGCCGTTCTGCATGAGGGAACTGATCACGGACATCAACTCCATTACCCGTCCTGAGGCTTTGAAAAAAGAACATGAACTGCTGTTTAAAACAAAAGATCTTGTTCACGTAAATCTGGAAGGAGATGCGGGAAGGCTTCGCCAGGTTCTGATCAATCTTATCACAAATGCTGTCAAGTACACTTCGGAAGGCGGCAGGATCACTGTCACGGTACAGGAAGTCTCAGGACGCTTTCCGGGACATGCCAGCTTTGTTTTTACAGTGGAGGACAACGGAATCGGTATGGATGAAGAGTTCCTGAGTTATATCTTTGTACCGTTTTCCAGAGCTGATGATTCCAAAGCCCGCAATGTACAGGGAACGGGACTTGGCATGTCGATTGCCCACGGAATCGTCTCCGCCATGAACGGAAATATTCAGGTGGAGAGTAAAAAGGGTGAAGGAAGCCGTTTTATCGTGACACTGAATCTTAAGATTGCTGATCCGGATCAGGTCGTGGAACACAGAATGTCAGGCCTTGATTCCTACGGGGATACACAGGAGGGGGTACGGACCCTGGAAAAACTGAAAGGAAAACAGCTCCTTTTGGTGGAAGACAATGAGCTGAATATGGAAATTGCAGAGACGATCCTGACGGAGGCAGGGTTTCTTGTGGATAAGGCTGAGAACGGCAGACAGGCTTTGGAAATGTTTACGGACTCTGAACCCGGATATTATCATGCGGTGCTGATGGATCTGCAGATGCCGGTTATGGACGGATACACAGCCTCAAAAGAAATCAGGAGAAGCAGTCATCCCCAGTCTGGGACAATACCGATTATTGCACTGACAGCCAATGCGTTTGCAGAGGACATGGCAAAGGCGCTGGCGGCCGGAATGAATGACCATGTATCAAAACCGATTGATTACGGACTGCTGATCAAGGTTTTGGAAAAGAATATGAAGCTATGAAAGCAGAGGAACGAAATGAAAGATCAAATACTTTTAATCAATGATATGGCCGGATACGGCAAGGTGGCATTGTCTGCCATGCTTCCGGTGATGACCCATGCAGGGCTGAATCTGTACAGCCTTCCCACGGCTCTTGTATCTAATACTCTGGATTACGGAAGGTTTGAGATCTTAGAGACGACTGATTATATGAGGCAGACATTAAATGTCTGGGAAGAGCTGAACTTTTCCTTTGATGCTGTCTGTACAGGATTTATTGTCTCAGAAGAGCAGGGAAAGCTGATCTGCGGATACTTAAGGGAGCAGAAAAAGAGAGGAACCTGGATCTTTGCAGATCCCATCATGGGGGATGAAGGAAAGCTTTATAACGGCATCGACAGCAGAACCATAGGGTATATGAGAGATCTCTGTTCTCTGGCTGACGTGATCGTGCCCAATCTGACAGAAGCGGCATTTTTGGCTGATATTTATCAGGAAAAGGAAGTTGTGTCGGACCAGGAGGCAGAAGAACTGCTTAAAAGGCTGCGCATGCTCGGAGCAAAATCTGTGGTCATCACAAGTGTAAAGACAAAACACGGGGATTTTGTGTTTGTCTATGATGATAAGACAGAGACGGTCTCAAAGATTCCGTTTGAATGTGTTCCTGTCCGTTTCCCGGGAACCGGGGACATTTTCTCTGCGATTCTTGTAAGCCAGGTGCTGAACCAGATCCCTCTTGAGAAGGCTGTGAAAAGAGCCATGTCCGCAGTGAGGCAGCTGATCCTTTTAAACAAAGATACCGCGGATAAGTTCAAGGGGATCCCTATCGAGAAAAATCTGGAGGTGCTGAATTTTGAGTCGTCCCAAGATTAACATTACACTGATTGACAGAAAAGGAAATAAAGGCTGCCACCGGGGCCACAGCATCGGAGACAGTTTTGATTTTGATACGGAGAGGGGCAGTCTCTGTCCCATGGCCATGCATGTGGCTTTTCCGTATGTTGACATTTTGAGGTACGGAGGATCCATCCCGGGACAGCCTGAGAAAACGGCAGTATTCTGCTGTCCGGATGCAGATACGATCAATGTATTTAAAGCAGAAGTAATCAGTGAGGAATAAAAAGGAGCGGTTAATTTGCAGAAGTTAGCCGCTCCTTTTACAGTATCTGAAAGAAACCGGGTATCTTCCTGGTGCCCAGGCAACTTTTTTGTGCGTACTTTACGTTTGGAGATTGCAGGCTTATGATAATTTCAGGATTGATTTTAGAACAGGAGGATAAACAGATGACAGCAAAAGACTGCCTTGCACTATTAAGAAAAATAAAAGATGCGGCGTTTGCCACAGTAGATGAACATGGCCGTCCCCGGGTACGTATTATCGATGTTATGCTTGTGGAGGAAGAAAAGCTGTATTTTTGTACTGCAAGAGGGAAAGACTTTTACCGACAGCTGACAGCAGAGAAATATACAGCGGTTACCGGCATGAACAGGGAGTATCAGATGATCCGTCTGTCCGGGCCGGTAAAAAGACTGACAGACCAAACGATGTGGATTGACAGGATCTTTGATGAGAATCCTTCCATGAAGGAGCTTTATCCTGAGAAAAAGCGTTATATTCTGGAAGCTTTCTGTATAGAGGACGCACAGCTGGAATTTTTTGACCTGGGCAGAAATCCTGTTTACAGAGAGCAGTTTGCCATAGGAACGATGACAAAAGAGGACAAAGGTTTCTGCATCACGGATTCCTGCACAGGCTGCGGGGCATGTAAAGAAGCGTGTCCTTCGCAGTGCATCAGGGAAGGTGAGCCGTTTGAGATACAGGCAGAACACTGCCTGCACTGCGGGCTGTGTGAAGAACAGTGTCCTGCAGGGGCAATTCAAAGGAAGGAAGGATAATCTATGCTGCAGCAAATGTGGACTGTACTTACACAACGAAGAGGGTTTTTCCTGAGTCTGGCTTTGGAACATTTGGAGATTTCGCTGATTGCGATTTTTATTGCCATACTTTTCGGAGGGATCGTAGGCATTCTGATCAGTGAGTATCAGAGGTATGCCAAGCCGGCGCTGGGACTGATTAATTTTCTTTATACAATTCCGTCTATTTCCATGCTGGGATTTTTGATTCCGTTCTCCGGCATCGGAAATGCCACAGCGGTGATTGCACTGACGGTTTATGCGCTGCTTCCGATGGTCAGAAATACCCATACAGGAATGAGCCACATAGATGAAGGAATCCTGGAAGCGGCCAAAGGGATGGGAAGCACCAGGGCGCAGATCTTATTTAAGATCAAACTGCCTCTTGCCATGCCGGTTATTATGTCAGGGATCAGAAATATGGTGACCATGACCATTGCCCTTACCGGTATTGCATCCTTTATAGGGGCAGGAGGCCTGGGAGTGGCCATATACAGGGGAATCACCACAAATAATCCGGCCATGACCATGGCAGGCAGCCTTTTGATTGCTCTTTTGGCACTGGTTATGGATCTCATTCTGGGATTTGCAGAAAGGCGGATGAAGACCAGAGATAAAAGAGCAAAGAAGACAAACAGAATTTTGCTGCTCCTGGTCCTTGCAGCTTTGGTCTCCATGACGGCTGTATCTTTGTTCGGTCAGAGGAAAAAAGATACCGTACACATCGCCACAAAGCCTATGACAGAGCAGTATGTGCTGGGTGAGATGCTGAGTATTCTCATCGAGCAGGATACAGGCCTGAAGGCAGAATTGACCCAGGGTGTGGGAGGCGGTACATCCAACATTCAGCCGGCCATGGAAAAAGGAGAATTTGATATCTATCCGGAGTACACAGGGACCGGATGGAATATGGTGCTGAAAAAAAGCGGTGTATATACGGAAGATATGTTTCCCCAGCTGAAGAGCGGCTATAATGACAAATGCCGTATGCAGTGGCTTGGAATGTATGGATTTAACAACACATACGGTCTGGCGGTGCGGCGGGAGATTGCTGAAAAATATCATTTGAAGACGAATTCAGACTTAAAGGCTGTGTCATCACAGCTGACGTTCGGGGCTGAATACGACTTTTTTGAGCGGGAGGACGGTTACGATGCTCTCTGCAAGACTTACGGAATGAAGTTTAAAAAGACGGTGGATATGGATATCGGCCTGAAATATAAGGCTATGGCACAGAAGAAGATTGATGTCATGATTATTTTTACTACAGACGGCCAGCTGAGTGTATCTGACGTGACGGTCTTAAAAGATGACAAGAACTTTTATCCTTCTTATTCCTGCGGGAATGTAGTAAGAAACGATGTGCTGAAGGAGCATCCGGAGCTGAAAGAAGTGTTTCAAAAACTGGATGGGATTCTGTCTGACGATGTGATGGCAAAGATCAACTATGAAGTAGAGACAAAAGAAAAAGAGCCGAAAGAAGCGGCAAAAGATTTCCTTAAGAGCAAAGGGCTGTTAAAGTGAGGAGGGCCATATGGACGCAGCAATTCAATTCAGTCAAATAAAAAAAGTGTATGGGGAAAAGATGGTTATAGAAGGGTTTGACCTCACAGTACAGCGGGGCGAGTTTGTGACCGTTATAGGATCCTCAGGCTGCGGCAAGACCACGGTTTTAAAAATGGTAAACGGTCTTGTGGTACCGGACGGAGGCAGGATCTTTGTAGAGGGGCGGGATATCTCTGAGCTGGATATGATCAGCCTCAGAAGGAATATCGGCTATGCAATCCAGGGAAGTGTCCTGTTCCCGCATATGACTGTGGAACAGAACATTTCTTATGTTCCCGACCTGCTCAACAAAAAGGATAAGGAGCGCACAAAAAAAGCGGTGGAAAAGTGGATGGGCATTGTGGGCCTCGATGAGGATATGAAGGAGAGGTATCCGGCGGAACTTTCCGGCGGGCAGCAGCAGAGGGTGGGAATCGCAAGAGCCTTGGCTGCATCACCTGATATTCTTTTGATGGATGAGCCGTTCGGAGCGGTGGATGAGATTACCAGGAGCCAGCTGCAGACGGAGCTTAAGCAGATTTATGAAAAAACGGGGATTACTGTGATGTTTGTTACCCACGATATTTCTGAGGCCCTGAAGCTGGGTACAAAAGTGCTGGTTATGGACAAAGGAAAGATCCAGCAGTATGCAGAGCCGGGAGAACTTTTGAGGGCTCCGGCCACTGATTTTGTGGGCAGGCTGGTGGAAAAAGAGAGGAGAGTGTGTACTCTTCCGGACAGCCGGCTGGCCGACTGCGGACACAGCGGAGCTGCGGGCCGGATCCTGTGAGAAGATTCCTACGCTGTCAACAGGGCATTCCCGGGCAAGCATAACGTTTCAGAATCCTCTAAACTTATTTTATCAAAGAAAGATCAAGGAGGAAAAAATTATGTACGCATGGGAAGCGGTCCAGGCGACACTGGATTATATTGAGGAACACTGCGCAGAAGAAGTGACGGTGGATGCATTGGCAGCAGAAGCACATTTGTCCAAGTATTACTACCAGAGGCTGTTTTTCCGTCTGGTCCGTAAAAATGTCTGTGAATATCTCAGGCTGAGACGTCTTGCTAAGGCGGCAAAGGAACTGAGGAAACCGGGACGGACGATTCTTGATGTGGCCCTGGACTGTGGATTTTTAAGCCACAGCAGCCTGACCAGGGCTTTCCGGGAGACCTATGGTGTCACTCCGGATGAATACCGCAGGAATGATATAACGCTGGATATTTTTGTAAAGCCAGACCTGAGGTTGAACCACACACTGGCAGAAACCGGGGTTCCTCTGGCAGTGGACCAGATGGTTCTGGAAATCCGGGAGCAGAGACTGGAGCAGGATATTATATTTACCGGAAAGAGCAGGATGGCATCGGTGAAAGAACTGGGTGAACCAAAGATCAATCTGCTGACTGAATTATGGAAACAGCTGCCGGAAGACCAAAACAGCAGCAGGGAACATGCGGATATTTTGACGCCGGGTGAAGATCCGGAGTATTTTGATTATTTTGTCGGTACAGAAAAGCCCGAAGGTGCCCAGGGACCGGAAACAAGAACTATGCCTGAGGGAAACTATATTGTCTGTACTTATGAGGCAGAGGATTTTGAGTCTCTGGTATCAGAGGCATTGTATAAGGCCAGCCGGTATTTATATGATGTCTGGCTTCCAAGCAAAGGCATGGTGCCGGAACCGATTCTGGTCCAGAAGTATTTCAGGCCGATGCAGGATGACTGTTATATTGAGCTGTGGGCGAAGATCATGGAATGATAAAGAGAGATTCTGAATTTCTAATTCAGAATCTCTCTTTTATTACATAGGAAAGTTCTCCCAACATGTAGTTTTCAACGCTTTCTCACTGCCGTATCCTGGAAGCAGAAGTAGTCCGGGCGGTGTCTGGACTGGGTATACTCAAACATGACTCCGTCCGCATTGAAGGTCTGGCTGGTAATGACGGCCAGACAGTGGTAATCTCCCAATTCCATATATTTCTCATCAATCTGGGTGCTGCGCTCCACCGTCATTTTCCGTTTGCTTGTGACGATCTGCATGCCCAGTTCTTTTTCAATATAGTCATAGACAGAATGTTCTGCAATTTCCTTGGTGAGTCCGGGAACCGCTGATTTCAGAAACATGTTTACATCCAGAATCAGAGCCTTTCCATCCAGATACCGGATCCGCTGAATATAGTAAAGCTCACTCCCCTCTAAAAAGCCCGTTTTTTTGGAGATTCTTTCATCAGAAACAAGCTCTGTAAAAAGCACAGCCTTGGTAGAGGCATTTCTGTGGTTGCGGACCGCAGACTCTTTAAAGGATTCAATTCCTCCGATGGTGAAAGAAGTCTGATCCACCGGCTGATAGATAACGCGGACTCCTTTTCCGTGCAGTGACTGCACATAACCTGAATCGGCCAGGAGCTTCACTGCCCGCCGGACGGTGTTGCGGGAGCAGCTGTAGATATCTACCATAGCATTTTCTGACGGAAGCAGCTCCTGATAAGCGTACTGCTGTGTTTCTATTTTTTCTTTTAAATCTTTGAAAATAGACTCAAACTTTGATTTTGGCATGACAATCCCCCTGCTTGTTTAAACATCTAACACTATTATAGACAATCCCTGCGGTATGTCAAACGAGAAAAATGGAAAATACCATTGACTTGTTTAAACAAGTGTGGTATAAATAAAACATGGAACTTGTTTAAACAAGTATGAATTGTAGGAGGAAAGGAAATGGGTAAGTATTCACAGGATGCAGAAGAGCTTCTCCGGCTGGTGGGAGGAAAGTCCAATATAGCGGCTGTCACCCACTGTGTGACACGTATGAGATTTGTACTGAATGACCCGGAAAAAGCGGACATAACAAACATCGAGGCTATGAAAACGGTGAAAGGAACTTTTACGCAGGCAGGGCAGTTCCAAGTCATCATCGGAAACACGGTCTCAGAGTTTTATAAGGATTTTACTGAGGAAGCAGGAATTGAAGGGGTATCCAAAGACTCAGTGAAACAGGCGGCCAGGAAAAACCAGAATCTGCTTCAGAGAGGCGTGGCCGTGGTGGCAGAGATCTTTGCACCGCTGATCCCGGCCATCATTGTGGGAGGTTTGATTCTTGGGTTCAGAAACTGCATTGACAGTATGTATCTGTTTGAAAACGGCACGAAGACCCTCTGTGATATCAGTCAGTTCTGGAAAGGAATTGACAGTTTTCTCTGGCTGATCGGCGAAGCGGTATTTCATATGCTTCCTGTGGGTATCTGCTGGTCTGTTACAAAGAAGATGGGGACAACGCAGATGCTTGGTATTGTCCTCGGTTTAACTCTTGTGTCCGGGCAGCTTTTGAATGCATACTCTGTGGCCACAACTGCAGCAGCAGATATTCCTTTTTGGGATTTTGGGTTTTTCAGGGTAGATATGATCGGATATCAGGCACAGGTTCTTCCTGCGATTCTTGCGGCCCTGACCCTGGTTTATCTGGAACGGTTTTTCAGAAAGATCACGCCGCAGGTCGTATCGATGATTGTTGTCCCGTTCTTCAGTCTGGTACTCTCTGTAATTGCAGCCCATTTTATTCTCGGACCGATCGGATGGAAAATAGGATCTGCCATTTCAAGCGTTGTATATGCAGGGATCACAGGCTCCTTTAAAGTTGTTTTTGGTGCAGTTTTTGGATTCGTCTATGCACCGCTTGTGATCACCGGGCTGCACCATATGACCAATGCCATTGATCTGCAGCTGATTGCAGATTATAAGGGGACGATGCTGTGGCCTATGATCGCCCTGTCCAATATTGCACAGGGATCTGCTGTTCTGGCAATGTGTTTCCTTCAGAGAAAGAAAGCAGATGCCCAGGAGGTCAATGTTCCGGCGTGTGTATCCTGTTATTTGGGTGTCACGGAACCTGCCATTTTCGGTGTCAATCTGAAATATGTATTTCCGTTTGTATGCGGGATGATCGGATCCTCCTGTGCTGCGGTTATCAGTGTGGCCACCGGTACAGCAGCAAATGCTATCGGGGTGGGAGGAATTCCGGGTATTTTATCCATCAAACCGGCTTCTATGATTTCCTTTGCAGCAGGCATGGCGGCGGCAGTTGTGATACCTTTTATTCTGACTGTTATTGTGGGAAAGAAAAAAGGAATCGGGAAGGAAATGCCATCAGATTTAAAGGCCTTTGTAAGCGGAGAAGTTATTCCTCTTAAAGATGTGAAGGACGGCGTTTTTTCAGAGGGAGTTATGGGAGAGGGACTGGCGGTCCTTCCGGAGGAAGAGATTGTATATGCACCGGCAGCAGGCAGGATATCTGTTTTAATGGAAGAGTCCAGGCATGCCTGCGGTATTTCTCTGGAAAACGGCATGGAGATTCTGATTCATATTGGAATTGATACCGTTGCTATGGGAGGTGACGGCTTTGAATATATGGCTGCTCAGGGTGAGCAGGTGAAAGCCGGGCAGCCCCTGATCAGATTTGACCGGGAGAAGATCAAAAAGGCAGGATACTCTGATGCAGTTATCTGTGTAATGCCGGAACAGGGGAATACAAAAAAACTGGAGATCTATACAGGAATGAAGGCAAAAGCCGGAGAGACAGTGATTGTTTCATATGAAAATACAGGAGGGACTGAAAATGACTGAGTTTAAGGATAAGGTGATCTACCAGATTTATCTGAAATCTTTTAAAGATTCCAACAATGACGGATTCGGAGACTTAAAAGGAGTCACAGAAAAGCTGGATTACCTGCAGGAACTGGGAACGGATATTATCTGGCTGACCCCATTCTTTACTTCTCCGCAAAATGACAACGGTTATGATATTTCAGATTATTACAGTATTGATCCGCTGTTCGGGTCTATGAAAGACTTAGAGGAGCTTATAAGGGAAGCAGGACAAAGGGGCATCAGCCTGATGTTTGATATGGTGTTTAATCACACATCCACCGACCATGAGTGGTTTCGCCGGGCGGCTTCAGGAGATCCGGAATACATGGATTATTATATATTCAAAGATGGAGAACCGGATATGCCGCCTGCCAACTGGATTTCCAAATTCGGAGGCCCTGCATGGGAATACCTTCCGGAATTAAAAAAATGGTATCTCCATCTGTTTGATAAAACCCAGGCTGACCTGAATTGGAACAATCCTAAGGTGCGGGATGAGTTAAAGAATGTGATCCGTTTTTGGAAGGACAAAGGGATTAAAGGATTCCGGTTTGATGTAGTGAATTTAATCTCTAAACCGGAGATTTTTGAAAATGATCTGCAGGGAGACGGGCGCAGGTTTTATACAGACGGTCCTCATGTACACGAGTTTTTAAAGGAACTGGTGAGGGATACCGGCATTGAGGATATGGTTACTGTGGGCGAAATGTCCTCAACCGATATTGAGAACTGCATCAGATACTCGAAGCCGGAGGAGAAAGAGCTGTCCATGTGTTTTAACTTCCACCATCTAAAGATTGATTATAAGGACGGAAATAAGTGGGAACTTATGGAGCCGGACCTTTTGAAACTGAAACAGCTTTTGGAAGACTGGCAGCTGAGCATGCAGGAGCATGACGGATGGAATGCTGTGTTCTGGTGCAACCATGACCAGCCCCGGATTGTTTCCAGATTGGGAGATGACAGAAAGTATTGGAAAGAGTCTGCTAAAATGCTTGCTTCCTGTATTCATCTGCTCCGGGGGACCCCTTATATTTACCAGGGAGAAGAGATCGGCATGACAAATCCGGGATATCAGGAAATCGGACAGTATCGGGATGTGGAAAGCCTGAACTACTATCAGATCATGAGAGAACAGGGAAAAACAGAACAGGAGGCGCTGGAAGTCTTAAGTGCAAGATCCCGGGATAACAGCAGAACACCTATGCAGTGGTCCGATAAAAAGTATGCCGGATTTTCCAAATGTGAACCGTGGATCTCTGTTCCGGAAAATTTTTATAAGATTAATGCAGAGGCAGAAAGAAAAGCCCCGGATTCTGTGTATAACTTTTACCGGAAATTAATCCGGCTGCGGAAGGAAAGGCCTGTAATTGCAGATGGGAGGATCGAATTCCTTTTCAGAGAAAATCCGGATGTGATTGCCTACAAACGTTATAACGAAAGGGAAGAAATTTTTGCCTTTCACAATCTGACAGATAAAGAAATTCTTCTGCCCATAGAAAACAGAGCTGATGGGTATCGGCTTGTTCTTGGAAACTATTCAGAGCCCTCTATAGGAGAGGAAGGTTTGAAACTGAGGCCATATGAAACAGCAGCAATAGAAAAATGATCCTGTTTATAAGAAAAGGGACCCGCACGAAGTTTATTCGTTTGAGGTCCCTTTTCAGCATCCTGAATCAGAGACAGAAGGAACAGCATTTTTTCCATATGGCATAGAGGTTCAGATCTGCATGTATGCCGGGAACGGGCATACCCGGCAGATAGGAAATGCCGCTGCCGCAGGGATCTGTATTCCAGCCCAGAAAGCGGTATCCTTTTCTTACCGGACGCTGTCTGGATATGAGGAAACTGCTGCCTTCTTCCACAGTTACCGGCCATGGAATACAGTGGGCCACCGGACGGCAGGACTCATTTCCATGATAAGTGGCTGTATAAAAACTTACTGCTTCCCAGCGGGCATACAGAGTAAGATCTCCTGTGCTTCCCTGGGAGATTACGGTGATGCGGCTGCCGCCGGAAGATGCATCAAACCATCCCAGGAAACGATAGCCGGAAACCGGGCCAGGTGCACTTAAGTGGATATCCGGGGTATTTACCGTATAAAATACCGGATTTGTATTCTGTGCTCCCATTAGATTCTCATACCGGATGGCATAATTCACAGGTGCCAGAAGAACCTGGGTGCTGTCTTCGCTGAGGCGGATTTCCCATCCGCCGAAACCGGCAGGAGGTTTCCGGAAAGCATCAGCGTCCTCCTTCGTGAGCAGCGGATAGGAAGCTGTGGCTTCTCCTATAACGATAGGCACATTTTGGGTGTTTGGAGCCACGTACCCGGAGTTTTCCAGCTGTATGACGGAGCCGGGTGTTAAAATTGCCTGTATCCTCACAACAGCGGACCGGTTATCCAGATAAACTCCGTTGGAGATTTTCCGGTCTCCCTGGACATTCAGAGATCCTTCGTTATAGATATCCTGGCCATAGGAAGAAGCGGTATTTGGATTCACTGTTCCGATCAGGCAGGAATCCGAAATTGCTGTACTGGAGGAGGATGCATTATAGATGCCGCCTCCTGCGGCAGCGTGATTGGCATAGACTGAGCCGGAAGAAAGCAAAAGCGTGCCGCTCAGGTCAGTATAAAATCCGCCCCCGTATTCTGCCTGATTTTGATACACACTGCCGCCGGCCAGCGAAAATATACTGCCGCCATGATTCCATACACCGCCTCCGTATTCAGAAGAGCGGTTGTCATGGATACTGCCGCCTGTCATGGAGACACTGGTCTTTTCAGCGGCACTTACACCGCCTCCATAGCCAAGAGCGCTGTTGTAGGCGATTTCAGTATCATCCTGAATGGTCAGTCTGCCGGGTACAGCGCAGATTCCGCCGCCGTGATTTCCAAAAGTGCTGGATGTTTCATCCGCCCGATTATAGGTGATTTTCGTCTGTCCGGTGAGAAAGAGGGAACCGCTGTCACTGTTAAAATAAATTCCTCCGCCGTTTCCCATCTGTGTTCTGTTTTGAGTTACAGACGTAGATCCGGCAAGGGTCAGGGTATCATGGCTTCCGCCGTTCCAAATGCCGCCGCCGCTGTTTTTAAGGGCCGTGTTTGCAGAAATTATGCAGTCTGTCAGCACTGTGTCCAATGTCCCGGCGCTGGAGCCGATACGGAGACCGCCGCCTTCCTGGCCTGCGCTGTTTTCTGAGACAGTGGTACCGGTCATCACTATGTGAGCGGAAGTGTCTTCTGATAGATTTGCATAGTACATGCCGCCGCCGTAAGTATCAGCCGTATTGCCGTTTACGGTACTCCTGTGAAAATCCAAGGCTGCAGTGCCGGAACTGCTCACAAGAAGTCCGCCGCCGCTGTCAGAGGCCAGGTTGCCTCTGACGGTGGTTTCATCCGCCTTGAAATGCAGGGTTCCGGAACCGCCTGCAAGATATATGCCGCCGCCGGCGGCAGATGCCTGGTTTTTGACAAGCTGAACGTTGTTAAACGAAACATCTGTCATGGCCTGGCCGGACTGATTCTGTATCCAGAGTCCTCCGCCGGAACCGGATCTTTCGTTGACAGCACTGTTATTTTCAAGCTTTGCCCCTGTAACTGTGACGGAAGCATCAGTATTGGCTAACAGATAGACTCCCCCTCCGGTGCCTCCGGAATTTCCGGATACAGATGCACTGCGGATGTCCAGTGTGCCACTTCCAAGAGGAATGGTCATGAAAATGCCTCCGCCGCTTTGGAGAGCTGTATTTTTTGCCACAGAACTGTTTTCTGTTATATTCAGACGGTCACCTGCATTGGAAGCATAATAGTAAATACCGCCGCCGCTGCCCGCCTGATTTTCTGAAATCAAACAGCTGCCGGACAGAGTCAGGATGGATGAAACGGTGCCGCCGTTTCTGAATCCGGAAAAGCAGATGCCGCCTCCGGTGCCTGAAGCTTTGTTGTTGGCAATATGGGCTTTACCGTCTATGGAAAGCAGGGAAGGCACACCCTCTGCATAGGAACGGCAGAAGATGCCTCCGCCGTTGACTGCAGTGCTGCCTTTAATGAGAGCCTGGCCTGTGACGGTGCAGCTGTCCTGTGGATTTACGGAATTTATCATAATGCCCCCGCCGTTTGAGACAGAATAACATCCAAGGATCTGTGCAGTGCCGTCCATGAGAAGAGTATTTGGCGTGGATGTGCTGCTTGTAAGGTTAACGGCCCCTCCCTGGGATGCAGAATTGTTATTTTGAAGAATGGATCCTGCGGCAAGGTGGAGGGAGCCCCCTGTAACATAAACCAGAGAGCGGTTGGATGTATTGCCCTCATCATGAGCTGATTTGTCTCCGTCTATGATAATATTCTGAAAGGTCAGAGAGCCGCCGCCGCTGATCCGGAAAAGATAGCTGGAATAAGAAGCATCCTTTGTGAGAGTAAAAATATTGTCTGGCGTAAGGCTTTCTATGGTTACCTCATAGGTTATGCTGATCTGAGAAGCTATGGAAAAGCCGGCGGCTATCTGTATAAGATCATCCTTTGCACTGAGTGCATTTTGGAGTTCCCGCTGTGTTGAAACCTGCGTCATTGCGTCCACCCGAAAATCGTTCTGTTATAATATATGCCGGAACTGGTGCAAATGTGATTTTTCAATCTGACAGAAAGCGGTTGCTTTTGGATGCGGCTTCGTGTACAATATAGACAGATGCTGGACATGTCCAAAATTCTTACGGTATCTATTTAAAAGTGGTGACAGGATATAAATAGTGAAATTATCACATAAGATGATAAAACAATGGATATGTCCATAAAAGCGGAGCAGATATGCCCCTGTGGTTCTTTGAGAAAACAAAAGGAGGAAGTCTTTATGAACGGTAATTTATTTGGTGTTGTGTTGTTGTTTTTAGCTATGGCTGCTGTGAGCAGGCTGATGGCGCTGCCTCAGATCCACAGGCTGAATAAGCAGCTTGCAGAGATCAAAAAGTCGGGACCCGTTTCCAGCGTAGGGCTGGCACGCCACTGGAGGGGTAACCGTGCTTATGTTTTAGTCACAGATAAGGAAGGGAACATTATGTGCGGCTATCAGACCGGCGGAAATACAGTTTTCTCAGGATTTCAGGAGGATCCTGATCTGAAGGAGAGGAATTATAGAGAGATCATGGACAATCTGTCCAAAAAGAAAAAGCTTACAAGGCTGGAACAGGCAAAACAGATGGCAGCGGAGTACTTAGAAATCGGGCTTAGTGAGCAATAGTTACGGAACTGTTAAAAAAGCGGGAAGGAATTCATTGAAGAAGAATTCCTTCCCGCTTTTTTAACGGTAAGACTGGAGTTCCAGCAGGTATTTCTTTGGATTTTTATGAGAGACTGTATATTCAAACGGCCGTCCGTCTGACAAATAGGTCACCATCTCAATTTTGATAACAGGTTCTCCGTCTTTAAGATCCAAGGATACGGCAATGTCCTTCGGAGGGATTACAGCACTGATTGTTTCTTCTGCCATTGAAATCTTCATGCCGTTTGATTCCATAAAGCTGAAGATGGAATCTGCCAGAACTTCACAGGTGATGCCTTTGACGGCAAACGGTGCGTAATAGGAATTGTCGTAGATAATCGGATCACCGTTTTTACAGCGGAGGCGGACGAGGTAATATACCGGATCACCTGTATGCATCTTCAATTTTTCAGCTACCTTTTCTGTTGCATGTGTAATCTCAAAAGAAAGCAGACGTGTTGAGGGAACATCACCTGTGGTCCGGAGATCCTCCGGGAAACTTTTAAGCTTATTCAGTGATTTGCGCAGGCGCCGGTCAGAGACAAAGGAGCCTTGCCGGGGGACCCGGTAGATAATCCCGCTGCTCTCCAGTTCTGACAGCGCTTTCTGAATGGTAGGACGGGAAAAACCGAACTCTCCGATCAGGTCCCGCTCAGAGGGAAGTCTGTCATTGGGAGACATTTTATCGATTTTTTCCATAATACAGTGTTTGACTGACATAAATTTTCTATCCATTTAAGATCCTCCTCAAAAGGATGATAAGATATTCTGATATAAAGGATTATATGGACATGACCAGAATAGATTGGACTGTCCAAAGAATCAGTTGAAACATAGTATAGCATTATTCTGATTTAAGGTCAAGGAAAGAAAAGGATAAATATGGATTTTGATAAAATGGCTAAAATACAAGATATAATCTGAAATAAACCATACAATGCAAAAAATAATTATAAAAAATTTTAAAGAAAGATATTGCTTTATCTGGACATGTGTAGTACAATCTACTTGTGGACAGGTCCAAGAAACATATTATCAAAGATTAAAAGAAAAGGAGTACATCATTATGAAGGTTATTGTGACAAAGAACTATAACGAATCTTGCAGAACAGCAGCGGAAGAAATCATCAAACAGGTAAAGAAAGATCCGGAATCAAAGCTGGGACTTGCAACCGGCGGCACAGCAGAAAATGTTTACCCGGTTTTAGTAGAAGCCTATAAGGAGGGGAAAGTTGATTTTTCAGGAATCTCAACTGTTAATTTAGATGAATATATCGGCATGGATCCCACAAGCCCTCAGAGTTACCGCAAATGTATGGACAGCTGGTTTTTTGATCAGGTAGAGATTGACAAGGAGAGAACTTATTGTCCTTCAGGGATGAACAAACCAGAGGATGAGATCAAACTTTTTAATGAAAAGCTGTACGCAGACAAGATGGTAGATTTACAGCTGCTCGGTGTGGGAGTCAGCGGTCATATCGGTTTTAATGAGCCGGGGGAAAGTCTCACTGCAGGAGTACATATTGAAAGTTTAGATGAGAGCACAATTAAAGCCAATTCACGTTTCTTTGATTCACCTGACGATGTGCCGCGCGAATCTATTACCATGGGTATCGGCGATATTATGAAGGCAAAGAAGATAGTTATGATCGTGACAGGAGAAAATAAAGTACCGGTTATGAAAGAACTGCTCACAAACGATAATGTCACCTGTAAAGTACCGGCTACCATGCTGAAAATGCACAGAGATGTGACGGTCGTGATTGATGAAGAGCTTGCGGCTGCGGCTGGATACCAGGCATAAAACAAAAACCGGTTCCGTCAGAAGCCTTTGGGGAGGCCTCGGCGGGAACCGGCTTTCAGGATACAGTGTCTTTAGGACAGGCACTGTACAGAACATGATATGTACACAGTAATACAAATCTTATATCTAAAATTACTGTAACACATATCATGGCCGCATTCAACAGGTTTTTAAAGGAGGAATACGAAAATGATGTTTCCGCATGTTGGAGACCGGTTTCACTTGGTTTACGGCAGAAATCTGCTGCCGGAACTGACAGAAGGTCTTAAAAACTATCTGGTTGTAGCCGATGGATTTGTGTATGAGAAATATAAGGATCAATTAAAGAATGACCATAAAGCTTATATTGTAAAAAACGTGGAAGTCACCACACTGGAAGAAGACGTAAAAGAATATGAAGGTGTGGACGCGGTCATTGCAATGGGAGGCGGCATGGCCATCGATGCCGGCAAGTGGATGGCAGAGCACCTGGGAAAGAAAATCCACAGCGTCCCGACGGTGCTGTCCGTAAACGCTGCATTTTGTTATAAATCTGCCATGAGAGTCAACAGTGTTGTCACCTATATGGGACGGATCTTTCCGGAAGCGATTTATATTGATTTTGACATTATCCAGGGGGCGCCAAAGTACTTAAATATTTCAGGAGCAGGAGATCTGCTGGCCTGCCTGACGGCTTCCTACGACTGGAGACTGAACAGCATGGTGACCAAAAGCCACGCCTATTCTCAGGAAATCTGTGACGGTGCACAGTATCTTCTGGGTATGCTGTCTGAAAATATTGACAATATCCGCGAAGTCAATGACGACGGCATTTATTTTATGTGTGAAGCATTCCGGTGGGTCGCTGAACACAGTGCAAAGATGAACCATACCATGTGGGAAAGTGCCAGTGAGCATGCTTTCTTCGACAATATGGAATATGTATGCAGGAAGCCGTTTCTGCATGGACAGATCATCGGCCTTACGGTTTATTTTATGTCACTTTTCCAGGAAAACCAGCATGAACGGGCTCTCATGATGCTTAAGCGCCTGGGAATCGATGTTACACTGAAAGGTCTGGATATCACAGAGGAACAGCTGAGGACCGGACTGCTGACGCTTCGTGAATTCACCGAGCGGGAAGGGCTGCGCTATACAATCATCAACGCAAAACCGATCACAGAAGAATGGGTTGACATGGCAGTTGCAAAATATAAAAAAGACTTTAATATCACTTAGAAAGAATTGGACTGTGTGCAGGCTTTACATACTTAGATTGCCAGAACATTTTTGAAATCCTGCAAACCACTGGATGAAAAGATATTGATTCTTTGGAACTATCCGGAGAACGGAACAAATGCAGGGGCATCGGCTCTCTGCATAAAGCAAAAGGAGGAAAATATATGCTTTTACAAATCGGATCAGTGGCAAATGAGACAGCGTTCCAGCTTCCTGGGATTATCACCGCATTTGTCGCCGTTGCAAAAGGTCTGACAGGATTCTTTAAAGCGGCAGGAACCACTTTTATTGACAACATGTACAGCATCCTTCCAATGGCATTGATTGCACTGACTGTTCTGAATGCGATCGTAAGCCTGGTAGGGGAAGAACGTTTCGACAAATTTGCACAAAAGCTGACTGGAAATTTCTTTACCCGTTATACGGTGCTTCCGTATTTGGGAAATTTCTTTGTTGGAAGCCCTATTGTATTTACATTCGGGCGCTATTTAAAAGAGAAATACAAGGCGGCTTTTTTTGAGGTCGCAAACCGTACGAATATGGCTCCGATGATGTGTCTGTTCCCTCATGTAAACCCGGCAGAAATGTATGTGTGGCTCGGTGTATATGAAGGTGTAGTAAAAATGTACGGAACACAGGCCGGAGGGCTGCTGGCAGTATGCACATTCCTGGTAGGAGTCTGTACATCTTCCCTGATCGGACTGACCATTGAGACTGTCAATGGCATTATGGCGAAACGCCAGGGCATTGACTGGGACGAGATTGAATCCCGGAAACACGGGGAAGCTTGTTAAGAAGAACGCTGACAATATGAAATGTATCATCTATTTAGGAGGTTTGTAGTTATGGCAAAGGCTATTGTATCAAAAGGCGGCGGAGGGTTCGGAACTCCGCTGGAAATCACTGCAGAAGGCAAAAGAACAAAAATTGTATGTATGACGGGTGCGGGAATCCACCCGCTGGCTGAAAAAATAGCAGAAATCATCGGAGGAGAGGCAGTTGACGGCTTCCGCAAGCCGGTTCCGGATGCTGAGACAGCATGTGTGATCGTAAACTGCGGGGGAAGTTTACGGCTTGGGATGTTCCCGAAAAAAGGGCTTAAGACCATTAACCTGAATCCAACAGGTCCCAGCGGTCCTTTCGGTGCATTCTGCAAAGAGGGGCTTTATGTGTCCGGCTCTACTGTAAAAAACGTTGCGGCAGAGGATTAACCAGAGGGAAGGAGAAAATAATATGAAAGTTGTTTCCATTTTTATGACAAAGGTTGCTTCAGCCATCGGCAAATTTGTCATGACGGTTGTACAGGCGGCAAGAAACTCATTTAAGCTCTGCCTTGAGACTATTATTCCGTTTTTGATCTTTGTATCCACGGTATTTACCCTTATCACAAGGACCGGGGTAGGAAATATTATTGCAAATGCGCTGTCCGGGCTGGCAACATCTCCGTTCGGTCTGGTTATTATGGGACTGATTATCACATTTCCGCTGCTCTCCCCGATCATCGGGCCGGGGGCAGTGATCCCGCAGGTAATCGGTGCTCTTATCGGAGGACTGATCAGTACCGGGTCGGTGCCGCTTGCTATGGCGCTTCCCACTGTATTTACAATCCACCAGCCCTGCGGCGCAGACTTTATTCCGGTAGGAATGTCTTTATGTGAAGCTGAGCCTGAAACAGTTGAGGTAGGAGTATCGGCGGTCCTGTTTTCCAAGTTTATTGTGGCCCCTGTTGAGATCATCATAGCGGTGATTATCGGACAGCTGGTATTCTAAGGAGGAAAGATACATGAAATTTAAAACAGTGATCGCAGGGATCGGCAGACAGGCCCGCGATTTTAAAGATGAAAAGATGCTGATATTTTTTGGACAATGTGCAAACGGAGGACTTGAAGACTACAGTGTGCTCATAAAGGAACCGCGGGAGACAATTACGATCTGCCCGGGAGATGTACTTACGATCGGTAAAAATACGTATCCGGTTACAGCTGTAGGAGATAAAGCATCGGAGACGTTTTCAGATCTGGGACACTGTACCGTGCGCTTTGACGGAGCCAAAGAGGCGGTGCTTCCGGGAACTGTACATGTAAAGGGAGATTATCCGGAATACCAGGTCGGCGACAGTGTTGTGATTGAATAGGATTGTGAAGAAATGAAAAAAGTGTCAATCAGAAAGATTGACACTTGGATTTCAGCGGTAGGAGTTAATCTCCAACAGATATTTTTTTGGATTTTTGTGTGAAATGGTGTATTCAAATGGCCGGCCGTCTGCCAGATAGGCAACCATTCCGATCCGGATCACAGGTTCGTTGCTTTCAAGGCCCAGAGCTTCTGCGATCTCTTTCGGAGGCAGAATGGCATCTACTGTCTTGTGGGCCATGGACACCTTCATGCCGTTTTTCTCGATGAAATCATAGATGGAGTCTACCAGCACCTCACAGGTGATTCCCTTGATGGAAAACGGCGCATAATATGAATAGTCATATATGATAGGCTCTCCATTTTTATAGCGCAGACGGACAAGATAGTATACCGGATCGCCTGCATTCATCTCCAGTTTCTCGGCCACTTCCTCGGATGCCTCTGTGATCTCAAAGGCGATCAGACGGGTGGAGGGAACATCGCCGGAAGAACGCAGATCTTCCGGGAAGCTCTGGAGAGAATCCAGCGACTTGCGCAGCCGGCGGTCAGAGACAAAGGAGCCCTTTCGGGGAATGCGGTAAATAATCCCTTCGTTCTCCAGGTCAGACAGTGCCTTCTGTATGGTCGGGCGTGAAAATCCAAACTCTTCGATCAGATCACGCTCAGAGGGCAGTTTGTCATTGGGGGACATGTGATGTATTTTATCTAAAATGCATTGTTTGACTGACATAAATTTTCGATTCATTATAGGTCCTCCTATAGAGCAGAAAAGTGTAGATGACCATACGGTTTATTCGTATTTTTGCCGCTTCATTATACTATATACCCCGACAAAAATCCAGATGTTTTAAGAAAGCGAGGAACAATAAAGTGTATCAGATAGAGAATGAAGTATGCCGGATCTCGGTGAAAGAACACGGCAGCGAACTCTGTGAAATGTATGATAAAACCAGGGGACGTGACTATATTTGGAAGGCCGGTCCGGTCTGGCCTAAGCACAGCCCTCTCCTGTTTCCTTCCATCGGAGGGTTCTATGATGAAACCTATACTGCAGGAGAGAAAGCTTATAAAATGAGGGCACATGGTTTTGCCCGCGATATGGATTTTACACCGGTTCACAGAAGCAGCAGTGAGATCGTTATGCAGCTTGAGAGCAGTGAGGATACCTATCAAATCTATCCTTATCATTTCTGCCTTCAGGTTTCCCACCGGCTGGAAGGAAAGAAGCTTACTGTCACATGGAAGATTCTCAATGCCGGGACCAATATAATGTATTATTCCATCGGAGCACATCCGGGATTTCAGTTTGCCGGAGGCACAAAGCTTTCAGATTACCGTCTGATTTTTGACAGGGCTTTGGATCTGAACACACACCGGGTGAAAGGCCGGCTGGTGACGAAGGAAACATATCCTGTGGCAAAACAGGCCGGAGAGCTTGCACTGTGCCCTGATCTGCTCCGCAGGGATGCATTGATCTTTGAGGATGGGATTTCATCCATGACTTTGGATTGTGCCGAGGCAGACTACCACCTGAAAGTAAGCTTTCCGGGATTTCCGGCGGCAGCAGTCTGGACTATGCCGTCTGATGTTGAGGAAGCTGAGTATCTGTGTATTGAACCATGGTGCGGCATCAATGATTTTGCAGGGCAGGGAGTACAAGATATCAGCAACAAGTATCTGATCCAAGCGTTAAATGCCGGAGAAAGCTGCACAAAATCCTATACAATAGAAATCTTTTGATCTTTTGGCTGCTTCTCCGGCCTGCACTCATTTTCACAGAGCACACTGCAATTCATTAAAAAGCTGAATATACTTATTCAAGTATTTCTTTTGCCACAAAAACAGCATTTAAAACTTTTGGAAAACCAGTATACGGAATGCACTGCAGAAAAGCTTCTATTATCTTTTCTTTTGGGATCCCTGTATGCAAAGCCGCCTGAATATGGACTTTCAGCTGTGCCTCACATCCGCCGGCTGTCAAAAGACTTGCAAGCGTGATCAGCTCCCGCTCCTGAATGTCCAGCCCTTCCCTGGAGTAAATATCGCCGAATGCGAATTCGATAATATACTGTCCCAGGTCAGGAGCAATGTCCTGCAGTGAACGGATCACCTCGTCCCCTCCTTTTCCGTCAATTTTCTGCAGGTTTTCTCTGCCCTGTTCTAATCTTGATTTTTTCATCTTGTTTCCTCCTTTTGATGATGCTGTATGTGACAGATAAATGGTAAGGGATAGACTATAGTCTAAGTCAAGAATTATTTGGCCGGCCCAGTTTTCAGTGCAGATCTACGCTGGAGGTTTTTATTTTCAATTGTGCTCAGGTGATTTATAATAGGACTGAAGAACAGGAGGTTTTTATGAGGATCGGAGAAACAGCGGAAAGAACCGGGATCAGCGAATATACACTCAGATATTACGAGAAGAAAGGGCTGATCCGGGTTGGAAGGGATGAGGCCGGAAGAAGAGATTACCGGGAGGAGGATTTAGAGTGGTTTCGTTTTATTCAGAGACTGAAGGATACAGGTATGCTTCTCAGGGATATCAGGACTTATTCAGAACTGCGGTATGAGGGCAGAGCCACAATGAAAGAGCGGATGCAGATGCTGAAGGTCCATCGGGACTATGTGATCCGGCAGAGGGAAAAATGGGAAAACCATTTTAGAAATCTGGAGGATAAAATAGCATTTTATGAAAAGGAGATTACCAATGATTCGGAAAATGAAACTTGATGACCTGAATTTCATTATAGAACTTTGAGGAAGGCAAACAATGGGAGAATTAAGAGAACTGCCGAACATCGGTGCAAAGCTTGAGGAACAGCTGAACGAAGCGGGAATCCATACGAAAGACCAGTTAATGAAGACGGGAAGCCGCGAGGCCTGGCTGAAGATCCGGGCCTTCGATGAGTCAGCATGCCTTCACCGTCTGTGGGGGATAGAGGCGGCCATTGAGGGAGTGAAGAAAAAAGATCTTCCTGATGAGGTACGCAGGGAGCTGAAAGAATTTTTCGACAGTGTAAAAAATGAACGGTAAGATTTTACAGGGGATTCTATTGTGACAGGATTTTTAGTTGTAATTTTTGTCAAAGTGAAATACAATAGAAGAGTTATTGAAACTTGTAAAGGAGAAATTGTTCATGAATCTGATTGAAATAGTAAAGGCTGCTGTCCTTGGAATTATTCAGGGAATCACAGAGTGGCTCCCCATCAGCAGCACCGGCCACCTGATCTTGTTTGATCAAATCTGGCCGATGGCATCAAGCCCTGAATTTTTTGAGGTGTTTAAGGTTGTGATCCAATTTGGATCTATACTGGCTGTGCTTGTACTGTTTTTCCATAAGCTGAATCCTTTTTCAGCCCGGAAAAGCAGGCAGGAGAAAAGAGAAACTTATCAGCTTTGGAAAAAGGTCATCGTCGGGTGTATTCCCATAATTATTGTGGGTCTTCCGCTGGATATGATCCTGGAGGATTATCTCTCGGGAGTCTATGTGATTGCGGCAGCCCTGATCTTTTACGGCATTGCATTTATTGTCATTGAGAGCAGAAACAGGCGTCCGTCTATGAGTTCTCTGAAGGACCTCACCTATAAGGCCGCATTTTTTATCGGATGCTTTCAGGTGCTTGCGGCGATACCGGGTACATCCAGGAGCGGAGCAACAATTCTGGGAGCAGTGCTGCTGGGATGCTCACGTTATGTTGCCAGCGAATTTTCATTTTTTCTGGCGGTGCCTGTCATGGCAGGTGCCAGCGGACTGAAGCTTATTAAATATTTTATGGAGTCAGGCATGTTTTCAGGAACAGAGTGGATTCTTCTGCTCGTTGGAACAGCGGTATCTTTTGTGGTATCCATCCTGGCCATTCAGATGCTTCTGAGTTATATCCGCAGACATGACTTTAAGATTTTCGGAGTGTACCGGATTTTGCTCGGTATCGTAGTGATCGTTTATTTCGGATTTTTAATGTAGGCAGATAACCAAATCTAAAAGAAGACAGCAAACCCGAAGAGCAAAAAGAGTGCCCTTCGGGTTTGCTTTTCTTAGTTGGCAAAATTTCGTGTAAACATATCGCTTTGTTCTACAAATTCTTCCATATCTTTAAACCCAAGGCGGTGAAGCAGTTCCATTACATATGGATTGTCAAGGGGTGTCCGGTAAGGGGCTTCCTCTCCGTACTGTTCTACATTGGATTTGCCTTTTTCTTTGTCGATGATGATCTTGGGGCCTCCCACACAGCCGCCTTTGCAGGCCATTCCCTCAAAGAAGTTGGCATCGGTTTCTCCTTTTTGGATCTGTTCGATCATTTTTCTGCATGCAGGTACTCCGTCTGCCTGCTGCGCATGAACAGGAACCTCTCTTCCGGGATGAAGCTGTTCCACGGTGGATTTTACGGCCTCACTGACACCGCCTGTATGGGCATAGATCCGGCCTGCCCTGGAGGAATGCTCCCGGTCATTCTGGATCAGTTCTTCCGGCCGTATATCCGCAGCATCAAAAATATCCTGTACTTCCTGAAAAGTGAGCACATAGTCCACGGCATCTGCAATGTCCGGTTCTTTGGCTTCTTTCTTTTTGGCCATGCATGGTCCGATAAAGACGGTAACCGCTTCCGGATGAATTTTTTTCACCGTCCGTCCGGCAGCGATCATCGGCGATACAGCTCCCGGTACATGGGGCATGAGCTCATTGTATATTTTACGGATCATGGCGATCCAAACAGGACAGCAGCAGCTTGTGAGCTGGAAATCATCCTGCGTATGGATGTGCTTGTCAAACTCCAGTGCCTCTTTCAGTGTCAGGATATCAGCAAATACGGCTACCTCTACCATGCCTTTAAACCCTGCGGCTTTCAGGGCACTTCTCAGCTGTCCGGGGGAGGCATTTTCATACTGCCCAACAAATGCAGGGGCGATCAGTGCATATACATCCTTTTTCTCACTGCGGATTTCCTTGAGTACCGGAAAGATATCCTTGCTCTCAGCCAACTTATCCAGGCTGCATGCTTCTATGCAGACTCCGCATCCCGCACATTTGTCCGGATCGATGGTAAGCTTTCCGTCCTTTTCTTCTATGGCATCAAAAATACAGCTGTTTTTACAGGCCCTGTCATAGGCGCATTCCTGGCAGGAGTCTGTGTGAATGACCGGAGCATACTGGTCCGGGTTTAAAAGACAGTCAAGATGGTGAGGATCATAGTCCTCGTCATTGATGTCTTCATCCTTCATTTGATTTCTCAATAATTCTTTATATAATTCCTGAAAAGTCTTCAATCTGTTTCCTCCTGTTCTGGAAAAGCTGCAGCTATTCTGCGTTCAGTGCCGCCATAGTAATATAGTTGTACGGCTGGTTAAAGTGCGGGAGGAAGAATAAGTCAAACAGTTTTAACTTATCAATCGTGACTTTTTCCTGGATTGCCATAGAAAACAGGTGAATGGACATGGAGATATCATAGTCAGAACAAAGCTGGGCTCCCAGGATTCTCCGGGTTTTTTTGTCATAGACGATCCGGATGACCACCTTATAATTATCCTTTTCCATAAAGCCGGCTTTCTGCCAGTCTTCATAGTCTGTGGCCGCAGCATCAAAACCAAGCTTTTTTGCCCGGTTCAGGGAAAGTCCTGTGCTTACCATGTTTAAGCCCCAGATGCTGATTCCGTTCGATCCCTGGACACCCGGAGATTTCAGTTCTGTGCCGCAGGCATTATGGGCTGCAATGATCCCGGAACGGACTGCATTGGTGGCAAGAGCGATATAGTCTGTATCCTCAATGGCATTGTTGTACACGGTAGAACAGTCTCCGACGGCGTAGACATCCGGATGGCTGGTCTGCTGCATGAGATCAGTAAGATAGGCGCCGTTTTTGTTGAACTGTCTGAGCTGGCCGTTTCCAAGCTTTGTGTTTGGACGGAACCCTACACAGAAAATAACCATATCCGCATCGTAGCTGTTTTTATCTGTGATGACTTGTTCCACCCTTGTATCTCCGGCAAGACGTTCAACTTTTTCTTCAAAAGCCAGATGGATGCCATGGTCAGAAAGCTGTTTTTCCATACGCTTGCAGAACATATCGTCATAGTATGCGGAGAGACATGTTTCGGCACAGTCGATCAAAGTGACATCACGGCCGTTGCGCTGGAAAGCTTCGGCAAGCTCTACTCCGATATATCCGCCGCCTACCACTGCAACTTTTTTTATGGATGTATCTCCGAGCTTTTCAATGACTTCCTGAGCATTCTGATAAAGCTTGACAAATTGGACATTTTCAAGGCTCATGCCGGGGAGCTGAGGCCCTACCGGGGTAGAGCCGGTGGCAAGGATCAGTTTGTCGTAAGAATATCCGCATTCTTTGCCGGACGCATCTTTTGCATAGACCGTCTTTTCATCAAAATCTACAGAACTGACAGTTGTTTCCATGTAGACCTTAGCTCCTTTTCCCTCTAAGATTTCCTTGCTGGAATAGAACAGCCCGTCAGGGCCTGAGATCTGTCCGCCGATCCACAGGGCCATTCCGCAGCCTAAGAAGCTGATGTTGGAATTGGCATCAAAGGCAGTGACATCCACATCCTTATAATGATCCAGAATTGTATTCAGTGCTGCAGTACCGGCGTGATTTGCACCGATGACGATAATTTTTTTTGGCATAATCCTAATCTCCTTTGATTCAAATAATATTTCTTCTGTTATTCAGTATTCCAAAAAATAAGAAAATTATCTGCGGTTTGCAGGAAAAGGATGCCAGATGTTTGATTTTTCTGCTTTGGGCAATACTTAAGACGATATTTTTTTAAACCACTTATTCAGGAAATCATCAGGAGGAAATGTTTTATGCTTATTATTAATGGCAGAATCCTGCCAATGACAGGAAAAGAAATTGAGCAGGGATATTTGAGGACAGAAGGCAGGATGATTAAAGAGCTGGGATGTATGGATCAGGCTCCGGAACCGGAAAAGACCGAAGAGGTGCTCGATGCCGCCGGTGCATGGGTCATGCCGGGACTGATAGATGCCCATTGCCATGTCGGCATTATAGAAGAGAAGAGGGCAGAAGCCGGGGATGACTGCAACGAGGTCACAGATCCTCTCACTCCGCAGATCCGGGCCATTGACGGCGTCAACCCTATGGATCCTGCTTTTCACGATGCGATTCAGGCAGGAATCACTTCTCTGATGACCGGACCCGGAAGCGCCAATGTGGTGGGAGGCCAGTCTGTGTTTATGAAAACACACGGGCGCTGCATAGACCAGATGGCCATACTCCAGCCGGCTGCCATGAAAGCGGCTTTTGGAGAAAATCCTAAAAATGAATACGGGGGAAGAAAGCAGATGCCTTCCACCCGCATGGGCACAGCAGCCCTTTTAAGAGAAACTTTGTTTAAGGCAAAACAGTATGAAAAAGAAAAGAAAGAGGGAAAACTGGAAAAGACAGATTTCTGTATGGAGCCGTGGATTCCGGTGCTGGAAAAGAAAATCCCTCTGAAAACCCACGCGCACAGAGCCGACGACATCCTGACAGCAATCCGCATTGCCAAAGAGTTTGACATCGACCTGACGCTGGATCACTGTACAGAAGGCCATCTGGTGGCAGATGAGATTGCTGCATCAGGCTTTCCCGGTATCATAGGACCGGATCTGACGGCAAGGTCCAAGATTGAAGTGCAGAATATGAGCTTTAAAACCAACGGGATTCTGGAAAAAGCAGGAGTGGTCACGGCCATTATGACAGATCACCCTGTATCCTTAATCGGCTGTCTCCCTCTTTGTGCAGGACTTGCGGCAAAACAGGGCATGAGTATGGAAGGAGCTCTGAAAGCCATCACCATCAATGCTGCAAAGATATGCCGTGCGGATCACAGAGTCGGCAGCCTGGAGCCCGGCAAGGACGCAGATATCGCTGTTTTTTCAGACAATCCGGTCAACACCCTGACAAAGACGGTTTATACAATCATTGACGGTCAGGTTGTTTACCGGGAAGAAGATGACCGCTAGGGCTTCAGGATCACCTTAATGCACTCGTCCTCTTTTTTATCAAAAATAGTGTAGGCGTGCTTTCCTTTGTTCAGAGGGAGCCGGTGAGTAATAATATCCGTAGCATCAAAGGTGCCGTCAGTGATCTGTTCAAGGATCGGATCCACATAGCGCTGAGCCGGGCACTGGCCCATTTTCAGGGTGATATTGCGGTCAAAAAAGTTTCCGAGAGGGAAAAGATTATACCTTCCTCCATAGACCCCGATCATTGCTACAGTGCCGCATTTTCTGACTGCCTCAGAAGAAATTTCGATGGCGGATTTGGAGCCTGCCTGCAGCTTCAGTGCAGATTCTACTTTTTCAACAGCGGACATTTTGCCGTCCATTCCAACACAGTCAATGACCACATCAGCACCGCCGTGGGTGATCTCTTTGATCTCCATGCCGGTGTTGTCATAATCTTCAAGATTCATAGTCTGGGCTCCGTAGGAAGCCGCATGTCTGAGACGGTAGTCTACGCTGTCCACAGCAATGACGCGTTTGGCTCCGAGCAGAAATGCCCATTTGATGGTCAGAAGGCCTACCGGGCCGCAGCCGAGGACAACGACCGTATCTCCCGGTTTCATGCCGCTGATGTCCACAGCCCATCTGGATGTGGGAAGGATATCTGTCAGAAATAAAACCTGTTCATCCGCAAGTTCTTCCGGAACTTTTACGGGGCCTACATTGGCATAGGGAACTCTCAGATATTCAGCCTGCCCTCCCGGATAACCGCCGAAAGCATCGCTGTAGCCAAATAAGCCGCCGGCTCCTCCATTCGGATTGGAGTTATCGCATTGGCTGTATTCTCCGTGCTCACAGAAAAAGCAGTGTCCGCAGGCCACAGGAAACGGGACGATGACACGGTCCCCCTTTTTCACTTTTGTCACATCTTTTCCGGCTTCCACTACGATTCCCATGGTTTCGTGTCCGAGGATAAAACCAGGGTTCAGAGCAGGAAGCCGTCCGTGGATCAGGTGGAGGTCAGAGCCGCAGATGGCAGTGGAAGTAACTTTGACAATGATATCGTCAGATTTTTCTATTTTTGGGTCAGGAACTCTTTCCACCTGTACGTCCCTGACTCCATGATAAACGATTGCATCCATTTTATTTTCATCCTTTCTCAAAAATTTTCTTAGTTATAATATGGCTTACTGCTTGACGGGCTATACTTGACATTTAAATCTTACAGTTGTAAGATTTATAAAACGAAGAAAAAGGAGAGCGTCAATGAAAAGAACCATTTGTTTATTGATTTTGATCTGCAGTTTCTGTATACTGTCTGCCTGCGGGAAAAAGGAGACAGAAAAAAATAAAACCATTGAGACAGAGCTTCTGAAGGCTGCCGGCAGCTATCAGGACATTTATAAAACGGCAGAGAAAGGCAGGGGGATAAACGCTGTCCTGCCTGAAAAGGAAGTGCACAGGATTGTGGACCGCCTGGGCAGAAAAGGGTATGCAGCGGCCTGTATGGAAAACGACTGCAATATGCAGAATATGCAGAAAATAAACAGAGGGCTGAAACGTGCAGAAAAAGGAAAGGAAGAACATACTGTATTTTACTGTGTCACTTCATCCGGAGGCCTTCACCGGTATGAAATGAAGTTCCGGAATAAAAAAATGAAACTAACCGATGCTTATCTGGATTGGGATAAGAAGCAGAAACCGTGTGTGTCCTATGTGGATTTCAAAACAGCTGCCAAATGGGAATACACAAAAAAAGGATGGCTGATCTGGGAGACTGTTCCTACAGAAAACGAAGAGATGGATACCCACTGTATGGTGAGGGTGCTGCCGCTGAGCGGTGAATGCCGGAGGCTGGGCAGAGAATACATAAGTCCTGTGGGATATCGGGGAAATAATCTGTTTCTGGCTGACTGGGACAGAAAAGATTACAAAAATTTATATCTGAATGATCTGTATGAATATTTTTATTATATGAAGCATCACAGATATTTTCAGGATGACAATGACGTAAACAGGATAGCGGCTGAAAAATTTGAGGCTGTCCTGCAGGACTATCTGCCGTTTACAAAACAGGAAATACGGAAAGCAGCAGATTACAGCGAGAGTGACCGTGCTTATCTGTGGGAGCCGCTTAGGTGCTGGAATCTGACACCCCAGTCAATGCCGGTGCCGGAAGTTGTGAAGGCAGTGCACAGGAAGGGAGGCATTACCGTTCTGACTGTGGATGCTCTTTTAAGACAAAAGGGCACGGATCAGGCGTTTACCCATCAGGTAGTTCTTAAAAAGCAGGGAGACGGAAGGGTTCGGTTTATAAAAAATACGGTTATTTCCGAAAACAGGGACAAGCTTCCGGTGTATGAAAAGAGGAACCGGAAGCATCGTCCGGAACTATAGGAAAGATGTTTGCAGAAACTCTATCGGAAAAAAAGAATATCTGATATAATGAAACAAATGAAAAAAGGCCTCTTCTGCAGGTGATCTGCGGCAGAGGTTTTGTTTTCCGGAATGCAGATATGAAAAGCCACAGCAGGTAAGGAGTGAACGGTATGGAGATATCAAAAGCTAATATTGTATTTTTCAGCCCTACGTACAGTACAGAAAAGATCACAAGGCTTCTGGGAGATGTCTGGGGAGACGAACTGTGTGAATCCATTGACATATCCAGTTACAAGGATGCCGGGAAACAGTATGAATTTCAGAGTGACGAGATTGTCTATTTCGGTGTTCCGTCCTACGGGGGACGTGTTCCGGAACCTGCGGTCCAAAGATTCCGGAATATGAGAGGGAATGGGACACCCATTGTTCTTGCGGCTGTGTTCGGCAACCGTGATTATGATGATACCCTGCTTGAGATGAAGGATTTGGCGGTAAATCAGGGATTTGTGCCTGCTGCTGCGGTGGCGGCAGTGGCGGAGCATTCCATTATGCGCCAGTATGCCAAAGGAAGGCCGGATGAACAGGACCGGAAAGAACTGCAGGAATTTGCTGAAAAGATCCGGGATAAAGTAAATGGGGTAAAGGAGCTGAAAGACTTCGGAGAGCTTTCTGTAAAGGGAAACCGTCCATACCGGGAATACAGCGGGGTCCCCATGAAGCCTTCCGCGGGAAAGAAATGTACAAAATGCGGCGTCTGTGCGGTCCGGTGTCCGGTGGGAGCCATTTCTTTAGAGCACCCAAATGAAACAGACACAGACAAATGTATCTCCTGCATGAGATGTATTGCAGTCTGCCTGGAACATGCAAGAAGTGTCAGCAGGCCTGTCCTGGCAGCGGCGTCCATGAAGCTGAAAAAGGCCTGTACAGAGCCCAAAAGAAATGAGATGATCTTATGAGGCCCGAATTAATTATGTTAGGCACAGGAAATGCCATGGTTACAAAGTGCTTTAACACATGTTTTGCAATACATAATGAAGAAGACTATTTCCTTGTGGATGCAGGCGGGGGAAACGGGATACTGGCCCAGATCGAAAAGGCAGAGATACCGTTTGAACAGATCCGGCACATGTTTCTGACCCATGCTCATACAGACCACATCCTGGGAGCAGTATGGATGGTCAGAAAGATAGCTGCCATGATGGGTGCAGAGGCTTATCACGGGAGATTTATAATTTACTGCCATGATGAGGCAGCGCATATTTTAAAAGAAATATGCAGGCTCACTCTTGCAGAAAAGTTTCTTAAGTTTATTGGAAGCAAGATCCTGATTCAGGAAGTAAAGGACGGAGAGAGACAGGAAATTTCCGGGATTGCGGTCCGGTTCTTCGATATTCAGTCGTCCAAGGCCAGACAGTTTGGATTCCGGGCGGACTGGCAGGACGGCCTTTCCCTGGCATGTCTTGGGGATGAGCCTTACAACAGTGTGTGCAGATCTTATGTGGAGGGGGCAGACTGGCTTCTGTGCGAGGCATTCTGTCTGTATGGTCAGAAGGATATATTTCATCCGTATGAAAAGCACCACAGCACGGCGTTGGACGCGGCAAATCTGGCAAAGAAACTGAAGGCCGGGAATCTGGTGCTTTATCATACAGAGGATACCGATTTAGAAAACAGAAAAAAGCAGTATACAAAAGAGGCAGAACTGCTGTTTTCAGGAAATGTTTTTGTGCCGGATGACCTGGAAGTTCTGAAGCTGTGAGGGTTCTCTCAGCAGCTTAAGGTTTTCAGGTAATGCCGGAAGATTTTTGCATGTACCTTTTCATCCATGGCAATACGGTTCAGTACGGCACAGACGAACTGATCCTGTATTTTAGAGGCAGTCTCCAGGTAAAAGCTGGCGGCTGCTTCTTCTGCCTCTACATTATCCTTCAAGGCTTTTCGAATGTTGTGTGTGTAGTCGGGAGCGTTCCCGGTCCAGCACTGGCAGGTGTCTTCCGCAAACTTTGGATCACCGCCCAGAAGCGTCACAAGAGTTCCCAGCATCTGCATATGGTGCATTTCCACCTTGGAAATTTTCGCAATCGTTTCGGCTAAAGAAGAATATTTCTGAAGGAAGATCCAGTTTTGATAAATATATGTGGTGACAGCAGTCAGTTCACTGGACTGGGCCCGCAGTGCCGGCAAGATCATTTCAGCGTAGCGGGGATTTCTGCGTGCTGCTTTCACAGGCGGATAAGGACGGGGTGCAGTAACCTCCGGCCGGTAAGAATCAGAAAATGTCATATAAAAAATCCTTTGCTGTTTCAGTTGTTTTTATAGTATGCAGGGATAAGAAATCAGTGAATCTATGTTATAATAAAAAAGATTGTCTGTCAGTAAACGTTCTGAGGTCTTCTGCATATTATAAAGGTACTGAGAGAATAAGGATGTAGAGGGCCCGTGAAACAGCCAAAAAATGAACAAGCAGCAGTGAGAGTTTCTGTCAACAGCATTCTTGTGAACCTGATGTTATCCGCATTCAAGCTGTTTGCAGGAGTGGCCGCCGGATCCGGCGCAATGATCTCTGATGCAGCGCATTCTGCATCGGACGTGTTCAGTACAGTCATTGTACTGGCAGGCGTTGCCATGGCGTCCAAAGAAGCTGATGAGAAGCACCAATACGGCCATGAACGGATGGAATGTGTGGCGGCAATTTTGCTTGGAGCCGTACTTTGTGCGACCGGCATCCTCATAGGGGCTGCCGGGCTTCAAAAGATTTTTTCAGGAAATATAAAAAACCTTGCAGTTCCGGGGGCCTTAGCTATGGGCGCAGCTCTGGTTTCTATTGCTGTCAAAGAAGGAATGTATTGGTATACAAGAAATACAGCGGTGAAAATAAATTCCGGGGCACTGATGGCTGACGCATGGCATCACCGTTCAGATGCGCTGTCTTCTGTGGGAAGCTTTATCGGAATATTGGGAGCACGGATGGGATTTCCGGTGCTGGATCCTCTGGCAAGTGTGGTGATCTGTATTTTTATCATAAAGGCGTCTTACGATATTTTTGCAGATTCTGTCTGCAAGATGATCGATGAATCCTGCAGCAGGGAGACTGTGGAACAAATGAAGCAGATTATATCCCGGCAGCCCGGAGTGGAAGGAATCGACGATATCCGGACCAGGAAATTCGGAGCCAGGATATATGTGGATGTGGAAATATGCATGGACGGCTCGCTGACTTTGAAACAGGCGCATGAAACTGCAGAGCAGGTTCATCTGAAAGTAGAGGAAAATTTTGCAGAAGTGAAACATTGTATGGTACATGTGAATCCCGTCAAGAATGAGGATGGGGGAATAGAAGAGGAAAAGACAAAATGAAACTGATTTTATCATACTTGAAAAATTACAAAAAAATGTTTGCGCTGAATGTATTTTCGGTATTCGGTTTTGCTCTGGTAGAGCTGGGGATACCGACGATTGTAGCGTGGATGATTGACCGGGGCGTATCAGCAGAGGATACAGGATTTATTTTTCAGATGGGCGGGGTGATTCTTTTGGTTTCACTGCTTGGAACCGCAGGAACCATCCTGCTTGGCTACTGCTGTGCATATCTGTCCACATCCATCACCAGGGATATCCGAAACGATATGTTTGAAAAGACACAGGAATTTTCACACAGGGAATTTAAGGAGTTCGGCACAGCCTCCCTGATTACAAGGACAACCAATGATGCCTTTCAGATTCAGATGTTTTTAAACATTCTGTTCCGCACAGCCCTGATGACTCCGGTTATGACTGTGGGAAGCATCGTTTTGGTGCTGAAAGCATCCTTAAAACTTTCCATGGTTATTTTGGGAACCATTCCTTTTATTATAGTGGGTGTCATTATTGTGGCAAAACGTTCAGAGCTGCTGAGTGAACGCCAGCAGTCCTCACTGGAATGGATCAACCGGATTTCAAAAGAAAATATCAGCGGCATCCGGGTTATCCGGGCGTTTACCAACGACCGGCATGAAAAAGAACGGTTTGACGGAGCCAACAGTGCTTACATGGGATATTCCAAAAAGCTTTTTAAACTCATGTCTGTGACACAGCCGGCTTTTTATTTTCTTATGAATCTGGCAGGAATGCTGATCTACTGGATCTCCAGTGTGATGATTCAGCAGGGAGGACTGAATATTGGACAGCTGGTAGCTTTTATGGATTACCTGTTTCACGTTATGTTTTCTATTATGCTGTTCTGTCTGGTGTTTATGATGTATCCGAAAGCCGCCGTCAGCGCAAAGAGGATCACCAGAGTGTTTGATGCACACCCGGCAGTAGCCGGCGGATCCAATGAGGCGGACGAAAAAATTTCTATAGATGAGATTCAGTTTGACCATGTGACATTTGCATATCCGGACGGGGAGGAAGCTGTGCTTACCGATGTGTCTTTCACAGTGAAAAAGGGGGAGACCATTGCCTTTATCGGAAGTACAGGTTCAGGGAAAAGCACGCTGATCAGTCTTGTGCCCCGGGCCTACGATGTATCCGGGGGCAGAGTGCTGGTGAACGGAAAAGATGTAAGGGAATTAAACCTCAGTACTCTGAGAAATTCCATCGGATTCATACCGCAGAAGGCACTTCTTTTTTCAGGGAGCATCGCAGACAATTTAAGATTCGGAAAAGAGGATGCTTCTGTTCAAGAGATGGAGGAAGCGGCACGGACGGCCCAGGCCTATGATTTTATTATGGAAAAAGGCGGATTTGACGTTCAGATTACTGAGAACGCCACAAATGTATCCGGCGGGCAGAGGCAGAGGCTTTCCATTGCAAGGGCGCTGGTGAGAAAACCGGAAGTGTATATATTTGACGATTCTTTTTCTGCACTTGATTTTAAGACTGACGCAAAGCTCAGGAAGGAACTGAAAAAGACACTGGGAAATGCCATTATGATGGTGGTGGCGCAGCGGATCACCAGCATCATGGATGCAGATAAAATTATGGTGCTCAATGAAGGACGGGTTGTCGGAGCCGGCACCCACAAAGAACTTCTGCAGAGCTGCAGGATCTATCAGGAGATCGCTGCATCCCAGCTGGATAGGGAGGAACTGGCCGATGATTAAAAAACTGAAGCAGGCAGGAGAAGTCCTGAAAAAATTAAAGCCGTTCATTGCTCCGTATAAATGGGGGTTCCTGGGGACAATTGTGACAGCGGTCATCAGTGTGGCGGCTATGACATCTGCGCCCAGAATTGAGGGAATGATTACAACTCAGCTGGCAAAAGACGCATCGGAGATAACAAGGAAAATTCCAGGAGCCGGAGTTCATTTTGATGTGATTCTTAAGATCCTTCTGATACTGGCTGTAATATATATTATAAAAATGGGGACACAGATCATCAGTATGTTTTTGCTGACCAATTCGATCCAGAGCGCTATGCATGATATGAGAAATGCAGTGCAGGATAAAATCCGGAGACTGCCGGTGAAATATTTCGATACCCACAGCTTTGGTGACACCTTAAGCCGGGTGACCAATGATATTGATTCTGTATCCAACGGTCTTCAGCAGAGCTTTATCCAGGTGATCAGCGGAATTCTGACCCTGGTGCTGGTTCTTGTTATGGTATTTACCATCCAGCCTGTGATGGCATGGCTGGTAGTGCTGATTATTCCTGTCAGTATTCTGATCAGTATCGCTGTCGTAAAGAGGAGCCAGAAGCAGTTTAAGGCCCAGCAGGATTCGCTGGGAGAACTGAACGGAGCTATTACGGAGCTTTACACAGGATACAATGAGATCATTTTATTCGGCAGACAGAAGCCTTCACTGGAGCAGTTCAGGGAGATCAACGGAAGGCTTCAGAAACATGCACTGAAAGCACAGTTTATATCCTCTATTATGAGCCCTCTCATTTCTCTGAGTGTTTATCTGTGCATTGGCGGTGTAGCAGTTTCGGGTACGGTTTTTGTTATTCAGGGAATGCTGACAGTGGGAAATCTCCAGGCATTTATCCGTTATATATGGCAGTGCAATGAACCTCTTTCTCAGGTAGCGCAGCTTTCATCCCAGATCCAGGCAGCTTTTGCGGGCCTGAAAAGAATTTTTGAAATTCTGGATGAACCGGAAGAAATACCGGACCCTGAGCCCTGCGTGCCCCTTAAGGAAACAAAGGGAGAGGTGGTGTTTGAACATGTGTCTTTTGGATATGGGGATACGCCGGTAATCCGGGATCTGGATATAAAGATAAAGAACGGGCAGATGGTAGCTATTGTAGGACCTACAGGTGCAGGAAAGACGACCATTATTAACCTGCTGCTGCGTTTTTATGACACGGACAGCGGAAGGATTCTGATCGACGGTGTGGATATCAGAACGATGAAAAGGGAAGATTTGAGAAGCCAGTTCGGCATGGTTTTACAGGATACCTGGCTGTTTTCCGGGACCATATATGAAAATATCAAGTATGGACGTCTGGATGCCAGAAAAGATGAGGTGATCGATGCGGCTAAAACGGCAAATGTCCACCACTTTATCCGTACGCTTCCAAAAGGATACGATATGGAGATCGACGAGGAGGGCAGCAATATCTCCCAGGGAGAGAAGCAGCTGCTTACCATTGCGAGGGCTGTGCTCAAGGATCCGAAGATTCTGATTTTGGATGAGGCAACTTCCTCTGTGGATACAAGGCTGGAAAAAATGCTGCAGGAGGCCATGCATAAACTTTTGGCCGGCAGGACCAGCTTTGTCATAGCCCACCGGCTTTCCACCATAAAAAATGCAGATTTAATCCTTGTTCTGAAGGAAGGGCAGATCGTTGAGACCGGTACCCACCAGGAACTGCTTGATAAGAAAGGTTACTATGAACAGCTGTACCATTCGCAGTTTTCTGTGTAATCATCAATCACCGTTTCTTGTCTGTACACATACAATGATAGTGTGAAAGTGATAGTTTTCCTGTTATTTTCACATAATCAGACAAGAAAGGATAAATTTATGACAAATAGATGTAAGCAATATTACTGTAACCCCTGTAACGAAGGAGGCCACTGCGGATGCACTGGGACTGGTTCTGTACTGGGTTTTGGTTCTTTGCGGGGAATCAGTATAGAGAGTCCCGGGGCAGCGCCTGAAAACATACCATTTCAGTTAGTTGGGCCGCTGTCAGATACGGTCAAAGTCAGTCAGACCGGCAATGAGCTAGTGGCCGGAGAAAGCGGGATTTATCAGATATCCTTATCAATCAGCGCCGAGGCCACAGCAGAACCGGATACGGATCAGCCTTATCTGACTGCGATTATCACCGTGAATGGGGCACCGATTTTCGGTGATATCTCCACCTATCTTAAAGTGACAAACCGGAGCACTTCGACATTTGTTGTTCAGGCTTCCTTATCAGCCGGAGATGCAGTAGGCGCAGAGATCAGTTCAGACTTCCCTGCTTTAGGATATATCAATCGTTCCTTATCCATCATCCAGCTGAGCATTTAAATTAAGAGTTTTTCTCCACTATCTCCAGTCGGCTCTGGAAAGGCCTCCTTCCGACAGTGAAGAAAAACTTATCGTTAAAAGGCACCTACTGTTTTATGGGTATCCTTCTCCAGCAGATATTATGTCCATTTTGACCAGTTCGGAGGCCTTGCATTCGAAGGGATGTTAGTTTTTCTTCTTTCAGCAAAGACTCGCAGGCGGTGTGCACAGCACAGTGAGGCT
>NZ_JAGZSD010000042.1 GCF_018381315.1 Anaerostipes sp. | reverse complement strand
AAGGGAAGGCAAAGGGCGGAGTGTCCGCGGTACCACCTTTGTTTTGCCGGATGTCCGGCAGTCTCATTAGGCCTTTAACGCAGGCCGGTCGGAAGCAGCTACACAGAAGGAAACTTTACATGGCGGCAATACGGAAATATCCGCCTGCCAGTCTCTCAGTTTTATCCTTCACCGCTCCAGTTCAGAAGCTACCTTCTATCATACTCTGCCCGGGCCGCCTTTCAGCCAGTGGACCGCCCTCTCTGATGGTTTATATGATGTACTCCTCTTCTTCATAACCGTTGTGTTTGATTGGATTGCTTTGTTTGCATGATTTGCTTGTTTGGTTTATTTGCTTTGATTTATAATTATCAAGCATAATAATTATTGGGGGATTTGTCAAGTGTTTTTTGGTAGGACGGGTAGAAGCGCTGTTAGTAAGACGGGTATAAGAGCCTCCTTAGCAGACATAATGATTACCTCCTCCACAAACGCACGCTCCAGTCAGGCCTGTTGTACAATATTAGAATGGTAAACATTAATATTGTCATACCAAAGAACAGACCGGCTCCTTTTACCTTTCCTTCATACCGCTCTTTCTGATGCCCGAACAAATATCCCAGTATCACTGCTGCACAATATCCCATCAAGCTCCCCCATGTATTGTGAAGCACATCATCAAACTCGCCCAGTCCTCTATCCAAAAGGACCTGGGACACCTCGATGGCTGCTGAAAAAACAAATCCCATCATGGCTGCTTTCTTCCAGTCCGGCTTTTGGAGGATGGCAGTTAGAAAAAATCCAAAAGGCATAAACAGTGCAATATTTCCTAAAATCAAATACCAATAATAGCCTGAATGTTCACTCCAGGCGCGTTTTATGGTCCAGAAAAGGCGAAGTTCTATGTCTCCCCGTCCGGCCTCGCGATACAATGTGGCATATAGAATGACAGCAATGGAGAGGAGGAATAGAAAACGGTATGAGTATTTGTGGATATGGTACATGGCACCTCCTATATTGCTCAAGCCTTAAGATTAATAATACTTCTCCGCATAATAATAATCTTCTAATCTATGACTCTCCAAACCATCTTATTTACCACCCCTGTGTAACTTTGGATAATCTTAACTACTTTTGTACTGACATTTTCCTCCACATAATCCGGCACTGGGATACCATAATCACAGTCCAACTGCATCTGCACAGCAGTGTCCACTGCCTGAAGTAACGATCTTTCATCAATACCCGCTAACACAAAGCAAGCCTTATCCAAAGCTTCAGGACGCTCTGTTGAGGTACGGATACACACAGCCGGTATGGGGTGCCCTATACTTGTAAAGAAGCTACTCTCCTCCGGCAGTGTACCTGAGTCTGAAACAACAGCAAAAGCATTCATCTGCAGATGGTTATAGTCATGAAATCCAAGGGGCTCATGCTGTATCACACGTTTGTCCAATTGAAACCCTGTAGCGTCAATACGGTTTCTTGAACGGGGATGACAAGAATATAGTATCGGCATATCGTATTTCTCTGCCATCTTATTAATTGCTGTAAACAAAGAAAGGAAGTTCTTCTCTGTGTCAATGTTTTCTTCTCTATGCGCAGAAAGTAAAATATACTTCTGCGGTTCCAGTCCCAATTTTTCCAAAATATCTGACTTTTCAATCTCCGGCAGGTTCTGACGCAGTACCTCCGCCATCGGCGAACCGGTCACATAGACACGCTCCTTCGGCAGTCCGCACTCATGTAAATATTTACGAGCGTGTTCGCTGTAAGCCAAGTTCACATCGGAAATAATGTCCACGATCCGGCGGTTTGTTTCCTCCGGCAGACATTCATCTTTACAGCGGTTTCCTGCTTCCATATGAAAGATTGGGATATGCAGGCGCTTTGCTGCAATCGCTGACAGGCAAGAATTGGTGTCGCCCAATATCAAGAGCGCCTCCGGCTTAATCTGGTTCATCAGTTTGTAGGAGCAGTTAATGATATTGCCAATGGTCGCACCGAGATCGTCCCCAACGGCATCCATATAAACTTCCGGATTCTCAATCTTCAGATTCTCAAAGAAAATCCCATTCAAATTATAATCATAATTCTGCCCGGTATGAGCCAGTATTACGTCAAAATATTTACGGCACTTATCAATTACCGCGGCAAGACGGATAATTTCCGGACGAGTACCTACAATAATAAGAAGTTTTAGCTTTCCATTATCTCTAAAATGAATATCCGAATAATCGGTCTTTACGGCAAATTTTTCACTCATCGTTTTCTTTCTCCCTCTACACTGGCTCATAAAATGTGTCTGGTTTTTCTGGATTAAATATTTCATTACAAGTCATCACGGTTACCAGATTCTCCTTATCGGACAAATTGATAATGTTATGCGTCCAGCCTGGGATCATGTGGACTGCTTCAATCTTATCGCCGCTAACTTCAAACTCCACTTTTTCACCTGTATGGATATTCCGCTCCTGAATCAGCCCATGGCCTGCCACTACGATAAACAACTCCCATTTGGAGTTGTGCCAGTGCTGTCCTTTCGTGATTCCCGGTTTGCTGATATTAATGCTGACCTGGCCACAGTCTGCTGTATGTAGCAGTTCAGTAAAGCTTCCTCGAGCGTCACAGTTCATTTTTAGCTCATATTTAAACTTTTCTACCGGTAGGTAGGTCATATACAGGCTGTACAGTTTCTTTGCAAAACTTCCAACCGGCATTTTGGGCATCAGTAACGTCTTAGGCTGCTCCTTAAACTGCATCAACAGATCAACAATCTCTCCCAACGTAACCTTATGTGTTATTGGCACACAACAAAAACGTCCATTGGCATCCAGAATCGTCTCCACACCG
>NZ_JAGZSD010000041.1 GCF_018381315.1 Anaerostipes sp. | reverse complement strand
CCGGGGATACATACGGGCGCTGAAGGAACATGGTCTTGAGATAGACTCGGAATTAATCAAAGAAGGGGAGTCAGATGCTGTCATTGCTTATGAGGAGACAGAGAGGCTGGTAAAAGACCGCACTATGACCGCTCTTTTAATCTGCAATGGCAATATGCAGATCGGAGTGATGAAGTGTCTTATGGAGCATCAAATTAAGGTTCCGGAAGAACTCGCTTTAGTTGGGATTGGAGACAATGCCTGGACGGAAATTACCAATCCTCCATTGACGGTTCTGCGTCATCCTGTGGATGAGATGTGCCATCTGGCTGCAGAGCTTTTAGTTGGGAGGATTAAAAATGGCGGGACTGATTATAAAGAGTATCAGCTTAAAATGCAGATGATTAAACGCAAATCATTTTAGAGTATTAAAACGTGCTTCACTTAACTTTGCTGGATAAAGATGACCTTGTTTGGAGGATTATGCATATGAAAACATGTTTCAGACAGAGACTGACAGGAGCCCTGGGATACCCCATTGATGAGAATCCGTCACCGGAAATGTATGAGGCAGGATATAAAGCTTTAGGAATACCATGGCGTTATCAGCTGATGGAGGTTAAGCCTGAAAATTTGAAAGCTGCCCTGGAGGGAATCCGGGCATTAGGATTCGAGGGGGTGAATCTGACCATACCCCACAAGATTGCAGCGGTGGCTTATATGGACCGCCTAACAGAAATGGAGAACTGATAGGGGATAATACGGATGGTAAAGGATTCATCATTGGGATGGAAAAGAGGGGGGTGTCCCTGGAGGGGAAACGTATTGTCCTGTTAGGCGCAGGCGGAGCGGCCAGAGCGATTGCGGTTGAGTGTGCCCTAGCCGGAGCAAAGGAACTGACAGTAGCGGCTAGAAGAGAGGAGCCGGGAAAGGAGCTCTGCAGGGTTATACGGAATATGGATTGCTGCAAGTCTTCATTTATCAAATGGGTGCCGGGACTCCAAATTCCGGATTGCGATATATTAATAAATGCTACGAATTCAGGGCTGTATCCGGATTCGGGGTGTCCTGATATCTGTTATGAGAATATAAAGGAAGGGATGATTGTACAGGATATTATTACAAACCCGGCAGAAACTTTATTCCTAAAAAAGGCTAAAGAAAAGGGAGCATTGACCTTTGATGGACTTAGTATGCTTGTGTATCAGGGGGCCTTGGCCGCTCAGATGTGGTCTGGGGAGCTGCCACCGGCAGAGGCTATGTACAAAGCGTTGGAACAGATATTTAAATCATGATAAAAGAGATGAAGGAGGATTATGATGTTGAAGAGAAGGATGCTGGCGTTGATGTTAAGTGTGGTCTGCTGCGGTGGAGCTATTTTAGCCGGATGCAGCCAGAATCAGGGAGCGGGGACCTCGGATGCGGTAACCAGTGCTGGTGGAAAAACGGGAAATGATGTCCAGGAAGGAACCGGTGCGGATTCAGGAGGAGATACTGCCGGCAAGAATAAACTGGCCTATTTCTTTCCGCTGACAGGGGATAATATGCAGTATGGAGAGATGCTTATGAGGGGCTCTGAGCTTGCGGTGGAATTGTTTAATAAGGAAAACGGAACTGATTATATTACGGAATTCAATGATGATAAAGGTGATGCGACAGAAGCCGTAAATGTAGCCAATAAAATCGTGTCCGACTCATCGGTGATAGCAGGCTTAGGAAGCTATGCATCCTCCTGCGCCATGGCAGCAGCACCTATTTTTGAATCAAACAAGCTGTTGCTGGTAAGTCCGGCAGCATCGCATACGGATTTTCCCGGCATGGGAGAGTTTATGTTTTCCTGTGTCATGAGCCAGAAATATGAAGGTTCTGAATTTGCTAAGGAATTATATAAGATTACAGGCGGTAAGAAGCTGGCTATCATCTATCAGAATACGGACCAGGGAGTTCTGGCAACAGATTTATTTGCAAATGAGTGGGAAAACCTGGGAGGAGAGGTGGTTGCTAAAGAGGCCTTTATTACAGGCTCTACCAAGGACTTCACACCTATATTATCAAATGTGAAAAATAAAGGAGCTGAAATTATATATGCAAGTGCGGCTTATAATGAAGCTTCTCAAATATTTATCCAGGCGAAAAGCCTTGATATCAGCGCACAGCTTGTGGGGCCGGGAATGTGCCTTAAAAAGGAACTGTTGGATATTGTGGGAGATAAAGCGGATGGAGCTTTAATACTCAGCAGCATACCTTATTTTTCAGATAATGTAGAAGATACAGAAGGACTGGACGATAAGACCAGGACATTTATCACTGCTTTCAAGGAAAAATATGGAGAGGTTCCGGACGGATTTGCTGCCCAGGCATTTGATACTACCAATATTCTGTTAGACTGTATCAAAAAGGTGGGGACTGACAGCGAAGCGCTGCGCCAGGAGATTGCTTCCATTCGGGAATTCAATGGGGTATCGGGTTACAACATGGCATTTAATGAAAGCAAAGAAATGATAAAGGGTATTTATGTGTACGAGTTAAAAGATGGGGACTTTGTGAGAGTAGACCAATAGCCTTTGGCGGATAGGAGAAGAGTATGTTTTTGCAGCAATTGATAAATGGACTGACAATTGGCAGTACATATGCTCTGGTAGCCATTGGATTTTCAATGGTATTCGGTGTGATCAAACTGACCAACTTTGCCAATGGTTCGCTGTACATGCTGGGAGCTTATCTGTCCCTTATGCTCTACCTTCTGACTGGTAATTTTGTGGTGGCATTTTTGCTGAGCTTGATTCTGACAGGAACAGCAGGATATTGTCTGGAGCGGTTTGCGCTGCGGTACCTGAGGAAAAAGCATGCGCCTAATCTTTCGGCTTTAATCACCACTCTGGGTATGTCAATGATCATGGATAATTTTGTCATGTTGTTTTTCGGAAGTGAGACGAAATCTTTTCCAAACAAACTGGATTTGGGGCGATTTTATATAGGAAATGCAGTAGTGAGCTGGACACAGGTCATTATATTGGCAGTAGCTTTCATTCTCATGACAGTTTTGTCACTGATTGTGTATAAAACAAAGTTGGGAAAGGCTATGCTCAGTACAAGTCAAAATATGGAGGCAGCCAAATTGATGGGTGTGAATATAAACGGAGTTATATCCTTTACGTTTATATGCAGCGGGGTGCTGGCCTGCATATCAGGTACTATGGTTGGGATGTACTACCAGGCAATTGATTCTACTATGGGTGCCATGATTGGTATGAAGATATTCGCGTCAGCTATTCTGGGTGGAGTGGGTGTGCTGCCAGGCGCTGTGGTGGGTGGACTTTGCATGGGAGTTATTGAAACAATTGTAGCTGGGTATATGAGTTCCGGATACCGGGATGCCATTGCGTTCACTGTTTTGATTGTGATTTTGTTATTCCGTCCTGTGGGATTGTTTGGCAAGAAACAGATTAATAAAGTGTAGAAGGGAGGAGCGGTATGTTAGAAAAACTTAGTTGTATTCTGATTCGTTATAAGTACCCCCTTATGGGAATTACGCTTGTCCTGGCAGTTGTATTTCCATTTCTGTTCAAATCACAATATGTTATCAGAATCGCTACAATCGCATTGATGTATGTAAT
>NZ_JAGZSD010000024.1 GCF_018381315.1 Anaerostipes sp. | reverse complement strand
TGTGGAGCAAATTGAGCTTCCGGAAGAAGAGAAAAACTTGAATAAAAAGCAAGAAGAAACCAGCAGTAAAAAGAACACGGACATACCGATAAAACAAGCGGAAGAGCCTGTAAAAAAGACAGCAGACGGGCAGACCTTATTGGACGTAAGCAAAGGAAATATCACGCTTACAAGCGCCGGAGCGACCGGGGGGGTACAAGCAGTGAGACATCTTTAAACCCTCTGGGATACCGGATAAAAGGAACAACCACTTCGAATTGTATTAAAGTAGAATCAGGAGTCACCACTGACATTACATTGGATAATGTCAGCATTACCAGCAGCAGCGGAAATAAAAACTGTATGGATGTCTCCCATGCCAATGTGACGGTCACGTTGGTGGGGAAGAATATGCTTTCTTGCGGAATTAGAAATTATGGAGCGTTAGTAAAGAATGGAATGGATGATACAAAACTGATCATTCAGTGTGAACATGCAAGTGAAAAAGGGCATCAGTGTACGAAAGAAACCTGCGGTTCTCTGGAAGCGAAGGGGACTGTAGAGCATGCGACTGCCATTGGAAATATAATTACAAATAGAACGATAGGAAAAGAGACTGGATTTACCAATTTTACTGTCAGAGGCGGAATCGTCACAGCAAAAGCAGGAGGACACAACTGTGCGATCGGCGCAGCGTGCGGAAGCTATGTATATGGAACAAATGGTGAAGGGACCAAGATGTATGCTAAAAATATCCGCATCGAGGGAGGAATTGTTACGGCCGAGGGCGGAGACAACTGTGCAGGCATCGGGGGAGGAAAAGTGACTCCGGTAGATGGTATTTATATTACCGGAGGTACGGTCTATGCTTCCGGGGGAAGCTATTCGCCGGGCATTGGTTCCGGAGGAACGGGGCCGTCAGATGCTTCAAGTTTTACAGTAGTACAAGATAGATGTTATAATGCCTCAAATATTGTGATCAGCGGCGGAGATACTCTTGTAAGAGCCGTCGGAGACAAGGATACAGGCATGCCGGGCATTGGCTGCGGCAAAGCAGGAGATACTGTGGCAGGAACTGTTTCTAATATTTGTGCAGTCCCCAACACTGGCTATCAGGGATATATTCAGGATGGAACATCTGAGACAGAGTATGATTTTACAGAAGAATCCCCATTCCAGAATAGGCAGGATATAAAGGCAGATAAGTATTTTACTATGGTCTATTTTGGTCCGTTCCGGGATGAAAACAAGATCGATCCGGACAGCAAGGAACAGCTTGGTGCCAATCATGTGATCAGTAAAACAGGCGGCAAAGAATTTACTGAGGAACAGATGAAGGAATTAGCGAAAGCCAATGGGAAAGACAAAGATGGGAATCCGTTCGATATGGGAGAGTTTCTTTTGCCGGATAAAGATCAGATCCATGCCATCAATGAGGCTAAAAAGAAAGGTGACATTGGGGATTTTCCATTGACCATTGCCACAGAAGGCGGAACCCAGGTAACGATCACCGTATCGTTAAGAGGTAATGGAACAGATGCAGCAGTTCCGGACAGCCAAAATGGATCAGGTATGGTGGGAGCCAACAATGTGGAGAAAGAGACCGGAGGAAATGCTTTTGAAATAGAGGAGATTAAGGAACTTTGCGGCATCAAGGGGAAAGACAAAGACGGGAACAATCTGAAATTAGACGACTTTAAAATTGACCAGGCACAATTAAAAGCCATCAATGAAGCTAAAACATCTAAAAATACGGGGAGGTTTCCTCTGACCTATGAAACACCTGACGGAGAGAAAGTAACGGTGGAAGTTTTGCTCACAGGAACAGTAGAAATATCTTTCGACACAAACGGAGGCAGCGAACCGCCCCAAATGCAGAGTACGGACAGCGGAAAGAAGGTGCAGAAGCCGGAAGACCCGGTGCGGGAGGGATTTATATTTGAAGGATGGTATTATACAGATAAAGATGGGAATGAGGCCAAATGGAATTTTGAAGATCCTGTGTATGAAAATATGACTCTGAAAGCCAAATGGAAAGAGGAAGTAAAAAATACAGAGACATCAGCGGAAGAATCAGGATCTGGTACAGAAACCGGCTCCGGTACAGCAAAAGAGGAGGACCAGACAGGGAAAAAACAGATTCCCGGCTGGGAATATCAGAAAAGGGAGACACATGAAACAGAATCTGTGGCTAAAACAGGGGATACAGCGGACGTTTTGTGTTTGATCTTTTTGGCAGAGCTATCTGCCGCAGGTATTGGATTTGTTTATAAACATAACTCATAATAATTTTCCTAAAATGAAGGCGGAACTGCAGCATATAATCAGCAGTTCCGCCTTCATGATAATGTCATACAGAGCCTTAAATTAGTCCATGACTCCTATTTCATCAGGGACGATCACATCAGCGTCTGTGCAGGCCAGAATGTCATCTACCGTATAACCAGAAGCCAATTCTCTGAGAACTAAACCTTTGTCTGTTACCTCAAAGTAGCATCGTTCCGTCACAATATCAGTTACACATTTTGCCCCGGTCAGAGGAAGTGTGCATTTCTTTAAGATTTTAGAAGCACCACTTTTCTCACAGTGATCTGTGGCAACAATGATTTTCTTTACACCGGCACAGAGATCCATAGCGCCGCCCATACCCGGAGCAAGCTTGCCCGGAATGGTCCAGTTGGCAATGTTTCCTTCTTGATCTACCTGAAGAGTTCCGAGTACGGTGGCATCCACATGGCCGCCGCGGATGAAAGCAAAGGAAGTCGTATGGTCACAGATGCTTCCTCCTTTGATGATAGAAGCCGGCTGTCCTCCTGCATCGATGATATCAGGGTCAGCATCCTCCCATTTTGGGGTGGAGCCGCAGCCTACTATACCAATCTCAGCTTCCAGCCAAAGTTCCACACCTTCCGGCAGATAATTAACACACATCATAGGAACGCCGATTCCTAAATTTACAAAATCCCCGTCTTTAAAAAATCTTGCACAGCGGGATGCGATCAGTGCACGTCCTGTAAGTCCTGCCATTACTTTCCACCTCCTTCTGCTTTTGCTCTCGCACGCTGCCACATAGGGCAGAAAGGTTTCTTCTCGCCGGTTCTCACATATACCATATCGATAATAGGAGCAGGCACGTCGATTTCATCCGGGCCAAGTTCTCCTACCTCAACCAGTTCCTCCACCTCAACGATGACAATGTCTGCTGCAAAGGCCATATAACTGTTGGTGGCTCTTCCGGTGTAGCGGAAGGCGATATTTCCGATCGTGTCAGCTTTCCACGCTTTAATCAGAGCAACGTCTGCATGGAGCGGGAGTTCCAGGAGATATTCTTTTCCGTTGATCGTCAGCTTCTGTTTCCCTTTTTCAATATCCGTTCCGACACCAGTCGGAGTAAGACATCCGCCAAGACCTGCTCCTCCGCAGCGGATCCGTTCTGCGAAAGTACCCTGGGGTACAAATTCTACATCCAGGTCTCCTGCAAACATCTGGTCGCGGGCTTCCGGATTTAAGCCGATATGGGTTGTAATCAGACTTTTTACTAACTTTTCATGAATGAGTCTTCCCAGTCCCTGGTCAGGCATGCCGCCGGAAACAGCTATAGCCGAAATGTCTTTGACACCTTTTTCGAGCATGCCGGTGATCAGTTCTTCAGCAGAGTGTTCTCCATGCCAGTCCCCAAACATAATCGTCTGGCCGTCATGGATTTTTGCGATTGCATCTTCTTTGGTCACTACTTTTGATTTCAATATCGTTACCTCCTTTCAGTGAACTGCCTATTTTCCTTGGAATTCAGCTTTCCGTTTTTCCATAAATGCAGAGCAGCCTTCTTTAAAGTCTTCCGTATTGGAAGCTTCGTGCTGTGTCGGTATTTCAACATCATTCAGGTAACGTTCATAATCGGAGAATGCAGCGGCATAGATCTGTTTTTTGATATTTTTATAAGATACCTGAGGACCGGATGCCAGCCTCTTTGCAAACTTGTAAACTTCCGTTTCAAGATCTTCCTTTGAAGTTACTTTGTACACGAAACCAAGATCTTTTGCCTCCTGTGCATCGACAGGGCGTCCGGTTGCACAAAGTTCCATTGTTTTCTTTTCGCCGATCTCCTTGGCCAGAAGGTAAGCGCCTCCTGTATCCGGAACGAGTCCGATATTAACGAATGCCATGATAAATTTGGCATTGTCAGCAGCAATGATAAAATCACCGGACAGGGCAAGGCTGAAGCCTGCGCCAGCCGCAGCGCCGCTGACTGCTACAACGACCATCTTGCTCATGGATTTCAGACCGTTGGTGACTTTGCCGACCTTGCCGATCAGTCCGTCCATGTTGATATCGCCGCCGCTTTTGATCAGATCATAAAAATAACCGATGTCTCCGCCGGCTGAAAACGCCTTTGGAGCGCCTTTCAGTACAACCACTTTGGCATCCGGATCTGACTCAGCCTTTTCAACAACATAAATAAGTTCATCAGCCATCTGTTCGTCAATGGCATTCAGATTTTTCGGATAGTCCATTGTTATAGTCGCAATTCCGTCTGCCACATCATAATGCAGTTTTTGAAGTTCCATCGCAGTCCCTCCTTATATGGGGTATTTCATTGTATGGATACGATTGACAAAGTTCCTCCTTTCGTGTGTCTTTATAGTCCGTTCTCATGTGAAATGATACTTATATTTTACTCCTAATAACTGATAAAAACAAGAATAATCAGACTTTTTATTGGCATAAATATGGAAATAAAACGGTTGATTTACGGGTATAATGCGGATATAATTTAAGTGTGGTATAGGCGGCATTTAAGGAGAGATTCTATGACGATTGAAGAAATGAAACAAAGGAAAATAGAGTTAGGATATTCTTATGAGCAGATTTCATTATTGTCGGGAGTACCCGTAGGCACCGTGCAGAAAATATTCGGGGGAGTCACAAAATCTCCCAGATATGAGACGCTGAGAGCACTGGAAAGAGTTCTTAACAGGGAATCCGGAGCAGCACTGGGAGAACCGGCAGAGTATCTTTCATGCAGCACTCCGAAAAACTGCACAATCTCAGATTATGACGCCATTTCTGCGGAAAGAAGGATAGAATTGATCGACGGGGTTATCTACGATATGGGAGCCCCGACATATATACATCAGATGATTGCCGGACAGCTGTATCGCAGAATATACGATTTCATTGACAGACACGGAGGAGACTGTATCCCCCTCCAGGCACCCCTTGATGTGCAGCTGGATTGTGATGATAAGACAGTAGTCCAGCCGGACATCATGATCGTATGTAACCGCGATAAGTTCAGAGAGGGCAGAATTTTAGGAGCCCCGGACTTCGTAGCCGAGATATTGTCGGAGTCAACAAAAAAGAAGGACCTTACAATCAAATTGGGAAAATACACAGAGGCCGGAGTAAAAGAGTATTGGATCATAGATCCGGACAAAAAAAGGATACTGGTTTACGATTTAAAACAAGATGCAGACCTGAGTATCCATGGATTTGATGAAACAGTCCCGGTGGGGATCTTTCAGGGACTCTGTGAGATAGATTTTTCAAAGATCTATGAGGCCATAGAAATTTTTCACGAATAAAATACGAAAACAGGCTGAACAAAGGGCAGGAACATGCAAGAGTGTAGGAATAATAAAGGACATCGGAGGAATGTTTCCGATAGCCTTTTGGCATCTAACCTTTCTGTTTGAGCAAAGTTCTTATAAAGTCAAAGAAAAAAAGCCCGAAAAAGAGTGCACTTGAGGGCAGAGAGAAAGGACGGAGAGAACAATGAAAAAACGATGGATGAGATGTCTGGCTGCAGTTTCTCTGATTGTGACCATGGGAACCGGGGCAGGGACTGTTCTGAAGGCTCAGGATGAGGAAATAGCTGGAAAAACCGGGGGGGGGTATTTCCAGAATTGAGGAACTGACCCCGGAAAGTTTATGTGGAACAGAAGCTGATACAGCAGCAGAAACCTCGGACACGGAAATACAAACAACAGAAAAAGCAAACACAGAGCCGCAGGAAATTCCGACAGCAGAGAGAAAGTCTGTATCAAAAGAAAAACAGACGAAAGGCAAATTCAAAAAGCTGGCTGAGAACGGGCAGACATTTTTGGATATAAGCAAAGGAGATATCCGAATTACGGCGAATGGAGCTACAGGCGGAGGACTTTCAGAGAATGAGACGGAACTGAATCCAAAAGGATACTGGATTACGGGAAAAACCTCAGATTATAATATCGTAGTAAAGAAGAATGTGACCACTGCGATTACCATGGAGGATGTCAGCGTGACATCCGGAACTTCCACTGCACGATTGGACAGTATGAACGTATCTCATGCAAAGGTGACCATTACTTTAAAGGGAACAAATGATTTGATCTGCAATACAAAAGGAACGGTCGATGGAAATCCCCCGGGGACCGGATGTGCACTGGCAAAAGACGGCATGGACGGAAGTCTCGTTATCCAATGCGAACATATACATATAGCAGGTCATAAATGTGATGACAGCTGCGGTTCTTTGTTGGTAAAAGGAAACCCGAATATCATACATGCAGGTGCTTTGGGAAGTACTTATAGAAATGTTGCTACAAAAAGTGAGAGTGGATTTGCCAATCTGACAATTCATGGAGGAAATATCACTGTATTGGGAGGAGCGCACTGCCCTGGAATTGGTTCAGCCTGTGTTTCTGAAAGAACCGGCGGAGGTTATACAAAAGATATCACGATCACCGGAGGAAACATTCATGCGACAGGTACAGGATATGGTGCAGGCATAGGTTCTGGTTATGGAAATAAAGTGGATGGAATTACGATTTCAGGAGGTTATGTAAAAGCTGTGGGAGGGGCCTATGCCCCTGGTATTGGTGCATCTACTCATACGAGCAGTTATACGGGACAAAGTGATGAGACAAAAAATATAAAGATTTCAGGAGGCGATACCGTTGTAGTTGCTATCGGAGACGAGACGACAGACATGCCCGGCATTGGTTCCGGAGGCGGAAGCAGCAAAGTGACTAATGTTACTGCAGTTCCGGATTTTGGATATCAGGGCTATATTCAGGATGGAACGACCGAAGAAAACTACACTTTTGTAGATGGAACCCCTTTTAAAGGATTAACATCTATCGATGTGAAAAAGTTTTACACAAAGGTGTATTTTGGACCGTTCCGCGACACAAATGAAATCGAAAAAAATACAAAAGACCAGATCGGAGCCAATCATGTGATCAGCAAAACTGGAGGGGAAGCGTTCGGAGAGGACCAGTTAAAAGGACTTACGATGGTCACTGGGAAAAATGAAGATGGAAAAGATTTTACTATCAATGAGCTGACATTTTCTAATCCAGAGCAGATTAAGGCGATTAACAGTGCAAAGATGAAAGGCGAGATTGGAGAATATCCTTTAACGTTTCAGACACCGAGCGGGACCCGGACGACAGTGACCGTATACCTGAAGGGAGACGGAACCGATGCGGCAGAGATGAACCCAGAGAGATTAGAATCGACCATTGGGGCAGATGGCTTCTGGGAAGAGACCGGAGGCGAAGCTTTCAGTGAAGAAGATGTGCAAAAGCTGGCCCAGGTCCAGGGGAAAAATGAAGAAGGAACAACCTATCCTCAGGAGGATTTCACAGCAGATGCTGATCAGCTGCAAACAATCAATGAGGCAAAAACGTCCGGAAAGGGCGGAACTTTTGAGCTGACCTTCACATCCCCGGACGGCAAAAAGGCCACGGTGGAAGTGGTGCTGAAAGCCTATGATGAGACAACTGTGAACGAGACAACCGGAGAGCAGATCAAGGGGCTGAATATCATCAGTAAGACCGGAGGGGAAGTTTTTACAGAGGATCAGTTGAAAGCGTTATCAAATGTCACGGCCCTGACCAGCGGAGGAGATCCTATTGACAGAACCGATTTGGTCTTTCCAAATGACGATCAAATCAAGGCGATCAATGAAGCAAAAACTAACGGAAAGACCGGAGATTTTCCACTGACTATAGAGACACCAGACGGGACAGGGATTACAATCCAGGTATCGTTAAGAGACAGCGGGACCGACCAGACTGCGGAAGGGGAGGACGGAGAACAGAAAAGCAGCCTTGGAGCCAATAATACTACACAGCTAACCGGAGGAGAAGCCTTTGGTGAAGCAGAGATTACAGAACTCTGCAAAGCAAAAGGGAAAAACAAATATGGGAACAATGTGACAGTCAGTACAGACAAAGAGCAGCTGGACAAAATCAATAAGGCAAAAACAGAAGGGAAGACCGGAAAATTTAAACTTACCTTTTTCCTGGAAGACGGGACTAAAGCAGAGGTGACGGTCACTCTGACCGGGGATCACACGGTATCCTTTGATCCGGATGGAGGAGACTATCAGCCAAAGGATCAGATTGTTGTGGGAGGAAGACCAGCAGTAGAGCCAAAGGAGCCGAAAAAAGAAGGATATATTTTTGAGGGCTGGTATTACACCGATGAAAAAGGAAATGAAGTGAAATGGGACTTTGACACGCCGGTCCATCAGAGTATGGCCCTGAAGGCAAAGTGGAAGAAAGAGCAGAAAGAAACAGGGACGAAAGCACCAACGACAGAAAAAAACAAAACCACAAAAGGGACAGAAACAACAAAAACAGGTGGCGATGAGAACTGGGATTATCGGGAGATCAAAAAAGATAAGACCGGAACCCGGGCAGTAAAGACCGGAGATGACACCAAACTTCCATGGATTCTTGGATGCATGGCAGGGGCGGCAGGAATCATGGCCTATGTGCTGAAGAGAAAGAAGATAAAATAAAAGAGCATAAAAAGACAGCGGGGAAAAGCCATCCCGGCTGTCTTTTTCTATCTAACATTTTGATCGGTCTGATGTTCTTATAAAGCCAAATAAAAAAGAAAAGCCCAAAAAAGAGTGCACTTGAGGGCAGAGAGAAAGGACGGAGAGAGTAATGAAAAAACAATGGATGAGATGTCTGGCTGCAGTTTCTCTAATTGTGACCATGGGAACAGGGGCAGGAACTGTTTTGAAGGCTCAAAATGAGGAAATAGCTGGAAAATCCGGGGGGGGGGTATTTCCAGAATTGAGGAATTGACCCCGAAAAGTCAGGGTGGAACAGAGGATAGTACAGCAGCAGAAATCTTGGGCATGGAAATACAAACAACAGAAAAAGCAAACACAGAGATGCAGGAAATGCTGACCGCAGAGAGAAAGTCTGTATCAAAAGACAAACAGAAGACAGGTAAATCCAAAAAGCTGGCTGAGAATGGGCAGACATTTTTGGATATAAGCAAAGGAGATATCCGAATTACGGTAAATGGAGCCACAGGCGGAGGACTTTCAGAGAATGAGACGGAACTGAATCCAAAGGGATACTGGATTACGGGGGAAACCTCAGATTATAATATTGTGGTACAGAAGAATGTAACAACTGAGATTACCATGGAGGATGTAAGTGTAACATCGGGATCATCCAGTGAAAGATTGGACAGCATGAATGTATCTCATGCAAATGTTACTATTACGCTGCGCGGAGACAACCAGCTGATTTGTAATACAAAAGGTTCAGGTAGTGGTACGCCTCCAGGTACTGGTTGTGCTTTGGCCAAGGATGGAATGGATGGAAGTCTGGCTATTCAGTGTGAATACGTCCATGATAAAGGTCATAAATGTGATGCCAACTGTGGCTCTCTGCTGGTAAAAGGGGATCCAACCATTGCACATGCAGGTGCTTTGGGAAGTACTTATAGAAATATTAGTACAACTAATGAGAGTGGATTTGCCAATTTTTCAATTTATGGAGGTAATTTGACTGTATCAGGAGGAGCACATTGTCCGGGAATCGGTTCAGCCTGCGCATCGGAACATTATGGTGGCGGATACACAAAAAATATATTGATTACCGGGGGAAATATTAAAGCCAGAGGAACAATGTATGGCGCTGGGATTGGTTCGGGATTTGGAAATAAAGTAGAAGGAATTACAATTACAGGCGGATATGTAGAGGCTTATGGAGGACCTTATGCCCCGGGAATTGGAGCACCAGATTATCAACATAATGGTTTATATGATAAACAAAGCTGTGAAACAAAAGATATAAATATTACAGGTGGAGATACAGTAGTGAAAGCGGTTGGAGATATGGATACGGATATGCCAGGGATAGGTTCTGCTGCAGGAAATGAAAAAGTATCCAATGTAACTGCGATCCCTAACTTTGGTTATCAGGGCTATATCCAGGATGGAACTTCAGAGACAGACTATACATTTATGGACGGAACTCCATTTAAACAAAAAACGGATATCCAGGTAGGAAAGTTTTATACCATGGTGTATTTCGGACCATTCCGCGATACCAATGAGATCGAAAAGGATACCAAAGACCAAATCGGAGCCAACCATGTGATCAGCAAGACCGGAGGACAGGCTTTCAGTGAAGATCAGTTAAAAGGGCTTACGATGGTCACAGGGAAAGATGAAGACGGAAAAGACTTTTCCGAGGATAAACTGACCTTTACGGATCAGGCGCAGATTGCAGCGATCAACAATGCGAAGACCAAGGGAGAAATCGGAGAATATCCGCTGACCTTTCAGACTCCAAATGGGACAAAGACTACAGTGACGGTATATTTAAAGGGAGACGGAACCGATGCTGCTGCTATGGATCCGGAGCACCTGGAACCAACCATCGGAGCGGACAGCTTTTCCAAAGAGACCGGAGGATCAGAGCTGACCGCCGAGGATGTACGGACACTTGCAGCAGTACAGGGAAAAAATGACAGCGGGACCACCTATGAAACAGACCAGTTGGAACCGGACATACAGGAGCTGGCTGCGATCAATGAAGCAAAGACAGGTGGAAAGGCCGGACAGTTTCCGCTGACCTTTACTTCACCAGATGGGAAAAAAGCGGTGATCACTGTAACACTTTACGGAGAGTATGATAAGATCACAACGGATCCGGATACGGGAGAGACGATCAAGGCGAACCATATCATCAGCAAGACCGGAGGAGAGGAATTCACAAAAGACCAGTTAAAGAAGCTGAGCAGAGTGAAAGCCATAGCAGGAGACGACAGTGTCATTGAAACGGAACTTCTTATGCTTCCTAATCCTAAAGAGCTGCAGGAGCTGAACCAGGCAAAAACATCGGGAAAGACCGGGCAGTTTCCTCTGACCTTTGCCACGCCAGACGGAACAGAGGTAACCGTCATGGTCTATCTAATGGAGGAAGGTACCGATGGAGCCGTCCAGGAAAGCGGGAAACCAAGTCTTGGAGCAGACAATCTGAGCTATCCCACCGGAGGTAGTGGATTTGGAGAGAAAGAACTGACAAAGCTTTGCCAGGCGAAAGGAAAAGATGAGCATGGAGACAATGCAGATCTGAGCATCGATGAGAAACAGCTTCAGAAGGTGAATGAAGCAAAGGAAGCGGGGAAGACCGGAACGTTTGATGTTACATTTTTGATGGAAGATGGAACCAAGGTCAAAGTAAAGGTTACACTGACCGGGGATCACACGGTATCATTTGATCCAAACGGAGGAGACTATCAGCCAAAGGATCAGCTCGTTGTGGGAGGAAGACTGGCAGTAGAACCGAAGGAGCCAAAGAAAGAAGGATACATATTTGAGGGCTGGTATTACACCGATGAAAAAGGAAACGAAGTTAAATGGGACTTTGACACGCCGGTTCATCAGAGTATGACTTTGAAAGCCAAGTGGAAGAAAGAATCGACCGAACCAAAGACGGAAAAGACGACAACAGAAAAGACAAAAGCGACAAAAACAAAGAAGACAGGTGATGATGAAAATTGGAACTACCGGGAGATTGAAAAAGATAAGACCGGGACCCGGGCAGCAGAAACCGCAGATAAAGCCAAACTTCCATGGATTCTTGGATGCATGGCTGGGGCAGCAGGAATCATGGTTTATCTGATGAGAAGGAAGAAGATAAAATAGAGGAACATAAAAGGACAGCGGGAACAAACCATCCTGGCTGTCCTTTTTTCGTCTAACTTTTTTATCTGTCTGATGTTCTTATAAAGTCATATAAAAAAGGAAAGCCCAAAAAAGAGTGCACTTGAGGGCAGAGAGAAAGGACGGAGAGAGCAATGAAAAAACAATGGATGAGATGTCTGGCTGCAGTTTCTCTGATCGTGACCATGGGAACCGGAGCAGGGACTGTTCTGAAGGCTCAGGATGAGGAAATAGCTGGAAAATCCGGGGGGGGGTATTTCCAGAATTGAGGAATTGAACCCGGAAAGTCAGACTGGAACAGAGGCTGGTACAGCAGAAATTTTGGGCATGGAAATACAAACAGCAGAAAAAGCAAACACAGAGCAGCAGGAAATGCCGACCGCAGAGAGAAAGTCGGTATCAAAAGAAAAACAGAAGAAAGGCAAATCCAAAAAGCTGGCTGAGAACGGCCAGACATTTTTGGATATAAGCAAAGGAGATATCCGAATTACGGCGAATGGAGCCACGGGTGGAGGACTTTCAGAGAATGAGACGGAACTGAATCCAAAGGGATATTGGATTACGGGGAAAACCTCAGATTATAATATTGAGGTAAAGAAGAATGTGACTACTGAGATTACCATGGAGGATGTCAGCGTGACATCCGGAACCTCCACTGCACGATTGGACAGTATGAACGTATCCCATGCAAATGTGACTATTACTTTGAAAGGGAAAAATGAACTGATCTGTGACACGGAAGGCCCAAGTCCGGGAAATCCTCCAGGCTCTGGAGGAGCTTTGGCGAAGGATGGAATGGACGGAAGCTTGACGATTCAGTGCGAACAGAGCCAAAATGCAGGACATCGCTGTGATGATAAATGTGGTTCTTTATTAGTGAAGGCAACGAAGTACCATGGAGCAGCACTTGGCAGTACATTGAGAAATAGTGGTGAAGGAAATGACTCCGGGTTTGCTAATCTGACCATCCATGGAGGGAACATTGATGTTTCGGGAGGGGGACATATGCCTGGAATTGGCTCTGCATGTGTTTCTGAACAGACTGGAGGAGGTTACACAAAGAACATAAATATAACAGGAGGAATCATAAAGGCAGTAGGAACAACTGTCGGGTCTGGCATTGGTTCCGGATATGGAAATAAGGTCAATGGAATCTATATTACCGGAGGATATGTGGAAGCCTATGGAGGCCCGGATGCCCCTGGAATTGGTGCAAGTAAAGGAGACAGCAAGCAATCTATGCTGACACAGAATATAAAAATCAGTGGAGGAGATACTGTAGTCATTGCAGTTGGAGATGAGGACAGCGGGATGCCTGGAATTGGCTCAGCTGCTGGAAATACCAAAGTATCAAATGTCACTGCAGTGCCGGATTTCGGATATCAGGGATATATCCAGGATGGCACTGCTCTGGATGATTATACTTTTGTAGACGGCACTCCGTTTAAGCAGGCCGCAGATATTCAGGTTGGACGTTTTTATACGAAAGTTTACTTTGGGCCGTTTCGCGATACCAATGAAATCGAAAAGGATACCAAAGACCAGATTGGAGCCAATCATGTGATCAGCAAGACCGGAGGACAAGCTTTCAGTGAGGATCAGCTAAAGGGGCTTACCATGGTAACCGGGAAAAACGAAAATGGAAAGGATTTTTTGGAAAATGAACTGAGTTTTACCGACCAAGCACAGATTGAGGCAATCAACAGAGCAAAAACCAAAGGTGAGACCGGGGAATATCCACTGACCTTTCAGACGCCGAATGGGACAAAAACTACAGTGACCGTATATCTGAAAGGTGATGGAACGGATGCAGCACAGATGAATCCGGATAAACTGGAGCCAACCATCGGGGCAGACGGTTTCTGGCAGGACACCGGAGGAGAAGCTTTTACTGAAGATGATGTACGGAAGCTGGCCCAGGTTCAGGGAAAAAATGAAGAAGGAACAACTTATCCCCAGGAGAATTTTGGGGCAGATACCAGTCAGTTGGAAGTGATCAATGAAGCCAAGACGGCAGGAAAAGGCGGCACTTTTGAACTGACCTTTACATCTCCGGACGGGAAAAAAGCTACCGTGGAGGTGGTGCTGAAAGCATATGATGAAACTGCCGTCAATGAGACGACCGGAGAGCAGATCAAGGGACTGGATATCATCAGCAAGACCGGGGGGAAAGCCTTTACAAAGGAACAGCTATTAAAACTTTCAGATGTGGCAGCCCAAAATGGAGACGGAGACCCGATCGCAGGAACTGATTTGGTATTTCCGGATGAAAAACAGATCAGAGCGATCAATGAAGCCAAAACCGGCGGAAAAACCGGAGACTTTCCGCTGACTATAGAGACGCCGGATGGGACAGGGATCACGATCCATGTGTATTTAAGAGACGGTGGGACCGATCAGATAAAGAACGGAGAAGACGAAGAGAAAAAGGGAAGCCTCGGAGCGAATCATATCACACAGCCCACTGGAGGAAACGCTTTTAGTGAAGAGGAAATCATAGAACTCTGTAAAGCCAAAGGAAAAAATAAATATGGAAACAATGTAGCAGTGGGAGCAGACAGAAATCAGCTGAACAAAATCAATGAGGCAAAAACAGAAGGAAGAACAGGAGAATTTAAACTTACATTTTCCATGGATGACGGAGTTAAGGCAGAAGTAACTGTGACATTGACCGGAGACCATACAGTGAATTTTGATCCGAATGGAGGAGACTATCAGCCAAAGGATCAGCTCGTTGTAGGAGGAAGACCTGCGGTAGAACCAAAAGAGCCAAAGAAAGAAGGATACATATTTGAGGGCTGGTATTACACTGATGAAAAAGGAAATGAAGTCAAATGGGACTTTGACACGCCGGTCCATCAGAGTATGACTTTGAAGGCCAAGTGGAAGAAAGAACTGAAAGAAACAGGCAGGAAAAAAACAACTACAGAAAAAATCAAAACAACAAAAGTGGAAGAAACAACAAAAAAGAATGGACATGATGAGAATTGGAACTACCGGGAGATCAAAAAAGATAAGACCGGGACCCGGGCGGCAAAGACCGGAGACAAAGCCAAACTTCCATGGGTTCTTGGATGTATGGCAGGGGCATCAGGAATCATGGCCTGTCTTCTGAGAAGGAAGAAAGTAAAATAGGAGGATATAAAAGGACAGCGGGGAGAAATCATCCTGGCTGTCCTTTTTTATCTAACTTTTTTATTTATCTGGTGTTCTTATAAAGTCATATTAAAAAGAAAGCCCAAAATAGAGTGCACTTGAGGGCAGAGAGAAAGGATGGAGAGCAATGAAAAAACAATGGATGAGATGTCTGGCTGCAGTTTCTCTGATCGTGACCATGGGAACCGGGGCAGGAACTGTTCTAAAGGCTCATGATGAGGAAATAGCTGGAAAATACGGGGGGGGGTATTTCCAGAATTGAGGAGCTGACCCCGGAAGAACAAATGGGAAGCGAGACCCCAATAGCCACAGAGCAAAGTAATACAGAGACAAAACAGCCTCAGGAACTACAAACGGCTTCGAAACCTGCCAGTGAAAAGAAAAAAAGTACTGCCGTGAAAAAGAAAACCGCAGGAAAGTCCGGAAAACAGCTGGCGGAAAATGGACAGACTCTTTTGGATGTGAGCAAGGGAGATATCAGGATCACATTAAACGGAGCAACAGGCGGAGGACTTCCAGAGGACGAAACAAAATTGAATCCGGACGGCTATTGGATTAAGGGTACAACTGATACAAATAATGTAATTGTTGAAAGAGATGTTACAACAAAACTTACTTTGGATCAAGTAAACATCACTGCCAGCAGTAAAGTAAACTGTATTGATGTTTCCCATGCCAACGTAACGATCACACTGCGGGGAGAAAATATATTGACCAGTAATTCAGGAAAGTCTGATTCGATGCCCAGTGATTCGGGAAACGGGCTCAATAAAGATGGGATGGATGGCTACCTGACATTACAATGTGAATCAGCCAATATAAAAGGACACAGATGCAATGACAGCTGTGGATCTTTAAAAGCTTATGGAAATCCGAATCAATACCATGCAGGGGCTATAGGGAGTTCATGGAAGAATCATAAAATAAAAGAGGAGAGCGGTTTTTGTAACTTCACGATAAAAGGAGGCAATATTGAGGCATCTGCCGGGGAACATACACCTGGTATCGGATCCGCCTGTGATTCTGAAGCCTATGGAGGATATACAAAGAATATTGTCATTACCGGAGGAAATATAAAGGCAGTCGGTACAGACTTTGGATCGGGGATTGGATCTGGATATGGCAATACTGTGGATGGAATTGTTATATCCGGAGGTACTGTGGTTGCTTATGGAGGCAGATATGCTCCCGGAATCGGTGCATCCGCCTGGGAGGGTGGTATCGCAAGGCCTTCAGAGGAGATAAGGAACGTAAAGATCAGCGGAGGAGATACCGTGGTTATTGCAATCGGAGATGAGGGAACTGGCATGCCCGGGATAGGGTCCAGCGCAGGCAATTCCAAGGTTTTTAATGTAACGGCAGATCCCGAGTTTGGCTATCAGGGTTATATCCAGGACGGTACTTCACTGAATAATTATACATTCATGGATGGAACGCCATTCAAAGAAGAGACGGCCATTAATGTGGGGCGTTTTTATACAAAAGTATATTTTGGTCCGTATCGGGATGCAAACGGAATTGCGAATGATACAAAAGAGCAGATTGGTGCGAATCATGTCATCAGTAAAACTGGAGGGAATCCATTTACAGAAGAACAATTAAAAAGTCTTGCAAAGGTTACAGGAAAGCAGGAAAATGGAACAGACTTTTCTGACGAAAAATTGACGTTTGACAGCAAGCAGCAGATTGAGCTTATCAATGAGGCAAAAACTGCTGGGAAGACAGGAAAATTTGATTTGACTTTTACGACACCAAATGGGACTAAGGCTACGGTCCAGGTACACCTGAAAGCTGTGGGAACGGATGCAGCTAAACTTGATTCGGAAAAAGGCGGGACTATGATCGGAGCGGATAATTTCCAGAGTGATACCGGGGGAGAGGCATTCAGCGAAGATGATGTAAGAAACCTGGCTGCAATCCAGGGTAAGGACCCAGAAGGAACGACATATCCGTCAGAGGTTTTTTCGGTAAATTCTGAGCAGCTTGCGGCTGTCAATGAGGCGAAGTCATCTGGGAGAGGAGGAGAGTTTCCGCTGACTTTTACATCTCCTGACAATAAAACGGTCACTGTTGTGGTGGAATTGAAAGTCTATGACCAGATAACTACCGATGAAAACACAGGTGAAACGATTAAAGGACTGAGTGTCATAAGCCAGACCGGTGGAAAAGCATTTGAGGAAGAAGAATTAAAAGAACTTTCTTTGGTAAAGGCTGAAGATGGCAGCGGAAATCCTGTCTCCCGAAATGATCTGGTATTTTCTGAACCAGAACAGCTGAAAGATATCAATCAGGCAAAAACCAGCCATTTGACAGGAGATTATCCACTGACTATTGAAACACCCGGAGGTACAAAGATTACGATCTATGTATATTTGAGAGAGAATGCTGCAGGAAAAACAGCATACAGCAAAGGGCAGGGAAGCCTTGGGGCAAATAATATTATACAGCCCACAGGCGGAAAGGCTTTTGGAGAAGAAGATATTGTGAATCTCTGTGAAGCTAAAGGAAAAGATGCGTACGGAAACAATGTCTCAGTAAGTGTGGACAAAGAACAGCTGGAATTAATAAATAAGGCAAAAATTTCTGGGAGGACAGGGGTTTTTAAACTTGAATTTAGACTGGAAGATGGCAGCAGGATTGAGGCAGCTGTCACCCTGACAGGAGATCACACAGTATCCTTTGATCCGGACGGGGGAGATTATCGGCCAAAGGATCAGAATATAGAGGGTGGAAAGACAGCGGTGGAACCAAAAGAACCGAAAAAAGACGGATATAATTTTGAAGGCTGGTTTTATACAGATGAAGACGGCAAAGAAGTGAAATGGAATTTTGATACGCCGGTACACGATAAATTGATACTCAAAGCTAAGTGGACGAAGAAGCCTGCTGCAGAGGAAACTACTGCTGCTGCCGTCACAAAGAAACCTGATCAGACAACGGCTGAAAAGGATAAGAAGGCGCCTAAAAAAGAAGATACCAATGGTTGGAAGTACCGGGAAGTGGGAAAAAATGCGAAAGAGAGTCAGGCAGCAAAAACAGGAGACGAAACCAAACTTCCATGGGTCCTTGGATGCATGGCAGGTGCGGCAGGATTTGTATTTTGTCTTTACAGACGAAAGAAAATAAAATAACGGAAAATAAGGACAGCATAAAAAATTTAGCTGTCCTTATTTTAGTCTAACCTTTTTTAAAGCCTGATGTTCTTATAACAACTGATCAAAAAAATGCCCGATAAAGAGTGCACTTGAGGGCAGGAAGTGAAGGTGGAGAGAGTAATGAAAAAACAATGGATAAGACGTCTGGCTGCAGTTTCTCTGATCGTGGCTTTGGGAACCGGAGCCGGAACTATGCTGCAGGCTCAGGAAGAGGAAATGTCTGGAAATCCCGGGGGGGGGTATTTACGAAAGTGAAGAGCAGACTTCCAGGGAATTAAGCCAAACTGAAGCGGATCTGGAGGAGAAGACAACGGAGTCGGAAACTGATAAAGCAGAAACTGCAGAGGCAGAAGTGAAACCTCCGGAGACTGAGGGAAAGCAGACTATAGTTAAAAAGAAAAAGGCAGGTGTAAAAACACAGCTGGCTGAGAATGGACAGACTCTTTTAGACGTAGGAGCAGGAGATATCCGTATTACAAAAGACGGTGCCTCGGGAGGAGGGCTTGCTGCTGGAGAGACAAAGCTGAATCCAAACGGATATTGGATTCAGGGTACGACTGATGCAAACAATGTGATTGTCGAAAGAGATGTTACGACGAAACTTACTCTGGATCAAGTAAATATCACTGCCAGCAGTAAAATAAACTGTATTGACGTTTCCCACGCAAATGTAACCATTACACTGCGGGGAAAGAATTTCCTGACGAATAATTCAGGGCGCACCGATGCCAGCGACGGCAATTCGGGCAACGGATTGACAAAGGACGGTATGGATGGAGAATTGACGATACAGTGTGAATCTGCCGGCCAAAAAGGCCACAGATGTGATGACAGCTGCGGGTCTCTGATAGCATATGGAAATCCAAGTCAGTATCATGCAGGGGCTATCGGGAGCTCATGGAAGAATCACAGGACAAAAAATGAGACTGGATTCTGCAATTTTACCATCAAGGGAGGCAATATCGAGGCATCTGCCGGAGAACACACTCCTGGCATTGGTTCTGCGTGTGACTCTGAAATCTATGGAGGTTATACTAAGGATATTTACATAACCGGAGGAAATGTAAAGGCAACAGGGACTGCATACGGTTCCGGCATAGGATCAGGATACGGCAATAAAGTGGATGGAATTTATATAACCGGAGGGACAGTGACAGCCTATGGCGGAAAATATGGTCCGGGGATCGGGGCATCTGCACCTCAGGGCGGTTATTCAGGACCGACGAAAGAGACAAGAAACGTAAAGATCAGCGGAGGAGAGACGGTGGTCATAGCAGTAGGAGATGAAGGAACTGGCATGCCGGGCATCGGGTCTGCAGCAGGCAACTCCAAAGTTTTTAATGTGACGGCATCTCCGGAGTTCGGCTATCAGGGGTATATACAGGATGGAACATCCCTGGAAAATTATACGTTTATGGACGGAACGCCGTTTAAAGAAGAAACTGCCATTAATGTGGGGCGTTTCTATACAAAAGTGTATTTCGGTCCATTCAGGGATTCAAATGAAATTGCAAAAGATACAAAGGAACAGCTTGGGGCAAACCATGTGATCAGCAAGACTGGAGGTGAAGTATTTACCGGGGAACAGCTGATGGTTCTTACAAGAGTTACAGGCAAACAGGAGAACGGAATGGATTTCCCAAAGGAAGATATTACGTTTGACGATCAGCAGCAGATTGAGGCAATCAATCAGGCAAAAACTGCCGGAAAGACAGGAGAGTATCCTTTAACCTTTACGACACCTAATGGGACTAAGACGACGGTAAAAGTTTATTTAAAGGCGGCCGGAACTGACGCGGCTGATATGGATCCAATGCAGAGTGAGCCAACCATCGGAGCGAACAATTTTCAGCATGATACCGGAGGAGAAGCATTCAGTGAGGATGATGTGAGAAGCTTGGCTTCTGTCCAGGGGAAGGACGCAGGGGGAACGACCTATCCGCAGGAAGAATTTTCGGTAGACCCGGAACAGCTGGCGGCAGTTAATGAGGCAAAGACATCAGGAAAAGGAGGGGAGTTTCCTCTTACATTTGTATCTCCTGACAATAAAACTGCCTCGATTACAGTGACTTTAAAAGTATATGACCAAATAAATACAAATGAAACTACTGGCGAGACTATCAAAGGTCTGAACATTATAAGCCAGACCGGGGGAAAAGCGTTTACGGAAGAAGAATTAAAAGAGCTTTCCCAAGTATTTGCATCAGACAGCAGCGGAGAGGCGATTGAACAAAATGCGTTGGTGTTTCCTGACAAAGAACAGTTGAAAGCCATCAATCAGGCAAAAACCGGAAATAAGACAGGAGACTTTCTGCTGACGATTGCTGCGCCCGGAGGAACAGAGATCACGATTCATGTATACCTGAGAGAAAATGCCGATGGACAGACAGAGGAAGGCAGAAAACAAGGGAGTATAGGGGCAGATAATTTTATACAGCCTACAGGCGGCAGAGCCTTTGGAGAAGATGAAATAGTCAGGCTGTGTGAGGCTACAGGCAAAGATGCTTATGGAAACAATGCTGCGGTGTATGCTGATAAAGAACAGCTGGGAATTATAAATAAAGCCAAAACGGCAGAAAAGACCGGTGTTTTTAAGCTTGGTTTTTTCCTGAAAGATGGAAAGAGGATTGAAGTTTTGGTCATTTTGACAGGAATCCACCATGTTGCATTTGATTCTGACGGAGGAGATTATACACCCGGGAACCAGACCGTGGAGGGCGGCAAAAACATAACAGAGCCAGAGGAGCCAAGTAAAAAAGGATATATTTTTGAAGGATGGTATTATACAGATGAGAATGGAGTGCAGAAAAAATGGAATTTTGCCGATCCGGTAAACAGCAGTATGGTCCTGAAGGCCAGATGGAAGAAGATTGCTGAAAGCACTTCAGGAGGGGGAAAGGGCCCAACAGAATCATCAGACAAGACCAATCCAGGAAATAAAGATGAGAATAAATGGAATTACAAAGAAATAAAAGAAAAGAATGGAACAGGAAATAACAGAGATGCCGATCCGGCTAAAACAGGCGAAGACGGAAAACAAATATGGTTTTTTGCGTGCATGGCAGGTGCCGCGGGGATCTGCGGGTATTATTTTTCATTCTTGTCTAACCATTTACACAATAAATTTTTCTTATAACGGTTAAATATCAAAATATGCCCGAAAGAGCGCGCTTAAGGGCAGAGAGAAAGGACGGAGAGAGAATGAAAAAACCATGGATGAAACGACTGGCCGCTGTTTCCCTGATTTTGGCAGTTGGATCCGGAGCAGGAACAATGCTCAGGGCTCAGGATGAGGAAATGTCTGGAAAACCCGGGGGGGGGTATTTGTGAAATACAGGAAATAACCCCGGAAAGCCAGACAGAGGATACAGGAGAGCAAGTTCCTGAAAACGAAGAACTCTCGGAAACAACGCCGAAGGAGGATACGGCAGAACAGCAGGTAACAGAAGAAGTTAGGACAGAGACCAAAAAAGAGAAAGAATCTGCTGCGGTAAAGAAACCGGTGAAGAAAGCTGTACAAAAAAAGAAGCTTGCCCAGAACGGTCAGACACTTCTTGATGTAGGACAGGGAGACATCCGGATCACAGAGCACGGAGCCGAGGGCGGAGGTCTGTCCGAAAATGAGACAGCCCTGAATCCGAAGGGATACTGGATTTCCGGAACAACGACTCAATACAATGTTATAGTGGAAAGCAATGTCACGGCTGATCTTACATTAGACAACGTTGACATTACTTGTGATACAACAAAAATGGACTGTATCAATGTGTCCCATGCAAATGTTACTATAACACTTAGAGGAAAGAATCAGCTTTTTTGTAATTCCGGAGGGGATAATACAGAGGTAGAGGGATGTGCCCTTGCAAAGGACGGAATGGATGGGAGCCTGACCATTCAGTGTGAATCAGCAGATAAGGAGGGGCATAAATGCAGTTCATCCTGCGGATCCCTGCTGGCGAAAGGAAATCCTGGAATCAAACATGCGGGGTCTATTGGAAGTACGGTAAGAAATACATATCGTTCCGGCACAGTAAAAGAAGATATAGGGTTTGCCAACTTTACGATCAAAGGCGGGAATATTGAGGCAGCCGGCGGGGAGCATTGTCCGGGCATTGGCTGTGCCTGTGTCAGTGAATATTACAGCGGAGGTTACGGATATACAAAAAATATCAGAATATCCGGTGGAAATATCATTGCTACTGGAACAAGTTATGGCTCAGGTATTGGTTCGGGTTATGGCAGCAAAGTAGAAGATTTATATATTACTGGAGGAAAAATCACAGCAAAAGGGGGACCACATGCTCCCGGAATTGGTGCATCCGATTTTACCGTTGGCTACAAGCAGTCAGGAGAAACTGAACATCTTGAAATCAGCGGAGGAGAAACTGTGGTAACAGCCATTGGCGATCAGTCTACCAATATGCCCGGAATCGGGGCCGCAAAAGGACTGCATTATGTAAAGGATGCAGCTGTCATTCCAGAAGAAGGATACCAGGGGTATATCCAGGACGGAGAGTCTGAAGATAATTATATATTTGCAGATGGGACACCGTTTTCTGAAAAAACAGAGATTAAAGTAGCAAAATTTTTTACCATGGTATATTTTGGCCCTTACCGTGATGCCAACGGGATTGATCAGGACACCAAAGAACAGATCGGAGCCAACCATGTGATCAGTAAAACGGGAGGCAGTGAATTTACAGAAGAACAGCTGAAAGCCCTGACCAAAGTGACGGGCAAACATGCAGACGGGACCAGCATTCCTGACAGCCAGATTCTTTTTGAGGATCTCAGCCAGATAGAAGCGGTCAATCGGGCGAAAAAGGAGGGAAAGACCGGAGAATACCCGCTGACGTTTTCTACGGAGAATGGTACGACAGTCACGGTTACTGTTTATCTGAGGGGAGAAGGCACGGACACGGCAGGCATGAATGTACAGGAATCATCTTCCGTGATCGGTGCAAACAGTTTTCAGTCGGAATCCGGCGGAGCGGCCTTTACCGAAGAAGAGGTCAAAGAGCTTGGAAAACTGAAAGGAAAAGACAAAGACGGCAATAACATATCTCTGGATGATATGAAGCTTTCGAAAGAGCAGCTGGATAAGATCAACGATGCAAAGACAGCCAATAAAAACGGCACATTTTATCTTACATTTGAAACTCCTGACGGGAAAACAGCACAGATTACAGTCACATTGACGGGAGGACGGGATGTGACAAATGCAGCAGACAGCGGAGACAAGATCATGGCGAACCACATCATCAGCGGCACCGGAGGAAAAGAATTTGCAGAAGAACAGCTGAAAGCACTGGCCGGTCTTGCAGGAAGCAAGGATGACAGTACACCGTATAGGACGGATGAGTTAGAGTTTTCCAATCCCAGCCAGCTGGAGACAATCAATGCAGCAAAGACATCAGGGAAGACAGGGGATTATCCGCTGTCCTTTCAGACACCCCAGGGGACAGAGATCACCATTACTGTTTATCTGAGGAAAGAAGGAAGTGACAACGCACATTATCAGCCGGGGAATTCCTCTGCATCCATCGGGGCAAATGATATTGTCCAGCCCACTGGCGGGAAGGCATTTACTGAGGATGAGATTATAGATCTGTGCGGTGCAAAAGGAAAAGATGAAGATGGAGTTGATGTCCGCATTTCCTCAGACAAAGACCAGCTGGATGTGATCAATGCGGCTAAAACAGAGGGGAAAACCGGAAGCTTTGATCTGACATTTACTACATCCGGCGGCATGGAAGTGACGGTAAAAGTCACTCTGACAGGAGACCATAAGGTATCCTTTGACTCTGATGGAGGCAGTTATACTCCGGATGTCCAAACAGTAGAAGGCGGAAAAAGGGCTGTGAAACCAAAAGATCCGCAGAAAAAGGGATACTTTTTTGAAGGATGGGTTTATACAGACGAGCGGGGCAAAGAGGCGGTTTGGGACTTTGACACACCGGTGCATCGGGAACTGAAACTGAAAGCTAAATGGAAAAAGACAGCTGAGCCAACAACAGAGGAAACAACAGAGAAAGCTGATACACATGGCCCTGATACAACAACAGCGGAAGAAAAGGCAGAAAAACAGGGAAATAACAAGGATGAGAACTGGAAGTATAAAGAGGTTACAAAGAGCAGCAGGAAGACGTCAGCATCGGCTAAAACCGGAGATGAGAGCAGGGTGCTGTGGCTGGCTTTATGTGCAGCCGGAGCAGCCGGTATTTTGATTTGTAAAAAAAGCCGTAAGAGAAAATAAGATTTTTGAAAAGGGTGACTGATGATTGTTTGTTATCAGTTACCCTTTTCGTCTGCATCATCTGAAAGCAGTGCCTTGGCACAGTCCACATCCATAATGAGGATATTTGCGAAGTTTCCTCTAATGCAGCTTTTTACTGCACCGGAGTTCTTGGCTCCTCCTGTGATCAGCAGTTTGTATTCTACATTCTGATAAGCCTCCGCTGAGATTCCTGCAATCCTGCGGTTATATTCATCAAAAGGTTTTGTATTGCCATGACGGTCAAGGAAGCGCAGAATCAGATTACAGACAGCACCCTTTTCTCTAAAACTGTCCAGTTGTTCTTTAGAGACATAGCCCAGCTTGTTCACGGTCTCATACATGGAACTGGAAATATTCATCCCTGAAATGACGATATTTAATTTTTTGAAGTAATCAAAAATAAACCGTACAGCTTCTTCTTTTAGAAATTCTTCCATCAGCTTTTCATTTGAGAAGACTGCGGGTGAAAAGAAAGACACGTAGTTACCGCCATACTTTTCGGCTAAAGCCTCTGCTACCTGATTAGACTGTACTTCTTCCATCCCGGCCGTATGCTGGCTGATGCCTCCGACCAAAGGGACAAAGGTACATTTTCTGTGAAACGTTTTCTGGCTTGTTTTTGCCAGATTCCGAATGCTGGATCCCACAGAGACACCTATAAAATCACCGTCCTTTAACAAACGGTTCAGATAATCAGCTGCCCGTTCATTCAATTTAAAAATACGCTCTTCTTTAGAATCCAGCGGGCCGCTTTCCGCTACGACAACGTCTTTTAAATGATATTTACTTTTTAATTCTTCTTCCAGATCCTTGTACATATATTGTGACAGGTGGCGGACTTTTATTTCTACTATCCCAAGTTCACGCCCGGTCTGGAGCATTCGTGAGACAGAAGATTTGGAAATTCCTAAGTGTTTTGCAATCTGGCTTTGTCCCATTTGATCTTCGTAGTAAAGACTGCAGCATTGATAAATTAATCTTTGATCATCAATTATCTTTCTCATTTCTGAACTCCATAGAACTATATAAGACCCAGTTTTCTGCATCCGTTATAGATTCCATTTTCTGCGACGTTATCCGTTGTAAATGCCGCATAAGGATCTAATCCGCTGTAATGCCGTCCCATGACAATTCCTGTCTCCACGGTCTGCATCATGGAAACATCGTTGTCACCGTCTCCAAATGCATAGGTTGATTGAATTGGAATTCCTAACGCATCAATCATTAATCGGATACCGGATCCTTTGTCTGCTCCAAGCGGCGCAGCATCTGTGAAATGATACCGGATATGTTTTGCTAATTCAAACCGGGACGAAAAATTTGCCTTCAGAAAATCAAAGTCTTCATCATGATCATAGAAAAATGTCAGCTTGTTGATCCTGCATTTATCTTTGGTATCCCAGGGCAGCACCCAGTGGTCTTTGACGCCAAACACCTTTTTAAAAAAACGGTAGCTTTCCCGGTTCATTCCATCGCAGTAGGACTGTGTTTCTCCGTCCATCAGCAGGACAATATTTCTGGGTGCACAAATTTGTCTTATGTCCTCAATTTCAGATTCCTTTATCTCTATGCTTTGAATGATTTCTCCGTCAATTTCCACATAGGAACCCATGCCGGTTATATAACCGTTAAAATAATGTTTTACATCTTCGGAAAATTGTTTCGTTCTTCCCGTACAGACACAAACTGCATATCCGTTTTCTTTTAGCTTTGTTAAAGCTTCTTTCGCGGAATCCGGCATCTCAAAAATATGATCCACCTCATCAATTAATGTTCCGTCATAATCAAAAAATACAATTCCTTTATAGTCTCTCACATCTTTTCCTTTCTCTGCAGATTATTACAGAATGATTCTTAGAAACCAGGATCTTAGGCAGCGGGAGACTTCAGGCTGAACTTTATTTTACTGTTATCCTTGCTCCGTTTTTTATACAAGTTTCAGGGTAGCCGATACCTGAGAGCATAATAGAATCTGGTGTTGCCGGTTCACGTTCTTCCGAAAAATTCATAGTGCAGGTGCCGCGTGTCTGTAATTTTTCGTTTACATTTGCACCGATCCCTACAATACGAAAAGAACTGCTGCCAATTTCTATCCTGTCTCCCTTTTTCAGATCTTCTGCCGGACGCCCCTCATATGATACAGAATAATCTGCTAAATCGGTTGGTCTGTCGTTTGGCCTGAAATCAACTTGATTTGAAGTCTTTAATAATCCCATTACTTCTGAACCTGTTTCTGCTATGACTGCATTCCACTTCATAACTTCATACCTCTTTTCTATATACTTTGCTGTTATAGTTACAGGTAATCCATCTTCCGGAAGTTTTGAATCACTTTGTAATTGTATTTTATTATTCATCAGGATGCAGAACAAGTGATTTTGCTGAAATTATGATTAAGTAAGGTATAAGAGGCCGGGGGATAGAAATTTATCTCTATAAAAGCAAATAAAATCATTAAATCCAGATTTTATTCTGCCATAATCTCCCCGCAGATTAGCTGGAAGCTCTCAGTTACCATTCCCAGATAGTCTTCATCTGTCAGGACGACCAGCGTATCACCGGGGTGCACCACAGTACTCCCTTTTGCAATAATCTCTTCTTTTCCGCGGCTGATAGTGACGATCAGGCAGTGTCCCGGCCAAGCTACATCTTTGATCTTTTTCCCAACAGCCAGACAGGTTGTGCCGACCACAAAACTGGACAAAACCTTTCCTTCTGCGGCATCAGCAGTTTTTAATCCTTTTTTTGCAAGGATGCGGCCGAGAAGGCTCTCATAGATCGGCTCGCTTTTCAGCAGATGGGCAATGACATAGGCAGTCAGAGATACAACAGCCAGAGAGAGGAAATGTTCAAATGTTCCGGTCATTTCCGCAATCAGTATCACACCGGTGATCGGCGCCCGTACAATGGCTGTGAAGAATCCCGCCATGGCTAAAATGATAAAGTTGATGATGTAATCCTGGCTGATCCCTGTAAGTTCTGTGACAGATGTACCATAGATTGCTCCGATGTAGGCGCCCAGAATCAGCAGCGGGAAGAAAATTCCGCCGGGAGCCCCGGAACCAAAGCTGACAGCTGAAAACAGGAACTTTCCAAGCAGAAGAAGTACCATAGCTCCGATCAGAAGATGCCCTGTCTCCAGGCGTTCAATCATGGCATGGCCTCCGGCAAGTACAGAAGGAAGGCAGTAGCACAAAACGCCGGATACAAGAAATGGAATGACGGTTCTGTATTCTGGCTTCAGGAAGGAGAGTTTTTTATAAACATCCTGTCCTTTCAGCATGACACGGTTGTATATAGCCCCGGCAGCACCAAGTATGATTCCCAGCAGGATCAGCAGGCCATAATATTTAAGCGGAAGTGCGGACTTCAGTTTGAATTCAAATACCGGAGACAGGCCAAATACATTTTTAGAAATAAAATCGGAAGCCAGTGCTCCCGCAGTGACACAGACAAGCATGGAACTGTTAAAATTTTTCTGAATCTCTTCCAGTGCAAACATGATGCCTGCCAGAGGCGCATTAAAAGCCGCGGCAAGACCTGCCCCGGAACCGCACACTTCCATAATTCTTTCCATTGTCTTGCTCTTTCGTGTTACTTTTGCAAGCCCTTTGGCAGCCATGGCGCCCAGCTGGACAGAAGGGCCTTCCCTTCCGAGGGACAGACCTCCCAGGATGGAAAGGGTGCCTCCAATGATTTTAGTGATCAGGACACTGCCCCAGTTCTGGCTGATATATCCCTTCATTTCCCCCTGTACTTGGGGGATACCGCTTCCGGAACACATATCATCCCATCGGACCAGCCTGCCTACGATCAGGCCCAGAATGACCAGGACAGCAAACCATCCTGCGATATAAAGGGCGTTTCCCTTTGTAAAGTTTATAATACGGAATAAAAGAGACTCCGCATGATTTAATAAAATACGGTAGATGACGGCAATGCAGCCGGCAAATATCCCCACCAGAAGTCCGTCGAACACAATCGAGATGGACAGCGTGTGGGGATTTTCCATTTTTGAAGTTTTCATATATGACAATCCTCCTTTGCCGATTTTATTTTATCACAAGATGCAGGAAAGAAAAAGGAATGCGGGTATTTCCCGGGTTTGCAAAACAGGCCCTGATAGTTTATAATACACACGTATATTATAAAGAAATTTAAGGAACAGATTGGAGAACAAAGTATGCCACCGATTACAAATGACTGGGCAGAGCATCTGAAAGAGGAATACAAAAAGCCATATTATAAAAAGCTGTATCAGACTATAACTGCCGAGTATGCTGAAAAAATGGTCTTTCCGCCGGCAGATGACATTTTTAATGCTTTTCATCTGACACCGTTAAGCAGGGTGAAAGTAGTGATTTTAGGCCAGGACCCATATCACAATGTCGGACAGGCTCACGGGCTTTCATTTTCTGTGAAGCCGGGAGTACAGACGCCGCCGTCTCTGGTGAATATTTATCAGGAACTGCATGATGACCTGGGGTGCTATATACCAAACAACGGATATCTTACGAAATGGGCGGAGCAGGGAGTTATGCTCTTAAACACTGTGCTGACGGTGCAGGCTCACAAAGCCAACTCCCATAAGGATATCGGCTGGGAAGAGTTTACGGATGCAGCCATCCGCATATTAAATGAGCAGGACAGGCCGATTGTCTATCTGCTGTGGGGCCGGAATGCCCAGAATAAGAAATGGATGCTTACCAATCCAAAGCATTTGGTGCTGGAGGCACCTCATCCAAGTCCGTTTTCAGCATCCAGAGGATTTTTTGGATGCAGGCATTTCAGCAGGACCAATGAGTTTTTGCAGGAGAACGGCATAGAACCGGTCGACTGGCAGATCGAGAATATTTAGGAGTAAGGCATGAACAAAATTGTTTTTTTAGACATTGACGGCACTCTGTACTGCGATGGAATCGGGATTCCGGATTCTGCACTGAAAGCAGTCAGCCAGCTGATGGAAAATGGATGCAAGGTCGTGCTCTGTACAGGAAGGGCGTATGGAATGGTGCCTGAATCCTATATGGAACTCGGATTTCACGGGATGATAGCGGCAGCCGGAGCCCATGTAATCTGTGAAGGAAAAGAACTGTGCAATAAACAGATCTCTGATGAAAATTTACATAAAGTCATTGACTATGGCCGCCGAAACAGGATCGGTATTATCCTAGAAGGCGTCAAAGGGAGCTATTACGATCCCGATAATCAGGATGGAAGTTATCTGAAAGTGGTAGAACGGCTGAGAGAGACGACAACTCCGTATATTTATCCATTAGATCAGGCTGAGGCAGTGAACAAATGGACCTATCACCATATGGATCCGCACGCGAAAGAGTTTGTGGAAGAATTGACCGGCAGCACTATGACCGGGATTGTCCACAAAGAAGTGAACTCTGTGGAGTTTATCCAGGAAGGACTCAACAAAGCCACCGGAATCCGGATGGTGCTGGATCACTTTAAGATTGACCGCAGAGACAGTTATGCGTTCGGAGACAGTGCCAATGATATTGAAATGCTGAACTATGTCCAGTACGGTGTTGCTATGGGGAATGCAGTTCCTGCACTGCTTGAACAGGCAGAGTATAAGACAGAGCCGGCGGATCAGGACGGACTGGCCCTGGGGCTTAAGCGTTTGGGGCTGATCGGGTAGGAGCTGTCTATGAAAAAGGTACTGAAAGCATTTGCTGCAGTCCTTCTGCTGGTTTTGGTTTTTATGATGCCGAACATAGTATCATCGATTCAGAGCAGTATCCACCAGAAGGAACAAAAGAAAATTGTCACAGAGGTAAAGAAAACCCACAGAGACTTGTTTGAGACAAAATACGGATATGAGAACCTTTCCCGGGAGGGAAAAAGAGTTTACAGCCTGATGTATTACGGAATTTATAACAGGAAGAAGGAAATCGAAATCGAGCAGGTGACGACAAAGCGGATGGAGGATATCTTAAAGCAGATGGAAGCCGACTGTCCGGAACTGTTTTGGTTTGATTTTACCGGAAACATCAAATGGAAGACATCAGGAACTAAAAAGAATGTGGTCTTTGTGCCCCATTATATTTTCACAAAGAAGCAGGCACAGCAGTACGATAAAAAGATGAAGAAGAAGCTGAAACAGTATCTTTCCTATGCTGATCAAAAAGATACAGAGTATGAGAAGGCATATACCGTTTATGAGCATCTGATCAAAGGAATCTCCTACAGGGAGGGAAGCAGTTACAACCAAAATCTGATCAGCGGTATGGTCAACGAAGAGACCGTCTGTACAGGATATGCGAAAAGTCTGCAGTACATTTATCAGAAGATGGGGATTCGATGCCAGATGGTCTACGGCAAGGCCAACGGACAGAATCATGCATGGAACCTGGTGCGGATCGAAGGTACCGACTGTTATGTGGATCCTACATGGGGAAGCAACAATCAAAACATGTCCAAAGGATTTTTCGGCATGACGGAAACCGAGCTTTTGAGAGGCCATACACTGGATAAGGAACTCAAGGTTCCAAAATGCAGTTCTGCAAAAAATAACTACTATGTCAGACGGAATCATTATTATAAAAAGTTTGATCCCGGAAAGATTTATACACAGCTGTGTGAACAGAGAAAACAGGGACAGATCAGTTTTCAGCTTGGAAGCCGGAAGGAATATGACTCTGCATACCGTCAGCTGATTACGGAAAAAGAGATCTTTTCCCTGCTGAAAAGAGTTCCCGGGACCGGGGCAAAACGGCTGGAAGTGACCTATTATACGGACCGTCAGTTATACATTATGACATTTAATTTTAAAGAGGAATCATGAGGAAAAACATATGAAAAAATTTACGAAACGATTACTGGTGACGCTTGCTGCAATAGTTCTGATCAGCACAGGGACAGTGCCTGCCAAGGCCGCAGAAAGGGGACTTGCCACAAAGGAAGATACGAAAGCGGACAAGCCTTCCATCAACGGAGTATGCGGAATACTGATGGATGCCAAGACCGGCAAGATCCTTTATTCAAAAAATATTGATAAGAGAAGCTATCCTGCCAGCATCACCAAGATTCTTACGACTTTAGTGGCTTTAGAAAACAACGACGATCTGTATTCTACGGTGAAGTTCTCCAGCTATGCAGTCAACAGCATTGAGCCCGGAAGCACGCATATCGGCATTAAGGCCGGGGAAGAAATACCTCTGATCGATGTTTTATACGGCATCATGCTGGAATCTGCCAATGAAGCATGCAATGGAGTGGCAGAGCATACAAGCGGAAGCATCAAAAAGTTTGCTGCACTGATGAACAAAAAAGCAAAAGAGATCGGATGCAAAGGATCTCATTTTATGAATCCAAACGGTCTTCACAATGACAAGCACTATGTGACAGCCAGGGATATGGCGCTGATTACCAAGGCGGCACTTGAGAACCCAATGTTTCGTAAGATCGCATGTTCTTCTCATTACTTTATGTCAGGGACGAATAAAGAAAAGAAGGGAAGAGAACTGTGGAACCACCACAAGATGGTAAAACAGACCATGTTTTTATACAAAGGTGTGGAGGGAGGAAAGACCGGATATACTACCAGAGCCGGCGGTACCCTGGTGACTTTTGCAAAACGCGGAGATACAGAGCTGATTTCTGTTATTCTCAGGGGAAACGGCTATGAACTGTACCGGGATACGATCAAATTGTTTGACTATGGTTTTAAGAACTATAAATCCGTAGCACCTTTTGCAGGTTTAAACTGTGATCTTGCTGAGACACAGGATAATCCGGTTACCGAGATGGCGTGCAGACTGTCTCCGTACCAGCTTCCTCTGGGCGGCAGATTAAATGACTTTTCTGTCCTTCTGACCAAAAATCAAAACCCGGCTGAACTGAAGGTGTATACTAAGGATGATAAAATTTTTGCTTCTTATGGAGCAGAAGATTTAGGATCTATTAAGATCAGTTATTAAAGTACTTATACAGATATTTTAAAACGCAGGAAAAACTTATTGGTTTTCCTGCGTTTTTATGTTTGAGTGGGTACTAAATTCTTTTATAGATGATTGGCTCATCATAGCCAAAGGTTCTCTTCCCGTTCATTTCCATAGTCTCAGACACTTCCAGACATTCTTCTGAAAAACGTTCAAATAAAGTGAATTTCAGTACAGGGGAAAACATACTCGTGCTGCCGCCCTCCCAGATACCATCCTTTTGGACATACAGAGCAGGCGTAAATTTTTCTGATGGCTTTAAATCATCAAAATTGATACCGGATATATTTTCGTAAGTGAAAGTGTCTTTATTATATTCATCAGGAGTCTCATAGGAAGTTAATTTAATACCGTCAGGTTCCTCTGTGAATAAAAATAAATGAGGAGATGCATGTGTTTTTTCATCGGATGTGTAATAACTTTCTTCTAACATGAAAACACCATGGAAATCAGGCGGCAGATGCGTGATTTTATCGTTGCATACCGTATTGACATGTTCAGCAAAAGGAAACTTTATGCCGTTCTTTTTCATGCTTTCATATTGTTCGGAGTTATTAAATCTGCCTGTTAACATGTTTATAAAACTATTTAATTTTTTCATGCTGAAACCTCCTATTTTCTGCATCAGCTGCATTAGATTCTGTTTCTCACTGTCTGTAAGAGAATCCAATACAAGCCTGTCCCAATCGTCAAATAGATCATGGCTCATTTTAAACGCCTGTCTGCCTTTGGAAGTTAAACTTATAATATTAGCCCTTTTATCTTTTTCATTTTTCTTTTGTTCAAGCAGGCCATTGGCCGTGAGTTTAGAAAGAGTCCTGTTAAGATGGCCGGCATCCAATTTTAATGCAAGGGATATTTCTTTAGGCGAACACCTTCCTTTCTTCCCCACAAAAATAAGAATAAACAGCTGGCCGTAAGTTACATGAATCTCTGAAAGCCTTTCAGAGCAATATTGAGTAAACTGCTTTCTAAGTGCTGAAATATAAAATGCAAAAGAATCTGTCATGGATTGCCGCCTCCTATTACTTGATAAAGTCAAGTATACGCCAATTAGTTGACTAAGTCAAATAATTGGTGTATGAAATAAAAAACAGACGGGTTTAAACCGTCTGTCTGGAATATGTGTGATTACTGAGGGTCCTGTCTCTGAACGAGGATATTTAATGCTTCGGGTACAATGGAAATCCTGACCGGGAGTCCTTCGCTTAGTATCTCGCCGTCGTAGTCAATGGCGATCTCACTGTCTGTGGAAGCCTGTTCAATGAATATTTCTTTCGTCTGAAAATATTCAATGGACGGGTGGTTCTGGTGGCTGCCCTGGAGCCATTTCACAATCAGGTCCGGGGTTGTTAAAAATTCGATCTTTTTGAGAATCAGTACGTCCAGATAACCGTCTGATACAGAGGCAAGAGGTGCCGCCGTAGGAAAACCGCCCACACTTTTAGAGTTGGCAACCAAAAAAACCATGGTTTCTGTAGTGTCAGAGAACTCATTGCTTGTATATTTGAGCACCATATTCTTGGAAAACTGTTTTGGCAGTTCCTTGATGCCTTCCAGATAGTAGGCCATTTTTCCAAGGACCGCTTTCTTGTCTTTCGGCACTTTATATGCGATATCTGTGAGCAGGCCGCCTGCCAGCACATTGATGAAGTATTCATCATTGACCTTGCCTATATCCACTTTTTTTGTCTGGAAATTCTTTATCATGCTGCAGAATTCCTGTGCTGACTGGGGAAGATTCATGTAAGTGGCAAAGTCATTGACTGTCCCTGCGGAAATGATGGCAAGAGGGATATTGCTCCCGCTGGTTACAAGTCCATTGGAAACTTCATTCAGTGTTCCGTCTCCGCCGACAGAAACAACGTAATCATATTCTCCCGGCTTCAGTTCTGCGGCACGGTATTTTGCATCATCTTTTTTCTTTGTATAAAAAACATCAATGGATGATGTAATCTGTTTTAAGATTAGGGTGGACATGATTTCCTGCAGTGTTGCTTCTATATTTTGTTTCCCGGACGAGGGGTTGATGATAAATAAGGCTTTCATGGGTTCCTCCTTGCTGATTTATCTGCAGATGTGCTGCAGCGGTTTATTTACCTAGATTCTATCATAGAAAAGTTGGAGTTACAATGTGAAAAGCAAGGAGTATTACAATTATTTCCTGTTGCGTTTTGCGAACAACTCATTTATGATAACGTCAGAAAGGTGTCGGGAGAATAAGAGAGATGAAGAATGAAAATATTTATGAGAAATTGTGCCCATTTGTGGAGAAGGCCAAGCAGGGAGACGAAGAAGCATTTGAATACCTGTATCACAGTACTTATGAGCTGACAAGACGGTTTGTAATGAATTTCTGCGGCAGCCGGAGCGAGGCAGAAGATATTATCCAGGATATTTACATGGATGTCTACAGATACCTTCCATCCTTGAAAGACAATATGGCATTTTATGCATGGCTGAAGCAGATCACCTATCATTCCTGTGTTAAAGAGACAAGAGTGCACAAGACTTCAAATATTGGAGATGAAAATATAGAATTTATCAAAAGCATTGCGGAAAGAGAGCATGAGCCTTTGGAAGCTGTGCTGGAGGATGAGAAGAACCGCCTGCTGTATGACTGTATCAGGCAGCTGCCGGAGAAACAGAAGGCCGCTTTAATCTTAAATGCGCTGGAGCAGCTTAAAATGTCAGAGGTGGCTGAGATTTTGGACTGCAGTGTCAATGCGGTAAAAAATTTGTTATTCCATGCCCGAAAAAACCTGAAAAAGCAGATTGAATCACTGCCCAAAGAAGACAGAGAAGCGTTAAATATCAGAGGATTTGGTTTTTTCTCTGTTTACCCGCTGCTCAGAAGTATGATCCCGGCATCCCGAAAGGCTGAAAAAGGGACTGTGGTACTGAAAAAAGTAATCGCCGGAGCAGCGACAGCAGCAGGAATAGGGGCTGCTTTGTTTATTTTTCTGAGACCGGAGCAGCTGCCGGCACATAGCTTTGAACCAATGGTGCTCCCTCCTGTACATCTTGAAACCGGACAGCTCAAGGGAATTAAGATCCCGGTATCGGAAAAACCGATCAAGAAAAAGCCGCCAAAAGCTTTTGTAAATAAAATAAAGATTGAAAATAAAACAAAACGTCTTGCAGTATACGTGGATCAAAATGTTGATCTTACAAAAGCATATGCGGAAACTGCATCGGGAAAGAATATCCAAGTCCTTGAGTACAGACAGGATCAGAGAATTCTTTATTTTTCTGCAAAAGAAAAAGATTTTAATTTATATTTGACGGACACAGCCGGAAATACAAAGATTATCCGGTTTTATAAAGATAAATAAAATGAAATATCAACAAGCAGCAGAATCTGGGCCAGAGCCCAGATTCTTTTTTTATTCCATAGGAAAGTTCTCCGAACCTTCCTATGGAATAAAAAACGCTCCGCGGGGATCGCACTGCGGCGATAAGGAATCGTGTCGCTAAAGCGACTCGCCGCAGGCGGAGAATCCCACCTGCGGGATTCTTTCTTGAATTGACATCTAACCATTTAATTCCGGGCTACTTCTTAATAACTAATTATACACTGGAACTGGTATAAAACTGCCAAGGAGGGAGATCAGCGATGCAGAAATTTTTACACAGCAGAGTGCTGCCATTTATGCTGTTTGTGTGCATACTTACAGGACAGGGATATGTGCTTGCAAAAAATCCTGGGAACAGCAGCAGTACACGGGGTACGAAAGACACAGACGAAGCACAGACTGTTTTGGATGTCAGCAAGGGGAACATACGGATTAAAACTACGGGGGCACAGGGAGGGGGACTGTCAGAAGATGAAACAAAATTAAATCCGGCAGGATACAGGATTATTGGAACAACGTCCAGTTATAATATAACAGTGGAAAAAGGTGTAAAAACAGATCTTACATTAGACGGTGTGGATATCACATGCAATACAACAAATTTGGACTGCCTCAATGTTTCCCATGCGGATGTAACGATCACACTGACCGGCCATAATGAACTGAAAAGCAATGCAGGGACATCAGGTGATGTGTGGAGTGAAGCAACCGGAAATGCGGTAACAAAAGATGGAATGGATGGTGTGCTGACTATCCAGTGTGAACATGCAGATGAGGCAGGTCATAAATGCAGTAAAGAAACATGCGGTTCACTGCTGGCACAGGGGAATTCAGGACTGTATCATGCCGGAGGGATCGGGAGCAGTTTTAGAAATGCAAATAAATCGGCGGATTCCGGTTTTAGCAATTTATACATAAAAGGAGGAATTATTGATGCGCTTGCAGGAAAACACAGTCCGGGCATAGGATCTGCATGCAGGTCAGAAGGGGATTCAGGAACATATACAAAGAACATCAGTATTTCCGGAGGAATCATAACAGCAAAAGGAAATGATTATTGTTCCGGCATTGGTTCCGGAATCGGGAATAAGGTGGACGGAATATATATTACAAATGGTACAATCAAGGCTGAGGGAGGAAGGTATGCTCCGGGGATTGGTGCCTCTCAGACTGTATCCGGGCTGGGCAGCATGATCACATGCAACATTAAAATCAGCGGAGGAGACACTGTTGTGACTGCAATCGGGGATTCCACGACCAATATGCCGGGGATCGGATCCGGCGGAGGCACAGACAAGGTTTCCAATGTAACAGCAGTACCGGATGAAAAATATCAGGGATATATTCAGGATGGTGTCTCACTGACAAATTATACTTTTATGGACGGGACTCCATTTCAGAAAGAAACAAATATCAGGGTAGAAAAGTTTTATACACAGGTTTATTTTGGCCCTTTCAGAGATGCGAACGGGATCGATAAGGACACCAAGGAGCAGATTGGGGGCAATCATGTAATCAGTAAAACAGGAGGAAACGGATTTACCAAAGACCAGATGAAACAATTAACAAAAATCACGGGAAAGCAGGCAGACGGACAAAATTTCTCCGTGGATCTGCTGACATTTGCTGATCCAGAAGAACTGGAGGCAATCAATGACGCAAAGATTAACGGGAGAACCGGGGACTATTCATTGACTTTTACTACACCGGGCGGAACAAAGGCAACTGTGATTGTTTCACTCAGAGATGATGGTTCAGATGCGGAAAAGCTTGATCCTGACCATCCGGATAGTTTGATAGGAGCCAATAACTTTAAGAAAGAAACAGGCGGAAGTGAATTTACAGAAGAGCAGGTAAAGGAGTATGGACAACTGAAGGCCAAAGATCAGGATGGAAATAATATTGATCTCAAAGATTTTATCGTGGACAGTGAACAGCTGGACAAAATCAATCAGGCAAAAACAGCAGGAAAATCCGGTGAGTTTGAACTGACTTTCAGGGCTCCTGACGGAGGGACGGTAACAGTAACCGTAAGCCTGACTGGTGAATATGACAGTATTGCCGAGGATTCCGATTCAGGGGAACGGATTAAGGCTAAAAATATTATCAGTAAAACCGGAGGGAGCGGTTTTACAAAAGATCAGCTGAAAGAGTTAGCCTATGTAAAAGCTGTAGACAAGGATGGAAATGAGATTTCGCGAGAACAGATTGTTTTTTTAGATGAGGCACAGGTAAAAGCTGTGAATAATGCGAAGACAGCAGGTGAGACAGGAGGCTTTCCTTTGACTTTTAAGACTCCCTCGGGGACGGAAGTTACGGTAAGAGTTATGCTTCGTCAGGAGGGAACAGATACAGAAAAGTACCATCCGGACCAGCCGTCCTCGTCTATCGGAGCCGATAACGGAACCTCAAAAACCGGCGGAACTGCATTTACAGAAGATGAGATCAGAGAATTGTGCAGAGCGGAGGGTAAAGACAAAAATGGAGACAACGTCCTGCCAACGCCGGACCCAAAACAGCTGGAAGCGGTCAATAAGGTGAAGAAAGCTGGAAAAACCGGAACCTTTGATATGACATTTTCTTTAAAAGACGGAACGAAGGCGGTAGTAAAAATTACTCTTACCGGCACCCATAAGGTTTCTTTTGACTCCAAAGGCGGGGATAATACACCAAAGCCGCAGAATATAGAGGGCGGCGGCTGCGTGTTAAGACCAGATGACCCGGAAAAAGAAGGATTTGTATTTGAAGGCTGGTACTATACCGGAGAAGACGGAAAAGAAAGATTATGGGATTTCAGTACACCGGTCCATGAAGATATAAATTTATACGCAAAGTGGAAAAAGCAGAATAGTACAGCCAGCCAGGAGGATGAAAAAAAGACGGATTTGAAAAAGGGCGGTACAAAGAAAAAGAAAACTGAAAAACTGCCTAATTGGAATTTCCAGGAACCGGACGAAGTGGATGGAACCGGCGGCAGCTATAATAACAGAGCACCAAAAACCAGTGACACTGCCGGATGGAAAAAAATGCTGGGACTATTTGCAGCTGCCTGTGCAGGAGGAGTCCTTGTGCAGTCGGCAAGAAAAAAATATTCCAGCAGGTAAAGTCTCTCGGAGGCCCGTTCGGAACCTGCTGACCTCTCTCTGAACTATAATTAATTTTGTGATTACAATGATTACCTCTTGTATTTATAAAAGATCTATTTTATAGTGAAAGTGAACAAAAGAGAAAGGTTAGGGAGAGATGAGGGACGAGAATTTCTATAAAAATCTTTGTCCGTATGTGGAAAGGGCAAAGCAGGGGGACGAAAGAGCATTTGAATATTTGTACCGCCAGACATACGATCAGGCCAGACTGTTTGTGCTGAATTTCTGTGGAAATGCCACTGAGGCAGAGGACATCCTTCAGGATGTCTTTATAGAGATTTACAGAAACCTTCCTGCATTGAAGGATAATATGGCTTTTTGTGCATGGCAGCGGCAGATTGCTTACAGGTGCAGTCTCAGGAATGCCAAAAAGAACAGCCAGGCAGATATCCTTGGGAATGAAGTAGTGGACTTCATTCAGAGCATGTCTTCCAAAGAACCGGAACCCCAGGAGTTTATTTTGGAAGATGAGAAGACGAGAATCCTTCATGAATGCATCCAGAACCTTCCGGACAAGCAAAGGGCTGCTATTATTTTGAGTGCGCTTGAACAGCTGAAGATGAAAGAGATCGCTGAGATCATGGACTGTAATGTGAATGCAGTCAAAAACCTATTGTTTCATGCGCGGAAAAATCTGAAAAAACAGATAGAAAATCTGCCGAAAGCAGACAGGGAAGCACTGAAGATCAGAGGATTCGGTTTCTTTACTCTGTATCCGATCCTGAGAGGGTCTCTGTATACTGCGGGAAACAATGCCGGAAAAGGGGCAATGATAATAAAAAAGGCAGTTCTTGGTGCGGCTATAGCTGCCGGGGCTGGAACAGCAGGCTTTGTGCTGCTCCATGAGGATCCTCTTCCCGCAGCTGACTTCGGCGGCTTAGAGACTCCTCAGGTGAAGATGGAGACAAAAAGCCTGAAAGGAATCAAGATCCCTGAAAAACCGAAGCCTAAACCTAAAAAGATCACTCCGGCTTCCATACTCCGGGCAAAGGTTGAAAAAAAGACCGGACGTCTGGCAATCTATGTGGATGGAGATGTAGATTACGAAAAGACCTATGCTCTTGGCAAATCGGGGAAAAGAGTGTCCGGGCTTACCTGTGATACGAATCAGGAGATTTTTTATGTTCCGCCTAAGACAGAAAATTTTAAACTGTACCTGACTGACAAAGCAGGGAATCAAAGGATATTTGAATTTAACAGAGAATAGAAGAGGCTTTTTTAAGCCTCTTTTTTCTAACCTTTTTTTGAATCATCCAGTCCTATAACGGATAAAAACGTATCGCTCCCAAAAAGTGCGCACTTTGGAGCGGGAAAGGACGGAGAGAGAATGAAGAAACCATGGATGAAGCGTCTGGCTGCAGCGGGGCTTGTTATTACATTCACTGCAGGAATGGGAATGACAATGCTCAGTGCAGCAGGAGAAGAAGAGGAAACAACTGTAAATTCGGGGGGGGGGGTACGAATCCCGAGATTTAACCTCCGCGTCAAGTGAGGAAAGTGGGGATGAGCAGCAGGCAGCAGAGGCTGAAACAGAAACCGTTGAGCAGACAGAGAAAACAGAAGAGGCAGAGGTAAAGGATCTAAAAAAGCCGGAGCAGAAAAGCAAAAGAATGGTCCGCAAGAAGGCAGCATTAAAAAATGGACAGACACTTTTGGATGTGAGTCTTGGAGATATCCGGATCACGGAAACAGGAGCAGAGGGCGGAGGGCTGGATGAAAAGGAAGACAGCCTGAATAAAGAGGGATACTGGATCAACGGGAACACGGACCAGTACAATATTATTGTAGATGAAAACGTAAAAACAAATCTGACTTTAGAAGATGTAAAGATTACCTGCGATAGTACAAAAATGGATTGTATCAATGTATCACACGCAGACGTTACGATAACATTACTTGGGGAAAATGAACTGATCTGCAATGCCGGAAACAATAAGTTAAGGGCCCAGGGATGTGCGCTTGCCAAGGATGGAATGGACGGGTTTCTGACGATACAGTGCCAAAAAGCCAATGTACCCGGACATAAATGCGATGATTCCTGCGGCAGTCTGACAGCCAAAGGGAATCCGTCTATAAAGCATGCGGGAGCTATCGGAAATACAGTCAGAAATTCTTCTTATACAGATATAGATAAGGTACATATGGGATTTGCAAACTTTACAATCAAAGGCGGCAATATTGAGGCTTCCGGAGGAGCACACTGCCCGGGAATCGGGTCTGCCTGTGTCACAGAAGACACCAGCAATGGCAGCGGTTATACGAAGAATATAAGGATATCCGGCGGGAATGTGAAGGCTACGGGAACGGACTATGGATCAGGCATCGGTTCAGGATATGGAAATAAAGTAGATGGAATCTATATTACAGGAGGCACAGTGACCGCGACGGGCGGAACACATGCTCCGGGCATCGGGGCTTCTGATTTCAGCGGTTCATACAAGGTTTCGGGAACGACAGAACATTTGGAAATCAGCGGAGGTGACACTGTAGTGACAGCTGTTGGTGACCAGTCCACAAATATGCCCGGAATCGGATCTGCCAGGGGTGAAAGTTATAATACTGACGTTGCAGCTGTGCCGGATGAAGGATTTCAGGGATATATTCAGGATGGAGAATCTGAGGATATCTATGAATTTTCAGAAGGAACACCGTTTTCAGTAAAGACAGGAATCAAGGTCGGCCGGTTTTTTACTATGGTATACTTTGGACCTTTTCGTGATAAAAATGAAATCAACTCTGATACCAATGAACAAATCGGGGCTAATAATCTGATCAGTAAAACCGGAGGGAAGGAATTTACTTCCAATCAGCTGAAGCAGCTGATCAAAGTTACGGGGAAAAAGGGAGACGGAAGTGAATTTTCAGAGGACCAGCTGACCTTTGTATCGGAGGACCAGATCAAAGCAATCAATGACGCAAAGAAAGCCGGGAAAACCGGAGAATATCCCCTGACGGTGACGACACCTAACGGGACCCGGACAACAGTTACCGTTTATCTGAAGGATGAGGGAACGGATTCAGCGGATATGGATCCAAGCCAGCCGGAGCCGACGATCGGAGCCGACAGTTTTTTGACTGAGGCCGGGGGAGCAGGCCTTACAGAATCAGAAGTCCGCCAGGCTGCATCTGTGCAGGGAAAAGATAAGAACGGAACAACTCATGGACAGGATAATTTTTTGGTCAACCAGAAACAACTGGAAGCGATTAACCAGGCTAAGACCCAGGGGAAGGCAGGAACCTTTCCGTTGACATTTACTTCACCGGATGGAAAAACTGTGGAGATTAAAGTTACGGTTTACGGTGCCTATGATGAAATCATGCAGGATTCTGAGAGCAGCGGACTGATCAGAGGATTTCATGTGATCAGCAAGACCGGAGGCCTGCCGTTTCTCGGGGAACAGCTGAAAGAAATGAGCCGTGTAAATGCCGTTTCCAAAGATGGGGCTGCGGTAAGGACAGAAGATATTCTAATACCTGATGCATCACAGCTGGAGGCAGTCAACCGTGCTAAAACAGCTGGGGAGACCGGAGATTTTCCTCTTACCTTTGCAACGGAGGAAGGCCTTCAGATTACGATACAGGTCTATTTGCGGAAAGAAGGAACGGACGGAGCAGCATCAGGAGAGATCAAACATCCAAGCATCGGTGCCAACAATGCGGTTCATCCAAGCGGAGGAGCTGCATTTACAGAGGAAGAACTGACTGTTCTGTGCGGTGCCAAAGGAAAAAACGAAAATGGAGACAATGTGGATTTGTCTATAGACAAAAAACAGATGGAAGTGCTGAATGAGGCCAAAAAGAAGTCTAAGACCGGAACCTTTTCTGTAACATTTTTTATGGAAGATGGAATGAATGTACAGGTAACGGTTACTTTGACCGGTAAGCATACGGTAATCTTTGACTCTGACGGAGGCGACTATCAGCCCCCAAAGCAGACTGTTTCAGGGGGAGAGACCGCGGTAAAACCGAAGGACCCAAAGAAGACAGACTGTAAATTCGATGGCTGGTATCTTACTGATGAAAGTGGAAAAGAAATAAAATGGGATTTTAACACACCCGTCCATGAGAATATAACTTTAAAAGCTAAATGGACGCAGATTACAAGCGAGAATACGTCTCATACAGCTGACACAGAAAAGACAGGCCGGACAAAGCCTGAGAAGGGGAAAGAAGATCAATGGAATTACAAAGAACTGGGAGGCACAGATAATAAAGAAAGCGGGAACACGGCAAAGACAGGAGATGAAGGCCAAATGCCGTGGATGATCGGCTGTTTGGCAGGAACCGTCGGGATTTGCTTTTATTTTTTAAAGAAGAAAAAGGGGAAAGTATAAAATAAATTAAGATATAAATATAGAAATTTTCATTACTTTATACCGGTGATTGGTTTCACCGGTATTTTTCTAATCGCATAGGAAAATTCAATTTTAGTTTTACAAGTATTCTAACCTTTTATAAAACAGAAGTTTCTTATAAAGTCAAAGAAAAAGCAAAAGCGCCCAAAAAAGAGTGCACTTGAGGGCAGAAAAAAGAAAGGATGGACAGAACAATGAAAAAGCAATGGATGAGACGTCTGGCTGCAGTTTCTCTGATCCTAGCCATGGGGACCGGAGCAGAGTCTGTATTAAGCGCTCATGGAGAGGAAATACCTGGAAAAACCGGGGGGGGGTATTTCCAGAATTGAGAATTTAAAGACGGAATGTATACCGGAGGAAACCACACAGGAAATCCTTAAAACGCCAATGATAATACCAAAATCTGAAGAAAATGACCAGACGGAAAAGTCTGAGGCAGCTGCAGAAGATATAGCGGAGAACGAAGAAAACAGAACTAGGCAAAATAAAACAAACAAAACAGCTGCCAAAAAAGTACTGAAAGAAAACGGACAGACCCTTTTGGATGTAAGCAAAGGAAATATTCGTATCACAGAAAATGGTGCAGCCGGCGGAGGTCTGGCGGAAAACGAAACAAGCCTGAATAAAAAGGGATATTGGATTATAGGAACTACGAATCAGTTTAATATTGTTGTAGAAAAAAATGTGACTGCAGATATAACACTGGATAATGTTGATATTGCATGTGCTGTCTCAGACTGTATCAATGTATCGCATGCCAATGTCACCATAACCTTAGTTGGAGATAATAAGCTTCTGTGTACACAGGTCGAGGCAAGCAATGCACTGACAAAAGACGGCATGGACGGAAGCCTGACCATTCGATGCGAATCATCGGCACAGAATGACCATCGCTGTGACAGTTCCTGCGGATCACTCTCAGCAAAAGGAGAGGGAGTCCATGTAGGTGCAATCGGAAGCAGCATCAAAAATAGAAAGACAGCCGGAGAATCGGGATTTTCAGATTTTACGATTGAAGGAGGCAATATTGAAGCACTGGGAGGACTTCATTGTCCGGCTATTGGTTCGGCATGCTGGACTGAGGCATATACCGGGGCTTATACAAAGAACATATCGATTACCGGGGGAAATGTGAAAGCCATCGGAACGGAGTTTGGATCCGGCATTGGCTCAGGATATGGGAATAAAGTTGACGGAATTTATATATCAGGGGGAACTGTAGAGGCAAGAGGAGGCGCAAATGCACCAGGAATCGGTGCATCCACCGGAGACGACGCTGTAAGCAAGACTACAGAGAATGTCTGTATCAGCGGCGGGGACACAGTGGTGACTGCAATAGGAGATGCAGATACGAATATGCCGGGAATCGGTTCCGGTTCCGGCTCTCAGTATGTTTCCAATGTTACAGCAGCGCCGGATGATAAATTTCAGGGCTATATACAGGATGGAACCTCCCTTACAGATTATACTTTTATGGATGGCACACCTTTTCAGGAGAAAACAGATATCAGGGTAGAAAAGTTCTACACACAGGTTTATTTTGGACCGTTCCGGGATGCAAACGGAATAGATAAGAATACAAAAGAACAGATTGGAGCCAACCATGTCATCAGTAAGACCGGAGGAGATGGTTTTACAGCAGAACAGATCACATTGCTGGCAAAGGCGACAGGAAAGCAGTCGGACGGGCAGGACTTCCCGGCTGGCCAGCTGACTCTTTCTGATATGAAGCAGCTGGAAGTCATTAATGAGGCAAAGAGTTCGGGTAAGACAGGAGATTTTCCTCTGACATTTACAACACCAAACGGCACAAAAGCTACAGTGACAATTTCACTCAGAGATGACGGTACAGATGCCGAGAAATTTGATCCTGATAATCCGAAAATATCAGTAGGTGCCAATGATTTTGAGAGGGAAACCGGAGGAAGTGAGCTTACAGAAGAGCAGGTTATTGAGTATGGACAGCTTAAGGCAAAAGATAAAGACGGAAATAATATTGATCTGAGCGATTTTACAGTAGACAGCTCACAGCTGAAAAAAATTAATGAAGCAAAAACTGCGGGGAAAGCAGGAGAATTTGAACTCACATACAGGGCTCCCGACGGGACAGAGGTGACGGTTACCGTTTCTCTTACAGGAGAGTTTGACGGTATTACAGAAGATGCGGACAGCGGGGAAATGATTAAGGCTAAAAATGTCATCAGCAAGACAGGGGGAAATGCATTTACAAAGGAACAGTTAAATGAATTGACTCAGGTTAAAGCATTTGATAAAGATGGGAATGAAATTCCGGCAGATCAGCTGGAATTGTGTGATACTGAGGAACTGAAGGCTATCAATGAGGCAAAGACTTCCGGCAGGACCGGAGAATTTCCGCTCTCATATCAGACACCGGAAAAGACAAAGGTGACAATTACAGTATTCCTGAGGGACAGCGGCACAGATGCAGCAAATGACAGGATTGACCATTCGTTTATAGGAGCAAATGATACGTCTGCACCAACCGGTGGATCGGCATTTTCCGAAAATGAAATCAAAGCTTTATGCAAAGCTGCAGGGAAAAATAAAAACGGAGATAATGCATTGGTTACTCCCGATCAAAAGCAGCTTGATATTATTAATAAATATAAGGTTTCCGGCAAAACAGGGACATTTGATCTGACATTTTCAATGAAGGACGGAACAAAAGCAGAAGTGAAGGTAACCTTGACAGGAAAACATGAAGTTTCTTTTGATGCAGACGGAGGGAAAGATAAACCAGAGAATCAGACGGTAGAAGGAGGAACCTGTCTGACCAAACCAAAGGATCCGCAGAAGCCGGGTTATATTTTTGAAGGCTGGTATTACACTGATGAAAATGGAAAAGAAGTGAAATGGGATTTTAACACACCTGTGCATGAAGGAATGACACTGAAGGCCCGATGGAAAAAGCCGGAGGAAGAAAAACCGGAGGTTCAGAACACAGATAAAAATACCAGAAAAACATCTGCTGAAAATAATGAGAAAAGTTCCAAAAAGGGAAAATGGAATTACAGGGAAGTTTCAAAAGGAAAATCAGAAGCGGCAGCAAAGACAGGAGAATCAGATAAAACTCCATGGGTATTTTCCTGTATGGCAGGAGGAACAGGAATTCTTGCTTTCTGTTTCTATAGAAAACGAATAAGAAAATAGCTTTTTTAATCTCAGGGGACAAAAACTGTCCCCTGTTTCTTTTTTTGTTCTAACCTTCAAAAATAAGCAAAACTCTTATAATGAATGATTTTAATATTTGCCCGGAAAAGCGCTCAAGGGCAGAGGAAAGGATGGAGAGAAAATGAAAAAAACATGGAAGAAACGGCTGACCGCAGTTACTCTGATGATGGCAGTGGGAATTGGTACAGGGATGCCGCTGAAGGCTCAGAAAGAGGAAATGTCTGGAAAAACCGGGGGGGGGGTATTTGTGAAATAAAGGAAATGCCTCCGGAGAGTGCAGCGGAGGAATCCCTGAAAAGCCCGGCAATAAACACAGCTGAGGAAGAGGATATTAAGGCAGAAACGACTGCAGCAGTGACAGCGGAACAGGAAAAAAACGACACTGTCAAAAAGAAGATAAAAACAGCAGGAAACAAAAAAGCATTGGCAGAAAACGGACAAACTTTTTTAGATGTCAGCAAAGGGGATATAACGATAACTGAAAATGGAGCCGTTGGCGGAGGACTTTCTGAAAATGAGACGGAATTAAATCCGAAGGGATATTGGATTACAGGGAGTACATCTTCTTACAGGGTGACTGTGAATAAGAATGTAAATACAGCATTGACCTTGGATAATGTGGACATTACCGTAACCTCCTATGACTGTATTAATGTATCTCATGCATATGTAACCATTACATTAATAGGTAATAACCGCTTATATTGTGACTGTAAAGGTGCGGATTTTACTGCAGGAGGATGTGCGATAAACAAAGATGGAATGGACGGAGAGCTGGTCATAACGTGTCAGAATGCTGATGAAGAAGGGCATATCTGTGATGATACATGCGGATTTCTGAGTGCAAAAGGGAATCCTGGTACATTGGATATCTGCGGTATTGGGAGCAGTTTAAGAGGAACAAAAAAAGCAGATGAAGCTGGTTTTTCCAATTTCACTATAAAAGGAGGGAATATAGAAGTATCCGGAGGAGAACATTCCTGTGGAATAGGTGCTGCATGTACTACGGAACATAACAGCGGAGGCAAAGGATATGCCAAAAATATTCGTATATATGGAGGTAATATCAAAGCGACAGGCACAACATATGGAGCAGGAATCGGCGGCGGACTTGGGACTAAAGTAGATGGAATCTACATCTATGGAGGAAAGGTTGAAGCTGTTGGAGGCCAGTATGCCCCTGGAATCGGAACATCCATGACAGGTATGGGCTTTGATAATCAGAGTATGAAGGTGAATGATATTAGAATCAGCGGAGGTGACACGATTGTCATTGCTGTTGGAGACTCCGAAAGTGATATGCCTGGTATCGGATCTGGAGGCGGAACATCCTTGGTCACAAATGTAGCAGCGGTTCCTGAGTTTGGCTATCAGGGATACATACAGGACGGTATTTCACTTACGAACTATAGTTTCGTAGAAGGAACACCCTTTAAAGAGAAAAAAGAGATCAATGTAGGGAAGTTTTATACCAAAGTATATTTCGGACCGTTTCGGGATGCAAACGGCATCGAAGACTCCACAAAGGAGCAGATCGGGGCCAATCATGTTTTTAGCCAGACCGGAGGCGCACCGTTTACAGAAGAACAGTTAAAGGGAATCACCATGGTGACCGGAAAACAGGAAAACGGTTCAGATTTTCTTATAAGCGATCTGACTTATGCAGACAAAAGCCAGCTGGACGTAATTAACGAAGCGAAGACTGCCGGAAAGACCGGAGAGTTTCCTTTAACCTTTACAACGCCCAATGGAACAACGGCTACAATAACTGTATACCTGAAAGACAAAGGAACCGATGCAGCGGATATCCGTCCGGAACAGATGGAGCCTACCATAGCCGCAGATGACTGCGGTGCCGATTCGGGAGGGGATGCATGGACAGAAGAAGACGTGCAGAAGCTCTGTGATGTAAAAGGGAAAAACGAGAATGGAGCTACATACGACCAAAAAGATCTGACACCAGATGCAGATCAGCTGGCGGCGATCAATGAAGTCAAGACATCAGGAAAAGGCGGAAAGTTTGATCTCACCTTCACTTCTCCATCGGGTAAGAAAGCCACCGTGGAGGTGATTCTGAAAGCCTATGATGAAACCACAGAAGAAAACGGAGAGATGATCAAAGGCCTGAATATTATCAGCCAGACCGGAGGAAAGGCCTTCACGGAAGAACAGCTGAAGGAATTTTCAGGCGTTGTGGCTTGGGACAACCAGCCGGCCAGCATATCCAGAGAGGATCTTTTGTTCCCGGATAGTTCCCAGATACAAAAGATCAATGAGGAAAAAACAGCAGGGAAAACAGGAGATTATCCGCTGACGATTGCAACTCCAAACGGAACCCAGATC
>NZ_JAGZSD010000040.1 GCF_018381315.1 Anaerostipes sp. | reverse complement strand
TCCAGATTTTCTTTTTCTGCATGATTCTTTTCCCCCTTCTGAGTTTTCTATAATATCTTCTATGTCAGGCAGTTTTATCGTAATGTCTTTAAGGACCAGCACTTAAACCAAAGGTTAGAAAACCTAAAAAATCAGCATCCATCTATCTGGAACTATCGTTCCTTTGTCTGTTCCTGCTGTGTATTATAAAAATCAATCCCACGCCTGCAGTGAACATAGAGAAAAATAAGGATATATCATTCTTATCACCTGTTTGTGCCACAGACTTCTTTTTTCCATAATCCTTTGTAATATCCTCGCTGTCCCAATAATAACTTCCCTTTTGTTTTTTTGTCTTATCTTTGCTGTTTTTACCTCCGTCGGAACTGTTTTTTTGTTCCGATGAAACAGTTTCTTTGGAGGCTTTTTTCCACTTAGCTTTTAATGAAATGTCGGAATGGACTGGTGTCCCAAAGTCCCATTTTTGTTCTTTGCCGTTTTCATCTTTATAATACCAGCCTTCAAATGTATATCCTTCTCTCCCGGGTTCCTTCGGCTCCACCGCACAGTTCCCGCCTGTTACTGTCTGAGTTTTCGGGGTAAAGTCTCCTCCGTTTGGATTAAAGCTTACCTTATGCTCTCCTGTCAGAGTGACTGTAACCCTTGCTTCTATTCCTTCTGAGACTGAGAAGGTAAGAGTAAAGGCACCTGTTTTTCCCGCCTTTTTTGCGGTATTCAGACGATCCATCTCATCTTTGTTTATACTGATCTGTGCATTATTCCTGGCTTCATCCTTTCCTTCTGCTTTACACAGTCTGATCAATTCTTCTTTGGAAAAGACGTTTCCTCCGGTCTTGTGCACCGCATCATTGGCTGCAATGGATGCTCCCGGCTTGTCTGTATTTTCTTTGGCTCCGTCTGTTCCTTCATCCCTTAAAAAGACTGTAACCGTCACTTTCGTTTTACCGGCTGTCTCAAAGGATAGAGAAAAATCTCCTGTCTCCCCTGCGGTCTTTGCATCGTTAATCGCCTTCAGTTCATCCGGATCAGACAGCACAAGATCTTCGGCCGGGATCTCATGTCCATTTTCATCAAATGCCTGAACCTTTGTCAGATTTTTCAGCTGAGCTTCACTGAATCCCCTGCCTCCGGTCTTGCTGACCACATTCATTCCTTTGATACTCTCTTTATTATCCGGATTCTTTACAGTCTCATCATATTTCACCAGCGATACCTTCACTTTTACCTGATTTCCGCTCTTTGCTGTGTAGGTCAGTTCAAAAGTCCCGGCTTCCCCTGCTGTTTTCGCTTCATTAATTCTCTGCATCTGTTCTGCATCCACTGTAAAATCATCCAAAGAGATTGTATTTCCGTCCTTATCCTTTCCTTTCAGCTCTCCATATTTCTTCAATTCTTCTTCTGTGAAAGCATCTCCCCCGGTATCCTTCTCAAAATCATTTGCACCTATGACCGGAGTAGGATTTTTCGGATCAAACTTGGATGCATCGGTTCCACTGTCTCTCAGCGATACCATCACAGTGACTTCTGTCCCGCTGGGTGTCGTAAATGTCAGTGGGTATTCCCCAATCTTTCCACTGGTTTTCGCATCGTTGATTTTTTTCACCTGCACGGCATCTGCAATGGTCAGGTCTTCTGCCGAAAAACTGGTGCCATTCTCCTGCTTTCCATTCACTTTGGTCAAATCTTTTAACTGTTTCTCCGTAAATCCGTTTCCTCCGGTTTTACTGATCACATGATTGGCTCCAATCTGTTCTTTCGTGTCCTTTGCAATTGTATTTTCATCCCGGTATGGACCAAAATATATCTTGGTGTAATATTTTTCAACAGAGATATCGGTATCAGTATGAAAAGGGGTGTCCTCTGTAAAATCATAATTTGTTTCTGTAGTTCCATCTTGGATATACCCTTGATATCCAGCTTCAGGAGATGCTGTAACGTTGACTGCTTTTCCTTTTTCATATCCGGCAGGAGCATTCCCACATCCTATACCGGGCATATTGGTTGCCTCATCACCTACGGCTTTGACAACTGTATCTCCGCCGCTGATCACAATATTTGAAATATCCAGTTTAGCTGATGCTACGTGTAAATTATCTGAATTTCCTCCTGATCCGATTCCCGGAGAATCTGTGCCTCCCGATGCATAGATATTTCCTCCTGTTATATAAATACCGTCTACCGGAGTCCATTTCCCGCTTCCGATTCCTGCACAGTGAGCTCCTCCAACAGCAATGATATTTCCGCCGGATATTCTGATATTCTTTGTATACCCATCTCCTCCATGATTAAAACTGTCACAGGCTACCCCAATCGCGCAGTTGTCTTCACCTGCATGTGCAGTTATATTTCCCCCTTTGATTATAAGATTGGAAAATCCAGATTCACTTTTTATTTCCCTGTCAGCCGTAATGCTTCCAATTGCAGATACATGATCTTTAACTCCTCCTGCCGTTAAACTCCCGCAGGTTTCTTTCTTACATCTGTGTCCACTGATATTTGAATACGCACATTGTAATGTCAAATATGTATCATCCATTCCGTTTTTCACCAAAGCTCCATATTCTGATTTTTCACAGGAAAGATGATTCTCTCCAATCAGAGTAATAGTTACATTTGCATGAGAAACCGTTACACAGTTCTCGCTCCGGTTTTGATTCGTGATATTGACATTGTCAAAGGTCAGTTCTGTGGTTACTCCAGAATCCACTACAATTTTATTGTCTGTTGTTGTACCCGTAATATAATATCCTTTCGGATTCAGACTGTTTTCCGCCTGGGAAAGACCTCCGCCCACTGCTCCTTCTGCTTTGATCTGAATACTTCCTTTGCTCACATCCAGCTTTGTCTGTCCTGTCTCCGTTTTTTCTGATGTTTTCTTCTTGCTTTTTGTGCTCTTTGTCTGAGGTTTCTTTTCTGAATCCGATTGTTTTATTTCCTGCCCGATATATTGTTTCTCTTTATCAGGATTCGCAGCCTCCGTTAATTCTTCTGTACTGATGAATTCTGTTGGTACGTTCTCCGTACCCCCCCCCCCAATTATTTACTTCTGTCATTCCCTGCTGTTCCTGTTTTGGCTGTCCCTCTGCCTCATCCTTGGCAAACAGACTTCCCTGGCCGGCTGCCAATGCTGCCGTCAAAAAGCCGGCTAATACAACCGTCCAGATTTTCTTTTTCTGCATGATTCTTTTCCCCCTTCTGAGTTTTCTATAATATCTTCTATGTCAGGCAGTTTTATCGTAATGT
>NZ_JAGZSD010000039.1 GCF_018381315.1 Anaerostipes sp. | reverse complement strand
CGCCGTGATACATCCCACTGTATAGATAATCGTATTGTACAGGGACTTCCAGTAAATCTTATCCCCAAATAGAGCCAGATAGTTGTCAAACCCAATAAACTGTTCCGGTACCCCTACCACTTTGTTCGTAAAGCTTAAGTACAATGCCCTTATAAACGGGATTCCGGTAATACCAAATATCACGGCAGCAATTGGCACCATCAACAGAAGCCCGAGACGCTTATCTAACAGCTGCTGGGAATGCGAATACTTCCTTTTCTCTGATTTTTTTCCTGCCATCTTATCCCCCTGTCATGCCAATTCCATTGTTAGTTATAAATCTTATTGAATTCTGCCTCCAAGTGGTCCAGGGCTTCCTGCGGATCAGCCTTGTTAACAACTATTTCCTGTACGGCCTTAACGCAAAGCTGGTTTGTAAAGGATACCGTAGCCCTTTCATCTGACGGCGCCGGATAATAGGTCTTATATGTATTCTTAGAGTTGGCAAGCCATCCTGCATTGACCGGGTCCTTCCAGAAATCCGTGTCATCCACTCCGTTCACCACCGGCTGCCACATGGCACCCATGGCTTCGATCATGGCGTTATAATTATCCAGGTCCTCAAAATAGTATTTAACAAACTCTTTTGCGGTCTCTGTATTTTTACCTGTCTCAAATATTCCGAATACATTAGCGCCGCCCAGGGTGAACGCCTCTCCGGTTGGCCCTGCGGGATATGCGATGATCTGTGTGTTCGCAAGAAGATCCGGTTTTTCCTCTTTCATGCTGGATACCACGGAACCTGAATTCGTGATGACGCCCACAGTACCGGCCAGGTAAGCGTTGTTATTCCAGCTGTCGTCTCCGGTAATCGCATCAGGCGGAATCAATCCCTCTTCATATAAGCTTGCAATAAATTTAAGTGCTTCCAGTGTTTCAGGAGAATTGACCGTGACCTTTCCGTTCTCGTCTGCCGGGATTCCTCCCCAGTCCAGTATAATGGTTCTGCAAAATCCCTCGGCATCTCCTCCGCCGGATGCGCCCATGGCAAATCCAAGGCCGTAAAAGCCGTTAGCCGGGTCATTCATCAGCTTGGCGCCTTCCTTCAGTTCTTCCCAGGTTGTGGGAATATCCATTCCGGTTTTCTCCCACTGATCCGTCCTTAAGTACATGCCGGGCGCCGTAAATGCCAGAGGCACAAGATAGGGCTTGCCGTTGAAGGTTCCCAGTATTTTTGAGTTCTCCGTAAAATCCACGGCCTCAAATATATCTGAGCACTCTGCTATCTGCTGCATGGAAACAAACTGCCCCACCAGCGTATCATCACCCACAATCAGGTCAGGGGCATTGCCTGCCTCAATGGCAGCCATCAGCTTCTGCTTCATATCAGCAGCAGGTATGACCACATAATCCACATCCACATGATTCTCGCTGGCAAATTCATCTACCTTTGCCTTCATCATAGTGTTATAGCCCTCAACATACTCTGACTTATCCCAGAATACCATCTTCTTCTGTTCCGCGGCGCTTCCTCCTGATTCCGCTGATGCTGTTGTCTCAGCCTTGGCGGCGGTGGGAGCTGCTGTTGTAACCACGTTTTCCGATGATTTCACAGAACATCCCGCAACCATGGACGCTGCTAATCCTAATCCAAGTACAAGTGATACTATTTTTGTATATCTTTTCTTCATAACTTCCTGCCTCCTTGTTTTTTAGGCTTTGAAGTTGAGTTTTTTACACACACCTTCAAACCAACCAGTTCCGACTCAAAAGGCTTTCCGCTGTCAATCAGCTTTACAAGCTTTCTCATGGCAATTCTCGTCACCTTCTCAGCCTTGGATTCCACACAGGTAAAATCCTGATACTCCTCATCTACATTGGAATTCTTATAATACTCAAGAATCATCACAGACAGGTCTTCCGGTATCCTGATTCCATATCCCTTTACCACATCCATGAATTGGTTCATAAAGCAGCTGATAATACCAACTGCCGTTGGACGGTTTGCAGGATTAAGCAGTTCATTGAACAGCAGCTTGATATCGGATGATGATTCATTCTGATTGATTCTGATATAAGAATAGTCCAATTTCTCTTCTTTCCTTTCAGACATAAACTCATTAAAAGCCGTACTTCTCACAGTCTGAACCACGCTGTTGGACTTTCCCTCCGTGACAATGGCCACTTTTTTGTGCTCCAGGTTATAAAAATACTCCAGTACATCCTTCATCGCTTTGCCGTGGTCAGACGCCACATAATTATAATTCTCCAGGCTGAGTATCTTACCCACGCACACATAAGGGATTCCTGCCCTCTCAAACTCCCTGAAGGCCAGACTGTCTTCTTCCAGGTCATACAATAGGATGCCGTCTACCAGAGACGACGACAGGCTCTTTAAATACTCTGTGTCTTTATTGATATCATCTGAATCCATGGAATAAATCAGAGTATTATAATCAAATTTCTTTGCTTCCTCGCCAAGAGCCGAGAATATGACCGGGTAATACATGGTATCGTTTAAATGTGAAATGTTTCTGGGAATGGCTAAACAAACTGTCTTGCTGTGATTTTTAGACGACAGCCTGCGGGCGCTCAAACTTGGTGTATACCCCAATTCATCAATTGCATTTTTTATCTTCTTTTTCGTCTCGTCAGACATTCTCTCGAAATTTCCATTCAAATAATTTGATACAGTGGACTTGGAAACCCCTGAAAGCTTTGCTACATCAGATATTGTCGCGTTCTTCATACTCTCACCTCATGAATTATGATAATAAACCAATATTACCACACTTCCTGCTCAAAAAACATGGTCTTTTCGCAAATTACGTGTAGGTGGAGCGGTTTAGTAGAACGGTTTATCAAATGTCTAAAAAAAATAAAAACTGCTTTGGTGGAGCGGTTTATCTCTTCCCTTATTTAATAATATAGCATTGAACATAATGCTTGTCAATGCGTAATTTATTTTTATTTTTTTATGCATATTTTATATTCTTTCACACGAAACCATTTTATCCCGTCAATATATGCATGGTTTTTTTGTTTGTTTGATTATTTTTTTGTATTTATTGACAGCTTCAACCTGTTTTTAATGTAGCACATATTAAATTACAATTCTTTTTTCTGACAGTTCCTTATACATGGCACGGACCCGCGACGCTGCATTTAAAAGCCTATATGGCCGTTATGGAGGCTTCCGGTAAGTCATCATCCTGAGATGGCAACAGTCTGTACGTCCTGCTCCACAGACTGTAAAAAAACACCAGCCGGCCGGATCTGCTTCCGGCCTGGCTGGCTATCTTCTTCTATCTT
>NZ_JAGZSD010000023.1 GCF_018381315.1 Anaerostipes sp. | reverse complement strand
CGCAGGAGAAGAACTGACCCATGTGCTGTTTGCAGATACCTTTAACCAGACCATGGACTGCCGCTATATTGCCAATCCGCCGTGGTTAAACGGAAGGGGCAAGGCGGATGTAACGATCCACCAGCACCTGGCAATGGGAGAGGGGGATGTGGATTTTGAAGGAATCTTTGAGACCTTAAGAGAAATGGACTTTGCCAACTGTCAGTTAAAAGAAAACGCGCCGAAGACCGGGGGAGACAACATCGCATGTGTATCCATGTTCGGATTTCCGGAAAAGATGGAGAAACAGGCACCGGAAGCGAGAGAACGCATTGAGCGGGAATTGTTAAAATAAAAAACAGAGAAAAGAAAGGAAATGAAATTATGAAATTAGCACTTTGTACAGATGTATTGGGTGATTTGACATTTACTGAAATGCTCGATAAAGTAAAAGCATTAGGAATTGATGCTGTAGAAATGACAGCAGGAGGCTGGGGAGGCTGCAAGCACGTGCCGACACAGGAACTTCTTGAAGACGATGAGAAATTGGCTGCTTACAAAGCAGAGATTGAAAAAAGAGGAATGGAGATCGCTGCCCTGAACTGTTCAGGAAATCCTCTTTCGCCTGCAGAGATGGGAGAATTACATACAAAGTCAATTTATGACACAGCAGTGCTGGCCGGCAGACTGGGAGTGGAAAAGCTGGTGATGATGTCAGGGCTTCCGGCAGGAGCACCTGGAGACAAGACTCCCAACTGGATTACATCCACAGTATCCTGGCCGGATTATATGGTAGAAGCTGTACGCTACCAGTGGGAAGATGTAGCGGTTCCATGGTGGAAAAAGTTTGTGGAGCACTGTAAGAAACAGGGGATAAAACAAATCGCAATTGAGGAATTCCCATGCCAGCTGGTTTACAATCCTGAAACACTGCTGAAATTAAGAGATGCTGTTGATCCGATGATCGGAATAAATATGGATCCGTCTCATTTGATCGCTATGGGTGCAGATCCAATTGCTGCAGTTCGTGCCCTGGAAGGATGCATTTATCATGTACATGGAAAGGATGCAAGAATTGAACGGGGACTGTGTGATATTAATGGACTGGCAGAGACTAAGCCGGTGACAGATACAAAGAACCGTACATGGAACTATGTTGCTGTAGGGTGCGGACAGGATCTTCAGTGGTGGAAAGAATTCTTTTCCGTATGCCATATGATGGGATATGATGGTCATGTATCTTTGGAAATGGAAGATTTGACTATGAGTGTAGAAGCCGGACTGAGCACTTCAATTGATGCCTTGAATCAGACGATCAGCAAATAAGAGAAGAGGTGAAGGAATGAATCTCAACGGATTTAACAAATGGACTCAGAAGGACCGGGTTACTGGTTTTGAGAAGTTTGCATACGGGTGCGGGGAAATCTCTACGAACATTGTGTTTACAATAGCGACCAGTCTTCTGGTTATGTTTTACACAGATGTGGCCCATGTTTCACCGTCTGTTATCGGAATGATCATCGCTTTATCCCAGGTGTTTAACGGAGTTTCTGATATTACGGCAGGATTTATTGTGGACCGTACCAGATCCAAATACGGCAGAGCCCGTGTCTGGATGCTGAGAATGTCCATTCCGTATGCAGTTGCAGCGGTTCTTTTGATGACAGTTCCGCAGATTGCACCGATGGCTCAGGCTATTTATATTTTTATTACCTACAATTTAATGCTTACGGTAGTATATACGCTGTTTCAGCTGCCGTTTGCCACAACTATGACTTATATGACCAGAAGCCAGGATGAGAGGGCAAAGATCAACATTGTCCGCATGGCAATGAGTCCTGTAGGAAATATTCTGGTAACTCTGCTCTTTACGAGAATACTTGGTATAATGCCGGGCGGAGGAATGGATTCCCAGAGAAACTGGGTAGTGCTGACGGCTATATACGCAGTATTTGCAGCTGCTATGATGCTGTTCTGCTTTGCTTCCGTAAGGGAAAGGGTTGTAGTAAAAGATGATATGGCAGGCGAAAAGATTCCCCTGAAAAAAGCCATACCCGCATTGTTTAAAAATAAGTACTTTGTTATGCTGTTCCTCTTTTTCGTATTTTTCGCCATGTATCAGACCTTTTCAGGGACAATGGCAACCTACTACTGCAAATGGATTGTAGGTGACACGAATATTATCGGAAATGTAAATACGGCATGCTATGGAATCACGATCATTGCAACATTGCTGCTGGGCAAGGTCATGGACTTTACTACTAAGAAAAACTGGTGTATGCTGGGAGCTCTGTTCATCATCGGCGGTTCTCTGATCCTCCTTCTTAACCCGACGAGCATCGCCCTGGTAACATTCGGCGGACTGCTCAGGGGAATTGGTATGACACCGATTCTTGGCATGATCTTTACAATGATCGCTGACTGTATTGAGTACGGCCAGTGGAAAACAGGGCTGAGGACTGCGGGAGCTATTCAGTCTGCGGTTACATCAGGCCAGAAGTTTGGTCAGGGGATTGGGTCAGCCCTCATCGGATTTATCATGGAGGCAAATACATACAGCGGTAATGCATCTGCACAGAGTGCACAGGCATTAACCACCATTTCAAATCTTTTTATCTATGGAATTGCGGTGCTGGGAGTTATTATGATCTTTATCCTGTGTTTCTATCATTTGGACAAAGAGTATCCGAAAATTATGAAAGAATTGCTGGACAGAGAAGCTAAAATTGAACTGAAGGAAGAAAAATAAAACTGTTTATTTCCTATGTTTGTTAGATTGTATATACGAAAAGACCTTTCCAAGGGATAAAATCACTGGGAAGGTCTTTTCCTGTTATTTCTTCTGCGGTATAATAGAGCAAAAGGTACTTTATCAGGCGGGGAACTTGGATCCGGAAGATATAAAACATGCTGAAAGGAACAGCGGGGGACAGGATGAAAGAACAAGAAATTAAATTAATTGCAATGGATATGGACGGCACGCTGCTGACCAGTGAAAAGAAAGTTACGAAGAATACGGTGGAAGTATTAGAGAAAGCCATGGACAAAGGAATCCAGATCGTACCGGCTACAGGGCGGTCCGTAAATGGGCTTCCGAAGGAATTGACAGAGCTTAAAAGATTAAGGTACTGTATTCTTAGCAACGGAGCCAGGGTCTATGATATGCACCGGCAGACATCAATTTACGAGAATCAGTTTAATACGGACCAGATTCTCAGACTTTTGGACACGATCAAGCCCTACCGTGCATTCCGGAGTATAGCAAAAGATGGGAAAGTGTACTGCTATAAGGAAGAGCTGGACAGACTTGAATCGTTCCATCTTGGTGAATATTCTGAGGAGATGATTCGTGCATCCAGAACGCCGGTAGAGGATTTAAAAGAATATATCCGGCGAGAAGGAGGAAGCTCTGAAAAGCTGACGCTGTTTTTTGAAGACCAGGAAGAACGCGCAAAAGCAAGGAAAGAATTGACTGAATGCGGATTATATGCAGTTGTGGCTTCCTTGAAAAATAATCTTGAAATTTCTCTGCATTCGTGCAATAAGGGCGATGCACTGGCTCATTTGATGGAACATCTGAACCTTAAGAAAGAAAACATCATGGCCTGCGGAGATGCAGAGAATGACTATCAGATGATTGAGGCTGCCGGAATCGGAGTTGTCATGGAAAATGGCAGTGATGAGATGAAAGAGATTGCCGATTATATTACAGAGGATCATAACAGTGATGGAGTTGCCAAAGCGATTGAAGCACTCGTGCTGAAATAAGAAATTTTAGATACAAGAAAAAAAGGCAGCCAGGGTTTTGGCTGCCTTTTTATTGCATAGGATCTTCAGAAACCCCTGCGTCTATATGTGAAGATTATTCGATCCGTTCAAAATCCGAAGCTCCGTGTTTGCAGATTGGGCATATGAAATCTGCCGGAAGTTCGTCACCCTCGTAGATGTAACCGCAGATTTTACAGCGCCATCCGGATTTTTTTGTTTCCTGGGGCTGGGGTTTAATGTGCTTGTGATAATATGCATAGGTGACAGAAGGCACATCGGATAACACTTCACCGTCTGTGACATCGGCAATAAACATTGTATGTGTACCGAGATCTACAGTTTCAGCTACGGAAGCGCTGAGAAATGCATTGGCATATTGATTCAGATAAATAATTCCGTTGGATGAACGGTCATATTCTGTGAAATTTTCTAATTTATCCACATCCCGTCCGCTTTGAAAGCCAAAATGTTTGAAAATATCAAAAGGTACTGCTTCAGAAAGGATGGATACGTTAAAAGAACCGGTGGATTGGATCATATCATGCGTGAAATTGCCTTTGTTGACGGCCACGGAAATACGGTTTGGCGTTGTTGTAATCTGCTGCACAGTATTGACAATGCAGCCATTGTCCTTTTCTCCGTCTTTTGCGGATAGGACAAACAGACCGTAGCTTAATTGGAACATTGCTGCTTGATTCATATAAAAACCCCTTTCTATACTTGATTAGTGTTGTCAATATATTCGAATTATAATCCCTTTATGATACATTTGCAATGATGGATTGGGGATATTCCTTTACTTTTGGGAAAAGCGAGGTTATAATAAAATAAATGCGTGCAATGTGTCAAAATTTAAGAAAAAGCGAGGAAAGCACATGGCAGGAACAATTAAAGAAATTGCAGAGCGTGCCGGGGTTTCCCGGGGAACAGTGGACAGGGCGCTGAATAACCGGGGCAGGATTAAGCCGGAAGTGGCAGACCGGATTCTGGCAATCGCCAAGGAGTTAGACTATCATTCAAACAGAAAGGCAAAAAAGGACACGCAGAACCCGGACAAAAATATAAAGATCGGAGTTATCACCCAGCTCTCGGAAGCATCTTTTATGATCCCGGTCAAAGCGGGAATACAAGATGCGGAGAGGGAACTTGAGTATCTGGGGGTAGAGCTTTTGCTGAAGGATATAGATTCAGTGGATGAGCAGGCTCAGATGAAAGCCATTGATGAACTGGAAGCAGAAGGAATCCAGGGTCTTGCTATTATGCCGGTACAGTCAGAGTGTGTCAGGGAACGGCTGAACAGGCTGATGGAAGAAAAAAAGATTCCTGTGGTTACCTTCAACTCTGATATCGTCGGTACAAAGCGTGCATGCTTTGTAGGCCTGGATAACAAGAAAAGCGGGCGTACTGCTGCAGGGCTTATGGGGATGCTGACGAGGGGAAAGGGCAAAGTTTTGGTGATTACAGGATTTTTCACCAACAGTGTAAACAGTCTCCGCGTGGAAGGATTTGTGCAGGAGATTAAGAACTCTTATCCGGATATGGAATTGCTTGGTGTCCAGAGCAGTTTTGATGAGACAAAGGAAGTAGAAAAGATTATTGAAAATACAATGGCTATTGCACCTGACCTGGAGGGAGTCTTTGTGGCATCCGGCGGACAGGCCGGAGTATGCATGGCTTTTGAGAAGCTGAAGCTTGAGAAACGGCCTTATGTTATAGTTTATGATGCCACACCTAATAACGCAAAAGCCCTGAAAGAAGACCGGTATGATTTTCTGATCGATCAGGAAGGGTATGAACAGGGCTACCGGCCTCCGAATCTTTTGTACAATATGATTCAAAAGGGAGAGGAACCAGGAGCAGACCATATCTATACAGATATAAAGATAAAAAATAAATATAATGTATGACATGTTTTATAAAAGAGCGAGATACACAAATATGGTATCTTGCTCTTTTTTTGCGTGTATTTGCGTGTCATATAATTGTGCAATAACACCGAAGAAGTCTGTATACATTTGTGAAATGTAGCAAAAACAATATTTTTTTGAAAAAGTGCTTGCACATAAAAGGCGTGCGTGGTAGTATAAGCACATAAGGAAAGCACATAAAACGCATTTGAAAGCAATAAACAAATTAATAAAACACGCAAACAACACGCAAAAAGCGTGGAATACAAAACTGAGGTGAAAGTTATGAAGTATGTTGAATTTGACCAGACAAGACCAATGGATTTAGTGCTCATCGGAAGGGTAGCTATTGATTTCAACCCGGCAGATTATTTCCATCCATTATCTGAGTGTACGACATTCAAGAAGTATGTGGGAGGATCTCCGGCAAACATCGCAGTGGGCATTACAAGGCACGGAAAGAAAGCCGGGTTCATCGGCAAGGTTTCTGATGACCAGTTCGGAGAGTATGTAGTAGATTTCTTTAATAAAGAAGGAATTGACACATCTCATATTTCAAAATGTACAAACGGAGAAAAACTTGGACTCACCTTCACTGAAATTCTTTCCAGAGAAGAGAGCAGCATTTTAATGTACCGCAACTGTATTGCGGACTTACAGTTATCTGTCGATGACATTGATGAAGAATACATAAAGAACACAAAAGCAATCTTGGTTTCAGGAACCGCATTGGCAGAAAGCCCATCAAGAGAAGCAGTTTTAAAAGCGGTAATGCTTGCAAAGAAGAACGATACGAAAATTATTTTTGACATTGACTACAGAGAATATAACTGGAAAAATTCTGATGAAATTTCAATCTACTACTCACTGGTAGCCAGGGAAGCAGATATCATCATGGGATCAAGAGAAGAGTTTGACCTGACAGAAAAATTGATTCAGCCGGGCAGAACAGACAAAGAATCTGCACAGGCATGGAACAGTGAAAATGCAAAGATCGTTGTCATCAAACACGGCAAGAAAGGATCTACAGCGTATACAAATGACGGAAATGACTACTCAATCAAACCATTTCCTGTAGAAGCATTAAAAGGTTTCGGCGGAGGAGACGGATATGCATCCGGATTCTTATATGGAGTTTTTGAAGGATGGGATATGATCGAGTGTCTTGAATTCGGAAGTGCAGAGGCAGCTATGATGGTGAGAAGCCATTCATGTTCTGAGGAGCTTCCAAATCCGCAGGAAGTAAAAGAATTTATCCGGGAAACAAAAGATAAATATGGCGAAATGATTGCGAGAGTATAGGAGGATATGAAAATGAGTACAACTAGAATGACAGTAGCGCAGGCTCTTGTAAAATTCCTTGACAATCAGTATGTGGAATTTGACGGAGAAGAAACAAAATTTGTAGAAGGTATTTTTACAATCTTCGGACACGGAATTGCCGTTGGACTTGGAGAAGCACTGGACAGCAATCCGGGAAGCTTAAAGGTTCTTCAGGGAAGGAATGAACAGGGTATGTGCCATGTGGCAACAGCCTATGCAAAACAGAACAGAAGAAGAAAGATCATTCCCTGTGCATCTTCCGTAGGACCTGGGGCAGCAAATATGGTTACAGCAGCAGCTACAGCAACCGTCAACAATATTCCGCTTTTGGTACTGCCATCCGATACATTTGCCACAAGACAGCCGGATCCGGTACTTCAGCAGTTAGAAAAGAGCGACAGCCTTTCTACCACAACAAACGATGCATTTAAGCCGGTTTGTAAATATTGGGACAGGATCATTCGTCCGGAACAGCTGATGACAGCTATGATTAATGCAATGCGTGTTCTCACAGATCCGTCAGAAACAGGAGCTGTCTGTATCGCACTTTCCCAGGATGTAGAAGGTGAATCTTATGACTTCCCGGATTACCTGTTTGAAAAACGCGTACATAGAATTACAAGACCATGTGCAGTAAAAGAAGAAATCGAAGACATTGTAAATGTTATAAAAGACGCAAAGAATCCATTGGTGATTGTAGGCGGCGGCGTGAAGTATTCAGAGGCAGGAGAAGCTGTAGAAAAGTTCTGCGAAGACTTTAACATTCCGTTCGGAGAGAGCCAGGCTGGAAAAAGTGCCTGCAAGTCAAGCCATCCTTACTGCTTAGGAGGAATCGGCGTCACAGGAACTCTTGCTGCCAATACCATTGCTGACGAAGCAGATGTGGTTATTGCAGTAGGTACCAGACTTTCTGATTTTACAACAGGATCCAAAGGACAGTTTAAAAATCCTGATGTAAAAATGGTGACCATCAACAACAACAAGTATCATGCATATAAGATGGACGCAGTAAAAGCAGTGGGAGATGCAAAGGCCACTGTGGAAGCACTTTCTGCCAGGCTGAAAGAAGAAGGCTATAAGTCTGCTTATACAACAGAAATTAAAGACGCAAAGGCTGCCTGGGATAAAGAAATGGACCGACTTGCAAACATTGAGTATACAGGTGACGGCTTTGAACCGGAGATCAAAGCAAGAGATCCGCGTACGATTCCTGAGTTCGTAAAACTTACAGGCGGACTCATCACTCAGACTGCAGCACTGTGCAAGATCCGCGAAGTGATTGATGAAAATGCGAATATCGTGACGGCAGGGGGAAGCCTTCCAAGCTGCATGCAGAGAATCTGGACTACAGACAAACGCGGCGGATACCATGCAGAATACGGATATTCCTGTATGGGATATGAAGTTGCAGGAGCTCTCGGCGTAAAAATGGCTGAGCCTGAAAATGAATCCTATGTTGTTGTGGGAGATGCCAGCTTCCAGATGCTGCACAGTGAGATCATGACGGCAATGCAGGAAAAGCAGAAGATCAATATTCTCGTATTTGACAACTGCGGATTCGGATGTATTAATAACCTTCAGATGAACCATGGTGTGGGAAGCCTTGCCACAGAGTTCAGATACCGTGATGAAAACAACGAGATCAAGGGTGATCTGATACCGGTTGACTATGCAAAAGTCGGCGAAGGATACGGACTTAAGACATACAGTGTAAGAACGATTAAAGAACTTGAGGAAGCGCTGATCGATGCTAAGAAGCAGGATGTTGCCACATTGATCGACTTGAAAGTTATTCCTAAGACAATGACAGACGGTTATAAGTCATGGTGGAACGTGGGGATTGCGACAACTTCTGTGAAAGAAAGCGTGCAGAAAGCATGTGAAGGAGTATTAGAAGGACGCGCAAACGCAAGACAGTATTAGAAAAGAGGTATGACAATGGGTAAAGTATTCGGCTATCCTGAGTTTGATGCAAACGGGGAAAAGGTTTTAACAACATACGACAATGAATATAAAGAAATGCTGATGGACATCCGCGTCTTCCGCTTAAAAGCGGGAGATGTGAAGACCTTCTGCAAGGACAAAGAAGAGACAGCAGTTCTCTTATTGAAAGGGGATATCGTATTCTCATTTGATGAGACATCCAGGGAAGTTACAAGAAAAGATGTATTTACAGAAGGGCCTTGGGCGGTGCATATCTGCACAGGAGCCGAGGTTACGGTGGAAGCAAAAGCAGATTCTGAAATCCTGGTACAGTCCACAAAGAATGATACTATATTTGAGAGCAAACTGTATGCACCGGAAGATGCTCCCTGGGGATATTCCTGCGTAGGAAAGTTTGGAAATGTGGCAAAACGCCGTGTCAATACCATCTTTGACCATGACATTGCACCATACTCCAATATGGTATTGGGCGAAGTTTTGAATGACAGGGGAAACTGGTCAGGATATCTTCCTCACAGACATCCGCAGCCGGAAACTTATTATTTCCTGTTTGATCATCCGGAAGGATTTGGGGCAAGTTTTGTGGGAGACCAGGTATTCAAGAGTGCAGACGGAAGCTTTTCAGCAATTCCGGGAGGAGAACTTCATCCTCAGGCAGTAGCTCCGGGATATCAGATGTATACTTGCTGGATGATTCGTCATTTGGATGGAAACCCATGGCTTCAGACAGACAGAAATGAAGATGAGCGCTACGTTTGGCTTCATGACGCAGAATTTTAAGAAATTATAGGAGGATAAAAACATGGCAAGAGAATTTATCGCGCCGGGCCAGATTTACACTGGTGAGGGTGCGCTTGATATGGCAGAAGGAAAGTTAGGGACTCTCGGTAAAAAAGCACTGATCGTTACAGACAGGATCATGGTTGAATTAGGCAATACTGCAAAAGTAGAGAAAGCCTTAAAAAACCAGAACATTGAATATGTGATTTACAGTGAGATCAACGGAGAGCCAACCGACACAATGATCGAAGGAGGCCTTAATCTTTATAAAGAAGAAGGGTGTGACTTTATCATCGCTCTTGGAGGCGGAAGCCCGATTGATTCCATGAAAGCCATCGGGGCTTTGGTAAGCAACGGCGGACAGATTTCTGACTACATGGGAAAAATCATCACAAAGGCAGCACCGACCCTTGTTGCAATTCCTACGACTGCGGGAACAGGTTCTGAGGCAACTCAGTTTACGATTATCACAGATACAAAAAATGATATTAAGATGCTGCTCAAAGGCGCGGTATTAATGCCGGACCTTGCCATCATTGATCCTCAGTTTACAATGACTGCGCCTCCTAAAATTACGGCTGCTACAGGACTTGATGCCCTGACTCATGCGGCGGAGGCTTATACATCAAAACTGGCACAGCCATTATCCGATACATTTGCGCTTTCTGCGATTAAGAGAATTTTCAAATATCTTCCGGCTGCTTTTAAAGACGGAAAAAATGTAGAGGCCAGAGAACAGATGTCTATCGCGGCTCTGGAGGCAGGAATCGCATTTAACAATGCTTCCGTAACTTTAGTTCACGGAATGAGCCGTCCGATCGGTGCCATGTTCCATGTAGCTCATGGGCTTTCCAATGCAATGCTTTTAAAAGAATGCTTTATTTATGCATTAGACGGAGCTTATGACCGCTTTGGAGAACTTGGAAGAGCCATCAATGTGGCAGCAGAGACGGATACAGACCAGGCTGCCAGTGAAAAATTCCTGCAGGCAGTCGTAGATATCTGCGATGAACTTGAAACTCCGTCATTAGAGGAATATGGAATCAATAAAGAAGAATTCTTCAGTGTGATTGACAAAATGGCAAATGACGCTATGGACAGCGGAAGTCCGTCCAATACAAGAAAAGCAATCACTGCAGAAGATGTCAAAGATATTTACCGCAACCTGTGGTAAATCCCAACGCAGTAAGTACGTGCGTTTAACGTACTTAAATATAGATCAATGCAGATTTATGCCACTGAAACTCCTAAAAAATAGAAACAATAAAACAAAAATACCCCGAGCCTAACCCTCCAATACCTGGCTCAAAAATGAATTGTTATTGTGTAATATCTGCATTACAGAAAGCATGGACCTTTTTTCTCCTAGGTCCATGCTTTTGTGCTATAATCGAAACAGAAAAATAAGCTGGAAGAGGTTTTATTATGAATATAAATGGCTTTTTATTGCTGATACCCTTTTTGCTGATAAGATTCGGATTCCTGTCAGTTTTAAATAAGAGTGCAGTAAAACGTGCGGCGTATTTCCCTCCTGTGTATGGAAAAGAAGTGGCAGCATATTGGATTTATCAGATTTCAAATGCTGTAATCTTTCTGTATTTATGTTTTCTGACAGTAAAAACAGAAGCTTCCTGGCGATTCTGTATAAGTCTTCTGATCTATCTGTCGGGATTGGTATTATGTGCGGTTTCAATACTGGATTTTTCGGCTCCGTCTGAAGAAGGGTTAAATCACAATGGGGTTTACCGATTCTCCCGCAATCCTATGTATGTATCTTATTTCATTTGTTTTACAGGATGTGCTTTGCTGACACGGTCACTGATATTATATGGGTTTGTCTTTTTGTTTCAGGTGACTTCGCACTGGATTATTCTTTCCGAGGAAAGATGGTGTATCGAGAAGTTTGGTGATGCATACAGGCAGTATATGAAAAAGGTGAGACGGTATATTTAATGTTTTACTGTAAAGACAGGTCATAACAAAAAAGCCCCTTATAAAGGGGCTTTTTTGTTCTTAAAATTCTACAGATCTCCGGTCAGAAACTGGGCTTTGCCAAAGCCGAAGCTCCAGTCAGCGTCTCCGTTTTCTACGATAGATACTAAGAGATTACAAGGATCTATCCGGCAGTTTTCTTTTAATTTTGTGCAAAGAAGAGAATAAAGCAGTTCTTTTTTATCCTGGGTTCTTTGTTTGCTTGTGACGCGAACGACGATCTGATCCTGGGTCCGCTCAAAACCGAGTCCTGTGTCTAACAGGATCATTTCCTCCGGCTCATGCTGGTTTACGATCTGATAGCGGTCCCGTTCCGGGATTTCAAAGGCTTCCACGGCGCACTGGTGGATGGTATCCAGAATATTTTTAAGTCTTTCTTTATCGTTTTGTCTTAACAAATCTACTTGGATTAACGGCATAACAGATTCCTCTCTTTCTGTGATTGACATATAAAATTAATAATGGTAATATAACAGTATCAATTAATTAGCATACGAACTAATGGGATGCGAATTAATTTGTATGGGTATCATAGCACAGCATTTTTGAAGAGTCAACTTAAAATTTTATATACAAAATTATTTGCAGAGAAATTCAGATTGTGAAGGGAGTGGTGAATGGATGAAGATCTTGATATTTTTAAAAGAAATTCCCCCGGAAGAAGAGCGGAATCTGTACCAGGATATAGAAGGCATTGGTGACAGCGATAAGAATGTCCTGACGGAGGCTTTGAATCTGAGAGATCAGGAAGGAGGAACAGTGACAGCTATGGTTCTCGGTCCGGCTCAGGGAGAGAAGACTGCAAGGGAAGCCCTGACCTGGGGAGTTGACAGATCGGTCCTGGTTTTAAAAGAGGGAAAGACAGCAGGGGATATCCGGGAGAGTGCCCGGGTGCTTGCCAAGGCCATAGAAGAGGAAGGAGCCTTTGATCTGGTTTTATGCGGAAGGCAGGCGATTGACGGAGATGCTGCCCATATGGCGGCTATGACGGCGTTTTTTTTAGATATTCCGCTTATTGCATATTCCAAAAGAATGGAGACGGAAAACGGACAGCTGTATAACTGGTGTGCGGCAAAAGAAGGGACAGAACGGACAAAGTGCAATATGCCGGCCCTGGTTCTGTCGGTGAAAGAGGATCAAAAAATCAGGCATCCCAATGTGTGTGATATTATGTCCGCTTATGCTGAGAGTACTGTGATTCCGGTTATAAAGCCGGAACAGGATGTACGGGAGCAGATTATAAGACAGACAGGGGAGTATCTGCCGGAGGGAAGGTCTAAGCAAAGGAAGATCCTGAACGGAAAAAATGACCGGGAGAAGGCAGAGCTGCTTTATCAGGTATTAAAGAAGCATAAGGTACCAGAATAAAAGGAGACCATATGAACAGACCATACAAAATATTGATCATCGGGGAAATTCAGGAGGGAAAGCCTGCTCCGGCAACTCTGGAATTGATAGGAGAGGGGAAGAAAACAGCTGATCAACTGGATGCAGAGCTCTTGCTTGTAATAGCAGGGAGCGGAATTAAAGGAATCTGCAGTGATCTTCTCCGATATCCTGTGGATCGGATTATTGCAGTGGATCATCCAAGGCTGGAACCAAAACAAATGGAGATTCATTGCAGAGCACTGGAGGCCGTTATCCGGGAGCAGGAGCCGGATATCATTCTCGGAGGGGAAACGCTGTTTGGGAGAACCTTGCTTCCGTCTTTGGCAGCAGTGCTCGGAACGGAAGTAATTACAGATGCCGCCGGCCTGAAGATTGACAGGAAAACAGGAAAGCTTTTGGTCTGCAAACCGGCATATGACGGAAAACGAATGTCTGTAGTGTCAATGCCTGAGTCTTATGTCCAGATCGTTTCTGTAAAGCCGGGAATTTTTCAGAGAGCCGATGAGACGGACGTCAGGAAAGGCAGCATTATCATGACGGAATCTGACTGGCTGGAGAATCTCAAACAACCAAAACAGATACTTGGCATCATTTCTGAGGAGAAACAGATCTCTTTGGAGGATGCAAAGATTATCGTATCCGGAGGACGCGGTCTGAAAGGCCCGGAAGGGTTCAAACTTTTAAAGCTGTTTGCAGGACGCATAGGAGCACAGACCGGCTGTACAAGACCGTGTGTGGACGCTGGCTGGATGCCTGGCAGGCAGCAGATCGGACAGACCGGATCGATTGTTAAGCCGGATCTTTATCTGGCATTCGGGATTTCCGGTGCAATCCAGCACATGACGGGGGTCAGGGCCCGGACAGTCATAGCGGTCAACAGTAACCCGGATGCGGCTATATTTCAAAACTGTGATTATGGGATTGTCGGAGATGCGGTAAAGATACTGGAAGAACTGCTGAAGTAAATAAATAAAAAGAAGACCCGGAAAACCGGATCTTCAAAATTAAGTTTATAGTCCAAAAGAAGCTAAAACGATAAAGATTCCGCAGGATATAAATGGAATGATAATCTGCGTAACCGCAATATCCCAATAAGCTTCCTTATGGGTCATTTTACAAATGCCGAGCAGAGTGATCTGTGCTCCCTGGTGAGGAAGAGTATCTAAGGTACCCGCTGCAATTGCGGAAATCCTATGTACATAAGGAAGCGGGATTCCCATTTTAATATAGGTAGACTTCAGGGCATTAAATGCAACACCCATTCCGCCGGAAGCAGAACCGCAGGCTCCTGCACAGACAGCAACTGTGATCATTACAAATACCAAAGGAGGCATGCTCATATTTTTCAGAGCAGCGACCAGATCTGTAAAGCCCTGTGTTTTCTGTACAACACCGCCGAATCCTACGACAATGGCAGTATTCAGGATGGCAACGCCGGAATCAGAAGCTCCTTTATTAAAGACATTGATCCATTCATTGACACCTTTGACTCTATTGAACATCAGAACGGTTGCCAGGGCTACTCCTGCAAATACAGAAGTCTCTACCGGAAGCTTCACGATGTTAAAGAGTACAAGGATAAGGATAATCGGAAGAATAGCGATGACAACATGAGGAAGATCCTTGTCTTCATCAATAGCCATTTCTTCTTCGCTCAGCTGGTATTTTAAAGATTTATCAATAAAACGATAACCTTTTTTTGTAAACTTTCTTGCACGCATTTCCAGCCATAAAAAGATCATGATAAACATGGCGGCTGTTGTGAGCAGAGATGGTACGAATGCGGCTGTTGCCGGTGTACCTAAGTTATCCATGGCAATGACATTCTGGATAGAAGGAGAACCGGGGCCGCTCATGGACCAGGTCCAGCATCCGGCAGAGATCGCCGCCGGGATGAGCCGCCTTGTAAGGTTGGCTTCCTTAAACAGATTTAATGCGATAGGATAGATAACAAAAAATACAACAAAACCACTGACTCCTCCAAAGGTCAAAAGACCGGTGATGATCATGATGATCGGTGCCACGAATTTTCCGCGGCAGAGACCTGCGATCGCTCTGGCAATGGATTCTGCAGCACCAGTATACTGGTAGACAGAACCAAACAGTGCACCGACAAAGAAGACAAGGAAATACTTTGTTACATAGTCGGAAGCGGCAGGCATAAACGCATTTTTTAACGAGTCCAGAATCGGGAGCCGGGAGCAGATGACAACAAAGATTGTGACAAGCGGCGCCAGGATTAAGGCACTCATCTGTTTAAACGCAAGCACTCCGAACAGGACAATCGCCAGGACTAAGACTAAGATTTGTAAATTCACAAAAACCCTCCTTTATTTGTGGATCGTTAATCGTGTTTCAGGCCCATCAGCTCATCTTTGAAAATTCTTTCATCCATGAGTTTTGGCGTTCCGTCCATTTTTGGGGTGAATCCCATATGGTCGATGATCTGTGTCTGGATATCGATGCCGGGGGCAACTTCCGTTAAGTATACACCGTCTTTCCGGAGTTCAAATACAGCACGTTCTGTAATGTAAAGAACCGGCTGGCCGACTTTATTTGCGTATTCACCGCTGAAAGTGATTTGCTCTACCGTATCCAGGAACTTATTTGATTTACCTTCCTGATCGATGATGAGTTTACCGTCCTGTACGGATGTTTTTAATCCTCCGGCAGTAAAGGTTCCGCAGAAGTAGCAGCGTTTTGCATTCTGTGTGATATTGACAAATCCGCCGCAGCCGGCAATTCTTGGGCCGAACTTGCTGACGTTGATATTTCCGCCTTTGTCTGCCTGTGCAAGGCCTAAGAAAGCGTAGTCAACACCGCCGCCGTCATAAAAATCAAACTGGTATGGCTGGTCTAAAATACATTCCGGGTTGACAGAACCGCCGAATTTGGCACCGCCCTGAGGCACACCGCCGACTGGTCCGGCTTCTACAGTAAGCGTCATATAATCTCCGATTCCCTCTTCATTGGCAACCATAGAAATATATTCGGGGATACCGATACCTAAGTTTACAACTGTATTTTCTGTAAGTTCCATGGCAGCTCTGCGTCCAATGATTTTCTTTGCAGAAAGAGGAGGGTACTCAAGGCTGCTTAAAGGAATACGGAAATCTCCGGTCATAGCACCGTCGTAGTCACAGCCTACGCACTGCTCGTGATCCTTCATGTCTTCAACTTCTACAACAGCATCTACATAGATTCCGGGAATTTTGACTAATTTCGGATCTAATGTTCCGTCGGCAACGACCTTTTCTACCTGAACGACGATTTTTCCGCCGCTGTTTTTTACAGCCTGGGCCATTGTTGTAACCTCTGTGGTGCAGCATTCATGTGACAGGGTTACGTTGCCGTGTTCATCTGCATATGTACCGCGGATAAATCCAATGTTTAACGGGAAGGATTTATACAGTAATTTTTCTTCTCCAAGGATTTCAACTACATCGACGATATCCTCGGTTGTGATGTCATTTAACTTGCCGCCTTCAATCCTTGGATCAGCAAATGTGTTTAATCCGACATGTGTGATAACGCCTGGTTTATGCCCGGCAATCGCGCGGTATAACTGCGCCAAAGTACCCTGAGGCAGGTTGTAGCCTTCAATTTTGTTATCCAGAACCATCTGTCCCAGTGTCGGAACCATGTTCCAGTGTCCGCCGATAACCCGTTTGGTCATTCCCTCGTGGGCAAAATGATCCGCACCGCTTCCGTCACGGTTCCCCTGGGCAGCAGCATAAAATAAAGTCAGGTTTTTCGGAGAGCCGGTTTCCAAAAATCTTTTTTCCAGAGCCTTAGTGAGGGCTTCCGGCATTCCGCTGGCAACAAATCCGCTGGTTGTAATGGTTGTATTATCCTCTACCAGAGCAGCGGCCTGATCTGCGGTAATAATCTTAACTTTTCCCATAATTCTTCTCCTTCATAAAATGCATTAGAAATCTGTTAAATCAGCTTTGCGTTTTTCAAGGAATGCTGTCATGCCTTCTTTTTTGTCAGCAGTAGAGAATGCAAGTCCGAATAAGTCAGCTTCTAATGTAAGGCCGCTGCTTAAGTCTGTGTCCATACCTGTATTGATGGCTTCTTTTGCAAGGGAAATTGCATAGCTGCCTTTGGACATGATTTTTGCTGCCATCTTTTTGCAGTAATCGATCAATTCTGCCTGCGGCACAACTTTATTTGCAAGTCCGATTCTGTAAGCTTCTTCTGCGTCGATCTGGTCGCATGTAAAGATCAATTCTTTTGCGCGTCCTTTTCCTACTAAACGGGAGAGACGCTGTGTTCCGCCGAATCCCGGAAGGATTCCAAGACCTGTCTCAGGCTGTGCGAATTTTGCATTTTCTGCAGCTACACGGATATCGCAGGCCATGGAGATTTCGCATCCGCCTCCGAGGGCATAGCCGTTCACAGCAGCGATGGTTACCTGAGGCATTGTCTCTAATTTCAGAAATGCTTCTTTTGCTAAAAGTCCCATCTGTCTTCCCTCTGCAGGAGTTGCATTGACCATCTCAGAAATGTCGGCTCCGGCTACGAAAGATTTTTCACCTGATCCTGTAAGAATCACGACTCTGATATCTTTCCGTCCGGAAATTTCTGTGAAGCACTGATCTAACTCGGCTAATGTTTCGCTGTTCAGTGCGTTTAAAGATTTAGGCCTGTTGATGGTTACGACTGCTACTTCGTTTTCTACTTCCATTAATAAATTGTTCATTACAAATCCTCCTAAAATCATTTACAGATTACATTTGATAAGTTTTCGTTAGAAAATTAACATGTTGGTGCGCAAATATTTGGGATACAAAATATTATTTATGCTTATAATATGGACTATATTCATCTGGTTGTCAATAGTTTATCAATATGTTTTATATAAATTGTATAGATGTATAAAAAAATATAAAATATTATTGACAGTATGCACAAACAGTGATATATTTAGCTTACAAAATATTAGCGTGCAAATATATGGATACAAGATGATGATATTTATGTTAAGTTTATAGTCTATTTTGGGTGAAAGGAGTCTATCTATGAATTTTGAATTGACAGAACAGCAGGCGGCTATCCAGGAAACAGCAAGGAATTTTGCTCAGACAGAGCTGCAGCCAGGTGTGCTCGAGAGAGATGCAAACAGTGAGTTTCCGGTAGAACTTTATAAAAAGATGGGAGATATGGGGCTGATTGGTCTTCCTTATCCGAAAGAAGTCGGAGGACAGGGAGCTGATTATCTTTCTTATGTATTGGCGGTAGAAGAGATTTCAAAAGTAGATGCCTCTGTGGGTATTTCTTATTCTGTTTCTACTTCTCTATATGGCGGAAGTATTATGAACTCTGACGCTTCCATTGAGAAAAAGAATGAATTTCTCGCACCGGTATTATCCGGACAGCATTTTGGATCTTTTGGGCTTACTGAGCCAAACGCAGGATCTGACGCGGGAGGATGTGTTACCGTAGCAGAAAAAGACGGCGATGAATACATATTGAATGGTATGAAGTGCTTCAATACAAACGGGCCGTTGGCTGATTATACAGCAGTCTATGCTTTGACGGAACCTGAAAAGAAAGCCAAAGGACTTTCCTGCTTTGTAGTAAAAAAAGGAACCCCTGGTTTTTCTGTGGGCAAGGTGGAAGATAAGATGGGAATCCGTTCTGCGCAGGTTTCCGAGATGATTCTGGAAAATGTAAGAGTACCGGCGGAGAATATGGTTGTGCCTTCCGGAGACGGATTTAAGCTGGCGATGAAGACTTTGGACGGAGGACGAATCGGTGTTGCCGCACAGGGACTCGGAATTGCAGAAGGTGCTTTTGAAATCGCAAAAGAATACTTAAAGAGCAGAGAACAATTTGGAAAGCCGTTATATAAAAATCAGTATCTTGCATTTAAGATGGCAGAGCTTGAAATGGAAATTGATGCTGCAAAATATATGCTTTATAAAGCTGCTACAGATAAACAGGAAGGAAGATCTTATTCCATCCCGGCTGCAAAGGCAAAATACCTTTGTACAGAGGCAGCAATGCATGTAACAACAGAAGCGGTGCAGATGTTAGGCGGAAATGGATACATGAAAGGTTACCATGTAGAGCGCATGATGAGAGATGCCAAGATCACTCAGATCTATGAGGGAACCAATGAAATCCAGAAGCTTGTTGTAAGCGGAGCAATTTTCAGATAAAAATCAGGCTTCTCAAGGTGTGACCGATAAAGTCTTGAAGGGATGTCAATGACGGCATCCCTTTTTATTTTTTCATAGGAAAGTGCGTCCTATGAAATAAAAAGCACTCCGTGCAGGATGCGCACAAATGCGCAAGGAATCTATTTGCCTTTGGCAAATCGCATTTGGCGCGCAAAGTGAACAAGCCCCTCAAAGAATGAGGGGTTGGGGGAGATGAGGTGGGCGTGCCCACTTTGTTCAGTGTTCTCTTGACAGAAGTTTGGGTAACGGATATGATGAATTATATAGCATGCGAACAATTTGCGGTGAGAGCATGCAGTTTAGTGTAGGAGGGATAAGGAACCGATGGAATTAAATCAATGTATCAACTATCTTTTGACTACGGCGCAGCATGCGGTGTTTCAGGAGATGAGCTCACAGCTTGCCAAATATGACGTAACTCCTGTACAGTACGGCGTTATGTACTGTCTCTGGGTAAAGAAGAAAAACAGCCCAAAGGAAATCGCGGAAGAGCTGAAGCTGGAGAACTCCACAATCTCAGGGGTGCTTGAGAGAATGGAGAAAAAAGGCCTGATTAAGAGGAAAGTCAGCAAAGAGGACCGGCGGTTTGTGGAAATCGTCCTGACAGATAAGGGAAATGATCTGGAAGAACCGATTTTGGACACAGTGGATGAGGTCAACAGGATCGTACTAAAAGATATGGGACAGCAGGAGCAGGAAGCGCTGAAGGCTTCACTTAGACATTTGGCAGGGATAAATGAATAGTCGTTAAAAAATATGCAGCGGAAAGAAGTTTTTTCCAGCTGCTATTTTTGTGTATAAAACATGCCAAGAGATTATATACATAATTAGATTTTTGCTTTATAATAGGAGTAATTTATAAAAATTGGAAAAAAAGGAGGGCTTTATGTTTATCACGAATTACACTTTGGCTGTTATCACAGCATTTATCATATGTTTATACATACAGCTAAAATTGGTAAAGACAAATCGGCGGGGAATCAAGTTTGTGATCCCGGCTGTTTTAATTTTTTGCGTCCTTATTATATGGGCAGACAATGGATTTGATGTTGTAAAATGTCTACCGATTACGATCATTTTCTTATTTTATTGTTTCATAAATTTACTTATCACTATTTGTTATACGCTTTATCAAAAGGGTAAGAAAAACATTTGATTTGCTCAAATCACTTTTTACATATCACATGAAAGAAATCCACACAAAACTTTCTTTTATTTCACGGTTTTGCTAAAATAGATAGAAATGATTTGAGATAGCAGATAAGTTTGGAAGGAGGCAGATCATGTCAGAGCAAATCAACACACAGTTGTTCAAGTTTATAGAAAAAAGCCCGTGCAGCTATCATGTTGTACAGCAGATCGGAAGAGAACTTGCGGAAAATGGGTTTCTGGAACTTGAGGAAAGCAAGGCTTGGAAGATTGAAGAGGGGGGAAAGTACTTTATCCGGCGAAACGGATCCTCTGTCATCGCGTTTTGTGTGCCGGATAAAGGATTCAAAGGGTTTCACATTACTGCGTCCCACACGGACTCACCCTCGTTTAAAATAAAAGAAAATGCGGAGATTCAGGCGGAAAATCATTATACGAAGCTGAATACGGAAAAATACGGAGGGATGCTGATGGATTCCTGGCTGGACCGCCCATTGTCCGTTGCGGGAAAGCTTGTCGTAAAAGAAGGAGAGGGGCTGAAAGAAATTTTGGTTCATATTGACAGAGACCTTCTGATGATTCCAAGGCTGGCCATTCATATGAAAAGGGGCGCAGAGGATGAGACTTTAAATGCACAGATACATATGCTTCCTCTGTTCGGGGACGGGAACGCCGGGAATGCGTTTCTGACTGAGATAGCCTCCGCAGCAAATGTGGAAATACAGGATATTCTGGGGACAGATTTATACCTGTATAACCGGATGCCGGGAACCGTATGGGGAGCGAAGGGAGAATATCTGTCAGCACCCAGGCTGGATGATCTGCAGTGTGTATTCGCATCCCTGCAGGCATTTGTCAACAGTGAGGGCAGAGAGTATATGAATGTCTACTGTGCTTTTGATAATGAAGAAGTGGGAAGCGGGACAAAACAGGGAGCAGGGTCTACGTTTCTTAAGGATATTCTGCGGCGCGTCAATGAGGCTTTGGGAAGGAACGAAGAACAGTATCGGATGGCAGCAGCGGAAAGTTTTATGATTTCAGCAGACAATGCCCATGCAGTTCATCCGAACCAGCCGGCGAAAGCGGACCTGACAAACCGGCCGTATATGAATGAAGGGATTGTCATTAAATACAGTGCCAATCAAAAATATACCACCGATGCGTATTCAGGTGCTTTGATGAAGCATATCTGTGAAAAAGCAGAGGTGCCGTACCAGACATTCCACAACCGTTCGGATCTGCCGGGAGGATCTACCCTGGGGAATATCCTGACCGGACAGGTGTCTTTGAGAGCCGCAGATATTGGCCTGGCACAGCTTGCCATGCACTCCGCTTATGAGACTGCCGGGACAAAGGATACGGAATATATGATCAGGGCTTTACAGGAGTTTTATCGCAGTTAAGGGAGGCGTATTCAGTGAAACAGCATAAGAAGATTCAGATGTCTGAGGCCTTTCAGCTGGGAGCTGTCCTGGCGGTTGTAGGAGGATTTCTGGATGCGTACAGTTATCTTTTAAGAGGAGGCGTATTCGCTAATGCCCAGACTGGAAATATCGTGCTGCTGGGTATCAGCCTGCAAAAAGGAGAATGGCAGGGAGCTGTACATTATGCCATTCCCATTCTCGCTTTTGCAGCGGGGGTCATTGTAGTGGAAATTATCAAAAAGTATTTTAAACAATATCCAAAGATTCATTGGAGGCAGATCATTGTTATAATCGAGGCGGTTTTGCTCTGTCTTGTGGCATTGATCCCTTCCGGAGAGATGGATATGATAGCCAATGTGATGATTTCCTTCGTATGTGCCATGCAGGTAGAGACCTTCCGGAAGGTCCACGGAAATGCTTATGCGACTACCATGTGCACAGGAAATCTAAGAAGCGGCATGGAAATCCTGTTTAAATACAGCCAGACAAAAGACCGTGAACTGCTGAGCAGGAGCCTGAAATATTTCGGGATCATTCTCTTCTTTATTATTGGGGCAGCAGTGGGTACTGCGGCGGGGCGTGTCCTTTGCCATAATGCGATTCTGATTTGTTCGGCAATGCTGCTTGCAGTATTTTTTATGATGTTTATGGAAACAAAAAAAATTAAAGGTTAATGTGTTGAATATCCAACAGATTTATGAGAACTGTTCCTGTATACTCAAGGAAACACTACAAAAACAAGGATCAGGAGGATAAATCAATGGATAATAAAATGTTTTGTTTTCAGTGTGAACAGACGGCAGGGTGCAGCGGCTGTACGGGTGCTGCCGGAGTCTGCGGGAAAGATGCCCGGACATCAGAACTTCAGGATCAGCTGACGGGTGCACTGATCGGCCTGGCACGGTCGTCAGAAGGAAACCGGACAAAAGAAAGTACAGACAGAGTGATGCTGTCAGGGCTTTTTACAACTGTGACCAATGTCAATTTTAACCCGGAAACCATAAGGGAGCAGATTGAGCTTGTGCATAGAGAACAAGAAGATAATGATGATTATAATATGGCGGACCTTTGGGAAGAACAAGAAGATATCCGTTCCTTAAAATCACTGATTTTATTCGGGCTTCGGGGGATGGCAGCTTATGCCTATCATGCTATGGTTCTTGGCTATTCAGATCAGGAAGTAAATCAGTTTTTCTATGAAGGACTGGCATCTGTCGGGTATGATCTTCCCCAGGAACAGCTTTTGTCTCTTGCCTTAAAACTGGGGAAAGTGAATTTAAGGTGTATGGAGCTTTTGGATCAGGCCAATACAGAGACCTTCGGCAGCCCAAGTCCGGAAAATGTATCGTTTAAAGTGGAAAAGGGACCGTTCATTGTTATAACAGGCCATGATCTGTATGATTTGAAGCTGCTGCTTGAGCAGACGGAAGGTAAAGGGATTCACATTTATACCCATGGAGAGATGCTTCCGGCCCATGCATATCCGGAGCTGAAAAAGTATTCCCATCTGAAAGGGAATTTCGGCACTGCATGGCAGAATCAGCAGAAGGAATTTGACGGCATTCCGGCGCCGGTACTGTTTACCACCAACTGTCTAATGCCGGTGAAGCCTTCTTATGCTGACAGAGTATTTACCACAGAGGTTGTTTCTTATCCTGGTATGGTCCATATCGGAGATGACAAAGATTTTACGCCTTTGATAGAGAAAGCATTGGAACTGGGAGGATACTGTGAAGACAAAGAGTTTACGGGAATCAACGGGGGAAACGGCACAGTCACAGGTTTCGGCCACAATGCCGTATTGTCTGCGGCAGATACAATTGTAAATGCGGTGAAAGATGGAGACATCAGCCATTTCTTTTTGGTCGGCGGCTGTGACGGGGCACATAAAGAGAGAAGCTACTATACAGAATTTGTAAAACAGGCTCCGAAAGACAGTGTGGTCCTGACACTGGCCTGCGGCAAATACCGGTTTAATGATATGGATATGGGCCGGATCAGGGGACTTCCCAGAATTATGGATATGGGCCAGTGCAATGATGCATACAGTGCTGTCCGTACAGCACAGGCATTGGCAGAGGCGTTTTCCTGCGGGATCAATGATCTGCCGCTGACTTTGATATTGTCATGGTATGAGCAAAAGGCGGTCTGTATTTTGCTGACACTCCTGTATCTTGGCATGAAAGACATTTATCTCGGACCAAAGCTTCCTGTGTTTCTGTCCCGGGGAGTACTGGACATCCTTATAAAAGAATACCGGATCCGCCCGATTACTGATCCGGCAAGCGACTTAAACGTAATTCTTAAGGGAAGATCTTAAATAGAAAAATAAATCATTAAAAAAAACAGAAGGAAAAACCTCTTTTCAGGTTCTTCCTTCTGTTTTTTTACCAACATTTAACATGATATTCAAATGAATTCAAACTTTCAGTGATAGACTAGGCCTTGTTCAAAGAGATTGAGTTGATTGAGAAAGGAATGGAAGTTTATGCTGAAATTACAAAATATAAAGAAATCTTATGACGGCACCACCGTGCTGGACGGAATATCACTGGAAATACCGGACGGAGAGATTGTATCAATTTTAGGGCCGTCCGGCTGCGGAAAGACAACGCTTCTGAACATGATCCTGGGGATCACAGAACCGGACAGCGGGCGTATTGAGTTTAACGGGGAAGACATCACAAATTCCCCTATGGAAAAAAGAGGGTTTAATATTGTGTTTCAGGATTATGCCCTGTTTCCGAATCTGAATGTATACCAGAATATTACTTACGGGCTGAAAAACAAGCCGGATATTTCTTCTGAGGAAGAGGTGGAGGAGCTGATCAGCCTGCTTGGTTTAAAAGAGCATCTTCCAAAGAAGATTGAACAGCTTTCAGGGGGACAGAAGCAGAGGGTGGCTCTGGCAAGAACCCTGGTTATGAAACCGAAGATCCTTCTCCTGGATGAGCCTTTAAGTGCACTGGACGGAGTGATTAAGGAATCCATCAAAGACAGAATCAAGACCATTGCAAAAGAATTTCATCTGACGACTGTAATCGTAACACATGATCCGGAAGAGGCACTGACTCTTTCTGACAGAGTGCTGATCGTAAATGAAGGACGGATTTCCCAGTACAGCAAACCGGAGCAGATTGTCAATGCACCGCAGAATGATTTTGTAAAGAACTTTATATTAAACCAGCTGGAGATCAAAAAGAATAATATCTTTACACTGTTTAAAAATCAGCTGAATATTCAGCCCGGAAAGGAAAGCCTTGTCTCATAAGGCGGTAAATATAAGATGAAACATAGAAAAGAAAAAGAGATTAAAATTATATTTGCCGGCATCATGGTCATTTTTCTGTCATTTTTGGCAATACCGATGGTACAGCTCCTTATGAAATCTTTTACAACAGAGCAGGGCGGGCTGACCTTACAAAATTTTCAGGCCGTATTTGCAGGGAGAGACTTTTTTGAGATATTGAAAAACAGTTTCGGAGTAGCAGGGCTCAGCGCGGTGCTCACTACACTGCTTGCTTTTTTTCTGGCCTACACGATCCATTATACCAATATACCCCGCCAGATAAAAACGCTTATCAAAGGGGCAGCAGTTCTTCCCATGTTTCTTCCCACGATTACCTATGGCTTTGCCATTATCTATTCGTTCGGAAAACAGGGCCTGCTGACCCGCCTGTTTGGCCGTCAGCTGTTTCATATTTACGGCATCAATGGACTTTTGATGGGCTATGTGATCTATACACTTCCTATCTCGTTTATGCTGATCAACAACACTATGGGATATATCGACAAAAAGTACATGGTAGTCTCAAGGGTCATGGGAGACAGCCCGCTTGCAAATTTTAAAATGACAGTGCTGCGTCCGCTTTTGGGCACATTGGCTGCCTCCGTTATTCAGTCTTTCTTTTTAAGCTTTACGGATTTTGGTATCCCAGCGGCAGTGGGAGGAAAGTTTCAGACTGTGGCTGCACTGCTTTACAGCGAGATGCTCGGAAGCATTCCAAATTTCCAGAACGGAGCGGTGGTGGCTGTTGTCATGCTGGTTCCTTCTGTGGTCAGCATCACTGTGCTGAAGATTTTAGAAAAATACCAGATCAGGTACAACAAAATTTCGAATATAGAATTAAAAAAGAACAAAGCCAGAGACGTGATTTGCGGAGGAGCGGGTATCCTGCTGATTGTTAGTATCCTGTCCGTTTTTGCGGTTATCTTCGTGATCCCCTTTGTGGAGGAATGGCCGTACCGGCTGAATTTTACCATGGCCAATTTCAGAAATGTTTTTGAAGACCCGAACCTTTCCAACGTCTACACGAATTCGCTGTTTGTTGCCGCAGCTACGGCTGCACTGGGTACCCTGGCCGCCTACGGAAGTGCTCTTGTGACCGCAAGGAGCAAAATAAGCGTCAAAGCAAAGGAGGTCATTGAGGGAATTGCACTGGTGACAAATACAATACCGGGAATGGTACTTGGCCTTGCATTTTTATTCCTGTTTACAGGTACCGGCCTTCAGAATACATTTTTGCTGATTATCATCTGCAACGTGATTCACTTTTTCTCTACACCGTACCTGATGATGAAAAGTTCGCTGGGGAAAATGAATGCATCATGGGAAACAACCGCAATGCTCATGGGAGACAGCTGGGCAAAAACGATTTTGAGGATTGTAACACCCAATGCACTGAGCACGATTATTGAAGTGTTCAGCTATTATTTCATTAATGCGATGGTAACAATCAGCGCTGTGATCTTTATTGCGGGAGCCAGGACGATGGTCATCACGACAAAGATCAAAGAGCTGCAGTATTATAACAAATTTAACGAAGTGTTTGTGCTTTCGCTTCTCATTCTTGCTACCAATATCACAGGAAAATTTATCTTTACAAAACTGGCGGAGATGACGGAAAGAGGCACAGTAAAACAGTTCTTTAAATTACATATTAGAAAAAATAAGGAGAGAAGTTTATGAGAAAGACATGGTTAAAAAGAGCATCTGTGATGTGTATGGCTGCTATGCTGGCGGCAGCAGGGGTTCTTGCCTCAGGATGTTCCAGTAAAAAGCAGGATGATCAGGTTGTCATCTATTCCAATGCGGATGACGAAGCAGTGGAAGCTATGAAAAAGGCACTGGATGGAAACGGATACGAAGGAAAATACATTCTTCAGACATTCGGCACATCAGAGCTTGGCGGAAAACTGGTGGCAGAAGGTAAAAAAATAGAGGCAGATATGGTAACGATGAGTACGTTCTATATTGAAAGTGCCCAGGATAAAAATAAGATGTTTACGGACCTTACATTTGACAGGAACCTGCAGAAAGAAGATGACTTCCAGAAATATGAATCTCCGATTACGGCACAGGAAGGTACATTGATCCTGAATACTGAAGTCATGAAGGAGAAAAAACTTCCGAAACCAACTTCTATTAAAGATCTTGCAAAGCCGGTATATAAAGGTTACATATCTGTGACTGATGTAAAAGCATCATCTACCGCATGGCTTTTGATTCAGGGGCTGGTATCTGAATACGGAGAAAAAGAAGCAAAATCCATTCTTCACGATATTTATCAGAATGCAGGAGACCATATTGAGGATTCAGGATCTGCTCCGATCAAAAAAGTGCGTGCAGGAGAAGTAGCGATCGGATTTGGATTAAGACAGCAGGCTGTGGCAGACAAAAAAGACGGACTTCCGATTGATTACGTGGATCCGAAAGAAGGAAACTTTTCTCTGACCGAGTGTGTGGCAGTCGTTGACAAAAAAGACAGCGATAAGAAAAAACTTGCTCAGGAAATGGCAGAGTGCATTATTAAAAAAGGAAGAGCTGACCTGATCAAAACATATCCGATTCCAATCTACAATGGTGAGAAAGAATCCAGCGAAAATAAATCAGGAAACCCAAAAGTATTTAAAGAAAAGCTTACCTTGGATCTGCTGGAAAAACATCAGGAATTATCAGAAAGTGCGAAATAAGAGGAAGGTATAAGATGAATCAGTACAAGCTATTAACTCCCGGACCGCTGACTACTTCGGATACAGTAAAAAAAGAAATGCTCTTTGACCACTGCACCTGGGATGACGATTACAAAAATATAACACAAAAAATCAGAAAGCAGCTGCTTTCCCTGGCCCATGTCTCAGAGGACGATTACACAGCCGTCCTCATGCAGGGCAGCGGGACCTTTGGCGTGGAATCTGTGATTACCAGTGTGATTGGTGAGGACGGCAAGCTTCTGATTATTGCCAACGGCGCTTATGGGGAACGGATGGAGAACATCGCGGCTCATGCTAAAATACCGTATAAAATCTACAGGGAAGATTACCGGACAATTCCTTCCGCGGCGGCGGTGGAAAAAATTCTGAGTGATGATCCGGAAATCAGCCACGTGGCTATGGTGCACAGTGAGACAACTTCAGGAATACTCAATGATATCGCTTCTGTATCTTCCGTTGTGAAAGGACATCATAAAACGTTTATTGTGGATGCTATGAGCAGTTTCGGAGGAGTGGACATCCAGGTTGGGAAACTGGGAATTGACTTTCTTATCAGCAGTGCAAATAAATGTATTCAGGGTGTGCCGGGCTTTTCTTTCATTATTGCTGACAAGAAAAAATTGATGAACAGCAAGGGTAAAGCAAGAAGTCTGTCCCTGGATCTTTATGAACAGTGGGAGACGATGCACAGGGACGGAAAGTGGAGATTTACATCTCCTACCCACACAGTTCTGGCATTTGCAAAAGCGCTGGAGGAACTTGAACAGGAGGGCGGAATTGAGAAGCGGGCAGAGCGTTATAAGGAAAACAACCGCATCCTGATTGAGAGATTCCGCGCCATGGGAATTGAACCTTACATAGACAGCACACATCAGGGTCCTGTTATCACTACATTTTTTTATCCGGAAGAAGCAGATTTTACGTTCAGCCAGATGTATCATTATATCAAAGAGCGGGGATATGCAATCTATCCGGGAAAAGTGACAGAAGCTGAAACTTTCCGGATCGGTACCATAGGAGAAATATATCCTGAGGATATTGAGAAACTTTCTGAGATCATGGAGCAATTTTTAAAGGAGAGACAAAAATGAGCAGAGGTATAGAGGCAGTTATATTTGACTGGGCAGGAACAACAGTTGATTACGGATGCTTTGCTCCGGTGCAGGCATTTGCGGAGGTGTTTAAACATTTTGGTGTTGAGCCGACAATGGATGAAGTCAGAGAGCCAATGGGAATGCTGAAAATAGACCATATCCGAACTATGCTTTCCATGCCCCGGATTCATGGCTTGTGGGTGAAAGAACATGGGACCCGGCCCGGCGAGGATGATGTAAAACAGATGTATGATCTTTTTGAATCTAAGCTTATGGATATTTTAGATCAGTTTACAAAAATCAAACCATATGTTCTTGAAACTGTAAATATGCTCCGGGAAAAAGGGATTAAAATCGGTTCCACCACAGGATATACAGACGCAATGATGGAAGTTGTGGCAAAAGGTGCAAAAGAACAGGGATATGAGCCGGATGCATGGTTTTCACCGGATTCTGCCGGGGGAATCGGCCGTCCGTATCCGTATATGATTTTTAAGAATCTGGAAGCCTTGAAAGTTTCTTCTGTAAAAAACGTGGTAAAGATCGGAGATACAGTTTCTGACATCAAAGAAGCAAGGCACGCAGGTGTCATTTCTGTGGGTGTAGTAGAAGGAAGCTCTGAGATGGGAATGACGGAAGAAGAGTATGCAGAATTAACAGATTCACAGAAGGAAATGGCCTGCAGAAAAGTAAAGGAGACGTTCAAAAATGCCGGAGCCCATTATGTGATAAAAAATATGTCGGAACTGTCTGAACTTTTGAAAAAATTGACCCAATAAAGGACTTTATGTTTTCGGCAGGATTGCATATAATAAAAATATATGAAATAATAAGTCATATCTTAAGGTATGGCTTATTTTAATTATATAAATGAACATATGATGATACATTGATAAAGAAAGGAAAAGTTATATGGAAGCTTTGAAATGGGCGGCTGCCGGTACAGGCTTTACATTTTTGATGACAGCGCTGGGTGCCGCCACTGTATTTTTCCTGAAAAGCGATATTCATGCAAATATGCAGAGGATTTTTCTTGGGTTTGCCGCGGGAGTCATGATTGCGGCCTCTGTATGGTCACTGCTGATCCCGGCTATCGAGGAGGCAGAAGCCAACGGGCAGATTGGCTGGATTCCGGCTGCCGGAGGTTTCATGCTCGGAGGAGGCTTTTTGCTTTTGATGGACCGGCTTATGCCGCATCTGCATCTGGGAGAGAAGAATCCGGAAGGTCTTTCTTCTTCCTTTAAACGGACGACACTTCTTGTGCTGGCAGTGACTCTGCACAACATACCGGAAGGAATGGCTGTGGGTGTAGCCTTTGCTGTGGCAAGCGGACACGGCGGTGCGGGTTTCAGCGCTGCAGCTGCCTTGGCTTTAGGCATCGGGATTCAAAATTTTCCGGAAGGTGCAGCGATCTCGCTTCCGCTTAGAAGGGAAGGATTTTCAAGATTTAAGTCTTTTGTTTATGGGGCACTGTCAGGAATTGTAGAATTTATTTTTGGGGTCCTGGCCGTTCTTGCAGCGAAAGGACTTGGCATGTATATGCCGTGGCTTTTATCGTTCGCTGCGGGTGCTATGATCTATGTGGTAGTGGAAGAACTGATTCCGGAAGCCCATCTGGGAGAACATTCCCATACAGGAACCCTTGGTGTCATGGCAGGGTTTCTGATTATGATGATATTGGATGTGGCTTTAGGATAGCCGTATTTGATGGGGTATCTCTGCCGAGAACAACCCACCCTCCCAAATGCTGGGAGGGTGGGTTGTTTTTAATATACGGAAGGGTCTATATCCACAGTGTCTTTAAATACCTGGTCTACAAGACAGCAGTATTCATTATATTCATGAAAATCAGAGAATTCTTCAAAGCATTCGATCATACTTTTATAATACCATCCCTGCATGTTTTTATCTTTCATATTAAAACGCTGCCACAGCTCGTCCCCCAGAAGCTTATAGTCTCTGGCCAGAGAACGGACATTGGCAAGCTTGTCCCCAAGGGCTATGACCTTGGCAGGACGCTTGGCCCGGTGCTTTAGAAAGTCGATCGTATGGCTCTTTCTTTCGATCCAGGAACGGCTTTTATCTTCGCTTTCCATCAGAACATAATCCGCTACTTTGTCACCGAATTCTCTGCGGATGTCTTCACTGGACACATCTTTGCAGTCTTCGATCACATCGTGGAGAACCGCGGCGCACATCATCTCTTCATCCGGTGTAATACCGGCAACGATCGAGGCGACTTCCAGAGGATGGATCATAAACGGAATATTCGTTCCTTTTCGCTTCTGGCCGGAATGGGCATTCGCTGCAAAGATAATTGCTTTTTCAAACATGGGTTTCTCCTTTTTTGCGGACATTTTTACATACTTATCATAAATCATTTTTACTTCACGGTCAATGCAGGAATTTTCCGCTTTGTTACTTTAAAGTGACGATGTGTTGACTTTTGGGAGGCAGCACGGTAAAATAAAGCTTAATCGTGCAAAGCACGCCTGAACAAGGGCACAGAATGCGGAATATGAATCAACATAAGGAGAGCGATCTATATGTCAACAGAGACGAATTTTACAATCGGTTTTATCGGGCTTGGGCTCATCGGCGGTTCCATTGCCAAAAACATACGCCGGGTATTTCCCAATTATACAGTAATCGGATATGATACAGACAAAGAAGCCCTGGAAAATGCTGTGGAGGAGGGAGTTCTCGACAGAGCTGCTTCTGAGATCAAAAGTGATTTTGCCGAATGCAGCTATATATTTTTATGTGCACCGGTACAGCACAATCTTCAGTTTTTGGAACAGCTGAAGCCATATATTAAAGAAGGCTGTATTTTGACAGATGTGGGCAGCGTAAAAGGCGGGATACATGACAAAGTGAAGGAACTGAACATGGAGTCCTGTTTTATCGGGGGACATCCTATGGTTGGTTCAGAGAAAGCCGGATTTTCCTACAGCTCTGACCGCTTGATTGAAAATGCCTACTATTTTATCACGCCGACCGGAAAAGTCAGTGAAGAAAAGGTAAAAGAATTCACCGCATTTATTGAGGAATTAGGGGCCCTGACTATTTTGCTGGATGCAAAACGCCATGATGCTTTCACAGCGGCTATCAGCCATGTTCCGCATATTATGGCGGCTGAGCTTGTACATACAGTAAAGGATATGGATACCGAGGACGGGATACTAAAGCAGCTGGCAGCAGGGGGATTTAAGGATATTACGAGAATCGCATCATCATCTCCGGTTGTGTGGGAACAGATCAGTCTTTCAAACAAGGAAAATATTAAAGAGATTCTGCTGCAGATCAAGGACAGTATCACGGGAATGATCGATGCCCTGGACAGGAGTGACCGCAAATATTTGAACCAATATTTTAAAGAAGCGGGGGAATACAGGGAAACGGTGCCGGACAGTGCGGTGGGACTTATGGAGAAGTCCTATGAAATCTTTGTTGATATTCCGGATGAACCGGGAACTTTGTCTACAACAACAACCCTGCTGGCATTGAATAATATCAGTATTAAAAATATCGGTATTATCCATAACCGTGAATTTGAAGAGGGTGTCTTAAAGATCATGCTCTATGACGATGTCTCTGCGAAACGCGCCAGGGAGATACTGCAGGATAAAAATTACAGTGTATATGAAAGGAACTGACAATGAAACTGAAAAAAGTAAAAGGATTAAACGGCACCATATCAATACCGGGAGATAAATCCATCAGCCACAGAGCTGTCATGTTCGGCTCTCTGGCAAAGGGCACCACAAAAATCACAAATTTTCTCTCCGGGGCTGACTGTCTTGCAACGATAGACTGCTTCCGGGCAATGGGAGTTCAGATCGAACAGAACGGAACCAATGTTACAGTTCACGGCAACGGCCTCCATGGGCTGAAAAAACCGGAAAAGCAGCTGGATGTGGGAAACAGCGGGACAACAACCCGGCTGATCTCCGGTATTTTAAGCGGACAGGATTTTGAAGTTACTTTGTCAGGAGACGAGTCTTTAAATAAACGTCCGATGGGCCGGATTATGAAGCCTCTTGCCATGATGGGAGCAGATATCGAAAGTATCAGCGGAAACGGATGTGCGCCGCTCAGGATCAGCGGAAGACCCCTGAAAGCTGTTCATTATAATTCGCCGGTGGCATCAGCCCAGGTAAAATCTGCAGTGCTTTTGGCAGGACTTTATGCGGACGGAAAGACCAGTGTCACAGAACCTGCACTGTCCAGAAATCATACAGAGCTGATGCTTCAGTCCTTTGGGGTTGAGGTGACGTCGGAAGGAACAACGGCTGTGCTGACACCTCCGGAAGAGATGACGGCTGCGGATATTGCAGTTCCGGGAGATATTTCTTCCGCAGCGTTTTTTATCGCAGCAGGCCTTGTGACACCGGATTCCTGTATCACATTAAAGCAGGTCGGAATCAACCCTACAAGAAACGGGATCTTAAAAGTATGTGAAGCTATGGGGGCAGACCTTACATTATCCAATGTTAAGGATGATAACGGGGAGCCGACAGCAGATATTACGGTAAAGACAAGCAGACTGAAAGGAACTGAGATAGGAGGGGAACTGATTCCTGCATTGATCGATGAAATTCCTGTCATTGCTTTGATGGCGGCATTTGCAGAGGGAGAGACGGTGATCAGGGATGCAGCAGAGCTTAAGGTGAAGGAATCCAACCGGATTGACCTTACAGTAGACAATCTGGTCAAAATGGGCGTGGACGCAGAAGCTACAGAAGACGGGATGATCATCCGGGGTGGAAACCCTCTGAAAGGAGCCTCTGTATACTGTAAGTATGACCACAGGATTGCTATGACATTTTCCATAGCAGGAATCAATGCTGACGGCGTGACCGTGATCGAGGATGCAGAGTGTGTTGATGTGTCATATCCTACTTTTTATGAACAGCTGAACATGCTGTCCGAGCAATAAGATTCTTTCATTGACAAGCTGGAAAATTCTTCATACAATGGAGATGACAGTACAGCAAAGATGAGAAAAGCATATATGGGAAGGGAAGGATCACAGAGCATGAAAGAGACAAAAGTTAGACTTCTGCGCCTGACAGCGTGGCTGATTGCCAGTGCCATGTTTGTCAGCCTGAGCAGTGAGGCAGTTGTGCGTGCCGCACAGAGAAGAAACCAGATATCAAAGGTGCAGCCGAAAACTGCTGTGACCGAGACAGAAAAACAGGCAAAGAAGAGCAATATATCAGAGGAATACAAGGCATTCTGGTTTTCTTTTTATGATTACGATGAGTATCGTGACGCTTATAAAAAGAACAATGCCGCAAACTTTAAGAAGTATTTTACAAAAGTCATCAACAAAGGGAAAAGTCTGGGTATGAACCGTGTCATCGTGCAGGTGAGGCCGTTCGGCGATGCCATCTATAAGTCCAAGTATTTCCCTTGGTCCAAATATATTTCAGGAAAACAGGGCAGGAGCCCTGGATATGATCCGTTAAAGATTATGGTGTCTGTGGCGCACTCCAAAGGAATGGCCATCGAAGCGTGGGTCAATCCTTATCGGGTGACAAAGGGAAGCACCAATTATAAAAAGCTTTCTAAAAATAATCCGGCCAGAAAGTGGCACAACAAAAAATCCACACGGCGAAATGTTTTATCTTACGGAGGAAGCCTTTATTACAATCCGTCAAAAAAAGCAGTCCAGAACCTGATTGTCAACGGTGCAAAAGAAATCGTGCAGAAGTATGATGTAGACGGTATCCATATGGATGATTATTTTTATCCAAGCTTTACAAAAAAGAATGTAAAGAAAGCGTTTGATGCGAAAGAGTACAATAAGTCTTCCTACAAAAAGAAGAAAAAAAGCATCTACACTTACCGAAGGGCACAGGTTAATAACCTGGTCAAAAGGATGAAAAAGACGATTAAAAAGGTGGATCCGAATGTGACCTACGGCATCAGTCCGGCGGGGAATATTGACAATCTCACAAGCAAGTATTCATATTATGTGGATATTTATAAGTGGCTGAATTCCACAGCCTACGTGGACTATATTTGTCCGCAGGTGTACTGGGGATTTAAGCATCCGACCGCAGCCTTTGACAAGGTGACGAGACGCTGGGTAAAGGCGGCAAAGAAAAAGAAAGTAAAACTGTACATAGGAATCGGTGTTTACCGTGCCGGACACAACGTAGGACAGAACCGTGCCGAGCGGAAGGAATGGAAGAGTGACACCAAAGTGCTGAAAAAGCAGGTGCAGTATGGAAGAAAATATAAAGTAGACGGCTTCGCATTTTTTGATTACCAGGATCTGAAAAGCAAGGCCAGCAAAAAAGCAGTAAATCAGTTGAAAACAGTTTTAAAGTAAATCAAATTTTTGAGCTTATTCAGAGTTTATTATTGAAACCTGAATAAGCTCTTTTTTTATTCCATAGGAAAGTTCTCCGTGCAGGATGCGCACAAATGCATAGAGAAATTATTTCCCTGTGGCAAATTGCATTTGGTGCGTAAAGTGAACAAGCCCCTCAAAGAATGAGGGGTTTGGGGAGATGAGGTGGGCATGCCCACTTTGTACTTCCATAAAACATTTATACATCGGCGATAAGAAGTTCTTTTGCATTATTCCGGATACTTTCGGCATCCTCAGATGAGATTTTGGAATCTGTAATCAGCAAATCTATATCACGGATAGAATTTCCCTGAAAAGCTTTATGAAGGCCGATTTTTGATGAGTCCAGTATGAGTACTTTATATCCTTCCATTTCACAAATGATTCTGATGGTACTCATCTGGATCTCATTTGCACACTGTATTTCATGATTATGGTGGTTATGAAGCCCCAGTGCGGAAAAGAAAATCTTTTCAGGATAGATTCTCTTCATATTCTCAAGAGTCAGATTTCCGGTTAATGAGTAGTTGGATGTCGATACTTCTCCTTCCAATGCATATATGTGCGTCACGTTGGAACGGGGTCCATAATGTATAATCGCCAGATTAGGGGTAAAGACAGTGATATTTTTTGCAGTGATCTCTTTATAGAGAAGAAAACAAGTGGAGCCTGTATCAAGATAAATTGTGTCATTGTCCTTAACCTGTTCTGCTGCAGACCGGACGATAGAAGCCTTTTCTTTTTCATTCACTTTTTCCCTGATGTTGAATTTAGTGATCCGGTCATCGGAAAGTGCCCGGGCACCGCCGTGGATTCTTTCAATCAGATGCTGTTCATCCAAATCAGCCAGATCCCGGATAATTGTGGATTTTGAAACATTAAATTCATTCATTAACTGGGGAATCGGTACATATTCATACGTTTTAATATAAGATAATAATTTATTTAACCGCTGTTCTTTTTTTGCCATAATTTTTCCTTTCTTTATAGTTCTATCATACTAAAATGACACAAAGATGTCAATATTATATTCAAAATGATATAAATAAATCAAAAAAATGAATATTTTTGAGAAAAAAGGTTGACAAATACGGAAAACAGGACTAAGATTGAATCAAAAGAATCAGTAAAACGACAAAAATAATTCATTAACTGGAGAAAATGGTTAAAAAATGAAACAATCATATCAAAAATATAAGGAGGTGAAGTTATGGCAAGAGAAATAAAAGCGATGGTGGCATGCGGAAGCGGTATTGCAACCTCAACAGTAGCGGCAAATGCAATTCTGGATATTTTTCAGGAACTTAAGATTGATGTGAAAATCACCAAAGGCACTGTTCCGGAAATATCAGAGAAAGCAGATGAAATGGATATTGTTTTTGTAACAAACTGCTACAGAGAAGAGATTTCGTGTCCGGTTGTAAATGTCACGGCGTTTTTGACAGGAATAAGAAAAGACAAAAAAATAGAAGAAATCAAGAATATTGTTACAAGTCTGAATGAAAAAATCAATGGATGACGAAAGGGTGTAAAGGAGGATTAAATGGAACTGATTAATACAGTTGTAAAATTTATTTCAGATGTTGGGGCTTCCGCAATGCTGCCGTTTGTAATTGCTGTGCTGGGCCTTTATTTCAGAATAGGAATAAAAAAAGCAATCAGAAACGGACTTATGGTGGGTATTGGCTTTCTTGGGATCAATACGGCTCTCGGAATACTTACAAGCGCAATGGGGAACATTTCGGGTTATTACCAGAATCTTGGAAGCGGGTTTACGGTTATTGACGGAGGATGGCCGGCACTCGGCGCCGCAGGATGGTCTACACCGTTTGCAGTACTGGTAATTCCGCTTGGTTTTATTTTGAACTTTATTTTGGTGAGAGTCCGGTTTACAAAAACTTTAAACGTAGATCTGTGGAATTACTGGCATTTTTTGATCACCGCATGTATGGTGTATTATCCGATGCGGCTGGGAGGTGCTTCCGTGATTGCGGCGGGGATTGCAGGGACAGCAGTTGCGCTGGTCTGCTCAGTCATTGTTCTGAAGGTGGCAGATGCAACAGCAGACAGCTGGCAGGATTATTTCGGACAGGAAGGGACTGCTGTCACAACACAGTTCGCTATGGTCACGGCATATCCGATTGCTAAAATGACCAATTGGGTCCTGGATAAGATTCCTGGAATCAAAGATACAAAATTTGATTTACATACGCTCAGTAAAAAGCTGGGGATTTTTGGAGATACGTCAGTCATGAGTTTCGTAATTGGGATTATCTTGTGTATTATTACGAAACAATCAGCGGCAAATACACTGACGATCAGCATCTCTATAGCGGCAGCGATTGTTCTCCTTCCCAAAATGGTATCCGTACTGCTGGAGGGACTGGGGCCTATCGGACAGGCAGCTTCAGAGTTTATGCAGAAGAAGCTTGGAAATGAATATGACATTAATATCGGAATGGACGTAGCATTAGGTCTCGGTGATTCTTGTGCCATTCAGACAGCTGTTATTATGATTCCGATTACAATAGCACTGGGCTTTATTGTTCCGGGAGTTAATTTCTTTCCAATCGGCCTGGTAGGGGGAATGGTTTATACAACAACAGTTTCTTCGTGGGCGTCCAAAGGAAATGTGCTGAAAACATTGATTTCGGCAATTATGGTTACAGTATATGAACTGATTGCGATGAGTTTTATGGCAGGCCTTACGACGCTTGTGGTAAAAGCGGCCGGAACTATGGATTTGTCCGGAGGGGCTCAGGTAGTCGGCACAGTCTGCGATACGGTTTATAACGTAATTATTGCGATTATTGCAAAAATTGCAGGGCTTATTTAGGTAGTATTTATTTATTGCATGCAGATAAATATTTATTTATATTCAATTCAATTTAAATTAGGAGGTAAGTTATGAGTGAGATTCCAGCAACAATGAAAGCAGCATTATGGTATGCACCGTTAGATGTAAGATTTGTAGAGGTTCCGGTTCCGGAAATTGATGATAAGGGAGTTCTGATTAAGACAAAGGTTACATTGACCTGCGGGACTGATGTTAAAACATATAAACGTGGTTATCCGGGTGAAAAACCAGGTGCTACATTCGGGCATGAAGTAGCGGGTGAAATTGTAAAAGTAGGAAAGAATGTAGAAGGTTTTCAAGTCGGTGACCGGGTGGTAACACACAATACGGCACCATGCGGAAGCTGCTATTACTGCAAGATCGGCAGGAATGACGGGGAATGTGAGTCCCTGGTGCGTATTAAGGGAGGCCATTCTCAGTATGTTGCTGTTCCGGACCAGATTGTCAGAACAAATCTGTTTCATATTCCGGATGAGGTTCCATATAAGGCAGCAGCACTGGTAGAGCCGTTTTCTTGTGCGGTTTATGGTGCGGACATGACTCCGGTACATTTTGGAGACTATGTAGTTGTTTTGGGGGCAGGCCCGATCGGACTTATGATCGCAATGCTTATGAAGAAAAAAGGGGCAAAGGTAATTCACGCAGATTACAGTGAAGACCGTTTGGAAGTCAGCAAATCACTGGGAACAGATATTATATTTAATCTGACGGATGTGGAGGACCCGGTAAAGGAGATCCGTGCATTAACTCCGGAGGGAAGGGGTGCAGATTCTGCCATTGATGCTTCCGGACAGCCGGCTGCATGGGAAAATGCGATAAATATTGTGCGCAAAGCGGGATTTGTCAATCTGTTCGGAGGATGTAAAGCAGGCACCACGATTACGGTTGATACACACAGAATCCACTATGACGGTATTACCATGACAGGATTCTATCACACAACTCCAAGACATGTGCAGATGGCAGCAGATATGATTATTAACGGAGAAATACCTGTCGATACATTTGTCACAAATGAATATCCATGGGAGCAGCTTATTGAGGCTGTTGAGGCTCATGGAAGACAGGAAGGAATTAAAAATGCGGTCAACTGGGATTGATTTGGAGGTTAAAAAATGTCGGAAGCATTAGAAAAAGCAAAATCAGAGGTTGTGCGTGCCTGTAAGATTATTTCCGGAAATGGATATGTCCTTGGAACGGCAGGAAATGTATCTTCCATTGTAGAAGGAGAGAATCTGTTTGTTATTACACCGTCCAGTTATCCGTATAATATCATGGAAGAAAAGGATTTGGTTGTGGCAGATCTGGACGGAAATATTGTAGAAGGAGATAAAAAGCCGTCGATTGAGTTTACAATGCATCGCGGAATATATCTGGAAAGAAAAGATGTAAAAGCGATTGTACATTCCCATTCTCCATACGCAACAGCAGCAGCCAGTATTGAGGGAATTGACAGGATTCCGGCTGTTGATATTGAGGCAGCTTTTGGACTCGGCGGAGATATGGACATTGCCGGATTTGCTCCTCCGGGGAGTCCGGAACTTGCAAAGTTTGCGAGGGAGACCATCGGGCAAAAAGGCGGTGTGTTGTTGTCAAACCACGGAGCCATCGGTGTGGGCAAAAATATGGATGACGCATTGCTGGCCAGTGATAATATTGAAAGAAACTGTAAATTGTTTTTAAATATAGGGACGCGGGGCAATGTAAAATCTATGCCGGAAGAATTTATGGAGTTTTCCTCCTCCATTTTTAAGGAGGTCAGCGGCATTACAGAGTAGAAAGACAGGATGGGCCGGACTTTGGATATAAAGTCCGGCCCTTGTCAATTTCACGAAGAACAGAGAGTGAGGAACAAGCATGATAAAAAAGGTTTATGTAATAGAAGGAGATGCAGAAAATCAAGAACAGGCGCTGATGCTTACTTTTCAAAAATTATATAAGGAGGGCTGTGTAAAAGAAACTTTTTATGAAGGATGTGTACAAAGAGAAAAGAAATTTCCTACAGGATTAGACACTCTGATTCCGGTAGCGATTCCTCATACAGATGCTGTCCATGTAAAATCTCCGGCGGTGTGTGTATTAAGGCTCAGAAAACCAGTGGCATTTTCTTTAATGGAAGATGACTCCAGGCAGACGGAAGCAGAGTTTGTATTTAATATGGCATTGGAGTCGGACGGGGATCAGCTTGGGATGCTGAATAAAATTATAGGCACCGTTCAGAATGAAATGCTTCTTAAAACTGCAAAGACGATGGCTTGTGATGAGTTGGAAGCTTTGTTTCAAGAAGAATGGATGGATTAGGAAAGGAGATACGATGGACAATTTTACATTTTACAGCCCTACAAGGTTCTGCTTTGGGAAAAACTCAGAAAACGAACTGGGAAAACTTCTCAAAAGGATTCAGTCTAAAAAAGTAATGATTTTTCATATGAGCGGTCCTGAATTAAAATCAGGAATTCTTGACAGGGTAAAGGAAATATTAAAGAAAGAAGGAATTGACTATGTAGAAATGGGAGGAGTAAAGGCCAATCCAAGACTGGATTATGCTTTGGAATGCATTGAAACTGCAAAAGCTCAAAAGGTGGATTCTGTCCTTGCCATCGGCGGAGGGAGCTGTATTGACACAGCGAAGGCAACGGCAGCGGGAGTATTGTGTGAGGATGATTTTTGGGCACATTTCCAAAACAATATCCCGTTTGACAGGGCACTTCCGATTGGAGCTATCGTTACAATTGCGGCGTCCGGAAGTGAGGGATCGGAGGCATGTCTGCTGAAGGATGAGGCAAACAACATAAAAGTCGGACTGCACAGTGAAGTGTTTCGTCCTGCATATGCGATTGAAAATCCAGAACTTACCTTTAGCCTTCCCAAATACCAGACGGCATGCGGAATTACCGACATTATGATGCATGTGATCGAACGTTATTTTACAAATACAAAGGGGACAGAGCTGACGGATCAGCTGAGTGAGGGTGTTCTGCGCACCATGATAAAGTATGGGCCGATTGTTATGAAAGAACCGGATGATTATGAGGCAAGAGCGCAAATCATGTGGGCAGGCGTGATTGCCCATAACGACATTTGCGGAGTGGGCCGTGAAATTGATCTGGCCAGCCACATGATACAGGATGTAATCGGGGGACTGTATGATTCTGCCCATGGGGCAGGGCTTGCAACCATTTGTCCGGCATGGATGAAATATGTATACCAGCATGACATTCCAAGATTTGTGCGCTATGCGGAGGAAGTATGGAATGTAAAAAACGATCCCTTTGACCAGGAGTCGACAGCGCTGGAGGGAATCAGGAGAACAAAAATGTTCTTTCAGTCATTAGGTATGCCTGTGACTTTGGATGAACTTGGTGTTGAAGAAAAAGATATGGATTTTCTGTGCAAGGGACGCTGTGTGGGACATTTTGTGACACTCTGTGAACAGGATATCCGGGAAATTTACAGGCTGGCAAAGTGATATGAGAGGAATAAAGAGAATCAGCGGCAGACCAGAAGATATGGTACTTATGGATCTCCCTGAACCACAGATTCCAAGGGATGACTGGATTAAGATAAAGGTGGCCTATGCAGGGATCTGCGGATCTGATATTAAAATGTTCAGAAGGGATTGTTCAGGCCTGGACAGCAAACTGAAACCTCCGGTGATCCCGGGACATGAATCAAGCGGAATTGTTTGGGAAAAGGGAAGTGCTGTCACAAATATTGAGGTTGGAGACCGGGTTATTTACCATACAATGGTAGATAACTGCGGAACCTGTGAATATTGTCTGACGGGCAACTGGGGGCTGTGCAGTTCAAGAAAAGGTATTGGATCCGATCTGAACGGAGCATTTGCAGAATATTTGGTATGCCCTGCGAAAAATGCCATCAGGATTCCAGAGGAAGTATCTTTGAGAACGGCGGCGCTGACAGAGCCTTTGGCATGTTCTGTGAGAATCGTAGAAGAAATAGGAGAAATCAGAAGAGGAGAGAAGGCAGTTATCTTTGGGCCGGGGCCGATCGGGGCATGCTGTGCAGTACTGGCCAAAGCTAACGGAGCGGTTCCTGTGGTAGTTGGGACAAGGCATTCCCGGCACAGGATGAATGTTTTGAAAGAAAACGGAATTCAATGTTTTATCAATGATGAGAACTTATTAGAAAATATAGATAACTTTTTTGGCGGACCAGCGGACCTGGCGGTTGATGCAGTTGGAAATGAAAAAGTCTTTCTTAAGGCACTTGATATAGTAAAAAAACTGGGGAGGGTCATTGCCGGAGCGGTTGATGAATCAGGAAAAGGCTATGCAGTTCCTATGGATGAGGTTTTCCGAAGACAAATAAAAATCCTTCCTTCATGCTCATCTGCCCCAAAGGACTGGCACAAAGCCTTAACATTGCTGTGGGAGTATCATGATGAATTTGAGAGCTTTATCAGTGCACAATACCCTCTGGAAGAATGGAAAGAAGCATTTCAGAAGGCCGAAAGCAGAGAAGGTTTTAAGATTATGCTGAAACCATAAACAGTTTCTCCGGCTTTATGTTCGGCTGCAGTTATAGTATAATAAAATATATATACTGTAGTCACATAGGAGGGAGAGCTATGAACAGACCGGTCAAAGTTATAGTAGCATGCGGCAGCGGAATTGCAACTTCTACAGTTGCGGCAAATAATATTCAGGAAATTTTTGATGAACTGGGAGTGAGTGTACAGATTACAAAATGTTCCATGTCAGAACTTTCGTCATATTCTGACGGTATGGATATCATTTTTGTGACAAATAATTACCGGGATGAAATGCATTGTCCCGTTATCAATGTCACTTCTTTTATAACAGGAATTCAGAAAGATAAAACAGTGAATAAAATAAAAGACACAATATTAACCATCCAAAAAAACTAAATACCGGAACAATTCAGAAATGGAGCTGCTGCATGGAGTGTGTGAACGGAAATGCAGATCAGCTCCTTTTTGATTGACATATTATAAAAATGAGTATATTATATATCATATAGTATTGAAAAATTTATAATATGGGAGCGTGTCTATGGTATTTAATACAGGAGCTGCTTTGCTGGACGCCATTGTTCTGGCAGTAGTCTCAAAAGAAGAAGAAGGATCCTATGGGTATAAGATTACCCAGGATGTAAGAAAAGTCCTGGATGTATCAGAGTCTACTTTGTATCCCGTGTTGCGCAGACTCAGAAAAGAAGGCTGTCTTGAGGTGTATGACAGACAGTGTGACGGGAGAAACCGCAGGTACTATAAAGTGACCAGCCAGGGTATGATTCAGCTGAATTTATATAAGTCAGAGTGGAAATCGTACTCATTTAAGATTACGAAAATATTTGAAGGAGGGGCAGTCCATGACTAGAGAGGAATTTTTGGACCGACTGGCATATTTGCTTCAGGACATTTCGCCGGAAGAACGGGACGATGCAATTGGATATTATGCGGATTATTTTGAGGAGGCAGGACCGGAAAGGGAACAGCAGGTGATCGAAGAACTGGGAAGCCCGGAAAAGGTAGCCGTGATGATCCGTGATTCTTTGAAAGGAACAACAGGGGAGCACGAATATACAGAACAGGGATATCACAATCAAAGATACGATGAAAACACAAAAATGCCGGAAAAAGCAAAAGAGAGATCAGGTTTTCATTTTAAAGGAAACCGGGACCGGAATCTTGTCCTGATTATTATGCTGATTATCGGTGCAGTTGTACTGGGACTTCCGATGATCGGAGTTGTAGGAGGAACCGCTGTCGGTATTTTCGGAGTGTTTTTCGGAATCGTTTCTGCGGTGGCGGGTGTAAGTGTAGGCCTTTTAGCGGGAGGTTTCGGTATGTTTGCGGCCGGAATTGTTAAAATGTTTACTCATCTTCCTGCGGGGCTTATGATGAGCGGAGGCGGTTTGATCATGATGGCAGTAGGTCTTCTGTTCTGCATACTGTTCGTATGGATTTTAGTGAAAGTGATCCCGCCGTGTATCAGGGGAATTGTAAACCTGTTTCAGCGTATATTTCATAAAGGGGGAGAAAAGATATGAAGAAATTTTATAAGATCTGTCTCATCCTATGTCTGATCTTTACTGTTGCAGGAACAGGATGCATAATCGCAGCGGCAGCAATGGGGTTTTCCTTCACAGATACTTATTATTATGTCAGAGACAGAGTAAACGGATACACAAACCGGGATGAAAATTCAACTGCAGAGACACTACAATTTCCGAAAGACAAAGTAAAGCATCTGAAAATATCCGTCGGAAGCAGGGACCTTTCGGTTGTCAGAGGTGAAGGAAGCCAGATTGTTCTCAAAACCAAAGGAAAGCGGAAGCTCTTTCAGTCTCAGTGGAATGAGAGTATGAATGAACTGGTCATAGAATCAAGATCCACAGTTTCGCGAAATTTTTTCTTTGACTATGGATACGAGGGAGCAGTTTTAAGCATACCTAAGGATGTGAACCTGGACACCTTCCGGCTGGACGTGGGAAGCGGAGATTTCGTCTCTCAGGAACTGGCGGCCAAAAGCATGAAGGTTCAGTGCGGAAGCGGAGATATCAATTTAAGCGGCATTCAGTCCAATGTGATCGATATTTCATGCGGAAGCGGAGACATCGAAGCAGATGTATGGGACAGCAGGGAAAATTACAGATATGATATTACTGTGGGAAGCGGAGATGTGACACTTGACGGCCATGAACTGGAACACGATAACAAAAAGGGGGCCTGGGGCAGCGGAAACAAGTCGATTGATGTGGACTGCGGAAGCGGAAACATCGACATAAACTTTTTAAACAATATATAAGGAGGAGTTTTTATGAGCAGTAAACGGTTATATAAGTCCAGAGAGGATAAAATGATCTGCGGGGTCTGCGGAGGTATTGCAGAATATTTTGACGTGGATCCTACCTTGGTCCGTCTGGGAGCTGTTCTGTTAGGATGTTCAGGAACCGGGATAGTGGCCTATATTGTGGCGGCAGTCATTATGCCGGAAAAAAGGTACTGAAAATAGTAATTGCGCGGGTTGTCAGACCTGTGATATAATATTATCCGAAAAAGACCAAGTCAAAAGGCTTGGTCTTATATTTTGACAAAGAGGAGAAAATCATATGAAAACACCAATTTTAATCGCCATGATCGCCTACATGGCAATGGTAGTCTACATCGGAGTGATTTACAGCAAAAAGAATAAGACATCCGAGGATTACTTCCTTGGAGGGAGAGGACTGGGGCCCTGGGTAACTGCCATGAGCGCTGAGGCATCTGACATGAGCAGCTGGCTTTTGATGGGACTTCCGGGGCTTGCTTATGCGTCCGGTTTCAGCCAGGCCGGATGGACAGCCATCGGTCTGATCCTGGGGACTTATTTAAACTGGAAGATCGTTGCAAAACGTCTCCGCCGGTACACGGAGGTTTCCAATAACTCTATCACAGTACCGGACTTTTTCAGCAACCGTTTTAAAGATGATAAGAACATTTTAATGCTCATTTCATCTGTCATGATCCTGATATGCTTTACTGTATATACAGCATCAGGATTTGCAGCCTGCGGAACTTTGTTTAATTCAGTTTTTGGACTTAACTACCAGGCAAGTATGATCGCCTGTGCCGCAGTTATAGTTATCTACACATCCATCGGAGGGTTTCTTGCAGCCAGTACAACAGATTTGATCCAGGGGCTTTTGATGTCCTTTGCTATCGTGACCGTGCTGATCGTGGGAGTTGCTGCTGTGGGAGGCATCGGAAATATTGTGGAACACGGGCAGACCATGGAAGGATTTTTTGATGTCATGAAATATCATGATCCGGTCACCGGACATGCTGTGTCCCAGGGGGTTATCCCGATTTTGTCAGGACTTGCATGGGGACTCGGATATTTTGGAGTTCCTCATATTCTTGTACGTTTTATGGCGATTAAGAATATAAATGAAATTAAAAAGTCCAGAAGAATTGCTATGATATGGGTACTGATCTCACTGACAGTCGCAGTCTGCATCGGATTTACGGGAGCAGCACTTTACCCGAATGTACAGGAGCTTGCGGGAAGCGGAAACCAGAGAATTTTTATCTATATGACCATGCATTTATTTAAAGGGATCATTCCTTTGCTTTTTGCAGGAATTATCCTGTCAGGAATTCTGGCCGCGACTATGAGTACATCGGACTCCCAGCTTCTGATCGCTTCCTCCTGTGTGGCGAAGAATATGTACCAGGGATTCTTTAAAAGAAAAGCATCTGAAAAAAAGATTCTCATTATTTCCAGAGTTACAACCGTTGTCATCGCAGTGATCGGAGTGATTGTGGCATTGGACGAAAACAGTTCTGTATTCAAGCTGGTGGAAAATGCATGGGCAGGCTTCGGAGGAGCTTTTGGTCCGCTGATTATTTTTTCTCTTTTCTGGAAACGGACCAATTTAAAAGGTGCAGTTGCAGGCATGGTCAGCGGCGGCGTGATTGCATTGGCATGGCCTTACACGCTGGCTAAACTGGGCGGGATTTTTGAAATCTATTGTCTCCTCCCTGCATTTATCGTATCTTCCTTACTGATTATCGTAGTCAGCCTTTTGACAGAAGAGCCGACCAAAGAGATGAAGGAAGAATTTGAGGAAGCGAGAAAGCCGCTTTAAAATTTTACATATTTGCGTTATGATAATAAAGAACAGTTTTTACCAAAGAAAGGGGAAGTCATATGTTAAATGAAAAAGTAGCAGAATTAATGAATGACCAGATTAATAAGGAGTTTTATTCTTCCTATCTATATTTGGATATGTCCAATTTTTATGTGGAGAAAAATTTAGACGGGTTTGCCAACTGGTTTAAGATCCAGGCACAGGAAGAAAGAGATCATGCCATCTTATTTATGGAATATCTCCAGGCAAACAACAGTAAGGTGACATTCAGTGCTGTAGCACAGCCGGACAAAGTATATGAACAGCCGGTGGATCCTCTGAAGGCAGCTCTGGAACATGAGCAGTATGTTACATCACTGATTAACAATATCTATGACGCAGCATATCAGTGCAAGGATTTCAGGAGTATGCAGTTCCTGGATTGGTTTGTAAAGGAACAGATGGAAGAAGAGAACAATACGGACTCTCTCGTCCAGAAGTATGAAATGTTCGGAACCGATCCGAAGGGATTATATATGCTGGATGCAGAGCTTCAGACAAGAGCTTACACGGCACCTTCACTGACTGTTTTATAAAATTTAATAAATTTTTCCGGGATTGCCTGTTTTTATAGGCAATCCTTTTTTTGGCGTTCATGACTTTGATCTCATAATATAATTAAGCCTGGCTCTGCACATTCTAACGATGTTCACATAAACTGATATTATCAGAATTGAAAGGAGATATTTCGTTGGAAAAATACAATCATCAAAGATGCTCTTGCGGACAGCCTGAACCTTATGAGATGGATCGTACCAGAGGATGCGGAGCAAACATGAGACAAAAAGATCATATCAGCCGCCGCCGCGATGGTGTCGACTCTATGCCGCTTGCTATGGCTTATGTACCCTGGCAGCATTGGGATCAAGTCTATTGTCCTGAAGAAGGATTAGCCTGCGGCACCATTTTCCCGGAACTAAATAAACCATTTTATGGGAAAGCGGGGTGCAGACGATGAATAAATATGACCAGCAAAAACTTTTAAGCTATATTGATGCAGTTAGTTTTGCATTGATCGACACAACATTGTATCTGGACACTCATCCGGATGATCAGGAAGCTATCAGTCATTTTAATCAATATCAGTGTGCAAGAAACAAGGCTGTTAAAGAGTATTCCCAATACTTTGAACCATTAACCATTGATTCTGCAGAGATCACTGACACATTTACCTGGGCTACGACCAAATGGCCTTGGCAGAAGGAGGGATGTTAGACTATGTGGAATTATGAGAAACGATTAGAATATAAAGTCAACATCAAAAAATGTGATCCTATGCTTGCCAAAGTCATTATTACCCAGTATGGCGGACCAAACGGTGAACTGGGTGCATCTATGAGATATCTGTCACAGAGGTTTGCAATGCCTTATAAAGAGGTATGCGGTGTTCTCACCGATGTCGGAACAGAAGAGCTTGCCCATCTTGAGATGGTATGTTCTATTGTCCATCAGCTCACCCGTGATCTTACACCGGAGCAGATACAGGCAGCAGGCTTTGATCAATACTATGTAGACCACACAACCGGAATCTGGCCTCAGGCAGCCAGTGGAGAACCGTTCAAAGCCGATTTCTTCCAGTCTGTAGGAGATCCGATCACTGACCTGAATGAAGACTTGGCTGCAGAGCAGAAAGCCAGAACAACTTATGATAACTTGCTGCGACTGATCAAAGACCCTGATGTCAGAGATCCGATCGCCTTTCTGAGACAGAGGGAAATTGTTCATTATCAGAGATTCGGCGAGGCTCTTCGGAGAGTTCAGGACCATCTTGATTCTAAAAACTTCTATGCATTTAACCCTGCATTTGACTGTAAGCCAAAATAAACCTAAACACTTCTTCATTATGAAAACGGCAGATTATATTCTGCCGTTTTTTTAATCTTCATATGTCTTTAAAAATTTTTCTAAATTATATAATGTTCTCTTATTGATAAAATGTTCTATTTTTTCTACTTGTTCCAGTTCATCTTCGCTTTGGTTGACCATGCACAAAAAACGGTTCAGGACATCGTGCCGGAATAAAAGATAATCCCCGGCCTGTTTTCCTTTATCTGTGAGACGGATATATCCATATTTTTCAGATAAAAGGTAGCCGCTGTCCTTGAGGTTTTTTACCATCTTTGAAGCAGAGGAAGGCTTGACATGAAGCATCTGTGCCAGCTGGCTGACCCGTACGACCTGTTCTGTCAGGAGCAGACGGCAGATCATTTCCAGATAATCTTCCATTGAGGCTGTCATACTGTCAGATTCTCCTTTTTGGTATCCTTTCAGTGTATAAAATCCTTCCTTATGTTCCATGGGCTCCATCCTTTTTATGAAATGTTGTAACGCTTTTCTTTGTCCCCCAATATAATAGCATTGAGAAATAAAGTTTCCCTATCCTAATTTCTATTAAGGAGTGAATAAATATATGAGTCAGAATTGCAGTTTAAACGAATTGAATCCGGGACAGAGTGCCGTGGTAGAAGAACTTAAGACCAGAGGAAGCATCCGGAGGAGGCTTCTGGATATCGGTTTAGTCAAGGACACAAAGGTAGAATGCGTCGGGAGAAGTCCGGCAGGGGATCCGGCCGCTTTTTTAATTCGCGGGGCAGTCATTGCCATACGTTCAGAAGACCTGAAAGATATTGTTGTAAGGATTTAAAGCAGAAGGGAGTATTACAATGGGACTTACCAGTCATTCGACAGGGATCAGCTCCGTAGATCAGGGGCTGGATGTGAGAAAACAGAACCCAAAGGATAAGATTGTTGCTGTAGCGGGAAATCCTAATGTAGGAAAGAGTACAGTCTTCAACAATCTGACTGGAATGAGGCAGCATACAGGGAACTGGCCCGGGAAAACGGTGGCAAATGCACAGGGCTACTGTCAAACAGAACGTAATTCTTATGTGATGATTGATATTCCGGGCACCTATTCTCTGCTGGCACATTCTGCAGAGGAAGAGGTGGCCAGAAATTTCATTTGTTTTGAGAAACCGGATGCGGTGATCGTTGTCTGTGATGCCTGCTGTCTGGAGAGAAATATGAATCTGGTTCTGCAGACTTTAGAGATCACAGACCGGGTTGTCGTATGCATCAATCTGATGGATGAAGCCAGAAAAAAGGGAATCTGCATTGATACTGCAAAGCTTTCTGATCTATTAGGTGTTCCTGTGGTAGCCTCAGCAGCCAGGAGCGGTGAAGGATTGGAAGACCTGATGAAAGCAGTTGATGATATAACAGAAGGGAAGTGGGAGAAAAAAGCTTTTAAAGTGAAGTATGAGACCCAGCTGGAAGAGGCGCTTAGAAGTCTTGAACCGGCTGCAGAAGTAAAAACTAAGGGAAAGCTTCCGGCCCGATGGACTTCACTGATGCTTCTGGAAGGAGATTCTGCCCTGCTTCAGGAATTGGAACAGTGTCTTCAGATAGACATCGGAGAAGATGAAGATGTCAAACAGGCAGTTGAAAAAGCAAAAGCACTTCTTTCAGAAAATGGGAAAGAATTTCTTGATGACAGGATTGTTTTCGGACTTGTAAAAACTGCTCAGAAAATATGTGCAGATACAGTGGTGTACCAGACAAAGGATTATTCAAAGGGGGACCGTAAACTGGATCATATATTAACAAGCAGAAAAACAGGATACCCTGTGATGATAGGGCTGCTGGCCGTAGTACTGTGGCTTACGATCATCGGAGCGAATTATCCGTCAGAGATGCTGTCGAAAGGATTGTTTTGGCTGGAAGACCGTCTCGTAGAGTTTTCCCGGTCAGCAGGGATGCCTCCGTGGCTGTATAGTATGCTTTTTTCAGGAGTCTACCGGGTTTTGGCATGGGTTGTATCTGTGATGCTGCCTCCGATGGCAATATTTTTTCCGTTGTTTACACTTTTGGAGGATGCAGGCTATCTTCCCAGGGTAGCATATAATTTAGACCGCCAATTTAAACGGTGCTGTACATGCGGAAAACAGGCGCTGACTATGTGTATGGGATTCGGATGCAATGCCGCAGGCATTGTCGGATGCCGGATTATTGATTCGCCGAGAGAAAGGCTCATTGCCATTCTTACAAATTCTTTTGTGCCGTGCAATGGCAGATTTCCGACTTTAATTCTTCTGATCAGCCTGTTTTTTGTAGGAACAAAGGAAGGAATTGGAGCCTCTGTTGGGTCGGCAGTGCTGCTGACACTGATGATACTGTTAGGAATTGCCGTGACGCTGGCCGTATCAGGAATTCTGTCAAAAACTATGCTCAAGGGGTTTCCTGCCTCTTTTACTTTGGAGCTGCCGCCGTTCAGAAAACCGCAGATCGGAAAGGTCATAGTCAGATCTATTTTTGACAGAACACTGTTTGTGCTGGCACGGGCGGCGGCAGTGGCAGCACCGGCAGGACTGCTGATCTGGATTATGGCAAACGTCTCAATAGGAGAAACGACCCTGCTTGGCGGATTTACTTCACTGCTGGACCCGTTTGGCAGGATAATCGGTTTGGACGGCGTAATTCTGGCAGCCTTCATTCTTGGGTTTCCGGCCAATGAAATTGTTGTTCCGGTAATGATTATGGCGTATCTGTCCCAGGGAATGATCACAGAAACCGGAAGTTTGGAGACCATTCGGCAGCTTTTACTACATAATGGATGGACGCAGACAACGGCGTTGTGTATGATGCTGTTTTCATTGATGCACTGGCCATGTTCCACGACACTCCTGACAATTAAAAAGGAAACAGGAAGTCTTAAGTGGACTTTTGCAGCTTTTCTCATTCCCACAGCAGCAGGCTGTCTGTTTTGTTTTTTAACAAAGCAGGTTATGCAGATGATTTGTTATTTTTTATAAATGAAATGAGGTGAATAAAACCAGGCCTGAATCTCAGACCTGGTTTTGTTTTTTTATTTCATAGGAAAGTGCGTCCTATGAAATAAAAAACGCTCCGCGAGGATCGCACTGCGGCGATAAGGAATCATGTCGCCAAAGCGACCCGCCGCAGGCGGAGAATCCCGCAAGCGGGATT
>NZ_JAGZSD010000005.1 GCF_018381315.1 Anaerostipes sp. | reverse complement strand
ACATTACGATAAAACTGCCTGACATAGAAGATATTATAGAAAACTCAGAAGGGGGAAAAGAATCATGCAGAAAAAGAAAATCTGGACGGTTGTATTAGCAGGCTTTTTGACGGCAGCATTGGCAGCCGGCCAGGGAAGTCTGTTTGCCAAGGATGAGGCAGAGGGACAGCCAGAACAGGAACAGCAGGGAACGACAGAAGTAAATAATTGGGGGGGGGGGGTACGGAGAATGTACCTACAGAATTCAGCAGTACAGAAGAATTAACAGAGATTGTGAATCCTGATAAAGAGAAACAATATATCGGGCAGAAAATAAAACAATCGGATTCAGAAAAGAAACCTCAGACAAAGAGCGCAACAAGCAAGAAGAAAACATCAGAAAAAACGGAGACAGGACAGACAAAGCTGGATGTGAGCAAAGGAAGTATCCAGATCAAAACGGGAGGGGCAGTTGGAGGAGGACTGACCCAGCCAGAAGATAATCTGAATCCGGAAGGGTATTATATTACGGGTACAACAACAACTAATAAAATTGTTGTGGACCCTGGGGTGACGACGGATATAACCTTTGATAACCTTAGTATTACAAATCAAAACAGAGAAGAAAACTGTGTGACTGTTTCCCATGCAGATGTTTCGATTACTCTGATCGGAGAAAATAAGCTTCTCTGTGAGGAGACAAATTACGGTGGTCTAGTCAAAGAGGGGATGGATGAAACAGTATTAACACTAAAATGCGAATATGCGGGAGAGAAAGGGCATAAATGCAGGGAAGATATCTGCGGCAGTCTGGAAGCCGGAGGGAAAGCATCGCATGTAACTGCCATAGGAAGCATTACAGCTACCAGGCATATAAGCAGTGAAAGTGGTTTTTCAAATTTATACATAAAGGGCGGAATCATTAAAGCCTTTGCAGGTGATGATAATTGCGCCATAGGAGCTGCATGCTGCAGCTGGGGACTGGGAAAAGGATATACAAAAAACATCCATATTTCAGGAGGGATTGTTACGGCGATTGGAAGTACTTACTGTGCTGGAATCGGAAGCGGATGCTGGACTCCGACGGATGGGATATATATTACCGGAGGAACCGTTTATGCCAAAGGAGGAACTGATTCCCCGGGAATTGGATCCGGAGGCAACGATACCGGAATTGATACTAATAAAAATAAGGGTGTTCTTGATGTCTCAAATGTTGTAATTAGCGGAGGAGATACCATTGTTAAAGCGTTAGGAGATATTGATACAAACATGCCGGGTATTGGCTGCGGAAAGACATCCATAGGAGGAGAAAAAGGGATTACCAAAAATGTAACTGCATCTCCGGATGACGGATACCAAGGATATATTCAGGATGGAACAACAGAGACAGATTATGATTTTACAGATGACACTCCATTTTCCACTGACACCGCTATCTCTGTAGAAAAATATTATACAAAAATATACTTTGGCCCATACCGGGATGAAAATACCATCGCAAAAGATACGAAAGAACAGATTGGAGCCAACCATGTAGTCAGTAAGACCGGAGGAACTGGCTTTACAGAAAGTCAGCTGAAGGATTTGACCAAAGTTACTGGGAAGCAGGAGAATGGTTCCAATTTTTCGGCGGAAGAACTGACTTTCACAGATACCAGCCAGATTGAGAAAATCAACAAGGCTAAAACTGGCGGAAAGATTGGGGATTATCCACTGACGTTTACCACGCCGGATGGAACGGAAGTGACTGTGACTGTATCGCTGAGAGACAGCGGGACCGATGCTTCCAATTTTGACCCGGAGAATCCTACTCCGGTTATAGGCGCAAACGATTTTGAGAAAGATACCGGGGGAGATGCCTTCACAGAAGAACAGCTGAAAAAGTATGGGGAAGTCAAAGGAAAAGACAAAGAAGGAAACACGATTTCCCTGGAAGATTTTACAATAGATGCAGAACAGTTCAAAAAGATCAATGAGGCGAAAACTTCGGGAAAGACCGGAGTATTTGATCTGACTTATTTAGCGGCGGATGGTAACCTGGTAAAAGTTAAGGTGTCTTTAGTAAAATACGATGAGACTGTAAAAAATCCGGAGAGCGAAGAAAGTATTAAGGGAATGAATGTGATCAGCAAGACCGGAGGAGAAGGGTTCAGTGAAGCTCAGCTGAAAAATCTGACTAAAGTCCAGGCATTTGATGAAAATGGACATGAAATCCCGGCCGCAGATCTTGTTCTGTCTGATCCAGATGAGCTGGAAGCAATTAATAAGGCAAAGACTGCAGGAGAGACAGGAGATTTTTCTTTATCCTTTGAAACAGCGGGTAAAACGAAAGTGACGGTTACAGTCTTTTTAAGAGATCAAGGAACTGACGGAGCTGAGGAGAACCCGGAGAAGCCGGCAGCATCGATTGCGGCCAATGATGCAGTGCACAAGACCGGAGGAAACGCTTTTTCCAAAGAAGATCTGATCGGACTGTGTAAGGTAAAAGGAAAAGATGAAGCCAAGAATAATGTACAGATCAGCATAAAAACTGATGAGATGGATCGGCTGAATACTGCAAAAAAGGCGGGGAAAACAGGTGCCTTTTCTCTTACCTTTTCAGTCTCAGAAGGGATAGAAGCAAAGGTTACAGTTACTCTGACAGGAGAACACAAGGTAAGCTTTAACCCCAACGGAGGAGATTTTACCCCGAAAACCCAGACAGTAACCGGAGGTAACTGCGCGGTGGAACCGAAGGAGCCCGGGAGGGAAGGATATACATTTGAGGGCTGGTATTATAAAGATGAAAACGGCAAAGAACAAAAATGGGACTTTGGGACACCAGTCCACTCCGATATCTCATTGAAAGCCAGATGGACAAAAGAGCCGGAAGGAAATACATCATCTGAAAAAAAGGACAGCACAGATGGAAACAAAAACAGGAAAGACAAGACAAAAAAGAAAAACGAAAGCTATTACTGGGACAGTGAGGATATCACAAAGGATTACGGAAATAATGGATCTGTTGCAAAGACAGGAGATACAAAAAGTATGGCAGCAGTAATATTTATGATGATTGCAGGCGGCGGAGTCCTGTGTTTGCTGTACTATAAGATAAACAGGAATAGAAAAAATTATAAATAAAAATGATATTCTGAACTGCCTGTTTGAAACGGTGATAAACTGGTTTTGGGGTTAAGCCCTGAAACCAGTTTTTTTCTTAAAAGAACTCTAACCTTTGAATGGAGAGCTGGTCCTTAAAGACATTATGATAAAACTGCCTGACATAGAAGATGTCATAGCATAGAAAATGCAGAAGGGGGAAAGGAATTATGCAGAAAAAGAAAATCTGGACGGTTGTATTAGCCGGTTTTTTGACGGCAGGATTGGCAGCCGGCCAGGGAAGCCTGTTTGCTAAAGATGAAGCAGAGGGACAGCCAGAACAGGAACAGCAGGGAATGACAGAAGTAAAAAATTGGGGGGGGGGGTACGGAGAACGTACCAACAGAATTTAGCAGTACAGAAGAATTAACGGAGACTGTGAATCCTGATAAAGAGAAACAAAACATCAGGCAGGAGATAAAACAATCGGATCCAGAAAAGAAATCTCAGACAAAAAGCAAGAAGGCTTTAGGAAAAACGGAGACAGGACAGACAAAGCTGGATGTGAGCAAAGGAAGTATCCAGATTAAAGCAACCGGAGCAGTGGGAGGAGGACTCTCTAAGGCAGAAACCAGTTTAAATCCTAAGGGTTATTATATAACAGGAACAACAACGTCATATAAAATCATTGTAGATTCCGGTGTGACAACGGATCTGATCTTTGAAAATCTCAGCATTACAAATCAAAGCAGAAGTGAAAACTGTGTAACGGTTTCACACGCCAATGTGACGATAACGCTGATCGGCAAAAACACTTTATCATGTGGAAAAGAGAGATTTGGAGCTTTAGTGAAAGACGGAATGGATAATAAGACCCTGACTTTGCAGTGCGAGCATGCCGGAGAGGATGGCCATAAATGCAGGAAAGAAACTTGCGGAAGTCTGAATGCCAGCGGAACCACAACACATACAACTGCCATTGGAAGCAGTTCTGAAAAAGCATCGCAGGATAATGAAACAGGCTTTTCTAATCTGGTGATCAGAGGAGGGATTATCACTGCTACGGCAGGAGACCATAACTGTGCCATTGGGTCATCATGTAATTCTTACAATGCTAACAGAGGTTATACTAAAAATATTACAATTTCCGGAGGCATTGTAAATGCCAAAGGAGGAACTGCCTGTGCGGCTATCGGCAGCGGTGCATATACTCCGGCAGATGGTATTTATATTACAGGTGGTACAGTCTATGCAGAAGGAGGAGCGGATTCTCCAGGGATCGGATCCGGAGGACTGAAAGCAGATATATCACCTGTGGGAACAGTAAAATTGGATGTCTCAAATGTTGTGATCAGCGGAGGGGACACCGTTGTTGTGGCTGTGGGTGATATGGCAACAAATATGCCGGGAATCGGATGCGGAACATCTCCTAATGACCAGCCTAAAGGTGTTGCAAAAAATATTACAGCATCACCAGACTTTGGCTATCAGGGGTATATTCAGGATGGGACCTCTGAAGATGATTATAATTTCACAGATCACACGCCCTTTTCTTCCAATACTGCAATTTCTGTAGAAAAATACTATACAAAAATCTACTTTGGCCCATACAGGGATGAAAATACCATTGCCAAAGATACAAAAGAACAGATTGGTGCTAATCATGTCATCAGTAAATCCGGAGGAGCTGGATTTTTGAAAAGCCAGCTAAAAGACCTTACAAAAGTGAATGGGAAACAGGAAAATGGAACCAGTTTTTCTGAAGAAGATTTAACTTTTGCAGATGAAGAACAGATTGATGCCATCAACAAAGCAAAAATCTCCGGGAAGATCGGGGATTTTCCCTTGACATTCAAGACACCAAACGGAACCAAGGTAACAGTAACTGTGTCTTTGAGAGACAGCGGAACCGATGCTTCTGAGTTTGACCCAAAGAATCCTGTTCCGGTCATAGGAGCAAATGATTTTGTTCAGGATACCGGCGGAGATGCATTTACGGAAGAACAGCTGAAAAAGTATGGGGAAGTCAAAGGAAAAGATAAAGAAGGAAATACGATCTCCTTGGAAGATTTTACGGTAGATGCAGAACAGTTTCAAAAGATCAACGAGGCAAAGACATCCGGAAAGATCGGGATTTTTGACTTGACTTATACAGCATCGGACGGAAATCAGGTAAAGGTCCAAGTTTCTCTGGTAAAATATGATGAGACCGTAAAAAATCCGGAGACTCAGGAGAGTATTAAGGGAATGAATGTGATCAGCAAGACTGGTGGAGATGGATTCAGTGAAGCTCAGCTGAAAAATCTGACCAAAGTCCAGGCATTTGATGAAAACGGACATGAGATTCCAACCGAAGATCTAGTGCTGTCTGATCCGGATGAACTGAAGGCAATCAATGATGCAAAGACTGCCGGGGAGACAGGTAATTTTTCTTTATCCTTTGAAACAGCAGGTAAAACGAAAGTGACGGTTACAGTCTTCTTAAGGGATGAAGGTACAGATGGAGCAAAAGAAAACCCGGAGAAGCCGGCGGCATCGATTGCAGCCAATGATGCATCCCATAAGACCGGAGGAAAGGCTTTTACCGAGGAAGAACTGATAAAACTCTGTCAGGCTAAAGGTAAAGATGAAGCCAAAAATAATGCAGAAATTCATATTCATAAAGAACAGATGGAGAAGATTAATGCGGCGAAACAGGCTGGGAAAACCGGAGTATTTGAATTAACATTCTCTGTCACAGGAGGAAAAGAGGCCAGGATCAAGTTTACTTTGACAGGAGAGCACAGGGTAAGCTTTAATCCAAACGGAGGAGATTATACCCCGAAAACCCAGACTGTGGTTGGAGGAAAATGTGCAGTTGAACCAAAGGAGCCAAAAAGGGAAGGCTTTACATTTGAAGGCTGGTATTATAAAGATGAGAATGGAAAGGAACAGAAGTGGGACTTTGAGACGCCGGTTCATTCCGATATATCACTGAGAGCTAAATGGAAAAAAGATGCAGCAGTTAAGGACGTGTCTGATAAGGAGAATAATACAAAAGAAAACAGCCCCAAGAAGAAAAAAGAAAGTTACTATTGGGACAGCGAAGATATAACAAAAAATTATGGAGACAGCAGTTCTGCTGTGAAGACCGGAGATACAAAACATATGGAAACAGTAATTTTTATGGTGTGTGCCGGTATAGGAATCATGATTTTAATGTATGGAAAGAAGAATAAAAAGAACTAGCAGCAGTAAAATTTATTGTCAGATATATTAAATAGAAGGAAACTGGTTTTAAAGTTTAATTTTAGAACCGGTTTCTTTTTTCATATCTAACCTTTAGTCTGAGGGCTGGTCCTTAAAGACATTATGACAAAATTGCCTGTTATAGACAAATACAGAAGGGGGAAAGGAACCATGCAGAGAAAGAAAATCTGGACTGTTGTATTAGCCGGTTTTTTGACAGCAGGATTGGCAGCCGGCCAGGGAAGCCTGTTTGCTAAAGATGAAGCAGAGGGACTGCCAGAACAGGAACAGCAGGAGACAGCAGAAGTAAAAAATTGGGGGGGGGGGTACGGAGAACGTACCTGCAGAACCTTATAACACGGAACAAAAAATAAAAGGTAAGAAGAGTGTACCGGGGACTGCAGCAAAAGCGGAAACAGGACCGACGATGCTGGATGTAAGCAAAGGGAATATTAGAATCAAAACAACCGGTGCTGCCGGAGGGGGACTATCTTCAAATGAAACAGCACTGAATCCAAAAGGTTATTACATCACTGGTACAACAACAAGATATAATATCATTGTAGAAAAAAATGTGACGACGAAGATTACCCTTGACAATGTCAATATAACATGTGATACCTCAAATTATGATTGTATCAATGTATCTCATGCCAATGTGACAATCACATTGACGGGAAAAAATAATTTACTCTGCAATGCGGGAAACTCCAAGGATGGACTTTTTTCAAATCTGGGCAATGCCATTACGAAAGACGGAAAAGACGGAAGCTTGACAATCCAGTGTGAATCTGCTGATGAGGCGGGGCATCACTGTGACAGCAGCTGCGGGAGTCTGAATGCCACAGGAAATAAGTCTCTGTATCATGCAGGAGCCATTGGCAATTCTACAAGAAACTGCAGAACGGAGGGAGAGACAGGGTTTACAAATTTTACTGTCCGCGGAGGCAATATTGTTGCAGAAGCCGGATATCACAGCCCGGGAATCGGAGGTGCCTGTACCAGCAATTATGCCAATGGAAAAGTAGAAAATATAACTATTACCGGAGGGAATATAAAAGCGGTAGGCAACGTTTATTGTGCAGGAATCGGCGGAGGGAATAGTGCTGATATAAATGGGATTTATATCAGAGGAGGCTTTGTGGAAGCTGTAGGAGGAAACTCTGCTCCGGGTCTGGGAAGTGTAAATGCCTGTTTTCAAAATCTTGTTATTACCGGCGGAGATACTATTGTGGTGGCTATAGGAGACTCAGGCAGCAGCGCACCCGGAATAGGCTATGCCACATTTGGCTCAGGATCTGGTTCAGCAGCAGATATAATTGCATCGCCGAATACAGGGTATCAGGGATATATTCAGGATGGTAAATCATTGACAGATTATACTTTTATGGAAGGAACTCCTTTTGCCAAAGATACTGAGATAAATGTGGGAAAATTTTATACAAAGGTTTATTTTGGACCGTACCGCGATGAGAATGCCATTGAGAAGGACACAAAAGAACAGATTGGAGCCAATCATGTGGTCAGTAAGACCGGAGGGGAAGGCTTTACTCAAAAGCAGCTGAAAGACCTGACGAAAGTTACAGGTAAGCAGCAGGACGGAACGGATTTTCCCCCAGGTGATCTGGTTTTTAAGGATGCCAGCCAGATCGAGAAGATTAATCAGGCAAAAACTTCCGGGAAAATAGGCGATTACCCATTAACCTATACGACACCAAACGGCACAGAAGTGACGGTTACCATTTCCTTGAGAGACAGCGGAACCGATGTTTCAACATTTGATCCCCAAAATCCTGTGCCTGTAATCGGAGCTAATGATTTCGAGAAAGACACCGGCGGAGATGCCTTTACTGAGGAACAGCTGAGGGCATATGGTGAAGTGAAAGGAAAAGACAAAGACGGAAATACAATTTCTCTGGATGATTTTACAGTAGACCCGGAGCAGTTCCAGAAGATTAATCAGGCAAAAACTTCAGGAAAAGCCGGAGTATTTGATCTGATTTACAAAGCCCCGGACGGAAATCAAGTGAAGGTAAAAGTAACTTTGGTAGGGTATGATGAAATTGAAGAAAACCCTGATAATGGGGAAAGTATCAAGGGAATGAATGTGATCAGCAAAACCGGAGGAGAAGGATTTTCTGAGAAACAGCTCAAAGATCTGACAAGAGTGAAAGCATTTGATGAAAATGGACATGAAATTCCTGCCGAGGATCTTGTGCTGTCCGATCCGGAAGAACTAAAGGAGATTAATAAGGCTAAGAAGTCAGGTGAAACCGGAGACTTTTCTCTGTCTTTTGAGACTGCTCAGGGGACGAAAGTTACCGTTACCGTTTATCTGAGAGATGACGGAACTGACGGGGCGAAAGCGGATCCGGAACATCCGGAATCAATGATCGCGGCTAATGATGCGGAGCATAAGACCGGAGGAAACGCATTTACCAAGGAAGATTTAATTAAACTCTGCAAAGCAAAAGGGAAAGACGGATTTAAGAATAATATAGAACTTGATATCAGCCAGGATGAGATGGATCAGCTAAATGCGGCAAAAAAAGCGGGAAAGACAGGAACCTTCAGTCTGACTTTTTCTGTTGCAGGAGGAAAAGAGGCTAAGGTTACTGTTACTTTAACCGGAGAACATAAAGTAAGTTTTAATCCTAACGGAGGAGATTATACTCCAAAAACCCAGACAGTTCCCGGAGGAAAGTGCGCTGTGGAACCAAAAGAACCAAAGCGGGATAGCTACATATTTGAGGGGTGGTACTATAAAGATGAGAACGGGAAAGAGCAGAAATGGAATTTTGAAACGGCTGTTCACTCAGATATTTCTTTAAAGGCAAAATGGAGCAAAGTCTCAGAAAGTAATACCTTCGCTGACAATAAAGACAAAGATGAAGGAGAAAAAAATAGCAAAGATAAAAAGAAAGAAAAAAAGAATCGTTATTACTGGGATAGCCAGGATATTACAAAAAATTATGGGAAAAGTGATACTGCGGCAAAAACAGGGGATACAAAAGATATGGTTGTTGTAGTGATAATGACAGCCTCAGGTCTGGGAACGCTGTATCTATTTTATAGAAGGAGCAGGAAAGCATGATTGGTCTCGTTTTATGAACCGATCCCCATCAAGTAGACAATTGAAAAACTATAAATTTTTCCTGCCAGTGGCTAACCCCGCTGGCAGTTTTTTTTGCCGATCGTAAATAGTTCTCATTTCTCCATAGGTGTCAAGACGCCGAGATTTCTCAATAATACAGTTAGGATAAAAAAACATACTTTTTTTTGTCTTTTTCTTTTTGCTATTTCCAGCAGAAGAAAAAGAGGATAATTTTCATATATCTTTTTGATAAGAAGGCAGAAGATAAGAATCTCCTTTTGAATTAAAATGAGTTATAAGTTAAGACGCTAGTTAGAAAAGTCGAAAGGAGAAAGAATATGAAATTAGGATTTATTACAGCAATCTGCGATGGAATGACACTGGAAGAGGTTGTCGATTTTGCAGCAGAGAATCAGCTCGAATGTTTAGAAGTTGCCTGCTGGCCGCAAGGTGGAGCACAAAGAAGGTATGCAGGTGTCAGCCATATTGATGTTGTCAATCTAACAGAGGAAAAGGCTGCTGAAATAAAAGAATTGTGCGCATCAAAAAATGTAGAAATTTCTTCTCTGGCATATTACCCAAATACAATGGATCCAGACTTAGAGAAAAGGCAGGGTTATATCGAACATCTCTATCACTTGATTGATGCATCGGCAATGCTGGATGTAAATATGATAACCACATTTGTCGGGCGTGATCCCGCCAAAAATGTAGATGAGAATATGAAACTTGTAAAAGAGGTGTGGCCTCCCATTGTAAAGTATGCAGAGAAAAAGAGTGTTAAAATTGCAATTGAAAATTGTCCAATGCTTTTTACAGAAGATGAGTGGCCGGGAGGACAAAATATCATGACAACTCCTGCAAATTGGAGAAAAGTATTTGATATTATTGACAGCCCAAACTTTGGTATCAACTATGATCCGTCCCATTTTGTATGGCAGATGATTGATTATATTACGCCGATGTATGAATTCAGGGACAGGATCTTTCATGTACATTATAAAGATATCAAGATATATGAAGACAAGCTTGCTGATGTGGGAACAATGGCAACACCGCTTGAATATATGTCGCCAAAACTTCCGGGGCTTGGGGATGTTGATTGGGGCAGATATGTATCTGCATTAACAGACATTGGATATACGGGGAATACCTGCATTGAAGTAGAAGATAAAGCTTTTGAAAATAATCTTGAAGACGCGAAGAAAGCAGTCATTCTTAGTGCAAAATATCTGAGAAATTTTGTGATTTAATACTTTCGCAGAAAGGTATAAGAAAATGAATAATTATGTGTTTGGTGTTGATATCGGTGGGACAACAGTAAAAATCGGATTGTTTAAAATGCCGGAAGAGATTGTGGAAGTATGGGAAATTCCAACTAGAACAAAAGAAAAAGGAAAATATATTCTTTCTGATATTGCAAAAGAAATTTTAAGCAAGATTGAAGAAAAAGGAATCTCTAAAACAGAGGTAGAAGGAATCGGTATGGGAATTCCAGGACCAGTGAGCGCAGATGGAGAGGTTCTTAAATGTGTTAATCTCGGTTGGGGAATATTTAATGTAGAACAGGAAATGGAAAAGTTGACTGGTTTTAGGGCCAAAGCCGGGAATGATGCAAATGTTGCGGCATTAGGTGAAATGTGGAAAGGAGGAGGATGTGGATACAAAGATATCGTCATGATAACACTTGGAACAGGTGTTGGAGGAGGTATCATTATTGACGGACATATTTTATCTGGAATTAACGGTGCAGCAGGAGAAATTGGGCATATTCCAATGAAAGGCGGAGAAAAAGAAACTTGTGGATGTGGAAAAAAAGGATGCTTAGAACAATATGCATCTGCAAATGGTATCGTCCGCATCACAAAAAGATACTTAGAAGAAAATCCTGATATATACAGTAGTTTAAGAACAATGAAAACATACACATCGAAAGAAATATTTGAAGAGGCAGTAAAAGGGGATCAAGCTGCGCTTTGTATGGTAAATGAAGTGGGAAGTATGCTTGGAAAGGCATTATCAGCAATATCTTGTGCGGTGAATCCAGGGGCTTTTGTAATCGGCGGAGGTATGTCAAAAGCAGGGGATATTCTGATAAATACGATAAAAAAATATTATATGGAATACGCATTCCATGCAGCAAGGAATACGATATTTAAACTTGCCAAGCTTAGTAATAACGCAGGGATATATGGAGCAATAAAATTAGTTCTGGAATAGAACACAAGGAGGATATCATTATGAGTTATAAATATGCAGTGATAGGATATGGTTTTATTGGAAGGAGACATGTAAACACTTTAAAAGAATTTGAGGCGTCTGACTGCGTTGCAGTATGCGATCTGAATCTAAGACGGTTAAAGGAAGTACAGGAAATCTATCCGGATATGTCAGTATACGAAAGCGCAGAAGAACTTTTTGCTAATGAAAAACTGGATGGAGTGATCATTTCTGCAAATAATAAAGCACATAAAGAACTTACCATTATGGCAGCAGAACATGGATGCAATATTATTTGTGAAAAACCTGCGGCACTTACCGTTGCAGAATATGATGAAATGATGGAGGCTGTGAAGAAAGCAGGGGTGTCCTTTACCGTTCATCAACAGCGAAGATTTGATAAAGATTTTAATACAGTAAAAAAATGTTATGATGAACATCTTGTAGGGGATATTTATACCATCCAAAGTTCACTGTACGGCTTTAATGGAAACATGCATGACTGGCATATTTATAAATCTGAAGGTGGTGGAATGCTGTATGACTGGGGAGTTCATCTCATCGATCAGATTCTTTATATGGTAGAGGGAAAATTAAAGACAGTTTATGCAGATGTCCGCAATGTCATCAACAAAGAAGTAGATGATTATTTCAAAATTCTTCTTCGCTTTGAAAATAATGTGACGGCTGAAATTGAACTTGGAACCTATTTCCTAAACGATCAGCCGGGATGGTTTGAACGTCATTGGTTTGTTGGAGGCAATCAAGGTTCTATGAATGTGAATAAGTTTGATCCGGAAGGTAAGATTGTAAGAACAACAAGACTTCTTGAAAATGTAGATGAAGATCAGGATAAATCAGCAGCTTCCTATGGACCAACACGTTCCTTTGGAATCCCATCTCCTGGATTGATTGCTGCGGAGCCTTTGCCAAAAGTAAATGTAGAACAATCTGATTATTTTGTAAACTATTTTAAATCATTGGATGGAAAAGAAGAAATGTTAGTGAAACCAGAAGAAGTAAGAAGAGTCCTTTGTGTGATGGAAGCAGTACGTGAATCTGCGGAAACAAAACGAAGTGTTGACTTTGAATAGGAGAAAAACATGAGAATTGATGCACATGTACATATTGCGGTAAAAGAGGGTGAAAACCCCATGTCAAATCCAGAAAATGTCATTCGCTCTATGGATGAAAACGGGATTGATAAAATCGTCTGTTTTACATTTGGGACAGGATTAGACAACCAAAAACGTTTAGCAGATGCAGTTGCACCTTACAGAGACAGAATGATTCCATTAGCATATGTAGGTCCCAGGGAAAAGGACTGTGCAGAGCAGCTGTTGTATTGCTTAGATGAACTTGGATTTCAGGGAGTAAAGCTTCATCCTTACGTTTCAAACTTTTGTGTAGCAGATATTGAAATGTTAAGACCGATTTTTGAAATTTTAGAAAAAAAACGCTCCTACGCAGTGATTCATTGTGCAAGTGAAGATTTCAGGAATCATCCGTCGATGTTTGAGCGTCTTGGAAATTCTTTTCCACACGTATTGATCCAGATGGCACATATGGGAGAAGTGATGTCAACAAAATATGCAGTTGATGTAGCAAAACGTGTTCCAAACATTTATCTGGACACTGCGATCTGCTCCTATGCTGCAGTCAACAGAGCTTTGGCCAACTGCCCGGACAAAGTATTTATGGGATGTGATTATCCTTTTTACAAATTTGAAATGGAAATTCACAAACAACTTCTTGTTGCAAAAGATACAGGAAAGAACCAGGAAATTGAAAATATTATGGGTGGAAATTTTACTCGTATTTTTGATATTGATGAAAATAATAATATTAAACATAAACTATATACATAAAACAATGAGTTATTTTCCATTATCTCCAGCCGGCTCTGGAAAGGCCTCCTTCCGACAATGAAGAAAAACTATCGTAGGACGGCACCTTCTGTTTAGCTGTCATCCTTATCCAGTAGATACTATGTCCATGTGGAACATATCATGCATACTTTCTTTTTTAGCCGTATCACTGAAACTATGTGATGCGGCTTTGCTGTATGAAAATAAGTGAAAAACTGTAATATATCGTGTATAATAAAAGCATTATAAAAACCAGATGAAAACTTTATGGTGTGAGGAAGTGGCGATGGAAAAAAATTATATGCAATCGGACGCAATCGTGGAGTTTGAATTTATAGAAGAACAAAATATACAACCTCATGACCACGAGAATCCGGAAATACTTTTTGTTTTGGAGGGAGAACTACATGTAAAAACAGACAAGCAAGAGTATGAACTTTCCAATGAAGACTTTTTGCTCATCAATGCAGACCGTTTACACAGTTACACAGCAAAGAGAAAGCTCCTTGCAGTTCGGTTTCAGATTTCTATGGCAAAGCTGAGAGAATTACTGCATCAGAATATAGTCTTGTTCTGGTGTTGTTCTGTGTTAGAAAAGTCAAAATCCTATGATGAGATGCGAAAGCTGCTCAAGGAAATATTATTTTGTAATGTCAACAAAGGATCAAAAGATGAATTTTATGTAAAAAGTCTGCATTACCAGTTATTGAGTGTGCTTTGCGGGGAATTTCTCTTAGATGCCAAGGGTATGAGCGGCGATTTTGCAGAAGAAAGAGATCACGCAGGCAGGGTATTGGATTATATCCGGGCAAATTATCAAAATAGGATTTCTCTTCAGGATGTGGCAGATGAGCTTTTTCTCTCACCCACATATCTGTCGAAGTATATCCGGAAAAGCTGTGGGAAGGGGTTTGTTGATCTGACCAATTCCGTTCGACTGTCTCATGTGATGGAAGATCTTATGTACACAGATTTACCTGTGATAAAGATTGCAATGAATAACGGGTTTGCGTCTGTTGCGGCTTTGAATAAGGTCTTTAAAGAAACATATCAGACAACACCTTCTGCGTATCGCAAGGAAAAGAGATTGAATACGAAGAAAGATAACAGTACATATATGGAAAAGACAGCCATGTATTTGCATAAATATTTAGAACGGGATCATCACGCAAAAGAAGAAAATGAAATGTTTCTTTCACTGCCGCAAAAAGAGTATCAGGCAATCACTTTAGAAAGTCTGATGAATGCGGGGCAGGCAGCAGATTTATTAAAAGCATCCACACAAAGTAAGATTTTGTATTGTAAAAGACAGCTTGGAATTCAATATATCCGTTTTTGGAATGTGTTTGAGGAAGAGATGCATTTGAAACGTGTTTCTGGAAGTGAGAAATTCAATTACGGACGGCTAGATGAAATATTAGACTTCTTAGTTAAGCAGCATCTTCGTCCTTACATAGAATTACGATCTAAACCGCTCAGGCTTTTGCGGACGGCGAATAAACTTTTTCATGAGAAGGGCTATGAAGAAGATATTGAAGATAAAAAAGAGAGTTCTGAATTTTTTGATGATTTTTTTACCCATCTGATCCGTCGGTATGGACGGGAAGAAGCAAATACATGGATTTTTAGTTATAGCATTGCAAATGACACAAAGTTTGAAAATTCTAGTTTTATCGGAAAACTCACGAATGAACAGCTCTGGGATGATTATCTGCAGGAATTTGATATAGTGGCAGCTTCTTTGAAAAAGAGATTCCCAGATGCACAGATCGGCGGAGCGGGATTGCCGGCCCAACATTATGAATATAAACGTATGAAACAGTTTTTTGTACGCTGGAAAAGTCGAAAGTATCTTCCGGATTTTATCAGTATTACCAGTTTCCCTTACCATCTTGTTCAAGAAAGCGGAACATGGTATGAACAGAGGAGGACAGATTTTAATTTTGTAAAAGAGGATGTCCAATTAGTGAAAGCAGCAATGGAAAGTTCTGGTTTTGGTAATATAAAACTTCATCTTACAGAATGTAATCTGACGTTATCGGATCGTAACTGTATCAATGATTCTGTAATCCGTGCCGCATTTATTGCAAATACAGCGGCACAGATTTATGACAAAGTAGATTTCTTTGGAATATGGAATACATTGGATACCTACTCAGAGTATTCAGACTCTGCCAATTATCTGTTTGGGGGAAATGGCATTCTTACAAAAACAGGGATTGCGAAACCAGCATGTTTTGTTCTTTATTTTATGAAGCAATTGTATCGGAAACTTGCAGCTCAAAAAGACGGATGCCTGATCACAATGAATGAATACAAGCACTATAAACTTTTGGTACATCATCTGGTGAATATGAATACTGCTTATTATTTAAAAGAAGAAGATCAGTTATCACCGCTTAGTATTGAACAGATGACGAAATCAAAGGAACGAAAGATCATTCATATCAGTATTGATGATATTCCAGAAGGCTGCTGGCAGATTCGGAGATACTGCTTGAACCAGGAAGCAGGGTCTATTTTAAATGAATGGTTAAATCTCGACCGTGATACAGAACTTCGAATGGAAGAACTAAATTATCTTGAGAAAGTTTGTCCGCGTATGTTTATTCAAAAACAGGTTACAGATAAAAACAGGCTGGAGTTCGACATTGCTTTAGAGCCAAATGAAGTACAATATCTTCATATTACAGAATTTAATTAAAATTTCATATACGAAGAAAGAAAAACACTTTGTCTCAGGATGAGGTGTTTTTTTGTATATGATATCTTGTCATTTTTTGTTTCCTGATCGTGTGAATTCAAATTTTCGCTAAAAATTGATCCTGTTATGAACTGTGAGAAGATAGAGGATGATTCTTGGAGGGATTATAATAAAAGCAGAAAGATTGATAAAAAAGGGAGGTAACGATGAAGAAAAAAGTAACATTCTATTATATAAGACATGGGGAAACATTGTTTAATGTTTTCAATCGTATGCAGGGCTGGTGTGACTCGCCACTGACGGAAAAAGGAATCAGCAATGCAAAAGAAGCAAAGAAAATGCTGAAAAACATATCTTTAAAGGCAGCTTATGTTTCCACCAGTGAAAGATGCAGGGATACTTGCGCAATTATTCTGGAAGGAAGAGAGATTCCTACATATGAAAGAAAAGGTCTGAAAGAAGTGAATTTTGGAACTTGGGAAGGAGTAGAAGTTGACAAACATCTGGATGAAATCAACCGACGCCGAGGTAACGGTATACACTGGGATGACTGTGGTGGTGACAATAATGACACCTTTGGAAAGAGGATCAGAGAAACTTATAACGAAATTTATGAAGAGTGTGAGGATGGCGACCGGATTCTTATTGTATCTCATGGTGCAGCATGGCTTTGGATGCAGGGAATTTTATTAGGAATTGACAGTGGAGAATTCGGGAGATTAAAAGAAGATAAAGGTCTTACAAAATTACCAAATGGATATAATGGTATTTTTTCCTGCACAGATGGTCAGTGGAGGCTCGAAGAGGTTCCAGGGCTTACAAAAGAAGAAATAAAAGGCCTTTATGAGAATTGATAAAACGGGAAAGGAGAGTGGGCCATTGGTAAAAAAAATATCTGCAAAACGCGTTGCTGTCTACGTTGGAGGTATGGTAAGTGTATCTCTTGGAATTGTGTTATGTGCACAGTGTGGGCTGGGAATTTCACCAATCAGCAGCATAGCATTTGTTTCAAAGGAAATACTGCCGTTTTCTTTTGGGCAGCTTACGATGCTGTTTCATCTTATGAATATTTTGCTTCAAATGTTGCTGCTGCAAACAGTGACAGATAAAAAGCTTCTTCTGCAGATTCCGGTTGCTTTTATTTTTGGGTGGCTGATTGATCTGATAAAGACAATGATTATAATTGATCAAAACCAAATTCTGCTGCAGCTTTTAGCCTTGGCATGCAGTATTTTTTTTACGGCACTTGGAATGGTTATGATGGTGAAGATGAATCTGGTTCAGAATCCACCAGATGGACTTGTAAAGTGCTTGGCAGTGGTATCGGAGAAAAAATTTGGTCATGTAAAAATTTTTTATGACATTGTCTGTGTGGTTATTTCTATTGCAATCGGGATGCTTTTTCTGCATCATCCATACGGAATGGGGATTGCTACCATAACATCTGCTTTACTCGTTGGAAAAACTGTGATATGGATCCAGAAAACGATGGAAAAAAGAGTGACAGCAAGAATTCATATTGAAAAATTGAAATCATGATATGGAAGAAGTAAATGTATGAAATTTCAACATGATTTGATATGGTATTGGCTAAGATTACGGAAGTTTAAAACTTTAAAAAAAGATAAGATAAAGATAACAAAAAGAAGTGCAAAAGGAATAAAGGAGGAAGTTCAATGTATGACAACTTTTTAATTCGAAAAGATAGTCTGAAAAATGATGTTGATGAAAATGGAAATGTGGTCGGTTTTCAATTCGCAGCAAGAAATGCAAATTATAGAGGGGTTTATCTTTCACTGCATAATGGCTATTACATAAAAGTAGATGGAGTGCAGTACAAAAGAGATGTACAGACATTTGAGATTAACGGAAAGGCTTCAAGAACCTTTGAAGAGATTAAAACGGCTGTCTGGGAACATTGGGATTATGATGATGAAGGAATTGTTCACGTAAAAAAAGATGGTGGACTTGCACCCGGGAAACATTTCATTGATTTTCAACAATCTATTCTGGCAGCTTACGGATATCTTCCAACAGATGAGGAATGGGTAAAATGTCCGCCGGAACCTGGTATGGGAGCAGGGTCAGACAAGACGAAGAATATTGTTCGCTATGAATTAGAACTGCAGGACTAGCACAAACAGGAGGAAAAACAGATGGGAATTAAAAGAGGCGTTGATTTTTACAGTTATCAACAGGCACAATTTTTTAAAGAGTTAGATTTAGAAGGAATGTTAAAGGAAGCATCCAGTATCGATGGGGTAACCGGAATCGAAGTTTTGGATGAGCAGTCACTGCCTTATCCGGATCCATCCGATGCGTTTGTAGAAAACTGGCATGCCATGTGCAAAAAATATAAGCTTGAACCAGTTACGATGGATGTGTTCTGTGACGTACTACAGTTCAGAGATCATGTCATGAGTTTTGAAGAATGTGCAGAACGATTAAAACATGATATCAGATTAGCGAAAAAGTTAGGTTTCAAAAATGTCCGTACACTTGCGACGACCAATATTGAGATTCTTGAACTGGCACTTCCAACAGCAGAAGAATGTGATATCAGAATTGCAAAAGAAATCCATGCACCAATTCCTTTGAATGGACAATATGTCAAAGAAATTCAGGAAGTTGTTGAAAAAACAGGAACCAAACATCTGGGAATTGTACCAGACTGGGGGATTTTTGCATACCGGCCGTCTGAAGTGACACTTGACTGGTATGTCCGCCAGGGAGCAAAGAGAGAAACTTGTGAACTTGTGGATCAATTCTGTATGGATAATTATACAGGGAAATCAGATGCACTCAGCAAAATTGACCTTTCTATGTATACGGGCGGAAATGTAGAGTCTTTCTTCCATGCATATTTGAAAAATGGAGAAGCTCCAGAAGATTTAAAACCAGCATTTGAGATGATGGAACGAATGGTGAAAGAAAAAGTACCAGATTATAAGGACATTGATTTTGAAGTAATGGGACAGGCGCTGCTTCTATCCAGAGCCAAACCTGAAGATTTAATACCACTCCTTCCAATTATTGTAAATTTTCATGGCAAGTTTTATAACATGTCAGAGGCAGAGGGACATCCGGGTGTTTATATAGATAAAGCTCTTGATTATGAAGGGCCGATCAAAGTGTTAAAAGAGTATGGATATGACGGATATATTAATACAGAGTATGAAGGACAGAGAAGGTTCCAGGACCGTACAGAAAAAGAATTGATCAGTGAAGTCGATCAGGTAAGAAAACATCAATCTATGTTAAAGAGATTGATTGAGGAATAAATAACAAACTATGTGATCATAAAAGGAGGAATATTAAAATGGAAATGTTGAAGTTAGGTATCATTGGTACAGGTGGAATTTGTAATAATAAACATATACCTTCATTGGCTAAGGTTGCAGATCAGGTGGAGATTGCAGCACTCTGCGATCTTGACGAAGAAAAAGCAAAGGCGACAAAAGAACAACATGGTATTATCAATGCTAAAGTTTATACAGACTATAAGGAATTACTCGCAGATCCTTCTATTGATATTGTTCACGTCTGTACACCAAATGTGGCACATTGTCAGATTACAGTAGATGCTTTTGAAGCAGGAAAACATGTACTTTGTGAAAAACCAATGGCAGCAACTTCTGCAGATGCGCAGAAAATGATAGATGCATGGAAAAGGTCAGGAAAAAAGTTTACGGTAGGATACCAAAATAGATTTCGTCCGGATGTACAGGTCCTTAAAAATTCTTGTGACGCAGGGGAATTAGGTGATATTTATTATGGAGAGGCCAATGCAATTCGTCGAAAAGCAGTTCCTACCTGGGGGGTATTTCCAGACAAATCAAAACAAGGCGGGGGTCCGTTAATTGATATCGGAACACATGCGCTTGACATTACTTTGTGGTGTATGAATAATTATGATGTTGACAGCGTAAGCGGACAGGTATTTTATAAGCTTGGAAATCTGCAATCTGCAGCAGAAGGAAATACATATGGTGCCTGGGATGCAGAGACGTTTGAAGTTGAAGACTCTGCAATGGGATTTATTAAGATGAAGGATGGTTCTTTAATTAATTTACGTGCATCATGGGCCCTGAATTATATGGATGCCCGCGAAGCTTCCACAACATTATGTGGTACACTGGAAGGTGCAGAAATCAAGCATGGAGGAAGCTATCCTCAGTCAGAACTTTATTTTAATCAGACACGTCATGGTAAAATGATGAGTCAGAAAATGGATGGAGAAGCTCTGGTTGATTATTTTGATGGGGTAAATGAAGCTCCAGGTGTAGTGGAAGTAAAGCAATGGATTGCTGCCATTCGTAATGATACAGAACCGTGTGTAAAACCAGAAGAAGCATTTAGAGTAACACAGATTCTTGAAGCAATCTATCATGCATCTGATACAAATAGCACGATTAAGTTTGATTAATTTTGAGCCGTCATAAAGATTATTTCTTGAAAGAGAAAGGAAAAGGTATATAAATGGCAGATATGGACATTGCAAAGCAGATTATTGATGCTGTAGGCGGAGAAGGGAATGTAAAGACACTTGGGCACTGCATGACCAGGCTGCGTTTCACTCTTAAAAGTGAAGCGAAGGCAGATGATGTGGCAGCTAAGCAGATTAAAGTTGTAAAAGGTCTTTCCAAATCAGCAGGACAATACCAGCTGATTCTTGGAACAGGTATTGTAGATGAGTATTTTGATCTTATTACGTCAAGCTATACATTTGGTGAAGAAGATTATTCTGGTGTAAGGGAAGAAGAAGATTTTGGAGAAGATAAAAAGAAAAATCCTATTATAAACGCACTTAGCAATGCTCTTGGAATTGTGTCAGGAAGTGTAGGTTCAATTCTTGGATGTATTATGGGGTCGTTGATGATCAGTGCAATACTTTCCCTTCTAACTTCGTTAAATCTTGTTAGTACACAAAGTAGTACATATGCGTTTTTTTCTACCATTTCAGCGGTATGCTTATATTCACTTCCTGTATTGATCGGTTTCAGTGCCGCAGAAAAACTGCAGACAAATAAGTATATGGGAGCATTGCTGGGAGCAATTATGATTTATCCAGATATGATGGATGCGATTGCTGAAGGAAGTGTAAGTGTTTTTGGATTATCTATTCAAAATTTCTCTTACGCCTCTACGATTGTTCCAATTATTCTCGCAGTCTGGCTTTTAAAATATGTAGAGAAGTTAGCTAAAAAACTCTGTCCTGATATGGTTGCTATTTTTGGTGTTACATTGATCGAGCTGTTGATCACAGTTCCATTGGTATATCTTGTTGTAGGACCGATCGGTGTTCTAATCACCAATGTGATTTCTAATTTTGTACTTTTTATTTATGCACATGCTGGTATCCTTGCTCCAGCAGTTGCAGGAGCAATCATGCCTTTGGCAGTTATGGCAGGAGTTCATTTGGGATTGTTCCCAATTGCAACTTTAATGATTTCAGATGTAGGATTTGATCCGATTGTCCATCCTGCACTTATGGTATACAATATGAGCGTTGCTGGTGCATCTTTTGCATATGGCTTAAGATCCAAAAAAGTGGAGGATAAAGCCATAGGAGTTTCTTCTGGATTATCTGGCTTATTGGGTATTTCAGAAGCGGGGCTATTCGGTGTTGTCCTTCCTAACAGACGAGTTTTAGTGACCACAGAAATTGGTATTTTGATTTCTGGTGTGATAACGGGGATTGTAAGTTACAAATGTTATGTTCCGCTTTCTCAATCCATATTTGCGATTCCGGCAGCAGCGCATGGTGACTTTAATCTTATAGCATGTGGAATTTCACTTGTCAGTGGTGTTGTTGCAAGTTTCGTTATTACTTATTTATTTGGTGTCAATTCAAAGAAAAAAGCAGAAGAAAATCTTGAAACAGCAGAAGTTACAGATGATGTGATTGTCGCACCGGCAGATGGTGAGATGATTGATATTGCAACAGTATCCGACCCTATGTTTGCAGAGAAAACTATGGGAGAAAGTACAGCATTTCAATTTGCTGGAGACAAGGTTGTTCTATGTTCGCCTGCAAATGGTACGCTTAGTGCATTGTTCCCAGTTGGCCATGCTTACGGAATCACCATGAAAAATGGTGTTGAATTAATGGTGCACTGTGGTGTCAATACTGTTGAATCCAACGGAGAAGGATTTCGGATTTTAAACAAAAAGAAAGGGGATCTTGTTAAGGCAGGAGATCCGATTGTAGAAGTGGATTTGAAGAAATTATCAGGAAAGTACGACATGACGACAATGCTGGTTGTTACAAATGACAATGGCAAAGAATTAAAGTTTGTAGAACCAGGAGTTGTGAAAAAAGGTCACTCTGTACTTTCTATATAAATAGCGGATATTTATCAGGCATTTTAAGTATTCGTTAAACATTATAAGAAATCAACCTTTTGGTTGATTTCTTTTTTAGTGCCTTGATCTACAATGATCATATCAAATATCAATCATTTGAAAAAGGTGTTTCAAAAGAAAAAAGTGATAAAAGACTTATCTTTCCAGCGTAATCAAGGGGAAATCCTCTGCCTGCTGGGGCCAAACGGCGCAGGGAAAAGTACTACAATCAATATATTAAGAGGGGTTCTTGAAGATGACAGAGGCAATGTTTTGTATCATGAAAGGGATATCAAAACATGCAGGAAGGAATTTCAAAAGTATCTGGAGGTTGTACCCCAGGATAATGTTTATTTTTTCGGCTCCCTGTATGGATTAAAAAAAGAAGAATGTAATGATCTACATGGGTCTTATGGTCATCAGTATATTGGCTGCGGTATATTTGGCGGGGATGCCAAAGACAGCAGGAAATATTACGTTAGTATCAAAAAGCAGCATCTCCCTGCCCCAGAGCCAGAACATCCTTACAAAGCTGAAAAAGTTCCTCCAAAAGCGGTGAGTCCCTGGCGAAAACAGGAGATACAAAAAAAATATATCATATGTTCCTGATGATAACGACAGGTGCAGCTATACTTTATATAATGAACAAAAGAAAGAGATGTAAAAAAAGCTAAATTAACATTTGTTTTTTTACAAAGTGTTCTAACCTTTATAGTAGGAGCAGGTCCTTAGTGTTATTATGTTACAACGATCTGTTGATATAATAAAGGGGGAAAAGGAACATGCAGAACAAAAAAATCTGGAGTATCATTTTTGCATTTTTTCTGATTGTCACAATCATAACCAGTCAGGGAATTTTATATGCGGAAGATACAGCAGAGGAATCTACAGAGCAGGGAACTCAGGAACTGGCAGAAGAGACAACAGCGGCAGAGGATGAATGGCAGGATGAAGAGACAGAAAATGCTGAATTATCAGCAGCGGAAGATGCAGAGGGGAGTACAGCGGCTGATATCAGCGGGGAAAAGCAGGATAATAAAGGTGAACCCAGCCATTCCCTCATTTTGCAGAAGACGGATCCAAAGAGAAATAAAACGGCCGCTGATGCAGTACCAAAGACAGAAGACGGACAGACAGCACTTAATGTGAGCAAAGGCAGTATACAGATCAAATCCAGCGGAGCTGCAGGAGGCGGGCTTTCTCAGGCTGAAACTAAATTGAATCCTAAAGGCTACCAGATTACCGGAACTACAACAGAAAATAAGATTGTAGTGGATCCTGGGGTAACAACAAATCTTACCTTTGATAATGTCAGCATTACCAATCAGAACAGGAGTGAAAACTGTGTAACTGTTTCCCATGCAAATGTGTGCATTACATTAATTGGGAATAATGCACTTTCCTGTGGGAAATCAGAATACGGGGCGCTGATAAAAGATGGAATGGATGAGTCTGCTCTGATTCTGCAGTGCGAGCACAGCGGAGAATCCGGGCATAAATGTTCTGCAGGGACTTGTGGAAGTTTAGATGTAGAAGGAACGGACTATCATGTAACAGCCATTGGCAATATGCTGCTGAACAGAGATGTACAGGATGAGACAGGATTTTCTAATCTGACGATAAAAGGCGGTATTATTACAGCAAAAGGGGGAGAACATAACAGTGGTATTGGTGCAGGATGCAACAGTTATGCAGTTAAAAAAGGATATACAAAAAATATTCGTATATCAGGAGGCGTTGTTAATGCAATAGGAGGCAAAAACTGTGCAGGTCTGGGAAGCGGATCATGGACACCGGTTGACGGCATTTATATTACCGGGGGGATTGTCTATGCATCCGGAGGCTTGGATTCACCAGGCATTGGATCCGGAGGAAGCGGGTCAAATTCACCTGCCTATAACGGAAAAGCAAAGGTTGATATCAGCAATGTTGTGATCAGCGGAGGAGACACTGTTGTAAAAGCGGTTGGTGACGAAGACAGCGATATGCCGGGAATCGGATGCGGAAAACCGCCGGCAGGAGATCCGAATGGAAAAGCATCGAATGTTACAGCATCTCCTGATACAGGATATCAGGGCTATATTCAGGACGGTACGTCAGAAAATAATTATAATTTCTCCGATGATACTCCCTTTTCCTCTAAAACATCAATCTCTGTTGAGAAGTATTATACAAAAATTTATTTTGGACCGTACCGCGATGAAAATACGATTGCAAACGATACCAAAGAACAGATTGGTGCCAATCATGTGATAAGTAAGAGCGGAGGGAGCGGGTTCACGGAAAGCCAGCTGAAAAATCTTACCAAAGTCAATGGAAAGCAGGAGAATGGGATTGATTTTCCGGCGGAAAAGCTGGCTGTTAAGGATAAAAAGCAGATTGATAAGATCAACGAGGCTAAGGCCCTCGGAAAGATCGGAGATTACCCGTTGACATTTACAACACCAAGCGGGACAGAAGTAACTATAACTGTATCTTTAAGGAACAGTGGAACCGATGCATCCAAGTTTGATCCCCAAAACCCGACTCCGACCATTGGAGCAAATGATTTTGAGAAGGAGACCGGAGGGGATCCCTTCACAGATGATGAACTGAAACAATATGGAGAGGTTAAAGGTAAAGATAAAAACGGAAATACAATCCCTCTGAATGATTTTACTGTAGATTCAAAGCAGGCTTTAAAGATTAATGAAGCAAAGACCTCCGGAAAAGGAGGGGTGTTTGACCTGACATACACAACAGGGGACGGAAGTACAGTAAAAGTGAAAGTATCTCTGATAGGATATGATGAGGCCACGGAAGATCCGGAAAATGGGGAAACCATCAAAGGAATGAATGTGATAAGCAAAACCGGAGGGGAGCAATTTACAAATGAGCAGTTAAAAGAGCTGGCAAAAGTCAATGCGGTTGATGAAAACGGAGATGAAATTCCGAAAAATGACCTGCTGTTTTCAAACCCCGATCAGGTTGCAGCTATTAATGAGGCAAAGACAGCCGGGGAAACCGGAGACTTTTCACTATCTTTTCAGACTTCAAAAGGAACAAAAGTAACAGTCACAGTTTACCTGAGGGATGATGGCACAGATGGAGCCAAAACGGATTCGGAGCATCCGGAGGCATCAATCGCAGCCAACGATGCAGCCCACAAAACAGGAGGAAACGCTTTTACCGAAGAAGAATTGATTGTGCTCTGCAAAGCAAAAGGAAAAGACGAAACAAAGAACAATGCAGTTATCAGTGTTAACAGAGAAGAAATGGACAAGCTGAATGCAGCAAAACAGGCAGGAAAGACTGGTACATTTTATTTGACATTTTCTGTTGCCGGAGGAAAAGAAGCAAGAGTCAAGGTTACTTTAACCGGAGAGCATAAGGTAAGCTTTAATCCAAACGGGGGAGATTATACTCCAAAAACCCAGACGGTTGTAAGCGGTAAGAATGCTGTAGAGCCAAAAGAACCAAAGCGGGAAAGATACACATTTGATGGATGGTATTATAAAGGCGAGAGTGCAAAAGAGGAAAAATGGAATTTTGAGACCCCGGTCCACACAGACATGGAGTTAAAAGCAAAATGGACCAAGGATACGGGCTCAAACATATCTTCTGAAAATGCCGGAGGAAACAAGAGCGGAAAGAAAAACGGCGGTTACTACTGGAAAAGCGAGGATATTACCAAAAACAACGGAAACAGTGGCAGAAGCGGGTCTGCTGCAAAGACAGGAGACACAAAAAATTCGGCTTTGGTATATTTTATGATGGCCTCAGGTGCAGGCATTCTGTACCTGTTATATAGAAGAAACAGAAGTCAAAAGAGCTAGATCATGGAAAAACAGCCAGGGATTTGTATATTTCCCTGGCTGTTTTCAATAAGCTGTAAGCATTTTATTCACGGTAATCTCCACGGCAAAACTCCAGATGATAGCCAATGCTCTCCATCCTGCGGCCGAGACATCCCACGCACTCGGCAGCTTCATCGCCGGTGCAGATCTTGTTGTCATAAAGGGCATAGTCTTTTCGGACATCAATCGGGGAAAGATTGGGCATCACCACGTTTGCTCCGGCTAAAATTCCTTTTTCCCGTCCTGTAGGATCAATAGTTCCAAGGGCCGTGGTAGAAGGAAGAAGAAGATGGTGATTCATCAGGCGCAGGACGCTGATCAGGAAGGTGGTAAGTTCAGCCGTACCTGACGGCTCGTCCTTAAACGGCGTATCATGATGAGGTACAAACGGGCCGATTCCTACCATTTTGGGATCCAGTTCTTTAATGAAAAGCAGATCTTCCGCCAGGTGGGCAGCTGTCTGTCCGGGAGCCCCTACCATAAAGCCGGTGCCTACATGAAAGCCGGCTTTTTTTAAGTCCCAAAGACACTGTTTCCGGTGAGCCAGAGACATCTCTTCGGGATGAAGATGCTGGTAATGTTCTTCGGTTGCAGTCTCATGGCGGAGAAGATAACGGTTTGCACCGGCTTCATGGAGAGCCTGGTAGCTTTCTGATGAGCGCTCTCCCAGAGACAGGGTGATGGCACAGTCCGGATAAGTACGGCGCATTAAGGAAACAATGGAAACCATACGTTCATCAGTGAAATAAGGATCTTCCCCTCCCTGAAGAACAAAGCTGCGGTAGCCAAGCCCATAACCGCATTCACAGGCGGAGAGGATCTGTTCTTCAGTCAGACGGTAACGGCTGACATTTCCGTTGGAACGGCGGATACCGCAGTAACGGCAGTCATTTTTGCAGTAGTTGGTAAATTCTATGAGCCCCCGCGGGAAAACTCCTGTACCGTATATTTTCTGTGCCTCTTTGCGGGCCAGGGATGCAAGGTACTCGGCATCTTCTTTTGTTCTTTGTTCTATGAGACAGATAAAGTCTTCTTTCGACAAAATCTGATCGTTATATAATCGATCAATCAATGAAAACTGGTTCATACAGATCAGGTTCCTTTCTCAGCATATTTGTGAGCATATCATACCATAATAAAAATAGAATAGAAAGCATTTCTATACCTGTCTGTTTGTGATAAAATTTTTATTGAAACTACAGGAGAGAAAGAAAGGAAATGACTATGAATGAGAATGTAACTGTTTTTAGCCATCCGCTGATCAAACATAAGATATCCCAGCTCAGGGATGAAACATGCAAAACAAAGGAATTCAGGGCGCTGGTGGAAGAAATTTCTATGCTCATGGGGTATGAGGTGCTTCGGGATCTGGAGATGGAAGAAATAGAGATCAAGACGCCTCTGGAGACAACAATGGCACCGATTATAAAAGGGAAAAAGCTGGCTTTGGTCCCGATTTTAAGGGCGGGACTTGGCATGACCGGAGGGATCCTTTCTTTAGTGCCGTCTGCGAAAGTAGGGCATGTGGGTATGTACAGGGATGAAGAGACCCTGGAACCTAAAGAATATTACTGCAAGCTTCCGGAAGGCATCGACCAAAGGATGATCCTGATTGTAGACCCCATGCTGGCAACGGGAGGATCAGCAGATGCTGCTGTGCAGTTTGTAAAGCAGAAGGGCGGAAAGCAGATTAAATTTGTTTCTATTATTGCAGCACCGGAGGGCGTAGAGAGACTGTCATCTGCCCATCCGGATATTCAGATATACTGTGGTGAGATCGACAGAGAGCTCAATAAAAACGGCTATATCCTTCCGGGACTCGGGGATGCCGGAGACCGCATCTTCGGAACAAAATAAAAAATGAATGACGGAAATGCTTTGGGAAACAATGAGAGTAATATTTGAATCTTATACCCGTATGTGCTAAACTACAAAAGTTGACGTTTTTTAAAGGAAAGTGAGTAAAAGATGGTAAGAGAAGATATTAGAAATATTGCGATTATTGCCCATGTCGATCATGGAAAGACCACATTGGTGGATGAACTGTTAAAACAGAGCGGTACCTTCCGTGAAAATCAGGAAGTGGAAGAAAGAGTCATGGACTCTAATGATATTGAGCGGGAGCGCGGTATCACGATTTTGTCGAAAAATACCGGAGTCCGTTATAATGATGTAAAGATTAATATTATTGATACACCGGGACATGCTGATTTCGGCGGAGAAGTAGAGCGCGTGCTGAAGATGGTAAACGGTGTTGTACTTGTTGTGGATGCTTTTGAAGGTCCCATGCCGCAGACCAAATTTGTGCTGAAAAAGGCATTGGAACTGGATCTTTCTGTGATTGTATGTGTAAACAAGGTAGACCGTCCGGAAGCGAGACCCCACGAAGTGGTAGACGAGGTACTGGAATTACTGATGGAGCTGGATGCTGACGATAAGCAGCTGGACTGTCCGTTTGTATTTGCATCTGCAAAAGGCGGATATGCAGTTACAGATCTGGATAACGAAAAGAAGGACATGAAGCCTTTGTTTGACACGATCATTGAACACATAGAAGCTCCGGAGGGAGATCCGGAAAAGCCAACCCAGGTATTAATCAGTACGATTGACTACAATGAATACGTAGGAAGGATCGGTGTCGGTAAAGTAGACAACGGTTCTATTAAAGTAAACCAGGAATATATGGTTGTGAATGCCCATGAGGCAGAGAAACAGCAGAAAGTCCGCATCACCAAATTATATGAATTTGAGGGGCTTAGCAAAGTGGATGTGAAGGAAGCCGGGATCGGCTCTATTGTTGCAATTTCAGGTATCTCTGATATCCATATCGGGGATACGATCTGTGACTTGGATGAGCCTGCGGCTATTCCGTTCCAGAAGATCTCAGAGCCTACGATTGCCATGCAGTTTATGGTCAATGACAGCCCTTTGGCAGGACAGGAAGGCAAATATGTCACCAGCAGACATTTAAGAGACAGACTGTTCCGGGAGCTGAATACCGATGTCAGCCTGAGAGTAGAAGAAAGTGATACAACAGACAGTTACAAAGTGTCAGGACGGGGAGAGCTTCATTTATCTGTTCTGATTGAAAATATGCGCCGGGAGGGCTATGAGTTTGCAGTGAGCAAAGCAGAAGTCCTCTATAAAGAAGATGAAAACGGCAAAAAACTGGAGCCTATGGAGATTGCTGTTGTGGATGTGCCCGAAGAATTTTCAGGGGCCGTGATCGATAAGTTGAGCCAGAGAAAAGGGGAGCTTCAGGGAATGAGTTCGGCTAAGGGCGGCTATTCCAGACTTGAATTCTCTATCCCGTCCAGAGGCCTGATTGGCTACCGGGGAGAATTTCTGACCGATACCAAGGGCAACGGTATTTTAAATACGGTATTCGACGGTTATGGACCTTATAAGGGAGATATCCAGTACCGTAAGCAGGGTTCCCTGATTGCCTATGAAACAGGAGAGACTGTAACTTATGGATTGTTTGCTGCCCAGGAGAGGGGAACCTTGTTTGTGGGAGCAGGCGAGAAGGTTTACAGCGGTATGGTCATCGGCCAGAACGGCAAGGCGGAGGATGTGGAAGTCAACGTCTGTAAGACAAAGAAACTTACCAATACCCGTGCTTCAGGCTCTGATGACTCACTGAAGCTTTCTCCTCCTAAGCTTTTAAGCCTGGAACAGGCATTAGAGTTCATTGATACGGACGAACTTCTGGAGATTACACCGGAAAATATCAGGATCCGAAAGAAGATTTTGGACCCTACGATGAGGAAAAGACAGGCATATAAGAAAAAATAATGTCAAAACCTTCCGAATATTTTGTCGAAGGATTTTTCTTCTAATTGCTACCAATTTGGAATACTCTGTATAGTACACGAATTGATACAAGAAGGGAGAAAAAGTATGACAGAAAAAGGAATCAATAATAATCAAGTGGAGGTAGCGGGCGAGATCATATCCACCTTCGAATACAGCCATGAGATTTTTGGTGAAGGTTTTTATATGGTCAAACTTTTAGTAAACAGATTAAGCGAAGCGACTGATGAAATACCATTGATGATTTCCGAACGTTTAATAGATGTGACAAAAGACTGCCGGGGCAAATATTTAAGGGCTTTCGGGCAGTTCCGCTCTTATAACAAGCATGAAGAAAACCATAATCATCTGATTTTATCCGTTTTTGTCAGGGATCTGGAATTTCTGGATTCTATGGAAGACGTGAAGCCGAATCAGATCCAGCTGGACGGATTTATCTGCAAACAGCCGGTATACCGGATGACACCTCTCGGCAGGGAGATTTGTGACATTCTGCTGGCTGTGAACCGTTCTTACGGCAAGTCCGATTATATTCCCTGTATCTGCTGGGGAAGAAATGCCAGGTTTGCCGGAAGTCTGGAAATCGGAGCCAGGATTGAACTGGTCGGAAGGATCCAGAGCCGCGAATACCAAAAAAGAATCAGTGAATTTGAGGTTGTTAAGAGAACAGCATATGAAGTTTCTGTGAACAAACTTGAAATGAAGGTTCTTGAAGAAGAGTAAACCTCCTGAATACCAGGCATATCCGGTAATTCGCCATAAATTGCGGAGTGTCCTGTGGGTATGGATTTTTCGTTGGAATGGTGATATAATAAAGCGATATTACTAAAGGAAGATTCTTTGAGGTGAAAAGATGAAAGGACGAGTGGAAGTTTACTGCGGACAGGGCAAAGGGAAGACATCGTCTGCCTTAGGGCACTGTATCAAAGCAGCAGGACAGGGGAAGCAAGTCATTATTGTTCAATTCCTGAAAGGAAAAGACACGGAAGAAATCAGCTTTATCAGACGCCTGGAACCAGAGATCCAGCTGTTCAGCTTTGAAAAGTATGATCAGCACTACATGGATTTAACTCCTGAACAGAAAAAAGAACAGGAGCACTTCATCGGCAACGGCCTCTGCTATACCAAAAAGGTCATCGACACAAGACAATGTGATGTGTTAGTGTTGGATGAGGTACTCGGACTTTTAGATCTCGGACTTCTCTCAGAGAAGGAGCTGGTGTCGCTGGTCGCCGGCAGAGACGAGGAACTGGAAGTCATCATGACGGGGAGAAGCCTGCCTGATTCATTGAAGGACTGGGTGGATGACATCTACTGTATCAGCACAATAAAAGAATCATAAGCTTACATAAGAGATTAGGAGGAATGTATATGGCTATTTTTACTGGAGCCGGCGTTGCATTGATCACGCCGATGAAAGAGGATTTATCAGTAGACTACGATCAGCTTGAGAGGGTCATTGATGATCAGATCAAGAACGGGACAGACAGCATTATCATCTGCGGGACCACAGGAGAAGCATCCACAATGTCCCATAAGGAGCAGATAGAGGTGGTTGCCGCATGTGTTTCCTGTGTCAACAAGCGGGTTCCGGTTATTGCCGGTGCAGGCGCTAATTGCACAGATGAAGCCCTTCATCTTGCCAAGGAGTCGGAAAGAGTCGGAAGCGACGGGCTTTTAGTTGTAACTCCATACTATAATAAAGCAACCCAGGCCGGTTTAGTTGAATATTACGAAAGTGTTGGAAATGCAGTAAACATTCCGATCCTTATGTATAATATCCCGGGCCGGACAGGAGTAAATATCCAGTCCAAAACTGCAGCAAAGATTTTTAAATCTGTAGAAAATATCGTAGGAATGAAAGAAGCCAGCGGAGACCTTTCTCAGGTTGCAGATACTCTTTATCTGACAGACGGCGAGATTGACATGTACTCCGGCAATGATGACCAGATACTCCCGATCTTATCACTTGGAGGAAAAGGTGTGATTTCTGTATTGTCAAACATTGCACCGCAGGAAACTCATGATCTGGTAATGAAGTTCTTAAACGGAGATATAAAGGGCAGCCAGGAGCTTCAGATGAAGTACATGGATGTTATTCATAAACTTTTCTGTGAAGTGAATCCTATTCCTGTCAAGAGAGCGATGGCAGAGCTTGGATACGGAGCCAATGCTGTCAGAAGGCCTCTTACTGAGATGGAAGAAGGCCATGCCCAGGAACTCATCGAAGCTATGAAAAAAGTTGGAATTCTTTAAGGAGCAGCACGAATGATAAAAGTAATGATGCACGGCTGCAACGGAGCTATGGGACAGGTTATCAGCAAGATCATTGATGAATCTGACAGCGCTGTGATGGCAGCCGGAGTGGACTTTAAGGACGATGGACATAATCCATATCCGGTATTTAAGAATCTTGAGGACTGCAATGTGGATGTAGATGTTATTATTGACTTTTCATCCTCAAAGGCAACAGACCATCTGCTGAACTATGTAGCAGAGAAACAGATTCCTCTTGTACTCTGTACAACCGGACTTAATGAAGAACAGATAAAGAAGGTTCATGAGACAAGCAAAAAGACAGCAGTTTTAAGATCTGCAAATATGTCTCTTGGTGTGAATATTCTGTTAAAGCTTGTAAATACGGCAGCAAAGGTGCTGGCAGATGCAGACTTTGACATTGATATTGTAGAAAAGCATCATAAGCTTAAGGTGGATGCGCCGTCAGGAACGGCACTTGCCCTGGCAGATGCAGTAAACGAAGCACTCAGCAATGAATATGAGTACGTTTTTGACCGGAGCCAGAGGAGAACGGAACGTCCGAAAAAGGAAATCGGAATTTCTGCAGTCCGCGGAGGAACCATTGTCGGTCAGCATGATGTGATTTTTGCCGGGCAGGATGAGGTCATCGAATTTCATCACACGGCATATTCCAAGGCCATTTTTGGAAAAGGAGCGGTCAGCGCTGCAATTTATCTGGCAGGAAAGCCGGCAGGCATGTATGACATGAGCGATGTGATCGGTTAAATAGTATTTGAAACCAAAGGCGGTACGGTAATCCAGCGTACTGCCTTTTTGTGAACATACGAAAGAAAGAGTGAATTTTATGTTATCAAAAAAAGTGTTAGAACTGTCCGGGCAGCATTCTGTGATCCGGGATATATTTGAATTTGGGATGGAGAGAGCAAAAGAAGTAGGACCTGAAAATGTATTTGATTTCAGCATCGGAAATCCTTCTGTTCCCGCACCAAAAGAAGTGGATGAGACAGCGGTAAAATATATAAAAGAAGGAGATCCTGTAGCGGTTCACGGTTATACAAGCAATGCAGGTATCTTTGAGGTCAGGGATGCTCTGGCAAAATCTTTAAACAGCAGGTTTGGGACTGATTACCGGGCAGAAAATATCTTTATGACCATCGGCGCAGCGGCAGCTATCGGTATTTGTTTTAAAAGTCTTGTGGACGGGCCGGAGGATGAAATTATCACCTTTGCTCCGTATTTCCCTGAGTATCAGGTGTATGCACAGGGGGCAGGGTGTAAGCTTAAGGTGATTCCGGCAGAGACAGATACATTTCAGATTGATTTTGACAGACTGAGCGCAGCCATAAATGAAAATACAAAAGCTGTACTGATTAATTCTCCGAACAATCCATCGGGAGCGGTTTATTCAGAAGAGACTATTAAAAAACTGGCAGAACTTCTGAGAAAAAAGCAGGAAGAGACAGGGCACAGTATTTATATTATATCAGATGAGCCATACAGGGAGATCGTGTATGACGGAGTGAAACTGCCGCATGTTCCTTTTTATTATGACAACACACTGGTCTGCTATTCCTTCAGCAAGTCTCTTTCCATACCGGGTGAGCGGATCGGGTACATCATAGCGCCCTGTGAAGCAGAGGATTTTGACCATCTTCTGCCGGTTTTTATCGCTGCGGGAAGGCTGCTTTCTTATGTAAGTGTCCCTGCCTTATATCAAAAGGTTGTGGGAGACTGTGCAGACCTTACATCGGATCTGTCCGTATACCAGGCAAATAAGGATCTGTTTTATCATGCACTGACCGAGATGGGATATGAATGTGTGGAGCCGGGAGGAGCATTTTACCTGTTCCCGAAAGCTTTAGAACCGGATGCAAATGCATTTTGTGAGAGAGCAAAAAAATATGATCTTTTGATGGTTCCGGGGGACAGCTTTGGATGCCCGGGTTATGTAAGGATTTCTTATTGTGTGCCTACAGAACGTATTGAAAAGGCGCTGCCGCTGTTTCAGAAACTGATTGATGAGTATAAGGAGAGATAACATGAAGTCTTGGAGAGATAGTGTAAGAAATGTGATTCCGTATACTCCGGGGGAACAGCCGAAGGAAGACGGAGTGATTAAACTGAATACCAACGAAAATCCGTATCCTCCCTCTCCGAAGGTTTTGGAGGCCATGAAAGATATTAAGAATCTTAGGAAATATCCTGATCCGGCGGCAGCTGATCTGGTGAAAGCCATAAGTTCTTATTATGGACTCGATAGTGATGAAGTGTTTGTGGGGGTAGGTTCCGACGATGTTTTGGCAATTGCCTTTCTGACCTTCTTTAATTCGGAAAGGCCGGTTTTGTTTCCTGACATTACATACTCTTTTTATGATGTGTGGGCAGACCTGTTTCAAATTCCGTATGAGACAAAGGCTCTGGATGAAGGATTCGGCATTTGTGCGGAGGACTATTACGGAGAAAACGGGGGCGTGATTTTTCCAAACCCCAATGCACCGACAGGTGCACTTTTAGAGCTTGAAACAGTCAGAGATATTTTAGATCATAACAGAGATGTTCTTGTGATTGTGGATGAAGCTTATATTGATTTTGGAGGAGAAAGCGCAAAAAGCCTGATCCCTGAATACGACAACCTTTTAGTAGTGCAGACGTATTCCAAATCCCGTTCACTTGCAGGGCTCAGAATCGGTTATGCCATGGGAAACAAAGAGCTGATCAAAGCAATGAATGATGTAAAATATTCCTTTAATTCTTATACAATGAATGAGCCGTCCATCGTCATGGGAAAAGCAGCGATTGAAGATGAGAAATATTTTCAGGAGACGAGAAATAAGATCATGAGAACAAGGGAATGGTTCCAGAAAGAATTGAAAGAGCTTGGGTTTTCATTTGCAGATTCCAGTGCAAACTTTGTCTTTGCATCCCATCCCGGTATACCGGCCAAAGAACTTTTTGAGGCGGCGAAGAAAGAAAATATCTATGTCCGCCACTTTGATAAGCCGAGAATCAGCAATTATTTAAGAATTTCTATTGGTACTGATGAAGAAATGCAGTCTCTGGTCAGATTTCTAAAATCCAAAGTAACGAAATAGAAGATCAAAGGCAGGCGGCCGGAGAAATATTCCGGTACCGCTTGCTTTTTTTCTCAGGATAAGCTAAGATAATATTGTAATTATTTCAAAATTATGGAATATACGGGGAGGGGTATGGCGTAGAATTCCGTTCCACATGGAAGGAGCGCTTATGTTGACCAGGCAGGAATTTTTTGATTATGTAGAAGAGCATATTTTAGAATATGTCAGAGATCCGAAAGATAAGAAAGCCGTTATGAGGCAGGTAACAAAGAATAACAATACCAGCCTGAACGGCCTGTGTATCGGAAGAGAGGAAGAGACGTGCCAGCCCATTATTTACGTGGATACTTTTTATACAGAGTATCAAAGCGGTGTTGATTTGGGAGAGCTTTTGTGCAGGATGGGCGCTCTTTATGAGGAAAGCAGAACAGACTGTCCGATCCAGCCGGAGCTGTACAGAGATTATCATTATATGAAAGATCATCTGTTCTTCCGGCTCGTAAACTATGAGAAGAATAAAAAACAGCTGGAGGACTGTCCTTTTGAGCGTGTGGAGGATCTGGCAGTTACCTTCCGCTGGTTTGCCCATCACGACAGAGATGGAATGGCCAGTGCCCTTATACGCAGCCAGGATCTCAAGCTTTGGGGCATCACCGAAGAACAGCTTGGAAAGGATGCCAGAGAGAACACGGAAAAGGTTTTTCCTCCTCTTCTCCGCCCTATGGAACAGATCTTTCCGCAGATGAGAGGGAGCAGAGGAAAGCTTTATGTTTTATCCAACCGGGAAGGGCTTAACGGTGCCGGCACTGTACTGTACCGGGGAATCCTGGACAGATTTTCAGATAAGGTCCGGGGAGGGTTTTATATTCTTCCCAGCAGTATTCACGAGGTGCTTCTGGTGCCGGCAGACGGTGAAAGCGACCCGGCGGCGCTTGCTGAACTGGTCAGGGAAGTCAACCGCACGGTGGTAGAGGGGGATGAGATTCTTTCGGACAGGGTTTACTATTATGAAAAGGGGCAGAATCTATTTATGACGAAAGTGTGAATTTTGCATCTGCAGGGGCTGCGACCTTGTCATCGGAAGTCGGGTACTTTATAATAGATGTAATTAAAAATCTGGGGTGATGAAAATGAGACGTTGGGAAATATACTTAGAAATTTTTATGGAGCTTATTGTGATTGCAGGAGGGGCATTCCTTCTGATATTTGTTTTGCCGAAGTGCATCGGCTTTTTATGGCCGTTTGTGGCTGCGTGGATCGTAGCGATGCTGGCTCATCCTGTCATTGCTTTCCTGGAAGACAAGATCCGCCTGCCTAAGAGATTTGGTTCGGCATTGATTATTATCGCAGTGATTGCAGGCCTTATTGCTTTGATCTCTTTTGTAGTCAGCCAGCTGGCCCAGCAGATCGTCGGATTTGCAGCCAGTCTTCCTGACCTGAGACAGACAGTCCAGACCCAGCTGATGAACTTAAAGGAGCAGATATTTCATTTGATGGAGTCCCTGCCGTACGGTTTTGGGGATAAGCTCGATACGATGCTTGGTTCCACAGATAAAGTACTGGATAAGGCAGTGGGAGCTATCGGCAACTATGGAATGGAACATTCAGGAAATGTTGCCAAGGGGATGACCAGCGGATTTATCGGAACCGTCGTTATGTTCTTTGCCTCTTATCTTTTTATTGTGGATAAGGAAAAGATCATGCAGGGATATGAAAAACATGTTCCGAGGATGGTACGCCATAAGATCGGCATCTTTTATCACAATACCCTGGGAGTACTGGCCAGTTACTGCTGGGCCCAGGTGAAGATTATGGTTATCATCATTGCCATACTTTGGATCGGGTTCATTCTTGCGGGGATCAGCTATGCGTTTTTCCTGGCTGTTGTGATCGCTATCCTGGATGTTCTTCCGATCCTTGGGACAGGGACAGCCATTATACCGTGGGCACTCTATAAGATTCTCACAGGAGATATCAAGACAGCCGTGATACTGCTGATTATCTATGTGATCTGCCTTGTGACCAAGCAGGTGCTTCAGCCTAAGATGATGGGAGACAGCATGGGGATTTCTCCGCTGACCACTCTGTTTTTGATTTACATTGGATTAAAGCTTTCCGGCATCGGAGGCATGTTATTGGCTCTGATCCTGGGCATCTTTGTTTACAATCTGTATAAACTTGGAGTTTTTGACCGGAAGATTGCATTTTTCCAGCGGAGGATCGAGATGCTGACGATTAACAGTGAGAAGGAAGAAGAGCAGATCAGGGAAGAACTCGAGAGAGAAGAAAGAGAGGGTAAGGAATGAGTTACGCAGATACTTTGTTTATAAATATGTGCCGGGATATTTTAGACAACGGCACCAGCACAGAGGGAGAGAAAGTCAGACCCAAATGGCCGGACGGGACGCCGGCTTACACAATAAAGCAGTTTGGGGTGGTCAACCGGTATGATTTATCCAAAGAATTTCCGGCGCTGACGCTCAGAAAGACATTTGTTAAATCTGCTGTGGATGAACTGCTTTGGATCTGGCAGAGAAAGTCCAACAGCATTCATGATTTAAAGAGCCATGTGTGGGATGAATGGGCAGATGAAGACGGATCCATCGGCAAGGCATACGGTTATCAGATGAGAGTGAAGCATCAGTATGCAGAGGGAAAGATGGACCAGGTGGACAGGGTGATTTATGATCTGAAACATAACCCGTACAGCCGCAGGATTATGACGAATATTTACGTTCACCAGGATCTGCATGAGATGAAACTTTACCCATGTGCCTACAGCATGACGTTTAATGTGACGAAAAAACCGGGACAGGATAAGCTTGTACTGAATGGTATTCTCAACCAGAGATCCCAGGACATTCTGGCAGCAAACAACTGGAATGTTGTCCAGTATTCTGTATTGATCTATATGCTTGCCCAGGTATGCGGCATGGAGCCGGGAGAGTTTGTGCATGTGATTGCAGATGCCCATATTTATGACAGGCATATTCCGGTGATTAAAGAGCTGATTCAGCGTCCGGTTTATGATGCACCGAAGTTTACACTGAATCCGGATGTGAAGGATTTTTATGAGTTTACTCTGGATGATATTAAGATAGAAGATTACAAGGCAGGAGAACAGATTAAGGATATTCCGATTGCCATATAGGAGAAGGTTATGAATTTAATTGTAAATGCAGATAAGAACTGGGGAATAGGAAAAGAGAACCAGCTTTTGGTCCATATCCCCAACGATATGAAGATGTTCCGCCAGACCACCACAGGCAAGGTGGTTGTCATGGGCAGAAAGACACTGGAGAGTTTTCCCAACGGAATGCCTCTGCCAAAGAGAACCAATATTGTACTGACAACAGATCAGGACTATGACGGCAGAGGAGCAGCTGTAGTCCACAGCACAGAAGAACTGTTTGAGGAACTGAAAAAGTACGATAAAAATGATATTTTTATCATCGGCGGTGAGAGTATTTACAGGATGATGCTTCCTTACTGTGACACGGCATATGTAACCAGGCTGGATTATGCCTATGATGCAGACACGTATTTTCCGAATCTTGATGAACTGGAAGAATGGAAAGTTGTTGAGGAGAGCGAGGAGCAGACTTATTTCGACCTTGAGTATGTATTTTTAAAGTATAAGAAGATGAAAGATTGACAGAAGATTCAAAAAGTTTCATAATTATATCCAAAGGGCACACCGTATTTTAGGTGGACGTGTTTGCGCCCGATATGCTGAGGTATAAAAATTACATAGAAACAGGAAGGAAGAGATAACATGTTAGATATCAAAGTTGAAAAGACCCAATGTCCGAAAGAAAAACCGGGAAAAGATGATCCGCTGCTGTTTGGAACCATTTTTACAGATCATATGTTTGTGATGGACTATGATGAGGAAAAAGGATGGTTTGATCCGCGCATCGTTCCATATACTGATCTTACACTGTCACCGGCTGCAACGATCTTTCACTACGGGCAGGGCGTCTTTGAAGGACTGAAGGCATACAATTCAGAAAACGGAAATGTTAATTTATTCCGTCCGGATATGAATGCCAAGAGATCTAACCGTTCATCTGACAGGCTGTGTATTCCGGAAATCCCGGAAGAAGACTACATCCAGGCGATTGAGCAGTTAGTTGCTCTGGACAAAGACTGGATTCCGAATGAGCCGGACCATTCTTTATATATCCGTCCGTTTATTATCGGAACAGATCCGTTCCTGGGCCTGAAAACTTCCAGATACTATAAGTTTATTATCATTCTTTCACCGGTAGGTCCTTATTATCCGGAAGGATTGGATCCTGTCAGCATCTGGATTGAAGATGATTACGTAAGGGCTGTCCGGGGCGGCATTGGAGAGGCTAAGACCGGAGGAAATTATGCAGCCAGCATTCTTTCCCAGGTGAAAGCGCATGATGAGGGATATTCTCAGGTACTCTGGCTGGACGGAGTGGAAAGAAAATATATTGAAGAAGTAGGGGCCATGAATATCTTCTTTAAGATTGACGGAAAGGTAGTGACACCGAAGTTAAACGGAAGCATTCTTCCTGGAATCACAAGAGATTCTGTTATTCAGCTCTGTAAAGAGTGGGGATACGAAGTAGAAGAAAAGAGGATTTCCATAGATGAGATCTACGAAGCCCATAAAGCAGGACTTTTAGAAGAAGTATGGGGTACTGGAACTGCAGCAGTTATTTCACCGGTAGGAAAGTTCCGCTGGGGAGATGAGGTCATGCAGGTAAAAGACGGAGGCATCGGCGAGCTGAGCCACAAGCTTTATGATACCGTAAGCGGAATCCAGCTGGGCAAGATCAAAGATACTCACGGATGGATTGTTGAAATCAAATAATTATTTCGGCTGGGAGGTGAACTTCATCTTCCAGCCTTTTATTCTGTGCCCTGCCGGGGATCTCCTTTATGAAAGGAACTCTTTTTTTAATTGAAATATTGTATTCTTGAAATGTCTTTGGTATAATATAAAAACGTGACTAAAAGTCATAAACTCAAATTATTATATTTAAGAGGAAAGTGAAAGGAGATTGGACAATGGAAATGTACATTGCGATTGCAGCCGGAATCTTATCTCTGGTTGTTGCATTTGCACTTATGTCAAAAGTAAAAGGTGCTGATGAAGGAAATGATCAGATGAAGGAAATCGCCGGAGCGATCAACGAAGGGGCCCATGCGTTCTTAAGGGCGGAATACAAGCTGCTTGTGGTATTTTGTATAGTAGTATTTGTATTAATCGGCCTTGGAATTCAAAGTTGGGTATCAGCAGTCTGCTTTTTGGTTGGAGCATGTTTTTCTGCATTAGCAGGTTATATCGGTATGCACACAGCTACAAAGGCAAACGTAAGAACAGCAGAGGCAGCAAGATCAGGCGGGATGAGCAAAGCTTTATCCATCGCATTTTCAGGCGGTGCCGTAATGGGTCTTACAGTAGTAGGTCTCGGACTGTTCGGTGTTACAATGGTTTATAAGATTACTGGAGACGTCAGTGTGCTGACAGGATTCAGTTTGGGAGCATCTTCTGTGGCACTGTTCGGACGTGTGGGAGGCGGTATTTATACAAAAGCTGCTGACGTAGGAGCTGATCTTGTAGGTAAAGTAGAAGCTGGTATCCCGGAAGATGATCCGAGGAACCCGGCAGTTATCGCTGACAATGTAGGTGATAATGTAGGTGACGTTGCAGGTATGGGTGCCGATTTATATGAATCTTATGTAGGTTCTATTGTATCTGCTATTACAATCGGAGTTGTTGCATTCAGCCTTAAGGGTGCTGTATATCCATTAGTGCTTGCAGCCATCGGTATTGCCGCATCTATTCTCGGAGTTATTTTTGTAGTCAATACAAAGAGCCAGAATCCTCACAGAGCATTAGATGGAGGTACATACTTCTCAAGTATTATCGTTTTAATTGCAGCATTTTTCTTAAGCCGTCAGTTCTTTGGAAACCTGGATACATTCTGGGCAATCCTCGGCGGTGTTCTTGTTGGAAATATCATCGGTAAGCTTACTGAGATTTATACATCCAGTGACTACGGCGCAGTTAAAAAGATTGCAGACCAGTCTGAGACAGGATCTGCAACAACCATTATTTCAGGACTTGCAGTAGGTATGGAATCTACAGCATTCCCGATCATCTTTATCTGTATTGCAGTTATCGTTGCTTATCAGTTTGCAGGTTTATACGGAATAGCTCTTGCGGCAGTCGGTATGCTTTCTACAACCGGTATCACAGTAGCAGTCGATGCTTACGGCCCGATTGCGGACAATGCCGGAGGTATTGCTGAAATGGCAGAACTTGATGAGTCTGTGCGTAAAATCACTGATAAACTTGATGCAGTTGGAAACACAACGGCAGCTATGGGTAAAGGATTTGCCATCGGTTCAGCGGCGCTGACAGCACTTGCACTGTTCTCCGCTTATTCACAGGCAGTAAGCTTAACTACCATCAACTGTCTGGATCCGAAGGTTATCGTAGGTGTGTTAGTCGGAGGAATGCTTCCGTTCTTATTCTCAGCATTCACAATGCAGTCTGTAGGTAAGACTGCAAACGAAATGATCGTAGAAGTACGCCGCCAGTTCAAAGAGATTCCGGGAATCCTTGAAGGAACAGGAAAACCGGATTACAAAACCTGTGTTGAGATTTCTACATCAGCGGCATTAAAAGAAATGCTGCTTCCAGGTGTCATGGCGATTGTTTCTCCATTGATTATCGGAGTTCTGTTAGGTGTAGAGGCACTCGGCGGACTGTTGGTAGGATCCCTGGCATCAGGTGTTATGATGGCGATCTTCATGGCAAATGCCGGAGGAGCCTGGGATAATGCGAAAAAGTATATTGAAGAAGGAAATCACGGCGGAAAAGGCAGCGATGCTCATAAAGCAGCAGTTGTCGGTGACACTGTGGGAGATCCGTTCAAAGATACATCAGGACCGTCTATCAACATCTTAATCAAGCTGATGACGATCGTAGCATTAGTATTTGCACCGTTATTCTTAAGTATCGGCGGAATTTTATAAGAGATATAAAAATAGAGTCAGGCTTTGAATGCCTGGCTCTATTTTTGTTTCTCATTATAACTACTATAGATCTGTTAGTTTTCTGCAGCTGTTGCCTGATATGTCTGAGGCTTCAGCGGTTTTTTCATCATAAGTACAGCAACAGCAGTCACAGCGGCTTCAGCGGCAATGATGCCGGTCCATAGGGCCTGCCTTCCAAAGACGGAAGGAAGAAGAAAGATAAAGGCTACATTGACGACGAAACTTCTGAGGGAAGCGATGATCAATGCCCTGGATGTTCTCTTGGATGCCAGATGATAGGTAGTGAAAATCATGTTGACTGCAGCAAACAAAAACGAAATTCCATAGACAGACAAGCTTTCACTGGCAAGGCGCACAAGAGCGGGTTCCCGGTTAAATATGTGAACGATCGGTTCGCCGAACAGCAGAAGGACTGCATATAAGAAAAGAGCCAGAAGAAAGTTTAGGATAATCCCCTTTCGGAAAAAATACCTTTCCAATTCTTTTTTTCCTTCTCCCACAGAGCGGCTGATCAGCGGCTGGATTCCGTCGGATACTCCGATAAAGATGCAGAATACTAAGGTCAGGAGATAACACACTACAGAAAATGCAGAGACTCCTATATTGCCAAGATACCGGATCACAATCAGATTATAGCAGAAAATTGTGATAGGCTGGCTCATCTGTGTAATCAGCTCCGGTATGCCCCGGCGGAGAATTTCCACAGCATAATACTTTTTCAGGGGCAGGAGTTTTAATTTCAGCCTGCCTTTTCCCCGTACAAAATGGGGAAGCATGATCATGCAGGAAATGACCTGGCCCAGTCCGGATGCGATGGCTGCTCCGTGGATTCCCATATGTAACACAAAAATAAAAAGCCAGTCAAGGAACACATTGCTTAATGCACCGGCTGCCATTCCAACAAGGCCGAGCCTCGGGCTTCCGTCGTTGCGGACAAACGCCGCAAGCACCATGGCCATACAGAAGAAAATTCCAAATAATATATAATAGCGCAGATAATCTGAAGTAAGGGAAAGAAGGCTGCCCTCTGCTCCGAGGAATACGGCAATACGATCTGAAAAAAGAAAACTAAATACAGTCATAAAACCTGAAAATATTAACACAAGAAAAATACTGTTCATAAAGGAGTGAACAGCTTTTTTATCATTTCCCTGTCCTATAAAGATGGATGTAATAGTCGCTCCTCCCATAGCGATCATCATAGCCACTGCGGTCAGGATACAGATAAAAGGAACTGCCAGATTAATAGCTCCCAGCCCGGATGAACCAATTCCCCGGCCTACAAAAATACCGTCAACTACAAAATACAATCCGGTCACCATGGATGCACAGACCGATGGGACAACAAATTGATAAAATTTATTTTTGTTCATTTCATAAAAACCTCCAAAATTCTGTTATACTAAAAGTATAAAGTATCCCATAATGGGAGAGTCAAGGAGAAGTGAAATGGAAGATTATTTAACGATCGGAGAAGTTTCTAAAATGAAAGGAGTAGGCATCAAATCACTAAGGTATTATGACAGAATTGGTATTCTGAAGCCGGCATACATTAATCCCAAAACAGGATACCGTTACTATGCCATTAATCAGATGCTGATGGTGGATCTGATCCTTCTGTGTCTGGGATTAGATATCCCTTTAAAAGAAATGCAGGAATATATGGATGAAAAGAACCATCTGGATGTCGAAAGCCTGCTGAAGGACGGACGGAAAAAAGCGGAGGAGAAGGCGGCAAAAATACAGGGGACACTGTCACAGATAGACGGACTGGAAAAGAGAATCAGAGGATCAGATGAAATACGGAAAAAGGGGAGAGATCTCTATTATAAATCCATAGATAAAAGGATGATTATTGCGCTGCCGTGGAAATATCCTTCCGCAGATGATAAAGCCTATATGAGTGAAATTACAAAATTGTACTCATTATCCCAGGAGCTGGGATTGACTGTATTTTACCAGCAGGGTCTTATCCGTTATATAAAAGGCACAGAGGATCTGTATTATATATTTATGGAAATACAGCAGACAGATATTGAAGATCCCAGGATATTCTGTCTGCCGGAGGGCACCTACCAATGCAGTGTCTCAGATACGACCAGAATTGAAGAAGAACATATAAGGGAAGAAGAGGAGGAAGTCCTCATCGTTGAAACAGACTTTTATTTTGACAGACAGCCCAAAGACAAATATTTTTTGGAGTTACAGATATTAAAAAGAGAAGGCAGAGGGATTTAAACTCCCGCTGCCTCTTTTTTGCTATGGATTCAGTTCTGCGATCCGGCTGACCGCAACATAGATCTCACTGATCTTATACCAGGTAGGATAGTCAACGACTCCTGTCTGGCCCAGACCGAATACATTCTGGAATATCCTTACGGCATTGGCAGTCTGCTGGCCGAAAGTGCCGTCTACCGGTATCGTAGGGATGGAAGGATAATCCTGCGCGATTCGGTTTAACTGCTCCTGCATCTGACGAACTTTGTCACCGGTGGAGCCGATGGTCAGATCATGCCCCGGCCATGAGGAAGGAATACCGGAGATCTGTTCCGCAGTATTAATATAGATGCTTTCTCCGTAATAATATCTGAGAATTTCAATTGGAGTGTAGCCCTGTTCCCCCAGATATTGAGAGCCCCACTGTGTCATCCACTCAGGGCAGGTTACCCGTTTGCCGTCACAGTATTGGGTAAGGATCGGCTGGCGTACATTAGGACGGGACAGATAGCTTGCAAAAATTTCATCCACAATCGTATTAATGGAATCATATGTTGTCTTGCCGTTCATCCACTTGTGGTCATAAGCAGTGGAAGAAGTGATCGTAAAGTCATGGCCTTTATTTCTGTACCATTCTGTGTAAACTCTGTTTAAAGTGAAGGACATGATTGCAAGAATATTCGCTTCCAATGCCGCCCGTGTCCAGGTAGAATAGACTTCACATGCCGCCACATTTTTAATGTAATCCTTGTAGCGCACATAATAATTCTGGGCTGTCTGGTCGCTGATAGGTCCGTCATGGACAATGATGAACTCCGGAATAACCACACGGCTTAATACGATTTCTCCGGTTTCACTGACAGGTTTAATCTCGTCCTCGGCAATTTTGGGAGGGTATTCACCCCACAAAGTATGCGGTCCTATGACGATATTATCCAGATCTGTTGTTGATGTTTCCGAGGGAATCAGACTTACATTCTGCAGGCCGTTTGTATTTGCCAGGACCTGAGCCCCGGAGATAGTGATTGGTTCATAGTCAGGTGCAGTCACATGCAGATTGTATTCTGAATATGGCTGGTTTTCGCTCGGAGAAAGACTGTATTCTACGGGAGGGGCATCCAGTGCAATCTCTTCAGTCTGTCCGTTCTGATTGGTACTGACCTGCTCTAGCACCTGATCGGATTCACCGGTATACGAAATTGAAACTGTGGCATTCTGAACCGGAATATATCCAATGGTAGAGTTTACTTGAATTTTTAAGTTGCCTTTGTCTGCCATTTAAAAAATCCTTTTTCTTTTACTATATGCGGGGGTAAAAAAAATATACCGCTATGATATGGCTTCATATTTCCCGTTTTTACGAAATGTGGTAACATGGGAAGAGAAGGCAGAGGAAGAAGTCTTTCAGAACAAACCAATATACGGATAAAAAGAAAATACGAAAAATATGAAAGAGGTAGTCATGGAGAGTAAGGAAGAAAAGCAAAAGCATAAGAGACGTGTCCGCTACAGCGGCACACATCCGAGAAATTATAAAGAAAAATATAAAGAACTCCACCCGGAGAAGTATCCGGATACAGTGGCCAAAGTGATTCAGAAAGGCAGCACGCCTGCCGGCATGCACATCCCGATCTGTGTAAAAGAAATTCTTGAGTTTCTTCAGATTAAACCAGGACAGACCGGATTGGATGCAACGTTAGGATATGGCGGACACACACAGGAGATGCTGAAATGTCTCAAATCCAAAGGGCATATGTATTCTCTGGATGTGGACAGTATAGAGATAGAAAAAACAAGAGAGCGTCTTAAAAATCTGGGCTTTGGACCGGAAATACTGACAATCCGCCAGCTCAATTTTGCAAAGATTGATGAGATTTCAGAGGAAGCAGGGCTGTTTGATTTTGTCCTGGCAGATCTGGGCGTTTCTTCTATGCAGATTGACAACCCGGACAGAGGATTCTCCTACAAGACAGAGGGTCCGCTGGATCTTCGCCTGAATCCTGAGAAGGGAGTGTCAGCAGCTGACAGGCTGAGAGATATTACCAGGGAAGAACTGCAGGGAATGCTGGCTGAAAATTCAGATGAACCCTATGCGGATGTAATCTCCCGTGCAGTAGTTTCCAAGATCAAAAAGGGGACTGCCATTGATACCACAACGAAACTCCGGGAAGTGATTGAGGAAGCTTTGCAATTTATTCCGGAGAATGAGAGAAATGAAACTGTGAAAAAAACATGTCAGAGAACGTTTCAGGCCCTGCGCATTGATGTTAATAATGAGTTCGAAGTACTGTATGAATTCTTGGAGAAGCTGCCTGATATTATGGCAAAAGATGGACGGGCTGCCATACTGACATTTCATTCCGGAGAAGACAGGCTTGTCAAAAAGTCCTTTAAACATTTTCTGCGGGAAGGCGTTTATAAAGAGATTTCCACCGAAGTCATCCGTCCTTCTGCTGAAGAATGCAGGCTGAACAGCCGGGCACGTTCAACGAAAATGAGATGGGCTGTAAAAGCCTGAATAAATTTGGAAAATAGCAGGACATAGGAGGATATACAGATGATTTATAGGGAAAAGGATTTAGAAATGGAAGGGGTACTTCAGACTGCAAGGCAGATATGTGTGGCGGCAAGGACAGCACCGAAGACAAGGGGAATGGATTTTATCCACACCGCAGTTGTCACCGGAGAACATCTCTTAAAGCTTGCAGATGAAACAGAAAGACTGGGAAAAGAACAGGGGCAGGATTTCTACGTAAGAGATGCAGAAAACTTACGAAAAAGCCAGGCTGTTGTCTTAGCAGGTGTTTCCTATCAGCAGAGGGGCCTGAATGAATGCTGTGGGTACTGTAACCAAACAAACTGTGAAGGGTGCAGAGAAAATCAGAGCGTCTGTGTGTTTGACCCGATCGATCTTGGAATTGCATTAGGCTCAGCAGTCAGTGTGGCCTCTATGGAACGTGTGGATAACCGGATTATGTTTTCTATAGGAAAAGGAGCTTTATCACTGGGATTACTCGGACCTGAGGTGAAGATCGTTTTGGGAATACCTCTTTCTGCTTCAGGAAAGGCACCTTATTTTGACCGGAAATAGCCATAGGATTGCTTTCCGTACAATTTCTTTTAATTGTACGGGAAGCAGCATTGAATCTATCTACATTTAGAGATATAATAAAAACAACAAGGAAATGAAAACAGCCCCATAAATACTTTTAAAGACAATGTTTTAAACCTTTTGCTGTTAATTTTATTCTAATTATATGAATTAATGATATATATTGTTAAAAAAAGCTATAAAAAGTTGTATTTTTTTGAAAAATATAGTAAAATAGAACAATAGAATGGTTTATGTATAAAAGAAACTAATGAACCATATCAAAACACATATGATATGAGGGTAAAATGCAAAAGGAAGGGGTGGGGCAGTGGATTTACAAGTATTCGAAGTCCGCTTAAAGGTATATTTATTAGAGGATATACCAGTCGAGACAGTTCAAAAAAAGACGGCAGCGCTGATTGACATCTGCCTGAGCAGAGACGAAGCACTTCTGGAATTTCATGAGACAAATCAGTTCAAAAATTATTCTTTCGGGAATCCGTATCCGCTGGAAAAAGACAAAGTATACAAGAAGGACAAGGTGTATGTGATTACAATCCGTACAATTGATCCCAGGCTTGCAGAGGTTTTTTCAGAAAAATTAAAGAATGAACGGTCCGAAGAAATGCAGGCATTGACCTGTGATATTAGAATCATTCCCAAGAAACATAAAATTATAGATACGATTTATTCTATCTCCCCGGTGATTGTAAAAGCGGAACGCTACTGGAGGGGATTTTTTTCGTTGGAGGAATATGAGAATAGATTAACAGTAAATTTAATCAAAAAGTATAATAATTTCTGCAGTACAAAAATAGAGGAAGATTTTGAGTTCATCCGAATGATTCAAGTTCAAAACAGAGCACCCATCGCAGTCGCGTACAAAAAGATAAAGCTGCTGGGAGATAAGATTGCATTAAAAGTTGCAGATAATGAGTTATCACAGGAACTCAGTTACATGTCATTAGGTACAGGATTGGGAGAAATTAATGCCCGCGGAGCTGGATTTGTAAATTACCGGTGGATGTAGGAGGTTGCATTTTGCTTAAAGAGTGTACAGAAATATTTAGAGAGGAATTAAGGAAAAACAATAATTTGCTTTTTGATTTTTACATACCGGCGAATGGGACTTATTTGATTGTGAAGGAAGACGGTACATTAAGTGAGCCTGTGGAAATAGAATTGGATAAGAAAACTGGTGAAATCAATCGTACGAATCGTTTTTTTGCTCAAATTTGTCAATATGATTATTACAGCCGGCTGATTGATATGAATAAGCCGCAGGACAACAAAAAAATTATTCATTCCAATAATTATCTTTCGTTCTTTGTAAAGAAGGAGAGTCTCCAAAATGGAAAGCTAAACATGGAAGCGATTGACCGATATTTTGATGCGGTCAGTCATCCGGAACTGAAATACAAAGGTCAGACATTAAAGATTTATCAAAAGCTGGAGGAAGACATTGGAGAGATTCCTCTTTATACTGCAGATCAATACCGCCAGTGGATAAAAGATCATATTTTTAAATTGGATGTGGATCTTTCAAAGAAAGATTATCTGAAAATCTTTTTTGAAGCTCCAATGGAACAGTATAAAAGAGAAAATGATCGGTATCTGGTTCCGAATATTTATAACAGCAATGACTATAACCTGGAGATTGAAGAGCAAATTTACGGTCTTCCGAATAATAATCTTGGGATGAATGCAAAAAAAACTTACCTGTCCAGCAGAACAAAAAAAACAGAGGTGCCATTTCTTTTAAATAAGGAAGAGGTACTGATGCAGAAGAAATTCTTTGATCATCTGATGAATTATGCCATGGTGGGGAAATCAAATGTATATGTCGACACAGAAGAAAGGACAATCCGTGCATACAAAAATAAGGAGATGATAGACAGAAATTTTAATGGTGTTTATTTACGAATCCAAAAAGGAAAAGAAGTAGAAATTCATAGCAGTGATATTATTTCTTGCTACCATCCTTCGGTAAATAAGCCATTTAAGTATCGGAACGCTCTTGGATATACTCCAAAAGAGCATAAGGAAGGAACGGAATATGGAACGTTTTATAAAAAGGAGAAAATCCAGACGCTGTTAGATGTAGTTTTCTTCTCAAAATTTCTTGCAGGAAATTATTTTACTCCGCAGGATAAGCTGGGAATGAACGATGGATACATCAAAAGGAATCTTATACATGCGCGGGAAGCAATTTTTGACTGGCTTTATAAAGATGAAACGGCTCATGCCGCAAAAGTTTTAAAGAGAGTGTCTTTGGATTTGGTATTGGGGGCACTGGAGGAAGGATATATTTTTAAGGCCATGGACTGTTTTAATCTACGCCATTCACTGTTGGAATATTTTTCAGATAAAGAGGAGGATACGATGGGAAGCAGAATTGATCAGATCGTAGCTGATTTAAAAACAAAACTGGAAGCAAAAGAAACACAGAATATACAATCAGATGGTGAATACTTTTTTGCAGTGGGACAGCTGGTACAGTATTATATTTCTTTAAATAAAGGAAAGAGAAAAACCCATGCACTGGCAAATCCATTTTTGAACGCAAAAACAGATGCGATGCTGAAGGAAAAGTTGGTGCAGTTTTTTAAGAAATATAATTATGAAATTGATATATGGAGTAAACATTTTAATCAGCTGTACTGTATGATAACGGAATATGAACCAGAAGGGAAAATTCAACAGGATCTGATGATAGCGGGATATCTGCACAGCAGTTTGATTTATGTATCAAAGGAGGACAAGTAGATGGATAAACGAGTATATGGAGTTTTAGGGATTTCCTCAATTATGGCAAACTGGAATGCTGATTTTACAGGATATCCAAAGACAACGCAGGATGGGATGACCTTTGGAAGTGACAAAGCATTAAAATATCCTATGAAAAAGATGTGGGATAATGAAGGGAAGAAAGTTCTTTATATTAAGTCCATGAAATTTTCTAATGGAAAAAAAGGAGAAGTGACATTAGTACCAAATTCTCTGAAAGAGCGGTATGAACACTTATATGATATAGAAGATCTGAAAAAATGTAATGATACAAAAGAAGTTATCACAAACTTGTTTCAGGCAGTGGACGTAAAAAATTTTGGTGCCACATTTGCTGAAGAAAAAAATAATATATCCATTACTGGGGCAGTTCAATTTGGACAAGGATTCAACAAATACGAGGGAACCAGTCCTGAAGAACAGCAGATTTTATCTCCATTTAGAGATGGGTCAAAAGATGATAAAAAAGAAGAAGCCAAAAATTCCACGCTGGGAACAAAAATTGTCAGCAATGAAGCCCATTATTTTTACCCATTTGTGGTAAATCCTATGGCATATAAAGAGTTTGTCCAACTGGGCGTGACCGAAGGGTATACAGAAGAAGATTATGAGAACTTTAAACGCACAGCTTTAGTATCAGCGACAGCATTTGCAACCAATTCAAAAGAAGGATGTGAAAATGAATTTGCACTGTTTGTAGAGACAGAGCCGGATTTATACCTTCCGAACCTTTCTGAATATATCACATTTATAAAGGACGGGGATAAGAATGTGATTACACTTGAACATACAGAATTTTTAAATGCCCTTGCTGACAAAATTAAGAAGATTGAGATTTATTATAATCCATATACAACAAAATTAAACTGTGAAATCCAAGGTGCAGAATACTACGATATCATTACACAAAAAGAGGTGTAGCGGATGGATGTATGCAAGATTACTCTGAAAGGAAGGACTGCTTTTTTCAAGAAGCCGGATGTGAACAGTTATTATTATTTCACTTATGGTCAGATTCATAAAATTGTTCTTCTTGGAATTTTTGGAGCAGTGCTTGGTTATTCTGGCTATGAATCAATAAAAACAGAAAATCAGAAAAAGGATTTAAAGATAGAACCGGGGTTTCCGGAGTTTTATGAAAGACTCAAAGACTGCAGATTTTCCATTGTGCCCAAAAATGAAAAAGGCTGGATTCCGAAAAAGATTCAGTACTTTAACAATTCCGTCGGGTATGCTTCCAAAGAGCAGGGAGGTAATCTGATTGTAAAAGAACAGTGGCTGGAATCACCGGAGTGGGATATTTATATTTTGCTGGACTGCGGGGAAAGCCGGATTCTTTCAGAAGCTCTGCTGGACTTCCGCTGTGTCTATTCACCATACCTTGGAAAAAATGATCATCCTGCAGACCTTGTGAACCCGCAGATTCTAACGCTGGAAGAAATTTCTACGGAAAACAGACAGTTGGACTGCTTTGTACCAAAAAGTAAGGTCACATTTGCATATCTGGATGAAGATGACGAGGAGGAAGAAGACTTTTATAAATATGAAGAAGGTCTTCCGTATGCGTTGGATCCGTATACAAACCTTTATATCACAGAGCCTTTTGTTTTTACAAACCAGTATGTAAAGGAGTGTGGACTGCCGCTGTACCGGGCCGGAAAACATATTATTGCATTTTACTAGAATACCATCGGAAAGAATTCTGTCTCCAAGCAGGATTCTTTTCGATGGTTTTTATGATATAGGGGGATTCTAATGTATTTTGATGAAGATGTCGTAAAAATAGAGAAATTAATCAAAGATCCGGAGAGATATTTTGCCCATAGACCGAAGGAAGGCGGCAGGTCAAAAGAAACATTAAAGGAACATACTAATTTGGCAGAATCTTATTTTCTGGAACTTTTTGAAGCCAAGGATTTAGGACGCTGTATGGAGTTTTTTGAACAGAAATATTTTGATGAATTCAGCGATAGAGCCAAAAAAGTATTCAGGAAAATGATATTTGGAATAATTACGTTCCATGATTTTGGAAAAGTAAATCCGTATTTTCAAAAAGAAAAGATGGATCATGAAATGCCGGATGCCAAACCGATTTTTACTAATAATTATCATTCCCTGATTTCATCAGTTCTTTATTTTGAATATTTTATGGAAAAAGTATGGGAATTGGAGCCTGCTGATAAAAAACAGCTGAAAGAATTTTTGTTTTTAAACTCTTACCTAATTGCAAAACATCACAGTGGTTTGGATTCTTTTGAAATATATCTGAAAAGTTTTGATTATGAAGATGTTTATTACTTGATCGAAACCTTGGAAGAGGAAAAGAATCTGAACTTTTATAAAAGAAAATTTAAGTGCAGGTTAAAAAGAGAGAGTTTAGGCAAAGCAGCAGGGAATGTTAGAACAGCAGCCCGTGATAAAAAAAGCCGAAGTAAACAGATCCTGTTTTATGCATATGAACGCCTGATGTACTCTTTGCTGATTGCCAGTGATCACTATGCCACATCAGAATATATGAATGATGTGAAAATCAGGAATTTCGGCGGAATGGAGCATATTGATGAGTTTTCTGGACAATATCAGGATACAAAACTTTATCAGGGAATTCGAAAATACGAGCAGGAAAAATATTCAAAAGAAAAAGATCTGTTTAAAGAAACGGAAATCAATATACTGAGAACGGAGCTTTTTTTGGATGCTGAAAAAGAATTAGAAAAACATCGAGATAAAAATATATTTTTCCTTGAAGCACCCACGGGCAGCGGAAAATCGAACACTGCAGTTAATTTAAGTTTTCATCTTATGAAGCAAAATACGGGCATTGGAAAAATATTTTATGTGTATCCGTTTAATACCCTGATTGAGCAAAATCTTGAATCCATGGAAAAGATTTTTGAAGGAACAGATACAGCAAAAGAAATTGCAGTTTTGAATTCTATGAAGCCCATTCCTATGGATCGTTCAAAGAGAGAAGCAGATGAACTCCAATATTTTCAGGAAGCGCTGCTGAACCGTCAGTTTCTGAACTATCCGATGATCTTAACAACCCATGTCAGTTTGTTTGATACTATGTTCGGAAGACGGAAAGAAAGTGCTTTTGGATTTCATCAGCTGGCGGACAGTATCCTTGTCTTAGATGAAATTCAGAGTTACAGAAACAGTATCTGGACAGAGATTATTTTATTTTTAAAAGAATTCGCAGAGTTTCTCAATATGAAAGTTATTATAATGTCTGCAACATTACCGAACTTGGATGTGCTGTCACCGGATCTGGAAAACGCCGTGCCATTAATCAGAAACAGAGAAAAATTCTTTTCCCATCCGGTTTTTAAAAACAGAGTACATCCTGACTTCAGTCTTATGGGAAACGACTTATCCATGGAAGACTTATTGGAGCATGTTTTAAACCAGCAAAAATTGAAGAAAAAGATCTTAGTGGAATTCATAAAAAAAGAATCCGCCTATGCATTTTTTCAAATGTTGGAGGACGACGGACGGCTTGAACTTCCGATAGAATTGCTGACAGGAGATCAGAGTGTTCTGGAACGGAAGCAGATTTTGAAGAAGATCGATTCTGCAGGAAAACAGGGAATGATCCTGGTTTCAACTCAGGTGATTGAGGCCGGTGTGGATATTGATATGGACATCGGATATAAAAACTGGTCCAAATTGGACAGTGAGGAACAGTTCCTGGGAAGAATCAACAGATCCTGCAAAAAGCACGGTGCTGTTGTATATTTTTTTGAGATGGACGATCCGAGACATATCTACAGGGACGGAGATGCCAGAATAGAAAATTTGGAATATACTTTGGCGAACGAAGAAATGAGAGAAATTCTTTTAAAAAAAGATTTTCAGAAATACTATAGTCCTGTTTTAGAAGTGCTGAAAAAAACATTTATTTCAAGTGCAGGAGACCATGGTATCACCGCGTTTTTTAACTCAGTTCTAGGTCTTTTGGATCACTATAAAATTGAAGAAAGAATGAAGCTGATTCAGGATGATATGTGGAGTATGTCGGTTTATCTCTGCCGAAAAGTGGAAGAGGAAGATGGAACACTGATTGATGGAAAAGAGGTTTGGGATCAATATAAGAAACTTCTCATGGATCAGGAGATGGATTATTCAAAGAAAAAATATTTGCTGTCTGAAGTCAGAAGTAAAATGAACTATTTTACCTATGCAATACAGAAAACAGATTTAATGTACAGTGACAGAATCGGCGAACTTTATATGATTGAAGATGGGGAAAAATATTATCGAAATGGACGGCTAAACAAAATCCTGCTTGAAGGAAAAGATGGTACACCAGATTTCGTCTAAGATGGAGGTATATGATGGAGATCAATGGAACATTAATCAACTATTATTTTCACTGTAAACGGCAGTGTTATTTATTCGGAAACCGGATGAATCTGGAAGATAACAGCGAGGAGGTTAAAATCGGAAAGGCGATCCACGAGGAAAAAGCGAATCAGGGAAAGAACACAGAGCTAGCTGTCGAAAATATTAAACTAGACCGTTTGACAAAAGAATATCTAACAGAGATCAAAAAGTCAGATGCTGATCCGGAAGCAGCAAAGTGGCAGCTTTTATATTATTTAAAAGTATTGAAAAGAAATGGGATTGTGAGAAAAGGAAGATTGGAATTTGTGGAGAAAAATAAAAAGGATAAAAAGGTTGAAATTGTAGAACTGACATCGGAATTGGAAGAAGAATTAAATCAATATGTGGAGCAGATTCAAGTGTTGCTGGAAAGTGAAAAGGTTCCCGAAGTATTGGAGAAGCCAAAATGTAAAAAATGTGCGTATTATGAATATTGTTATATAGCGTAGGAGGAGAAGGCATGGGAAGTACAAAATATATTACATCTATGGGTGAATTAACAAGGAAAGATAATTCCCTTTGTTTCAGAAAAGACGGAAAGAATATTTACATACCAATTGAAAATACAAAGGAGATTTACTGTCTGAATGAAGTATCCATTAATTCAAAACTCCTGGATTTCTTATCACAGAATCATGTGGTAGTCCATTTTTTTAACTATTATGAAGGATACAGCGGCACATTTTATCCCAAACCTCAGTATATGAGCGGCAGGCTCTTAATGAAACAGGCAGAAGCACACCAGACGAAACGGGTGAATATTTCAAGAGCCATTGTGTGCGGAATTGGAGAAAATATCAAGGAGGTTTTATATCACTATTATAAACATGACAATGATGCGGTAAAGGAAACCGTTGATTGGCTTGGAAGTGAATTTATCAGACAGATAGATGAGGCATCCAATATAAAACAGCTCATGTCTGTGGAAGGAGAAGCATGGCAGAGATTTTATCAGGATTTTAAGAGTTTTCTGCCGGAAGATTTCGTCATGAATAAACGGGTAAAACGGCCGCCGGATAATCCGATCAATGCATTGATATCTTTTGGAAATACTCTTTTGTATGCAAAAACAATCTCAGCTATTTACCGGACACACCTGGATCAAAGAATCAGTTTTCTCCATGAGCCATCCGAGGGAAGATTTTCATTGAGTCTTGATATGTGTGAAGTATTTAAGCCTGTTATTGTGTATCGGACCATCTTTGATCTGGTAAATCGGAAGCAGCTTCAGGTAAAAAAACATTTTGATAAGAGAGTAAATTATTGTCTTCTGAATGAGGATGGAAGGAAAATATTTATTGAGGCATTTGAGAAGCGGCTGGAGACTGCATTTCAGCATCCAAAGTTAAAAAGAAAGGTCACATACCGTACTGCAATTAAATTGGACTGTTATAAATTAATTAAGTTCATATTGGAGGATAAAGAATTTCGGCCGTTTTGTCTAAGGGAGAAGATGTAGATGAAAAAGAAACTAAATTATAATTATGCCTTTGTATTTTACGACGTAAATGAAAAGCGAGTTCAAAAGGTATTTAAAATCTGTAAAAAATATCTGACTCATTTTCAGAAATCTGTATTCCGAGGAGAAATGTCTCCGTCTAAACTGATCAGGCTAAGAGATGATCTTAAAAAAGTGCTGGATGAAGATGAAGATTTTGTCTGCATTATTAAACTGATGAATGATAATGTGTTTGGGGAAGAGATACTGGGGAATCCGGAAGATAATGTGGGGGAAGATTTGATTATATGAGTTTTCTCCACTATCTCCAGTAGACCCTGGGAAGGTCTCTTTCCGATAGTGAAGAAAAATAATGTCTTATGGCACCTCCTATTTAGCAGGTACCTTTCTCTATATACTTTGCTGTGCAGAGCACGTCTATCCGTAGGATATAAAATTCGGTGTGCCAGAAGGTATATTTATTTATGTGGGAATAAACCAGATGGTAGAGTGTAAAATACAGGATGTTCCAGAGAGTATGATTTCCCAACCTCATTTTTATGAAAGAGTGAAAAAAGTCAAGGTTTATGCGGGCTGAGAGGTGTTGTGGAAGAAAATTCGATTTTTAGAACTGAGGTTGGGAAAATATTTAAAAAACGTTGAAAAATAAGGGGATTTGGGATAAGATAAAAAATAGAAATGGCTTAAATACAGGGGATAAACAAAAACATTAGATGTATTGAAATTTTAAATTTTGTATATTAATTAAGATATACTTTTTTGATAAACAAAAACATTAGATGTATTGAAATGCTGGGATGAGATGCGAAAACTCTACGGCGAATTTAGATAAACAAAAACATTAGATGTATTGAAATAACATTGGCAACTGGTTTTTAAGTAGGTTTACAGAGGATAAACAAAAACATTAGATGTATTGAAATAGAGAGCCACACGTGCACCAGATTGCAGGAAAAACAGATAAACAAAAACATTAGATGTATTGAAATTCACCGATATGAAGTTTTCGCCCGACTGCATCATCGATAAACAAAAACATTAGATGTATTGAAATGAGTGGACAGCCAAGGGACTTATGAAAGTCAGTGGATAAACAAAAACATTAGATGTATTGAAATGAGCAAAGAACTATTATGGAATGAAAGATGAACAAGATAAACAAAAACATTAGATGTATTGAAATAGTCCCTGTATTTTCGCAGAAAACCCACTCATGTGAGATAAACAAAAACATTAGATGTATTGAAATTTGAATTCTTAAAGGGGTGATAAGATGGACAGAAGATAAACAAAAACATTAGATGTATTGAAATAAAGAAGACCGGTTAATCGTAAAGGAAGTTGTGCGATAAACAAAAACATTAGATGTATTGAAATACTTGATACAATATTCATAATTCCAGTAGTTTTCGATAAACAAAAACATTAGATGTATTGAAATTCGCCTCTTTCTTCTTCGAGTTCAATGTTAAAAATGATAAACAAAAACATTAGATGTATTGAAATTTCTTCGTATAGCAGACCCGGCTTCCCACATTATGATAAACAAAAACATTAGATGTATTGAAATTGGCGTAAATCATCCACCACTTGTAAGCCAAAAAAGATAAACAAAAACATTAGATGTATTGAAATAAGTTTTACCATCCTTTGTCTTTCGTTTCTCACCCTGATAAACAAAAACATTAGATGTATTGAAATATAAAAGATGAAGGAAACAGAAGCAGTAGAATAAAGATAAACAAAAACATTAGATGTATTGAAATTGCTATGCCTGCAGCACTACTGCATTCTTAGAATACGGATAAACAAAAACATTAGATGTATTGAAATTTTAATTCTACAGCAGAAAAAAAAGCTGATTGTTGGATAAACAAAAACATTAGATGTATTGAAATGTCCGCAAGGGCCAAAGGGAGAGACGGGAGCAACGGATAAACAAAAACATTAGATGTATTGAAATTTGTCACTGTTTGACCAGTCCAACTTGATCCAGCCTGATAAACAAAAACATTAGATGTATTGAAATAATGGAATATCTTACAAAGAGATAGAAAAAAAGAGATAAACAAAAACATTAGATGTATTGAAATACAAGAAAAGAAAGCTGCTGCATCTCACTGTTTGCGATAAACAAAAACATTAGATGTATTGAAATAAAAAGAGATGATGGACTTATACAAAAACGATTATGGATAAACAAAAACATTAGATGTATTGAAATTATAAATGCGGTTACGTAGACATGATTACAAATCAGATAAACAAAAACATTAAATGTATTGAAATTTGATACTTATAATGCGATTACGGGAGCGGCAGTGGGATAAACAAAAACATTAGATGTATTGAAATTGTTCCCAGTTGCTCGTCTCAATTATAATTTTCATGCGATAAACAAAAACATTAGATGTATTGAAATGACTATACCCCGCACAAGCCCTATTAGCAATTAAGTAGATAAACAAAAACATTAGATGTATTGAAATCTGAGTAAATATGTGATGAGGAAAGGTTATAAAGGATAAACAAAAACATTAGATGTATTGAAATCCCAACTGTCCGATTTCTGTAGTTGTGTGGTCGTGATAAACAAAAACATTAGATGTATTGAAATGCAGCTACAGATAGCCCAATAGTGCTGACAGCCAGATAAACAAAAACATTAGATGTATTGAAATCTACTTTTTTTGACATTCCCTGCAGGTTCTGTCTTGATAAACAAAAACATTAGATGTATTGAAATTTAAAGCCAATGCCAGATCACAGTATTCAGAAATTGATAAACAAAAACATTAGATGTATTGAAATTTTCCGAGCGTTCGTTATCCCATCCCTGGGTACTTGATAAACAAAAACATTAGATGTATTGAAATTATGGATCTTCTACCTTTGCGGCCTGTAAAGCGTTCCGATAAACAAAAACATTAGATGTATTGAAATCGTTTTTCTTTTAAAACAGAAGACGCATTTTTGGGGATAAACAAAAACATTAGATGTATTGAAATGACTTTGGATCTATTAAAGTCGCTGTGATTTTATTGATAAACAAAAACATTAGATGTATTGAAATTATGATGTTGAGTCTTTCTTGTAATGAGCAGTCTGGGGATAAACAAAAACATTAGATGTACTAAAGTAAATGAAATTTGTTTACAGTTGACCGATTAGCAAAAGCACTTGATGTAGAGGGACGTTTTTGTAGCCTAGATATTTCGAATCTTATTTGAGAATATATTGTTGGAATTTGTTGAGGAAATAGGGCGATTGTGGTAAAATAAGAAACAGGATGGTCAAAGATTTGGATTAAAATATGAATATGACAATGCAAAAAATTTTACATAGATTTTGGAATAAAGTTGTAAAAATACAAGTTAGTAAAAAGGATAACAATTTTTTGGGAACGGTTAATTATAACTGTTCTTATAGGTGGGTTTTGTATAAAAATAATTAGACAGAAGTTGCAAATATGCAATTTCTGTCTTTATTTTTAGAAAATAAGGAGGATTATACAATGAATAAAAAAATTTTAGGAAGCTGTATGCTGGAATTTAAGCTGTCTCAGCTGACTCCATTAATTCATTTTAAAAATGAGACGGGAAACTCTATCCGGGCCACAGAGATGAAACCGAAATTGGATAGATATATAAGTAAGTATATAAAAAAGAATGAGATTGAGATCAAACAGGAGTGGCTGTCATACGGCGATAAAGACTGGTTTTTATCAGAAGGCGACACGGAGAAAGGGATGCTTCTTGCGTATGATTATAAATTGAGAATTAAAACGGGCATAGACCAGTCAACAATAAGATCTTATAAAAAAACGGTGAATTCAACCTCGGCAATAGGAGCATATTTTTGGACAGGATCTGACCCTAGATTTAATTCATACTATGGTCAAATAATTGTAGAAGTATTATGCAAAAATAAAGAGTTAAAAGAACTGGTCAAAGATATTTTTCCAGAGTTCATATCGGGGACAACTTTTGGCTTTAGACAGGATAAGGGTTATGGATATTTTTTTGTAGATCAAGAGGAGACAACGGTAGAAAAGCAAAGACAGTTAATTGAGAAATATATAAATACATTTAATAAAAGAGATAACAAAAGAATTCAGTTATATAAATTAAATAAAATTGGAGGCACTTATGAACAATGTTTAAAAAAAATTAAAGATTTCAATCGCGACATAAAAAGTGGAGAGAAAAACAGTGGATCTTTTATGCTTAATGATTATTCATATCCGGACAGGAGTTCTGTCATTCATGAAAAAAATGCTATGTACCTGACCTTAAAGAACATTGATTTGAAAAATAAAGAGAAAATTTGGTATATTAGAGGTTTGCTGGGGTTTGCTGATCACTATCAGTCATCAAACAAGAAAGAATTTAAAATAAAAGTATATGAAAACGGAGAAGAGCAAAAGAACTTCAGATTTGCCTCACCGATGAGGTTTATTCCAGCAGTTGATTTTAAAACTGTATTCTTATTATTTGATTTAGAAGCTGTCCATAAACTTCAAGAAAAATCCAATTCCCTGGATATTGTTTTTGAATATTCTACAAGTAAGAAATTTACTGCTAAAATACCCGGATCGAAAAGTTACGATATTACGAATATGCTGGATTCATACATTCTAAATAGAAATAAATATGGATTGGAGAAAATCAACTAATATGAGGAGAAAAGAAGATGAAGAATGAAGGTAAATCAGATTACATAGGAATTACAATCGGTCCGATTGTAGATACACTGCTATTATCATCATCGCCGGCCGGGCTTTGGGGAGCTAGTTATCTGTTTTCTTATATTGCAAAAAATTTAGCAGAAAAATTAATTGATGAGGGGATTGAGGAGAAAGAGTTTGTCTGTCCTGCCCTTGACCAGGAAACAGAACAAATAATAAAAGAAGCGCAGGGAGTTGGACTTTTCCACGACCGGATTATTTTTCGGGCAGGAACAAATGAAATGGATACTGTAAAAGCTGCAATTTCATGGATAAAAGATAAGATAGCAGACGAATTTTATGCTGATCTTGCCGGCAAAGGCAGACAGGATGAAGAATATGAAAAGTATCGGGACTTTATGCGTAATTATCTGCAGATCCACGCAGTGAAAGCTTCTGTAGAAGAAAATGATAATCCAATTCTTGTGCTGGGGCCGCTGTTGGATTCCCTGGAATTAATGAAAACAGTGAATACCAAAGAAGAAAAAAATTATATTTTAAAAATGCTTGTAAATCAGGAAGCGTTGAATCAGGAGACCCCGGAAGAAAATGACGAATCAAAAGGAAAAAATTTTTATATGAAATCCAGTTTTCTTGCAAAGGACATAATCAGGAATGATAGTTGGCAGCTGATGGAGGACGGCAAAATCAAAAATATTTCTGACATTGCCGGAAATACAGCAGAGAAAAAGGAAAAGACCAATAAAAAGAAATACCAATATTATGCATTTGTACAGTCTGATGGAGATAATTTGACAAAGATTTTAAAATCAATAGGGGATTTTTCAGAAGAAAAAAATAATCATGATGCTATTCGTGAATTTTCAAAGACATGCTTTCGTTATTCAAAAAAAGCAGCGGCGGCAATTCATGAATATGGCGGTGTTACAATCTATGCCGGCGGAGATGATCTTTTGTTTTTAGCACCTCTGGAGAACGAAAAAAGGAGCATTTTTCAGTTAGTACAAAAGCTGGAAGGCGTATTTGAACAGGAATTTGATAAGTATTTGATAAAAGAGGATGAAAATCCACTGTCTGTTTCGTTCGGAGTTGCGATTCATCACGAAAGTTATCCTCTGTATGAGAGTCTGAAAAGAGCATTTATGCTGTTGAGCAGAGCAAAAGATGGTGAAAAGAACGGACTGGTTGTGGAGTTGATGAAACATTCAGGGCAGAAAAATGGCATTCATGTTTTGAAATTTTCAAACAATGAAACGTATCAGCAAATGCTGAGGCTGTTTGATGAGATTTGGCAGCTTGATGATAATTTTCTGCGGTCATTGATGCAGAAATTTGGCCTGCATGAAAAAGAAATAAAAGAAGCATTATTAAAACAAGAAGCAGCACCGGAATATGAAAATCATATTGTTCAGAACCTGGTGGAGAATCTGTTTTCAAATCGGCATCACAATATTTTTAACGAAAATGATGACAGTGAGGATACTTCTCTGAAAGAGGAAAGAAAGTATATAAGAGATGTAACTGGTTTATTTTTCATGCTGGAAAAACAGAAAGAAATTCAATGTTTAAATAAAGACAGGACAGACTCCTTGGCGTGCCTGGAAACGATGATCCGAATTATGAAATTTTATCAGGAAGAGAGAGGTGATGCATAATGGCTACATATAGGGTATTATTCAAGCCGCTGGAGCCTTACTTTTTAGGGAATGAAAGATCCTTTGGGTTTGATACCGGAAATATCAGATATTATGCTGAGTCCAAAGAAGTTCCGTCTCAGTCTACAATATTGGGAACTTTAAGGTATCTGGGATTAAAGCATATAAAATCTGATTTTGACTATTCAGTGGAAGAAAAGAGAGCAAATGAGAAGGCAGTTGGAAGAAGAAGTTTTTCTATTGAAAACCCTCCGGAAGAGTATGGATCAATCAAGGGAATCTCACCAATCTTTATATATAATCAATGCAAGAACGATGAAAGAAAGGCATCAATTTATATGCCGATGCCGAAAAACCATAAAAATGGGGAAGAATTCTATTCCCCATGGGAATTGTCAGAATCATTTTATGAAACAGAGGAAGGGGAAATGAGAATTCCTGTCTTTGATGTGAAGAAAGGTGTGACGGATGATTTTATAGATGTGGAGTCCGGCAGAAGAATATCAAGGGATATGATATTCGGAACGGATTCAAGAGTTGGAATCAAAAAAACAGAGTCAGGAACGAAAGTTGGAACTGATAATTCGGGATTCTTTAAAAAAGATTATAAATATTTAAAGCAGACGAAAATGAACGACTATTCATTTGGGGTTTTTGTGAAAACAGAAGAGGATATCTGGAAGGAGGATGAAAGCAGGTTAGCTTATATCGGACAGGGAAAGTCTTTGTTTCAAGTACACTTTCAAATGATTTCTGATAGCTATGAAAATGTACTGGAGCATTTGCAGATGAAAAAAATATTTAAAAAGGGAAATGTAGATTTAGACCACCTTATTTACTTCTTGTCAGATTCCTATGTATCAAATTATAAAGAGAAGTTTAAGGATCTGCAAAACTTTTCTGTGATTGAAACGGTGGAATATCGGGGCCTCAGTACAAACACTGATAAAATGTTATCGTACAATAAACGGTTTAAGAAAGATGAGGCTTTATTCAGAATGATTTCTGCCGGAAGTATTATTTACACAGATCATAAAAAAGATTTGTTTAAAATGATCCGGCAGTCCAATCTGCAGGCGGCTGGTTATAACTATTGTTTATAGAGGAGGATGAGAAATGAAGGCAGCGGTATATTTATTAAAATGTTTGACCAATATGCATGTTGGAAATGGAGAAGAAAGTTACAATATTATAGATAATGAGGTTGAAAAGGATGTGGTTACGGGGAATCCGGCCATCTATTCCTCCGGAGTAAAAGGCTCGATACTACAATACTTTAAAACACAAAAAAGCATAAATAAAAATACAATCGAATTTATATTTGGCAACGAATATGGCGGGACAGAAGTAAAAGAAGGAAATTTTAAATTTCTGGAGGCACAGATGCTGGCAAGGCCTATGAGAGTGTCGGACGGTGATGTATCCTTTGCCATGGTGACGACAAATGAAATTCTTCAATCTTTTGCGGAACATCTAGAGACATTTGGATTTAATAAGGATGAATTAGTCACATTAAAAACAGATGTGGAGGGTGAGAGATTTATTGTAGGCAAGGAATCTAAAATAAAAGAAATAGAAGGATATTCTGCTGAAGAGTCGCATGATATGCCTGTGTTATCATCTGAACTTGGACTTCGTACGAATCTTGCTGTTACTTCTGCATCTAACTTTCGAAATATTGATCTTCCGGTACTTGCAAGGAATTGTCTGAAAAACGGGAAGTCTAAGAATCTTTGGTATGAACAGATCGTACCCCATGAAAGCTTGTTTTATTTAACGGTATTATATCCGGATGACTCTGAATATTTTGAAACATTTAACTCAGCAATAGATGGGAAGATTGTACAGTTTGGAGGAAATGCCTCCATAGGATACGGATATACTAAAGTTTTACGTTTGAGGGGGGATCTAAGTGAATAAGCGAATTATAGATCAGGAGATTTCCTATGCTTTTGATATTCTGGATGAAGCGGGGATTGTCAAAGAAGACGGCGGGGAAAAAGTGATTTTGAAGGGTTACAAATCTCAAATTGCAGCATTTGGAGCATCTATTTCCATGGGAAGTCTTATATCTGCAGTGGCATTCTACAATGATAAGGGTAATGCTGCGGTAGACCGGACAAAGCTGTTAAAAGCTATTTATAAGATTATTAATAGGCAAAAAGATATAAATGACGCCAATCAATCTCTTTATGCGTATATAAAGAATGAACTGCAGGGCTGTGAAAGTGCAGCATACCATAGTACATATGCGAGATTAAAGGAAGAAGTTATCAACGCTGCCATTGCTCTAAAGCTGGCAATGAATTTATACCCATTAAAAGATGAGACGGAGATAGGAGATAATGATGAAAAAGAGAAGTAATCTTCAATATCTGTTTGATGTGGAATATTATAAATACTTACTGGATGAGACAAAGTCTGAAGATCATATGAAAAATTGCAAAAATGCGCTGATTCAATCGGAATTTGAGAATACTGTGAGCAGTTATGATGAGCTGGTGGAAATGGATGATATCGTTTCTTTCAGACTGAAAACATGTGCACCTGGCCTGCTGATCGGAATCGGGAATGCACATGGAACCAAAGGTGAAAAAGAAGACATTCAAATGGGAATGTCTATGGACTATGTTACGGGTTATCCATATATTCCCGGGTCTGCGGTAAAAGGTATAATCCGGTCAGCATTTCAAAAATTCCCGGAAGAGATCTGCAAGTGGCTGGGTGGTGAATATGAAAACAGTAAGGAAAACCTGCAGAAATTAGAAAAAAATTTATTTGAGCCTGATTCAAAGAAAGATTTTGAAGAAAAAGATCTATTTTTTGACGCCTATATTGTAGGCACAGAACAGAAGGAACAGAAGTTTATCGATACTGATAATATTACACCTCATATTGATAAGAAAAATCCGGCAGAAAGTATTTTTAAATCTCCGGAGGCGGTTACAACAATGCTGAAAGTGCGACCTGATGTTATTTTTGAATTTAGAATTCGGATCAGCGGGAATGGAAAAATCAAGAATTCTGAGAGAAATAGAAAGGAGTTATACCAGAATCTCCTATGTGAATTAGGTATTGGGGCAAAAACTAATCTTGGTTACGGGATTGTGGAACCGCCATCTTTAGATAATTCTAAAAAAACAAAGGAAGAACAAAACCGTAAAAAGCTTTTTGAGGGGAAAGTGAAAAAAAATAAAAAAGGTGATCTGCAGTTAGGAAACGGAATTATAATAAGAGCATAAAATGAGGTATATATGGGCCATAAAGAAGAAGTATACAGCTATCATACATTTTACTTTCCGTTTATATGGGAAGGAACAGAAGAAAGAAAAGTACAGCAAGAAGACATCATTTCCTATTTTGACAGCAGTAATTACTGGGACAAGACCGATATTAAAGATTTTTCAAATGTAAATACAACAGCTGTTTTACAAGATGAACAGAGCCGTATGTGGCTGTATCAGACATATCAATATTTTCATACCCCTGTCTGTCAAGCTGTTTTTGGGAATGATTCAGATGTGGTACATAATTATCAGTTCTGTACAAAAGAAGTGAGGGAGCAGGCGTGCTATACGATAAAAAAAGCGGTAGAACGTGATAAAAAGATTCTGGAAAAAGAATATAAACTGGATTTGTACTCCATTAAGTTGAAAATTTTTAATACCGGCATTGGAATTTTGATCTTTGAATGTGAAAATAGAAAGTATTGTTCCGTTGAAGCAGTAAAAGATATAAACGAATATGGAAGAAGAATTACAGCTCCATTTTTGGACTCAGAGCTATGTGCGGATTTTCTTTCTGTATCTATTGGCAATATCGGAACGTTTAGTTTTGATCTCAAAGAAAAGTTTGGAAAAACACATACGATTCTGCACGAACAAAAATATGCAAATTATAATTGTATCGCATCTTTTATACTTGATATACTGAATTATAAAATGCCTGAAAAGAAATTTACAGATAATAAATCTGAATCAAGTACGAAGTGGTATCTTGCTACGGCATTAGATGATAGAATGTATGTAACATGCCTGGTGCGAGATGATTATTTTGCCAAATGTCTTCAAAAAGAAAATGTCTGCGGCAGTGATAATGAAGGGACCTATCCAAAAGGCTGTGATCAGTTTAGACAGAATTTGTATGAATTGATTTTTGTAGATTGTCATAATCAGATTTCATGTCCTACAGAGAGAATGAGAGATGAGATTTTAAAGAAACAGCTGTATGATCGTTGGCTTTCGTATGGGACGGCTTATGGAGTAACCCACCATTCATTTTTCTGTCTTACAACATCTGACCATAAAATAGATCGATCAGTTATTAATCCGTTTTTAATTATTTATACAGAAATGGTTACGCTTTGTCTTGCTCAGAGAAGTTCAATCATATCGTTTCAGCGGAAAATAGCCTCTTTTACAAACGAATTAAAAAGACATAAATTTATTCTGCATTTCAAAGCAACAAGAAAGCTGACAAATTTACAGGAAGACTATATTGCTTTTCAGAATCAGCTGCAGTTTTTTGAGGTTACATCCCAGGAACAGGGGATAGAGCTTTATGATATGATAGCAGAGGCATTGTATATTGATAAAGAAAAGCAAATGCTGATGGATCAGATGAATATTGCATATGAGGCTGCAAGTATTAACCAAGGATTCAGATGGAACAGCTGGGCACTTATTATCAGTATTTTAGCTCTGGCTGTAAGCTTAGGCCCTCATATTCCGGATATTTTGATAATGATAAAAAAAGCGCTGAGATTCATCCTGTATGAATTATATTTAATGAGGAGGGGTTGATATATATTATTTTTTTGTAGATGCAGAGACTGATGGACTGTATGGATCCTTTCTGACCATAGCAGCAATTGTTGCAGACGAGAGTGGGAGGGAAATTGATTCACTTTATATTGGAAAAAAATTCAAACAAGAGGAAATTCAAACCCAGTGGGTCAGAGATAATGTAATTCCGGTGATCGGAGAGTACGAAGAAATTGGAACTGAGGAAGAACTTCTGGAATTCTTCTGGATGTTCTGGCTGAAGTATCATGAAAACAGTTATTGTATCGCTGATGTGCCGTTTCCTGTAGAATGCAGACTCTTTCAGCGTTGTGTGCAGACTGACAGAGAATCCAGGCAATGGAAAGCACCCTATCCGATGCTGGATTTAAGCAGTATGCTTTACTCTGCAGGAATAGATCCGTTAACGCCGAGAGAAGACCTCATACAGGAAAAGAGAAAACTGCACAATGCGTTAGAAGATGTAAAAATCAGCTTAGAAATATGGAAAGAAATACGTGCGAAAACTGTTGAATAAAGGAGGAAATATAAGTATACCCACAGGGCCCCCGTATTTTATGCCCTTCCGGGCTAGCGTGCTTGCGCACGATAAGGTATAATTAATGTGTAACTTATTTACAAAACTTTATAACATTTCATTTTAAAGAAGGAGAGAGAGAATGAAAAAAGTTTTATTAGCATTAATTACGCTTGTATTAACAATGAGTCTGGTAGGATGTGGATCTAAAAAAAAGGAGGGAACAAAAAAACATACAGTAGAAGGAGCAGATATAACCTATAAGCTTCCTGAATCCTGGAAAGAATCAGATGAAACAAAAGGGGTTTTTCAAAAAGAGAGCGGAGGAAAAATTGTAGTTACTTTTCAGGTAGAAGTTACTGAGATGCCAACGGCAGTAGATATTAATACAGAGGAGTCCTTGAATGAATATTTGGGAGGTATAAAAAATAATAATCCATATTATAAGGATAATTTAAAAGCGGAGAGTAAGGAAGTCGATAGTTTAAAAGGACAGTATATATCTTTTGATGCAGAAAATGACAATGGAGAGATGAAATACCAAGGATTTGTTGCGAATGCAGGAGAGGCCAAAATTGTAACCTTCTCAATGTTTTATACAGATTCAAAATATAAGGAGAAATTTGACGATATTATGTCTTCTGTAAAGGCAAAGGTAGAAGAAAAGAAAGATGACACGAAGTTATACAAGGTGGATGGAACCGGCTTAACTTATAGGATACCGAAGAATTGGAAACAAACAGAGAGTGATGAAACTACTTTTCATTTGGAGGAAAATGGAGAGGGTGTCCTAGTTTTTCAAGCGGCAGGTGTTGATGCAGATGGAGAGGATATCAACGATAAAGCAACATTAAACAGTTTTATACAGGAAATTTCATCTAGCAACGAAATTAACAAAAAAAGCTTAGAGATCCAAAACAGAACAGTCAACAACATAAAAGGAAAGTATGTCACATTTGATATGAACAGTGAAGATGTAGATATGAAATGTCAAATTTTCCTTTTGACATTGGATGATAAGATTATTTATTTTACGACTTTTTATCAGGACGAAAAATATGAAGATCAATTAGATAACGTTCTGTCTACACTTATAATACAGGAATAAAATAGTATACCTTATTGTGCAGAACACATCCACTCGCAGAGTATAAAATACGGGGTGCTTTGATGCCGGAAAAGTTTAAACTGTAAAATTTTTTATTTGACTTTTCATATAGTTTATTATATTATTGTACTATAATATTAATACAAAAAAGGAGGCGCATCTCACATGATGAAGAAGCTAATTGCCCCAATCATTGTGACGGTTATCACAATCGCATTTTTAGTATTTTATTTTGGACTGATTTTTGTTTTAATTCCATTATCTGTCGGTCTCCGTCTGCTGATTGGACTCATCCCGCTTTGCCTGGCAGGCGTCTCCGTCTATGTACTCGTTGAACGCATTAAGGAAGTAAGGAGTGGTGAGGAAGATGATCTTAGTAACTACTGAAACAATATCTGGAAAAGAATTAGAAACTTTAGAAATGGTAAAAGGCAATACGATCCAGACAAGAAATGTAGGCCGCGATATTACCCAGGGATTCAAACATTTGGTTGGCGGTGAACTGAAAGCCTATACGGAAATGATGAACGAGGCCCGAGCTCTTGCCACAAAACGTATGGTGGAGGAAGCGGAAAAGCTAGGGGCAGACGCAGTTGTATGTGTCCGCTATGCCTCAGCTGAAGTCATGGCCGGAGCTGCCGAAATCATGGCATACGGAACAGCAGTTAAATTTAAATAGGAAAATGGCATTGTCACAGAACAGCGGACAATGCCATTTTTTTGAAATTCATCTGTCATAAATTGAAATCCTGTCATTTTCGTGTATAATAAGAAACAGGAGTGAAAATGATGAAGGAAAATTATCAAAAAAAGTTAGACTGTATTATAGAAGGGCTTCAGGATCAGAGGCCTTCCCTTTTGCTGCACAGCTGCTGTGCCCCATGCAGCAGTTATGTTTTGGAATATCTCTCAAAGTATTTTCAAATCACAGTGTATTATTTTAACCCCAACATCGACTCCAAAGAAGAATATGAAAAAAGAGCAAGGGAGCAGGAGCGTTTGATTTCGGAGATGGGACTTTCTAACCAGGTTTCTTTTATAAAAGAAACGTTTCGTCCGGAAGAGTTTTATCAGGCTGTTAAGGGATATGAAAAGGAACCGGAAGGCGGGAAGAGATGCCTGAAGTGCTACCGCCTGAGACTTACAGAGGCAGCCAGGAAGGCAAAGGAATTGGAAAGTGATTATTTTACGACAACGCTTACCATCAGTCCGCTGAAAAATGCCCAATGGCTCAATGAAATCGGACAGGAGTCAGAGGAGCAGTATCAAGTAAAGTTTTTACCCTCGGACTTTAAAAAGAAAAACGGTTATAAACGTTCAGTGGAGTTATCACAAAAGTTTGGTTTATACAGGCAAAGTTTTTGCGGCTGTATTTTTTCGAAAAACGAAAATTAATTGTCAAAAACCCTTGCAAAAGGTTTTTATTTGTGATAAAATTTTTACAATTTGTAGAGAGATATATCTAAAATAATACCACATATTGCATTGAACTGCGTCTGCACCTCAATGCTTGGATTCGTGATTTTTATTTTTGGATATATTTTTTTTATGCACATTTTTAAGGAGGAAACAGACTCATGGACGCATTTTTGATTTTGGAAGATGGGCAAGTGTTTAAAGGAAAAAGTTTCGGTGCCAAAAAAGAAGTGATCTGCGAAGTTGTATTCAATACATCGATGACAGGTTATTTAGAGGTGCTTACAGACCCGTCCTATCAGGGACAGGGAGTTGTCATGACATATCCGCTGATTGGAAATTACGGCGTATGTCTTGAAGATGCAGAATCTGTAAAACCATGGCATTCAGCTTTTATTGTAAGGGAATTATCCAGAACTTCAAGCAATTTCAGAAGCGAGCAGGATTTAGAAGCATATCTGATCGCCAATGATATTCCCGGAATCCAGGGAGTAGATACCAGAGCGATTACTAAAATTTTGAGAGAAGAAGGCTGTATGGGAGGAATGATCACAACAAATCCGGATTATGATTTGAACGAGATTCTTCCAAAACTGAAAGGGTATCAGGTAAAAGATGCAGTTAAGACTGTGACAAGAAAAGAAAAAGAGCATTTTCCGGGCGAAGGACTGAAAGTAGCCCTGTTAGATTTGGGTACCAAAAACAACATTGCAAAATCTCTGAATAAAAGAGGGTGTGATGTTACTGTATATCCGGCATTTACTGCAGCAGAAGAGATCCTCGGGGATCAGCCGGACGGAATTATGTTATCCAACGGACCTGGGGATCCGAAAGAATGTGTGTCCATTATAGAAGAAATCAAAAAATTATATGACAGTGATGTGCCGATCTTTGCAATCTGTCTGGGGCATCAGCTGATGGCTCTTGCCAATGGGGCAGATACAAGAAAGATGCGTTTCGGGCACCGCGGCGGCAATCACCCGGTAAAGGATTTGGCTACAGGACGTGTTTATATATCTTCACAAAACCATGGATATGTCATCAAGAAAGAGAGCGTTCCAAAGAATCTGGCAGAGATTTCATTTATCAATGTCAATGACAAAAGTATTGAGGGACTCCGCTACAAAGGCAAAAATGTCCGGACTGTTCAGTTCCATCCGGAAGCCAGCCCGGGGCCGGTAGATACCGCTTACTTGTTTGACGAATTTATTGAAATGATGAAAGGAGCAAAAAATGCCTAGGATTGAAAGTATTAAAAAAGTATTAGTCATTGGTTCCGGACCGATTATTATCGGACAGGCAGCAGAGTTTGACTATGCGGGAACCCAGGCCTGCCGTGCTCTTCAGGAAGAAGGGATCGAAGTTGTTTTGGTGAATTCCAATCCGGCTACGATCATGACCGATAAGGACATTGCAGATAAAGTTTATATTGAACCGCTGACTGCAGAAGTAGTGGAAAAGATTGTAGAGAAGGAAAAGCCGGACAGCATTCTCCCGACATTGGGAGGACAGGCTGCACTGAATCTGGCAATGGAGCTGGAAGAAAGCGGATACCTTGAGAGAAGCGGTGTGCGTCTGATCGGTACATCTTCCACAACCATTAAAAAAGCAGAGGACCGCCAGGAATTCAAAGACACTATGGAAAAGATCGGAGAACCGATTGCAGCCGGAAAAGTTGTCACAGACATACCGGCAGGCGCTGAGTTTGCAGAAGAGATCGGTTATCCGGTAGTCTGCCGTCCGGCCTATACTTTAGGCGGAAGCGGCGGAGGAATTGCCCATGACAGAGAAGAGCTGGAAGTAATTCTGGAAAACGGGCTCAGACTGAGCCGTGTTGGGGAAGTTCTGGTAGAGCGCTACATCGGCGGATGGAAAGAAGTTGAATATGAAGTGATGCGTGATGCCAACGGCACCTGCATTACCGTATGTAATATGGAAAATATTGATCCGGTCGGTGTCCATACAGGTGACAGTATCGTAGTTGCCCCTTCACAGACATTGGGGGATAAAGAATACCAGATGCTGAGAACTTCTGCACTGAACATTATCACAGAACTGAAAGTAAACGGGGGATGTAATGTCCAGTTCGCATTAAATCCTGATAGTTTTGAGTACTGTGTTATTGAGGTAAATCCCCGCGTCAGCCGTTCATCTGCGTTGGCATCCAAAGCGACAGGATATCCGATTGCAAAGGTGACAGCAAAGATTGCTGTGGGATACAATTTGGATGAGATTCCAAATGCCATCACAGGAAAGACATATGCAAGTTTTGAGCCGATGCTGGATTACTGTGTTGTGAAAATGCCGCGTCTTCCGTTTGATAAATTTATCCATGCAAAGAGAACTCTGACCACTCAGATGAAAGCAACCGGAGAGGTCATGAGTATCTGCAACAACTTTGAAGGTGCATTGATGAAGGCTATCCGTTCTCTGGAACAGAATGTAGACAGCCTGATTTTCGGCAGCTATGGAGAAATGTCAGATGAAGAATTGACAAAAGAATTAGAAAAGATTGATGATTTAAGAATCTATGTGATTGCAGAGGCAATCCGCAGAGGATTTGACTATGACACCATCTTTAATATTACCAAGATTGACCGGTGGTTCTTAGATAAGATCGCCGTTCTGGTAGAGATGGAGAAGAAACTGGAAGCAGCAGGAGAATTAGATAAAGAGCTTCTTGCAGAAGCTAAGCGTTTAGAGTTCCCAGATTCTGTCATCGGAAAGCTGACAGGAAAAACAGCAAAAGAGATCAAAGAACTGAGAAATCAGTTTGGTCTTCATGCAGCTTATAAGATGGTAGATACCTGCGCTGCCGAGTTTGAAGCCAGCACTCCGTATTATTACTCTATCTATGGAAGTGAAAACGAAGTAGAGGAACTGAGCAAAAAGAAAAAGGTTATGGTATTGGGCTCCGGTCCGATCCGTATCGGACAGGGAATTGAGTTTGACTACTGCTCTGTGCACAGCGTATGGGCTTTGAGAGATGCCGGATATGAAACGATTATTGTAAATAATAACCCAGAGACTGTATCCACAGACTTTGATGTGGCAGATAAACTGTATTTCGAGCCGCTTACCGCGGAAGATGTGGAAAGTATTGTGGATCTGGAAAAACCGGACGGAGCAGTTGTACAGTTCGGCGGACAGACAGCAATTAAACTGACACAGGCACTGATGGAGATGGGAGTTCCGATTCTGGGCACAAGCGCTGAAAATGTTGATGCCGCAGAGGACAGAGAATTATTTGACGAGATTCTTGAAGAGTGCTGTATTCCAAGGCCAAAAGGAACAACTGTATTTACCTGTGAAGAAGCATTAAAGGCGGCCCATGAACTGGGATATCCGGTTCTGGTGAGACCTTCCTATGTGCTTGGAGGACAGGGAATGCAGATTGCGGTCTCCGATGAAGATATTATTTCTTTTATCGAGATTATCAACCGGCAGACCCAGGAACATCCGATTTTGGTCGACAAATATTTAGTAGGACGGGAAGTTGAGGTCGATGCAGTGTGTGACGGGGAAGAGATCATTATTCCTGGAATCATGGAACACATCGAGCGTGCCGGCATTCATTCCGGTGACAGTATTTCTGTCTATCCATCCATCAACCTGAGTGAAAAGGTTAAACGTGTCATTGCAGAGTATACAAGAAAGCTTGCAAAATCACTGAATGTCGTTGGACTGATAAATATTCAGTTCATCGTATGTGATGAGGAAGTGTATGTGATCGAGGTAAATCCCCGCTCCAGCCGGACGGTTCCTTATATCAGCAAGGTGACGGGAATTCCGATCGTAGATCTGGCAGCCAAAGTGATCTCCGGAGCTAAGATCAAAAATCTGGAATATAAACCGGGGCTTCAGGATGAATCTGAGTATTATGCAATCAAAAAGCCGGTATTCTCTTTTGAAAAACTGCGCGGGGCAGAGGTCAGCCTTGGACCGGAGATGAAGTCTACAGGAGAATGCCTTGGTGTCTCCAAGAATTACAACGAAGCGCTTTATAAAGCGTTCCTGGGAGCTGGAATCAATCTTCCGAAGTACAAGAAGATGATTCTTACGGTAAAGGATTCTGATAAGATTGATGCAGTGGACATCGGAAGAAGATTTGCAAATCTCGGATATGAAATCTTTTCCACAAGGAGCACATGCAGGGTTTTGAATGAAAATGGAGTGCCTGCCCATCCGATCAATAAGCTTGAGGAAGAATCGCCGAACTTGCTTGATTTGATTTTAGATGATAAAATAGATTTGATCATAGACACACCTTCTCAGGGAGTAGGGCGCAGCAAGGACGGATTCCTGATCCGCCGGTATGCGATCGAAACCGGTGTGACCTGCCTGACCAGCCTTGATACAGCAGATGCACTGCTGACCAGCCTGGAATCAGGAAGCAGAGAAAACTTGTCAGTTGTGGACATCGCACAAATTTAAACGTACAACGGGGTACCTTTAAGTCTATTAAAGGTACCCTTTTTTATTGCATAGGGGATTCCTTCAGAATCCCCTATGCAATAAAAAACGCTCCGCGAGGATCGCACTGCGGCGATAAGGAATCATGTCGCCAAAGCGACCCGCCGCAGGCGGAGAATCCCGCAAGCGGATTCTTTTTGTTCCGTGCAGGATGCCCGCAGATTGACAATAAAAATGTTACTTGATAAAATTATCATAACTAACTGCTGGCTGAGATTCATGCCAGATATCTAAAAAGAAAAGAGGAGTGATGATATGGACCGATATACGAAGCAAGACGTCATAGATCTGGTCAGAGAAAATGATGTACAGTTTATCCGGCTGCAGTTCTCCGACGTGTTTGGGACGCTGAAAAATGTGGCGATCACAGCAAGACAGCTGGAAAAGGCGCTGGACAATAAGTGTATGTTTGATGGATCTTCTGTTGACGGCTTTGTGAGGATTGAAGAATCTGATATGTATTTGTATCCTGATTTGGACAGCTTCCTTATATTCCCCTGGCATTCCCAAAGCGGAAAGGTTGCAAGGCTGGTCTGTGATGTGTATGGGCAGGACGGGCTTCCATTTATCGGGGATTCCCGCTACATCCTGAAAAAAGTGCTCAGAAAGAGCAAAAAGCTTGGATATAACTTTAACGTAGGGCCAGAGTGTGAGTTTTTCTTATTCCATACAGATGAGGAAGGATGCCCTACTACGCTGACTCATGAGAAGGCAGGTTATTTTGATGTGGCGCCTCTTGACCTGGGAGAGGCAGCCCGTCGGGACATGATCTTAAACCTGGAGAACATGGGATTTGAGATCGAGGCATCCCACCATGAGGTGGCACCTGCCCAGCACGAGATTGATTTCAAATATGACAATGCACTCCGCACGGCTGACAATATTCTGACATTCAAGTTTGTTGTAAAGTATATTGCCAAACGCCACGGCCTTTACGCAAGCTTTATGCCAAAACCCATATCCGGTGTGGACGGTTCCGGGATGCACCTTAACATGTCTCTCTGGAGTGAAGGACAGAATATCTTTGCAGATTCCAGAGGTGATTTGGGCTTAAGTGACGAAGCGTATCATTTTATGGCGGGTCTTATGAAACATGCACCGGAGATGTCGCTGATCACCAATCCTTTGGTTAACTCCTATAAGAGGATCGTACCGGGTTACGAAGCTCCGGTCGATATATCCTGGTCTCCGGCCAACAGGAGTCCGCTGATCCGTGTACCGACCGCCAGAGGAAGCGGTACAAGACTGGAATTCAGAAGTCCGGATTCAGCGGCCAATCCTTATCTGGCGCTGGCAGTCAGCCTGGCAGCGGGAATTGACGGTTTGGAAAACAAACTGCAGCCGGGTAAGGCATCCACAGAGAATCAGTACGAAGTCACAGAACGCGCAAAGCTTCAGGCCGGCATCGGATCTCTTCCGAGAGATATGAAAGAGGCACTGGATCTGTTCAAAGACAGCCAGTTTATGAAAGATGTGCTTGGACATCATATTTTTGACCGGTATCTGGATGCGAAACAGGGAGAATGGGAATCCTATCAAAAGATTGTCTCTCAGTGGGAAATTGATGAGTATTTGTATAAGATTTAACCGGCAGGAGGCAGACGTCATTCATACGGGGAGGTGGGAAGCTTGGTTAATATTTTTGTTCTTTTCCCAAAACAGGAACAGGCAAGGAGCATCCGCAACCTGCTTGTGAGAAACGGATTTGAAGTGACGGCTGCCTGTGTCACAGGGGCCCAGATCATGCAGCGGGCAGAAAGCCTGGAAGACGGTCTGATAGTCTGCGGCTATAAGTTTGCAGATATGGTCTGCAGTGAACTGAGAGAATATCTCCCGGATGGATTTAAAATGATCGTTCTGGCTCCCCAGACAAACCTGGAATTTTTTGATTTCCAGGGAATGGAATATCTGCCTATGCCGTTAAAACCTCAGCTTCTCATGGAAAAAATGAGAGAGACGGTAGAGTCTATACTGGCCAAACAAAAGGAAAAACAGCATAAGCCGAGACAGCGCACCAGGGAAGAACTGGAGATCATAGAAGAAGTGAAAGCGCTGCTGATGAAAAATAACCGGATTACCGAACAGGAAGCCCATGAGTATATCCAGCGCCGCAGTATGAACAGCGGGGTGGGGCTGATTGAGACGGCAAAATTGATCCGGGATTCATATACATACTAATTATTAGGAGGACATCATGTTTAAAATTAATGACAATTATTTAAAGCTGCCAGGCAGCTATTTGTTTTCTACCATTGCCAAAAAGGTAAACGCATATCAGGAAGCTAATCCGGATAAGGAACTGATCCGTCTCGGAATCGGAGATGTGACACAGCCTTTGGCGCCGGCTATTATCGAGGCGCTCCACGGCGCAGTGGATGAAATGGCTTCGGCGGAAACATTTCACGGATATGCACCTGACCTTGGATATGAGTTTTTAAGAAATGCAATTGTGGAAGGTGATTACAGATCACGGGGAGCCAGGATTGAGGCGGATGAGATCTTTGTAAGCGACGGTGCAAAGTGTGATTCAGGAAATATTCAGGAGATTTTTGCCAGGGACAATAAAATCGCAGTCTGCGACCCTGTTTATCCGGTCTATGTAGATACAAATGTCATGGCAGGCAGAACAGGAACCTATGATCCTGAGAGTGAAACATGGAGCGATGTGATCTATATGCCGTGTACGGCAGAAAATAATTTCGCACCGGAATTTCCTGAAGAAGTGCCGGATATTATTTATCTCTGCTTTCCGAATAATCCTACGGGATCTACGATCACAAAAGACCAGCTTCAGGGATGGGTGGACTATGCCAACAAGAACGGAGCAGTCATCATTTATGATGCTGCATATGAGGCTTATATATCAGAAGATGATGTGGCGCATACAATCTATGAATGTGAAGGAGCAAGGACCTGTGCCATCGAATTAAAGAGCTTTTCTAAAAATGCAGGATTTACCGGGGTGCGTTTGGGATATGCAGTAGTTCCAAAGGACCTGAAATGCGGAGATGTAAAACTTCATGATTTGTGGGCAAGACGCCATGGAACAAAGTACAACGGTGCACCGTATATTGTCCAGAAAGCCGGAGCTGCAGTTTATTCTGAGCAGGGAAAAGCCCAGCTGAAGGAGCAGGTCGGCTACTATATGAACAATGCAAAGGTAATCTTTGAAGGGTTAAAAGATGCAGGATATACTGTGTCCGGCGGAGTCAATGCCCCTTACATTTGGTTAAAGACTCCGGAGGGGATGTCTTCCTGGGACTTCTTTGATCATTTGCTGGAGCATGCAAATGTAGTGGGAACACCGGGCTCAGGTTTTGGTCCGAGCGGAGAAGGATATTTCCGGCTCACAGCGTTTGGAAATTATGAGAATACTGTAAAAGCCATTGAGCGTATTAAAAATATATAGGGAGTATAAAAAGGCCGTGTCAGAATTTATGACATGGCCTTTTTCCTGTGTAGGGAATGGCAGACGGGGAAGGTCATCCGCTTGGTTTGTGTATTTTTCATCGAATACCATCTGGTTTTGTGAAAATATGACGATTTATTGACATTTTGCATAGAATGTGTTAAGTTAATTTCAATAATATTGTAATAAGTTCACAATACACTGGAAGGAGAGGGAGACACAGAGGGATATGAAGCGAAAATTAGCAAAGGGAACAATGGCAGCCGGACTGTCACTGGCATTCATTCTCGGAGTTTCCACGTTTGCAGATGCGAAAGCAAGCCAGTATCAGACCGGACTTGCAGGAGCTGCAGCAGCCATGGAAGAATACACTGAATCAGACAGTTCTGCGTCACAAAAAAAAGCAGCGCCAAGCAGCAGGAAGACAAAAACAATATCCAGAACAACAGCAGCGCCTCAGAAAACCACCCAGGCAAAACATATTACAGAAGTAAAGAAACAGCCGGCAGCCACAGCTTCGGTACAAAATACAACAAGTAAACAGCCGAAGACCGCGGCAAAAAAACAGATAAAGGAACCGGAGTACACAAAAGCTATGTATCAAGGCAAGGCAGTGCCTGATGTACGGTCTGTTTTAAACATCAGAAAGAAAAAAAGTACATCCAGCCCGGTGGTTGGAAAGTTCAAAAAAGGAAATATCGGTACGATTTTAAAAAAGGGGAAAGAGTGGAGCAAGATCCGTTCCGGAAAAGTAACCGGCTATGTAAAGAATGAATATCTTGTTTGGGGAAGCGACATTCATAAGTATGCAAAGGAGCACAATTTACCTAAAAAAGCAGTGGTGACAGCAGAAACACTGAAAGTAAGACAGAAACAGTCTACCAAAGCTAAGGTGCTGACCTTAGTCTCAAAGAATGACACGTATAAAATTATCAAAGAAAGTGCAGACTGGGTCAATGTAAAAGCAGACGGTGATAAAGGATATCTGGCAAAGGACTATGTCAGCATCCGCTATTATTTTACCAATGCAAAGTCAACAGTGAAAAAGTCCAAACCGAAAGCAGCAGAAAGTACCCAGAGTACTGAAAAGTCTGAACAGAGCAGCCGGGAGACATCCTCTTTGCAGGACAGTGAGAGCAGTTCGTCAGGCACCAGCCGTCAGAAGGTAGTGAATTATGCACTGAAGTTTGTGGGAAATAAGTACCGCTATGGAGGCAACAGTCTGACCAACGGAATTGACTGTTCCGGGTTTACTCAGCAGGTACTCGGCCATTTCGGCTACAGCATCAGCAGGACTTCATCCTCCCAGGCAAACGACGGGCGGACCATTTCCATCAGCAATGTGAGACCGGGAGATTTACTGTTCTATAAACGGGGCGGCCGGATCAACCATGTGACAATGTATATTGGAAACGGGCAGGTCGTTCACGCCAGTAACTCTGCACCATACCCGCGGGGCGGCATCAAAGTATCCAGCATCGGATACCGGACTCCGTGCAAAGCAGTGCGCATCATCAACTAAGAGAGAGAAGATTATTTACATATACTAAAGGAACCGCAGTGTATCACATTTGTGAAACACTGCGGTTCCTCCTTTTAAAAAAAGCAATATAAATGGCTCGGAAAGGACACTACGTTCATGTTCTACATGATTGGAGTGAGGCATTCTAAGAGCCGAACGGAAATCATGTGGAACATGTCACACATTAAACTTAAATACGATCACGTCTCCGTCCTGTACCACGTATTCTTTTCCTTCCTGTCTGACGAGTCCTTTTTCACGGGCTGCGGATATGCTTCCGTGTTCTACCAGATCATCATAAGAAACGACTTCGGCACGGATAAATCCGCGTTCAAAATCCGTGTGGATTTTCCCGGCTGCCTGGGGAGCTTTGGTTCCTTTCGTAATTGTCCAGGCCCTTGTCTCGTCTTCTCCGGATGTCAGATAGCTGATCAGGCCGAGAAGAGAGTAGCTGGCAGAGATCAGTTTATCAAGCCCTGATTCTTTCAGCCCCAGGTCTTCTAAAAATTCTTTGCGCTCTTCATCATCCAGTTCTGCGATCTCCTGTTCAATCTGGGCGCAGATGACAAAAACACCTGCATCTACATCTTTAGCGTAAGTCCGCACTTCATTGACATACTCATTGGAAGCGGCTTCATCCATAAGATCATCTTCGCAGACGTTGGCTGCAAAAATAACAGGCTTGATCGTCAGAAGATTGCAGGAATCCAGAATCTCCTGTTCCTCCTCATCGTCAGTTCTGAATGTTTTGGCAAGCTTTCCGTCTTCTAAATGAGCCTTTACCCGTTCTAAAAGTTCAACTTCCTGAGCGAGGGCTTTATCATTTCTGGAGCCTTTTTTTGATTTGGCGATTCTTCTGTCTAAAACCTCAATATCAGAGAAGATTAACTCAAAGTTAATGGTTTCGATATCCCTTAGCGGGCTGACAGATCCGTCCACATGGACGATATTCTCATCTTCAAAACAGCGGACTACATGGACAATGGCATCTACTTCCCGGATATTGGCCAGAAACTGATTCCCAAGTCCTTCTCCTTTTGAGGCCCCTTTTACCAGGCCGGCGATGTCAACAAACTCAATAACTGCAGGGACAACTTTTTTGGAGTGATACATTTCAGACAGCACATCCAGCCTCTTGTCCGGCACAGTTACAATTCCCACATTCGGGTCGATGGTACAGAACGGATAGTTGGCAGACTCGGCGCCTGCTTTTGTGAGAGAATTGAACAAAGTACTTTTACCTACGTTCGGCAATCCTACAATTCCTAATTTCATTGTGCATTGGTTCCTTTCTACTATCTTTGCGTAAATATTGTTATTGCATAGAAAAGTCCTGCGAACTATCTGGTTATTTGATCGAAGGACAACGATAAAACAAGTCTACCATAAGAACCTTGAAAAGAAAAGGAAAATGGGATAAGATGAAACGACGGAAAGGAGTTTTGTGAAAATGGAAAATGAAATCCGATTTCCCTTTTTGGGTATTGTGTTGAAACATGTCGGGGAAGGCATCTCCATCGGAGGCTTTGAGATTAAATATTACGGAATGGTTATTGCACTAGGCTTTTTGCTCGGAATGCTGGCAGCTGCCAGAATGGCCAGGAAAAATGGAGTTAACCCGGAGCTTGTGTATGACTTTATGATTGTTGTGATGATACCGGCCATTATAGGGGCAAGACTGTACTATGTGATCTTTTCCTGGGATTATTATAAAAATAATCTGACAGAGATTTTAAATACCAGAAGCGGAGGACTTGCCATTTATGGCGGAATTATTGCTTCGCTCATATGCATGATTATATTCTGCAAGGTTAAGAAGATTGAATTCTTTAAATTAGCTGACATTGCAGTACCGGGACTTTTGATCGGTCAGATCCTCGGACGCTGGGGGAATTTTTTTAACAGGGAGGCCTTTGGAGGCTTTACGGACGGACCGCTGGCAATGCAGATTCCAACAGACTATTTTGTAAAGAACGGCAGGCTTTCCGAAATCGTCGACAGCGGACTTTACGACAAGGCTGTTTTTGTCGGGACTGGGAATCATATGAGTACTTATATACAGGTACATCCCACATTTTTATATGAGGGGCTTTGGAATTTGGCAGTGCTGATTATTATAATTATTCTGTCCAGACACAAAAAATTTGACGGACAGATGGTGGCAATTTATGCCATCGGATACGGGATCGGACGTTTCTGGATTGAGGGGCTTCGGACAGACCAGCTGTTAATTCCGGGAACACAAATCGCGGTATCGCAGGTAGTTGCGGCACTTTTTGCTGCGGGAGCAGTGCTGGTGCTCTTTTATCACTGGAGAAAAAGTAAACATTAAGATTGTGGAAAAGAAACTGTTCACAGAAGTAATTCTGTGGACAGTTTTTTGTTTTTCTTGATTTTTTGTTAGCAATCCATTAGAATGGAAACAGTAGTGGTGAAAAGTGGTGGATAGTGGGTAGTAAATACCACAAAGTGTCACACTTGATCACCAGGTGGAGCGCACCCGATCTGGGAAACGGCAGGTGATTACCATGTTTATGGGCGAATACAATCACACAATCGACGCAAAAGGCAGACTGATAATCCCCTCAAAGTTCAGGGAAGCCCTGGGCAGTGAGTTTGTAATTACAAAGGGATTGGACGGATGCCTATTCGTGTTTCCTATGAAAGAGTGGGAGGCCTTTGAGGAAAAACTCCGGGGCCTGCCTTTGATTGACAAGAATGCACGGAAATTTTCCAGATTCTTTTTAGCGGGAGCATCTACCTGTGAATTGGACAAGCAGGGAAGAATCCTGGTGCCAGGCACACTGCGTGAATTTGCACAGATGGATAAGGAAGTAGTTCTTACGGGTATGCTGGACCGTATCGAGGTATGGAGTAAGGAACAATGGCTTGAGAACAATGCTTATGACGATATGGACGATATTGCCGGAAGCATGCAGGAACTAGGTTTGAATATCTGAATGGAAGGAAAGACAAATGGATTTTGAACATGCATCTGTGTTGTTGGATGAAACAATAAGGGAACTTAAGATAAAACCAGACGGTATCTATGTGGACGGTACCCTGGGCGGAGGCGGACATGCTTACCATGTTCTGAGCAGGCTCTCTGAAAAGGGAAGATACATCGGCATTGACCAGGACGAGGATGCGGTCAAAGCCAGTACGAAAAGACTTGCGCCGTTTGGGGATAAAGTTACTATAGTCAGAGATAATTATGTCAACATGCCGAAAGTGCTCAGTGATCTTGGCATCTCACATGTGGATGGGATCCTTTTGGATCTTGGCGTTTCCTCTTTTCAGCTGGATGAGAAGGACAGGGGATTCACCTACCGTGAGGATGTGCCGTTGGATATGAGAATGGACCAAAGACAGGCATTTTCTGCGAGGGACATTGTCAATGAATACAGTGAACAGGAACTGTTTCATATCATTCGAGACTATGGTGAGGACAAGTTTGCTAAGAATATTGCCAAACATATTGCAGCAGAGAGGGAGAAAGCACCGATTGAGACAACAGGGCAGCTCATTGAGGTGATCAAACATGCAATTCCGATGAAGGTAAGGGCTGTGGGAGGACATCCTGCAAAGAGAACATTTCAGGCTATACGGATTGAGTGCAACCGTGAGCTTGATGTCCTGAAGACAAGCCTTGACCAGATGATCGAGCTGTTGAACCCCGAAGGAAGACTTTGTATCATCACCTTTCACTCATTGGAAGACAGGATTGTGAAGCGGGCATTCAGAAAAAATGAAAACCCATGCACCTGTCCCCCTAATTTTCCGATTTGTACATGCGGAAATGAGCCGAAGGGAAAAGTGATCACAAGAAAACCGATATTACCAACAGAAGAAGAATTGACAAGGAACAAAAGAGCAAAAAGTTCAAAATTAAGAGTGTTTGAGAGAAAATAGTGAGGGGGAGAACAGCCAAGTGAATAAGACAAGACAAGAACGATATGAATTTATTTACGGAAGCACTGCACGGAAAATGGAAGCAGCGCCGGCCAGGCCGGAATATGAACCGCAGCAGCCAAGGAAGAAACCGTCAGTCCGCACAAAGAAAAAAACAACACCTCAGACAAAGGCAAATCAGAACAAAGCTCTGGAGTTTGATTTTGCATTTATCAGGGCCCTTGCGGCAGGAATGCTTGTGATTGCAGTGGTAAGCCTTTTTTATTTATCGGAGCAGACAAAACTGGAGCGTCAGCGGTCTGTAGTCTCGGCCAAAAAATCAGAGCTCAGCACCCTGATGGTGGAAAATGAGGATTTGAATCTGGAAATTGAACAAAGTATCAATCTTCCTGCGATCCAAAACACTGCCATAAAAAAATATGGGATGAAAAAACCTGCGCAGAACAAGGTAATTGCATATGACAGTAAAAATGTTGACTATGTAAGACAGTACAATAAGATACCTGATTCAAAGTAAGGAGCGGTTTTTTTGAAGAAAAAAAAATATAAAAAAATCAAAAGAATAAACAATGCTATGAGAGTCAGGACTTTGTCCATTGCGGCTCTCATAGCAATTCTTTTTATAGGCCTTGTGGGCCGCCTGGTTTATTTTAGTGTGGCAAAAAACAAGACATATAAAAAGAAGGTTTTAGCGCAGCAGAACTATCAGAGCCAGACACTTCCATATAAAAGAGGGGATATCCTTGACAGAAACGGGAATACGCTGGCCACCAGCCAAAAGCTGTACAGCCTGGTGCTGGAGCCGAAAAATATTCTGAGGACAGAACAAACACAAAAAAATGCATTAGATGCATTAAACAAATATTTGGATTTAGACAAGGGCGATCTGCTGGATTATTTAAAGGCTCACAAGGAGTCTTATTATTCCGTATATAAGAAGGATATGAAATACAGCAAGGTAGCTGACTTAAAGGATTATCTCAAATCCAAGAATGGAAAAAAGGTTGTCGGGATTACATTTTCTGAGAAATATGTGAGAAGATATCCGAATAAAAGTCTTGCAAGCCACCTTCTGGGGTTTGTTTCTGACGGCAGTATCGGCACAACAGGTATTGAACAGTATTACAACAGTTCTCTTACCGGAGTGGACGGGAGAAAATATACCTATTTAAATGAAGAGCTGGAACAGGATGATTCTATTGTGGATCCGGAAAACGGAAAAACCCTGGTGTCAACCATTGATATCAACATTCAGAAAATAGCGGAGGACCGTCTGGCCAAGTTTGAGAAAAAGTATGGCAGCAAGGGGAGTTCTATATTAGTCATGGATCCCAACAACGGAGAGGTCCTGGCTATGGCAAATTCCAATACCTATGATCTGGAACATCCCCGGGATGACAAAGCACTGCTCTCAAAATATACACAGAGCCAGATCAACAAAATGTCAGAAAAGCAAAAGGTAAAGGCTTTTAATGAAATATGGAAGAACCCGATTGTTTCCAACAGTTTTGAACCGGGATCTACCTACAAGCCGTTTACGGTGGCAGGAGGTCTGGAAGAGGGGATTCTAAAAGGAAATGAGACATATTACTGCAAAGGATACAAGCAGGTAGGAAAGCATAAGATCCACTGTTCACATCAGGAAGGACACGGCAGCCTCACACTTTCAGACAGTATCGCTTACTCCTGTAATGTGGCGCTGATGGACATTGCGGCCAAAGAAGGAAAAAATGTCTTTGCCAAATACCAGAAAGATTTTAATTTCGGGGAAAAAACAGGAATCGACCTGCCGGCAGAGGCAGAGACTTCCGGACTGCTTTACAGTGCGGACAAGATGACGAATGTTGACCTGGCAACCAGCTCTTTTGGGCAGACATTTAACTGCTCCATGATTCAGATGGCATCTTCCTTCAGTTCTCTTGTAAACGGGGGCTATTATTACAAACCTCACGTGGTGAAGCAGACCAGGGACGGCAATGGAAATGTGGTGAGCAACAAAAACTCAGAGCTGGTAAAACAGACCATTTCCGCAGATACTTCAAAAAAGATACGCTCTTATATGAAGGAGACAGTGGAGAAGGGAACCGGAAAAAAAGCACAGATCAAAGGATACAGTGTGGGAGGAAAGACAGGGACAGCCCAGAAAATACCAAGAAGTGCCAGAACTTACATTGTCTCTTTCTGCGGATTTGCGCCTGTGGAAAACCCTAAAGTTGTAGTCTATGTAGTGATCGATGAAATCCAGAAGGATTCACAGCTCAATACAGGGCTGGCGGTAGAAATGGCAAGAGATGTGCTGAAAGAATCATTAAAAGACATGAATGTCCCGAAAACAAAAAAATAAGAAATCTCCACCAGTTCGCCGGAGCAGGCTGCGGCAGGCCTTTCCAGAGCCGGCTGGAGATAATGGAGAAAAACTCATACTCGTTCAATGTTTGTCATATATTTTACCATTATAGATTCCGGAGTTTTGTATGAAAACAAGTTATAAACGAAGGATGCTTTTAATGGGCGGCATCTTTGCATTCTGTCTGGTCTTTGTGGCGGGCAGGCTTTGCTACCTGATGATCGGCCAGGCGGATAAATATCTGGCGCTGGCAAAAGATCTGCATCAGAGAGAGCGGGAGATCAAAGCTCCCAGGGGAAATATTTATGACAGAAACGGTGTGAAGATTGCCTCCAACAAGGCAGTGTACTCTATATCTGTTATCCATTCCCAGACAAAACAGAAGGATAAAATTGTATCCGTCTTATCTAAGGAACTTGAGATAGACAAGGCGGAAATCAAAAAAAAGGTTTATAAAAATTCAGTTAGGGAAAAAATTAAAAGTAATGTAGAAAAAGAAGCAGCTGACCGGATCAGAAAATATGAGCTTGCCGGAGTCAAAGTAGATGAGGATTATAAGAGAACCTATCCCTACAATGACCTGGCTTCCAAGGTTTTGGGCTTTACCGGCGGAGACAACCAGGGAATCGTAGGTCTTGAGGTGACATATGACTCATACCTGCAGGGAACTCCGGGAAGGATTCTGACACTTACGGACGGCGGAGGCCGGGAGATTGACGGAGCCTATGAGGAGAGAGATGAGCCTGTAGCCGGAAATGACCTGTATACGACCTTGGATGTAAATCTGCAGAACTATGTGTGGCAGGCCTGCGAGAAGGTGAAAAAGGAGAAGGGCGCCAAGAGAGTGTCCATGATTATAATGAATCCTCAAAACGGGGAAATCTATGCCATGGTCAATACTCCTGAATATAATTTAAATGAACCGTTTAAGCTGAAGGGAAAAAAAGACAAGACCACAGGGAAAAAGAGACAGGAACTTCTGAATCAGATGTGGAGAAATACATGTATCAATGATACTTATGAACCCGGATCTGTTTTTAAAATTGTGACTGCGACTGCGGGGCTGGAGCTTGGGAAAGTGAAAGTGACGGATCATTTCAGCTGTCCTGGATTCAGAATCGTGGAGGATAGAAAAATCCGCTGTCATAAAACTACAGGACACGGATCCGAGACCTTTAAGGAAGGTGTTATGAATTCCTGCAACCCGGTATTTATGGAAGTGGGAGCCAGAGTTGGAGTGGAAGGTATGTATACCATGTTTGGCAGGATGGGATTATTTGAAAAAACCGGGATTGATATACCGGGGGAAGCCAACTCCATTATGCATAATAAAAAGAATGTAGGAGCAGTAGAGCTTGCCACGATGTCCTTCGGCCAGTCCTTCCAGATCACCCCGCTGCAGCTTATGAGAGCTGCCAGTGCTGCGGTCAACGGAGGCACTCTTGTAACACCACATTTCGGCATGAAAGCGGTGGCACCGTCTGGAAAGACAGTCAAGACCTTTGAATTTGCAAAAAAGAAAAATGTAATTAAAAAGGAAACATCTGAGACTATGAGAGAGCTTTTGGAGGCAGTAGTTTCAGAAGGATCCGGAAGGAACTGCAAGATCGAGGGATATTCCATAGGAGGAAAGACTGCAACAAGTGAAAAGCTGCCCCGGGGAACAGGAAAATATATTTCATCATTTTTAGGCTTTTCAAAAGCAAAGCATCCAACTGTAATGGCATTGGTCATGATCGACGAGCCAAAAGGGACTTATTACGGAGGGACAATCGCAGCACCGGTTGTACGTGAAGTGTTCAAAGTCGCGCTTCCTTATCTTGGAATTTCCAAGGATTATACGGTTGATAAAACAGAGAAATAAAGATATACTGGAAAGATAAGAAAAACAAATGAGGTGAAAACATGAATTATAGTATTGTAAAACCAATTCTAATAGCATTCTTCGTCAGCGTGGTGCTGAGCCCGGTGATGATCAAATATCTGCAGAAGCTGAAATTCGGACAGTTTATCCGTGGAGAGGGGCCGGAGTCACATCTGAAAAAATCAGGAACTCCGACTATGGGCGGCCTGATTATTTTACTTGGCATCATTGTGGCTTCTCTGTTTTATGTGAAGGATTATCCGAACATCATTCCGATACTGTTTGTTACTCTGGGATTTGGATTTATCGGATTTATTGACGATTACATCAAAGTTGTGATGAAACGAAACTTAGGTCTCCGGGCCTGGCAGAAGATGCTTGGACAGATTATCGTGACCGGAGTATTTGCATATTATCTGATCAACCATACGGATATCGGCACTTCTATGCTGATTCCGTTCTCACACGGAAAATATCTGGAATTAGGAGCTCTGTTTGTACCGGCTATTTTTATTATTCTTCTTGGTACCGTCAATGGGGCTAATTTCACAGATGGGCTGGATGGGCTTGCATCCAGTGTTACTGTACTGATCGCCACGTTTTTTACGGTGGTTGCTATCGGAGCCGGAATCTCAGGCAGCGATCCTGGACTCTGGCCGATTACCTGTGCAACTGTGGGAGCCCTTCTTGGATTCCTCGTATTTAACGTATATCCTGCCCGTGTCTTTATGGGGGACACAGGATCGTTGGCATTGGGAGGATTTGTGGCTGCAACTGCGGTAATGTTAAGGCTTCCGCTGTTTATTCCTCTGGTGGCTTTCATTTACATGATTGAAGTGCTTTCTGTGATGATACAGGTGGTATATTTTAAGAAAACAGGGAAAAGAATCTTTAAGATGGCGCCGATTCACCACCATTTTGAACTGTCCGGATGGCCTGAGACGAAAGTAGTCGCTATATTTGCCATTGTGACAGCTATCTTATGTCTGATCGGCCTGGTTGCCATTTAGATAAGGAGCAGAAAATGACATTAAAAGATAAAAAGGTTTTAGTTGCAGGAGCAGGAAAAAGCGGTATAGGATCAGCTGATTTGCTGATACGTTCGGGGGCGTCTGTAACTCTTTATGACGGAAACAGGGACCTGAGCCCCGGGGATGTGTATGGCAGACTGAATGAGAAAAAGGAAATACCGCTGATTCTTGGTGAACTCAAAGCAGAGGATACAGATGCATTTGATCTCCTTGTGCTGAGTCCGGGTATATCTGTCAACGCCCCGGTTTCAAAGTATTTTGCAGAAGCCGGAAAGCCTGTGTGGAGTGAAATTGAGCTGGCATACCAGGTATCAAAGGGCCGGATTGCAGCAATCACAGGAACCAATGGAAAGACGACCACAACTGCGCTGGTGGGTGAAATTATGAGATGTCATTACAGTGATGTTTTTGTTGTTGGAAACATAGGGACACCGTACACAAGCGTCGCTTTGGATACAAAAGACGACAGTGTGATCGTAGCAGAGATCAGCAGTTTTCAGCTGGAAACGATTCAGGATTTTTGTCCGAAAGTTTCTGCAGTGTTAAATATTACTCCGGACCATCTGGACCGGCACGGCACTGTGGAGGTTTATTCGAGGACCAAGGAATCGATCGGCAAGAATCAGACCAAGGATCAGGTGATGGTACTGAACTATGAAGATCCGGTAACCAGAGAAATGGCTGCGCGGGCAAAAGCAAAAGCTGTATTTTTCAGCCTTCACCGGGAATTAGAAGAAGGGATATATTTTAAAGACGGTGCCTTTATTCTCGCTGAAAACGGATCTGTTCAGACTGTATGTACAGAAGATGATGTCAATCTTTTGGGCGGGCATAACTATGAGAATATCTTAGCGGCAATTGCAGTATCTCACTATATGGGAGTTCCGGCTGAAAAGATCAGACAGGGAGTTTCTGGTTTTAAAGGTGTGGAACACCGCATAGAATATGTAGATACCATTGAAGGTGTTGCCTACTATAACGATTCTAAAGGAACAAATACCGACGCTGCCATTAAGGGAATCAAAGCAATGAACCGTCCGACATTTTTAATCGGAGGGGGATATGACAAAATGGCGGAGTATGATGACTGGATCCAAGCCTTTGACGGAAAAGTAAAGGAACTGGTCCTTCTCGGTGCAACAGCAGAGAAGATTGGAGAGACAGCCAAAGCTCATGGCTTTTCTGATATTGTGTATGTGGATACATTGGAGGAAGCAGTGGAGTATGCAGCATCCCGTGCAGTTTCAGGTGATGCAGTCCTTTTATCTCCCGCATGTGCAAGCTGGGGCATGTTCCTAAATTATGAGGTGAGAGGTGACCGGTTCAAGGAGTGTGTAAAAAGAATAAAGGAGCGTTAAAGTTTGAAGAAGAGCAGAGTCAGTGAAAAATATATGCCAAAACGGCGTTATCTTGATTATCCGATGCTTTTCATCGTGATGTTTCTCGTTGGATTTGGCTTGGTTATGATCTTCAGTACAAGTTCTTATAAGAGTACGCTGAACTTTGGGAATCCGTATCACTGGCTGATCAGGCAGTGTTTTGCAGTTGCAGTGGGGGCGGTTTTTATGGCAGCTCTCACATGGTTTGATTACAGGATCCTCAATGCCAAGGTGATAGCATACGGCTGTTATGGTTTAAGCGTTGCACTTTTGATCATTGTGTTATTTATAGGAGCGGCCAAAAAGGGTGCGGTGCGGTGGATCTCTATTGGAGGATTCCAGTTCCAGCCGTCTGAGGTGGCAAAGATTTTTCTTGTGATCTACCTCGCTTACATACTGTCGAAGAATGCCCACAGGATGAGGACTATGGCTGCAGCAGTAAAAGTCATTGTGCGCTGTCTGCCCATCATCGGTCTCGTTGCTTACCAGAATCTAAGTACAGCCATAGTACTGACAGCAATGGTAGGGGTTATGATTTTTGTAGTGAGCCCAAAAACCAAAGAACTGTTGGGAATCGCACTGTCCGGCGTGGCGGGACTGGTTCTGTATCTGACATTTTCCAACAGCTACCGGAATGAACGTGTGGCGATCTGGAAAAATCCTGAGACACACCCAAAGGGGCTTCAGACGATGCAGGCACTGTATGCAATAGGTTCCGGAGGACTGTTTGGAAAAGGCCTGGGGCAGAGTATGCAGAAGATGGGATTTATACCGGAATCCCATAATGATATGATATTTTCAATCATATGTGAGGAACTGGGGCTGTTCGGAGCTGTCTGTCTTATTTTGCTGTTCATGCTCTTGATCTGGAGAATGCTTTTGATTGCAATGAACTCTGATGATTTGTTTGGTTCTTTGATTGTCATCGGTTTTATGATCCATATCGGAGTGCAGGTTTTTATTAATATTGCAGTAGTAACAAACACGATTCCGCCTACCGGAATCCCGCTGCCCTTTATCAGTTACGGCGGTACTTCAATTCTGGTGGTTATGGCGGAGATGGGCCTGGTCCTGTCAGTATCCAGAAAAATACGGATGTAAAGGAACTGCTTATGGATAAAAATGAAAAGATTATAACAATCAGCCAGGCCAAAAAGCAAAAAAACGGGCCGGGCCATAAGAAAAAGATATTCCTGTGCGCAGCGGTTCTGCTGATCCTTATATGTATTGTGCTGTTTGGTGTCTTTCAGACCAAAAAAATGGTTGTAACAGGAAATGATCATTACACGGAAGGAGAGATCGCAGCTGCCCTGAAACAAAATACATATGTGGGAAACGGGCTGGTCTTATACCTGAGGAACAAACTTTCTCCGGTAAAGACTCTTCCGTTTATAAAGTCTGTGGATATTTCACTGCAGGGGACGGATCAGGTGACCGTCCATGTCAATGAAAAGAAAAGGGCAGGGTGTTTGAACTATAACGGCAAGTATGTTTACTTTGACAGGGAAGGATATGCGCTGGAAATTTATGAGAAACACTATGAAGATGTTCCGCTGGTAACAGGCCTTAACTACAAGGAAATTGCCCTTGGAGAAAAGATTCCGGAAAAGAAAAACAGTGTTTTTTCGCAGATACTAAAAATTACCATGGCCATTGACAAGTACGGGCTCCCGGTCAGCCAAATCCATTTCAGTGCAGACGGAAAGGCGCTTCTGATCAGCGGAGACCTCACCGTAAACCTCTGGAACAGCCAGGATTTGGACTTAAAGCTCAGTGAACTCACTGGAATTCTTCCAAAAATGAAGGGGAAGAAAGGAACCATCTCGATGAAATTTTTTACAAAGGACAATCCCGTCGCAATTTTCAAGACGAAAAAGTAGTTGAAAGTTTAAGTGAAAAACTGTATCATATAAGAATATAAGAATAGTGATAATGTGGATGAGTATAAGAAAATTTGAGATAGATATTGAAGGAGGAGCATCGTGGTCGAGATTATGCCTAATGTAGAAAACACACAAGCCAGAATTTTAGTCATCGGGGTCGGAGGAGCCGGCAACAATGCAGTCAACCGAATGGTTGATGAGAATATACAGGGAGTAGAACTTGTTGGAATCAATACGGACAGGCAGGCCCTGTCTTTATGCAAGTGCTCTACAAAGATCCAGATCGGAGAAAAGCTGACCAAAGGTCTCGGTGCCGGTGCAAAACCTGAGATCGGAGAAGCAGCAGTTGAAGAAAATCGTGATGAGATTACCCAGCTGGTTCAGGGCGCTGACATGGTGTTTGTAACCTGCGGTATGGGAGGCGGAACAGGGACAGGTGCAGCTCCGGTGATTGCTGAGATTTCAAAAGCACTTGGTATCCTGACAGTAGGTGTTGTCACAAAGCCGTTTACCTTTGAAGGCAAGCCGCGTATGAACAACGCTATTGCCGGAGTGGCCCGGCTTCAGGATCAGGTTGACACGATGATTGTGATTCCGAATGACAAGCTTCTTCAGATTTGTGAAAAGAAAACTACGATTCCGGACGCTTTGAAGAAAGCAGACGAGGTTCTTCAGCAGGGTGTTCAGGGTATTACCGATATGATCTACAATCCTGGACTGATTAACGTGGATTTTGCAGATATCCAGACTGTTATGCGTGACAAAGGTATCGCACACATCGGTATGGGTGTTGCAGACGAGGAGTTGGAGGCGATCAAGGCAGCTATGGAAAGCCCGCTCCTGGAAACTACAGTTTCCGGAGCTACCGATATCATCGTAAACTTCTCAGGAGATGTCGGAATGCTGGAAGCCCAGCAGGCAGTAGAGTACCTGAAAGATACAGCCGGACAGGAAGTCAATGTAATCTTCGGTACGGTTAACTCTGATATGGGTGACCAGATCAGTGCCACGATTGTTGCTACAGGGATTCAGTCTGAGAACGCATCCAGAGGGACAGGCTTTAAAAAGAAGAGCATGACACCTCCCCCTGTGTTTTCAGGACAGCCAATCTACAGCAGCCAGCCTAAAAGTGAGCCGGCAGAAAAGACAGAAGCTACATATGGGAGCAAGGAACATGAGAATGCCAGTGTAGAGGATCATGATTCCAAGATTGTCATACCGGAGTTTCTGTTAAAGAGCAGAAGAAAATAAAATATAACATGGGACAGGCCCGTATTCAGCCGAAAGGCGGAATACGGGTTTTTTTTGTAGAATTAACGTAGCTGTCACTTCTCTTTTTTGACAAAGTACGTGCGCTTCTTTTTTTATAATAAGCTTATGTTTTTTTTGATGATGTTTTTGGAACAGTGGCTGGTTCTTCTGGGACTGCTGCTTATTTTGAGAAGTTCGCTGAAAGCGGCCAGTTCTATCTGGAGAATTCTGCTGGCGGCTGCAGCCGGAAGCGGGCTTGGCTGCCTGACCGTGTGGGCAGCAGGCGGCAGCCAGGCAGTTCAGCTTGGTTTTCTGGCTGCAAGTATCGCTGCGACATCCTGGCTTGCGTTTCCGCTTTCGCTAAGGAAAAGTCTTATATGTTCCGGATATTTATTCGCACTCTCAGCTTTGCTGGGCGGAATATGGAGTTTTGTAAAATACCGGTTCTCCATTCACATCTGGATTTTCGGATGTTTTGCGGCATTCCTGCTTTTGGCGTTTCTGTACTGTGTGTTCTGGGAAAATATGAGGGAGCAGAAAGATTCTTTATACCAGGTATCTTTTGAACTGCTGGGCAGGACAGTAAAAGTTACCGCCTATCTGGACACAGGAAATTTTTTATATGAACCGATAGAAAAAATCCCGGTTTCTGTTATAGAGGAACAGGCACTGAATCCATACTTAGATGAGTCATTAACCATTTTAATAGAAAAACATAAGCTAAAAGATATAAGAATGATTCCCTACAGGACAGTCGGAAAAGAAGATGGCCTGATGATGGGCATTCTTGTAGCAAATATCAAGATCAAGAACAGCAGCCAGACATGGGTGACAGAAAGAGGACTGATCGGACTGTCAGAGTATCCGCTTTCCCGGAACGGTCATTATCAGCTTTTGCTTCATCCGGATCTGGTCAGGTAAGGTAATGGGAGGTTGTACAGTGCTGAAACTTAATGTGACATGTCAAAAGAGGACATTTTTAGCGAAAGGAAAAGAGATTCATTACATCGGAGGTGCAGAGATACTGCCGGCTCCTCTGGAAGCAAAGGAAGAGGAAAAAATGATTCATATGCTTGGGACGGCAGAGGAACCGGAAGCCAGGGCAAAATTGATTGAGAGGAACCTGCGGCTTGTAGTGTACATAGCAAAGAAATTTGACAATACGGGAATCGGTGTGGAGGATTTAATTTCCATCGGGACAATCGGATTGATTAAAGCAATCAATACCTTTAATCCTGCAAAAAAAATCAAGCTTGCAACTTATGCGTCCAGATGCATTGAGAATGAGATTTTGATGTATCTGAGAAGAAATAACAAGACAAAGATGGAAGTATCCATCGATGAACCGCTGAATGTGGACTGGGATGGAAATGAGCTTCTGTTGTCAGATATCCTTGGCACAGATGAGGATATCATCTACAGGGATCTGGAACATGAGGTAGACAGGAAACTGCTGCTGAATGCCATGAAAATACTTTCAGAACGAGAAAGAAAAATCATTGAACTTAGATTTGGAATCAATCAGAAAGATGGGGAGGAAAAAACACAGAAGGAGGTCGCTGATCTGATGGGGATATCTCAGTCCTACATATCAAGGCTGGAGAAGAAGATCATAAAGAGGCTTAAAAGAGAGATGTCCAGGATGGGATGTGTTTAAATAAGAATCAGAGAGAAGTGCTGCATGGATAGATGAGTATGCAGTACTTTTTTCTTTTCTCTTTTGGAAAACACTAAAAATAATGTTATACTACACACAAGGATAAAAGGAGGAGGAAAATGAACTTAAAAGTTATCAAAAATAAACTTGCAGTATTATCTTCGGTTTTTGTATTCGCAGCTGGAGTTTGGACTGTAAGCGGTGTTCCGGTCATGGCAGAGCCAAAAAGTGCGGAAGAAAATGATCCGGCAAACAGTTGGCGTTATAAAGACGGGAAACCTGTCAGACAGCAGCAGACAGCGGGTCCGTCAATATATAGCAGGGGAGCCAGAACAGTCACAAATGCATGGAACAATGTAAATGGGGTATTTCTAAATTCCTTGGGAAACCCGATACCAAATGCTACGGCAAAAGGCATTGACGTGAGTAAATGGGACGGGAAAATTGACTGGAAAAAAGTCAAAGAAGATGGAATTGATTATGCAATCATTAGAGCAGGATATGGTGAGAATCTTAAAAGTCAGGATGATCCAACATGGGAGTACAACTCTTCTGAGTGTGAACGGATAGGAATGCCTTATGGAGTTTATATTTATTCCTATGCTACCAATACTGCAAAGGCAAAGAGTGAGGCAGAACATGTGATGCGTCTTATTAAGGGAAAGAAACTGTCTTATCCAATCTACTATGATATGGAGGATGAAAAGTATCAGGGTGGATTGTCCAACAAGGAGCTTGGAGATATTGCCGATACTTTTATAAAAACGCTGAATAATGCGGGGTATAAAAATGTAGGTGTCTATGCAAATAAATACTGGTTCTCGTCACTTTTAACAAGCAGTGTGTTTAATAAAAATCCAAGATGGGTTGCCCAGTATAATTACCGCTGTGATTATAACGGAAATTATCATATGTGGCAGAGTACTGACTTGGGAAAGGTCAGCGGTATAGGTACAAATGTGGATTTGAACTTTAAGATAGGTTCATGGAATGTCAATGCTTCTCAGCCAGTATCTGTTTCATCTATAAAATTAAATAAGACAAGCCTGAAACTCAAAAACGGCTCTGCTTATACACTGAAAAAGACAATCGCACCATCTAATGCAGGCAGCAAGAGCGTGACCTGGAGCAGTTCTAATAAGAAAATCGCAGCTGTGTCTGCCAGCGGGAAGATTACAGCAAAGGGTGTAGGAAAGGCCACAATTACAGTAAAGACATCCAATGGAAAAAAAGCAGCATGCAGGGTCACAGTCCGGCCGAAAACGAACAAGATTAAAAAGCTGAAAAAATCGGGAAGGAAGAATATTAAAATTACCTGGTCAAAGGTCAGCGGGACTACGAAATATCAGATCTATATGTCTAAAAAGAAATCATCCGGTTATAAACGTATAAAGACAGCTTCATCCAAAACCACAAGTTTTACAAAAAAAGGACTGAAACGTGGAAAGCGCTACTACTTTAAAGTGCGGTCATACAAGACAGTGGGAAAGATAAAATATTACAGCAGTTTTAGTGGCGTAAAATCATTGAAACGCTGAGAAAGTTACTGTAACTGTGCTGCCATTGGGATAACTGTCCGGAGATTTCGGGAATAAATTTATGTTTTGATTATATAGAATCTGCTTCTGTTTGTGGACATAATCACTTAATCTGCACCCCACATCACTTATTCGACACAAAAAATTAAAATATGCAGCGGAGAAAGGTTGGTTTCTGTTAGCTGCCTTTTTCTCTTTTTTAGGAAAACTCAGGGGAGACAGTGACTCATACGAGTCACTGTCTCCCCTGTTTACAGTCCCTTTTGGCTTTATATTCCGGCAGAACAGAGATTTTATTCCAGTGTTACTTCATTTCCATACCGCTTATAAGTGTAGTTTTTGGATTTATATTTGTATAGGATAATGAGGCTGTCACGGTTGATATACAGTGACTGGACTTTGCTGAAATCAATATCGCTTCCTAAATATCCCATAAAAGCGTTTTTGAAATTTTTGTCAATGTTTGTTTCTGCTTCGTTGCTCCAGCCGGCAACAGAAGAATAGATAACTTCTCCAGTTCTGCTGTCATCATCAGAGTAAATATCTGCATAAGCAGAAGTGGCAGCATTTGCAATGATCCGCAGATCCGCATGTGCAGATCTCTTATTTGCCCTGTTAATATAACCGGTCAGAGTCGGAATCAGCAGAGCAATTAAAATTGCAAGGATGACAAGCACAACGATCAATTCTACCAGAGTAAAGCCTTTCTTATTTTTTCTAAAACGTTTCATAATACCCCCTGTCCTTTGTACTTTCTTTTGTATCAGTATAACATAGATATTATAAAATTTATAGTCACTGTGATCTTATTGTGATATAATAATCTTACATATGTAGGATATAAAAGGAGTGAATATATGAGAAGAAATTTTATAAAGATGAGAAACAGTATTTTTGCAGTCTTGATGAGCCTTTGTCTGCTTCCGGCAGTTATTTCTGAGCAGGTTCAGGGGAAACAGCAAGATGCCCGGCAGGAAGAGGACGGAAAGGAAAACAGCTGGCGATACGAGGATGGAAAGCCGGTATACTCAACAGGGAGGCAACCGGTCAGCAGAGCGGCAAAAGTGTACGGCAATGCCTGGAATAAAGTGAATGGAATATTCATGAATGATCTGGGCGGCCCGATCCCCGGGGCAGCGGCAAAAGGGATTGACGTAAGTCATCATCAGGAAACGATTGACTGGGATCAGGTGAAAGCATCGGGCATAGACTTTGTGATTATACGGTGTGGTTTCGGGATGGATCAAATAAACCAGGATGATGAACAATGGGAGAGGAATGTTTCAGAGTGTGAAAGATTGAATATTCCATATGGCGTATATCTTTACTCCTATGCAGATACAGAAGAAAAAGCAAAAAGTGAAGCTGATCATGTGATTCGGCTGATTCAGAACAGAAAACTTTCCTACCCTATTTATTATGATCTGGAAAATAAGTCTCTGTCAAAGCTCTCAAATGTAAAGTTAGGAAAGATTACGGAAGCATTCACAGGCAGACTGAAGGAAAAAGGATATACCAATGTGGGGATATATGCTAATAAAAGCTGGTTTGACAACAAACTGACAGACAAGGTGTTTCAGAAGTATCCGAGATGGGTTGCACAGTATAACAGTCTCTGCAGTTACTCCGGAAAATACGTTATGTGGCAGTGTACAGATAAAGGCAGTATCAGCGGCATAAAGGGATTTGTAGATCTGAACTTTTTGATCAAAAGTATTCCTGCAAAGAGCATCAAACTCAGCAAAAAGTCTTTGTCTTTAAAGAAGGGTTCTTCCTACACTTTAAAAAGCTATACAGAGCCTAAAAATTCGTTTCCGGCGGTCAAATGGACCAGCTCCGGTTCCTCTGTGGCATCTGTCAGTTCTTCGGGCAAGGTGACAGCTAAGAAGGTCGGAACTGCGGTCATTACTGCAGCGGGCAATGGAAAAAAAACATCCTGTAAAGTTACCGTGATCCCAAAAACCAATAAGATTAAGAAACTGAAAAAGAGCGGATCAAAAGGTATCAAAATAACATGGTCAAAAACTTCCGGAGTGACAAAATATCAGATTTATATGTCAAAGAAAAAGTCATCCGGTTATAAACGGATCGCCACAGTATCATCGAAAAAGTCATCTTATACAAAGGGAAAATTAAAAAAGAAAAAACGGTATTATTTTAAAGTCCGGTCATATCAGACAGTAAAGAAAAAGAAAATCTACAGCAAATTTTCAGCAGTTAAATCACTGAAAAGATAATCCAAAGATATTCCTCTTGAAAAAACGGCGGCTATAGTGTAGATTGGCTTTACAGTATCTAAACATCAGGAGGATAAAAGTATGATAATTGCATTAATTGCACACGATGAAAAAAAAGCTGAGATGGTTGAATTTGCAAAAAAGTATAAAGAGACTTTAGCAAAATATGATTTGGTGGCAACCGGGACTACCGGGAAGAGAGTGGAGGAAGCCACAGGACTTCCTGTGAAGCGGTATTTGTCAGGACCCTACGGCGGGGATCAGCAGTTAGGAGGAAGAATTGCAGAGGGAAAGATCGGACTTGTTATTTTCTTCCGGGATCCGTTGACTGCACAGCCTCATGAGCCGGATGTATCCGCTCTGCTCCGTGTCTGCGATGTACATAAAGTGCCGGCAGTCACAAATACTTCTGCAGCAGAACTGATGATCCAGATGTTTTAGCTGCTACACTTTGTTTTTATAGGGATTTGGACAGTTTTGTTTATGAAAATTGACTTGAAAAATAACAGATCATAGTGTATATTTATGGTGAAAGCTGTGTGACTGGCGGATAGTGGAGAAACCACGGGGAGCACGGCAGAAGAAATGTCGGCCGCCTGGGCAACTTTTATTTAGTGTGCCCGGGCGGTTTTTTTGTTACATTAGAAAGGTTCTCCGAACCTTCCTATGCAACAAAAAAGCACTCCGTGCAGGGTGCACACGATGCAGCAATGGAAGTTCCGGACAGAAATCCGGTACAAGGATACAAAAGGAGGATACAAGGCAATGAAGATGTTGTCATTAGAAAACGAATTAAAAGGGAATTCATATCCTGGAAGAGGAATTGTCATCGGGAAATCGCCGAACGGGGCATATGCAGTGACTGCATATTTTATTATGGGCAGAAGTGAAAACAGCAGAAACCGTGTGTTTATTGAAGACGGAAAAGGAATCCGCACACAGGCATTTGATCCGTCCAAGCTGAGTGATCCAAGCCTTATTATTTATGCTCCGGTAAAGGTGCTTGGGAATAAGACCATTGTGACCAATGGGGATCAGACAGATACGATTTACGAGTTAATGGATAAGCAGCAGACATTTGAACAGGCGCTTCGCACCCGGGAATTTGAGCCGGACGCTCCGAATTACACGCCGCGTATTTCAGGAATTATGCATGTGGAAGACGGAACCTACAATTATGCCATGTCTATTTTAAAGAGCAGCAACGGAAATCCGGATGCATGCTGCCGATATACCTTTGCTTATGAAAATCCGGTAAACGGAGAAGGGCATTTTATTCACACATATATGCAGGACGGGGATCCGCTCCCAAGCTTTGAGGGTGAGCCAAAGCTGATCGGTGTGGAAGATGACATTGACACATTCACCAGCCGTGTATGGAACAGCCTGAATGAGGACAATAAAGTTTCTCTTTTTGTACGTTACATTAACATTGAAACAGGGGAATATGAAACAAGGATCGTAAACAAAAATCAGTAGGAGGAAATGATGAAGGAATTAGAGTTAAAATACGGATGCAATCCAAATCAGAAGCCGTCAAGAATTTATATGGAAAATGGAGAACTGCCGATCAAAGTGTTAAGCGGAAAACCGGGATATATAAATTTTCTTGATGCATTAAACGGCTGGCAGCTGGTAAAGGAATTAAAAAAAGCAACCGGGCTTCCGGCAGCAGCTTCTTTTAAACATGTCTCTCCGGCAGGTGCAGCAGTAGGGCTTCCGATGACAGATGTGGAAAAGAAGATCTACTGGGTGGATGATATGGACATGGAATTTACACCTCTCGCCAATGCTTATGCCAGGGCAAGGGGGGCAGACCGTATGTCTTCTTTCGGGGATTTTATCTCACTGTCTGATGTATGTGACGCGGCTACAGCCAAAATCATCAAAAGAGAAGTTTCCGATGGGGTAATCGCTCCAGGATATGAGCCGGAGGCACTTGAGATATTAAAAGAAAAGAAAAAAGGCAATTACAATGTGATTGAGATTGATCCGGATTATGTACCTGCACCAGTAGAGCGCAAAGAAGTGTTCGGTGTAACTTTTGAACAGGGAAGAAATGAACTGAATATTGACAAGGATTTCTTTAACGACATCGTGACAGAAAATAAGGAATTGCCTGACTCTGCAAAAATAGACTTGGCAATTGCGATGATCACATTAAAATATACACAGTCTAATTCTGTCTGCTATGCAAAGGACGGACAGGCGATCGGAATCGGTGCGGGACAGCAGTCCAGAATCCACTGTACCCGTCTGGCAGGACAAAAAGCGGACAACTGGTACCTGCGTCAGGCGCCGAAAGTTATGGGGCTTGAATTTGTTGACGGTATCCGCCGTGCAGACAGAGACAATGCCATTGATTTATATATCGGCGAAGACTACATGGATGTGCTGGCTGACGGAGCATGGGAAACGATCTTTAAAGTAAAACCTGAAGTGTTCACAAGAGAGGAAAAACGTGAATGGCTGGATCAGATGACCGGAGTGGCATTGGGATCTGATGCATTTTTCCCATTTGGGGATAACATTGAACGGGCCCACAAAAGCGGTGTTTCTTATGTGGCTGAGCCGGGCGGCTCTATCCGTGACGATCATGTCATTTCTACATGCAACAAATATAATATGGTTATGTGTTTTACCGGAATACGGTTATTCCATCACTAAAATTAAGAGGGAGAGAAATCATTTCGATTTCTCTCCTGATTTTCATTTTGAATCAGACTGGCAGTAAATACGGATTGCTTCTGCCGTAAACTGGGCGGTGCCCTGTCCGCCAGCGCAGTCTAGGGATTCTTTCATTCTGTCGTCGGCGGTGTACATCTCACCCAGAGAGGCGAGGATCTCATCTGTACAGGTATAATAATGGTCTGTGATGGATTGTTTCAGGGCCTTTACCTGGCTTTGCACCGGTTCGGAGGATGGATCTTTCTCTTTGAGCCGGCCGAACTCCGCAAAGTTTGACATAAACTTTGTATTCATGATCTTCCAGTCCTCCTCTGTGCAGTCTTGTGTCTTCTGTTCATATTCCCGGAAAGCTTCCGTTGTGCCCCAGCTTTTTTTTGCCTCGGCTTTGTAGCTTTCCAGGGTCTTTTTGTCAAATGCCTGATAATTCAATGGCTTCACTCCTAACTTTTGAATTCCAAGAGCAAAATCGATCAGCTGATCCAGACGTTCTTTTTTCAGCCTTAAAAGCTGAATCTGCTGATCCAGCGCTTTTTGGCGGTCAAAATCAGGACGGTCCAAAATCTGCCTGATGTCTTTTAGAGAAAATTCAAGCTCACGAAACAGTAAAATATTCTGAAGACGTTCTAACGCCGGGGCGCCGTACAGACGGTAGCCAGCCTCCGATATACTGTCGGGACATAAAAGTCCGATCTCGTCATAATAATGAAGGGTGCGCACACTGACACCGGTTAATCTGCTTACTTCTCTTACTGTTTTCATCTCGGTCTCCTCCTCCTGGTAAGTTAAGAATAGCCTATCACGCCGCGTGAGAGTCAAGAGTTATTTTAGGAAAGGCCTTGTCCGCTGAGATGGCAGAGGTCTCTTATGGTTACTGAAACTCAGTCATGTGTTTACGGTACCAAAGCGGCATCATAGTTCTCTGACAGCGGAGATTTTTCCTGGCTTCTACGCCGATGGTTTCAAAGAATACCTTCCAGAGATCTGTATAGAGGTCGGAAATCTCAGAGGCTTTCAGACGGTTTAATTCTTCTTCTGAGAGGGCTGTCATGTAGTAGTCTTCATCACAGGGATGGACCACAGCAGTCATCCGGTTGTCATCGATAATCATCCAATTTTCAGAAGGCATCCGGTCTGAGAACTGGGGACCCAGAATCGTCAGAACATCGCACTTAGGTTCGATATGGGCAACCAGCACATGATCCACTTCGGAAAACCGCAGAAATTCCCGGAATAAATGTGCTTCGTTGGAGACCTTCCGGTCAAGCTCAAACAGATTCATCACAGCAGATTCCTGAAGCATGCTGACTGCAGAAGGGCCGTAGTGAAAGCCATAGATTAAAAAGCGGTAAATCATGTCCAGCTTTTCTTCCTGAAATGACATAGCAGCACGGTATACCATCTGGTATGCCTGAAACGATATCTTTTTTTGGATGGAGCGGATGACACTTGCTGTCTTTTCGGGATCGTAATCTACATGGCGGTAATCGCAGAAGAGTTCCAGATTTCCGACAGGTTCTGTTTTGAGACGGATATTCTTGTGGCCTAAGCGGGCGGCCCAGGCTGTATAGATACAGGACATCATATCCTCAAAAGTGTCTTTGCAGGTAAAAATAGTCATAAGTGTTTCTCCATGATCTCCGGATGTTTTTGGCCAAGCAGACGCCGGTTCCTGGATTTAGATCTGTCCGCTCAGTGACTTGCCGGCATCCTCGGGTGAAGGGGTTAATGCAAAATTCTTATCATCAAAAAGGGACAGCTGTTCATAAGTCTGGGGATGTCCGATCTCCCAGGACTTCTTGGAATCCTCTCCGATCAGCTGCCGGGTGATGAAATCCTCCTCGATGGGGATATTGAACATCATCTTTCCGCTGCAGGTGATAAAATATTTTGCACGTTTCAGGACAACGCCGATCTTTTTCAGATTTTCAAAGGTGAGAGAACGCTGTCTGCGGCTTTTGACAATGCGGTAAGCAGATTTCGTGCCGATGCCGGGAACTCTCAGCAGGTCCGCATAACTTGCCCGGTTGATCTCCACAGGGAAAATCTCCAGATGCCGCAGAGCCCAGTCGCACTTGGGATCCAGCATGATATTAAAATTGGGCCGGTCAATGCTTAAAAGCTCTTCAGCGTGGAATCCGTAAAACCTTAACAGCCAGTCAGCCTGGTACAGCCGGTGTTCTCTTAAAAGAGGAGGTGCCGTGTCCAGTGACGGAAGGCGGGAGTCATCGTTAAGAGGTACATAGGCAGAAAAGAAAACACGCTTTAAGTCAAACTTCTGATATAGCTGCTGGGTGACGGACAGAAGCTGCAGATCATTCTCAGCGGTAGCACCGACGATCATCTGTGTGCTCTGTCCGGCGGGAACAAACGGTGCAGGCTTGTCCTTGGCGGGCGGCAGGAAGGAGTCTGAGGCCAGCAGTTTATGTTCCTCAATCCGGCTGTTCGGGACATCATCAAAGATCGTATGCTTTAGATTCCGGTTGCCTCCGAAGCGTTCCATCTGAGGACTTTTGCCGATGGATCGCCGGTGGTCTGCAATGCCGGACTGAATCTGTTCCATGGGCCTTAAAATGGTTTTCTGGGTCTTGTGGGGCGCCAGATCCCTGAGACCTTCCGGTGTGGGGAGTTCCAGGTTAATGCTGACCCGGTCTGCCAAATATCCGATGCTTGCCAGCAGTTCTTCCGGAGCGCCGGGAATGGCTTTGACATGGATATAACCGTTGAAATGGTACTGATTCCTCAGCATGGACAGGGTCCGGCACATAAGTTCCATCGTGTAGGCAGGGCTTTTAACCACACCGGAACTTAAGAACAGCCCTTCAATGTAATTCCGGCGGTAAAACTCAATGACCAGACGGCAGACCTCTTCCGGAGTGAATGTTGTGCGGACCCGGTCGTTGCCTGAACGGTTTAAGCAGTATTTACAGTCGTAAATACACTCATTGCTCTGGAGTATTTTTAACAGGGAGACACAGCGGCCGTCAGAAGCAAAACTATGGCAGATGCCTGCGGCTACGCCGTTTCCCAGCTTTCCCTTTTCGCCGCGGCGGTCTGCGCCGCTGGATGTGCAGGCCACGTCGTACTTGGCCGCGTCTGCAAGAATTGTTAACTTCTCCTGTAATGACAGGGAAGGACTTAAAGTTTCCATAACCCACCTCACGATATCGAATGTTTGTTCTTTTATTTTAGCACAGAGATATAAGGAAAGCAAGAAAAAACAGAACGGAAGTTCGAATGAAAAGCAGTTGCGGCAGTGCATCGGTAAATGGTATGATAATAGTCAGCGGCAATACAATTTAGAAGGATGAGGATAAGTATGAATCAACAAACGAAAATGAGGTTGGGCAAGGCAGCATTGTTTGGTTCTGCACTGATATGGGGCAGTTCCTTTTTTATTATGAAAAATACCATTGCCAATGTTCCTGAAAATTTTCTGCTGGGCACAAGATTTTTAGCAGGTGCATTGCTTTTATGTATATTTTTTCATAAGAGACTGGGAAAGATAGATAAAAGTTACTTTAAAACAGGTTTTGTGCTGGGGGGCTTTTGGTTTTGGGCTTACTGGTTTCAGACAGAAGGGCTTTATCACACAACACCTGGAAAGAACGCATTTTTAACCGCGGTCTACTGTGTAATTGTTCCCTTTGTTGCATGGGTCTGGCAGAAAAAAAGACCTACAAAACAAAATTTTCTGGCTGCTCTGATCTGTATCACCGGAATCGGGCTGATATCTTTGAACGGCAGTTTAAGTATCGGGATCGGTGACGCACTGACCTTAGCGGGAGGCATTCTGTTTTCTCTTCATATTGCATATCTGGGGATGAAAAGCGGGGAAAAAGATCCGGTGCTTCTTACGATTGTACAGTTTCTGTTTGCAGGACTTTGGGGAGCCGGGCTGTCTTTATTTACAGAGGATATCAGTACCATCCACTGGACCGTGGGTCAGGCGGGAAGCCTTGCTTATCTGGTTATTATGTGTACAGCGGTGGCAGTTACCTTCCAGAGCATTGGGCAGAGCCATGTGAGTTCGTCCTCTGCGTCCCTGATACTGAGTCTGGAGTCCGTCTTCGGGGTGCTTTTCAGTGTGATTTTCTACGGAGAAAAGGCCACGGTTAAGATCCTGATCGGTTTTGCACTGGTGATGGCAGCCATATTAATCTCAGAGACAGATTTCGGCAGGAAGTCCAGACGAAAAAAAGTTATAAATAAGAAAACGGCAAATGTGGTATAATTTATCTTGAACGATGATAAAACTTCCATCTGTGTACACAGTGGATCAAAATATAAAAAGGAGTGAATTTCGGAGACTATGATAAAGAATTATGAGTTGGTAAAAGAAGAACAGATCAAAGAGCTGAATGGAACCGGCTATGTATACCGCCACAACAAGACGGGGGCCAGAGTGGTAGTGGTTTCCAATGAAGATGACAATAAGGTATTTCAGATAGGATTCAAAACACCGCCCAAAGATGATACCGGGGTTCCGCATATTATGGAACACTCCGTACTCTGCGGGTCAAAAGAGTTTCCTTTAAAAGACCCGTTTGTGGAGCTGGTAAAAGGCTCTCTAAACACCTTTTTGAATGCCATGACTTACCCGGATAAGACCGTTTATCCGGTGGCAAGCTGCAATGATAAAGATTTTTTCAACTTAATGCATGTTTATCTGGATGCGGTATTCTATCCGAATATTTATACAAAGCCGGAGATCTTAAAACAGGAGGGATGGCACTATTCCCTGGAATCTGAAGATGCCCCGGTGACTTACAATGGTGTCGTATATAATGAGATGAAGGGAGTGTTTTCTTCACCAGACCAGCAGCTGGCAAGGCTGATCCAGAAGTCTCTGCTCAGCGACACTCCGTATGGATTTGAATCCGGAGGCGATCCGGAAGCTGTCCCTGAGCTCAGCTATGAGCAGTTTTTGGATTTCCACAGAACCTACTACCATCCTTCCAACAGCTATATTTATCTGTATGGGGATATGAATGCGGAGGAATATCTCACATTTATCGATGAACATTACCTGTCTGACTTTGAAGAAAAGCAGGTTGACACATCCTGGGAACCCCAGAAAGCTTTTAAAGAAATGAAACGGGTGGAGGAAGTATATCCGGTCAGCGAACAGGACGAAACCCAGAGCAAAACGTTTCTTTCTTATAATGCAGTGATTGGAACAAGCCTCGATAAAGAGCTGTATATTGCATTTCAGATCCTTGACAGGGCTTTGTTTTCCATGCAGGGTGCTCCGGTGAAAAAGGCTTTGATGGAAGCCGGGATCGGAAAGGATATCAGCAGCTCCTATGACAACGGTATCGAGCAGCCGGTCTTTTCTGTAGTAGCCCAGGAGGCAGATGAGGAAAAGGAAGATGAGTTTGTCCGCATCATTGAGGATACTCTTCAGAAGATCGCCGAGGAAGGAATACAGAGGCGAAGCCTGGAGTCGGCACTGAATTATTATGAATTTCAATATAAAGAAGCTAATTTCGGAAGATTTCCGAAGGGGCTGATGTACGGGCTTCAGATGTATGACAGCTGGCTTTATGACGATAATGAGCCGTTTATGCATATCAAGACGAACGATGTGTTTGCATTTTTAAGAGAACAGCTGGATGGAAGCTACTTCACTGACCTGATTAAAACCTATCTGCTGTCAAATACCCATAAATCTATTGTGGTGCTGAAACCAGAGAAGGGGCTTCAGAGCCGGAAGGATCAAAAAACAGCACAGAAGCTGAAAGAATTTAAGGAGAGCCTTTCCAAAGAAGAGCTTGCAGAGCTTGTGAAAGATACCAAAGCACTGAAAGAATATCAGGAGGCAGCCACTCCGAAGGAAGATTTGGAGAAAATACCTCTTTTGGATATCAAAGATATTAAAAAGGAGATCCGTCCTCTGTGCAATGAAGAGGTGATGGTGGATGGAGTAAAGGTTATCTGGCATCCTTATTTTACCAATCAGATTTGTTATCTGAAGCTGGTATTCGATATGTCCAAGGTTCCGGCAAGGCTTGTGCCTTATGTGTCTTTGATGTCAGAGGTATTCAGAAGCGTGGACACCGAGAAGCACAGTTATTTTGAACTTGGCAATGAAATCGGCATTGAGACCGGAGGCATGGTGACAACAATGGATGTTCTTCCGGACGGTGCAGACGGAGTAAAAAGCTTTTTTGTCATCAGGACAAAGTGCTTCTATGAAAATGCAGAAAAAGCATTTGAACTTATGGAAGAGATTCTCTTTGACAGTAAGCTGGAGGATAAAAAACGTTTAAAAGAGATCATCGGACAGATCTACACCAACATGAAGACAGATCTCACTCAGGCCGGACATAAAACTGCATCCAACCGTGCCATGTCCTATTTTTCTGCCTATGCCAGGTATAAAGAGCAGATTCAGGGCGTCTCTATGTTTGAATTTGTAAAGGACTGGTATGAATCCTTTGAGCAGGAGAGCAGCAGGATCACAGATAATATGAGAGAGGCCTGCAGATATATTTTCCGTAAAGAGAACCTGATGGTGAGCTATACCGGAAAAGAAAAAGAGCCGCATTTTATGGAAGATGCCCTTCATAAGTTCACAGGACGTATGTTTACGGAAGAGCTGGACAAAGAGGAGACAAAGATTCTGCCGGAAAACAGGGAAGAAGGATTTGCCACTGCAGGAGGAGTACAGTATGTAGCCTGTGCAGGAAACTTTGCAAGACAGGGATATGAGTACACAGGGGCACTCAATGTGCTGCAGGTGATCTTTTCCTATGAGTATCTCTGGCTTAATATCCGTGTAAAGGGCGGGGCTTACGGCTGTATGTGCAGCTTTATGCCGCAGGGAGACAGTATGTTTGTCTCCTACAGGGATCCGAATCTTCTGGAGACTTATCAGGTCTTTGAAAATGCAGCGGATTTTGTAGAGCATTTCGATATCGATGACCGTGATATGGTAAAATATATCATCGGAACGATCAGCAATATGGATACTCCGCTGGAGCCGGATGATCTGGGAGAGAGAAGCTTCCAGGCATATCTTCTTGGAAGGACGGAAGCAGAACTCCAGAAGTACCGGGACCAGGTGCTGTCCTGCACCCAGGAAACCATCCGTGCATTGGCACCGTATGTGCGGTGTGTGGTAGATGCAGGCAATAACTGCACCATCGGAAATGAAGATAAATTAAAAGAGGCAAAGGATAAGTTTAAAGAGATCCGACACGTATTTTAGGAAGGAAGTTTATGGACGAAGGAAAAAGATCAGGATTTGTAACATTGATCGGAAGGCCCAATGTGGGGAAATCCACGCTGATGAATCAGCTGATCGGGCAGAAGATCGCAATCACCTCAAAGAAACCGCAGACCACAAGAAACAGAATACAGACAGTTTTTACGGATGAGAGAGGCCAGATCGTATTTTTGGACACTCCAGGCATCAACAAAGCAAAAAATAAGCTCGGCGACTACATGCTTAAGGTCGCTGAGCGCACGCTAAACGAGGTGGACCTTATCCTATGGCTGGTTGAGCCTACCACCTTCATTGGGGGAGGCGAGAGGTATATCATTGAGCAGCTGGGCAAAGTTAAGACCCCGGTCATCCTTGTCATCAACAAGACCGACACAGTAAAAGATGAGGAAATACTCAAGGCGATCACCACGTACAAAGATGTTTGTGAATTTGCAGAGATCATACCGGTTTCTGCCCTGAAAGGACAGAATACAGATGACGTCATTGACTGTATATTTAAGTATCTTCCGGAAGGGCCGATGTTCTTTGACGAAGATACGGTTACAGACCAGCCCGAAAGACAGATCTGTGCAGAGCTTATCAGAGAAAAGGCGCTTCGTCTTCTGGACCAGGAAATCCCCCACGGGATTGCGGTGGTGATTGATTCCATGAAAGAAAGGCGGCACGGCCATATCATAGATATTGACGCCACTATCGTATGCGAGAGAGACTCCCACAAAGGCATTATCATCGGCAAGCAGGGCAGCATGTTAAAGAAAATAGGAACCCAGGCCCGGATGGAAATGGAAAATCTGCTGGATATCAAAGTGAATCTCCAGCTTTGGGTGAAAGTGAAAAAAGACTGGCGTGACAGCGACATGCTTCTTAAAAACTATGGGTACAACAAGAAAGAAGTATAAAAATGGGTCAGGAGATCAAAGTTACCGGTCTGGTGCTGAATGCCGGAAATATCGGAGAATTTGATAAAAGGGTCACAATCCTCACAAAAGAGAGAGGCAGGATCACAGCATTTGCAAGAGGTGCCAAAAAGGCGACCAGTCCTTATGCCGCCGCCTGCCAGCCATTTACATTCGGAGAGTTTTCTCTGTATGAGGGAAGGAGTTCTTTTAATCTCATGTGGGCAGATGTAGGGCATTATTTTGAAGGGGTGAAAGATGATCTCCTGCTGATTTCCTACGGCAGTTATTTTTGTGAATTTGTGTCTTATCTGACCAGAGAAAACAACGATGAGATGGATATTTTAAAGCTGCTCTACCAAAGCCTGCGGGCATTGGAAAAGAAAACGATCGAGCCCGGATTAATCCGGAGAGTGTTTGAGATTAAAATTATGGCGCTGTACGGACAGGGTATGGAAGCGTTTTGCTGTACGCAGTGCGGAAGTACAGAAGAATTGAGTTATTTTGACAGCAGTGCAGGGGGAGTTTTGTGCTCAAACTGCGGAAAAGCCGGAGGGCGTACCGTACATATCTCCGGTTCTGCCATATATACGATTCAGTATATTTTAAGCAGCCCTTTGCAAAAGCTGTATACATTCAAGGTTTCCGAGGATGTGATGAAGGAACTTGACAGAATCAGCGAATCATTTTTAAAACAGTATGTGAGCCACCATTTTAAGTCATTGGATTTTTTGGAGCTGCTTTGACTTTTTTGGTATATCTCTTGAAAAAAGAGGGGTTACACGCTACAATAGAACAGATTATAGGAAATGAAAAAACGGTGAGGTAGAAACAATATGGAATTAACAATGGAGAAAATCGTAAATTTAGCAAAAGCCAGAGGGTTTGTGTACAGCGGATCTGAGATTTACGGCGGATTGGCAAATACATGGGATTACGGAAATCTGGGTGTTGAGCTTAAAAACAATGTCAAAAAGGCATGGTGGAAAAAGTTTATTCAGGAGAGCCCATACAATGTGGGTGTAGACTGTGCGATCCTGATGAATCCTCAGACCTGGGTTGCTTCCGGACATCTGGGCGGATTTTCGGATCCTCTGATGGACTGTAAGGAGTGTCATGAGCGTTTCCGTGCAGATAAGATCATTGAAGACTACATGGACGAACACGGCATGGAGATCGAAGGCGGTTCTGTGGATGGATGGACAAAAGAGGAGATGGTGGATTTCATCAGCGGGCATGATATCGTCTGCCCATCCTGCGGAAAGAAAAATTTTACAGATATCCGCGAGTTTAACCTGATGTTTAAAACATTCCAGGGAGTGACTGAGGATGCTAAAAATACTGTTTACCTGCGTCCGGAGACTGCACAAGGTATTTTCGTCAATTTTAAAAATGTACAGAGAACGTCCAGAAAGAAAATTCCGTTCGGTATCGGACAGGTGGGAAAATCATTCAGAAATGAGATCACACCTGGAAACTTTACATTCCGTACAAGAGAGTTTGAGCAGATGGAACTGGAATTCTTCTGTGAGCCTGATACAGACCTTGAATGGTTTGCATACTGGAAAGACTTCTGTATTAACTGGCTGAAGACATTAGGAATTACAGATGATCAGATGAGAGTCCGTGACCATGGAAAAGAAGAGCTGTCTTTCTACTCCAAGGCTACTTCCGACATTGAATTTTTATTCCCGTTTGGATGGGGAGAGCTCTGGGGAATTGCTGACCGTACAGATTATGACCTGACACAGCACCAGAATACTTCCGGGGAAGATCTTACCTACTTTGACGATGAGAAGAAAGAGCGCTATATTCCATATGTGATTGAACCGTCTCTGGGAGCCGACCGTGTGACACTTGCGTTCTTATGTGCCGCTTATGATGAAGAAGAATTGGAAGGCGGAGACAAGCGTACAGTTCTTCGTTTCCATCCGGCTATTGCACCGGTGAAGATCGGAGTGCTTCCGCTGTCCAAGAAATTAAGTGAGGGAGCAGGCAAGGTTTACGAGATGCTTGCAAAATACTACAACTGTGAGTACGATGAGCGCGGAAATATCGGAAAGAGATACAGGAGACAGGATGAGATTGGAACACCGTTCTGTGTAACTTACGACTTTGATTCTGAGGAAGACGGAGCAGTGACTGTCAGAGACCGCGACAGTATGGAGCAGGAACGAGTGAAGATCGAAGATTTAAAAGAATACTTTGAAAAGAAATTTGATTATTAAGAACTGCCGGCCGGCCGGATCCGTTGAATGATCCGGCCGTTTTTTTTATTTCATAGGAAAGAGCGCCCTATGAAATAAAAAACGCTCCGCGAAAATCGCACTGCGGCGACAAGGAATCATGTCGCCAAAGCGGCCCGCCTCAGGCGGAGAATCCCGCAAGCGGGATTCTTTCTGGTATTATATAGTTTTTTGGTAGGCAAGTCTTTCACTGCCGTCCTCTAAATAGATAATGCCGCAGTATGAAAAACCGTTCTTCATAAGAAGCCTCTGCATTACATAATTGTCTCTGTGCGTGTCAATGCGGAGATTCCCGCATTGTTCAAAAGCCCAGGAAAGACAGAAGGATGCAGATCCTTTCTTTACTCCGCTGGAAGCAAGTCTGTGAATTACTCCATAGGGATCCGGTCTGAGCCAGTTTCCCTGATAAATATTCTTATAAGAGGGATCATTCCCTGCTTTGTAAAAAAATACGGCAAGGATGTTTCCGTTCTCTGTACAGACATAGCTGTTTCCTGATGTTATGTCATTGGATATTACGGATTCACGGGGATGTGAATCTCCCCATTGGTGTGGATTCCCGTGCTGTTTCATAAACATTCTGGCACCGGAATAAAGTGTCATGATCTCGCTGAGCTGTCCGGGTACAGCTTTTTGTATTTTCATAAGTACTCCCTCTCTTACAGTATCTATATTATTTATGAGTGTTAATATACAATGCATTGCTGAAGAAAGCAATAAAATCCCTTTTCATCTAACTAAAATTTTTAGAAGAATACCTGATAAAAGAGAAAAAGTAAGTAATGATATAATGGAGGGACATTTATTATGAAGAAAAAGTTTTGGTTGATTTTTATGCTGGCAGCAGTCCTGACAGCAGGGCAGGGCATGATTTTTGCAGCGTCCGCAGAACAGGAGAACAAAATCCAGGCTGAGACATCAGATATACAGGCTACTGAAGAGAAAGCTGAATCTTCATCGGAAGAACAGTTTATATCCGGAAGTGAAGAAGCAACAACAGAAAAAGTAAAAAAGGAAAAACAGAAAACGGACAAAAAGGCCAGCAGTACTGTAAGAAAAACCCAAAATTCGGGGGGGGGGGGCAGACAAGGCTTGATGTAAGCAAAGGTGATATCCGAATCACAAAAAATGGGGCAATAGGGGGAGGACTTGATATAAATGAGACAAGTCTTAATCCGGAAGGATATTGGATAACCGGAACTACAACGAAATATAATATTTTAGTTGAAGAGAATGTGACGACTGACTTAACTTTGGAGTCTGTGGATATTACCTGTGATATGGCAAAACTAAGCTGTATTAATGTATCTCATGCAGATGTAACGATAACGCTGATCGGAGAAAACAAGCTGCTTTGTAATGCAGGGGAAAGCACTAATACAAGTGTAGGCGGGGCAGCACTTATGAAAGAAGGAATGGATGATCATGTTCTGACTATCCAGTGCGAATATGCAGAACAGAAAAATCACCGCTGCAATGAGCGCTGCGGATCCTTATCAGCCAAAGGGGCGGCAGATATGTATCATACAGGTGCGATTGGCAGTTCGATCAGTCATGTAAATGATGAAAAAAATTGTGGTTTTGCCAACTTTAAAATTAAGGGAGGCAATATTGAGGCGCTTGCGGGACTGCATACGCCTGGAATCGGCTCTGCCTGTATTTCTCAGACCAGCAAAAAAGGCTACACTAAAAATATTTGGATTACCGGTGGAAATGTAAAGGCCATCGGGACAACATCGGGCTCTGGCATCGGTTCAGGATATGGAAATGATGTGGACGGAATTTATATAACCGGAGGGACTGTGGAAGCAAAAGGAGGAGAATATGCACCTGGAATTGGTGCTTCCGGATATTCTGGAGGAGTCACTGCAGGGCAGCCCGCCAGAACAAAGAATATAAAAATAAGCGGGGGAGATACGGTTGTAACTGCTATAGGAGACAAAAATATGCCGGGAATAGGATCGGCAATGGGAAACTCTCTTGTCTCAAATGTTACTGCAGATCCCGAAGACGGATATCAGGGATATATTCAGGATGGAACATCACTGACTGATTATATATTTATGGATGGAACTCCTTTTGCAGAAGAGACAGCTATCAAAGTCGGAAGTTTTTATACAAAGGTATATTTCGGACCTTACCGGGATGCAAATGCGATTGAACAGAATACAAAAGAACAAATTGGGGCAAACCATGTAATCAGTAAGACCGGAGGCTCTGCATTTACGGAAGAACAGCTTAAAAATCTTACAAAAGTTACAGGAAAACAGCCTGACGGGACGAGCTTCCCTGACGGACAGCTGCATTTAGATAACCAAACCCAGCTGGAAGCTGTCAACAAGGCTAAAACAGCCGGAGAAACAGGGGAATTTCCGTTGGACTACATAACTCCGAACGGCACAAAAGTAACTGTGATTGTGTATCTTAGGGATGACGGGACAGACGCAGTAAAATTTGATCCGAACAACCCTACATCTTCTATTGGAGCCAATGATTTTACAAGAGAAACAGGGGGAGATCCTTTTACAGAAGAAGAGTTAAAAAAGATCGCAGCACTGAAAGGAAAAAATGAGGAAGGAACCAATATTCGGCTGGATGATTTTAGTGTTGATGAAGATCAGATGAAACAGATCAATGAGGCTAAGACAGCAGGCAAGGCGGGAACATTTGAGCTGACCTATACTTCACCGGATGGACAGTCTGTAACAGTGTCTGTCAGCCTGACAGGGGAGTATGATGAGATAGTATCGGATGCAGAAAAGGGAGAGATCATCAAAGCGATGAATATTATCAGCAGGACCGGAGGGAAAGGGTTTACGGAAGAGCAAGTGAAATCCCTGGCGAGGTTAAAAGCAGCCAATGCAGACGGAGATCCGCTGCCGGGTGAGCAGCTGTCTCTGAAGGATCTTAATCAGCTGGAGCAAGTAAACCAGGCGAAAACAGCGGGACAGACAGGAAGCTTTCCGCTTACATTCCAAACGCGGAATGGTTCAGAGGTGACTATACACGTATTTTTAACTGATGAGGGAACTGACGGGGCAGCAAATGATCTGTCTGACGGGAAGCCGGCTATCGGAGCAAACAATATAAGCCATGCTACAGGAGGAAAAGATTTTTCTCAGGAAGAGATCATAGAGCTGTGCAGTGCCCGGGGAAAGGATAAAAATGGGGACAGCCAGAAACTCAGAGCAGATGAGAACCAGCTGGATTTAATTAACAGAGCAAAGGCTGCAGGAAAGACAGGAACCTATGAGCTGCAGTTTTCTATGAAAGACGGGACGAAAACCAGCGTGAAGGTAACATTGACAGGAAAGCATAAAGTAATATTTGATTCAGACGGCGGAGATTATACTCCGGAAATGCAGATAGTGGAGGGGGGAGATCAGCTGATCTGCCCGGAGGCTCCAAAAAGGACAGGCTACACATTTGAGGGCTGGTATTTCAAGGACGATGAAAGCGGGAAAGAAGTGCTGTGGAAATTTGAAGACCCGGTACATCAGGATATGGAATTAAAGGCAAAATGGAAGAAAAATTCTGAGCCTGTGAAAAAAAAGAATACTGAAAACAGTAAACCGGAAAAAGCAGAAAATAAAAAAGAGAGTAAAAGCTATCCGGACTGGGAATACAGCAAAAGACCCAGGAATACCAAGACAGGGGAAGCTGCAAAAACAGGGGATAAAAAGTCTGTACTTCCGTTTCTGTTGATGACATTGGGAGCAGGCTCAGCAGTTTATGTGATCCGAAAGAGGAAACAATCATAGGATCCTAAGAAAATTGTAATAATTTATGCATTTTTTTATCATACTTTTCTGGTATACTTAATTTGTTGTGAAGCAGGAAGGGAGAAAAGTATGAGAAAGATCGTATTTAATAAAAAGTTTTTGGCAGCAGTAGGGATCGTGCTGGCTGTCGGAGGGTGTTTTTTTGTAAAAGGAAGGATGAATACAAAAGCTGCAGATGACAGTATTTTTGTCCAGAATATGAGTGTTCAGTTTAAACTGTGTGAGGGAACTTCAAAGGAAATTCTGGAAGAAGATATAGATGAGAATATTTCCGAGGAGATCATGGTACTGGAGGAGAAAGGACATTCATATGAGATCGGGGAGGCTTTATCTGCCGAAGACAGTGAGTTTATCCCGGTAACGAAACAGATCAACGATGAGACCGCATATGAAGCCATCGGCGGAATCACGGTGAAAAATAAGAACTACGTCATAAAGGTAAAATCTTCTCAGAAGATTACCGAACAGGATGTAGAGACTGCCCTTGAGGCAGTAAAGGATCAGTTAAACTAAAGATACTATGAAGCACAGAGTAAGAGCGTTTCTGTTGGTCAGACAGGGCGGAACTTCTCTGTGCTTTGTTTTTGTTTGCCCGTATTCAGGCACATATGTTATGATAAAACAAAATCGACAGGAGGAATATAGATGATTTTAATTAAAAACGGAAGAGTCATGGATCCGGAAACCGGATTTGACAAAGTTGCAGATATTGTTCTTTCCGCTGGAAAGATTAAAAGTATAGGAAAAACAGAAGAGACAAAATATGAGCAGATTATAGATGCGGAAGGCATGACCGTAGCTCCTGGGCTTATCGATGTGCATGTGCATTTCCGGGATCCCGGATTTACACATAAAGAAGATCTGCAGACAGGAAGCCAGGCTGCCCTCCATGGAGGAGTTACCACAGTAGTCTGTATGGCAAATACGAAGCCGGTGGTGGACAATACAGAGATCCTTGATGATATTCTGAAACGGGCAGAGAATCTGCCGGTCCGCCTGATTCAGACGGCGGCGGTATCCAAAGGATTTAAAGGCAGAGAGCTTGTGGATATGGAAGAACTGAAAGCCCATGGAGCTCTGGGATTTACAGATGACGGACTTCCTCTTATGGATGAAGAGGTTGTGCGAAAAGCTATGGAAACGGCGGCAAAACTGGATGTGCCGGTGAGTCTTCACGAAGAAGATCCCCAATATATAAAACGTCCGGGAGTCAATGCAGGAAAAGTTGCCGATCAGCTTGGATATGGAGGTGCTTCCGATGAGGCAGAGGCGGTGATGGTAGAGAGAGACTGCCGGCTGGCACTTGAGACCGGAGCTTCTGTGGATATCCAGCATATCAGTTCTGCAAAGGCTGTAGAGTTTGTCAGAGACGCCAAGAAAAAGGGAGCCCGCGTATCCGCTGAGGCGTCCCCGCATCATTTTACCCTGACGGAAGAGGATGTGCTTACCTATGGGGCACTGGCCAAGATGAATCCTCCGCTTCGGACCCCAAAAGACAGAGACAGAATCATTGAGGGACTGAAAGAAGGAACCATAGAAATCATTGCAACGGATCATGCCCCGCATTCTGAAGAAGAAAAGGCTGCAGGTCTTGCAAAAGCCCCCAGCGGCATTACCGGATTAGAAACCTCTTTGGGACTTGGGATCACCAAGCTTGTAAAAGAAGGACATCTCACTTTGATGGAACTTTTGGAGAAAATGACCGTGAATCCGGCAAAACTGTATCACTTAGAGCAGGGAAGGATTCAGGAGGGGAAACCGGCAGATCTGGTTCTGTTTAAAGAGGATGAAGAGTATACTGTAGAGAAGTTTTATTCCAAGGCCTCTAATTCACCGTTCAAAGGCTGGAAACTTTCCGGAAAGATTTATTATACAATCTGCAAAGGTAAAGTTTACAAAGTTGGTGAGGAGTAAAACTTCATGATAATGTCATATTTCTGAGATAACTGCATGATATAATAATAGAATAACATGTTCCGTATGATGTCCATTCCGGACAGTCTGCAGGACTTGCATTTAAAGGGATATTGGTTTTTCTTCTTTCAGCAGGATGTGCTGAAAGCTGAATTAAGACCATATGGAAAGAGTCATATTAAGCCGCTTTGACAGGGCAGATACGAAGGAGGGGTGTCTTATGAAAAGATACGGTATCTGTTTTACAAGTATCATTGTCGCTGTTGTTTTATGTACGGAACTTATTGGATTTCCGGCAGCCGTTTATGCCGGAAACATTAAGAATGCAGACAGTATTGCGGCAGATATTGGAGCCGGCAGACGTGCCAGAACTTCAGGCATGGACGAAAGCTTCATGGATGCAGGCCGGTTTGCCAGCATGGATGAAGCGTCTATGTATTTGATGTATGGAGACGGAATGTACACGTTTACCCAGTCCTACCCGAAAGATCATCCTGACAGGCTGATTGAGCTTAGAGTGAGAGAAGCGGGAAGCCTGATCCTTTTATATCTCCAAGAGGATGAGAAAGCACCTGTGCCTACGCTTCTGGACGGCAGGAAGCGGCCTGCAGGCAGCAGGATTCCGGACGGAGCCGTAATGCTGAAGGCTAAGCCCGGCACTTATTATGTAAGACTGCCCGCCGATTACAGTACGGTCTTCATTGCGCCGTTTGTCATCAAGGATGATCCCCGTAATTTATCCAATGAGACATCCTATATCCAGAGCGGCCAGGGAAAGTATACGTATCACACCTTCCATATGGCAAAGCGGGGAACTGCAGATATAACGGCATCCCCGGTCATAAAACAGACAAAACCGGTAACCTTTTTTATTCAGAGAAAAGAAAAGGGACGCTGGAAGAACATCGGCCGGCAGCAGAAGTCCTATTTCAGCAGTGAAACAGGAACCGTTGTCTATGGACTGAAAAAAGGCTCCTACAGGATAGCGGCCAAATCAGGAAAAGACCAGGGCTATTCTCTCTGTGTCATCAAGACTTATATAAAGTCCGGATATAAAACCCAAAAGAAGAAGGCCAGAACTTTAAAAAGATTCCGGGAACAGTATGATTTGTACACAGTGACAGAAAAAGCATCCAGATGGTATCGTATATCAGTGCCGAAAAAGAGGAAAAAGATTTCCGTGGAAGCAGAAACTTATATGAATTCCGGAAAAATCAAGTTTACGGTTTACAAAAAAGGCAGGAAAAAGCCGGTAAAGTCCCTGACTTTGTCCGGAGAGAAGATCAAGAGGTTCAGTTTTAAGGGCAGCAAAGGCACTTATTATATTAAAGTTTCAAAATCCGGAAAACAGGCGAACGGGTCATACTGGCTTTACCAGTACTGATCCGAAATACGGAATCTATGAAAAAGAATCTATGATACATCATAGGTTCTTTTTTCATTTCATGGGAAAGTGTGTCCCATGAAATAAAAAACACTCCGTGCAGGATGCGCAGAGAAATTATTCTATTGCAGCGAGGGTCTGAGTGTTAAATTTCCATGAGCTGTCTGTGAAATTTTACTCAGATTTAACACAACTTATCTTTTGAATTTTACATTGGGCAAGTAAGATATGACATGTAGCGATGAACAGCCAAAAGGAGATTATATATGAGAAAGATGAGGAAAAGGATTTTAAGTGTTCTGCTGACAGCAGTAGCAGCAACCAGTTTATTGGCCGGCTGCGGAAGTAAAGATGAAAGTAAAAAAGCAGCGGGTGAGGATATCACAGTCGTATCCAGAGAAGATGGCTCCGGTACCAGAGGGGCTTTTATAGAACTCTTTGGCATTGAAGAAAAAGACAGCGACGGAAATAAGATAGATAATACGACAACGGAAGCAATGATTACAAATTCTACTTCCGTCATGATGACAACCGTATCTGAAAATGAGGCAGCCATCGGATACATATCCTTAGGTTCACTCAATGATACAGTAAAGGCGTTAAAAATTGACGGAGCAGAGCCGAGTACAGAAAATGTAAAGAACAAGACTTATAAGATTGTGCGTCCGTTTAATATTATAACAAATAAGAAAAAACTGTCCTCACAGTCAAAAGACTTTATGAAGTTTATTATGAGCAAAGAAGGACAGAAAGTAGTGGCAGACAACGGATATATAACGGTCGATGACAAGGCACCAGCATATAAGGCTTCCGGAGCAAAAGGAAAGATTGTAGTAGCAGGTTCTTCTTCCGTGACTCCTGTAATGGAAAAATTAAAAGAGGCTTATACAGCTCTCAATAAAGATGTAAAAATCGAAGTACAGCAGAGTGATTCAACAACTGGCGTCACCTCAACAATTGACGGAGTATGTGATATCGGTATGGCATCCAGAGAGCTTGCCGACAGCGAGACAAAGAAGGGTGTGGAACCGACTGTCATTGCACAGGATGGAATCGCAGTGGTTGTAAACAAGAAAAACGATGTTTCCGAACTGAAGAGCAGCCAGATCAAGGAGATTTTTACAGGCAATGTGACTTCATGGGGCGATGTGAAGTAGGACGGTATACTGCAAAAAAGAATTAGTGGGGAAATGAAGATGAAACAGTACAAAGAAAAAATCATGAAAGGCGTATTTCTTGCCGCAGCCTGTACTTCCATACTGGCAGTCATACTGATCTGTGCTTTTCTGTTCATGAACGGACTTCCCGCTATTGGGAAAATCGGACCGGCAGAGTTTTTGGCCGGGGAGAGATGGATGCCAAAGAACGGACTCTTTGGCATCTTCCCAATGATCCTTGGAAGTCTTTACATCACGGCAGGAGCCATTATTGTAGGTGTGCCGATCGGTATTTTCACGGCAGTTTTTATGGCTAAATTCTGCAGCAGGAAGCTTTATAAGATTTTAAAACCGGCAGTTGAGCTTTTAGCAGGGATTCCATCTGTAGTTTATGGCTTCTTCGGGATGGTTGTTATGGTTCCGATGTTCAGAAATATATTCGGAGGAAACGGAAACAGCATTCTGACCGCCTCATTCCTTTTAGGAATCATGATCCTGCCGACGATTATCGGGGTATCAGAGAGTGCCATCCGTGCAGTGCCGGATCATTATTACGAAGGGGCGCTGGCTCTGGGAGCAAGCCATGAACGCAGTGTATTTTTTACAGTTCTGCCGGCGGCTAAATCGGGTATTCTTGCCGGAGTTGTACTGGGTATCGGACGTGCCATAGGCGAGACCATGGCAGTTGTCATGGTTGCAGGAAACCAGGCCAGGATGCCGATGGAACTTTACAAGGGAGTCAGGACTCTGACTGCCAATATCGTATTGGAAATGGGATATGCCACAGACCTGCACCGGGAAGCACTGATTGCTACCGCTGTTGTACTGTTTGTATTCATCCTGCTGATCAACCTTTCTTTTTCTGCATTAAAACGTAAGGAGGAATTCTGATGGAAGCAACGACAGCAAAGCCAATGGGCAGCATCAAACCGGTGAACAGGGTAAGCCGGAAGCAGCGCTTCTTTTCTTACAAAAGGACACCCCTTTCTCTGCTTTTATACCTGCTTGTCCTGGCATCTGCAATTTTTACAGCAGGAATCCTGATTTACCTGATCGGATATATTTTAATCCACGGGGTTCCGTATCTGACCAAGGATTTGTTTTCACTGAAATATACATCTACAAATGTGTCGCTGTTTCCGGCTATGATCAACACCGTCAGCATGACAGTTCTTGCACTGCTTCTGGCAGTGCCGCTGGGGATCTTTTCTGCCATCTATCTTGTGGAATATGCAAGGAAAGGAAATAAATTTGTTGGAATTGTCAGGATTACAGCTGAGACACTTTCAGGAATTCCGTCCATCGTGTACGGACTGTTCGGAATGCTGTTTTTTGTCACAACTTTAAAATGGGGGCTTTCGATTTTATCAGGAGCTGCAACGCTGGCGATTATGATACTGCCGGCTGTGATGAGGACCAGCGAAGAGGCATTAAAATCTGTTCCGGATTCTTTCAGGGAAGGAAGTTTCGGCCTGGGCGCAGGGAAACTCAGAACAGTCTTTAAGATTGTACTTCCGTCTGCAGTGCCGGGGATTCTCTCAGGAGTTATTCTGGCAGTGGGAAGAATTGTGGGAGAGACTGCAGCTTTAATGTATACAGCAGGAACAGTGGCGGAGATTCCGTCCAATGTGATGGGGTCTGGCAGGACATTATCTGTTCATATGTATGCCCTGTCCAGCGAAGGGCTCCACATCAATCAGTCTTATGCCACGGCAGTGGTTCTGCTCTTAGTGGTGATTTTAATCAACGCAGTGTCTACGTTTATTGCCAAGCGGATTACGAAAGGATAGAACATGGAATCAAAAATCAAAGTACAGGATCTGGATTTATATTACGGGGATTTTAAAGCGCTCAAAGCAATCAACCTGGATATTTCTCCAAATGAGATTACAGCATTTATCGGTCCTTCCGGCTGCGGAAAGTCCACACTTTTAAAATCTCTGAACCGGATGAACGATCTGGTGGAAGGATGCAAAATTACAGGAAAGGTTACCTTGGACGGGGAAGATATTTATGGGAATATGGATATTAACCTTCTGAGAAAACGGGTAGGCATGGTATTTCAGAAACCGAATCCGTTTCCTATGAGTGTCTATGACAATGTAGCCTACGGGCCGAGAACACATGGAGTCAGGAACAAGGCACAGCTGGATGAGATCGTGGAAAAGTCCTTGAGAAATGCGGCAATCTGGGATGAATTAAAAGACCGGCTGAAAAAAAGTGCTTTGGGTCTTTCCGGAGGACAGCAGCAGAGACTCTGTATTGCCAGGGCCTTGGCAGTGGAGCCGGAGGTGCTTTTGATGGATGAGCCAACTTCTGCACTGGACCCGATCTCTACCTCAAAGATCGAGGACCTTGCGGCAGAATTGAAATCCAAGTATACTATCATTATGGTGACCCATAATATGCAACAGGCTGTCCGCATTTCCGACAAGACCGCATTTTTCCTTTTAGGGGAGGTAGTAGAGTATGGAAAGTCTGATAAACTGTTTTCCATGCCGAAAGATCAAAGAACAGAAGACTATATTACAGGAAGGTTTGGTTGATATGAGAAATCGGTTTGACAGACAGCTTAGCCAGCTGAATATTGAAATGATCGAGATGGGTGCCCTCTGCGAAGATATGATTCATCTGGCAGGGAAGCTGGTAGACACAAAGAGCAAAGAGATGATCTTTCGGATTTATGATCTGGAGGAAGAGATAAATCAAAAAGAACGGGACATTGAGAGACGCTGCATGAAGCTGCTTCTGCAGCAGCAGCCGGTGGCAGGAGATTTGAGGGTAATCTCCGCAGTGCTTAAAATGGTTTCTGATATGGAACGGATCGGGGATCAGGCTGTGGACATTGCAGGCATTGTAAAAAAGAGTGATGTTGTGGCTGTGATGAATGACCATACCCATGTGCTGATGATGGCTTCAAAGACTATTGCCATGGTGACCAAGGCGGTGGATTCCTTTGTGAAAAAAGACCTGGACGCCGCAAATGATGTGATCAAAGCGGACGATGAGGTAGATGAACTGTTCTCCAAAGTAAAAAAAGAAGTGATCTCTTTGATCCATCAGGACCCGGAGAAAGGAGAAGCCTGTGTTGCCATTGTTATGATCGCTAAATATTTTGAGCGGATCGGCGACCACGCCAGCAATATTGCTGAATGGGTGGAATTCTCTATAACCGGGGAATATAAAGGAGGAAGTCTGTGATTTATATCGTTGAGGATGATGCAAACATACGTGAGCTTGTTATCTACACTCTTCAGAGTACAGGATTTGACGCAAAGGGATATGAAAGCGGCATCAGTTTTTTTAAGGATCTTTCTTCAGGGAAGATCCCTGAGCTGGTGCTTTTGGACATTATGCTTCCGGGAGAAGACGGCATCAGCATTTTGAGAAAGATCCGGAGCAATCCGGAGGCAAGGCATATCCCTGTGATTATGATGACTGCAAAGGGAGCAGAATATGACAAGGTACTGGGGCTGGACAGCGGAGCGGATGACTATATTACAAAGCCGTTCGGCATGATGGAACTGGTATCCAGGATCAAGGCAGTGCTCAGACGGGTAAAAAAAGAAGAACCGCGGGAAGAACTTTCAGCAGGAAATCTCTATATTCACGTAGGCAAGCATAAGGTGCTGGCAGACGGGGAAAAGGTTGAACTTACTTACAAAGAGTTTCGCCTGCTTTGTATGCTTTTGGAGAGCAAAGGCAATGTGCTTACCAGGGATCAGCTTCTCACAAATATATGGGGATATGATTTTGACGGGGAGACACGGACAGTGGATGTCCATATCCGTACCCTGCGCCAGAAACTGGGAGAGTGCGGAGCCATGATTGAGACCGTAAGGGGGATCGGATACCGTATCGGAGGCAGTGAATGAAGAACAAAATCTTTAAAAACATGTCCTACATTGCCCTGATTACAGTAATCTGTACCACAGTGTTTTTATCTGCGGTAGCATACAGCAGATATATGTCACAGGTAAAAGAAGGAATTCAGAACGAGGCAGGGTATATGGCTGAATCCCTGAACCAGCATGAGAATCAGAGTCTGGATGCCTATAAGGATATTACGATCAGCAGGATCACTCTGATATCTTCCGGCGGACGGGTTTTGTATGACAGTACAGGAAAAGAAAAGACGATGGGCAGCCATAAAAACAGAAAAGAGTTCAAAGAAGCCAGGACAAATGGTGCGGGGGAGAGCACCAGGGTTTCCAGGACACTGAACAAGCAGACATATTACTACGCGGTAAGGCTTTCCGACGGCAGTGTATTACGACTCAGCAGAGAGACACAGACCATTCTGAATCAGGTGGAAGGCATTCTTCCGGCACTGATCCTGATGATGGCAGTTGTGTTTGTACTTGCCCTGGCTCTTTCCAGACTTCTCACAGGAAGGATCATCGAGCCGATTAACCGGATTAATCTGGAGCATCCGGAGAATGAGAATACTTATGACGAACTTGCGCCTTTGCTGGTGAGGATTCACAGACAGAATGAAGCGATCGAGGAAAAAATAAAAGAGATCAAGGAAAAACAGATTGAGTTTACGACAATTACTGAAAACATGAGCGAAGGTTTTCTTGTTCTGAATAAGAAATCTGTTGTTCTCTCGTATAATACAAGTGCGCTGAGGATTTTGGATATTGACAAAGATCAGTGCAGCAATCAGAATGTTTTGTCCATCAACCGAAGCCATGAGTTCCGCAGTGCGGTGGAGATGGCTCTGGATGGAGAGTCTTCAGAAGAAGTGATGGAATTTCATGAGCGGAAATATCTTCTGATGGCGAATCCGGTGACAGTATCCGGCGCAGTTAAAGGAGCGGTGCTGATGATGATTGATGTTACAGAAAAAGAAGAAAGGGAAGAGCTGAGAAGAGAATTTTCAGCCAACGTATCCCATGAGCTCAAAACACCGCTGACGACCATTTCGGGATATGCAGAATTGATGAAGGACGGGTTTGTGAAGCAGGAAGATATCGGAAGGTTTTCTGAAAAGATTTACACAGAGGCCAAAAGGCTGATCTCCATGATAGAGGGGATTATCAAGCTTTCCAGGCTGGATGAAAACAAAATTGCTCAGGAAAAAGAAAATGTGGATATCTACCAGCTGGCCCTGGAAATTAAAAATTCTCTTTCTATGAAAGCAGCTGAGGCAGGGATTGATATCCAGGTTCTCGGAGCCCCTTCCCAAGTATCCGGTGTCCGGCAGATGCTGTATGAAATGCTTTATAATCTTGTGGAAAATGCAGTGAAGTATAATGACAGCGGAGGGCATGTTATTGTAACTGCGGCCAGCATGGAAGGCCGGCCCACACTCATTGTGGAAGATGACGGCATTGGAATTGCGCCGGAGGATGAGGAGCGGGTATTTGAGCGGTTTTACCGCGGAGACAAGAGTCATTCCAGTGAGAGGGAAGGCACAGGACTTGGGCTTTCCATCGTAAAACACGGGGCAAAATACCACAATGCCAGGATTCAAGTGGAAAGTGAAGTTGGCCGGGGAACAAAAATCGCTGTAATTTTTTAATACAAAAGAGACTGTCTTTTTGATAGTCTCTTTTTTTCTTTCTCTTTTTATGGTATGATTTCAGATAAATATGTACCTTTTTAACGAGTAAAGGAGAAACAACATGATCAATGAATTAGTAAAGAAGATAAAACAACTGGATGCACCGATTGTGGTCGGACTGGACCCGATGCTTGATTATGTGCCTGAACAGATAAAGAAAGCAGCATTTGACGAATTCGGGGAGACTCTAAAAGGGGCCGGAGAAGCTATCTGGCAGTATAATAAAGGAATCATTGACAGCACGTATGACCTGATTCCGGCAGTAAAGCCGCAGATCGCCATGTACGAGCAGTTTGGCGTGGAAGGACTGGCTGCATTTTACAAAACTTGTGAATATGCGAAAAGCAAAGGGCTTGTGGTTATCGGAGATATTAAGAGGGGAGATATCGGTTCTACCTCGGAAGCCTATGCAGTGGGACATGCGGGGCAGGTACAGGTAGGCAGTAAGAAATACAGAGGGTTTGATGAGGATTTCCTGACGGTAAACCCATATCTTGGCAGTGACGGCATTCTTCCGTTTATTGATGTGTGTAAGGAGGAAAAGAAAGGCCTCTTTATTTTGGTAAAGACATCCAACCCTTCCAGCGGAGAATTCCAGGACCAGCTGGTGAACGGAAAGCCGTTATATGAACTGGTGGCAGAAAAAGTGGCCGTTTGGGGCGAAAGCCATATGGGAGAGGACTACAGTTATATCGGAGCTGTGGTAGGCGCAACTTATCCGAAAATGGGAGAGATCCTTCGTAAAATTATGCCGAAAAACTATATTTTGGTTCCGGGATACGGAGCACAGGGAGGAAAAGCCGAGGATTTGGCCCCGTTCTTTAACGAGGATGGGCTGGGAGCTGTTATCAATTCTTCCAGAGGAATTATCTGTGCATACAAACAGGACCAGTACAGCCGGTTTGGGGCAGAGAACTATGCGGATGCATCCAGGCAGGCAGTGTTGGATATGAAAGAAGACTTAAAGAAGGCATTTGTGAAATAAGGAGCAGAATATGGGAAAACAGAACATAGAGGCTGAGATCATCAGCCAGAAAAAGCTTTCCGCGGACATATACGATATGGTATTAAGCGTAGGAGACATGGCCTCTGAGGCGGAAGCCGGACAGTTTGTGTCCGTTTACGTCAACGACGGAAGCAGGCTTCTGCCGAGGCCGATCAGCATCTGCGGCATTGACAGGGAGCAGGGAAGAATCAGGATTGTCTACCGCATTGCAGGAGGCGGAACTGAGCTTTTAAGCACCTATGAGGCGGGGACAAAGATTCAGGTTCTGGGACCTCTGGGAAGAGGATTTGAGAAGAAGAAAGAAAAAGCAATTCTGATCGGGGGAGGTATCGGGATTCCTCCGATGCTGGAGCTGGCAAAGCAGCTGGACTGTGAGAAAAGTATTGTGCTTGGGTACCGGGATCAGGATACGTTTCTGAAAGAGGAATTTGAACCCTGGGGCAGTGTATATGTCTCCACAGAAGACGGTTCTTTAGGTACAAAAGGCAATGTCATTGATGCGGCCAGAGAACAGGAAGTCGAAGGGGCGGTGATCTATGCCTGCGGACCAACGCCTATGCTCAGAGGTGTCAAAGCATATGCCCGGGAAAAGGGGATCAAAGCCCAGATCTCTCTGGAGGAGAGAATGGCGTGCGGTATCGGGGCATGCCTTGCCTGTGTGTGCAATTCAAAGGAAGTGGACGGCCATACCCATGTCCGCAATAAACGTGTCTGCAAAGACGGGCCGGTATTTGATGCAGAGGAGGTGGAGATCTGATGAATCTTGCAGTAGAGATCGCCGGAGTTTCCTTGAAGAATCCGGTGACAACAGGCTCCGGAACATTTGGCTCCGGGGAAGAATACAGTGAATTTGTTGATCTGTCCAGCCTTGGGGCAGTGACCACAAAAGGTGTTGCCAATGTGCCGTGGCCGGGCAATCCGACTCCGAGAGTGGCAGAGACCTATGGAGGCATGCTCAATGCAGTAGGGCTTCAGAATCCGGGAGTGGATGTGATGATCGAAAGAGATCTGCCCTTTTTAAAGAAGGCGGGGGCCACAGTGATTGTCAATGTCTGCGGAAAGACTGCAGAGGAATACATTGAGGTGGTGGAACGGCTTTCGGATCAGCCGGCAGACCTTTTGGAGATCAATGTTTCCTGCCCTAATGTAAAAGAGGGAGGAATCGCTTTTGGACAGGATCCGAAAGCACTGTATGAGATCACAAAGGCTGTGAAAGAAAAGGCAAAGCAGCCGATTATTATGAAGCTTAGTCCGAATGTGACGGATATTAGAGAGATGGCAAAAGCAGCAGAGGCAGCGGGCAGCGATGCACTGTCTCTGATCAATACTCTTACAGGAATGAAGATAGATATTGAAAAGAGAGATTTTCTTCTGGCCAATAAAACCGGGGGCCTTTCCGGACCGGCGATTAAGCCGGTAGCTGTGCGCATGGTATACGAAGTATGCAGTACGGTAAAGGTTCCGGTGATCGGGATGGGGGGAATCCTCACTGCGGAGGATGCCCTTGAGTTTATCATGGCAGGAGCAACTGCAGTAGCTGTGGGAACAGCCAATTTTACAGATCCTCGTGCTACGGTTAAGGTGATTGACGGGATCGGGGCTTACATGAAAGATCATGGTATTGAAGATATAAAAGAACTGATCGGATGTGTAAAATAAACTGCAAAAGATGACGGAAGTGAGGTCAGCATGAACATATTGTTTTTCTTGACGCCAAAAGAGAATGTTTCATATCTGCCGGAGGACTATACGCTGAGGCAGGCGCTGGAGAAAATGAAATACCACGGGTATTCTGCGGTTCCTGTTCTGACCGGGGACGGCAGATATGTGGGGACAGTGACAGAGGGGGACCTTCTCTGGGCGATGATGGATGAGGCCAGATTTGACCTTGAAAAGGCGGAGCTCATTTTTTTAAGGGATATGGAACGGAGACGGGATAACCGTCCGGTGACAGTCAATACAGATATGGACGATCTTGTGGACGTGATCAAAGATCAGAATTTTGTGCCGGTCATTGATGACGAACAGAGGTTCATCGGCATTGTCACGAGAAAAGATGTAATTGAATTTTATTATAGAGAATATCAGAAGGCGGAACATAAGGAGGAACACAATGGAACAGTATAAAAAAGAGTTTATCGAATTTATGATTGACTGCAATGTATTGAAATTCGGAGATTTTGTTACAAAAAGCGGAAGGAACACACCGTTCTTTGTCAATACAGGATTTTATCGTACCGGAGCACAGTTAAAGAAGCTGGGAACCTATTATGCAAAGGCCATTGAAGCAAAGTTTGGATTTGATTTTGATGTTCTGTTCGGGCCTGCATATAAGGGAATTCCTCTGAGTGTAGCAGCTGCGATTGCGATTTCAGAAGAGTATGGAAAAGATATTAAATATTGTGCCAACAGAAAAGAAGTAAAGGATCACGGAGACACAGGAATTCTGCTCGGAAGCCCTATTGAGGACGGAGATAAAGTGGTAATCATTGAAGATGTGACAACAGCCGGAACCTCCATCCAGGAAACACTGCCTATTGTAAAAGCACAGGGAGATGTGGATGTGCTGGGACTTGTAGTTTCGGTGGACCGCATGGAGCGCGGACAGGGAACCAAGAGTGCCCTGGAAGAGATCCGTGAAAATTACGGACTGGAAACTACAGCGATTGTGACGATGCAGGAGGTTGTGGAACATCTGTATAATAAACCGTACAAAGGAAAAGTTATCATTGATGATACATTAAAGACTGCTATTGACGCATACTATGAACAGTATGGCGTTCAATAAAGAAGGGCTTATTTGTGACGAAGAAAAAGAAAAAGGCAGCCAGATTAGGCTGCCGGATTTTGTTTTGTTTGTATATCATATTAATTTTTTATTTTGTGCTGCTGAGCGAGCGTTACGGAAGAGAGACAGGGTATGAGACATCCCATGTGAATCTGGTTCTGTTTAAAGAGATTAAACGGTTCTGGATGTACCGGTCTCTGCTGACGCCGGAGGCATTTATTACAAATCTGGCGGGCAATATTTTTGCGTTCTGTCCGTTTGGATTTCTGCTTCCTGTCATGACGGAGAAAAAGCGGGGCTTTATCAAAGTTGTGGCGGGAACATTTGCATTCAGTTTTATCATCGAAAGCTGCCAGTTTATTTTTAAGGTGGGGGTTTTTGATGTGGATGATTTATTGTTAAACACAGTGGGCGGACTGATCGGCTATATTATTTATAAGATTTCCGTCACCATATACCGGAGGAGGTAACATGAGGGTTAATAAAAAGAAGCGCCAGGCCTACCGTCCGTCAGATCATGTTGTATCCAGAGAGTCAGCGGTTTCCAGTATTCTCGGGGCAATCGGAATTTTTGGCTATCTGATCTTAGTGGGTGCTTCCTTCCGGGCTGGAGGGAACGGAGGCCTGTTGATCGGCGCAGCTGCGTGGGTTTTATTTGGGATGTCAGTCTTTGGAATGATGCTTGCAGTCAGAAGTTACCATGACACGGCATCTATGAGAATTTGGAAGGTGGTTGGAAGTATCACCAACGGGGCAGTTCTTCTGTTTTCTGCGGCTATATTTCTGATTGGATTAATTTAGGAGGCAGTATGGAACGATTACAGAAACAGATCGATTTTATCATAGAAGTGGACAAGCTCAAAGATATTATCCGTCAGACAAATCTTACAAATGGAGAAAGAAAAGAAAATGATGCAGAGCATTCCTGGCATCTGGCATTGATGGCAGTTTTTCTTTCTGAATATTCCACGGAGCCTGTGGATGTACTCCAGGTTATCAAGATGGTCCTGATTCATGATCTTGTAGAAATTGATGCCGGAGATACTTATCTGTATGACGAGGCTGGAAACGGAACAAAGGCAGCCAGGGAGAAGAAGGCAGCCGAGAGGATTTTTCATATTCTTCCGGAGGACCAGGCAGAGGAGCTGTTTGGACTTTGGATGGAATTTGAAGACAGAAAGACGCCGGAATCTAAGTTTGCCAACACTCTGGACCGGATCCAGCCTGTTCTTTTAAATGATGCAACAGACGGGAAAGCCTGGAGAGAGCATGATGTAAACATTGACCAGATTATGAGCAAAAACGGGTACACCAGCCAGGGATCAGATGTACTTTGGGAGTATATTCAGGAAGTTTTTGAGGAAAATATAAAAAAAGGAAATATTAAAAGGAGCTTGTAACGTGGATGAATTATTAATGGAACGCCATTATTTAAATCAGGAAAGGCTTAAGGCTATTTTGCAGGAGGACTCTGTGAAAGAGCCTTTTTTGACTTATTTCAAAAAGATGGCCGGGAGACTTTTGTTTGCCGATAAGGTATTTGAAGAAAAAGACAGGCCGTTAAGCCGGATGAAGGCCTGGAACAAGGAATGGTATGAGGATGTTTTTCCTTCTAATTATGATGTCTGTTACGGAAATCCTGATTATGCCCAGTCTGTTCTGGGGGAAGAGTTTGGTGATATTCTGTGCTTTTTATATGGAGAGATTCACGGATGCCTGATTTATGCGGTAGAAGAGCGTCTGTTTGAACTGTCAATTTTAAATGAGCTGTTTTTAGAAATATATCAGCTGTTTCTGGACGGAGATGTGCAGATGAAAACGGCGAAACAGATTATTTTTGACCATATGAGAGATTACAGCCAGGAGATCTGCTGTTACCGTGTCAGGGAACAGCTGGATCCATCTTTTCACTTTGCATCAGATATTGTCATGAAGGAAGATCTGTCCAATCCGGATGTGCTCTACCTTTACGGAGAGTATATTTCTGAGAATGAAGTTAAAATGCTGTCATTTTTAAACAGTCTTCCGAAAGAGAAAATACAGGCCATTGCCAAAACTTATGTGGATGGCTTTCATGACGGATTTATCATCAACAATATCGATATGTCCAAAAAGGCTACAGTCAATATCAGGTATCACATAGGATTTGAACCGGTAATCAGGGAAGCTGTCCGGCAGTTCCGGGAGATCGGGCTGACACCGATTCTATACCGCGGTACTACAGGGGTAATTACGAGAGGAATGTCGAAGGTCGGATATATTTCCACAAGTCCGAATCCCCAGTTTGAATATGATCATAGATTTGACCAGGCCCTGTATTTTAATAATGCATTTATGAGGCACAAGCTGGAATGTTACAGAAATGCCTATGAAAAGCTGAAAGAAGAGGCGGCTGCATTTGCGGGACCGGCCTGTATGGAGACTTTTGGGGAACTGCCGTTTACGCCTGAAAATAAGGAGGCGAGTCTTAAGCTGTCTGAAAAGCAGGAAAAGCTGTCAGTGGAATTCCAGAATGAATCCAGCAGGATTGCAAATGAATATATGAAACCTGAGGAGCGCAGTTTTACGATTATCGCGTACCCGCTTCCCGAAATTGGGGAGAACTTTGAAGAGATTTTTGAAGAAGTGGTGAAGGTGAATACGCTGGACAAAGAAAAATATAAAAAGATCCAGCAGTATTTGATTGATGCCCTGGACCAGGGCGTGGAAGTCCACATCAAAGGAGCAGGACACAATGAAACGGATCTGTATGTAGCCCTCCATGAACTGGAGCATCCGGAACAGGAGACAAACTTTGAGAACTGTCTGGCAGATGTGAACATTCCGGTGGGAGAGGTATTTACATCCCCGAAACTGCGGGGAACCAACGGTGTGCTCCATGTAAGTGAAGTATATCTGAGAGATTTGAAGTTTATTGATCTTAAGCTGGTGTTTAAAGACGGCATGATTGAACAATATTCCTGCAGGAATTTTGATACTGAAGAGGAGAACCATGCTTACATTAAGCAGAATCTTTTGTATAACAGGGAGACTCTTCCCATGGGAGAGTTTGCAGTGGGAACCAACACCACAGCCTATGCCATGGCACAGAAATACGGAATCCTTTATCAGCTCCCAATTCTGATCGTAGAAAAGATGGGTCCTCATTTTGCAGTGGGAGATACCTGCTACAGCCACAGCGAAGAAACTGAGGTACACAATCCTGACGGAAAAGAGATTGTTGCAAAGAGCAACGAGCGGTCCGTAAAGGGAGAGTACTTTAACTGCCATACGGATATCACCATTCCTTACGAGGAACTGGATTCTATCTGCGTGATCGGTCTTGGAGGAACAGAGACACTCTTGATCGAAAGCGGGAAATTTGTGCTCCCGGGCACGGAAATCCTGAACGAACCATTGACGTGACCGGGTACAGTGGGTAGAATAGAAGAAAACAAATCGAATTATGACAAAGGAGATAAAATTATGGCAAAAGTAGCAATCGTTATGGGCAGTGATTCCGACATGCCGGTTATGAGCAAAGCGGCGGACTTTTTAGAGGAGATGGGAATCGACTTTGAGATGACCATTATTTCTGCACACCGGGAACCGGATATTTTCTTTGAGTGGGCAAAAGGAGCTGAAGAGCGGGGAGTCAAGGTCATCATCGCAGGTGCAGGGAAAGCGGCACACCTTCCGGGTATGTGCGCAGCACTGTTTCCGATGCCGGTCATCGGAATCCCGATGAAAACATCAGATCTCGGAGGGGTAGATTCTCTGTACTCTATTGTTCAGATGCCGTCCGGAGTTCCGGTTGCATCAGTTGCCATTAACGGAGGACAGAATGCAGGTATCCTTGCAGCGCAGATACTGGCTTCCTCTGATGCAGAACTTCTGCAGAAGTTAAAGGCTTACAGAGAAACTATGAAAGATTCCGTAGTGGAAAAAGCCAAGAAGCTTGACCAGGTCGGATATAAGAACTATAAATAAAAACTTGCAGCCGTACTGTTATGTACGGCTGTTTGCGCCGGAACAGCAGACGGCATAGAGGATTATTTTTGAAGATAAAGAGAGCTTGAATTAGGAGGATAAACATGGATTATAAAAAAGCCGGAGTGGATATCGAAGCGGGATACCAGTCCGTTGAACTTATGAAAAAGCACGTACAGGCTACAATGAGAGAGGAAGTTTTGACAAACATCGGAGGTTTTTCCGGAGCTTTTTCATTAAAGAAGTTCAAGGATATGGAAAATCCCACTCTTGTTTCCGGTACTGACGGAGTCGGCACAAAGTTAAAGCTTGCATTCATCATGGATAAACATGATACGATTGGTATCGACTGTGTGGCCATGTGCGTCAACGATATTGCATGTGCAGGCGGAGAGCCTTTGTATTTCTTAGACTACATTGCCTGCGGAAAAAACTTTCCGGAAAAGATTGCTACTATTGTCAGCGGTGTGGCAGATGGGTGCAGACAGTCAGATGCTGCACTGATCGGCGGAGAGACAGCAGAGATGCCTGGATTTTATCCGGAAGATGAATACGATCTGGCAGGTTTTGCCGTTGGTATCGTAGATGAGAAGGATTTGATTACCGGCAAAGAGATCAAAGAAGGAGATGTGCTGATTGGTATTGCATCTTCCGGCATTCACAGCAACGGATATTCATTGGTGCGCAGGGTGTTTGACATGACGAAGGAATCTTTGGATACCTATTACGAAGAATTGGGCACTACTCTTGGGGAAGCGCTGCTGGCACCTACGAAGATATATGTAAAGGCACTGAAAGCGATCAAGGAAGCAGGGGTAGAGATCAAAGGATGCAGCCATATTACCGGAGGAGGATTCTACGAAAATATCCCAAGAATGCTCCCTGACGGAGCTCATGCGGTTGTGCACAAGGATTCCTATGAGGTGCCGGCTGTCTTTAAGCTTCTGGCAAAGACCGGAGATATTGATGAAAAGATGATGTACAATACATACAATATGGGAATCGGCATGATGGTAGCCGTGGATGAAAAAAGTGTCAATGACACACTGGAAGCTTTGGAACGTGCGGGAGAAACCGCTTTTGTAGTAGGTGAGATCAAGGCCGGTGACAAAGGTGTGACAGTATGCTAAAGGTTGCAGTATTAGTGTCCGGAGGCGGCACCAATTTACAGGCTGTCATCGATGCCATAGAAGAAGGGCGTATCTCAAATGCCCGGATAGATGTGGTGATCAGCAACAATAAAAAAGCGTATGCCCTGGAGCGTGCCAAAAAGCATGGAATCGAGGCTGTGGGGCTTTCGCCGAAGGACTTTGAGAACAGAGATTTATTTAATGAAGCGCTCTATCAGGAACTGGTCAGCAGAGAGATTGATCTGGTTGTGCTGGCAGGATGCCTGGTAGTGATCCCTGACAAGATCATCCGCAAGTTTGAAAACCGGATGATTAATATCCATCCGTCCCTGATCCCGTCTTTCTGCGGTAAAGGCTGTTATGGGCTGAAGGTCCACGAGCAGGCTCTTTTAAGAGGTGTTAAAATTTCAGGTGCTACGGTTCATTTTGTAGATGAAGGAACCGATACCGGACCGATCATTATGCAGAAAGCGGTGGAAGTCAAAGAGGACGATCTGCCGGAGACTCTCCAGAGACGGATTATGGAACAGGCAGAGTGGGTGATTCTTCCTGAGGTTATCAATCTAATTGCAGAGGGAAGAGTCACCGTTTCAGAAGGACATGTAAAGATCGAGAATTGAGTAGGAAGGATAAAAGTATGAATGTACTGATTGTTGGCAGCGGAGGAAGAGAACATGCCATTGCATGGGCGGTGTCAAAGAGCCCGAAAGCGGATAAGATTTACTGTGCTCCCGGTAATGCAGGTATTGCAGAATATGCAGAATGTGTGGATATAGGAGCTATGGAGTTTGATAAACTTGTTGCTTTTGCAAAGGAAAAAGAGATTGGACTGACGATCATCGGAATGGATGATCCGCTTGTAGGTGGGGTTGTGGATGCTTTTGAAGCTGAAGGCCTCCGAGTATTCGGCCCGCGTAAGAATGCGGCCATCATTGAAGGATCCAAAGCATTTTCTAAAGATCTGATGAAAAAGTATGAGATACCTACAGCGGCCTATGAAAATTTCACAGATCCCGAAAAGGCTCTTGATTACCTGGAGACTGTGAAGATGCCGATTGTACTGAAAGCGGACGGCCTGGCTCTGGGCAAAGGCGTATTAATCTGCAGCACGCTGGAAGAAGCAAAGGCGGGCGTTAAAACGCTGATGCTGGACAAACAGTTCGGAGATGCGGGCAATGAGATCGTGATCGAAGAGTTTATGACCGGACGGGAAGTTTCTGTTCTTGCTTTCTGTGACGGCAAAACGATCAAATGTATGACTTCTGCACAGGATCATAAGCGTGCCAAGGACGGAGACCAGGGCCTCAACACAGGAGGTATGGGAACATTTTCTCCGAGTCCGTTCTATACAAAGGAAGTGGAAGAATTTTGTGAAAAGTATGTCTACCAGCCGACAATGGATGCCATGGCAGCAGAGGGCAGACCGTTTACCGGTATTCTGTTTACCGGCCTGATGCTTACGGAAGACGGACCGAAGGTACTGGAATATAATGCACGGTTCGGTGATCCTGAGGCACAGGTTGTCCTTCCCCGTATGAAAAATGACATCCTTGATGTGATGGAGGCTTGTATTGACGGAAAACTTTCTGATATTACATTGGAATTTGAGGATAATGCGGCAGTGTGTGTCGTATTGGCATCTGACGGATATCCGGAGAAGTATGAGAAAGGTTTTGAGATTGAAGGACTTGATGCCTTCAGGGAAAAGGACGGCTATTATGTATTCCACGCGGGAACCAAGTTTGACAAGGATAAGATTGTCACAAACGGAGGACGCGTTCTCGGTGTAGTGGCAAAAGGCGCCGATCTGAAAGAGGCCCGAAAGAATGCATATGAAGCCACAGAATGGATCAGTTTTGCCAATAAATACAAGAGAAATGACATTGGAAAGGCCATTGATGAGGCATAAATAAAAGCATGAATCAGAAGCAGGAAAGAGAGAAAAGTCTCTTTCCTGCTTCCTTTTTATGCTATTGACATTCCGTGCTATTTATTATAGTCTAAGTATAACAAAAGATATGAAAGAAGGAAGGGATGAAAATGCTGCTTGAAGTAGATTTTAACAGCGATCAGGCCATTTATATTCAATTAAGGAACCAGATTATTGTCGGCATTGCATGTTCTGACATCCAGGATGGTGAGTCCCTGCCATCGGTGCGGCAGCTGGCACAGGTTTTAGGAGTAAACATGCATACGGTAAATAAAGCATATGCTATATTGAGGGAAGAAGGCTACTTAAAGCTGGACCGAAGAAAAGGCGCAGTTGTAAGCGTGAATGCCAATGAGAAGGCAAAACAGCTGGATGATTTGGAAGAAAGCCTGCAGCTTTTGGTGGCACAGGCTATCTGCAAGGGCGTGACAAGAGAAGAATTATATCAGCTGGTAGATCATGTTTACCGGCAGCTTGACAAGAGTTAGGAGGACAGAATGAGGAAATTACCACTTACCAGATATTTAAGCCGCGCACTGGAGGAGGCGGGAAAGATATCCGCAAGGCTTGGAGCAGAAAATATAGAAACACTGTTTCTTTTAATGGGACTTTTGAAAATGAAAGGCTCTCTGGCATATGAAATCCTCAAAATGCACGGAGTGTCTGATGAGATATTTTCAGAAGCATTAAAAGAGCGGGATACAGAGAAAAGAAGACGGACAAAAATAAAAAGTTTTACCCCCAGGGCTGAGGAAATCTTAAGCCTTGCCGGCCAGATGGCAGCCAAGTACGGAAGTGATGTAGTCGGTACAGAACACGTGCTGCTTGCGATCTTAAAAGACGGGGAAAATGAGGCCGTCCAGATCCTCGGACAGGAAAAGATTCAGATAGATGCTATTTTTATCGATACTCTGGTAACTATGGGGATTGACTACAAGTCCGCAAAAAACGAGTTTTCCAATAATACGGCGGATGATTATTTTACAGAGGACGGTGCGGGAGAGAACATTTTAGAAAAGTTCAGCACAGATTTAACACAGAAGGCAAAAGATGATGAACTGGATCCAATGATCGGGAGAGAAGATGAGATGGAACGTCTGATGCAGGTGCTCTGCAGAAGATCCAAAAATAATCCCTGCCTGATCGGAGATCCGGGAGTGGGAAAGACCGCCATTGTTGAAGGGCTGGCTGCCAGGATTACAGAGGGAAACGTTCCTCTGAATCTGAGAGATAAAAGGCTGCTTTCCCTGGACCTGACGAGAGTAATCGCAGGTACAAAGTACCGGGGCGAGTTTGAGGAGAGGATGAAGCAGATCATCTCTGAAGTAACGGAAGATTCCTCTGTGATTTTATTTATTGATGAGATACACACAATGATCGGAGCCGGAGGATCTGAAGGAGCCATGGATGCATCCAACATTCTGAAGCCGTCCCTGGCCAGAGGGGATTTTCAGCTGATTGGTGCCACAACCAGTGAAGAGTATACAAAGTATTTTGAGAAAGATGCAGCGTTAGTGCGCAGATTCCAGTCTATTTTGGTAGAGGAGCCTTCGGCAGAAGAAGCTGCAAAAATCCTTGACGGACTGAAATATAAGTTTGAATCTCATCACAGAGTGATGATTCCGGAGGATGTGACTGCCTATGCAGTAGATCTTTCCTGCCGGTATGTCAATGACAGGTTCCTGCCTGACAAGGCCATCGATGTTCTGGATGAGGCATGTGCCAAGAAGAGGATGAAAGTTCTCAAAGTGCCGGCTGATATGAAAGAGGAACAGGAGAAGCTTAAAAATCTTGTCCGGGAGATGGAAGAGTATATCAGCAGGGGACAGATTGCGGAGGCACGGAAATTAAAGGAAGAGAAAGAGGAACTCCAGAAAAGTCTGGATAAAAAGTTCCGCAGGATGGAAAATCAGCAGAAAAAAATCCCTGCCATTGAAAAAGAAGATGTAGAAGAGATCATTTCCCTGTGGACCAAGATTCCGGTGAGCCAGTTGAAGCAGGGGGAGATGGAGAGGCTTAAAAATCTTGAAAAGACTCTGCATAAGCAGGTGATCGGACAGGATAAGGCCGTGGAAGCTGTGGCGAGAGCTATAAAACGCAGCAGGGTCGGCCTGAAAGACCCCAAACGTCCTATTGGTTCATTTTTGTTCCTTGGGCCTACGGGTGTGGGAAAGACTGAACTTTCCAAAAGTCTTGCCAGAGCCATGTTCGGGAGAGAAGAAGACCTGATCCGGGTAGATATGTCGGAGTATATGGAAAAGCACAGTGTATCCAAAATCATTGGATCGCCTCCGGGATATGTGGGATTCGGCGAAGGCGGCCAGCTCAGCGAACAGGTCAGGAGACATCCTTATTCTGTGATTTTGCTGGACGAGATCGAGAAAGCCCATCCAGATGTTTTCAACATTCTGCTTCAGGTGCTGGATGACGGGCACATTACAGATTCAAACGGCAGAAAAGTGGATTTTAAAAATACGGTCCTTATTATGACATCCAATGCAGGAGCATCCAGAATCATCTCACCGAAACAGCTTGGTTTTGTGCGGACTTCTGACAAGGAAAAGAATCATGAGAAGATGACCCAGGGAGTGATGGAAGAAGTACGCCAGATATTTAAACCTGAATTCCTGAACCGGATCGACGGGACGATTGTATTTACCATGCTGACAAAGGAAGAACTGAAGGAAATTACCAAACTGTTTTTAAAGAATGTCAAAGAACAGCTGATGAAGAATCATCAGGTTTCCATGAAGGTTACACCAAATGCCATTTCTCTGCTTGCAGATAAGGGCTACAGCGAAACTTACGGTGCAAGACCGCTCCGCCGTGTGATCACAAGCGAGATTGAGGATGTTTTGGCGGATAAGATATTGGATGGAGAGCTTAAGGACGGAGCTGTGCTGACTATCGGAGCAAAAGACAAAAACCTTACTTTTTCGATAAAGGATGCTAGTAAATAAGTAGGAAATATTATATAATAAAATAACAAATGCAGATTTAATAGGAGGATAAGAACATGTCAGTGGTAACAGAGTTGTTTCGCAGCGAAGAAAATGGGACATTAAGCTTTGGAGATTACACATTAGATACGAAAGCCAAAAAGGACAAAATTGAATTTGAAGGGGATATGTATAAGGTCAAGACCTTCAAGACAATGACGAAGCTGGATAAGAACGGACAGCTGATCTTTGAATCTGTACCGGGATCCGCAGTCCACAATTTTGCTGCAGCAACAGAGGGAGTGGCATTTGAGATTGAGGCATCAGAGGATGTGCAGGTGACCCTGGAAGTGGAGCCTGAACAGGAGTACCGCGTATATATAGACAATACGAATGTTGGAACTATGAAGGCAAATCTGGGCGGAAAGCTGACACTGAGCGTTGAGCTGAACCCAGGCATGACGGCCATGGTCCGTGTAAAGAAACAGTAAGGAGCAGGAACTGATATGGCAAAGGCAAAAACCGTATTTTTCTGCAGCGAGTGCGGACACGAGTCGTCCAAGTGGATGGGACAGTGTCCGGCCTGCAAATCATGGAATACCTTTGTAGAAGAAAAGCAGTCAGTGACAAAAAAAGGAGGGGCAAAGCCCAGGCGGGCTTCTGCCTCTCCTATGAGTATGTCCGAGGTTTCCATAAAGAGCGAAGAGCGGATTCCTACCGGTATCAGCGAGCTGGACAGAGTGCTTGGAGGAGGTATTGTAACCGGTTCTCTGTCTTTGGTGGGAGGAGATCCGGGCATCGGAAAATCCACACTGCTTCTCCAGGTGTGCAGGAATTTAGTCAATGCAAAGCGTAAGGTTTTATATGTGTCGGGAGAAGAATCTGCACATCAGATCAAAATCCGTGCAGAGAGGATCGGAGCATTTGAAGACGAGCTTCTGCTGTTTTGTGAGACGAATCTCGAGGAAATTCTTGAGGGGATCCGAAAGGTCAGGCCGGAGTTTGTTGTAATCGACTCCATCCAGACAATGTATAGTGAAGAGCTTACAGCAGCGGCGGGAAGTGTTTCACAGGTAAGGGAAGTAACGGCCCAGATGATGCGGATTGCTAAGGAAGAGAATATCGCAGTCTTTATTGTAGGACATGTGACAAAGGAAGGCGTTGTGGCAGGGCCGAGGACACTGGAGCATATGGTGGATACGGTTCTTTATTTTGAGGGAGAGAGAGAAGCAGCATACCGGATTCTGCGGGGAGTAAAAAACCGTTTTGGATCGACAAACGAGATCGGAGTGTTTGAGATGTGCGGAAATGGGCTCGTGGAAGTGGAGAATCCGTCCAAGATGATGCTCAACGGCCGTCCCGTGGATGCTTCCGGCTCTGTGGTGGTATGTTCCCTGGAAGGCACAAGGCCGATTCTCATAGAGATCCAGGCACTGATTTCTCCGACCAGCTTTCAGATGCCCAGAAGGACAGCGGTGGGGATTGACTACAACAGAGTTAATCTTCTCATGGCAGTTTTGGAAAAAAGGGTGGGGCTGCAGCTGGGAGGCTGTGATGCCTATGTGAATTTGGCAGGAGGCATGAGGCTGGGAGAGCCGGCCATTGACCTGGGTATTATTTTAGCTATTGCATCCAGTTATAAAAATATGCCTTTGCCGGAGGATACGATCATTTTCGGCGAAGTAGGACTTGTGGGAGAGGTCAGAAGAGTATCCCAGGGTGACCAGCGGATCAAAGAGGCTGAGAAGCTCGGCTTTAAGACCTGTATTCTGCCGAAAGCAAATGTGGACAGCTTAAAGATAAAGACAAAGATGCAGCTTCTTGGCGTTGCAAATGTAAGGGAAGCCCTTGATTGTATTTAAAATATGTCTTATATTATTAAAGAATAATGAAAAGTATGGAGGAATGGAGACACAATGGAAGAGGCGATCTCAAAAAATTTTATAGAGCAGATCATTGAAGAGGATCTGAAAGAAGGGAAATACGAAAAAATTGTTACCAGATTTCCGCCGGAGCCAAACGGTTATCTGCACATTGGACATGCCAAATCAATTCTTTTAAACTATGGTCTGGCCAAGGAGTACGGCGGGGATTTTCATTTCCGGTTTGACGATACAAATCCAACAAAGGAAAAGACTGAATATGTGGATTCTATCAAAGAGGATGTAGAGTGGCTCGGAGCAGATTATGACAAGACTATATATTTTGCATCCAGCTATTTTGACCGTATGTATGAATGTGCTGAGTTTCTGATTAAAAAAGGGAAAGCTTATGTGTGCGATCTGACTCCGGAGGAGATCCGGGAGTACAGAGGGACTTTGACAGAACCGGGAAAGAACAGCCCATACAGGGAGCGGACGCCGGAAGAAAATCTTAAATTATTCCGTGCAATGAAAAACGGAGAATTTGAGGACGGCAGCAAGGTACTTCGTGCCAAGATTGATATGACTTCCGGAAATATGAATATGAGGGATCCGATTCTTTACCGCATTGCCAGAATGGAGCATCATAATACTGGCGGAGATTGGTGTATTTATCCGATGTATGATTTTGCCCATCCGCTGGAAGACGCCTTTGAGGGTGTAACCCATTCTATCTGTACCTTGGAATTCGAGGATCACAGGCCGTTATATGACTGGGTAGTGGAACAGTGTGAATTTGAACATCCGCCGAAACAGATAGAATTTGCCAAGCTTTACCTGACCAATGTTGTGACAGGAAAGCGTTATATTAAGAAATTAGTAGATGACGGAATTGTGGATGGATGGGATGATCCAAGGCTGGTAACGTTATCCGCATTAAGACGCCGGGGTTATACACCGGAAGCTATCCGCAGGTTTATGGAACTGGTCGGTGTGGCTAAGAGCCACAGCTCTGTAGATTATGCCATGCTGGAGTACTGCATCAGGGACGATCTGAAACTGAAAAAACCAAGAGTATCGGCTGTGCTGGATCCTATTAAGCTGGTTATCACAAACTACCCGGAAGACCAGGTGGAATATATGGAAGTAAAAAATAATCAGGAAAACGAAGAGATGGGCGTTCGGAAAGTTCCGTTCTGCAGAGAGCTTTATATTGAAAGAGATGACTTTAAGATTGAACGTCCGAAGAAGTATTTCCGTCTGTATCCTGGAAATGAAGTACGCCTGATGAACGGTTATTTTGTGACCTGCACAGATTATAAAACAGATGAAGAAGGAAATGTGACAGAAGTACACTGTACGTATGATCCTGCTTCCAGAGGAGGGAACAGCCCTGACGGCCGAAAAGTCAAAGGGACAATTCATTGGGTTGCAGCTCCTTTTGCCAAGAAAGCGGAAGTGCGTTTATACGAGAACATTGTAGATGAAGAAAAAGGTGTATACAATGAGGACGGCTCCATTAATCTGAATCCGGATTCCCTTAAGATCCTGACAGAGTGTTATGTTGAGCCGTGTCTTGAAGAGGCTGCTCCGGGGGACAGTTTTCAGTTTGTTAGGCAGGGATATTTCTGCCTGGATACGAAGGACACAACACCGGAACATATGGTATTTAACCGAATTGTTTCCATGAAAAGTTCTTATCAGCCTAAATAAGAAAAAGATAAGCTGTTTTACGACGGCTTATCTTTTTGCGTTTTGGGAACAATGAAGAAAGGAGATCATATGAAAAAACTGACTGAAATGTCCAATGAAGAGCTTTGGGGGCTTTTCCCTATTGTTTTAAGCGGACATAAAAAGGAATGGAAACAGATGTATGAAAATGAAAAAAAGCTTCTGCTTCATGTTATAGGGAAGGAGCATGTGGCAAGGATCAGCCATATTGGCAGCACTGCGGTAGAAGGGCTTTTGGCTAAACCAACGATTGATATTCTGCTGGAGATCAGGGAAGGATATGATCTGGATCATCTGGTCAGAGTGCTTGAAAAGGAAGGATATATTTTTACGAGGAAGCCTGCGAATCCGCCGCCTCATATGATGTTTATGAAAGGATATACATTAAATGGATTTGCCAAACGGGTATACCATCTCCATGTGCGGTATCCCGGGGACTGGGATGAATTGTATTTCCGTGACTATTTGAGAAGGCATAAAAGTACTGCTGAGGAGTACGGCAAATTAAAGGTCGGGCTGCAGAAGAGGTTTGAACATGACAGGGATGCATATACAAGAGCCAAGACAGATTTTGTCAGACAATGCACAAAAAAAGCCAGGAAAGAGTTTGGAGATGTCTATCGTCCTGGCATGAAAAAGTGAAAAAATTTTTCGAAAAAGCACTTGCATTTTTTTGATAGGGTGTTATACTATATTTTGTGATTAGCACTCGAGTTAAGTGAGTGCTAACAATAATCGGGTAAATAAGACAAAAGAATTTCATCTGAATTTTAGGAGGTAATGATATGAATTTAAAACCATTAGGAGACAGAGTAGTACTGAAACAGTTAGAGGCAGAAACTACCACAAAATCCGGAATCGTGTTGACAACAGCATCTCAGGAAAAACCGCAGGAGGCGGAAGTTGTTGCAGTGGGACCTGGAACGGATGAAGTAAAAATGGAAGTAGAAAACGGACAGAAAGTCATCTATTCCAAATATGCGGGAACTGAAGTGAAATGTGGAGATGATGAGTACATCATCGTAAAACAGAACGATATTTTAGCAGTTGTAGAATAAGATTTTTGGAGGAGACGAATCATGGCAAAAGAAATCAAATACGGTATTGAGGCAAGAAAAGCATTAGAAGCAGGTGTAAACCAGTTAGCAGATACAGTAAGAGTTACCATCGGACCAAAAGGAAGAAATGTAGTATTAGACAAATCCTTTGGTATTCCGCTGATTACAAATGACGGTGTAACCATCGCAAAAGAGATTGAACTGGAAGATGCATTTGAGAACATGGGCGCTCAGATCGTCAAAGAAGTTGCAACAAAAACAAATGATGTTGCAGGTGACGGTACTACAACAGCTACTGTACTGGCTCAGGCAATGGTAAATGAAGGAATGAAAAACCTTGCAGCAGGAGCTAATCCTATCATTTTAAGAAAAGGAATGAAAAAAGCTACCGATGCAGCAGTAGAAGCAATTGCTGAAATGAGCAGCAAAGTAAACGGCAAAGATCAGATTGCAAAGGTTGCAGCAATTTCTGCAAGCGATGAGGAAGTCGGAGAATTAGTTGCAGATGCTATGGAAAAAGTATCTAATGACGGTGTTATTACAATCGAAGAATCTAAGACTATGAAGACAGAGTTAGATTTAGTAGAAGGTATGCAGTTTGACCGCGGATACTTATCTGCTTACTTCTCAACAGACATGGAAAAAATGGTTGCTGAACTGGAAGATCCATACATCCTGATCACAGACAAGAAAATCTCTAACATTCAGGATATTCTGCCGATCTTAGAGCAGATTGTACAGAGCGGAAAGAAACTTCTGATCATTGCAGAAGACATTGAAGGTGAAGCACTGACTACTCTGATTGTAAATAAACTTCGCGGAACATTCTCTGTTTGCGCTGTAAAAGCTCCTGGATACGGTGACAGAAGAAAAGCTATGCTGGAAGATATCGCAATCTTAACAGGCGGTACTGTTATTTCTGAAGAAGTTGGATTAGACCTGAAAGAAATGACGATCGACCAGTTAGGACGCGCAAAATCTGTTAAGGTTGAGAAAGAAAATACGGTCATTGTTGACGGAGAAGGATCAAAAGATGCGATCCAGGCTAGAATCGGTCAGATTAAAGGACAGATTGAAGAGACAACTTCTGAATTTGATAAAGAAAAATTACAGGAAAGACTTGCAAAATTATCCGGAGGAGTTGCAGTTATCCGTGTAGGTGCGGCAACTGAGACAGAAATGAAAGAAAGCAAGCTTCGTCTGGAAGATGCTCTTGCAGCAACTAAGGCAGCAGTTGAAGAAGGCATCATTTTCGGAGGAGGATCTGCATATATCCACGCTTCTAAGAAAGTAGCTGCAATGGCAGAAGGATTAGAAGGAGATGAAAAGACAGGAGCAAATATTATCCTGAAAGCACTTCAGGCTCCGTTATTCCATATTGCAGCAAATGCCGGACTGGAAGGATCTGTGATTATTAATAAAGTGGAAGAACAGGAAGTCGGATTTGGCTTTGATGCATTAAACGGAAAATATGTTAATATGATTGATGCAGGTATCATCGACCCTGCGAAGGTAACAAGAAGTGCGCTGCAGAACGCAACATCCGTGGCTTCTACACTTCTGACAACCGAATCTGTTGTAGCTGACATCAAAGAAGATGCGCCGGCAATGCCAGCCGGAGCAGGAGCACCTGGAATGGGAATGATGTAAGCTGTTATACCACAGGATTCAGATGTAAAAGGAATACAGAAACAGAAAGAAGGCTGATTTTTTGTCAGCCTTCTTTTTTTCATGACAAAATAAAGGTCTTTTATGTCAAATAGCTGGACAAAGAAGAGTAAAGAAAGTATAATATTTACAAATAATAACATTTACTCAGGGGAGGGGGCGAGCGTATGCCGGAAGAAAAAATGATAAAAGACATATATAATTTGGTGCAGCAGATGAATTCCAATATGCATCAAATGAGTTCAGACATGTATCAGATGAACACCCATCTGGGTACACTTGGCGAAAGAACGGGGCGTGTGGAGGAGAAGGTTGATCTTCTTACAGCCAAGACAGATAAGCTGGAAGAAAAAACAGACAGAATGGAGCATGACATACGGGAACTGAAGAAAAGGACAGATTCTCTGGAAGAAAAAACGGACAAATTAGACAGAACAACACAGCTATTATGTGAACAAAACAGTATACTGCTGCAGAGGACTGACGTTCTCACAGAAAAAACAGATCGTCTCACAGAAAAGACAGATTTTCTCACAGAGAAAACAGATCGTCTCACAGAAAAGACAAATTCTCTTACAGAGAAAACAGATCTTCTTACAGAAAAGACAAATTCTCTTACAGAGAAAACAAATCTTCTTACAGAAAAGACAGATTTTCTCACAGAGAAAACAGATCTCATCTCAGAGAAGACAGATTTTCTCACAGAGAAAACAGATCTCATCTCAGAGAAGACAAACCTCCTTTCAGAAAAGGCAGACTGTATGGAAAAGCGTTTCGAACATACGGAATCAGAAATATCTGAACTCAGGACTGCTATGGAATCCGGATTTTCAAATATCCATCTGATTCTGGAAAATGAGATCTGTACAAAACTGAATGTTTTATTTGAGAACAGAGAAGATCCGGCCAGATACCAGATGCTTATAAAAAGGCAGGAGATGCTTGAGACGGATGTTGAGCTTCTGAAAAAGACAGTAATCAGCCACAGTGATAAGCTGAAAAAGATATTATAAGGAGAAGGGCGGATGTTCCTTCTCTTTTTGTTTCATAGAAAAGTTCGCCCTATGAAATAAAAAGCACTCCGTGCAGGATGCGCACAAATGTACAGGGAATCTATTTGCCTCTGGCCCTGAGGCGGGCCTTCCTGCTTTGTTGTGTCCTAAATGCAGAAATACTATATTGGCGGAGAAGTATTTCAGCAAATTGCTGTGCAGAAACATAGTACTGTTTTTGCTTTTATTAAGAGTATTTTAAGAATTTGCAAAAAATGCTTTGCTATTGTGCAGATTCACGATATAATAAAAAAGATATTAAAAGATGCAGAAAGAGGTGTATTTGGTGTATAAAATAGTAAAAAAAGAGACACTTAATAACTTGGTTGAATTGATGGAAATTCACGCGCCGTTTGTGGCAAGGAAATGTGAACCGGGGCAGTTTATCATTATCCGTGTGGATGAAAATGGAGAGAGGGTTCCTTTGACCATCGCTGACTATGACAGAGAGAAAGAAACTGTTACGATCATTTATCAGGTTGTTGGATATTCGACTGAATTATTAAGCAAGAAAAAAGAGGGAGATTTTGTAGCCGATTTTGTAGGTCCTCTTGGACAGCCATCCATATTACATAAAAGAGAGAGAGTTTTAGGTGTGGCAGGAGGAGTCGGCGCAGCACCTCTTTACCCTCAGCTCCGCAAACTTGCAGAAATGGGAGTTCCTGTTGATGTTATCATCGGCGGCAAGAGCGCAGAGTTTGTAATCTTAAAAGAAAAATTTGAAGAGTTCTGTGAAAATGTTTTCATTGCCACAGATGACGGAAGCCTTGGAACAAAAGGATTTGTTACCAACGTGCTTGAAGATCAGATCGCAAAAGGTGTAAAATACGATGAAGTGATTGCCATTGGACCGTTGATTATGATGAAGAATGTTGTAAATATTACGAAACAGCATGATATTCCTACCATGGTATCCTTAAACCCGATCATGATTGACGGAACCGGAATGTGCGGCGGATGCCGCGTCACTGTAGGCGGAGAAACAAAGTTTGCATGTGTGGACGGACCGGATTTTGACGGATTCCAGGTAGATTTCGATGAGTGTATGAAACGTCAGACAATGTTTAGAGAAGAAGAGCATGAATGCAAGATTGGGAGGGGTAAATAGTCATGGCAAATATGAGTCCAAATAAAGTAGCAATGCCGGAACAGGATCCGAATGTTCGGAACAAGAACTTTAAAGAAGTTGCTTTGGGATATACGAAAGAAATGGCTATGGAAGAAGCAACCCGCTGCCTGAACTGCAAGAATAAGCCATGTGTAAACGGATGTCCGGTCAATGTGCCGATTCCTGAATTTATTGAAAAGGTAGCAGCCGGAGACTTTGAAGGTGCTTATGAAGTGATCACAAGCGAAAATGCCCTGCCTGCCATCTGCGGCCGTGTATGTCCTCAGGAGAACCAGTGTGAAGGAAAATGTGTCAGAGGAATCAAAGGTGAGCCTGTAGGTATCGGACGTATGGAACGGTTTGTTGCAGACTACCATATGGCAAATGCAGAGCCTTCAGAAGTAAATATCGAAAAAAACGGAAAAAAAGTAGCAGTCGTCGGATGCGGACCTGCCGGTATCACTTGTGCCGGAGAGCTGATCAAGAAGGGCTATGAGGTTACAGTATTTGAGGCGCTCCATAAACCGGGCGGAGTATTGAGCTATGGAATTCCGGAATTCCGTCTGCCGAAAGACCTTGTAGCAAAAGAAATAGAATCTGTTGAAAATCTCGGTGTTAAGATCGAGACGAACGTAATTGTCGGAAGATCCGTTACCATTGATGAACTGATGGAAGAAGGATATGAGGCTGTCTTTGTTGGAAGCGGCGCAGGACTTCCAAGATTCTTAAATATTCCGGGAGAGAACTACCTGGGTGTTTATTCTGCCAATGAATTTCTTACCCGTGTGAATCTGATGAAAGGGTATGAATTCCCAGAGTATCCGACACCGGTAAAGATCGGAAAGAAAGTTGCTGTAGTGGGAGCAGGAAACGTAGCGATGGATGCAGCCAGAACAGCAAAGCGTCTGGGAGCAGAAGAAGTCTATATTGTTTACAGAAGAAGTGAAGAAGAAGCACCGGCCCGTCTGGAAGAACTTCATCATGCAAAAGAAGAAGGAATTATTTTTAAATTCTTAAATAATCCGGTTGCCATCAAAGCAAATGAAGACGGCTGGGTAAATAAAATGGAAATCGTAAAGCAGGAGTTAGGTGAGCCTGATGCGTCAGGAAGAAGATCTCCGGTTCCTGTTGAAGGATCAAACTATGATATTGATGTGGATACAGTTGTCATTGCAATCGGCCAGAGCCCGAACCCATTGATCCGCCAGACCACTCCGGGACTGGATGTTCAGAAATGGGGCGGAATTATTGTCAACGAAGAGACAATGGAATCAAGCAAGGACGGTGTTTATGCAGGAGGCGATACTGTCACTGGTGCAGCAACTGTTATTTTAGCTATGGGTGCCGGAAAGAAAGCAGCTGCAGCGATTGATAAAAAATTAAGAGGATAATCAGGAGGACAGGATATGAGCAAAACAATTTTTCAAACGTCTGTCTATGAGTTGGGAGACCAGGTTGATGCCTTTTATGATGAAGGAATGTTTGTGCTGTTCGGTGAGAATGTTCCGGACACGCTGAAAGACTTTTGTCATTTCATTGATGTCAATCAGGTAGACGGAACGATCAGCAAAGGAAATGTACTGGTTATTGACGATGCCGAATTTAAGATTACGGCTGTAGGAGAAATCGCCCAGTCAAATTTAGAGACATTGGGACATCTCACTGTGGTATTCAGCGGAGCCTCTGAGGCAGGGCTGCCGGGAAGCATCTGTGTGGAGGCAAATCCGATGCCTAAATTAAAAGCCGGTTCAAAGATCTCAATCAGAGAAGACTAAAACGAATGTACAAAGGATTATTGTTGTCAGACAATAATCCTTTGTTTGTTGACAAAGATTTTAGAATTTGTTATAGTATAAAACTATAAATTAGATTACGAAGGAGATAGAAAGCGAGGAAAAAATGGGAAAGTTAATTGGCCAGGGAATTACATTTGACGACGTATTATTGGTGCCGGGATATTCAGAAGTAATCGCAAATGAAGTTGTGACAGCAACCCGTCTGACGGATAAGATTACATTAAATATCCCTTTGATGAGTGCCAGCATGGATACTGTGACAGAGCACCGTATGGCGATTGCAATGGCAAGACAGGGCGGAATCGGGATCATTCATAAGAATATGACCATTGCACAGCAGGCGGATGAAGTGGACAAGGTGAAGCGTTCAGAGAACGGCGTTATTACGGATCCATTCTCCTTAAGCCCGGAGCATACAATTCAGGATGCAGATGATCTGATGGCAAAATACCGTATTTCAGGAGTGCCGATTACTGAGGGAACCAAACTGGTCGGAATTATCACAAACCGTGATTTAAAGTTTGAGACGGATTTTTCTAAGAAGATTAAAGAATCCATGACATCTGAAAATCTGGTGACAGCTCAGGAAGGCATCACCCTGGAAGAAGCAAAACAGATTTTAGGAAAGGCAAGAAAAGAAAAACTTCCGATCGTAGACAAAGATTTTAATTTAAAAGGTCTGATCACGATCAAGGATATAGAAAAACAGATTAAATATCCACATGCAGCAAAAGACGAACAGGGCAGGCTTTTATGCGGTGCCGGCGTAGGAATCACAGCGGATATTTTAGACCGTGTAGCTGCATTGGTAAACGCACATGTAGATGTGGTTGTAGTTGATTCTGCACACGGACATTCAGCAAATGTGCTGAAAGCAGTTAGAATGGTAAAAGAGGCATACCCTGAACTCCAGGTAATTGCAGGCAACGTTGCTACAGCAGAGGGTACGAAAGCACTGATCGAGGCAGGAGCAGATGCTGTAAAGGTAGGAATCGGACCGGGATCCATCTGTACCACACGTGTAGTGGCAGGAATCGGTGTACCTCAGATTACCGCTATCATGGGTGCATATGAGGAAGCCAAAAAAGCCGGAATTCCAATTATTGCCGACGGTGGAATCAAGTTTTCAGGAGATATTACGAAGGCAATCGCAGCCGGTGCCAGCGCATGTATGCTCGGAAGCATGATGGCAGGCTGTGACGAAAGCCCGGGAGAATTTGAACTTTACCAGGGAAGAAAGTACAAAGTTTACCGCGGAATGGGATCCCTGGCAGCTATGGAATGCGGAAGCAAAGACCGCTACTTCCAGACCAATGCCAAGAAACTGGTACCGGAAGGTGTCGAGGGACGTGTGGCATACAGAGGAACAGCGGAAGATACTATATTCCAGCTGCTGGGAGGGCTTCGTTCCGGCATGGGATACTGTGGGGCTAAGACAGTGGAAGAGCTGCAGGAAAAGGGACAATTTGTACAGATTACAGCTGCATCACTGAAAGAAAGCCATCCGCATGATATTCATATTACAAAAGAAGCACCGAACTACAGTGTAGACGTTTAATATCCAAAAACGAAGGGGAAACTCTGATACCCTTAAAAATTCAAAAAGCCGCAGTTGTTTCAATAACTGCGGCTTTGCCATTCTCTAAATTTATTGCTGAGCCTCAAACCATTTTTTGCTGTCTTCCAGCCGTTTGTTCACATAATCCCAGTTGATCAGTGAAAACCAGTTGTTTACATAGTCCGGTCTTCGGTTTTGATACTGAAGGTAATATGCGTGTTCCCAGACGTCTACCGGGAGCAGGGGATAGAGAGAATCACTGAGAGGCACATCCTGATTCGGAAGCTTCATCACTTCCAGTTTCCCATTGTGATTAACAAGCCATCCATAGCCGGAACCGAACTGTGTGAGTGCGGCCTCTGTCATTTCTTTCATAAAAGCATCCAAAGATCCGAAATCCCTTTCGATTGCTTTTCCGATTTCTCCTTCAGGGGTAGTGAATTCATCTTTTTCCATAGCCTTAAAATATACTTGATGGTTGTAAACACCGCCTCCGTTGTTTTTAGTGGCAGTTCTTGCGCCCTCCGGGATTTTCTCCGGCTCCGTAAGAAGCTGTTCCAGCGTCATGCTGTGAAGCTCCTCATGGGGTTTAATGGCAGCATTCAGTTTCTCGACATAAGCAGCAAGATGCTTATCATGATGGAATCTGAGGGTTTCAGCGTCGATCACCGGCTCCAGTGCATCATAATCGTAAGGAAGCGGTTCGAGGGAAAATGGATATGTCTCATTCATATTTCAATATTTCTCCTTTTTTCTTTTTATTTTACGTTGGAATTCAAAATATTATTCAAAAAAACTTGAATCCTTTCTGCGGTCATGCTAACATTGTATTATTCTTATAATACAAAAATCAGAAGGGGTAAAATCATGTTTTCAAAGTTTAGTGTACGAAAGCCATATACTGTCATTGTGGGCGTCGTCCTGGTGATCATTTTGGGAGTTGTATCTTTTTCAAAAATGACAACTGATCTGCTTCCGAGTATGGAACTTCCATATGCTCTTGTTATGACTACATATCAGGGTGCATCTCCGGAAGAAGTAGAGACAGCAGTGACAAAGCCCGTAGAACAGGCTATGGCTACAATTTCCAATATCAAGCAGGTTGCATCTTCATCCAGTGAGAATATGTCCATCGTGTATATGGAGTTTGAAGGGGATGCCAACATGGATTCCGCAGCTCTGGATATGAGGGAAAAGCTGGATATGATCAAAGGGTATTGGCCTGACAAGGTGGGCAATCCTACGATTATGAAGTTAAATCCGGACATGATGCCGGTACTTGTAACAGCTATAGATTCCGACAAAAAGGATATGTCTGAAATATCCAAGATGATTAAGGATAAAGTATCGCCTGGAGTGGAGGCAGTGGAAGGCGTAGCATCCGTAAGCCAGACCGGTATGCTGGAAGAAAATATCAATGTAATCATCAATGAAGATAAGATCAAAGCACTCAATAAAAGGATCCAGAAGGCCTTAAACGGTCAGTTTGATGAGGCCCAGGATAAGCTGGACCGTGCAAAATCAAAATTGGACGGAAGCAAAGCCCAGCTCAACTCTAAGAGAACTGAACTGAACAATACACTGGCAAAAGCGCAGACTGCTCTAAACAGCGGAAAACTAAGCCTTGCCCAGAAGGAAGTGGAAGTTACAAGTGCACTGACAAATCTTGAGAATCAAAAAAAGGCCTTGGAGCTTGTAAAGCAGGCGGGAGAAGCAAGTCTTAAACAGTTGGAGGAACAGCTTAAGACAGTGACGGACCCTGCGCAGAAAGGGCAGCTGCAGGTACAGATCGCAGAGATTTCAAAACAGCTTAAGACAGCGGACAGTACCATCAAAACTTTGGACAAAAATATAGAAGCGTTAAAAAAGGCTTTAAAACAGATACAGAAAGGCAAAAAAGAGGTTGATGCCAATCTGACGAAAGTGACGGCCCAGTCAGCCAATGCCAACAGTCAGATGACATCAGGAGAGATAGGCATTGCCCAGGGAGAATCCCAGATTATTATGGGACAGCAGCAGCTGGATGCCAGCAAAAAACAGGCCAAAGCGGCAGCTGACATCAAGGACAAGATCACTGTTGACAATGTAAAAGCCATGCTGACTGCGCAGAACTTTGAGATGCCGGCAGGATATATATCTGAGGACAATACCCAGTATCTGGTGAGAGTCGGAGACAAGGTTTCCAGCCAGGAAGATCTGGAGGATATGGAATTGATGGACATGGGCATTGATAATTTTGCTCCGATCCGTCTCAGCGATGTAGCAGATGTGGCAGTTGTAAACAACAAAAAAGATACTTACTGCAGGATTAACGGCAACGATGCTGTGGTGCTCAGCGTACAGAAACAGAATAATTATTCCACAGCAGACGTATCCAAAAGAGTTTCTGAAAAGCTGGATACCCTCAAAAAAGAAAACCCCGGGCTGCATTATACAAACCTGATGGATCAGGGAATTTATATTGACATGGTAGTCGGTTCTGTTCTGCAGAATCTTGGTATGGGTGCCGTGCTCGCCGTGCTGATTCTCCTTATATTCTTAAAGGATATTAAACCTACGGCAGTCATTGCCTGTTCCATTCCGATCAGTGTCATATTTGCTGTGGTCATGATGTACTTCAGCGGTATTACCCTGAACGTTATTTCTCTTTCGGGCCTGGCACTCGGAGTCGGTATGCTGGTAGATAACTCTATTGTTGTCATAGAAAACATTTACCGGCTGAGGAAAGAGAGAGTGCCGGTTAAAGAGGCAGCCATTGAAGGAGCCAAGGGAGTGGCAGGTGCTATAACGGCCTCCACCCTGACAACGATCTCGGTTTTCCTTCCGATCGTATTTACGACAGGACTTACCAAAAAACTGTTCGCTGATATGGCACTGACTATCGGATATTCACTGATTGCAAGTCTGATTGTAGCGGTGACCTTTGTGCCGATGATGTCTGCGGGTGTACTGCACAAGGTGACAGAGAAGGACAATAAACTTTTTGACAGGCTGCAGTCTCTGTACCGCGGTGTTATGGAAAAGGTTCTCAAGCGTAAGTGGATTGCGATCATACTCACACTGGCAGTGTTTGCCGGAGCAGTGATCGGAGCTACAAAGATCGGAAGCTCCCTGATGCCGTCCATGGACAGCACGGAGATGAGCCTTACCATTGAGATGCCGAAGGGCTCAGATTTAAGTGACACAGCAGCCATGTCTGATACTGTCATGAAGAAGATAAGAGAGATACCTGATGTAGACAGTGTGGGTGCTATGGTGAGCAGTTCCTCAGGGCTTGGAGGCACTTCATCATCAAGCAAGTCAAATCAGGATACAGCAAGTGTTTACATTATGCTGAAGGAAGATAAGAAGAACACAAACAAAGAAATTAAAAATGAGATATTAAACAAAACAAAGAAATTCGACTGTGAGATTCAGGTGCAGGAGTCTAACATGGACATGAGCGCCCTTGGGGGAAGCGGCATTTCTATTGAAGTTAAGGGAAATGACATGGATACCCTCAGGAAGACAGCCAGTGACATTGCAAAGAAAGTAGAATCCGTCAAGGGGACTAAGAATGTAAGTGACGGTCAGGAAGAAACGACTCCGGATATTCATGTTACGGTGGATAAAGCAAAGGCAGCAAAATATGGACTGACAGTGGCTACGGTTTATCAGCAGTTAAGCTCCAAGCTTCAGGAAGGTTCCACGGCTACGACGATTGATCAGAACGAGAAGCAGTGGGATGTTAAAGTGTCTAATGATACAAAGGATAATATTACGAGAAAACAGCTGAAAAAGATAAAGATCAGCGGAACTCAAAAAGGAGAGAGCAAAGAAATTGCTCTGTCTAAAGTTGCCAGCTTCAGCAGCACTGACAGCCTTTCTACAATTTCAAGGTCAGGGCAGGAAAGAATCCTGAATGTAACCGCAGAACTGAAGGACGGATATAATATCGGAATTGTCAGCGAGAACGTGGGCAAGGCGCTGAAGGGATATAAGGCACCGGCAGGCTACAGCTATAAAATTGCCGGTGAGATGGAATCCATCAATGAGACAGCAGGACAGGTAGGGCTGATGCTGATACTGGCTATTGCATTTATGTATCTGATTATGGTTGCCCAGTTCCAGTCACTGAAGTCTCCGTTTATCATCTTGTTTACGATACCTCTGGCATTTACGGGAGGACTTATCGGGCTGTTTGTGGCAGGCAAAGATCTGAGTATTATCGCAATGATTGGTTTCGTCATGCTGTCCGGTATCATTGTAAATAACGGAATCGTGCTGGTGGATACTGTGAACCAGCTGAGAGATAAAGGTTATGAAATAATGGACGCTGTTATAACAGCAGGAGCCATGAGAATCCGGCCGATTCTGATGACAGCCATCACAACAATTCTGGGGCTTTCCACAATGGCAATAGGAATCGGATCAGGGGCAGAGATGGTTCAGCCGATGGCGATTGTCACCATTGGAGGCTTGATTTACGGAACTTTGCTGACATTGATTTTCATCCCTTGTATTTACCTTGTATTTAACAGAAAGAAGAAAAAGCGCAGGTCTTGATTTTCTTACAAATGTATTAAATAAATGCGCTTGGCTTTACATTTTGATAAGGGAAAGCTATAATAAAACAAGAATCATGTCATATATATGACATGGTTTTTGTTTGTAAAGGAGTGAAACATGAAAAAACAGGAAGGTTATTTATGGAATATAATTCCCAAATATGCAGTGCTTCCATTGATCTGTTCTTTCACTTTTAATTCACTGATTTATACAGGGACTCAGATTTTGTGCAGAGATCTTAAGCATTATGATTTTACTACGGCTTTTGACAGAGCAGTGCCGGTTGTCCCTTGGTTTACAAGTATTTATCTGATCTGTTATGTTTTTTGGGCAGTGAATTATATTATGATAGGAAGAATCGGAAAAGAGCATTTATATCGGTTCCTGGTGGGGGATTTTCTTTCCAGAATTATCTGCGGAGTTTTTTTTGTGTTAATTCCCACAACGCTGGCAAGGCCTGAGATAACCGGAGGCGGGATCTGGGATCAGATGCTGAGAATGGTGTATACGATAGATCCCTCGGCAAATCTGTTTCCGTCAATCCACTGTCTGGTCAGCTGGTTTTGTTATGTAGGAATCCGCGGACAGAAAAAAGTTCCTGTATGGTATCAGAGATTTTCTTGTGTTTTTGCGGTTCTGGTATGTATCTCCACACAGGTAACGAAGCAGCACTACATCATAGATCTGATTGCAGGGATTCTGCTGGCAGAAGCTATGTATCTGGTCGGACAGAAGACAGACTGGTATCTGAAGCTGCAGAGAGTTTTTACAAAAGTGAACAGAGGAGTACATTTGGAGAGGGCAATCGACAAAGAGGTAGGTTATGGAGAATAAGAAGCGCTGGATTGGCAACGGCATCTTCTTCTTTGCACTGTTCGGGCTTACATTTTATGCAATTTTCAGAGGAAAAGAGCTGCCTGAACTGATGCATGTCATGAGAAGTGTCAGTCCTGTTTACTATATATTAGGGTTTGCCCTGATTATTATATTTGTCTGCTGTGAGTCTTTTATCATAGACAGGATGCTTCGTGTGCTTCGGTACCGCGTACCGAAAAGACACTGCATTCTTTATTCATTTGTAGGATTTTTTTTCAGCTGTATTACACCGTCAGCGACAGGAGGCCAGCCGGCCCAGCTTTACTATATGAACCGGGATAAGGTCGATGTATCGGTAGGAACTGTGGTTCTGATGATCGTCACCATTTTGTATAAGTTTGTCCTTGTTTTCCTTGGAGCAGTGATCTTTATTTTCCGCCATGGCCTGGTTACGGATTATATATCCCAGGTGGCTTTTTTCTTCTATCTTGGAATGGGCTTAAACATTTTTTGTGTGGCGCTTATGCTGATGCTTGTTTTTGAACCCACTTTGGCGTCCAGAGTTTTGCTGGCTTTGACACGGGGACTGGAAAAGATTCACATTCTGAAAAAGAAAGAGGAGAGAATCCGCAAGATTGAAGGATGGATGCAGGATTACCATAAGGCGGCTGCGGTTATTAAAAATCACAAGCTGATGATCTTTGAAATGTTTTTGGTTACATTAGTGCAGAGGATTCTGCATTTTTCCATCACATATCTGGTTTATAAGGCATTGGGACTGTCTGCACTTGGATTTGTGGACATTGTGGCTCTTCAGTGTGTGATTTCAATTTCTGTAGATATGCTGCCGCTGCCGGGAGGAATGGGAATCAGTGAGGGACTGTTTTTAAGTATTTTCAGAAAAATATTCAGAGGCAACTTATTGTATCCGGCTATGTTATTGAGCCGCGGAATCAGTTATTATGCGCTGGTTCTGATCAGTGCATTTTTAACATTTGTGGCACATGTGACAATAAAGCGTAAGGAATAGAGGTTTAAATTATGATAGGATTTTATAATGTATCAGTCATACTGACATATGCGGGCGTTGTGAGTGCAGTGTTCGGCATGTCAGCTGCATTTAACGGCAACTTTAAAATAGCAATGATTTGTCTGATGATATCCGGATTCACTGATATGTATGACGGGACTGTTGCAAAGATGATCAAACGTTCTGATGATGCAAAGAAATTTGGAATTGAGATTGATTCGCTGTGTGACCTGATCTGTTTCGGGGCATTCCCGGTTGTGATTGGATATTCTATGGGAATGGATGCCTGGTACGCAAAGATCATTTATATGATGTATATTTTAGGGGCAGTGATCCGGCTGGCATTTTTTAATGTCACTGAGGAACAGAGACAGGCAGAGACAAGTGAGAGAAGAAAACATTACCGGGGGCTCCCGGTTACGTCAGTGGCGCTGATACTGCCTATTGTATATCAGCTGAAGCGTTTTTTTACCGCTCAGTTTCCTTACATATATCTGCTGGCTGTGCTGATCATTTCTCTTTTGTTTGTGATTGATTTCAGTGTGTTTAAGCCTGGCAAAAAGTGTATGTTCGCATTTGTCATCATTGGCATTCTGGTGGCAGTCCGTATTTATTTTCTGTAAAGGAGACAGGCAATGAAGTATATAGACCAAAACGGCCGCTGTTATGAAGAGGAAACTTTTCAGGATAAGTTTTTAAAACTGCTCTACGGAACATTCCTGGGAAGGATAAAGCTTAAATTTCTTACAAGACCATGGATTTCAAGGCTGGGAGGATTTATATTAAATACCCGCTGTTCTAAATGTCTGATTCAGCGTTTTATCAGAAAGAACAGGATTGATATGAGGGAGTATGAAGACAGAGTGTACACCTCATATAATGATTTTTTTACAAGAAGAATCAGGCCGGGGAGACGTCCTCTGCCGGAGGATGAGACGATTCTGTTCAGCCCGTGCGACTGTAAAGCCAGTGCCTACCGCATCACAGAGGAAACTTCCTTTTGTGTAAAGGATACAGTATATACGGTGGAGTCGCTGCTGAGAAGCAAAAAAATTGCAGATCATTTCATGAATGGCTATGCAGTTATTCTGCGCCTGACGGTGGACGATTATCACAGGTACTGCTATATCGATAACGGTGTAAAAAGCAAGAACTATTTTATAAAAGGGAAGTATCACACGGTAAATCCGGTGGCAAATGATTATGTTTCTGTTTATAAAGAAAATGCCAGGGAATTTACCATGATGAAAACAGAGCATTTCGGTCATGCAGTCCAGATGGAAGTGGGTGCTTTGATGGTGGGGCGGATTGTAAACCACCACGAAGAAGGTATGATGACCCGCGGTATGGAAAAAGGTTATTTTGAATTCGGCGGTTCTACCATCGTCCTGCTTTTTGAGGGAGATAAGGTGGTTATTGACCAGTGCCTTCTGGACAGGACTCAGGATGGGTGTGAGACAAAACTAAAACAAGGACAGCGTCTGGGCGTTGGAAGGAAGGAAAGTCTGCAATGATGATTGCGGGCTTTTTCCAATTGCATAGGAAATTCCTTCAGAATCCCATATGCAGTAAAAAGCACTTTGTGAAGGATGCGCACTTGCCCAATTTATTCAAAAGGAGGAGAAAATGCTTCATTATCATGAATTATCAAAAGAGCTGCAGCAGGAGATCATAAGGGACCGGCAGAAAGGATGGGAGAATCCGTCTGCCTGCCGGGATGAACAAGTGATCCGTAAAGATGCCGAACGGGATGGCGCCAGTCTCTGGAGGCCGGCATTTGTCAGGGATGTGGAGAAGATTATTCATTCTCCATATTATAACCGCTATACCGATAAAACACAGGTTTTTTCATTTTACTTAAATGACGATATATCAAGGAGGTCCCTCCATGTCCAGCTCGTGTCCAGAATTGCAAGGAATATCGGCAGGCTCCTTGGTTTAAACTGTGACCTGATTGAAGCGATTGCTCTGGGACATGATATCGGGCATACACCGTTCGGTCATGCCGGAGAACGTTATTTAAACCAGATATACCATGAGAAAACAGGACGCTGCTTTCAGCACAACGTTCAGAGCGTGCGGGTCTTGGATGGAATGTTTAACAGAAATGTTTCTCTGCAGACGCTGGACGGAATTCTGTGCCATAACGGGGAGTTTGAGCAGCGGGAGTACCGTCCATGCCATATGGCTTCTTTTGATGAGTTTTATGAAAAGACAGAACAGTGCAGCAGAGATGAGGCTTATATTAAGACTCTCATTCCCTCTACTTTGGAAGGATGTGTGGTGAGGATCTGTGATATGGTGGCTTATCTCGGAAAGGACCGGCAGGATGCAAAAAAAGCGAAGCTCATCGAAGACAGCGGAATTTTTACCCAGGGAGAAATCGGGGTGGAGAATGCGGAGATCATCAATAATCTGACGGTGAACATTGTGGAAAACAGTTACCGGAAAGATTATATTATGCTGGATGCTGAGTATTATGATGCTTTGAGAACTGCAAAGAAAGAAAACTATAAGCAGATTTACTTTAATAAAAAGCTGGACCGCATTTATTCTGAGAATGTAGCGCCTATGTTCAGAGAGGTATATGAAAAGCTGTATTCTGATTTGATAAAAGGTGATGAGAATTCAGTTATTTTTAAACATCACATCGAGTATGTAGAGGACGCAAGAGCCCATTATGTGGCATCAGGTGCCTATAGAGATGAGGAACCCAACCAAATCGTAGTGGATTATATTGCAAGCATGACAGATGATTATTTTGTGGACTTTTATCATTATCTATTCCCGGATGGAAAGTGCCGCGTCAATTATATGTCTTATTTCAATGAACAGGAATAAAGGAGACAGCAGATATGGGCGGATACAAAAAGAACAGGGCTTTGAAACTAACATGTATCTTTATGATGATACTTTTTCTGGCTGTGCAGTCTGAGGTGAAGGCAGGAAAAAAGAAGAAATTCACCTATTCCTACGGTGTATTTTTAAATGCGGACAGAAAAGATATGGGCAGATTAAAAAAATATAAAACCATTGTCATTGACGCACAGTATTTTAAGAAAAAGGATATCAGGAAACTGAAAAAGCAGGGTCATACGGTTTACAGCTATTTAAATATAGGGTCTCTGGAAACATTCCGCCCTTATTATAAAAAGTACCGAAAATATACACTGAAACCCTATGAAAATTGGGGAGGAGAGTATTGGACAGATGTATCCAGAAAGGCCTGGCAGAATAAAATCAAGCAGCTGGCAGATCAGCTGGCCAAAAAAGGAGTGGATGGTTTTTTTGTGGATAACTGTGATGTCTATGCGGAATTTCCTCAAAAGAAGATTTACCGCGGCGTGACGAAGATTCTTTTGAATCTGCGGTCTTATCCGAAGAAAGCAGTCATACTGAATGGCGGGGATACTTATGTCAGAAGGTATTATAAAAACAACAGAAAGCTCGGCTCTATTCTTACCGGAGTCAATCAGGAGGAGGTCTTTACAAGGATTGATTTCAAGAAGAAAAAGTTAAAAAAAGCAAGAGCAGAGGATAAAAAATACTTTCTGGACTACTTAAAGCTGATTTCAGGGAAGAAAAAGAAAGTTTACCTTTTGGAGTATACGAAAGATCCCAAATTAAAAAAAACTATCCGGCAATACTGCAGAAAGAAACATTGGACGTATTATATTTCGCAGTCAGCGGATTTGGGATTCTGAGAATTGATATCAAAAATAACTTGACAAGTGAAGAGAAGTTGCGTATGATAAAACTGTAAATGATATTGGTTATCAATTTTGAGAGAAGCGGCAAAAAGGCAGATGTAAACGGGAGGAATTATGACCACAGAACTTAGCCGGGAAAAGATCATAGAGCAGCTTCGGGAGCAGGGGCTTCGGATTACAAATCAGAGAAAAGTGATTTTAGATGTGATTTTAAAAAATAACTGTTCCTGCTGCAAAGAAATATTTTATGAAGCCAGCAAAATCGATCCGGCAATCGGAAGAGCTACGGTCTACCGGATGATGAATACACTGGAAGAGCTTGGAGTTATCGACCGGGGGAAGCAGTATGAGATCTGCTACGAAGGACTGTTCGGGACGAAGAAGGATCAGACGACTCTTCTCACAAAAGAAGAGATGAAGGAACTGCCGAAAGATATTTGGTATCCTGCACTGAAAAAGATGCTCAGGGCTTTGGGCGAAATAAAAGATGAAGATATTTCCGTTGTTGTAAAAGTCAGCCGGAAAAGCAGTTAAAAGCTGCGGAACAGGATTTTCTGCTCCGCAGTTTTTGTTTTTCATTCCTGATACTTTATGTTATAATACAGTCTAGATTAATTTATTCAAAAATCAATTATGAGAAAGAGGTCAATCAATCATGGGAAAATATTTTGGCACAGACGGCTTCCGGGGAGAGGCAAATATCGATCTGACAGTAGAGCATGCATATAAAGTGGGAAGATTTCTGGGATGGCATTTAGGAAAGGATAAAAAACGTCCTAAAGTAGTTATCGGGAAAGATACCAGAAGAAGCAGTTACATGTTTGAGCATGCGCTGGTGGCCGGACTGACCGCATCAGGGGCCAATGCTTATATGCTGTATGTAACAACAACACCGAGCGTGTCCTATGTGGTGCGCACGGAGCAGTTTGACTGCGGAATTATGATCTCAGCCAGCCATAATCCTTATTACGACAACGGGATTAAGCTGATCAATGCCAAAGGGCATAAGATGGAAGCAGAGATCGAAGATCAGATAGAGGCGTATATTGACGGCGAAATCGGTGAACTGCCGTTTGCAACAAAGAGTGATATCGGCAGGGCAAAGGATTATGCTTCCGGAAGGAACCGCTACATAGGATACCTGATTTCTCTTGCCACCCGGTCATTCAAAAATATAAAAGTCGGCCTTGACTGTTCCAACGGAAGTTCTTCAAGTATCGCAAAGAATGTATTTGAGACACTTGGAGCAGAAGTTTATGTTATCAACAATGAGCCGGACGGCACGAATATTAATACCAACTGCGGTTCAACCCATATCGAGATCCTCAAGGGCTTTGTAAAAGAAAACCGCCTGGACGTGGGATTTGCATATGACGGAGACGCAGACCGCTGCATCGCTGTAGATGAAAACGGAGCGGAGGTAAACGGTGACCTGATCCTCTATGTATGCGGAAAATACATGAAAGAGCACGGAGCACTGAACAACAATACAGTCGTGACTACGGTTATGTCAAACCTCGGACTTTATAAAGCATTTGACAGAGCAGGAATTGACTACGAGAAGACAGCCGTGGGTGACAAGTATGTCTATGAAAATATGTCTAAGAACGGGCACGGCCTGGGCGGGGAGCAGTCCGGACATATTATTTTCAGCAAGTTTGCAACCACAGGAGACGGAATCCTTACTTCCCTTAAAGTGATGGAGGCTATGCTGGAACAGAAGCAGTCTCTGGGACAGCTGGTAAGGGATGTGGAGATCTATCCGCAGATCCTTGAAAATGTCAAGGTCAGAGATAAAAAAGATGCCAGGGAGGATGCAGACGTGGCTGCGGCTGTGGAAGCTGTGGAGAAAGAACTTGGAGATGACGGAAGGATTCTTGTAAGGGAAAGCGGTACAGAACCTTTGATACGTGTTATGGTAGAAGCAAAAAACCATGAGATCTGCAGGGAATATGTGGACCGTGTAGTAAAGGTGCTGCGCCAGAAGGGGCATGTCATCGAATAATCTATGGAAACAATATACGCAGATATTATCATCAATATATCGCACGAGGCACTGGATCGGGTATTTCAATATCGAGTGCCTTTTTCCTTATGTAACCAGATACGGGTTGGACAGTCGGTCCGCGTGCCGTTCGGCGCAGGCAACAGAGAACAGAAGGGCTACGTGGTGAGGATTTCTGACAGGGCAGATTATGATCCGGGGAAGATAAAAGAAATTCTTTCTATAGAGGAAGACCGTGTGGATGCTGAGTCCAAAATGATACAGCTTGCTTACTGGATCAGAGAAAATTACGGCTCCACCATGATACAGGCGCTGAAGACTGTGCTTCCAGTGCAGGATAAAATGAAGCAGAAGGAAAAGAAGACAGTCAGGCTCCTGATTTCCGCAGAAGAAGCCCCGTCACAGCTGGACGAATACTTTGGAAAGCATTATGTTGCAAAAGCCAGGCTTTTGGCTGCTCTCATGGATAAGCAGGAGCTTTTCTGGGAGTTTGTCATGAAAAATTTAAAGATTCCAAGAACAACAGTGGAAAGCATGGCCAAGGACAGAATTATCTGTGTGGAGAGGGAGCAGTTTTATAGAAACCCGAATCCAAAAGGTCTCAGGACCGGGGAGCCTCTTCCTCTGAATGATGGCCAGGAGAGGCTGATACAGGAGTTTAAAGCAGACTACGCTTCCGGAGAGAGAAAAACTTACCTGCTTCACGGAGTTACCGGGAGCGGGAAAACAGAAGTTTATCTGGCAGCGATCGGGGAAGCAGTCAGGATGGGAAAGCAGGCCATTGTGCTGATCCCTGAGATTGCACTTACCTATCAGACGGTCTGCCGCTTTACGAAGCGGTTTGGAGACCGGGTATCTATCCTGAACTCCAGACTGTCAAAAGGAGAAAAGTACGACCAGTGGCTCCGTGCCAAAAATGGAGAGATTGATATTATCATCGGGCCAAGATCGGCTTTGTTTGTACCATTTCCTAATCTTGGACTCATCATCATAGATGAAGAACATGAGGGAAGCTATAAAAGCGAACAGACGCCCAAATATCATGCAAGGGAGGTAGCACTTAAAAAAGCTGAGATGGAGGATGCAGCCGTAATCCTGGGATCAGCCACACCTTCCCTGGAGAGCTATCAAAAAGCCCTTGACGGGGAATACAGGCTGTGGACACTAAAAGAACGGGCGAAGGAAGCGGTTCTGCCGGATGTCTACATTGAGGATTTAAGGGAAGAATTAAAACAGGGAAACCGCAGCATGTTCAGCCGGAGACTGTACAAACTGATAGAGGACCGGCTTCAAAAGAAAGAGCAGATTATGCTGTTTTTAAACCGCAGAGGCTATGCAGGGTTTGTATCCTGCAGAAGCTGCGGGGCTGTTATGCAGTGTCCGCACTGTGATGTATCGCTTACATATCACAGAGATGGAAAGCTCCGGTGCCATTACTGCGGGTATGAGGAGGTTATGCCCGAGACCTGTCCGGAGTGCGGCAGCCCGTTTATCGGTACTTTTGGCCTGGGTACCCAAAAGGTAGAGGCGGCAATCAAAAAAGAATTTCCTGAGGCAAGGGTACTGCGCATGGATATGGATACCACAAAAAGAAAGCACAGCCACGAGCAGATACTAAAAGCATTTTCCGGCGGTGAAGCGGATATTCTTGTGGGTACCCAGATGATCGTAAAAGGGCATGATTTTGCCGATGTAACGCTGGTGGGGATCCTGGCGGCAGATTTGTCTCTGCATGCCAATGATTTCCGGGCAGCGGAACGCACATTTCAGCTTTTAACCCAGGCAGCCGGCAGGGCCGGACGGGGAGAGAAAGCCGGAGAGGTAGTGATCCAGACCTATTCTCCGGAACATTACTGTATCGTAACGGCAGCCAGCCAGGATTATGAAGAGTTTTATCAGCAGGAGATCGCATACCGGACTATGCTGTGTTACCCGCCGGTCTGGCAGATGCTTACGGTTCTTCTTGCCGGACCGGATGAGGAACTGTGCAGGCAGACTGCACAGCGTATGGGAAGAGTCATAAACAATTCCGGAATCCGGGTTATTGGGCCGGGGGAAGCATCTCTGGCAAAAGTGAATGATATTTACCGGCAGGTATTATATGTGAAAGAGAAGGATTACCAGCAGCTTGTCAGAGTAAAAGACCGGCTGGAATTGTGGATTGAGCGGCAGGAACTGCCGAAGGATATTCACATTACATTCGACTTTAATCCAATGAGCAGTTATTAAGGTTATGAAAGATAGAACATTTGAGAAGGAGAAGTATTCATGGCAATCAGAAACATCAGAAAAATGGGGGATGACGTCCTCAGAAAATCATCAAAAGAAGTAAAAGAAATGACACCAAGGCTTCAGACACTGATCGATGATATGTTTGAAACAATGTATCAGGCTTACGGTGTGGGACTTGCGGCACCCCAGGTAGGAATCCTGAAGCGGCTCGTGGTCATTGACACATATGAGGGACAGCCGCTGGTACTGATCAATCCCAAGATCGTGGAAAAAGACGGAGAACAGATCGGAGATGAGGGATGCTTAAGCTTGCCGGGCAAGGTGGCAGTGGTAAAGCGTCCGAATCATGTTATCTGTGAAGCTTTGGACCGGGATATGAACCCGGTCACTGTGGAAGGGGAAGGGCTTCTGGCAAGAGCAATCTGCCATGAACTTGACCATTTAGACGGGGTTCTTTATCCGGATGTGGCAGAGGAACCAGTAAGAGATGCAGATGAGGAAGAAGAATAGCAGGGAGGATACGATGAACGTTGTATTTATGGGGACGCCGGAATTTGCGGTTCCCACTTTAGAAAAACTGATTGAATGCCACCATGTGGCAGCAGCAGTTACCCAGCCGGATAAGCAGAGAGGAAGAGGCAAAAAAGTATCCTTTCCGCCGGTAAAGGAAGCTGCCCTGAAACATGGGATTCCGGTCCTTCAGCCGGCAAAAGCCAGGGATGAAGAGTTTATAGACACTCTGGAAAAGCTGAGCCCGGATGTTATTGTTGTAGTGGCTTACGGACAGATTCTGCCGGAACGAATTCTGAATATCCCCAAATACGGATGCATCAATGTGCACGGATCCCTTCTTCCGAAATACCGGGGAGCAGGACCAATCCAGTGGGCAGTCTTAAACGGGGAAAAGGAGACAGGGATCACTACCATGTATATGGAAAAAGGCCTGGATACGGGAGATATGATTGATAAAGCAGTCATTCCTCTGGATAAGAAGGAAACATCAGGGACTCTTCATGATAAGCTTATGGTGCTGGGAGCGGATCTTCTCATTGAGACATTAAGGAAACTGGAAGACGGGACGGCAGTGAGAACAAAACAGGAGGATGAGGACAGTTCCTATGCCCCTATGCTGAGCAAAGAGATGGGACGGATTGACTTTACAAAGAGTGCAGCAGAAATCGAACAGTGGGTGCGGGGACTGAATCCGTGGCCAAGCGCCTATACAGAATTTGAAGGAAGGACTGTAAAGGTCTGGGATGCAGATGAAGCTGCATATGACGGAGAAGAGAAACCGGGTACTGTAATACAGGTGACGAAAAAACAGATCGTGGTAGCCTGCGGAAAGAATGCCCTGGCACTTAATGAGATTCAGCTGCCCGGAAAGAAACGGATGGCTGTCCAGGCATTTTTGGCAGGCTCCAAGGTAGAAACCGGAACGATATTAGGAGAGTAATATGCAGAATCCGAGAGAATCAGCTTTAGATGTTCTGATGAAAGTAGACAAAAAAGAATCATTGTCCCATATTGTCATAGGTGAGACCCTTGAAAAATATCAGTTCAGCGAAAAAAAGGACCGGGCATTCTTTACCCGCCTTTGCCAGGGAACTCTGGAGCGGCAGCTGACTATTGACTATGTGTTAAACCAGTATTCCAAGATGAAGGTAAACAAACTGAAACCACTGGTACGGTCTCTGCTCAGGATGGGAGTCTATCAAATCCTGTTTATGGATCAGATTCCTGATTCAGCAGCCTGCAACGAGTGTGTTAAGCTTGCAAAAAAAAGAGGATTTTCTAAATTATCTGGATTTGTCAACGGAGTGCTGAGAACCATTTCCCGGCAAAAAGACAGTATACCTTTTCCTTCCAGGGAAAAGGAGCCAGTAAGATACCTGTCAGTTTCCTGCTCTATGCCTGAGTGGATCGTCCGTCATTTTCTCCAAAATTATACAGAGCAGGAGACAGAGACAATCCTGCGCTCTTTTCTGGAACCCAAGAAAACTACCTTGTCATGGCTGGAAAGCAGCGGATCCAGAGAAGAACTGGTGGCCTCTCTGGAGAAAGAGGGTATTACAGTAAGAGATGGAGATCTGCTTCCGGAAGCGTTATATATCTCACATTATGACTTTTTAAAACGTCTGTCCTCATTCCGCGAGGGACGTTTTATTGTACAGGATGAGAGTTCTATGCTTGCGGGAAAAATTGCAGATGTAAAGGAAGGACAGATAATTCTCGATATGTGCAGTGCTCCCGGAGGAAAGGCTCTGTATATGGCAGATAAACTCCATGGGACAGGGCAGGTTTTGGCCAGAGATCTGACAGAATATAAAGAAGAATTGCTGGAGGAAAACATTGAACGAACCGGATTTCAAAACATCAGATCCCAGATATGGGATGCCAGGATACTGGACGAAGACATGGAAGATGCGGCAGATATAGTTTTATGTGATGTTCCCTGTTCCGGTTTGGGAATCATGGGAAAGAAGCATGACATCAAATATAATCTGGAAGAAAAAGTTCTGGAAGAGCTGGTTTTCCTTCAGAGAGAAATACTGAAAACAGCAGTGTCTTATGTAAAACCGGGAGGTTCTCTGGTATTTTCTACATGCACCATCAATCCGAAAGAAAATGAAGAAAATTTCCAATGGCTTGCGGGCCAGCCAGGATTTGAACCGGAGGACATTACCTCACTGCTCCCGGAACAACTAAACATTGAGACCTCAAAAGAAGGCTATATCCAGCTGCTTCCGGGGATTCATCCGTGCGACGGATTTTTTATAGGAAAACTTAGGAGAGTAAAATGAAGGATCTAAAATCAATGACACTGGGGGAGCTTGAGCTGGCAGTGGAACAAGCAGGTGAAAAAAAGTTCAGGGCAAAGCAGATATTTGAGTGGTTCCATAAAAGGCTGGCTTCCTCGCTGGATGAGATGAACAATCTTCCGAAGGTACTGAAGGAAAAGCTGCTTGAAGAGTATGAAGTGAGAGAGCTTCAGGCAGTGGAAACCTATGTTTCAAAGATTGACGGCACCAGAAAATATTTATTTCAGCTGAATGATGGGAATATTATTGAGAGTGTTCTTATGAAATACAAACACGGCAATTCTGTCTGTATATCATCCCAGGCAGGATGCAGGATGGGCTGTAAGTTTTGTGCTTCTACTCTTGGAGGTTTGGACCGCAATCTTCTTCCCTCAGAGATGCTGGGACAGATTTATTATATTCAGAAAGAAACGGGGGAGCGGGTGTCCAATGTGGTCGTTATGGGAACCGGGGAGCCGCTGGATAATTATGAAAACCTCTTAACGTTTATCAGGCTTTTGACCGATGAAAAGGGGCTGAACTTAAGTCAGAGAAACCTTACGGTGTCTACTTGCGGACTGGTGCCTAAGATCAGGGAACTTGCCGGTGAAAAGCTCCAGATGACTCTGGCTATCTCCCTCCACGCATCCAATGATGACATGAGAAAGTCCCTGATGCCGGTAGCAAACCAGTATTCTATAGAAGAACTGCTGTCCGCCTGTAAATATTATTTTCAGCAGACCGGCAGGCGGATTACGTTTGAATACAGCCTTGTGGCAGGAGTGAATGACAGTCCTCAGAATGCAGAGGAGCTTTGCAGGTGTTTAGAAGGTTTTGCATGTCATGTAAACCTGATTCCTGTGAATCCTATAAAGGAAAGGGATTTCCGTCAGTCGATGCCTGAATTCGTAAACGACTTCAAAAACATACTTGAAAAAAATCGTGTAAATGTTACCATAAGAAGAGAAATGGGCAGAGATATCAACGCTGCCTGTGGACAATTAAGAAGAAAAAAGCTGGATTCTGTGGATAAACACGAAATCCGGATGAAAAAGGAGAACTAAGATGCAATCCGTTGGAACTTCTCACAGAGGAAAAGTACGGTCTGAAAATCAGGACACAATCTTTTACTCTGATGTACCTGTAGGACAATTGGATAATTTGTATATCGTTGCAGACGGCATGGGAGGCCACAAAGCAGGAGGCTTTGCGTCTTCTTTGGCTGTCAGGCGTTTTGTGGAATTAATACGTGAGATTGAGAACTCAGATCCGATTGAGATCATGAAGGAAGCACTGCACAAGGTCAGCGGCGAAATATTACTGAAATGCCAGGAAGAAGAATATGCAGGCATGGGAACAACTATGGTAGCAGCAACTGTGACAGAAGAAAGTATTTTTGTAATGAATATCGGAGACAGCCGTCTGTATTTTGCAGATCAGGATTTAGTACAGATTACAACCGACCATTCATTTGTGGAAGAGCTGGTGAAGGCCGGTGAAATTGAACGGGGCCAGATGAGGCAGCATCCGAAGAGAAATTTGATCACGAGAGCCATCGGCGCAGGCATAGAGTCTGTTCCGGATTTTTTTGAGCTGCCGAAGAAAAGCGGATATTTGCTTTTGTGCAGCGACGGCTTGACAAGCATGGTTGCAGATGACGAAATCAAGGAACTCCTGTTAGATCACAGTCAATTGGAAAATAAGGCAGCCCAGTTGGTGAACAGGGCCAACGAATACGGCGGCAAAGACAATATATCCCTGGTGATCGTAGCGCTGGGGGAGCGAGGTGAGATCACATGTTAGAAGCAGGAACCATTTTAGGAGGACGTTACGAAATCCTGAAAAAAATTGGTACTGGCGGAATGGCTGACGTATACATGGCAAAGTGTCATAAACTGAACCGGAACGTCGCAATTAAAGTGTTAAAAAATGAATATGTCGATAATGAAAAGTTTTTGAAAAAGTTTCAGGTGGAAGCAGAGGCGGTTGCAAGGCTGGCCCATCCAAACATTGTGAATGTCTATGATGTAGGTCAGGAAGGCAGTGTCAATTATATTGTCATGGAGCTTGCAGAGGGCATTACCCTGAAAGAATATATCAAGAAAAAGGGTCATCTTTCTGCAAAGGAAACGGTGGAACTTTCTCTGCAGATAGCCTCTGCCATCGGGCATGCCCATGAACACCACACGATTCACAGAGACATTAAGCCGCAGAATATTTTAGTTTCAGATTCCGGGCAGGTAAAGGTGACGGATTTTGGGATTGCAAAAGCGGCAAACTCCAATACAGTCACATCTACAGCCATCGGATCAGTACACTATATTTCCCCGGAGCAGGCAAAAGGCAAATACTGCGATGAGAAAAGCGATATTTATTCCCTTGGCATCACAATGTATGAAATGGCCACGGGCCAGGTTCCGTTTGATCATGAAAACGGAGTGACCATCGCTTTGATGCATCTGCAGAATGAGATCACATCCCCCGGAGAGCTGATCGAAGATATTCCGGAGAGCCTGGAAAAGATCATTTTAAAATGTACGATGAAAAAGCCCGAAGACCGCTACCAGTCTGTGAATGAACTGATGGAAGATCTGAGGCTTGTTTTTGAAGACACAAAAGGAAGCTATGTGGGAATGGCTCCGTTTGTGGATGACTCACCGACGCAGCTGCTCAATACAAAAGAGTTTGTGCGGCCGGAAGAGCCGGAGGAGGAAGAACCGGAAGAAGAATCCGGGTTCGTGGAAGACGATGAGGAAGAAGAAAGAGGGATGAACTCCAAGCTGGAAAAGCTGGTCGTAGTTTTGGCCGCAGTGGTCGGAGCCATTATCCTCATCTCTATTATTGTTCTGGTTATCAACAGTTCGGGCCTGTTCCGTTCCGGTGACAATGCCACAACGGAAAAGCTTACAACTACGGAGGAAAGCACAACGGAGAAACTGGCTAAGGTTCCTGTAGAAAACTATGTGGGCATGACTTATGATGCTGCACTTGCATCTATCGGGGAAGACTTGAAAGTAGAACGGAAAACAGAGGCTTCCTCGTCTTATGAGGCCGGATATGTGATCCGCCAGAGCCTGGAATCAGACCAGGAAGTAGAGGAGGGGACAACAATCGTACTGACCGTAAGCAGCGGAGAGAGCAGGGTTGAAGTGCCGGATGTGCGGGGATACAGCCAGAAGTCTGCGACAAAGATTTTATCTGAGCAGGGATTCAAAGTGTCCGTATCCACCAAGTTCAGTTTTACTGTAGATGAAGGCGACGTGATATCACAGTCTCCAGGAGCAGGAAACAGGATTTCCAGAGGCTCCAAAGTGACCATTACAGTCAGCAAGGGAGAAGATAAAGTGACAGTGCCTGAGATTGGATTTAAGACAGAAAAAGATGCAAGAAAGTTGCTGAGTGCCGAAGGGCTGAAACTGATCGTATCTTCTCAGGAGTACAACAATACGGTTCCTAAAGGCTGTATTATAAGCCAGTCTCCGAAAGCGGGGAAAAAGGTTACTAAGGGAACAGGCGTTGGTGTTGTGATTAGTCTTGGAAAACAGCCGACTACAGAAGAAAATACAGAAGAATCAGAGGAGTAAGGTCAGTTCATGCAGGGAAGAATTATCAAAGGTATTGCAGGTTTTTATTATGTTTACGCAGACGGCGGATTATATGAATGCAAGGCAAAGGGGATTTTCAGAAACCGAAAGATGAAGCCGCTGGTGGGCGATGCAGTGGAAATCGAGATTCTGGATAAAGATAGAAAGCTGGGGAATCTGACAGAGATTCTGCCGAGAATGAATGAACTGATCCGTCCGGCAGTGGCAAATGTGGACCAGGCATTGGTGATTTTTGCGGCCAAAAACCCAAAACCAAATTATAATCTTCTGGACCGGTTTCTGCTTATGATGGAAAAACAGCAGGTTCCCGCAGTTGTCTGTTTCAACAAAACAGATCTGGCAAGGGAAAGGGAATTGTCTGTACTAAAGGATGTTTACAGGGACTGTGGTTACAGGGTGATCTTTACCAGTGTTTCTGATGAGACAGGGCTTTCTGAAATAAGAGAGGCAGTGGAGCACAAAACCACTGTGCTGGCAGGTCCGTCAGGAGTCGGCAAATCATCTATGATGAATCTTTTGTATCCTCAGGCAAAAATGGAGACCGGAGAGGTCAGTGAAAAAATTAAAAGAGGAAAGCATACAACGAGACACTCAGAACTGATCCATGTGGGAAATGACACTTTTGTTATGGATACGCCGGGATTCAGTTCCCTGTTTGTGGATATGTTTGAGGAGGATGAGATCAAATATTACTTCAAAGAGTTTGAGCCCTATGAAGGCAGATGCAGATTTCAGGGATGCAGCCATACCCATGAACCGGGGTGCGGAGTCAAAGAAGCTTTGGAGCAGGGAAAGATCAGCCAGACCCGTTATGACAACTATGTACTCATCTATAATGAATTAAAAGAAAAGAGAAAATGGTAATGCATATATTAATTTTAACAGGCGGAGATTTAGATATGGTCTTCGCCCGTTCTTATATCCAAACTCAGACATTTGACCGGGTTATTGCTGCGGACAAAGGTCTTTTATACGCAGAACAGCTGGAAATCCGTCCTGATTTTATTTTGGGCGACTTTGACAGCTGTCCGGAAGAAACACGGAAGCGGTTTGAGGAAGAAGATATCATGTTCCTTCCAAGAGAAAAGGATGATACGGATACAGGGATCGCCATGGAACAGGCAGTCCGTATGGGGGCTGAAAAGATAACTGTTCTTGGGAGCACAGGCACAAGGCTGGATCATGTGCTGGGAAACATGGGGCAGCTTGTTTATGCCTTAAAACATGGGGTGGAAGCATATATTGTAGATGCCCACAACCGTATCCGTGCAGTGGACCGTCCTCTGAAACTGGAAAAGAAAGAACAGTTTGGGGATTATGTTTCGCTCATCCCTGTGGGGAAGGTAACAGGAGTGACACTGCATGGTTTTTATTATCCGCTGAACAATGATACTCTTGTGTTTCATGAGACATGGGGGATCAGCAATGAGCTGTCAGAAGAGACAGGGATCATTGATATGAAGGATGGTATTTTGCTGATTGTGGAAAGCAGAGACTGAGAACCAATGGACGTGCTCTGCACAATAGGCTATAATGTATAGTTGTGTGAACTATTATGAAAGAGGGCAGATAAGATGAAAAAAGGATTGATCTTGGATATGGACGGCGTTATCGTGGACAGCGAGAGAGTGTACATTCAGGCATTTAAGGAGTGGTTTCTGGACCATGGAATTGAGCTTGAAACGAAAGATTTTGAGAAGGTGATCGGTACGCCGTATGCGGATGCAATTGACTATTTTATGGAGTTTTGGGGGGACAAAAGCAGCAGGGAAGTATTTGAGGAAGAGTTTACCCGTATGAAGGATTCGGTTACCTTTGACTACCGTGAGATTCTCAATCCGGGAGTGGATGAGCTGCTTACATACTGCAAAAAGAGAGATATCAAGACAACTCTGGCATCCGGGAATTCTATGGACTGCATTAAAAAAATGCTGGCCGACTGCGGCCTGGAGGAGCATTTCGACTTTGTAATCAGCGGGGAGCGCCTCACAAGAAACAAACCCCATCCGGATGTATATTTAAAGGCAATGGAATACATGGAACTGGAGCCGGAACAGTGTATTACTCTTGAGGATTCCAAAATAGGGATACGGGCTTCTAAAAACGCCGGGATTTTTACAGTGGCAAAGGTGCCTGAGGCATATTGTCTGGAACAGGGAGAGGCAGATACAAAGGTAAATCATATAGAAGAAGTGATTTCGATGCTGAAAGACGCGTAATCACGCATACAGAGGTGAAAAGATGAAATTATACAGTATATTAGAAAAAGTATTGTGGGCTGTGCTGATACTGATGTTTGTATTCAGTCTGGTATTTGACTGGGTAAAAGATTTTGTGGGGTCCAGTACTTCATTTACAGATGTAGCATTTATTTTAACCATAATCAGCGGGGCTGCCCTGCTGCTGGAACGGTTTTTAGTGGGACCCGGTAAGGGAAAGAGTTATACTTCCGGTGAGTCATTTGCCCTGCTTTTAGTCTTTGTCTATATGCTTGTGATGATGCTTCAGGCAAAAGGCATTTTCACTCTCTCTGTTCTGGGAAATGATCAGAGATCCCTTTGGATTCTTGCACCGGCACTGGCACTTTTATGGTTTACAAAAACTATAGCGCCGGATATAGAAAAAAAGGACAAAGAGCGTATTGAGCAAAAGAAGAAAAAGTTCAAGAACAGGGAAAGATAGAAGCCAGTATGAGATATGAGAAATGCCCGATTTGCAATGAAAAATTAAAGAATGGCGTCTGCCCTATGTGCGGCTATGACTTTAAACGGCTGGAAAGTGCCAAAAGGTCCGGCGGCGGAAATCATCCGGATTACAGAGTAAGGCCCAATGAAGAGCCGAAAAGATTCATGACAAAGCAGCATAAGAGGGCACACAGGCAGTTCCGCACGGAGAAAAAAAGAGGCGCAGGAAAATTTATAAAAGTATTTTTAAGTTTTGTCGTTGCCGCCGGTGTGCTTCTGGATGCGGCAAGTGAAGTTGATATAAAGGATTTGGTGGAAACAGTTCAGACATTTGTCAGCAAAGAAGAAAAACACACGAAAAAAATTCCTGACAGTACATATGAATATACAAGTTATACTTTAGAAGATACGGGAAAACGTTATTCCATGGATATCTCTTCCGGCAGATATGTGGTAGGCCTGGATATCCCGGAAGGTATCTACACGATGACCGGCACAGGAAATGATATCAGTCTGTCTGTGACAAATACGGAACAGTATATCAGTATCTATGAACGGCTGACAGACAGGAAAACACCGGGGGAAGATCAGTACAGGGAAGTGAAAAATGTCCGTCTCTATCAGGGTGCCCTGATAGAAGTTCTGAACAGCGGCACGATACACTGTAAGACATCCAATGCCAATCTGGATAAGCTGAGAACTCCGGGAGAAAATCCGCTGAAGAAGGAAGTGGAAGTTGCCGGGGTTATGACTGCAGGAAAAGATTTCCCGGCAGGAACTTATGATGTAATTGCAGTCAGCGCAGAAGGTGAGTTTCATTATACATATGAACAGGACAAGGATGAAGAATATGGTGCAAACGTGCTTTGGCTCTCGGAAAATTCTGAGGAGGATGAAGCCAGAAAGTATGTAAATTTAGAACTTCCGGCGGGAACAGAGATAACAATTTCATCCGAAGAAGGCCAGCAGGTCAAACTTGTGCCGAGTAAACGCGTCAGACCTGATAAAATGCAGGTTTATGATTTGTCAAATGGGCTTGATTCATAAAATCAACTGTGTTATGATTAAAAATCATAATGGAAAAAGGCGATGAAAAAGACTCAAGGCAAAAGGAACCTTACAGGGAGGAAAGACCGCAGACTGAAAGCTTTCCAGGGACACCTTGCGGCGGGAACACTTTGGAGCCGGACAGCTGAAAGGCGGATGCCGACTAGGCTGTTACGTGGTACGCGTTAAGTACGGAAATTGAGAAGAGATCAGGAACCAAAAGGTGTTCTGATCTTAATACGGGTGGTACCGTGGGATGATATTCCCGCCCCGAAGCAGAAGATTATCTGCTTTGGAGCGGGTTTTTTATTTTAAAGGAGGAAACAAGATGGCAAATCACATCAGTGATGAAACAATTGAATATGTGGGTATTTTAGCAAAGCTTGAGCTGTCCGGACAGGAAAAGGAACAGGCAAAAAAGGATATGGAAAGCATGCTGGATTACGTTGATAAGCTGAATGAGCTGGATACCGAAGGTGTTGAGCCCATGTCACATGTATTTCCGGTACACAATGTGTTCAGAGAAGATATTGTAACCAATGGAGACGACAGAGAAGATATTCTGTCAAATGCACCGGAAAGCAAAGATGGGGCCTTTGTGGTTCCTAAGACTGTAGAATAGGAGGAACGCCGTGGGGATTTTAGATTTAACAGCCCTGGAACTGGGCAGGAAAATAAAAGAGAAAGAGATTAGTGTTAAGGAAGCAACACAGGCTGTGCTGGACCAGATCAGGAAAGCGGAGCCGTCCATTCACGGATATGTCTCTTATGATGAAGAAAGCGCTCTGAAAAGAGCAGAGGAAGTTCAGCAAAAGATTGACAGCGGAATATTAACCGGGCCTTTGGCCGGCATTCCCATCGCAGTAAAGGATAATATCTGCACAAAAGGATACGCTACCACATGTGCCTCCAGGATTCTTGAGAATTTTGTTCCCACTTATGCCGCACAGGCAGTGCAGAATCTTATAGATGCAGGGACAGTTATTATAGGAAAAACCAATATGGATGAGTTTGCCATGGGAAGCACCACGGAGACTTCTGCATTCGGACCTACCAAAAATCCATGGAATGAAGAACATGTGCCGGGAGGATCTTCCGGAGGTTCTGCGGCAGCAGTGGCTGCCGGGGAATGTTTTATGGCACTTGGTTCTGATACAGGAGGATCTATCCGCCAGCCGGCTTCCTTCTGCGGAATTACAGGGATGAAGCCGACCTACGGAACCATATCCAGATATGGACTGATTGCGTATGGTTCCTCTCTGGATCAGATCGGACCGATGGCAAAAACTGTATCTGACTGTGCAGCACTTCTGGAAGCGGCAGCATCGTATGATAAGAAGGATTCCACATCCATTAAGCGGGAGGAATATGATTTTACTTCAGATTTGACGGATGATGTAAAGGGAATGAAAATCGGTATTCCAAAGGATTATTTCGGAGAAGGGCTGGATCCTGAGGTCAGAGATGCCGTCATGGCAGCAGCAAAGACGCTGGAGGAAAAAGGCGCCGTCATCGAAGAATTTGACCTGGGACTTGTGGAGTATGCTATTCCTGCATACTACGTTATCGCAGCGGCAGAAGCCAGTTCCAATCTGTCCCGTTTTGACGGAATAAAATACGGATATAGGGCAAAAGATTCAGAAGGGCTTCATGATATGTATAAAAAGACCCGTTCAGAAGGATTTGGACCTGAGGTTAAGAGAAGAATCATGCTTGGTTCCTTTGTGCTCAGTTCCGGTTACTATGATGCGTACTATCTGAAGGCGTTGAGGACAAAAGCTCTGATCAAACAGGAGTTTGACAAAGCATTTGCCTCTTATGACCTGATCTTAGGACCGGCCGCACCTACGACAGCTCCGAAGATCGGAGACAGCCTGGGAGATCCGATTAAGATGTATCTAGGAGATATCTATACGATTTCTGCCAATCTTGCAGGACTGCCGGGCATCAGCGTCCCATGCGGGAAGGACAGCAAAGGGCTGCCTATCGGGCTGCAGCTTTTAGGAGACTGCTTTCAGGAAAAGAAACTGATCCGGGCTGCCTATGCATTTGAACAGACAAGACAATATGAAGCACCGGAAATTGCAAAAGGAGGTGTGCAGTAATGAGCAGACAATATGAGACCGTCATCGGTCTGGAAGTCCACGTGGAACTGGCGACAAAGACAAAAATCTTCTGCGGATGCAGTACAGAATTCGGCGGTGCGCCGAATACGCATACCTGCCCTGTATGCACCGGAATGCCGGGTTCTCTGCCTGTGTTAAATAAGCAGGTAGTGGAATATGCCATGGCAGTGGGACTTGCCACCAACTGTAAAATCACACAGAATTGTAAATTTGACCGCAAAAATTACTTCTATCCGGATAACCCGCAGAACTATCAGATATCCCAGCTGTATCTTCCGATCTGCAGGGACGGTCATGTGGAGATAGAGACTGACGGGGAGAAGAAGTCTGTCGGAATTCATGAGATTCATATGGAAGAAGATGCAGGAAAACTGATTCATGATGAATGGGAAGACTGTTCCCTGGTGGATTATAACCGTTCCGGCGTGCCTCTGATCGAAATCGTCTCCGAACCGGATATGCGTTCTGCTGATGAAGTTATAGCATATTTAGAGAAATTAAGACTGATCATTCAGTATCTTGGAGCCTCTGACTGTAAACTTCAGGAAGGTTCTATGAGAGCAGATGTGAATCTTTCCATAAGGGAAGCCGGAGCCAAGGAATTCGGCACGAGGACAGAGATGAAAAACCTCAACTCTTTTAAAGCGATCAAGCGTGCCATTGAAGGAGAGACAGACCGGCAGACGGCACTTTTAGAAGAAGGAAAAGAAGTGACGCAGGAAACAAGACGCTGGGATGATACCAAAGAGAAGTCTTATCCGATGCGCTCTAAAGAGGATGCACAGGATTACCGCTATTTCCCTGATCCGGACCTGCCGCCTGTTGTGATCAGCGATGAGTGGATCCAGAAAGTAAAAGATGCACAGCCTGAACTGAGAGATGAAAAACGAAGCCGGTATAAGGAGACATACGGCCTTCCGGATTATGATATTGATATTCTCACAGGAAGTAAGCATCTTGCAGATATTTTTGAGTCAACAATCGCAGAAGGTGCCGAGGCCAAGGAAGTTTCCAACTGGCTGATGGGTGAGACAATGCGCCTGGTCAACGATTCAGAGATGGAACTGGAGGATATTTCTTTTGCGCCGGCACATCTGGCAGATCTGATTGCCATGGTTAAGAGCAGTGAGATTAACCGAAAGGTTGCAAAGGAAGTCTTTGAAAAGATCTTTAAAGAAGATGTGGATCCAAAGGCTTATGTAGAGGAAAATGGGCTGAAGTCCATGAACGATGAAGGAGCCCTTCAGGAAACCATTGAAAAGATCGTAAATGATAATCCAAAATCCGTGGAGGATTACAAGGCCGGAAAGAAAAAGGCAATAGGCTTCCTTGTGGGCCAGACGATGAGGGCGACACAGGGCAAGGCAGATCCGGGCATCGTCAACAAGATATTAAAAGAGATTCTGGACAAAATGTAAAAAGAAGCTTCGGACAAGATTGGTCCGGAGCTTCTTTATTCTTGCACACAAATGCGCAGAGAAATTATTTGCCTGCGGCAAATCGCATTTGGCGCATAAAGTGTACAAGCCCCTCAAAGAATGAGAGGTTGAGGGAGCTGAGGTGGGCATGCCCACTTTGTTAAAAGACACAAAAAGTTAAGAAATTTTTCATAAAATGGTTGAGAATTATGACAGAGAAAACCGGTATGATAACGTTATAAGAAAAATACTACAGATAATTAGAACAGAAGGAGCGTTATCATGAAGGATTTTTACAGGTCAATGTTTCTGCTTTCCCTTGCAATTACCCTGTTTTTAATCATACAGGTGCTGATGATGTAGAATACCGCTTGAAATGGGAATTAAAAGAAAGTACAATAGTATTGGTTGAGCTGTTGATTTTAACAAATAAGGAGAAGAAGCCATACTATGAAGAAATATAAAGGAGCGGTATTTTTTGATTATGACGGGACATTAGTAGATGAAGTGGACCATATTAAGACGGTCACCCCCAAAACCCTGGAGGCCATAAAAAAGCTTCAGGACAATGGATATGCGGCTTTGCTCTGTTCAGGGCGTACAAAGCGGTTTTTGGAGGCGGACATCGAACATTTTGACGGGGCAGTGACCTGCAACGGAAGCTATGCGGAAGTTGACAGGGAAGTGCTGCGGGATATTTTTATTGAGGAAGATCTGCTGCATGAAGTGATAGATAAATATTTTGTCCGGGACACGATCATTCAGATGGATACCCAGGATGTAACTTACTATTTACATAATGATGAAGAATTTTTCAAGTATTTCTGCCGTCTGTTCAGTCTCCCGATGGAGTGGTATGCTCCATGGAAGTATTGGGAGAAACAGCATATATCAAAGCTGACAATGAACTATAAAGCACCGGAAGTATTTCAGGACTTTAAAAAGGAATATGCAGACACATTTGAGTGCGCAAAACATGTCCGCGAGAATTTCTTTGATATTACCATGAAGGGTGTCACAAAGGGAGATGCAGTGATCCAGGTTGCGGGAGATCTGGGGCTTTCCAGAGAAAACCTCTATGCATTCGGCGACTCGGACAATGATGTGGAGATGCTGAAAAACGTAGGAACCGGGATCGGCATGGGACGCTGCAGCGATGCTGTCCGGGACACTGCAGACATATTTACTCAGACAACGAAGGAAAACGGAATCTATAATGCGCTGGAAGAATTAGAATTAATATAAAGGTGGAAGCGGATGAAGAAAATAGTTGATGATGACCGTCTGATTTATAAATGCTGTAACTTATACTATATGAAGAATAAGACCCAGGTGGAGATCTGCAATACACTTGGGCTTTCCAGGGCTACAGTGTCCAGAATGCTGGCACTTGGAAGAGAGCAGGGGATTGTGAAGATCGAGGTCATCAATCCCATCAGTTATGATTACGGTGAGCTGGAACAGAAGCTGGAGCAGAGATTTGGCTTAAAGGAAGCCATTATTGTAGAAAGTGAGCCTTTGGACACAAGGGAAGAGCAGATGGACATGCTGTCTGAGGCTGCGTTTGACTACCTGAGCCATATTCTGAAAAATGATGACTATGTAGGGGTTACCATGGGCAGGACCCTGTCTCATATTGCCCATGTGGATAAAGGGTATGACAAAGGAAATAAGCTTTTATTTGTACCCCTATACGGCGGTATTTCCCAGAAAAGGACAGAGAAGAGGGATGTCCAGTCCAACCGGATTGCTGTGGAATTTGCAGAGAAGTTCGGAGGTGACTATGTCCAGTTTCTTTCTCCCGGCATATTTTCCAGCAAAGAGGTCAAAGAAATTTTTCTTCAGGAGGAGACAGTCAATTATATCTATGAGTATTTTTCCAAGTTAAGAATTGTTGTAATGGGAATCGGAATTCCCGAAGCCGGAGGGACTGCCCTTGTGGCGGAGGGATATTTGTCAGAAAAAGAATTAAAAGATTTTGTGGAGATGGGTGCTGTGGGAGATGCATCACTGTATTTCTACAACATAGAGGGCAATACAAAGCCTTTTGATTCTTTTAATCAGCGTGTGGCAGGGATATCCCAGGAACAGCTGAAAAGTATTGATATCAGGATCGGGGTAGCCGGAGGAATAGAAAAAGCAAAATCGGTCATCGGAGCGGTGAGATCCAAGAATATCAATGTACTGATTACAGATTCAGAGTGTGCAAGACAGATGTTAAAAGAAGTGTAACGTTTTATATCATGAAATAAATATAGAAAAGAAATGGGGCTTCCCGGGTTTTAGAAATCCGGGAAGTTTTTTTCTTTCGTGGGACGTACTTTTCCCATGAAAGAAAAAACGCTCCGCAAGGATCGCACTCCGTGCAGGATGCGCACAAATCGTATTGAGAAAATGTATTAATATCTGAACAATAATATATACTTATTCATTATTTCAAAGATAATTATAGACTATGAATAAATAAAGAGATAAAATAACAATACAGAAAAAATGTTCAAAGAAAGGAGAGAAAAATGTCAAATCATGTAGTGGTTCTTTTTGGAGTATTTTTGGTTCTGTTTTTGCTCCAGTCTGCAGGAGGTTTCTTTCAGATCAAAGATTATGAGAAAGCTGTACGCAGGGTAAACCGGATCGGAGCGGTTGGAATCGGACAAAAAAGGGGACGTCTGCTGTCCGGCGGACACATTGTTATTCTTGCATGCGATGATGAAGGAAGGATAACCGGGGGAGAAGCCATGGACGGAATTTCATTCTTTGCCCGGTTCCATCCGGTGGCCGAGATTTACCAAGTAAAAATGCTGGGCCGGGATTTCCGGGAAGTGCTTTTGGAGCTCCGTGGTATGACGAAAAAAAAGCAGAAATATTATAAGGGATACATACAGGCGCTGGAAGCATTAGAAATGAGAGGTTAAGGAGGAGCATATGCAGGTTATATCAAATTTAGCAAATGGATTTATGAAGCTGTTTTCCACGGGGGGACAGACATTTTTAAGCTGGGTGACCACGATCATTCCCACTGTCGTATGTCTGATGACAGCAGTCAATGCGGTCATAAAACTAATCGGTGAAGACCGGGTCGAAAAATTCTGTATGAAAATTACGGGAAACAGGATCTGCCGATATTTATTTCTGCCTGTGATCGCAATGATCTGTGTCGGGAATCCCATGGCCTACACTTTCGGAAGATTTGTGGAAGAAAAGTACAAAGTCCCGTTCTTTGATGCGGCAATCAGCTTCTGTCATCCGGTCCTGGGATTTTTCCCTCACGCAAATGCCGGTGAACTGTTTGTCTATATGGGAATTGCAGTAGGGATCCAGAAGCTGAATCTTCCTTTGGGAGATCTTGCAGTCCGTTATTTTCTTGTAGGACTTGTAGTCATCTTTATCAGGGGAATGGTGACAGAGAGAATTTATCTGATGCTCAGCAATAAATATAAGAAGATGGGGAAAAAGGAGGTAGCTGTCAATGAATAAGCCAGTAAAGATCACCGCAGGCTCCGGAGGATTCGGAGGGCCGCTTGTAGTACAGGCAACAGAAAAATGCAGAAAAATCTTATGTATGACAGCCATAGGCGGCATTCATCCGCTGGGAGCAAAGCTTGCTGAGATGACCGGCGGGGAAGCGGTGGACGGACATAAGAACAATGTGCCTGACGAAGAAATCCTGGTGGCCATCGCTATGTATCTGCGGTGGACGAAAGCTGCCTTTCCTATGCAGACGGGGAGGCTGTCATGGAAAAGAAAGCGCCGGAAGAGAATAAAGAAAGCGGACGGGACAAAAGGACGGAAGAAGCTGCGGAACAGCCGGGTCTGATTACAAGGCTTGGAATCGGTGTGGGGCAGGTAGTAGGAAAATTCTTTGCCGCAGGACGTGAAACCATTGACATGGTAGTGAAAAATATACTTCCCTTTATGGCGTTTACCAGCACAATCCTGGGTATTATAACAGCTACCGGGCTTGGAAATATTATCGCCAAAACCATTTCACCTTTATGTGCGACACTGCCGGGAATGCTGATCATTTCCCTGATTTGTGCCATGCCGTTTTTATCACCGGTGCTTGGTCCGGGAGCTGTGATCGCCCAGGTAGTCGGAACACTGCTGGGATCCCAGATTGCCATGGGAAAGATTCCGGCCCAGTATGCACTGCCCGCGCTGTTTGCAATCAACGCCCAGGTAGGCTGCGATTTCATTCCGGTAGGGCTGAGCCTTGCAGAATGTGAATCTGAGACAATTGAGCTTGGAGTACCTTCTGTATTATATTCCCGTGTCATTACAGGGCCGATTGCTGTTGTGATTGCCTTTGTGGCAAGCTTTGGCCTGTATGCTTCATAGAAAATAATACTTATACATTATTTCAATATTTTTTATAGACTTTGCATAAATATAGAGGTAAAATAAAGACATAAAATTAAAGGAGGCAGATACATATGAAGATTTCAATTGGATGTGACGAAGCAGCTTATGAATTAAAAGAGGCAATCAAAAAGAGATTAGAGGAAACAGGACATACTTATGTGGATAATGGGGTGGAAGCCGGAGAAAGTGCTCTGTATCCGGATGTTGCAGTAAAGACTTGTGAGAAAGTTACCAGCGGGGAATGTGACCGGGGAATTCTTGTGTGCGGAACCGGCATCGGCATGGCTATGACGGCAAACAAAGTGCCGGGTATCCGGGCAGCTGTCTGCCATGATCCATTTTCTGCGGAACGCTCAATTTTAAGCAATGACGGAAATGTTATGTGCATGGGCGCAAGGGTGGTGGCACCTCAGCTGGCACTTTATCTGCTGGATATCTGGATGGGCCTTGAGTTTAAAGACGGGCCTTCTACAGAAAAGGTGGAGCGGATCACTTATTACGAAAAACAGTTCAGCAAGTAGGCAGGAGGAGAGCATATGGATGAAGTTTTAAATTTTTCAATGAATGAAATGGCAGGCGCTGATTTCGACTGCAGCTGCGGAAAACATCACACATTAGATATTAAACATATCATCATGGGTCAGGGAGTTCTCAAAGAGCTTTCTAATGTATTGGAGCCGTTTAGGGGCAGGAAGGTGTATATGCTCAGCGACAACCATACATTTAAGGCAGCAGGGGACCGGGTGCTTTCAATCCTGGAGGCAGATGATTTTCTTGTAAAAAATGTCATGCTGGATTCCGGAGATGATATTCTGATTCCAAATGAGCAGGCTGCAGGGACCATGTTCCTTAATCTGGAGCCGGATACTGCAGTGATCGTAGCGGTAGGTTCCGGTACCATCAATGATATGGCAAAATATATGTCTGCCAGGACAAAGATTCCATATGTGATCGTCTGCACCGCACCTTCCATGGACGGATATGTAGCTGACGGAGCGCCTTTGATCCTGGAAGGAAGAAAAATATCCTTTGTTGCCACGCTTCCATATGGAGTGATCGGGGATACAGACATCATGAAACAGGCACCGATGCATATGATCCATGCCGGATTCGGTGATGTGCTTGGAAAATTGACAGCGCTTGCCGACTGGTATCTGGCGAGGGAGAAAGTGGATGAATACTGCTGTGAAACCTGTGTTACTCTCGTGCAGAGAGCACTTGAGAAAGTAACTCAGAGTGCTGAAGCACTGGCAGAGAGGGATGATGATGCCGTCCTTTATCTTATTGAAGCCCTGACACTTACGGGGGTAGCTATGGGATTGATCGGGGTATCCCGTCCGGCTTCCGGGGCAGAGCATATGCTGAGCCACTACTGGGAGATGGATTTCATTGCAAAAGGGAAGTTTCCGGAACTGCATGGAATTAAAGTGGGGATTGCCACCCCGGTGGTCGCAGAGATCTTTGAGATGATGAGAGATGAAGTGCCAAAAGAGGCCATGGCGCTGGCACCTTCCAGGGAATACGTGGAGGGCCTCTTAAAGACAGTGGGAGCACCGGTGTATCCGACGGACATTGGGATTGACAGAGAACTGTTCTATAACAGTATCCTGGAAGGATATAAAGTAAGGAACCGGTACAGTATCCTGGAACTTGCCCTGAAAACGGGAAGACTTGAGGAGATCGCCGAGAAAATAACCAACCGTATTTATCAGTAAGGGAGAGATGAGATGAAGTATTTCACAAGAATCCAGAAGCTGGGAAAGGATTCCCTGACATTTTTAGGTGATCCTGATTCCAATTTTATTATTCTGTTCAACGATGATGCACCGCCGGCCTTTGAAGATCTGTGTGTGCTGCATACCATTGAGGAACTGAGAGCGAACATAGAGCCGGGAGATACAATGCTGATTAATGAAAAAGGGTTTGAAGTGACAGCAGTAGGTTCAGAGGCCAATGAAACGCTCAGAGGACTTGGCCATTGTACTGTGAGTTTTAAGGGCGGTCCTGAGGCAGAACGGCCCGGATGTATTATGGTCCAGGCAATAAAGGGGGAGGAGCCGCTGACAGCATCCGATCTTGCCCCTGGAAATACCATAGAATTCATTTAAATGTTTTAAGAATTGCCGCGGTCTTAAGTCTGCTCCCAGTGCAGATTTTGAGACTGCGGCAAAACAGCGTTGGGATATCCGTGCCGCTGAACTGCAAGTCAGCTGGATTTATACAAATGCCTGTATAATAGCAATAAATAATGAATTTATACAAATGTTCTATGAGTAGGGGTGGATTTTATCTCCGAATAGAAGTAAAATGAAAATATATTACCAGTGGTATTGTTTATGTTGCAAGTGGTAACGTTATTTGGAATTGAGATTCGGGAGGAAACAAAATGGATGAGATCTTAAACTATTCTATGAATGAAATGGCAAAGGCAAGTTTTGACTGCAGCTGCGGAAGACATCATACGTTGGATATTGACAAGTTAGTGATGGGCCAGGGAGTGATAAAAGAACTGCCGGAAATGGTGAAGGGCCTCGGCGCAAAGAAAGTCTACATGCTGAGTGATAACAATACATATAAGGCGGCAGGGGAAACCGCAGAAAAACTGCTGAAGGATGAAGGATTTCAGGTGAAAAGCGTTGTCTTGGATTCAGGGGAAGATATCCTGATCCCGGATGAGCACGCTGCAGGAACCATGTTCTTAAATCTGGAGCCTGAGACGGATGTTTTGATTGCAGTGGGTTCCGGAACCTTAAATGATATGGTAAAATATATGTCAGCAAGGACAAAAATTCCATACATTGTTGTATGTACAGCTCCTTCTATGGATGGATATGCATCAGACGGTGCCCCGCTGATTCTGGGCGGAAAGAAGATTTCTTTCATCGCAACTCTGCCTTATGGAATTCTTGGAGATACAGACATTATGAAGCAGGCTCCTATGCACATGATCCGTGCCGGCTTCGGTGATGTGATAGGGAAGCTTACAGCACTTGCAGACTGGTATTTATCCAAGGAGAAGACAGGAGAATACTGCTGTGAGACTTGTGTGACGCTGGTACAGAAAGCCCTCGACAAAGTAACCAAAAGCGCAGAGGCATTGGCAGACAGGGATGAGGAAGCAGTTCTTTATCTGATCGAAGCGCTGACTCTTACCGGTGTAGCTATGGGACTGATCGGGGTATCCCGCCCTGCATCCGGAGCGGAACATATGCTGAGCCATTACTGGGAGATGGAGTTTATTGCAAGGAACAAGTATCCGGAGCTTCACGGCATCAAAGTCGGAATCGCAACACCGATCATTGCAGAGATCTTTGAGATTATGGGAGATGATATACCGGAAGCGGCCAAGAAGCTGGCGCCGTCCAGAGAGTATGTGGAAGGACTGTTAAAGACAGTGGGTGCTCCGGTATCACCAAAAGAGATCGGTATTGACAGGGATCTGTTTTATCAGAGCCTGCTCGACGGATATAAGGTCAGGGACCGCTATAGTGTTTTAGACCTGGCAGTGGAAAAAGGAAAGATGCAGGAAATTGCGGAGAAGATTACGCATCGGTTTTATGACGAAGAATAAGGAGAAAAGCAGATGAAGCAGAATATTCAGGCAGTGAAAGATATCAAATGTTTTGTGCTCGATATGGACGGAACTATTTATCTGGGAAATGACTTATTTCCGTTTACCCAGGATTTTTTAAAGAAAGTGGAAGATACAGAGAGGGAGTATTATTTCTTTACCAATAATTCTTCCAAAAGCCAGCAGGCCTATATTGATAAACTTTCCGGCATGGGAATTTCCATCACACCGGAGCAGATGATGATCTCAAGCCATGTGATGATCCAGTATTTAAAGAAAAACCATCCGGGGGAAACTCTTTATGTGGTGGGAACACCTTCACTTCTAAAAGAGTTTGAAGCATTTGATATGCCGCTGGTGGAGGAAGATCCGGATATTGTGATCCTTGGATTTGACACCACACTTACCTATGAGAAGATATCCAAAGCATGTCATTATGTGAGGAACGGCTGTACTTACTACGGGATCAACCCAGACTGGAACTGCCCGATGGAAGGAGGGAACTTCATACCGGACTGCGGTTCTATGGCAAAACTTGTGGAGGCATCCACGGGACGCTTCCCTGAATTTTTTGGGAAACCTTCAAAGCACACTCTGAATTATTTTGTAGAGCAGTCAGGGTACCGGCCGGAAGAGATCGCTATTGTAGGCGACCGGTTATATACGGATATTGCTGTGGCCGACGGAAGCCCTGTGACTTCGATCCTGGTGCTGTCAGGGGAGAGCACTCTGGAAGATGTGGAGAAGAGTGACGTGAAGCCGGATGTGATTGTGGATTCTCTGGCTGATATTACAGAGGTTCTTTAGCCTCCGTTGATTTCGGGCATACCGAATGTTATAATGGAGACAATCAAAGGAGGAACTCATTATGACAAAAAAGGAAGCATTTTTCTTCGGAGGGTTTTGGCTCTGGCTGGGTGTAGTGATCGGATTTTTATTATCCCCTGTAAAAAAGGGAGTTGAGATCGGAAACAACAATACATGCGACAATAACACCTATGCAGGCAAAGAAAAACAGAAACCATCGGACAGCAAACATCAGAAATAAAAATGGAAAGCACCACCTGTTTTTGGTATAATAGATGTATCAAAAACAGGTGGTGTTTTGTTGCATCAGAAAAAATTCTGAACCTTTTTATGGGATAAAAAAGCCTCTTGGGCATGATGCACATGGCTGCAAAAAAGTCCCCGCATGTATCATGGATTATAGAAAGCAAAGAGGATTTTGTGAATGAGAAAAATACTTTCGAGACTGAGAATCGGAGTTGTTCCCTTTATTTTATGTCTTGCGCTGATGTTGACGGGAATTATGTCAATACATTCGATTATGAATCTTCAGGGAAATGCCCGCGTTATAAATTACACCGGGATTATTCGCGGTGCCACCCAGAGATCAATAAAAAAAGAATTGAATCATGTACCGGATGATGATCTGATCAAACGCGTGGATAATATTTTGGACGGACTTTCCAATGGAAGTGATGATTTAGATTTAATAAAGATTAAGAGCGGGGATTATCAAAAGGCAGTATCGAACCTGAGCAGGAAATGGGCTGCCATTAAAAAGGAGATTTATCGTTACAGAAAGGGAAATGTTTCCGGAGATAAACTTTTTAAACTGAGTGAAGAGTTTTTTTACTTGGCGGATGAAACCGTAGATACAGCGGAAGTTTATACTGAAGAAGTTGTACAAGATGCACGGAATTTACTATTTTACATCAACCTTATTTTTATCCTGATGGCAGCGGTGTGCACTTTTTTTGCTGTGTATCAGGAAAAGCGCCGCAAAAAGCTGATCGAGGCTGAGAAGGAGAACATGCGCAAGAGCGAACAGCTGTCAAAACGTTTTGAGGAAATGCTCATTCCCATCAACGAAATGTCAGAGCTTATGTATGTATCAGATGTGAACACATATGAACTGCTGTTTGCAAATGATGTAGGTAAGAAAACCTTTCATATCAGCGATGAAAAGAATCAGAAGTGTTATAAAGTCATACAGGGGCTGGATGCCCCGTGTCCGTTTTGTCCAAATGAAATGTTGGCAAAGGATGAGAATTATACATGGGAACATACCAATCCCATTACAAAACGGCACTATCTGTTAAAGGACCGGTTGATGGAGTGGGAAGGCCGGCTGGCCAGAATGGAGATTGCGTTTGACATTACAGATGCGGCTAATGAAAAAAAAGAACTGAAAGCCCGCTTAGAAAGAGACAGTATTCTTGTCAAATGTATACGGGAACTTTATCAGAACCAGGACATGCTGGATGCCACCAGACATGTTTTGAGACAATTAGGGGAACTGTTTTTTGCAGAACGTTCCTATGTTTTTTCAATTCATGGAGATTACTTAACCAATATTGCAGAGTGGTGCAGAGAGGATATCACTCCCCAGATAGACAATCTGCAGAAACTGCCTAAATCAGACTTTGCATATTGGCTGAATATGTTTGAGGATCAAAAAAATGTAGTCATAAAAGATATCGAAAATATCAAATGTTCTATGCCCCTTGAGTATGAGTTCCTCTTACAGCAGGGAATCAAATCTGTTGTTATGGTTCCACTGGAGCGCGACGGAAAGCTGGATGGATTGATCGGACTGGATAATCCGCCACAGGGCCTGATGGAAAATGCAGCAACATTTCTTGAAACTCTGCGCTACTATATCATGCTGGCGATCAGGAGAAATGAAGACGAAAAGGAATTGTACCGCCTGAGTTATTTAGATACACTGACTTCCTTCTTCAACAGAAACCGCTATATCCAGGATGTAGATAATCTTCAGGGCAAGGAGCATTCAGTGGGTGTCGTATATCTTGATGTAAACGGACTCAAAGAAATCAATGACCATTTGGGACATGACTCCGGCGATGATCTGTTAAAGGAATGTGCCAGGACGGTCAAAGACAGTTTTACAGAGGGCAGTTTTTACCGTATAGGCGGGGATGAATTTATCATTCTATGTACAGATCTAAGTGAGGAAAGCTTTAAAGAAAATATACACAGACTGAGAAATAATTTTGCTCACAGCGAATGCAGGACAGCCATTGGATTTAAGTGGGCCCCAAACTGCCATGACATCGAAAAGATTATTAAAACGGCAGATGAATATATGTATGCCGACAAAAAGCGGTTTTACCATAATCATCATGAAACAGGGCGCTACAGACATCAGAATGATGTTTTGGATTTTTTATGTGACCCGGATGTTTTAAAGGAAAAAATATCGAACAAACAGTTCCAGGTTTACCTGCAGGCAAAAATGGATATAGAGACCCGCAGGGTAGTTGGAGCAGAGGCATTGGTGCGTTATTTAGATGATGAAGGAATCATTCAGCCTCCGGATAAATTTATCCCTGTTTTGGAAGGAGCCAGGCAAGTCAGCAAAATAGATTTTTATGTTTTTGACAGGGTATGTGCCCAGCTTCAGGACTGGAAAGCGCAGGGAAGGACACTCTTCCCAATATCCAGTAATTTCTCCCGCACGACTTTTATGGAGGATCATTTTTTAGAAAGGCTGGAAGCAGTTATCGTCCGCTATGAAATCTCCAGAGAGTACCTGGACATTGAAATCACAGAGAGTACTTGTTCCGCGGACTGCAGAGAATTAAAGGACCAGATCAACCGGATCAGAGAGGCAGGATTCCGGGTCTCCGTTGACGATTTCGGTGCGGAGAGCTCAAATCTGGCACTTTTGGCAGCAGCACAATTTGATATCTTAAAAATTGATAAAGGCTTTGTAAAAGATATTATTGATAATGAATATGCGCAGACGATTGTGGAGGCGATGGTAGGAGTCTGTGAGAAGATGAATATTCAGCTGGTTGCTGAAGGAATCGAAAATGAAGCCCAGTTAGAGGTATTGAAAAAATGCGGAGTGAAGACAGTTCAAGGGTTTCTGTTCAGTAAGCCTATGCCGGTCAAAGAGTATGAATGGAAATATTTAGACAGCACTGAGGTTTGAATGAAGAAAGGAACCATCCCTGACAGAAAAAAATCAGGAAAGGTGGTTCCTTTTATTGTTCATGAAAACGTTTTCCCTGACGGCTGTCTGTTTCCTTCATCCGCCGGGCAATTTCGTTTAATACTTTTCTTTTATGGAGTGTCCAGCGGGGAGCAATCAGAAGGTCTCTCGGCCCGTCGCCTGTCAGGCGGTGGATAACGATATCTTCTCTTAATTCTTCTATACAGCGAATGACCAGAGAAACATAATCATCCAGTTCATAGACATAAAATGGATCTTTTTCATAGAGGACACCCAGATCTGTGTTTTTCAGTACGTGAAGCAGGGAAAGCTTGACACCGTCAACAGGCAGGCGGTTTAAGTATCTCACAGATTCCAGCATTTTTTCTTCCGATTCACCGGGCAGTCCCAAAATGAGATGGACAACAATATTGATGCCTCTATTATGCAGTTTATCTACAGCCTGATTAAAACAGGAGAGAGGATAGCCTCTGCGGATTCTTTGAGCCGTGTCCTCATGGATTGTCTGAAGACCCAGCTCCACAAAGACCGGTTTTATTTTATTCAGTTCTGTCAGAAGATCAAGAACACCCGGAGGAAGACAGTCAGGCCTTGTTCCAATAGACAGTCCGATGATTTTTTCGTGGCTCAGAGCTTCACGGTATATCCGGTTTAACTTTTCCACAGGAGCGTAAGTATTGGTAAATGCCTGGAAGTAGGCGATGAACTTCCGGGCATTGGATTTGCCCTCCACCAGGCGGATCCCGTCTTCTATCTGTTCTGTCACCGAAAGAGATGAATCAGAAGCAAAATCTCCGGAGCCTCCTTCACTGCAGAAAATACATCCCCTGGTGCCGAGGGTTCCGTCACGGTTGGGGCAGGTGAACCCGCCGTCCAGAGATATTTTGTATATTTTTTCGCCAAATGTCTGTTTTAAATATCTGTCAAGAGAGTAATAGCGTTTTCCGTCCCAAGTCATAGTAAAGATGCTCCTTTTTTCTTTTACCATATCATACTTTTTCATTTTTATAAAATGTAATTCGATCTTCTGTTTTATCAAAATGTCAGTTATAATCATCGTATACACTGAAAAACAGAAAAATACAGAGGGGAAGAACCATATGGATGCAATTTTATTTGATGTAGATGATACATTATATGACCAGCTGGCACCGTTTGAAAGAGCCTATAAAAAGCTGTTTGGCGGAACATACGGGATCGATATAAACCGGCTGTTTGCACTGAGCAGAAAATACAGTGATGAGGCTTTTGAACAGTCTCAGAACGGACAGATGACAATGGATGAGATGTATATTTACCGGATCCGAAAGCCGCTGCAGGAGTTTCATATACCGGTTTCGGATGAACTTGGGCTTGAATTTCAGAGGCTGTACGGAGCGTATCAAAAGCAGATTGCAGTTTCAGATGTTATGAAAAATATCCTTGCGTTCTGCCGTGACAGAATACGGATTGGAATCATTACAAACGGACCGTCCGGGCATCAGTGGGAAAAAATAAAGACGCTGGGACTCAGGCAGTGGTTTCCGGAGGAAGCTGTTTTTGTGTCCGGGGATGTAGGGACAGCAAAACCGGACAGACGTATTTTTGTGCATGCCTGTGAGGCTATGGAACTTCAGAAAGACTCGGTCTGGTATGTAGGGGATTCCTTCCGCAACGATGTAGAAGGGGCAAAGAACGCAGGGCTTCATTCCATCTGGATGAACCGGAGGAAGCATGCCTGTCCGGCATCGGAAGTGCGGCCGGATTACTGTGTCGGCTCTGATGAGGAACTGTACCGGCTGCTGCAGAAGCTTCTGTGATAAAAAGACAGGTCTAAAACTTTTCAAAATGTATGGAAAGGTTTTAGACCTGTTTATTTTTTTGCAAAAATGTAAGAAAGCCTTTTGACTGTTTTTTGAAATCGGGCGATGATATAGTAAAGACACAGCAACGGAGGGATAAAAATGAACAAGAGATCAAGGGATATTCTGCTGGGGCTGATGGACTCGGAAAAAAGTTTCCGAATCTCGGAACTGGCAGAGAAATTTCAGGTGTCGGAGCGCACCATAAGAAATGACATCAACGATGTCAATGACTTCCTGGAGCAGCATGAGCTTTCTCAAATCAAGCTTGGAAGCAACGGGACACTTCTTGTGGAAGACGACATTGAGCTGGCGGCGGGAATGTTTAACCAAAACGATTTTTACACATACAGGCTGTCAAAAGGAGAAAGGAAGCTGCTGATTGCGGCAATCCTGATCCAGGCTTCCGGATATACGACCTTATCCAATATGGGAGAGCTTCTGTATGTGAGCAGAGCCACAGTCATCAATGATTTAGAAAGTGTTAAACAGATGCTGGCAAAAGAACAGCTCACTGTGGAATCCCATTCCAACAAGGGGCTTGTCCTTCGGGGAAAAGAAAGCGATAAAAGGGCATGCCTGTTAAAGCTTCTGAACCAGGACGGCTTGGAACAGAGCCAGGGCTCCGCAGTCCAGACTTTTATCAGGGGACTGAACATCAATGACAGGCTGAAGAAAGAAGATAAGCAAAACCTGCAGAAAATCATCAATGAGCAGGAACATACACATGGGAGGTTTTTAACCGATGCGTCGTTTCACTATCTGCTCTCCTACCTGACCATCATGATCCAGAGAGTCAAGCAGGGGCATCAGATTACAGAGTCAGCGGGAGTAAGGAAAAGCAAGTACGAGATGGCAGAGGATATTTTAAAGTATGTCTCCCAGTACTGGGAACTTCCTGAAAGCCAGGGAGAAAAGGAACTGCTCAGTGATATTTTAGACAGTTTGAGCTATATAAAAAAGGACAGCAGGAATCAGAGAATTATAGGGCTTCAGCTGGTCACAAGAAAATTCATTGAACAGATATCCAACGAGCTTCATGTGGATCTGAACCGGGATTTTGTTTTTTATGAAAATCTGGTCAATCATTTGGAATCTATTTTTACGAAAGAGTTCAACATTACACAGAGGGATGATTTTCTCAAAGAAATTGTAGAACAGAACCAGAAGGTTCTGAATGCAGTGGAACATAATCTGGAAATGCTGGAGCGGTTCGTTGGAAGAAAGATTATGGAGATCGAGACAGATTACATAGTCATTCACATCAGTGCAGCACTGGAGCGGAGAAAAAAGAAGGAGATTGATTTCCGGGTTGTCATTGTCTGCAACGGGGGAGTTGGAACATCACAGCTTCTGCTTGCCAAAATGAGGAACCGTTTTGATTTCCATATTGTAGATGTGGTCTCTGCCCATGATCTGAGAAAAAGCAGCTATGAGGACATTGATATGATCGTGTCCACCATTCCCCTGAAGAATTATGAAGGAGAATATGTGCTGGTAACACCTATGTTTTCTGATGAAGATTACCTGAGGGTCAATAAAAAGATCGAGATTCTCCAGAAAAAGAACAGGGTCCGCAGAAAGGAGCTGCCCGAAAGGGAGAAAAATCCGGGAGAGCTTTCTTCCCTGCTGCGGCCGGTAATCAAAGATCCGGAACTGTTCCGGGAAGTTTCAGAAAAGATCTATGAGTATTTTGGAGAGCCTTTTGATGAAGACCGGGAACCGCTGCTGTGTGAACTTTTAAAGGAAGAAAATATTCAGCTGGACATTGAGTGCTCAGACTGGAAGGAAGCCATCAGGAAATCGGCAGAACCGCTGCTTAAAAAGAACTATATCGAAGAGCGGTATGTGGATGCCATGATCCAAAATGTACTGGAGAACGGCAGTTATATCGTAATATCCAAAGGGTTTGCGCTGCCCCATGAAGGATTTGAACTGGGCAGCAGGAAAGTGGGAATGAATATGATCCGCCTGAACAATCCTGTGGTTATTGAGGATGAAGACGGAGACCGGGAGGAAGTAAGATTCTTCTGCTGCCTGAGCACCGTAGACCACAAAAAACATATCAAAGCATTCTTCCATCTGGTGAATATGCTGACAAATCAGCGGTTTAAGGAAGACCTGTGGAATGCAGAAAGCCCGCGTGAGACAGCGGCAGTCATCAAAACATATGAACAAAGAATAAAGGAGTGACATCATGGTTTGGGAACGATTAAATAAGGAACTGATTCTGCCTCAGATTGACGCCGAAGACAGCGGCAGTATTTTTGAAGAGGCGGGAGGAAAGCTGATTTCCCTCGGCTACTGTAAAGACAGTTATGTAGAGGCACTGAAACAGAGGGAAAAAGATTTTCCTACAGGCGTCGATATGGGAGGAGCGGGAGTCGCAATTCCCCATACAGATGTGAGCCATGTTCTGAAAAAGGGCATCGCCATTGTCACTACAAAAAAGCCTGTCTCCTTTGTGCAGATGGGGACGGATGATGAAACAGTGGATGTCCGGGTGATTTTCATGCTGGCTGTGGATGAAAAAGGACATCTGGAATTATTACAGGCAATTTTAGGGATACTGCGGGATCTCGATGTGATAGACAAACTCAGCAATGCGCAGGATCCGGAAGAAATTATAAATATTATCAAAGAAAAGGAGAATTCATTATGAAAAAGAAAGTGATCGTAGCGTGCGGAGGAGCAGTGGCAACATCAACAGTAGCAGCCAACGCAGTAGTGGATCTGGCTAAGGAAAACGGAATCGATGTGGAAATTGCACAGGTGAGAATTTCAGAGATTGAGTCCAACCTTCCGGCAGATCTTATTGTAACAACATCGAAGGTAAAAAGGGATTTTGGTGTGCCGCTGATTACAGGAATGCCGTTTATCTCAGGAATCGGAGTAGAAAAGACAAAAGAGAAAATCCTGGACGTGCTGAAATAACAATCGTGCAGAATACATCAAGGAGGTAAAGGAGAAAAACTATGGGTATTTTTGGAGATGCAATTAATTATATTATTGGCCTGGGAGCTTCAGTTATGCTGCCCCTTGTCATTGCAGTGCTGAGTATCATTGTTGGGGTGAAGGTTGGGAAGGCAATCCGTGCGGGGCTTATGGTCGGAGTCGGATTTGTGGGACTTGGACTCATTGTCGATATGATGAATGCCAACCTGGGGCCTGCGGCAAAGGCTATGTCCGAGACATTCGGACTTCATATGAGTGTGGTAGATGTGGGATGGCCCGGCATGTCGCCGATTACCTGGGCATCCGGCATTGCCACTGTGGCAATACCGGTAGCAATCCTTGTGAACGTGGTGATGCTTGTACTCAAACTTACCAAGACCGTAAACATTGATATATGGAACATTTGGCATATGACATTTACAGGAGCGATTGCCTATGCGGTAACCGGAAACTTTGCAATCGGAATTGCAGGCGTGGTTGTCCATGCAGTATTTGCATACAAATTCGGTGACTTATATGCACCGCTCATGGAAGATTACTTTGAATTGGAGGGCCTTACGGTTCCTCATGGTACATCCACCTACATGGCTCCGTTTGCCTGTGCCATCGACGCTGTTATTGAAAAGATTCCGGGGCTGAATAAAATCAGCTTAACTGCAGATAAACTTCAGGAAAAGGTGGGAGTTCTGGGAGAACCTATCGTCATCGGAGGAATCCTCGGAGCACTTGTAGGCGCTTTGGCGGGCTACAATTTCCAGGGTGCTCTTCAGCTGGGCATTAAAATGTCTGCAGTCATGGTGCTCATGCCTAAGATCACGAAATGTATCATGGAAGGGCTGATGCCGATCTCAGAGAGAATGAAGGAAATTTTGACCAAACGTTCCGGAGACGGAGAGTTTTACATCGGACTTGATCCGGCAATCCTTCTGGGAGATTCCCAGGTAGTTACCGCAGGGCTGATTTTTATCCCTCTGACCATTTTGATTGCAGTGATTGTGCCGGGCAATGTGATTCTGCCGTTCGGTGATCTGGCAACCATCGGTTTCTTTATTGCAATCGCTGTCGCAGTCCACAAAGGAAATCTGTTCAGGACTCTGATTTCCGGTTCGGTCATCATGTATGTGACCATCTGGATCGCCAATCAGGCAATTCCATGGACTACGGCTCTTGCCAAATCCGTAAACCTTACAAAAGGGGCATCACAGATTGCAGCTCTCGATCAGGGAGGTTCACCGATCACTTACATATTCACACAGATCTTTACAAGGGAAAATGTTGCAGGACTTGCAGTTATCGCTGTGATCTATATCATTTGTCTGATATTTACCGTGAGAACATCCAAAGCCAGGGCAGCGGCATTAAAAGAAGAACAGTAAATAATCCAGGAAAACGGGCGGGCTTTTGCCCGCCCGGACTGATGAAGATATAAGGAGGAAGAAATATGCCTTTAGTGACAACCAAACAGATGCTCCTTGATGCCCAAAAGGGTGGGTACGCAGTAGGTGCATTCAATGTAGAAAACATGGAAATGGTCATGGCGGTGATGGAAGCCGCAGAGGAACTGAAATCCCCGGTTATCATGCAGACCACACCGTCAACGGTAAAATATGCGGGGCTGGATTATTTTCTGGCAAATGTAAAAACAGCAGCCAGCCGTGCCGGCGTACCCATTGCTATGCATCTGGACCATGGAAGCAGCTTTGAATTGGCGATGCAGGCATTAAGAACAGGATATACATCCATTATGATCGATGGTTCCCATGAATCATTTGAGGAAAATATCAGGCTCACCAAGTCTGTGGCAGACGCCTGTGCTCCGTCCGGAATCCCTGTGGAAGCAGAGCTTGGGAAAGTCGGAGGAAAGGAAGATGACCTGGACGGGGGAGCCGGAGGCTACACGGAACCTTCCGAAGCCCTGGAATTTGTAAACAAGACCGGGATCACTTCCCTGGCAGTTGCTATCGGAACGGCACATGGAGTTTATAAAGGAGAACCAAAACTGGATCTTGTGCGTCTCTCCGAAATCAGGGAAGCAGTTTCTGTTCCTCTGGTGCTCCACGGAACGAGCGGTGTGCCGGATGAGACTGTGACTGAGTGTGTCAGCAGAGGGATCTGTAAGGTGAATTACGCTACAGATTTAAGAATTGCCTTTACAAAAGGGGTAACCAGCGTGCTTAAGAAACATCCGGATACCATTGACCCGAAAAAATACAATCTGGCAGGAAAAGAAATGGTAAAGGAATACGTGAAATCAAAAATTAAAGTGGTAAAGAGTGAAGGAAGGGCTTAGGTGAGGACAATGAAAGCAGGAGTAGTCCATGCAAAAAATGATATCCGGTATGAGGAGATCAAAACACCGGTGCCGGAAAAGGGACAGGTATTAATCAAGGTAAAGTACACAGGAATCTGCGGTTCTGATGTGCCGAGAGTCAACGGGGATGCATGCCATTTCTTCCCCAATGTCTTAGGGCATGAATTTTCCGGGGTAGTAGAAGCCATAGGAGAAGAAGTATCCTCTCTGAAGCCGGGTGACCGGGTGGCAGGCGTGCCTTTGGTGCCCTGTATGGAGTGCGAAGACTGTCAGAAAGGGAATTACTCTCTCTGCAGACACTACAGCTTTATAGGCTCCAGGCAGTTTGGAAGCTTTGCAGAATATGTGGCTGTGCCGGAGAAAAATGCAGTAAAGTTTGAAGATACAGTTTCCTTTGAACAGGGAGCGTTCTTTGAGCCGGCAACGGTTGCCCTTCACGGACTTTTAAGAACCGGCTACCAGGGAGGAGAAGACGTGGCAATTCTGGGCGGCGGAACCATCGGGCTGTTTACAGCCCAATGGGCGAAAATTTTCGGAGCAAAAAAAGTCACAGTGTTTGATATCAGTCATGAGAGGCTGGAACTGGCAAGAAAGCTTGGAATTGATGAAGGAATCAATACATTGGATGAAGACTTTATGGAGCAGGCCATGTCGCTTACCGGAGGCAAAGGGTTCGGCTATGTGTATGAAACCGCAGGAGTTACCACAACTATGAAATATGCATTTCATCTTGCAGCCAACAAAGCAGGAGTCTGTTTTATAGGAACTCCGACCAAAGAATTATCGTTCAGTGTAGAAGAATGGGAAAACATGAACCGAAAAGAATTTACCCTGACCGGATCGTGGATGTCTTACAGTGCGCCTTTTCCCGGAAAAGAGTGGGAACTCACGGCTCATTATTTCAAAACCGGACAGCTGAAATTTGATGAGTCATTGATTTTTCGGAAGATGCCTTTATCAAACATTGGGGACGCCTTTGAGCTTTATAAAGAGAAAGGTGCTGTAAAGGGAAAGATATTGATTGACAGTGAGGAATAATCTATGATAATAACAGTGACGCTGAATGTTTCAGTGGACAAAGCATATAAAATCAAAGGATCTGTAAGGCCGGGCACTGTTTCCAGAGTGGAGGAATGCAGGAACACCGCAGGAGGAAAAGGCCTCAATGTGGCCAGAATTGTGGACCTCTGCGGCGGGAATGCAGCGGCAGCGGGTTTTGCAGGAGGGTTTAACGGAAGCTATGTAAAGAAAATGCTTGAGGAAGATGGGATTAAGAGCAGGTTTACAGAGGTTAAAGGCGAGACCAGAAGCTGTATCAATATTCTGGCAGAAGACGGCACCTCTACAGAATATCTGGAGCCCGGAGCACCGGTGGACCAGGAGGAATGGGAAAGATTTTTGCAGGATTTTGAGAGCCTGCTTTCAAAGAGTGAAGTGGTGACCATCTCGGGAAGCATTCCGAAAGGGCTCAGAAAAGACTGCTACCGGGATTTGATCAGGGAAGTGAGAAGTCGGGGAAAACAGGTGATCCTGGATACCAGCGGAGAGTATTTAAAGGAAGGGATCAAAGAGGGTCCCACGATGATTAAACCGAATCAGGAGGAGCTTTCTGCTCTGCTGGGAATTCAGATCCGGACCAGAGAAGAACTTATAAAAGCCGGAAAGAAGCTGAGGGATCAGGGAATCCCATATGTGGTCATTTCTCTCGGCGCAGAAGGTGCGCTGATGATCTGTGAAGACGGAGTTTATCATGGAAAACCGCCGAAATTAAAAGCACTGAATCCGGTGGGCTGCGGGGATTCTATGGTGGGAGCTTTTGCAGTGGCATTCAGTCAAAACAAACCAGCCCATAAGGCTTTGGCCTTCGCAGTGGCAGTATCTGCAGCAAATGCCATGAATCCAGGTACCGGGAAATTCCGAAAAGAAGATCTGCAGGAGATTCTGCCCGGAGTGAAGGTGGAGAAAATCGAAGATTAGCAGAAGAATTTGAATGAAGCAGCGTTTTATACAATCAGATAGACGCAAAAAAGGGGCTGTCGGGAAATAGAAAAATTCTATTTTGTGACAGTCCCTCTTTGACTTTCAGCTGATGCTTTCTGAGAGAAAGCATATTGGAGTTTAAAATATCAGCTTAAATGTTTGGCATCTTTTAATGCAGCCATGACAAAATCATGATCTTCATTTTGTTTCAGTCCTGAAATACCGACAGTTCCTACGAATCCGGCTCCTTCTACTACGATTGGGACACATCCTCCCGCAGCAGCATATTCTGATTTTGGAAGCCCGTAGCGGTTATCTAATGTGTCTTGCTTTAACTGCATATAAAGGCTCATTTCATAGGAACTTTTTTCAAAATAGTACACCGTGTTTTCTTTTCTTTTGACCCAGCTGTCATTATCACAGGTAGAGCCGTCCAGACCGGCATAGAATATTTGATGCCGGTTCATGGTGATGGATATAACAATAGGAAGTTTTTCTTTGAGGGCTTTTTCATACATTGCCATTCCCAGTTTAAACGCTTTTTCATATGAAAAGCATTGCTGTGTCACTTCTTTTCTGTCCTGTTCCAACTTATTGATCTGATCTTCAATCTTCATGCTGTGTCCTTTCATCTGCAGGAAATATAATTCCGTTCTGTTTTCGTGCTTCGTCCATAACCTGAAGTTCCATAACGGAGGCCTCATTGTGAAGTTCAGCCGGCAGACCGCCCTGAATGAGACGGATGAACTCCTCAATCTCATAGTACATATTATTTGGCTTTTTCTCAATTGGGACCGTTTCTTTTGTCCCGTCTTTGTACACAATAGAAATATCCGTTGTGTCAGGAATCTCAGTTATCACCATAGTTCCGTTTTCACCCTGAATCTGACTGGGCAGAGCAGAATTTGTTATCTTGCTGTAAATCAGTTCTGCAAGCATATCGTCATATTTGCAGACAATGGTTCCTTCGGCTTCTACCCCGTTTGATAATTTCAGACAGGACGCAGAAATCTCCTTTGGTCTGCCGAATAATTTTACCAGAGGATGAACGCAGTACACACCGATATCCATCAGGGCACCGTTTGAAAATGCAGGATTGAATGCATTTTCCACAATGCCTTCTTTGTAGCGGTCATACCTTCTGGAATATTGGCAGTATTGGAATGTTGCTCTGCGCACCTTCCTGATTTTATGTAAATTTTCTTTGATGGCACTGAAACCGGGATCAAACACAGAACGCATAGCCTCCAGCAGAACTACATGATTTTCTCTGGAAGCCTGCAGCATTTCCTGCAGTTCCTCTGAATTTGAAGCAATCGTTTTTTCACACAATACATGTTTTCCGGCTTTCATCATCATAATGCTCTGTTTTGCATGCAGACTGTTTGGACTTGCAACATAAACAGCGTCAACAGTATCTGACTTGGCAAGTTCATCCAGACTGTCATAATACTCTTCTGCGCCGTACTTTTCACCGTAATCTCTGGCTTTTTCCAGTGTCCGTGAGTACACTGCCTGAAGTTTGAAATCTTTGCACCAATTTCCGGCCTCCAGTAAACCGTCGGTTACAAAATTAGTTCCTATCACTGCAAATCTAACCATAAAAACCTCCTGTTTTTATTTCTTGGGAGTTTGCTTATTCAGCAAACCGGGATGTAAGCAACTGGATTTCCATGGTGCCTGATGACCTGTTCCAGGTCATCACAGCTGATCCATACAGTTGCAGTGTTATCATTGGGATGAACGCCGATACAGGGGCTTCCCTTCAGATCTTCATCAATAAAGACTTCCACGTTAAGGGATTCATCATTTAAAATTCCCAGAGGAGAGACAGAGCCTTTGGTGACTTTCAGATATTTCATAAGCCGTTCCTCTGATGCAAAACTTAATCTGGATGAGCCAATGGTCTGTCTTAACGCTTTCAGATCCACCGGTTTATCACCGGCAGCCAGAACAAGGAAATGACGTTTGCCGCTGCCGTCTCTTAAAAAGAGATTTTTTGCAATCGCTTCGTTGGGCCTGGTCAGGTGTAAGGCTTCAATCTCTTCCATTGTATAGGCAGCGGGATGATTTTCATATTCATATGGAATATGCAGGCTGTCGAGTATATTTAAGACCTTTTGTTTCATTTTCAAGTCCTTCTTTCTATGAAAGCAGTGACAGCAGATCGCCGGGGCTTTCCAGTACAGCAGCACACTCTTTTTTTAATTCCCCGGAGGCTCCCCAGCCTGCCAGGGCAAAATGACATCCGGCAGCTTTGGCGCAATCTTTGTCATAGCTGGTATCTCCGATAAACAACATTTCATTCAGCGGTATTTCCAACCGTTCTGCCAGGTATAACAGAGGCTCCGGGTCCGGCTTGGCATGGGAAACCTCGTCCAGGCAGATTGAGTGTTCCATAAAATCTTTCAGTCCATGGCATTCCATAATTTCCTCATATTCAATCCGGAGTTTATTTGTGGCAACACTCAGTATAAAGCCTTCTTGCCTCAGGGCAGATAAGGTGTCTGGAATTCCGTCAAAAGGATGGACCGTGTGAGCATATCGGCTGATGTTTTTTAGCCACTGGTCAATAGTTCCTTCGGGAAATCCCATAGAGTCCAGCAGAGCCAGGCTGTCCCCGCCAAGAACAAATTCAAGTTCGTCTAACGGCCTGCGTTCTTTCCGTGTTTCTTCATACAGGTCCCTGAAGCCTGCAAGAATGGAATATTTAGTATCCAGAAGAGTACCGTCCAAGTCAAATACAATCATCTGATACTTATGGGCTTTTCTGTCATTCATTTGGGGATGCGCTCTGCGCAGTAAAGTATCCATATCGTTTTCCCGCTTTATATAACAGAGATCGTGTAGGAAAGTGTCTCTGACTGCCCCGGATCCAGCATACGGACACCGCGTTTGTGTTCAAATATATCATCTTCGCTGGTACACGTAGAGGTACCGCTCCAGGGCTCAATGGCCACAAAAGGTCCGTCGTTGGCGCTGGACCAGATTCCCAGATAATCAAAGTCCGCAAAATCAACACGGATTCCCTTTTTTGTATCTCTGTGAATCAGGGAAGCGGTCCTGGAAGCCAGGGTGTCAAAGATCAGGGCATCATCATAAAAAAGTTCATGCTTTACCCCGAAAACAGACTCCTGGTTCAGAAGAGATTTACGGCTGTCAGTATTGACAAGTCCGTCTTCAGTGAGCATAGGGCAGGCGGCAGTTTCCGGCTGCTCAAATTCGATGACATAGTCTTCAAATGCTTCTCCGTCATTCATAGGACAGTGAAAGGCAGGATGGCCTCCTACAAAATAAGGCATGATCTGCGAATCATAATTTGTCACTGTATGTTCCACGGCAACACTGCATCCGTCAATCCGGTATGTCATCTGAAGTTCAAAATTATAGGGAAAGGCAGCCTTAGTCTCTTCATCGGCCTTTAAAAAGAAAGAGACACTGTCTGTATCCAGATGGCGGAGTGTAAATTCACATCTTCTGGCGATGCCATGTCTGCCCATAGTACAGGTTTTACCACCGCCGATGGAAGCCTGCCCGTTCCTCAGGCTTCCGCAGATCGGAAACAGGACAGGCGCCTGTCCTGTCCAATAATCAGGATTGCCCTGCCACAGATATTCTTTGCCGTTGGCATCCATAATAGAAGTAAGGCCTGCGCCGGCAGTGTCAACAGAAACAGAAATTGAACCGTTTTTTAACTGATAAGAACTCATAATATGCTCCTTTGCTGCTGAAATAAATATGTTCAACTAGATTTTTTCACCCATGTCTCCGTCCTGCTTAAAAAGCCCTCCCACGACATCAGTGCATAATAATATTATACCTTATCGTGCGCAAGCACGCCAGCCCGAAGGGCATAAAATACGGTGTGCCCTGTGGGTATGAGTTTTTCTCCACTATCTCCAGTCGGCTCTGGAAAGGCCTCCTTCCGACAGTGGAGAAAAACTTACCGTTAAAAGGCACCTATTGTTTTAGGGGGTATCCTTTTCCCGCAGACATTACGTCCATTTTGACCAGTTTGGAGGCCTTGCATTCGAATGAGGCTGTTTGAGCGTCAGCGAGTTCCGAACGGGCCGCCGGAGAGACTTTGCTGAAAGTTAGAAAATCTTACATTCCTGAGACAGCAAGCCGGAGAACAGGTCAAAATGTCATACCTTATCGTGCGCAAGCACGCCAGCCCGAAGGGCATAAAATGCACAGGGGGTTAGAAAGTGTACTGGGCACAGTTCTGGTTTGCTCCATATATTAATTTTCGTATATAGCAGCTATCTCATGTATTCTTCGCTTCATTTCTGTACGGATATGTACCGGCTCCAAACACTCGCATTTATTTCCAAAACTCAAAAGAATATCATAGTGGTATTCGTTCTCTATGAAAGGAAAGCTGACAATATAATGCTCATCACCATCTGATGAAAAATCTTCATAAGTGCAGTAGTCAAGTACCCTGTCCATTACAGATTTATGAATGCGGATTTTTATCCTTGTCTGCATAGTTTCCAAAATTTCAGAAAAGTCTAAAATCGGTTTTTGATAATCTCGTGGTATAAAAATTTCCTCCTGTATTTGCAGGTTTGACATACGGGATAGTCTGAATAAGCGGAAATCATTTCTTTTATGGCAGTACCCTTGTAAATACCAATGACTGTTTTTTAATACAAGCTGATACGGCTCGGCTGTTCGTGCGGTTTTATTTCCGTGGTGGGCTGCATATTCAAAGGTCAGCAGTCTGTTATTCTGCAAAGCTGTTTTGATAATTTCTAAATACGGTTGTATGCTGCTGCCCATCCATGGACTTAAATCTATACATATTTGATTTACTTTTAATTCAATGTCTTTGGCTCTGTCGGCTGGAATAAAACTTCTGACTTTTGCGAGAGCATGTACCAGTTCATCGCCTCTTACCATATTGGAAAGACTGGAAAGCCCCATTAAGAGAGTGGAAAGGTCAGCAGCTGAAAAAAACTTTTTATCCACCTTGTATTCCTGCATGATTTCAAAGCCGCCGCCTACTCCCGATGCTGACCGGACAGGAATCCCCGCCATGCTGATAGCGTCTATGTCACGGTAGATTGTGCGGGGCGATACTTCAAACATATCTGCTAACTCCTGTGCGCCTATACGCTTTTTATCAAGGAGTATCATGATAATGCTGACAAGTCTGTCTACTTTCATTTGTTCACCGCCGATCAAAATTTTTTGAATTGTTGCCATATTGTTGTCAGTGATTACATGATACTATAAAAATGCAAGTACATCAATTGTATGTAAGGGATGCAAAGAACAGTACGAAACAACAAATCAGAAAGTTGAGGAGAAGATATGAAAAACCAAGCCTTAGTTGTTATTGACATTCAAAACGATATTACAAAAAACTACAAGGAAATTATCGGTAACATTAACAAAGCCATTGCGTGGGCAGTTGAAAATAACATTCATGTGATTTACATAAAACACAACAATTTGTCTGCGGGAACGAGAACCTTTAAGCCAGATACGCACGGTGCTGAGCTGGTTTCCGATATGGACATTGTTTCCGAAAATATCTTTACAAAATCAAAAGGAAACGCATTAACAAGTGAAGATTTTGCTGATTTTATAAAGAAGAACGAAATCCGCGAATTTTTCATAGCCGGTGCTGATGCAATAGCCTGTGTAAAATCTACCTGTTACAACATGGCTAAGTTAGGGTATACCGTCCATGTTCTGTCTGACTGTATTACCAGCTATGATAAGCGCAAAATTGCTGAGATGCTTCGGTATTATGAGAGCAAAGGATGTATCATTGAAAAACTGGGTTAACTAATATTTAAATGTCATTTTGTCCAAAGGGTACGCAGCGGCAGAATATGTTATAATGATAAAAAGGAGATTCATTATGACAAGCAGCCGTTTATTTGAGATTATATATATTTTGCTGGAGAAGAAGAAAGTGACTGCACCGGAACTGGCCGAAAGGTTTGAGGTTTCTGTCAGGACTATATACCGCGATATTGATGCTCTGAGCAGTGCAGGTATTCCGGTTTACTGTACTCAGGGGAAAGGGGGAGGCATCGGGCTTCTGGAGGATTTTGTTATGGACAGGTCGGCTCTGACAGAAAAAGAACAGAGCCAGATTCTTTTGTCGTTGCAGTGTATGGCCGTCACAGAGCACATGGATGCCCAGAATCTTTTATCCAGGCTGTCCAGCCTGTTTCAAAAGGACAATGAAAACTGGGTTTATGTGGATTTTTCACGGTGGAATACAAAAGGAGAAAAGGAATTATTTGAAATGCTGAAAGAAGCAGTCCTAAACAGAGAAGTAATCCGATTTGATTATTATAATGCAAGGGGAGAACATTCCAGGCGTGAGGCGGAGCCTATGCAGCTTTATTTCCGGGGGATGGACTGGTATCTGGTGGCTTTCTGCAAAAAAAGCAGCGAAATAAGAATTTTTAAGCTTAAGAGATTAAAAAACCTGGAAAAGACAGAGCAGCATTTTTTGAGGAAGGAATTAAGTCAGGCGGAGACTGTGCCGCCCTTGGAAATACACAATGACCTGTCAGTGACAGTCCGTGTGGACAAAAATCTAGGCTTCCGTGTCTATGATGAATTTGAACCGGAATGGATTCAGGAGAAGGAAGGATTCTTTTACATCACAGTTCCGTGCTCCCGGGAGGAATGGCTTTACGGATGGCTTCTGTCCTTCGGACCAGGTCTTGAAGTGCTTGAACCGGAGGAAGTCCGATGCGGTATAAAAAAACGTCTGGAGTGTATGCTGGGCCAATATAAAGAAAAGATTTAAAACCTGACACACAGCTGTCAAGTTCTCCGTTGTACAATAAAGAAAAAACAATGGAGGAAGAAAAATGGATTACGAAGTAGTAGAATTAAAGGAAAAGTTAGTTGCGGGGATCAGTGCAAGGACATCCAATGATGCACCGGATATGGGGATGGTGATCGGATCGCTGTGGGGCCGTTTTTTTGAAGAAGGTATTTTTTTCAATATCAGTCACAAGGAAAATGAGAAAAGCATTGGTCTTTATTCTGATTATAAGGGTGAAAGAATGGAAGAATATCTGATGACGGTTGGATGTGAAGTAAGCAGCAGAGAACAGTCACAGGAAGGATTGTCATTTGCAGTCATTCCGGCAGGAAAGTATGCAAAATTCGTTGTACATGGCCATATGCAGAAGGCTGTGGCTGACTTTTGGATGAAACTTTGGGGGATGGATCTGAACCGCAGTTTTACCGGAGATTTTGAAGAGTACCAGCCGGGCGGAACTATGGAGGATGCGGAGATTCACATATATATTGCACTGAAGGAGTGAGGTTTATGGAAAAACTGGACTATAAAAAAGAGTACAGGGACCTGTATATGCCAAAAAAGAAACCAGCTCTGGTAGACGTTCCGGAGATGACCTTTTTTATGGTGGACGGAAAGGGAGAACCGGGAGGCAGTCATTACCAGCAGGCTATGGAACTTTTATATGCTTTTTCTTTTACCATAAAGATGAGCAAAATGGGAAAGGACAAGCCGGAGGGTTATTTTGAATATGTAGTGCCTCCGCTGGAAGGACTTTGGTGGACCAAAGATGGCATGTTTGTATTGGATACTCCAAGGGAAGAATGGCTCTGGACTTCTATGATCCGCCAGCCGGAATTTGTGACAGAAGCTGTTTTTGAGTGGGCGAAAAAGGAAATCTCAGTAAAAAAGCCGGGATTAGATGTGAGCCGTATCCGTATGGAGTCATTTACAGAAGGAAAGTGTGTGCAGGCGATGCATGTGGGAAGCTATGCACAGGAGGCTGATACTATGGAAAAGATGGCTGCGTTTATGGAGGAAAACGGACTGAAATCGGATGTGGGAAACAAACGCAGACACCATGAAATCTATCTGTCTGATCCCAGAAGAACGGCTCCTGAGCGTCTGAAAACAGTTCTGAGAACCCCGGTGTTGTGAGGAAAAAGATGGAATATGTACAGGCAAAACATATCGTTACCAAAGGACCGGGGGATTCCTGGTTCGGAGAAGAATACAACATGAATATATACCGTGGCTGCTGCCACGGCTGTATTTATTGTGACAGCAGGAGTGACTGCTATCATATTGAAAATTTTGATCAGGTGCGGGCAAAGAAAAATGCGCTGGAAATCATAAGAGATGATTTAAGGAGAAAAACGAAAAAAGGCGTTGTGGCCACCGGCGCCATGAGTGATCCCTATAATCCTTTTGAGAAGGACCTGATGCTTACCAGACATGCACTGGAGCTGATTAATGCGTTTGGCTTCGGCAGTGCCATTGCCACAAAAAGTGCTTTGATTGCAAGAGACATTGATCTGTTGGAAGAGATCAGGGAACATTCTCCGGTGATCTGTAAGCTTACGGTTACGGCCTGCGATGATTCTCTTTCAAAAAAAGTAGAGCCGGGCGTTTCTTTATCGTCTGAACGGTTTGAGGCCATTGCAAAGCTGAAAGAAGCAGGCATTTTTACAGGGATTTTAATGATGCCGGTGCTTCCGTGGATTGAGGACACAAAGGAAAATGTTCTTGGCATCGTAAGGGAGGCAAAAGAATGCGGAGCAGATTTTATATATCCGGCTTTGGGGATGACACTGAGGAACAACCAGAGAGAATGGTATTTTCAAAAGCTTGAGCAGATTTTTCCCGGCCAAAACCTGAGGCAGAAATATCAAAGAAGGTATGGCGGCCGATATCAATGCACCAGCCCAAAAGCAAAAGAATTGTGGGAGCTTTTTGCATCCGCCTGCAATGATGCCGGAATTTTATTTAATATGAGGCATATTATTACGGCTTACAAGCGGCCGTATGAAAACAGACAGATCAGCCTGTTTGATCCGTTATAAAAAATCGTACACAAGACATTGTTCAGCTGAGCAGTGTCTTTTTTTATTTTGTAATGCCGTTAAGACAGGAAACGGGCATTTCATGCATAAATCATTGCCTCTGCTTTTCCGGATTTCTATAATAAAAAGCAAATAGGAATAAATGAAAAAGGAGGATTTTATGATGAACACAAACAAGAGCCTTAAGGTAAAAATTTTCTGCTGGATGCTCTCCATAGTCCTTTTTGTTCCATTCAGTATATCAAACTGGGGGACAGAAACAGCAAAAGCTGCACAGGAGGAAAAACTGACCTCATCAGTGCTTAGGAGCCTTACGTCAGATCAAACAATAACATTGGATCAGGACTATTATATGGGGATTGACATATTTCTTCAGGATGGAAATGAGAAACACATATTGGATCTTAACGGACATTCTCTCCGGATACCGGCAGATTCATGGCTGAATGTAAAAGAGGCGGGACAGATAAAGAACGGTACATTGATTTTGGATAAAGGGACCGTAAATCTCGAAAACAGCAGCCCTGTTTCCGGGGATGTTAAGGTCACCATGAGAAACGGGACATTAAATGCGGCAAGATATACTTTTTCAGATCAAAATCTGGAGATTCAGAACGGAATATTTCATGATGCGTCACTGGACAAAATTTTGATCTGCGGGAAAGCGGAGATTGATATGTCACCGGATTGGACAACTCAGACGTACAGCCTGCCGGTCATTTATAACAAAGATATAAAATATCCCATTGGGGAAGAACTGTACCTAAGCAATGCATGGATTAATATTTTAAGCCGTTTGACTGTGCCAAACGGAAAGAAACTGATCGTTAATACCGAGGATATGTATATCAAAGCACAGGGAAAACTTTGCATAGAAGAGGGCGGAATTCTGCAGGTTCTGGAAAAATCCGTTTTGAGTGTTGATAAAGAGGGGGTTATTGAAAATAAAGGGGAAATCACAAATGCAGGAGAAATCCGAAATTCCGGAAGTATCATAGATCTTGGCTCCATTCAGGGAAATGAAGTACAGGGGAATACGGTAAAGAGAGAACAGCAGTTAACGGTCACAGGTGGGACAGCATTATTTGAAAATGGAAGTCCGGGAACAGAGCTGAAGGTTCTGGCAGGCCAGAAAGTAACCATTAAAGCGGACGCTGTGAACAATGGAAAATTTCTGAAGTGGACATCTGATCCCCAGGTGGAATTTGAAAACGAAACATCAGCTGTTACAACATTTGTTATGCCGGATACCAAAGTAACAATCACTGCAGTCATCAGGCCGGATGATAAACCGGCGGGTAAAAAAGTGTCAAAAGTGACTTTGAATGCAGCAGATAAGACAATTCAAAAAGGGAAAACATATCAGCTGAAAGCGGCTGTCCTGCCCTCTGATGCTAAAAACAAAAAGATTGTGTGGAGGTCATCCAATACCAAAGCGGCCGCTGTAGATTCTACAGGAAAGGTAACCGCTGTAAATTACGGACGTGCTGTGATTACGGCATCGGCAGCGGACGGTTCAGGAAAGAGCAGCAGCTGCAGGATCAAAGTTCCGTATCAGATCAAATATAAGCTCAACAATGGAAAAAATAATAAAAAGAATCCTGCATTTTATTATCAGCAGGAGATTGCACTGAGGGACCCGTCCAGAAGAGGATATCTGTTTAAGGGATGGTATCAGAAGAAAAACTTTAAGAAAAAGATCAAAAAGATCACAAAGAGCAGCAGAAAGAATTATACACTGTATGCAAAATGGGAAAAGGTAAAAGTAAAAGCTTCGTTCATTAAGAAACTTAGAAACAAACAGTCAGGGAAGATTACGCTGTCTTTTACTAAGGTAAAGGGAGCAAAAGGATATCAGATAAAATATGCATCCAATAAAAAATATAAAAAAGCAAAATATAAATCAGCAAAGAAACGAACAGTTGTCTTAAAAGGGCTGAAAAAGGGCAAACGGTACTATTTTAAAGTAAGAGCTTATAAACTGGACTCAGCAGGAAAAAGGGTATACAGCAAGTACAGCAGACAGATGGTATGGACTGTCCGGTAATACAGATGTTTATTCTTTAGCCTGAGTCCACAGCCACTCATAATATTGCTGACGGATTGCTGTACTGCTGCGGAGTGAGATGGGAATCCGCGTATGGTCTTTCAGTTCAAAATATTCTTTTGTCTCGGAAATAATATGGGACATATTGACAATATGAGTTCTCCGGCAGCGCAGAAATCCATGGTTTTCAAGCTTTACGGACAATTCGTTCAGGGGCATATAGGTTTTTAAAGCCATGGGAGTTCCCTGTCTGTCAATATGGAACACAGTTCTTCTTGCCAGGCTTTCAATATACATAATAGAGGACAGCCGGATTTCCACAGGATGGTGATCAACGGTGACCGCAATGGTTTGCAGCTGGTTATCTGCAAGAGACAAAACTTTATGAAAAGTGCGGGAGAACTGAGCGTAATCCAAAGGCTTTAACAAGTATCCGGAAGCCAGAAGATTAAAAGCTTCCAATGCGAAGTCACGGCTGGTGGAAATAAAGATCAGAGGCAGATCAGGGGAAGTCTTTAGTATCTTTTCTGCCAGATCGATTCCGTTTTCTTTTTCATCGTCAAAATAAATGTCTAAGAATAAAAGGTCACAGGAATCCGTGAGATGATTCAGATTGGCCAGAAGCGAAGAAGCCGAATGAAATTCTCTTATTTCACAGGGCTGCGGACATTCGGTAAAGTATTGGGATATATATTTTTTTAATATTGTGATGTCACGTAGATTATCGTCACATATTGAAATTCGCATTGATGATGCCTCCCATATTAAGCAGTAAATTTAATATAACAATTATAACATTAAAAAAGGAGATCACAATGAAAACACAATTTTTAAAATGCATATTTTCACTGATGGCAGCGGATACCAGATAAAATATGCATCCAATAAAAAGGCAGAATATCAGTCGGTAAAGAAAAATTATATTACACTGAAAAGACTGAAAGCCGGGAAAAAATATTACTTTAAAGTGAGAGCTTATAAAATTGACTCGGCGGGGAAAAGGGTCTACAGCAAATACAGCAGACAGATGGTCAGAAGAGTTTTATAGCATGTTTTTTAAGCAGCAAAAAGCGTGATATGAAAGGGGCATTGTACGATTACAGTACAGTGCCTCTTTTGCCTGAGTGGAAAAAAGTTTTAAAATATGATAAACTAGAAAACACAGTGCTGACAATTCTATAACATAACAGAAAAAATTTGTTTATAGAAAACGGAATAAAAGGATCTGGAGAGACACAGATCCTTTTGGCTGTTTATACAAAAGGAGTGAAATGAATGATTGAGTTTCAACATGTGACTAAGAGTTTTAAAGATAATAAAGTCCTGTCGGATATCTCTCTGACGATTGAAGATGGGGAACTGGTGGCGATTATCGGTTCCAGCGGCTGTGGCAAGACCACAACGCTGAAGATGATCAACCGGCTGATCCGTCCGACGAAGGGCAAGATATTCATCGACGGAAAAGACATCGAAGAAATGAACAAAGTCGAAATGCGGCGCAATATCGGATATGTGATCCAGCAGGCCGGACTGTTCCCCCATATGACTGTCAGAGAGAACATCGAACTGATTCAAAGGCTGGAAAAAAAGGACGATGAACAGATTAAGAAGAATACGGATTATCTCATGGATATGGTAGGTCTTGAAGGGGAGGAATTCCTGGACCGGTATCCGAATGATTTAAGCGGAGGGCAGCAGCAGCGTGTAGGCGTGGCGAGGGCTCTTGCCAATAACCCAAAGATTATTCTGATGGATGAACCGTTTTCAGCGCTGGATCCTATGACAAGAGTCAGCCTTCAGGATGAGCTGATTGCCCTTCACGAAAAAGTGGATACAACGATTGTGTTTGTCACCCATGATATGGATGAAGCTATTAAGATCGCAGATAAAATCTGCATCATGAAAGACGGCCATATTCTGCAGTACGATACACCGGAAGAAATCTTAAAGAATCCGGCAAACGAGTTTGTGGAAAACTTCGTAGGAAAGAACCGTATCTGGGGATCACCGGAGTACATAAAGGTGGAAGACATCATGATTGAAAACCCGGTTACTTGTTCCGGGGACTTCTCCAGAAGCCGTTGTGTAAAACGGATGAAAGAACGCCATGTAGATACACTGCTTGTAGTAGATCATAACAGGAAGCTTCAGGGAATGATCAACAGGAAAGCTCTATACCGGGCCAAGAATCCGCTGGCTGCAGCAGAGAGTATGATGAAGACAGATGTCCTGACTGCAAGTCCGGATGACAATATCCTTCAGCTTTTAAAACTGATTGACGAATATGATGTAGGGAATATCCCTGTAGTTGATGAAAATGAAAAGGTACTGGGGCTGATTACAAACAGTAATCTGATCTCTACGCTCAGCCAGCAGTATCTGACAGAGGATGAAGAAGATACAGGGGATGAATCGTCAGATGAACCCAAAGCAGCAATGACAGAGAAGGAGGTGTAGCCGATGGAATTTATTCAGTATATGATACAAAACAAAGAACAGATTTTTTCTCTTGTGACAGAACATATCGAACTCACGGCCATTGCAGTCGGATGCTCTATTCTCGTCGGTGTTCCTCTTGGAATTCTGATCAGCTATGTGAAAAACTTAAATAAGCCGGTTTTAGGAATTGCCAATGTAGTTCAGGCGATCCCGAGCATGGCCCTTTTAGGACTGTCAATTCCGCTTCTTGGAATCGGTACTTTGCCGGCAGTTGTAATGGTTATTATTTATTCTCTGCTTCCGATTATCAAAAATACATTTACTGGTATTAACAGTATCAGTCCGGACATGGTGGAAGCTGCAAAGGGGATTGGATTAACAAAAGCACAGGTGCTGTTTAAAGTCAAAATCCCTCTGGCCCTGCCGATTATCATGGCTGGTGTCCGCATCTCTGCGGTAACTGCAGTGGGACTTATGACCATGGCTGCGTTTATCGGCGCAGGAGGTCTTGGATATCTGGTATTTTCAGGTATCCGTACAGTTAACAATGCCCAGATTCTGGCCGGTGCCATCCCGTCCTGTATTTTGGCACTTTTGGTAGATTACCTGGCCGGACTTATTGAAAAGCTTGTGACGCCGATCAGTCTGCAGAAGGGCTATGAAGGCTCAAAAGAACAATTAAAAAGAAAGAGAAGGCGTCAGAAGGGTGTCCTGGCACTGGTAGGAGTTCTGGTGGTTGTCATCATCGGCAATTCCGTTATTTCCAGCTTTAAGGGAGATGAAAAACGGATTGCCATCGGAAGCAAGGATTTTACAGAACAGCTCGTTCTCTGTAATCTCTATGCTGATGTGATTGAGGATAAAACCGATATCAAGGTGGACAGAAGAGAAAATCTTGGGGGCAGTGAGGTTTGCTACGAAGCCCAGGACAAAGGTGAGATCGACATGTATGTGGAATATACAGGGACTGCATATATGAATATCATGAAAAAGGAATCTACCAATGACATGGATAAAGTCTACCAGTCACTGAAGAATTATTTTAAAGAAAAGAACAATTTTGACGTCCTAGATCAGACGAAGTTTAACAATACTTATACACTGGCTGTGAGCAAAGAAACAGCAAAGAAGTATAACCTGAACAAGATCAGTGATTTAAAGAGAAACGGATCACAGCTGAGCATTGGTTCCACATTGGAATTTTTGAACCGTGCGGATGGCCTTCCGGGATTATGTGATACTTACGGCTTTAAATTTAAAAATGAGACGGGAATTGACGGTTCTCCAAGATATACGGCACTGGAAAATAAAAAAGTAGACGTTGTGGATGCTTTTGCGACAGATGGTCTCTTAAAAAAGTTTAAGCTGAAAGTATTGGAAGATGATAAAAAGTATTTTCCTCCATACTACGCTGTGCCGGTTATCCGGGAAGATGCGCTGGAAAAATATCCTGAACTGAAAAAAGTGATCAATGACTTGAGTGCCCAGCTGACCAATGATGCTATGATGGAAATGAATTATCAAGTTGATGAATTGGGAAAAGAACCAAGAGAGGTTGCACACGATTATCTGCTGAAACAGGGATTGATAGAGAAATAAGGATCAAAGGCAAAGCGCCTGCAGGATTTCTGCAGGTGCTTTTTTTGTTACATTGTGGATGAAACTCTATTTTTAGTGGAAATCCGTCTTTTGTTATGCTATCATAACCAAGAATACCCGCAGGGGCATGTGATATAAAGAAAGAGGAAGAACTATGGCAAACAGTATTGAAAAGGAAATCGGCAGGAGAAGGACATTTGCGATTATTTCGCATCCGGATGCCGGGAAGACCACACTGACAGAAAAATTTCTGTTATATGGAGGAGCTATTAACACGGCAGGCTCTGTAAAAGGAAAAGCAAATGCAAAACATGCGGTGTCTGACTGGATGGAAATTGAGAAGGAAAGGGGAATCTCAGTCACTTCTTCTGTGCTGCAGTTTGAGTATGATGACTACTGCATCAATATTCTGGATACGCCGGGACATGAAGACTTTTCTGAGGACACATACCGGACCCTGATGGCTGCTGACTGTGCAGTCATGGTGATTGACGCATCCAAAGGTGTGGAGGCCCAGACGATCAAATTGTTTAAGGTCTGTGTCATGAGACATATCCCGATCTTTACTTTTATCAATAAAATGGACAGAGAAGCAAAGGATACCTTTGATCTGCTGGACAATATAGAGAAGGTACTCGGAATCGATACTTGTCCGGTCAACTGGCCGATCGGATGCGGAAAAGAATTTAAGGGAGTATATGAGAGAAACAGCAGGGAGATCCTGGGCTTTGAGGCAGTCTCTACAGGCGGTTCCAAAGAAGCGAAAGAGACGGTAGTTTCTATTGATGACGGACAGGCTGAGCAGATGATCGGAGAGGATTTCTATGAGAATCTCATGGAGGAAATTGAACTTTTAGACGGTGCATCCCAGCCTCTTGATATGGAAAAGATCCATAAGGGAGAGCTGTCTCCAGTATTTTTTGGTTCAGCGCTGACGAACTTTGGTGTGCAGCCGTTCCTTGAGCATTTTCTGAAGATGACGACAGCTCCGCTTCCGAGAATATCAAAGGGAACTGAGATTGCTCCGGCTGAAAATGATTTTTCTGCATTCGTCTTTAAGATTCAGGCAAACATGAACAAAAACCACAGGGACAGGATTGCGTTTATGAGGATTTGTTCCGGCAAATTTGAGGCCAATATGGAAGTGAAGCATGTCCAGAGCAAAAAGAAGATGCGTCTTTCCCAGCCGCAGCAGATCATGGCACAGGAAAGAAAGGTTGTGGATGAGGCTTACGCAGGAGATATCATCGGTGTGTTCGATCCGGGGATCTTTTCTATCGGGGATACGGTTTGTCTGCCGAAAGATGATTTTGAATATGAGGGTATTCCTACCTTTGCACCGGAACATTTTGCCCGGGTCATTCAGCTGGATTCCATGAAGAGAAAACAGTTTGTAAAAGGTGTTGAGCAGATTGCACAGGAAGGTGCCATTCAGATTTTCCAGGAGCACCAGGCAGGTTTTGCGGAGATCATTGTGGGCGTTGTGGGTACACTGCAGTTTGATGTGTTAAAATATCGTCTGGAAAATGAGTACAACTGTGAAATCCGGCTGGAGCAGCTTCCGTACCAGGCGATCCGCTGGATCAAAGACGTCACCACAGATATGGGAAAATTAAAAGGCGTGGCAGAAGTGAAGAAAGTCCGGGATATGAGAGGAAATCCGCTTCTGTTATTTAAAAATGAATGGGGCATCCAATTTGTCCTGGACCGCAATGAAGGACTGGAGCTGGTGGAATTCAGCAAAGAGTGATAAAAATCAGTTGACAGGATCAGATTTTAAATGTATGATATTAAGAGTTGTGAGAAACAACAGGAACAAGAAAGAAGAGTATCCACTCTCACCTTAGCACCAGAGTGACTTGGGTTAATATTTAAGAAAGTGATTCTGTAATCATGCTTGAATGTAAAGTGGATAGTCTGACTATCCACTTATTTTTTTATGGAGGTGTAACGTTATTAGCGATTTAATGATCAATGGACAAATCAGAGACAAAGAAGTACGGCTGATCGGAGAGGATGGGTCACAGTTAGGGATTATGTCCGCAAGGGAAGCTCAAAAAAAAGCTGACGAGGCTGAACTGGATTTAGTAAAAATTTCTCCGAAAGCAAAACCGCCGGTGTGCAAGATCATCAATTACGGTAAGTATAAGTATGAACTGGCCCGCAAGGAAAAGGAAGCGAAAAAGAAACAGAAGATCGTAGAAGTAAAAGAAGTCCGGATGTCTCCGAATATTGACACGAATGATCTGAATACAAAGATCAGCCATGCCAGAAAGTTTTTATCCAAGGGTGCCCGCGTGAAGGTAACGCTTCGATTCAGAGGAAGAGAGCTTGCCCATGTGAATTCCAGCAAAGGAATCTTGGATGATTTTGCAAAGGCGTTGGATGATGTAGCGACCGTTGATAAACGTCCGAAATTTGAAGGCAGAAGTATGATTATGTTTTTAGCACCTAAGAACTAGTGCCAGGAAGAAGGAAGAAAGTACAAGGAGGAAATTATCATGCCAAAAGTAAAGACATGTAGAGCAGCAGCTAAAAGATTTAAAAAGACAGGAACAGGAAAATTAAAAAGAAATAAGGCATACAAAAGCCATATCTTAACAAAGAAATCTCCTAAGAGAAAGAGAAATCTTAGAAAATCTGCAGTGACAGATTCTACAAACGCAAAAGTAATGAAGAAGATTTTACCGTATTTATAAGATAGAATATTGAAGGAGGTACTATAAGAAATGGCAAGAATCAAAGGCGGAATGAACGCAAGAAAGAGACATAATAAAGTATTAAAGCTGGCAAAGGGATACAGAGGTGCCAGATCAAAACAGTATAGAGTAGCAAAACAGTCTGTAATGAGAGCTCTTACATCTTCTTACGCAGGAAGAAAACAGAGAAAACGCCAGTTCAGACAGTTATGGATCGCACGTATCAATGCAGCTGCAAGAATGAATGGTTTATCTTACAGCAAGTTTATGCATGGATTAAAGTTAGCAGAAGTTGACATCAACAGAAAGATGCTTTCTGAGATGGCAATCAGCAGCCCGGAAGCATTTACAGCATTAGTAGATGTTGCAAAAGGAAAGCTGGCTTAAGGAATAAACTTAAAACAGCAGCCCATTTGGGCCGCAGATCCCCCCTGCTGCAGGAAAATGTTCTGATATACAGAACATTTTCCTGCAGCAGGGGGGATTTTTATTCTGCCATAATCTGCCATAGACTGCCATGTTTCTCTATAATGTTACAAAATGTGATAATATATTACGAATATATTACGAAATTATTTAAAAAGTATTGACAAGAGGGATAGGCGTGTTATAATAGCACCTGTAGCAATAAAGTTAACAATTTCGTAACATTTAGAATTTGAGGAGGAAACATGATTATCAAGAAGATGAAACTGTCCGCCGCTGTTGTGGCTATGGCAGGTATGATATTGACATCGTCTCCTGTAAATGCGGCACCGAAAGAAACAGATAAGCCGGCAGCGGAGACACAGAAAAAAGAAAATAATCAGGCGAAGAGTGAGTATGCCAATAAAGTAGTGGCGAAAGTAAGGAGTTCCTCTACTTTGAACATAAGAAAGAAGCCGAATACGGATTCCAAGATCCTGGGAAAGATGAAAAGAGGAGCAATTGGAACGATTGTAAAAAAAGGCACCGAATGGACAAAAGTGAAATCCGGAGATGTGACCGGTTATGTGAAAAATGACTATCTTGTCTTTGAAGATGACATCCAGACCTTTGCGGAGAAAAATATTAAGAAGGTGGCAAAAGTAAAGACAGAGACTCTCAGGGTGCGGGAAAAAGCATCTACAGATGCTGAAGTTGTAGCCTTAGTTTCTGAGGATGAGACTTACAAAGTGAAAAAGCAGAGCGGAGATTGGGCAAAGGTAAAGGTGGAAGGCGAGACTGGATATGTTTCAAAAGATTATGTCGATGTAAATTACAAATTTAAAAAAGCAAAATCTATGAAACAGATTGAGGCAGAGCGCCAGGCAAAACTGGAAGCAGAAAGAAAAGCCAGTGAAGCACAGGAACAGAAGTCTGTCCAGTCATCCCAGAGCAGTTCAGAAAGCAGTTCTTCCGGCACAAAGAGCACCGGAAGCAGCCAGAGCAGGAAATCAGTTCCTGCAGCTGCAAGTGTTTCAGGTTCCTCAACAGGAAAGAGAGCAGCGAATTATGCACAGCAGTTTGTTGGAAATCCATACCGCTATGGAGGCAACAGCCTTACTAACGGAATTGACTGTTCCGGATTTACACAGCAGATTATGGCCAAGTTTGGATACAGCATCAGCAGAACATCCAGTTCACAGGCTTCAGAAGGAGTTGCAGTTTCCACAAGCAATCTTCGTGCAGGAGACTTGATCTTTTACGGAAGCGGCGGAAGCATTAACCACGTAGCAATGTATATCGGCGGCGGACAGGTTGTGCATGCGAGCAATTCCGCACCTTATCCAAAAGGAGGAATTAAGATCTCAAATGCTTTCTACCGGACCCCTGTATGTGCAAGAAGAATTATTCGGTAGTTAAGAACAGAATCAAAAGAAATAGAGACTCCCGGGAGCTGCGGCTTGCGGGAGTCTCTATTTATTAAAAAAATCTGAAATTGGGTTTAGGAGTTGCGAAATATTGTCAGGGGTTGTATCATGGATAATATACAAGGGGGTATCAACGTGAGTAAATTTTTAAGAAAGACTGCCAGTATCCTTTGTATGGCCGTTCTTATCCTGAGTATGTCAGTGCCGGCCTTTGCTGACCAGCCTGACAAGGCTAAGGAGACCGCCGAGGCTTCGTCATCCGGTACGGAAGAAGAAAAGACGGAGACCCCAACAGAGGAACAGACGACAGCACAGAAGCCAAAACCTACGACGGCTTCAGAAAAGACAGATACGGAAAAAAAGGGGGACACAGAAAAAAAGGGGGATACAGAAAAGTCTAAGAAGGTACATAAAAAGAAAGCCAAGAAGAACAAGAAAGACAAAAAGAAAAAAGAAAAGAAGAAAAAGAAGGACAAAAAGATCAAGGCACCGGAAGATCCAGTGTCTGTGAAATCTAAAACTGCTCTTGCCAGAGAGAAAAAGTTAAAAAGGCAGCTGATGCAGGAAGAAAGTCTTCAGCAGAGTCTGGTGCATACGGGCAGGATAAAGGAAGAGATCCAGAAGTTTTATGCGGCTCTGAATGAGCAGAGCGGCAGTGTGGCCCTCCCGGGAGTGGTAGCGCTGACTGGTGTAAAGAAAAGCGGTGATGATACGCTGGTCGGCCACAGGGTGAATCACCTTCTCATGGAGCTGGCCGATAAAACAAAGAATAATTATCTCAAAGATATTGCGAGAAATTATAATTTTGATGTTGCAGGTGAAATGAAGGTAGCAGATGTTATCGAGGAAGAAGAGACGATACAGCTGAAGCAGTATTTGGACCAGCAGCTTCTCAACTGTGAAAAAACTCAGGACCAGCGGATCAAAGACCTGAAGAAGAGCAAAAAAAAGGCAGAAGCCCTGAAAAAAAGGATCAAAGAGCTTAAGGCAGATGAGCCGCGCGTATTTGACCCTATGGATCTTCTCAAAAAGAGCAATCTGTCAGTAGAAGAGATCCGTCTGATGTTAAAAGGAACAGCCCTGGAGGAACAGGCTCCGGCGTTTTATAAGTGTGAGAAGACATACGGCGTCAATGCGGTCATGGTGATGGGCATTGCCATTCATGAGAGTGCCTGGGGCACCAGCAGGCGTGCCAGGGAAGATCATAACCTCACAGGCTACGGAGTTACCTCAGACAGCGCCAAAGGCATCAATGCACCGACCAAAGAAGAGAATCTGATGATGACTGCAAAGCTTTTGAAAGAAAAGTACTTGGTCAAAGGCGGCGCTTACTATCATGGACCTACCGTAAAGGGGGTCAATCAGAACTATTGTGTGGGAAATACATGGGCTGGTTACGTGACCAACCGGTGCTATGAGATTATGAAAAGATTATAAGGTTCCCGAAGAAACATTGTCGGGGGGACGGTATTTCAAACGCCATCCCCTGACAATTTTTTTTGCCCATTTTTCTTTTTGTCTGTAACGGATCAATGACAGGACAAACCAGAGGAAAATCAGACCGGAGCAAATCACGAAAATCCTGAAATAATAATTTTTCTTCATACAAAACCACCTTTTTATTCTATAACAATAATTTTTATTTATATAGACTATTCTAACAAAAACAAATAACGGAGACAATATAGATAAGGAAATGTACTATAGAAATAAAAAGTATTTATGTGAGACACAGTCTGTCTTTTTAAACGCATAAATATAATAGAAGTGGAGATGGCATATGAAGATAAATTATGAGGCTCTTGGACGGAAAATAAAAGAAGTGAGAAGAAAACAGAATATGACTCAGGAATATTTAGCTGAAAAGGTGGATTTGTCAATAAGCCATATTTCAAATATTGAAACGGCAAAGACAAAGGTTTCTCTCCCTACGCTGGTTGAGATCAGCAATGCATTAGGTGTTTCTGTAGATTATCTTTTAATGGACAGTTATAAATCCCTTGAGATGAGAGAAGATATTTTTGTAAAGGAGCTGGATACAGTAATTGAAAACTGCGGTCCGAGAGATAAAAAGATTGTTTTGGAGATTTCCAAAAAATTGGCGGAACTCTTGGAGAGTGAATAGAAAGAAAGATGAGCAGAAGATTTAAATGCTCATCTTTTTTTCTAACCTTTTGGGAAATTTACAGTTCTTATAATGTCAAATAAAAGAACTTGCCCAATAAAGAGTGCACTTGAGGGCAGAAGGGAAGGATGGAGAGAAATGAAGAAAAAATGGATGAGAGGTCTGGCTGCGGTTTCTCTGATCGTGACTATGGGAGCCGGAACAGGCACAGTACTGCAGGCACAGGAGGAAATAGCTGGAAAAACCGGGGGGGGGTATTTCTGAAATTCAGGAATTAACCACGGAGAATAAAATAGGGAATACAGAAAAAAAGAGAATTGAAACCACAGTCATAGAAGATACAGCAACAGAAATAACAGAACGGAAAGAGGATATTCTTCTGCAGAAGAAGGCTAAAAAGGCAGTAAGAAAAAAAGAACTGTCAGAAAACGGGCAGACATTTCTCGATGTGAGTAAAGGAAGTATTCAGATTACGGCCAGCGGTGCCAGTGGAGGCGGACTTACTGAAAATGAGACAAGCCTGAACCCAAAAGGTTACTGGATCACAGGAACAACTGACAGCAACAATATTGTGGTGGATCCAGGTGTAAAGTCCGAGTTGACGTTAGATGGCGTAGCAGTTACTAGCAACACAACGACAAAGGATTGTCTTAATGTTTCTCATGCGGATGTGACAATTACCTTGATCGGAGAAAATGTACTATACAGCAAAGCCGGAACAAGCACTGATATTTTTGACCAGTCTAATGGTAATGCTATTACAAAGGATGGAATGGATGGTTCTTTGACGATTCAATGCCAGAATGCAGGAAAGGAAGGGCATATATGTACCAAAGAGATTTGCGGTTCTCTGACGGCACAGGGAGATCCTTCTCTTTACCATGCTGGAGGGATAGGAAATGCCTTTAGAAATTATAATCAGCCGGACGGAGCGGGGTTTAGTAATTTTACCATTAAGGGAGGAATTATCAAAGCCTTGGCAGGAAAGCATAGTCCGGGAATCGGTTCTTCCTGCCGGTCGCAACAGAACGGAGGATATACGAAAAATATCAGGATCAGTGGAGGGCTTGTTACTGCAAAAGGAAATGAGTACTGTTCTGGAATAGGATCTGGCTTTGGAAATCAAGTAGATGGAATCTATATTTCCGGAGGTTATGTAGAGGCGCAGGGAGGATCTAATGCTCCGGGAATTGGTGCAAGTGGTGGAAGCGGAAATCAAAAGACAGAGAATATTCAGATCAGCGGCGGCGATACGGTGGTTGTTGCGGTAGGTGATGAGGCAACAGGAATGCCGGGAATCGGATCGGCAGGAGGCAATGAAAAAGTATCCAATGTCGCTGCAGTGCCGGATTTTGGTTATCAGGGATATATTCAGGATGGGACTTCGCTGACGGATTATACCTTTGTGGATGGGACGCCATTTAAAGAAACGACTGCGATCCAGGTAGGAAAGTTCTATACGAAAGTCTATTTTGGGCCGTTTCGTGATACGAATGAAATTGAAAAGGATACGAAAGAACAGATCGGCGCCAATCATGTGATCAGTAAAACCGGAGGAGAAGCTTTTACAGAAGAGCAGCTGAAAGGTCTGACCAGGGTCATTGGGAAGCAGGAGAATGGAACAGATTTTATCAAGGAATCGTTAACCTTTGAAGTTCCGGAGCAGATTGAGGCCATAAACAAAGCAAAAACTGAGAAAAAACTGGGTGAGTACCCTTTGACATTTACAACACCGAATGGAACAAAAACGACGGTGAAAGTATATTTAAAGGCTGAGGGAACGGATGCTGCTGCGGTGGATCCGGAAAACTTAGAGGTTACCATTGGAGCCAACAACTTTTTAAAAGAAACAGGCGGACTGGCGTTAAGCAGTGCGGATGTACGGGACCTTGCATCTGTGCAGGGGAAAGATGCAGAGGGTACGACTTATAAAGCGGAGCAGCTGGTGCCGGATGAGAAGCAGCTGGAAGCGTTAAATAAAGCAAAGACTGCGGGAAAAGCAGGGAAATTTCTGCTGACTTTTACTTCACCGGACAAAAAACAAGTCGTAATCACAGTGAGCCTTCATGGTGAGTACGACAAGATTATTCAAAATCCGGATACCGGAGAAATGATTAAGGCCAAACATATTATAAGCAAAACAAAGGGAGCAGCATTTACAGAAACCCAATTAAAGGAATTGAGCAGGGTCAAAGCTATAGCAGGCGATGACAGTGTGATGGACAGGGACCTTATTATATTTCCAAAACCGGAAGAGATAGAGAAGCTGAATGCAGTAAAAGCATCCGGAAAGACAGGAGAATTTCCGCTGACTTTTGCCACGCCTGATGGGACCGAGGTTACGGTCACAGTGTATCTCACAGAAGAGGGGCTGGACGGAGCAGCCCAGGGAAGCGGAAAACCGAGCTGCGGGGCTGACAGTCTGAGTCATCCGACCGGAGGCAGCGTATTCAGTGAAACCGAGCTGGCTGAACTTTGCAAAGCCAAGGGAAAAGATGAAAATGGTGACAACGCAGCACTGAAGATTGATGAGGTACAGCTTAAGAAAGTGAATCAGGCAAAGGCAGCAGGCAGGACAGGTTCTTTTGATGTGACATTTTATATGGAAGATGGAACAAAAGTCAAAGTGAAGGTCGCCTTAACCGGAAATCATACGGTATCCTTTCAGCCGGACGGAGGAGAGTATACGCCGCAGAAGCAGATAATAGAAGGCGGAAAAGAGGTAAAGGAGCCAGAGGAGCCAAATAAGAAGGGATATACTTTTTTAGGCTGGTACTACACAGATGAGGATGGAAAAGAAATCAAATGGAATTTTGAAACTCCGGTCCATGAGAATATGACACTGAAGGCTAAATGGAAGAAGAATGCTGAAGAAACCACAGCCCAAACAGAAAGTACCACGGCCACAAAGGATCAGACAGATAAGAATGACGTAAAGCAGGAGAAGAAGAAAAAGAAAGTAAAGAAAGACAAAACGAAATGGAACTACAGAGAAGTCGCAGAGCGCAGAGCCCGGGCAAAGGCGGGAGAAACATGGAATACAAACCGGGAATCAATAGCAGAGACGGGAGATGAAAGCAGGCTGCCATGGGTACTGGGCTGTATGGCCGGAGCCGCAGGAATCATATTTTATGCATATAGGAAGAGACGAAAGCTTCGTTAATATTTACATAAAATAGCCGGGATAAAAGTTTCCGCTTAGATGATAGACAGTCAGTTTAAAATATTGGCTGTCTATTTTATTTCGCAAATAATTCTTGACAAATATAAATGTAACTGATATAGTTACAATAAGAAATGTAACAAAAGTTGTTTCAGTTTACAAAAGAAATGGAGGACACATTATGAGTATTATAAATATAACAAATGAAAATTTTCAATCCGAGGTTGCAGAATCAAAAAAACCGGTTCTTGTAGATTTTTGGGCCCCATGGTGCGGGTACTGCAGAAGAATTTCACCTGCATTAGACAAGCTGGGAGAAGAGAATGAAGATGCAGTACAGATTGGGAAGATTAATATTGATGAACAGATGGAACTGGCAGAAAGGTTTCAGGTGATGACAATCCCTACCATGATCCTTTTTAAAGACGGACAGGCGGGAGAACCTCTGGTAGCTGCACAGTCAAAGGGGCAGATTGAAAAGTGGCTGCAGGACCAGGGAATGCTGTCATAAGTATAGCATTTCCGGCAAAATACCTCATATAATCTACTGTTTTGAGCATGTATGTAAAAAAGTACAATAAAAATGAAAAAAAGACTGGATATTTTCTTTGGGATCGTGTATTATTAATCATGCTTGAGACATGCAGAAGTGGCGGAACTGGCAGACGCGCTGTCTTCAGGCGGCAGTGGGATTACTCCCGTGAGAGTTCGAGTCTCTTCTTCTGCATTATAGGAAACGGTTAAGTTCATTGAACTTAACCGTTTTTTGTATTTTATAAATAAATTATTTAATTGCATTAATAAATATAATTTATTGTTGATTTTCTCTGCTGCAGGATATAAAATAACTCCACAAAACCTTCGATAACACCGCTGGAAAGGAAGATATTATGATATTATATGAAACGACAGTAATTGATATGGGAACAGAAGTGAAAGCATTTGCAGAAAAGGGAATGCTGGTGACATTTGCAGATAAAGCCTTAGTTACATTAAAAGATTACTGCTATTATATTGAAAAGAACAGTATACATGGAGATATTAAGAGTGCTGGGAAATTGACCATCGACGGAACAGAATATGCAGTTACAGAGGTTGGAGACATGGTTGAAGATAACCTGGGTACATTGGGGCATGTTACTATTTTATTTCAAGAGGGCAGCAGTCTTCCGGGGAGCATCTGTGTGGAAAAGGCAGAGACACCGGTACTGAAAAAAGGAAGCAGAATCCAGATTTTCAGCGAATAATATTAAAAACAAAGGAATGAGGAATTCCTGCAGGCGGAGAATCCCGCTTGTGGGATTCTTTCTTATTTTATAGGAAATTTCAGCAAATGCTCTGTAGAGTAAAAATGTTTCTTGACTCTGACACTGTGCTATAGTTTATATTAAAGATGAGCTCAGAAAAAAACACATATGTGAGAGGTGTAAATAATGTTAAGAATCGGAGATTTTTCAAAACTGTCAAGAGTCAGCATCCGTATGCTGCGCCATTATGACAAGATTGGGCTGCTCGTACCGGAGTCCGTCGATGACAGTACAGGCTACAGGTACTACAGCGAATCCCAGCTTCCGGAGGCGGACACTATCCAGGCGCTCAGGGCTATGGGATTCGGTCTTTCTGTCATAGGTGAAATCCTTACAAAATATGAAGATGAGAAAGCGATGGAACAATTCCTGATGATCAAACGGGAAGAGCTGCTCTGCCAGGCCCTGGAAACGGAAGAAAGAATCAGGCTTCTTGACAATACGATTCAATGGCTGAGAAAGGATGGTAATTTTATGGATTATAATGTAGTATTAAAGACAATGCCGGAGAGATATGTGGCAAGTGTGAGACAGGTGATCCCTGCATATGACTGTGAGGGCATGTTGTGGGAGATTCTGAACAAAGAGATTGCAGGACAGAATGTGAAGCCGGCAGCTCCTGCTTACGGGCTTGCTGTGTTTCATGACAAGGGCTTTAAAGAAAGTGATGTGGACGTGGAGATCCAGGTTTCAGTAAACGGAACCTATGAGGATACGGAAAATGTAAAATTTAAGAATGTGGATGCCATGCAGATTGCATCTGCTACGTACAATGGAAGCTATGATCAGATCACAAGAGTAAATAAGGCAGTTGCAGAGTGGATCTGTGAGAACGGATATGATTTTGACGGAGAGTCTTTCTGTATTTATCACGTGAGTCCGCATGACGCAGAGAGCCCGGAAGATCTTGTCACAGAAGTATGCTACCCGGTAAAGAAAAAGATGTAAAAAACGTAAGGAAATCATTCGGTTTATAAAACAGACAAGTCCCTCATGCCGGGGGACTTGTCCGTTTCGTTTTGCTGCAGGGATTAGTTTTCTTAAAATTAGGAAAAGATACTTTTAGAAGGAGTTCAGAAAGGCGGGTATTAATGAAAAGAATCAAGAGTCTAATTATAGATTTATGGAAACTGCTAACTTGGAATTGGCCGGTCCTTCTGTCTTTTGAAGTGATTTATAGAATGGGATTTCTCGCAGTGATTTCGCTGAGTCAGAATGGGATTGAATATGCGATGGAGAAGGCCGGTATTGAATATTTGACGAATCAGAGTTTGTTTCAGCTTCTGTCAAATCCGTTTTCACTGGGGATACTGGTGCTGTCATTTGCTGCTGTCATATATTTTTCCTTTATGGAAGTGGCAGCTATTGTCATGTATTGTGATAGGGGCATAAAAGGAGAAAAACTCAGCGTACGCGGGCTGTTCCTGATGAGTGCAAAAAAGGCAGGAACACTGTTTCTGCCCAAGAACCTATGGATATTCCTGCTGCTGATTCTGGCAATGCCGGTCATGGGAATCAGTGTTATGTCCGGTCCTGTTGGTTCCTTTAAGATACCGGGATTTATTATGGAATTCATTCAGGAGAATTTAGTATTAAGCCTATTATACGGAGGGATTGTTTTCATACTGATCGTACTGTTCTGCCGATGGATCTTCTGTATCCATGAATTTGTATTGAACAGGCTTACATTCAGAGCGTCATGCCAAAAGAGTGCAGAGATGATCAAAGGAAGGAAAATAAAAAGCATTCTTTCTGTGCTGTGCATCCTATTTGTTGTTGGGGTAACAGCATCACTGGTTTATATAGGAGTTCTGGCCGGGATGATGCTCGCCGTCAGGTTTACAGCGGAGCCTGGAGGCACCTTTTATGCCTTTTGGTACCATTATCATAATTTAAGCCGGGCACTGAGCTTTATATCCGCATTGTTAAGGCCGGTATTGTTATTTGGTGCCATCGCGGTGATCTATTACCGGAATAAGGGATTTAAGATATCTATAAAGAAATATAGGCGGAATGCAGGCAAAAAGCTTTTTGTTCTTATTGAGTGTGCCGCAGTTATTGTCATAGCTGTCTTTTATGTTGAAATGACCATGCCGTATAGCTACGAAACTCCTGGTGAAAGAAAGATCCAGGTTGTTGCCCACAGAGCAGGAGCGAAGTTTGCACCGGAGAACACAATAGCAGCGATCCGTGAGGCAGTCAAAAGCGGTGCCGACAGTGCGGAGATTGATGTACAGCAGACAAAAGACGGAGAACTGGTTGTCATGCATGACACAAATTTTCAGAGGACAGCAGGAGTAAAAAAGAATGTGTGGGATGTGACATTAAAAGAGGCGAAAACTTTTGACATGGGAAGTTTCTTTAATGTAGGTTACCGGAATGAGAGAGTTCCTGCTCTTGGGGAGATGATAAAAGCAGCAGACGGGCAGATCAATCTGATGATTGAATTAAAAAGCAGCGGACATGAAAAGAAGCTGGAGGAGAAAACAGTGGAATTGATCCATAGATATGGATTTGAGAAGCAGTGCAGCATAGCATCTATGGATTACAGGATTCTTCAGAAGGTTAAGAAGCTGGATCCCAAAATACCAACGGTATACATTGCTGCCATTGCATACGGAGATATGGAAAAACTGAAGGCAGCAGATATGATCAGTGTGGAGGAGACTTTTGTGAATACAGAGCTGATTGCACGGGCAAAGCTTTATGGAAAGAAAGTTTATGCATGGACTGTAAATAAAGAGACATCCGTGCAGCGAATGAGACGTATCCAGGTAGATGGTATTGTAACGGACAATGTATACTATACGAACTATATGCTGGAGGAAGGGGACAGAAGTTATCTGGTAAACAGTCTGGCTGAAAAGCTGCTGGGGAAAAATAGAGAACAAGGCAAACCAGCACCGCATCCTGTGAAATCAAATCCCTAGTTCCAGACAAATGTTATACCCACAGGGCATAAAATACAGTGTGCCCTGTGGGTATACTTTTTAGAGTCATCATCAATTTCTTTATTATTTATGGATCCGGGTGCCTGTCTTTCCCATGATGCCGTCTTTTGCCTTCTCCAGAAGGGTGATCATAGAAGTCCGGCCTTTTTTAGAACCGGCAAAGTCAATAGCAGCCTGGACTTTCGGAAGCATAGACCCGGGGGCGAAATGCCCTTCTTTAATATAGCGTTCTGCCTCCTCGATGGTCAGATCGGACAGCCATTGTTCATTTTCTTTTCCAAAATTGATCGCCACTTTTTCTACAGCTGTGAGGATAATCAGTACGTCAGCGTCCAGTTCCTTTGCAAGCAGAGCACTGGCAAAATCCTTGTCAATGACCGCGCTGGCACCGGACAGATGATCTCCCTTTAAGGTTACAGGGATTCCGCCGCCGCCGCAGGTGATGACGACCCGTCCGGAATCTACTAAATTTTTAATAGCGCCCAATTCTACGATTTCTTTTGGTTTCGGGGATGCCACCACCCGGCGGTAGCCCCGGCCGGAGTCTTCCTTCATGATATGTCCGTATTCTTTTGCCTGGAAATCTGCATCTTCTTTTGAAAGGAAGCGTCCAATCGGTTTGGAGGGATTTTCAAACGCGGGATCTTTTTCATCCACACGGACCTGTGTGATGATCGTTACCACAGGAGTGCGGAGGAAGCCGCGTTTTCTTAACTCTTCCCGGATGGCATTCTGAAGATCATAGCCGATATATCCCTGGCTCATGGCCACACAGACGGAGAGGGGAGTGTTAGGCTGGTTTTCATCCTCCCGGCTCAGGGCACTCATGGCATTGTTGATCATTCCCACCTGAGGGCCGTTGCCGTGGACAATGACAACCTCGTGCCCGTCCTCAATAAGATCACAGATGGCTTTGGATGTGGATTTTACTGCCAGCATTTGTTCCGGCAGTGTATCTCCCAGGGCATTGCCTCCCAGGGCGATGACGATTCTTTTTCTTGTATACATGCAGATTACCTCCTGAAAATAGAAACCGCCACGAACATACACAGTCTTCGGAATGTAAGTGGCGGTAAACTAGGATTGATTTGTTCTGATTATTCAAAAATTCTTGGTTTTTTGTTTTCTTCAAGCTTTTTAAGGATTGCCTGAGGGTCTTCAAATTTGCTTAAGAAGATCATGGCTGCAATAACATATGGTTTGTAGCTGGCTTCTTTATAAAGAGGATTGCGGTAGCGGTCAAAAACGCTTTCATCCACTTCGCCTTCTTCACAGCTTAAGCCTGTGATGTCAGCCGGCAGACAGTGCAGATAAAGAGCTTTTCCGTCTTTGGTAGTCTTCATCAAATCTTCTGTACATGCCCAGTCTTTATGCTGTGCATTTTGAGCAAGAAGTTCTTTTTCCAGGCGGTCAATGCCGTCAAAATCACCGTTTCCATAAAGCTCGGTGCGTTCTTCCATAGCGGCAAACGGAGCCCAGCTCTTTGGATATACGATATCAGCATCTTTAAATGCCTCTTCCATGCTGTTTGTCTTTGTGAAGGTTCCGCCGGATTTTTCTGCATTCTTTTTCGCAACTTCTTCAACTTCCGGCATTACATCATAACCTTCCGGGTGAGCCAGCACGACATCCATACCCATTCTGGTCATAAGCCCGATGACTCCCTGGGGAACGGAGAGAGGTTTTCCGTAGGAAGGAGAGTATGCCCAGGACATAGCTAATTTCTTGCCCTTTAAGTTTTCCACACCGCCGAATTCGTGGATAATATGGAGCATATCTGCCATACACTGAGTCGGATGATCGATATCGCACTGCAGATTAACAAGAGTCGGACGCTGTTCCAGAATGCCGTCCTGATTGCCCTGTTCTACGGAGTCAGCAACTTCATGCATGTAGGCATTTCCTTTTCCGATGTACATGTCATCGCGGATACCGATAACATCCGCCATAAAGGAGATCATGTTGGCGGTTTCCCTGACAGTTTCTCCATGTGCAATCTGGGATTTGCCTTCGTCCAGATCCTGAACTTCAAGGCCCAGCAGGTTGCAGGCAGAGGCAAAGGAGAAGCGGGTTCTGGTAGAGTTGTCACGGAATAAAGAGATTCCGAGTCCGCTTTCAAATACTTTTGTGGAAATATTGTGCTCACGCATGAAGCGCAGTGCATCAGCTACCAGCCATACGGCCTCCAGTTCGTCATCGGTTTTTTCCCATGTAAGGAAAAAGTCGTTTTGATACATTTCTTTGAAATTTAATTGGTTTAAGCGGTCAATGTAGTCCTGTAATGAATTCATTTTCATGAAAGATTCCTCCTATAAATAAAACTGATAAATAAAGTGAGCGGCAGCAGAAAGATTTATTTCTTTTCGCAGTAAACAGACGGAAGTGCTGCATAGACAGCGGCGCAGGTCACAAGCTCTGCCTTCCAGGTTTTTTCATTCGGTGCATGTGCCTGATCCTCATGTCCGGGTCCGAAACCGATGCATGGGATACCGAAGCGGCCCATGATGGACACTCCGTTGGTGGAGAAGGTCCATTTATCGATTCTTGGTTCCCCGTACAAACCTTCATAAGCATCGGCCATGGCTTTTGTCACATCGTGATCCTCAGGAATGACCCATGTAGGGAAGTAGCATTCTGTCGGATAGGTGAGGCCTTTCCAGGACGGCCTTGCATACTCATACATGGAAACCCTGGCACCGTATTTTTTTACATTCGGCAGTGCACGGATTTCGTCCAGACAGCTCTCCCAGGTCTCACCGGCAGTCATCCGGCGGTCCAGAGAGACAGAGCAGGAATCCGCAACAGCACAGCGGCTCGGAGATGAGAAGAAGATTTCAGAGGTTGTCACGGTGCCGCGGCCTAAGAAACGGGCTTCCTTCCACTGGTCATTGAACTTTTCATCCAGCATCTTTACGAGGCCTTTGATCTCGGTTCCGTCCTCTGCATCATTTTCGTTGAGGGCACGGACATCCTGGAGAATATCAGCCATCTTGTAGATCGCATTGTCACCGCGCTCCGGAGCAGAGCCATGGCAGGAAACTCCGTCAACATCGATCCGGATTTCCATACGGCCCCTCTGTCCGCGGTAGATTCCGCCGTCTGTAGGTTCTGTGGATACGACAAATTCCGGGCGTACTTTATCTTCTTTGACGATGTACTGCCAGCAGAGGCCGTCACAGTCTTCTTCCTGGACAGTTCCTGTCACCAATACAGTATATTTATCGTTCAACATGCCTAAATCTTTCATGATTTTTGCACCGTAAACAGCGGAAACGATACCGCCCAGCTGGTCAGAAGTACCGCGGCCGCCAATCTCTGTATCAGATTCAAAACCTTCATAAGGGTCAAATTCCCAGTTGTCAAGATTTCCTACGCCTACGGTGTCGATATGGGCATCATAGCCGATGAGTGTTTCACCGGTTCCCATATATCCGAGAACATTGCCCATAGGATCGATTTCCACCTTGTCAAATCCAAGTTTGTTCATTTCTTCTGCGATCCTCTTTACATGAGCTTCCTCATCGCTGCTCTCACCGGGAAACTTAACGATATCCCTCAAAAACTTTGTCATATCTGCTTCATAGTTTTGTGCGGCTTCTTTGATCTTGTTAAAATCCATTCTAATATCCTCCTAATGCGGTAAAATTTCAGGGTTCTATTTGTCTTTTCCTTCCCAGACGATCTGTTTGTAGCGGTCCGGGTCGGTATCTCCTTCCGTTGAGAAGAGGAGTACCTTTGAGTCACGGTCTAGTCCTAAATGCTCACGGAGATCTTTATATTCTTCCATGGTCATGATGCTTGCCAAAAGTCCAAACGGAGCTGCGCCCGATTCTCCCGAGATAACCTGGGGATCTCCTTTGAACGGAGCAGAGAGCATGCGCATTCCTTTTCTGGCTACCCAGTCAGGGCATGCGGTAAAGGTATCTGCATGGTTCTTTAAGATATCCCAGGAAAGAGTATTCGGCTCTCCGCAGGCAAGGCCTGCCATAATCGTAGGCATATCGCCGTCAACAATCTGGATACTGCCGTCTTTTTTAACTGCCCCTTTATAGAGGCAGGCGGCAGATTCCGCTTCCACAACGATAACTTTCGGAGGATTCTCAGGATAGCGGTTGGCAAAGTAACCCTGCACAGCACCGGCCAGAGATCCTACACCAGCCTGAATAAACACATGGGTAGGACGTCCACAGCCATTTTCAGCAAGCTGTTCGTCAGCTTCCATAGCCATGGTGCCGTAGCCCTGCATGATCCAGGATGGAATCTCTTCATATCCGTCCCAGGCAGTATCCTGTACAACCACACCGTGCGGTGTCTTTGCAGCAGCGGCGGCAGCCATACGGACACATTCATCGTAGTTGACCTCTTCTATCGTAGCCTCGGCATTCTCATCTAAAATGTGCTGGAGACGGGTCTTTGTAGAACCTTTTGGCATAAAAACCACGGCTTTCTGACCCAGCTTGTTTGCTGCCCATGCGACGCCCCGTCCGTGATTTCCGTCGGTGGCTGTAAAAAAGGTGGCCTGGCCGAATTCCTTTTTTAAGTCCTCGGAGACCAGTACATGGTAAGGCAGGTCCCTGACATCCTTCCCGGTCTCCTTTGCTATGTAGCGGGCCATGGAAAAAGATCCGCCAAGAACTTTGAAAGCATTCAGTCCAAAACGATAGGACTCATCCTTTACGTAGATTTCCCCAAGCCCCAGGTAATCAGCCATGCAGTTTAATCCGGCAAGCGGTGTTTTGCTGTACTGGGGGAAGCTTTCATGGAAAGTTCTGGCTTTCTTGATTTCATCCAGTGCCATGATGCTTAAATGGCGGTCATCGGTTTTCGGCATCTCGTTGACTGCCCATTTGATTGTTTCCATATAGATCTAAACCTCCTTATTTGTTGACGTCGATGTAGCTGTATAAAGTAAACTTTGATATGCCAAAGTACTTTGCGACTTTGTCACCGGACTTTGTGATCAGAAATGCTCCGGCGTCATTTAAAAACTGGATCGCCTTCACCTTTTCTTCCTTGTTCATGAGGGCCGCCGGTTTTCCGACCAATGAAACAGACTGTTCAATCAAACTGTCCAGCAGGTCATGTACGTTGCCTACAATAGCAGTAGGTTCATCCTTTTTCTGTTCCTCCACATGCATCAGAGACTGAAGAGAAGCATCAATCATCAGAAGTGCACTGATGTCATAGTTGATGGCAACTATATAGTGGACTTTGCCGTCTTTTCCCTTTACAAATGTGGTTGTTGATTTCAGGATCTTTCCGTCTGATGTCTTAATCTGATATGCGTAGTGGTCTTTGATGTCTTCCGGATGCTTATGAAGAGTCTCCAGAACGACGGCAGAAGGGCCGTCTCCCAATTTCCGGTTTGTGACGTGTCCGTTTTCGATGTGTACGATTGTGTGTTCCATGTCTTCACAGGTCAGATCGTGGATAATGACCTCGCAGTCTTTCCCGAACTGCATGGCAATCGTATGTGCCATTTGTTTTAATAGTTCCAACTCCGGATTCATAATGATCACTCCTTTTCTGAGTGTTTTGGTTGCCTGATAATTTAATCATAGCACGTTTTTTTCGGAATGCAATAAAAAAATACAAAAATTTTTAGATATATCAAAAATATTTTGTATACATGCTTCGGAACGGTTGTTTTTTATATTTTGGGATGCTATATTTAGATTATTAAAAGAGTACCTGCACAAAGAATAGGAGGTCAAGTTATGATAATTGTCGGGAACGGAAGAATGATTACAAGAGATGTCAGCTGTCCATTTTTAGAAGATGGCGCTGTTGTCATGGACGGAAATAAAATCATAGAAGTCGGCAGAACAGAGGACATAAAACAGGCTTATAAAGAGGCGGAGTATATTGATGCAAAGAAAGGCGTCATTATGCCCGCCTTCATTAATACCCATGAGCACATCTACAGCGCCATGGCAAGAGGCCTTTCCATTAACGGATATGATCCCAAAGGATTCCTGGACATTCTGGACGGTATGTGGTGGACCATTGACCGGAATCTTTCACCGGAACAGATCCTGCAGAGTGCAAGAGCAACCTATATTGACAGTATTAAAAATGGAGTGACCACGGTATTTGACCATCACGCCAGCTACGGAAATATTACGGACAGTCTCTTTATTATAGAAGAAGCTGCAAAGGAGATGGGCGTAAGAAGCTGTCTTTGTTATGAAGTTTCCGACAGAGACGGAAAGGAGAAAGCCAGGGAGGCAGTGATGGAAAACTCCAGATTCATCAGCCATGCGCTGGAAGATGAATCAGACATGATTGCAGGCATGATGGGAATGCATGCTTCGTTTACAATTTCTGATGAGACTATGGAGCTGGCAGCAGCCAACAAACCGGAAGAAGCAGGATACCATATTCATGTGGCAGAGGGGATCGAAGACCTGCATCACTGTTTAAAACATTACGGCAAGAGGATCATTGACCGCCTCATGGACTGCGGGGTGCTGGGAAGCAAAACACTGCTCGGCCACTGCATCTATGTAAATGAACATGAGATGGATCTGATCAGGGACACAGATACTATGGTTGTACATAATCCGGAGTCCAATATGGGAAATGCCTGCGGATGTCCTCCTACTATGAGGATGGTGCAGAAGGGTATCCTGGCAGGACTTGGAACTGACGGATACACCCATGACATGACGGAATCCTATAAAGTAGCAAATGTACTGCACAAGCATTCTCTCTGCGATCCCAATGCAGCCTGGGCTGAAGTGCCGAAGATGCTGTTTGAAAACAATGCGGTGATTGCGAACCGGTACTTTAAAACTCCTCTGGGAGTTCTCAAAGAAGGAGCAGCGGCGGATGTGATTATTGCAGATTATGATCCGCTGACACCGATGAATGAAGGAAATGTCAACGGACATATCCTGTTTGGAATGAGCGGAAGAAACGTTGTGACGACCATCGGAAACGGAAAAGTCCTGATGAAAGACCTCAGGCTTTTGGTGGCTGATGAAGCAGAGGCAATGGCAAAATGCAGGGAGGAAGCAAAGAAACTTTCAGATACGATTAATTGTTAGGAGGATAATTTTATGAGTGATATTATGACGTCAATCCCGTTTTCACAGCTGCTTGAATGGGCAGTGGAGGAAAAGGAAGAGAAGGGCACGATTTTTGGAATCCGCAGGCCGTTTAAGGCAGATCCGTCTGAAACTGTGGAAATCTTCGGCCGGAAGCTGGAGACGCAGATCGGGCCGGCAGCAGGTCCGCATACCCAACTTGCCCAGAACATTGTGGCAGCCTACGTGGCCGGAAGCCGTTTCTTTGAACTGAAAACTGTACAGATTATGGACGGGGAAGAATTGTCCGCCTGCGTCAATAAGCCGTGTATTCTTGCAGAGGATGAAGGATATAACTGTGAATGGTCTACAGAACTTTATGTGCCCCAGGCAATGGAAGAATATATCAAGGCATGGTTCCTGCTTCATATCCTTTCAAAGGAGTACGGCCTTGGAGCAGCGGATGGATTCCAGTTTAACATCAGCGTCGGATATGACCTGGCAGGGATCAAATCAGAAAAAATTAATACATTTATTGACACGATGATGGATGCCGGTGAGAGCGCCATTTTCAAAGAATGTGTGAGAGATGCCAAAGCAATGGCCAAAAGGCTTCACAATGTAACTCCGGAAGATATTGAAGCGGTTCCTTCCGAGATCTGCAATTCAGCCACGATCTCAACCCTGCACGGATGTCCGCCTCAGGAGATTGAGAGTATTGCAGACTATTTATTAAAAGAAAAAGGCCTGCATACATTTATTAAGTGCAATCCTACTCTGCTTGGATATGACTTTGCCAGAAAAACCATGGATGATATGGGATATGATTACATGGTGTTCGGAGATTTTCATTTTAAGGATGACCTGCAGTATGAGGATGCGGTTCCTATGCTCACAAGGCTCATGGAGCTTGCGGATGAAAAGGGATTGGAATTTGGCGTAAAGATTACCAATACGTTTCCTGTGGATGTGAAGGAAAATCAGCTTCCCAGCGAAGAAATGTATATGTCAGGAAAGGCACTGTTTCCGCTGTCCATCTCTCTTGCGGCAAAGCTGTCCAAAGAGTTTGGAGGAAAACTCAGGATATCCTATTCAGGCGGTGCAGATGCCTGCAATATAGCAGAGATTGTCAGTGCAGGGATATGGCCGGTTACGGTAGCTACCACGCTGCTGAAGCCGGGAGGCTACCAGAGGCTTGCCCAGATGGCCCAAAAGCTCCGGGAAAGCAAAACTCTGCGGCCCTTTGAAGGAATCGATACAGAGGCGGTATCCGGGATTGCTGGGAGAGCAAAGACGGATAAACACCATGTGAAGGCGGCAAAACCGCTTCCGTCCAGAAAAATGAATCAGCCGGTCCCTCTGCTGGACTGCTATGTGGCGCCGTGTAAAGAGGGATGTCCGATCCATCAGGATATCACTGCCTATATGCCGCTGACGGATGAAGGAAAATATAAAGAGGCACTGGAAGTCATCATGGAAAGAAATCCGCTGCCGTTCATCACGGGAACAATCTGTGCGCATAACTGTATGAGCAAATGTACGAGAAATTTTTATGAGGAACCGGTACATATCAGGGACAATAAGCTGAAAGCAGCACTGGGCGGATATGAGGAAGTGCTTGCTTCGCTGAAGCCGGCAGAAGACAACGGAAAGAAGGCGGCAGTCATCGGAGGCGGACCGGCAGGCATGGCATGTGCATACTATCTGGCCAAGGCCGGAACAAAGGTAACTCTGTTTGAACAGAACGATTCCCTTGGAGGGGTTGTGCGCCATGTGATCCCTGAATTCCGGATTCCATCATCTTCTGTGGAAAAAGATGCTTCTTTTTTGGAGAAACTGGGTGTGGAGATCAAACTGAATGTGAATATTGAAAATGCACCGGCCCTTAAAAATCAGGGATATGATGCGGTGATTCTGGCAGTGGGAGCCTCTAAACCGGGAGAACTTGCCCTGGAAAAAGGCGGTGTGATCAACGCACTGGAATTTCTGAAAGAATTCAAACAAAAAGACGGCCGCGTCAAAGTGGGCAGAAATGTGGCCGTCATCGGAGGCGGCAATACAGCCATGGATACTGCACGGGCAGCCAAACGTACCGAAGGGGTGGAGCATGTCTATCTGGTATACCGGCGGACAAAACGGTATATGCCCGCTGATGAAGAAGAACTTTTGATGGCAGTAGAAGACGGTGTGGAATTTAAGGAGCTGCTGTCACCTGTTCTGCTGGAAGAAGGAGAGCTGGTCTGTGAAGCTATGGAACTTTCTGACCCTGACGAGACGGGACGAAGGGGAGTCAAAAGCACAGGGAAACGTGTCAGAGTACCTGCCGATACGGTGATCGCTGCAGTGGGAGAGCAGGTTCCTTCAAGCTTTTATCAGGAAAACGGGATTTCCGTGGACAGCAGGGGAAGGGCAAAGACAGAGCCGGAGACCCTGATGACAAATCAGGAGGGAATCTATGTGATCGGAGACGGCCTTCGGGGGCCTGCCACGGTAGTAGAAGGCATGAGGGATGCTATGCTGGCGGCAGAACATATTCTCGGCACCGTGGTTTCAAAGGGCAAAGACAGCCTGGCATCAAAAGAGGAATGCTGTGAGAAGAAAGGCATACTAAAGGATGCACAGGAGGAGAAGGACCAGAGCAGAAGATGTCTGGGATGTGATGTGGTATGTGAAAACTGTGTGGATGTCTGTCCGAACCGGGCAAATGTATCTATTCATGTGCCGGGATTTGAGAAAGACCAGGTTATCCATATTGACTATATGTGCAATGAATGCGGAAACTGCAGATCTTTCTGTCCGTATGAAAGTGCACCTTACCTGGACAAATTTACGCTGTTTGCAAATGAAGAAGATATGAAAAACAGCAAAAATGACGGTTTTGCCGTGTTGGATGCGGATGAACACGAATGCCGGGTAAGGTATTTGGGAGAAACAATGACAGTGAACTTAAAGGATGAAAGTTCTGCAGTGACAGAAGGCTTAAGAAGGCTGATGACTGTTGTCTGTGAAGACTACGCATTTTATCTGCTTTAGTCTCAGGGCCGGGACGGGGAGCCCGGGCCCGGATATTAGAGGCTGTTGTGCAGATGGCAGGGAGATAGTAGATATGTTTGATAGTTTTAAGAGCAAGACAGGAGTAAAAGAGTTGTTTTTAACTGAAGGGAAGCCGCCTTATAAACAGGCGCTTCCTCTGGCTCTTCAGCATGTGGTGGCAATGATCGTGGGATGTGTGACACCGGCCATCATCGTAGCGGGAATTGCCGTATCCCGGGGAGAAATTTCACCCCAGGATAAAATTGTGCTTGTGCAGGGGGCATTGATTGTGTCTGCTGTGGCAACATTTTTACAGCTTATATCATTTAAAAATAAAGTGGGATCAGGGCTTCCGGTTATCATGGGCGTCAGTTTTGCGTATCTGGCAACCATGCAGGCTGTAGTCCAGGAGTTTGATCTGGCCACTCTGTTCGGTGCCCAGCTGACCGGCGGAGTAATCGCAGTCGTGGTGGGGATTTTTATCAAGAGGATCCGTTCTCTGTTTCCGCCTATTGTGACGGGAACCGTGGTGTTTACCATCGGGCTTTCTCTGTATCCGGTGGCTGTGGGATATATGGCAGGCGGAACCGGGTCCAAAGATTATGGGAGTGTAAAAAACTGGGCAGTAGCCCTGATTACTCTGGCAGTCGTGGTGGGACTCAGCCATTTTACAAAAGGATTTCTGAAGCTTTCCGCTATTTTAATCGGAATCTGCGTAGGATATGTAATCGCAGTTATCCTCGGAATGGTGGATTTTACACCGGTGGTTTCTGCTTCGTGGCTGCAGCTTCCGAAACCTCTGCATTTCGGGATCACATTTGAGCCGTCCTCCATGATTACCATGTCGATTTTGTTTATCGTTAATTCGGTGCAGGCTATCGGGGATCTGACTGCTACCACTCAGGGCGGTCTGGGAAGGGAGCCTTCAGACAGAGAACTGTCAGGAGGCATTATCGGAAACGGTCTGGGAAGTATTTTCGGTGCACTGTTCGGCGGTCTGCCGACAGCTACATTCAGCCAGAACGTAGGAATCGTCGGCACGACAAAGGTTGTGGCAAAAAGGGTATTTTATCTGGCATCCGCTATTATACTTGCGGCAGGACTGCTGCCGAAAATCGCGTCCCTTCTTACAACCATACCTCAGTGTGTTCTCGGCGGAGCCACCATCTCAGTGTTTGCATCGATTGCCATGACAGGCGTTAAATTGATCGCAAAAGCGGGGCTCAATAACCGGAACACAGCGATTGTAGGGCTCGGAGTTGCCGTGGGCATGGGAGTTACGCTGGCCCCGGACTCTCTGGCTCTGTTTCCTTCATGGGTTATGATGGTATTCGGAAAATCTGCGGTTGTTCTGGCAACATTGATTACTGTTGTGCTGAACCTGATCATTCCAGAGGAGGAAGAAAAGGTAAAAGTCCGCAAAAGGATACCGCTGAACTTTACTGTGAAGGAAAAGAATTTTAAAAATATAAAGTCTTTATAGCATGGCGGGGAGAATGGAGGTATAGGTATGTTCCAATGCACGATTAACCATAAACAATACAGTACAGACAAAGACCAGAAGCTGATCCGTTTTTTAAGAGATGAACTGAAGCTTAAGTCTGTCAAAGACGGATGCAGCCAGGGGGCCTGCGGTACCTGCACGGTGCTGGTAGACGGAAAAGCCACAAAGGCCTGTATCCCCATGATGTCAAAGATGGATGGAAAAGAGATACTCACAGTGGAAGGCATTCCTGAGGATGAAAAAGAGATTTTTGTCTATGCATTCGGCCAGGCAGGAGCGGTCCAGTGCGGTTTCTGTATTCCTGGCATGGTAATCTGTGCCAAGGGACTGCTGGATGTGAATCTGAATCCGGACAGACAGGAGATTGCCTTTGCACTTAGGAACAATATCTGCCGGTGTACAGGATATAAAAAGATTATAGACGCGGTAGAGCTTGCGGCACAGCTTTTCCGGGATGGGAAGAAAGTGCCTTCCGATAAAGGGCAGTGGAAGATCGGTGAGAGGGTGCACCGGCTGGACGTGAGAGAAAAGGTGCTCGGCACCGGTGAGTATACAGACGATGTAGAGATGGAGGGTATGCTTTATGCCAGTGCCGTGCGTTCAAAATATGCCAGGGCAAAGGTTCTTTCTATTGATACCTCTAAGGCGATGGCTGTTCCGGGGGTGGCGGCAGTTCTGACGGCAAAAGATATTCCGGGGAACGTCCGCACCGGTCATCTGAAACGGGACTGGTATGTGCTGATTCCGGAAGGCACCACGACCAAATATTTGGGGGATTCCATAGCCCTTGTGGCAGCGGAGACAGAAGAAGCTTTAAGGCAGGCAAAGGAACTGGTGGAAGTAGAATACGAAGAGCTTACACCGGTGAGAAATCCATATGAAGCCATGAAAGAGGATGCCCCTCTTGTGCACAGCGGAGGCAATCTGCTTGCCAGAGAGCATGTATGCAGAGGGGATGCGGCAAAAGCTATCGAAAATTCCAAATATGTGATTACGAAAAAGTTTCATACTCCATGGACAGAGCATGCATTTTTGGAACCTGAGTGTGCAGTGGCATTCCCATATAAGGAAGACGGGGTGAAGATTTATTCTTCTGACCAGGGGGTCTATGACACTCAGAGAGAGTGTTATGAGATGCTGGGTATTTCTCCGGAAAAGGTTTACGTGGAAAATAAACTGGTAGGCGGAGGCTTTGGGGGAAAAGAGGATATGAGTGTACAGCATCATGCGGCGCTGGCAGCTTATATCTTAAAAAGGCCGGTGAAGGTAAAACTGACCAGAGATGAGAGTATCCTGATTCATCCGAAGCGGCATCCGATGGACATGGAATTTACTATGGGATGTGATGAAAACGGGATCATTCAGGGAGTAAAGGCAAGTATTATCTCTGATACCGGAGCCTATGCGTCACTGGGCGGACCGGTTTTGCAGCGGGCATGTACCCATGCGGCTGGGCCTTATAACTACCAGAATTTTGAGATAGAAGGCAGGGCCTATTATACGAATAATCCTCCGGCAGGCGCTTTCCGGGGCTTTGGGGTAACTCAGAGCTGTTTCGGACTGGAAATGGTGCTGACGTTAATGGCAGAAAAGGCTGGAATTTCTCCATGGGAAATCCGCTATCGGAATGCCATCCGTCCGGGCCAGGAACTTCCGAACGGACAGCTGGCGGATGAGTCTACAGGTCTTGCAGAGACTCTGGAGGCGGTGAAGGATGTGATGGAGAAGTATCCTCAGGCCGGCATAGCCTGTGCAATGAAAAATGCAGGAGTGGGTGTGGGCATACCGGATACCGGAAGGTGCATTCTCAAAGTACTGGATGGGAAGCTTCACATCCGAAGCGGGGCGTCCTGTATCGGGCAGGGGCTTGGAACTGTTTTGGTGCAGATTGCAGCGGAGCAGACCGGGCTTGCCAGAGAACAGATCGTCTATGAAGCTTCCAACTCTATTTTGGCACCGGACTCAGGAACGACCTCAGGTTCCAGGCAGACTCTGGTAACCGGTGAGGCGCTAAGACGTGCCTGTCTTCTCTATAATAAGGCGGCCGGAGAAAAGAATATCACGGAGCTGGAGGGACAGGAGTTTTATGGGGAATATCTGGCGGAAACGGATCCGATGGGAAGTGATAAGCCAAATCCGGTATCCCATGTGGCGTATGGATATGCCACCCAGGTGTGTGTGCTCAATGAGGATGGAACTGTAAAGAAGATGACGGCGGCACATGATGTGGGCAAAGCTATCAATCCTCTTTCTGTGGAAGGCCAGATTGAGGGAGGTGTTGTCATGTCTCTCGGATTCGCCCTGACAGAGCAGTACCCCATCAATGAAGATCTGAAGCCTACGGCTAAGTTCGGCACTCTGGGGCTTTTCAGGGCGGATAAGGTGCCGGAGGTGGAGAGCCGGATCGTGGAAAAAGAAGGACTTCCTGTAGCCTGCGGAGCCATCGGCGTAGGGGAGATAACATCCATACCTACCGCACCGGCTGTGGCAGCTGCATATTATAACAGGAACGGCATTTTTGAGCAGGAACTTCCGCTTGTGAATACGCCGTATGCAAGGAAAAAGAAAACAAAATAGATATAGAAGGAGGCGGTTTTCGATGAAGTACTTATTGAAAAACGGGACCATTGTGTCCGGAGACCAGATGAAGAAAGCCGATGTTCTGATTGAAGATGAGAAAATATTGAAGACAGGGCCGGATCTGACCGATCCGGAGGCTGTCTTGGTTGATGCAGCCGGGAAACTTTTGTTTCCCGGTTTCATTGACGCTCATACTCATTTTCAGTTGGAGGTATCAGGCACCGTAACAGCCGATAACTTTGACACAGGGACCCGGGCAGCCATCAAAGGCGGAACAACGATGGTTATTGATTTCGCGACACAGTATAAAGGAGAAACTTTGGAGGAGGCTTTACAAAACTGGCATCAGCGGGCTGACAACAGAAGTTCCTGCGATTATTCTTTCCATATGGCGGTCTCTGACTGGAATGAAGAGACCTCGAAATCCATGGAGCATATGATGGAGGAAGGAATCACGTCATTTAAAATGTACATGACATATCCGGATATGATTTTAGATGATCATGATATTTTTATGGCATTGAGAAGGATGAAAGAAATCGGCGGCATCACAGGCGTGCACTGTGAGAATTCAGGTATGATTGCAGCATTGACAGAGGAAGCAAAAAAAAGAGGTGATCTGGGAGCAGATGTTCATCCGAAGGTAAGACCTGAAAGTGCTGAGGCAGAGGCAGTCAACCGGCTTCTGGCTATTGCCGGGGAAGTGGATATTCCGGTGATTGTCGTGCATCTCACCTGCCAGGAAGCACTGAATGCGGTGGAGAGGGCCAGAGAAAAAGGGCAGACTGTATTTGCGGAAACATGCCCTCAGTATCTTCTCCTGGATGATACTCTATATGAGAATGAAGAGGGGAGAAATTATATATGTTCTCCTCCGCTGAGGAAGAAGGAAAACCAGAAGGTGCTGTGGGAAGGGCTTAAGAGCGGAAAAATCCAGACAGTCGCCACGGACCACTGCAGTTTTACGACAGAGCAGAAAGATATGGGAAAGGATGATTTTACCAAAACTCCAAATGGCATGCCGGGGGTGGAAACCAGAGGCATTTTACTTTATACTTATGGAGTGGAGAAAGGAATTCTGACTCCCCAGCAGATGTGCCGGGTGCTGTCAGAAAATCCGGCAAAGCTTTACGGCGTTTACCCGAGGAAGGGGTGTATTCAGCCGGGAAGCGATGCGGACATCGCAGTGCTCCGTCCCGATTGGGAAGATGTGATTACAGCCGAAGGGCAGGAGCAGAATGTAGACTACAGCCCGTTTGAGGGAATGAAGATCAAAGGGACCATTGACAAGGTGTTCCTGAGAGGCTGTCTTGTAACAGACAAAGGCAGAGTGATCAAAGAAAAACAAGGAAAATTTATTAAGAGAGGACCTCATATGTTATGAAGCCAATCATTGTCAGAGGCGGAGGGGATATTGCCACCGGAACCGTCTGTCAGCTGAGCAGGGCCGGGTATCCGGTACTCATATTGGAGACAGAATCTCCTTCGGCTATCCGCCGGCAGGTAGCATTTTGTGAAGCTGTCTATGAAGGAACAGCCTCCGTAGAGGGGATCACTGCTGTGCGTGCAGATTCCCTGGCAGAAGCCATGGATACAGTAAGCCCTTTAAGGCCGGCAGTACTGGCGGACCCGAAGGGAGATTCCATCAGAGAGATAAAACCGGATGTGGTGGTGGATGCCATTCTTGCAAAGAGAAATCTCGGAACGAAACGGGATATGGCAGAACTGACCATAGGACTGGGCCCCGGATTTTCGGCAGGCATGGACGTAGATTATGTGATTGAGACTATGCGGGGCCATAATCTGGGAAGGATTATTACAGACGGTCCTGCCATGAAAGATACAGGGGTTCCGGGCCTTATCATGGGTTTCGGAAAGGAAAGAGTTCTTCATGCTCCGGCAGAGGGGCTTATTTACGGCCGGACAGAGATTGCGGGACAGGTGAAAAAGGGAGACCTTGTGGCAGTGATTCAGCCAGAGGATGGCAGACAGGTGCCGGTTCCTGCAAGTCTTGACGGAATAGTCCGGGGACTGATCCGGGACGGCTACCCGGTCCAAAAAGGATTTAAAATAGCAGATATTGATCCAAGAACAGAGGAAAAAGACAACTGCTTTACAATTTCAGATAAAGCCAGGTGCATCGGGGGCAGCGTGCTCCAGCTTGTATGTGCCCGGGAGAAGGGACAGCTTTGGAGGTGAAGATATGAAAAAAGTCAGGGTTCAGGATGCCGTCGGTATGGTACTCTGTCATGATATGACGGAGATTGTTCCGGGAAAGTTTAAAGGCAGGGCATTTAAAAAAGGCCATGTGGTAGAGGAAGAGGATATAGAAAAGCTTTTGGATATAGGAAAGCGGTATCTTTATGTTTGGGACCTGCAGGAAGGCTTTGTCCATGAGGATGATGCCGCACAGCGTATGGCCAGGGCGGCTGCGGGAGACAATATTTTCTTTGGTGAGCCGAAGGAAGGCAAGATCGAACTCAAAGCATCCTGTAAAGGAGTGCTGAGTATTAATGTTGAACTTTTGTATGAACTGAACCGTCTGAAGGATGTGTGCTTTTCCACCATCCATTCAGGGAAAATAGTGGAGGAAGGCAGGACTCTGGGGGGCACCAGGGTGATTCCTTTGGTTGCGGAAGAAGATATGCTCAGACAGTTTGAAGCGCTCTGTAAAGAGAAGGGGCCGCTGATCAGGGTTCTTCCTTTGAAGAATACTAAAATCGGGGTTGTGACTACCGGATCTGAGATTGCAGAGGGCCGCATTGAGGATAAGTTTGGCCCGGTGCTGGACAAGAAAGCCCGGGAGCTTAACGGGGAGATCATAGGCCAGGTTTTTCCGGGAGATGACCGGGAAGCGATTACAGAGGCGATCCTGAGTTTTATAGAGCAGGGAGCCGACATGGTCCAGGTATCCGGAGGCATGAGTGTAGACCCGGACGATATGACACCGTCTGCCATCAGACACTGCGGCGGAGAGGTGATTACCTATGGAAGCCCGGTTCTGCCCGGAGCCATGTTTATGCTGGCTTATGTGCAGGGAATACCTGTGGTGGGGCTTCCGGGATGCGTCATGTATTCCAAAAGGACAGTCTTTGATCTGGCAGTGCCGAGACTTTTGGCGGGAGAGAGACTTGAGAAGGAAGATTTTATTAAAATGGCCCACGGAGGATTTTGTATGCAGTGCAGTCCGTGTACTTATCCGGACTGCGGATTCGGAAGGTAGGAAAGATGAACGATTTTACACATTTTGACGGACATGGGAACGCTGTAATGGTGGATGTATCTGAAAAAGAAAATACACAGAGAGAGGCCTCAGCCCAGGGAAGGATCTACGTAGGCAGAGAAGTTTATGAAAAGATCAGGAGCCATAAAATAGAAAAGGGGGACGTACTTTCTGTTGCCCGGACTGCAGGCATCATGGGCGCCAAACAGACCAGCAGCCTGATTCCGATGTGCCATATACTGCTGATCCATAAATGCAGCATCGATTTTACAATGAGGGAAGAAGATTATTCTATAAAAGCTGTCTGTAAGGTTAAAACTGCCGGAAAAACCGGAGTGGAAATGGAAGCACTCACCGGTGTCCAGATTGCTCTGCTTACCATCTATGATATGTGCAAGGCTGTGAATAAGTCTATGTCTATGGGAGAGATTCACCTTCTGGAGAAATCGGGAGGAAAAAGCGGTGATTTTTATTATGAGAATCAGGAACTGACTGACCGCGGAATGGAGGATGACAGTGGGAAGGATTGAAGCAATCTGTATCAGCACCAAAAAAGGAACCGTCAAACGTCCGGTACAGGAGGCGGTGCTGATTGAAGATTTTGGAATAAAAGGAGATGCCCATGCCGGGAAATGGCACCGTCAGGTGAGTATTCTCGGTTATGAGAAGATTCAGGATTTTAATGAACAGGGAGGCCGGGTCAAAGACGGAGATTTCGGAGAAAATCTTATCGTGTCCGGGATTGACACTGAGACTCTGTCAGTAGGGGACAGGCTTGTGTCCGGGGATGCGGTATTTGAAGTGACCCAGAGGGGCAAGGAATGCCACAGCCACTGTGAAATCTATAAAAGAGTCGGAAAATGCATTATGCCCACGGAGGGCATTTTTTTGAGAGTGATCCGGGGAGGGACTCTGCACAGGAACGATCCGATCACAAGATTAGGTGAGGGGGAGAGAAATGGCATACAGAATCGCAGTGATCACGCTGAGTGACAAAGGAGCCGCCGGAAAACGGCGGGATGAAAGCGGACCGCTTGTAAAAGAAATGGCCGAGTCCGAAGGCTTTCAGGTGGTTTCTGAGGAACTGCTGCCGGATGGAATCGAGCCGCTGAAAAGCCGTCTTGCCGAAATTTGTGACCAGGGTCTGGCGGATTTAATTCTTACCACCGGGGGAACCGGATTTTCCGAGAGAGACCTGACACCGGAGGCCACGCTGCTGGTGTCAGAGCGCCAGGTTCCCGGCATCAGCGAAGCGATGCGCCGGGAATCCATGAAGATCACAAAGAGGGCTATGCTGAGCCGGGGAGTTTCTGTCATACGGAAAAAAACTTTGATTGTGAATCTTCCGGGAAGCCCCAAAGCTGTAAGGGAAAATCTTGAATATATACTGGATGCTCTTCCTCATGGACTGGGAATCTTATGCGGCCAGGAATCAGAATGCGGGAATCCGGAAAAATAGATGTTTGACGGTTCACCCAAACATTTGATATGATAAAAGGACGGGATGATTTATAGTTCCTAAAAATCATGAAAGGATTCATTATGGGAAAAGTTGCAGTAATTACAGATAGCAACAGCGGAATCACACAGAATCAGGCAGGGGAGTATGGGATCTATGTGCTGCCTATGCCGTTCTACATTGATGAGAAGCTGTATTTTGAGGATATTACCCTGACACAGGAAGAATTTTATAAGAGGCTTGGGGAGGGCGTTGATATTAAGACATCACAGCCTGCTCCCGGAGATGTGCTGGATCTGTGGAATAAGGTGCTGAAAGACTATGATGAGATTGTCCACATACCGATGTCCAGCGGACTCAGCAGTTCCTGTGAGACTGCACACATGCTGGCGGAAGACTTTGACGGCAGAGTGCAGGTAGTGAATAACCAGAGGATATCCGTAACTCAGAAGCAGTCGGTTCTGGAAGCGAAAACAATGGCTGACAGGGGAGAGAGTGCGTCGCGGATCAAGGATATACTGGAACAGTATAAGATGGACTCCTCTATTTTTATCACAGTGGATACATTAAAATATTTAAAGCAGGGCGGAAGAATCACGCCGGCTGCGGCAGCAATCGGGTCTGTATTAAATATCAAACCGGTGCTCCAGATCAAGGGAGAGAAGCTGGATGCCTTCACCAAGGCCAGAGGCATGAAGCTTGCCAAAAAGAAAATGCTGGAGGCAGTGGAAAAAGAATTCAGTGAAAAATTCGGTTCAGATATGGATAAGGAAGCAGTCAATATCCAGGCTGCTTATACCGGGAGCAAAGAGGAAGCCCGGCTTTGGGCAGAAGAGATTAAAGAGCGGTTTCCGGGATACAAGTTTGAGATGGATCCATTATCTTTAAGCATCGCATGCCATATCGGATACGGAGCCCTGGCTATTGCGTGGACAAAACGGCTCGTCTGAGACAGAGACACGGCCGGATCACAGACAGGAGGTATAAGATGGAAGAAACGATCAAAGATTTAAAAGAAAGAAGAAGCATCAGAAAGTTTCAGGACAGACAGATTGATGAAGCGGATTTACAGCAGATTTTGGAAGCCGGCATGTATGCGCCTACAGGAATGGGAATGCAGTCCCCGGTTATGGCTGTGATTCAGGAACGGGAAACGATTGCAAAGCTGTCCCGTATGAATGCAAAAATTTTTGGAAATGAAGATATAGATCCATTTTATGGAGCTCCTACAGTGATCGTAGTCTTAGCGGACAAAAGCCGTCCGACTTACATTGAAGACGGCAGCCTTGTGATGGGGAATCTTATGAATGCCGCACATGCGCTGGGTCTTGGATCCTGCTGGATCCACCGGGCAAAGCAGGAGTTTGAGAGTGAAGAAGGAAAAGAACTTCTGAGACAGTGGGGAATCGAAGGTGATTACGCGGGGATCGGCCACTGTATTATCGGATATCCGGACGGAGAGAGACCGGAGGCTAAGCCAAGAAAAGAAAATTATATTTATAGAGTATAAGCAAAAAAGACTGCAGTTTTATGAAGAACTGCAGTCTTTTTTATTCCGTAGAAAAATGATTTGCCTTTTACACAGGCCTGCCCGCCCTGTTCTCTGACAAGAGCAGACTGAATTGGTCGGAAGGCATAGGGCGGTAGAAATAATAACCCTGGACAGTATCACAGCCGATGGATCTTAAGAAGTCTACTTGATGTTTCTCTTCAATTCCCTCAGCTACAGTCCGGATATTCAGCTCTTTTACCATGGAGATAATTCCGCTTATAACGGTCAGATCCTTTTTTGAGTCACCGCTGTTTACAAAAAACAGGGAATCCAGCTTAAGAACATCAATCGGCATGTCCTTTAACATGCTGAGAGATGAATAGCCTTTTCCAAAATCGTCCATGGCACATAGGAATCCATGTTTGTGAAGCTGTGAAATGATTTCCAGAAAATATTCTGTATTTTCAAAACCGACAGATTCCGTAAATTCAATCTCCAGCAGTCCGTCCGGTATTTTAAACTCTTCTTTGATTCCGGAATAGATGGACAGAAACTCCGGGTTATAAAACTGGATCTTAGAAACATTTACAGATACGGGGACCACCGGAGCGCCGGCATCGATGCGTTCTTTTAAGAAGGAACATACTTCACGGAATACATATTGGTCCAGAACACTGATTAAAAAGTTTTTTTCCAGTACAGGGATGAAAACGGCAGGAGAGATCAGATCGCCGCTGTGTGTCCGCCAGCGCACCAGTGCTTCCGCCGAATCAAACGTATCCTGGGAAAGATTAACCTTGGGCTGATAATAGACAAGGAATTCTTTGTCTTTTATGGCATCGCTGAACCGGCTTTGGATATTGATCTCTTCTATCATCTGTTCCCTGATGCTGTCAGTATAAAAAGCATAATGGCGTTCTTCCTGTCCCTTCACGGTCTTTTGGGCAAAGTTTGCCCGGTCAAGGATAGAGTCGATCTCCATAGCAGAAGATACATCCTCCGCACAGCAGATGCCGCCGAAAATCGTAATGCTGTAGTGTTCCTTAGAATCCAGTGCAAATGCACGCATACGGCTGTCCACTGCTTTTTGGCGTGCCAGAAGCTCCTCACGGAAATTATATTTTCTTAAGACAACAAACTTATCTCCGGAGATGCGGCCAAAGGTTTCACTGTCGTTCATGTCCTCGGACAAATATACGGCGTATTGTTTCAGAAGCCGGTCACCGAACTCGTAGCCGAAGATGTCATTGCAGTATTTAAAATTCTGAAAATCCAGATGGAAAAAAGCATACTTTGAAAGCGGATTTGATGCAAGCAGCGCTTCCGCATCCAGACGGAATTTTTCAAGGTTGGATGCATTGGTGAGATCATCGCGGTATGCAATGGATTCCAGGTTTGTATTTCTCTTTTGAAGATGAAACAGATTGCGGAAATAGATCAGGACAATAAAAAGCCAGGTAAAGATTGCAACACAAGAGAGGGTAATGCTTAAGCGGGTAAAACTTTTAATATGGGTATTTGAATAGTTTTCCGCGACAAAGACTGCATCATTGGCAGTATCAAAAAAATCCTCACTGAAAGATAACAGAGCGTTTGTATCCGCTCCGTTCCGCACTAGATAGATTTTTTTTTTCATTTCCTTCCACTCTCTGGTGAGCTTTGACAGGCTTTGTTCATATTCTTTGTCGTGAACGGGAGACAGGCCGTATTTTCCTTTTCCGGTAGAAAGCTCCGCAAGAATATCGTCTATGTAATCTATAAGATAATCCTTGGGCTGACCGCTGATCTCTAATTTGGCAACTCTCTGGCCGCATCCCCTGACGATCCCCAGATAATTAATCATTTTTGCATAGCCCTGCATATTGAAAATGGAATGTACAGAAAAAAGACTTGCCAGGATCATAAGTATTAAAAATACCGGTATTAAAAACTTATTCCATCGTTTCATGAATGTCCCCTCATAATTCATTTTGTATCCCCTATGCTCTCTATTATAATCGAAACTTCCTTCTATTACCATCAAATTTCACAAAAAAGAGGGAATGAATCAGAACATATTCAGAGATTTTGAATAAATGTTCTGATGACTTCGCAGGAGTGGTTAAATTTCTCTTGCTCCTGGTCTGAAAGAGGGATCTCGATGACTTTTTCCACCCCGTTTTTCCCGATTATACAGGGAACACCGGCGTGAATACCCTGCTGTCCGTATTCTCCTTCCAGAAGGGGAGAAGCGGGGAGGACCTTTTTGGAATCGTGGAAAATGGACCGGACGATTTCGGATAGAGCGATGCCGATGCCAAATTCTGTGCTGCCTTTGCCTTCGATCACTTCATGGCCGGCATTGGCGGTTTCTTTTTCAATCTGTGTAAGATCCAGACTGCCGTACAGTTCCGGCTCATCCTCCATCCACTGAGACAGGGGCTTTCCGGCAATATGGACAGCAGAGAACGGGATCATCTGTGAATCCCCGTGTTCTCCCATAACAAAAGCCTGGATGGAATTCCGGTCCAGATGCATTTTTTGAGAGAGGATTCTTCTGAGCCTGCAGGAGTCCAGAGAAGTGCCTGTGCTGAAACAGCGGTTTTTGGGGAGATGAAGCTGTTTTCTCAAATAGTCGGCCACAATGTCGGCAGGATTAGAAATACTGATCAGGATTCCGGGAATCTTTTTATCTTTTAAGTGGCCGGTAACTTCTTTCATAATGCGGATGGAATCGTCAAGCATATCAAGCCTTGTCTGTCCGGGCAGCCTTGAAACACCGGCTGCCATAACGATGATATCAGCGTCCTCAACATCTTCATAATCCCCGGTGCGCACCGTGATCTGCCGGGGCAGGAAGGAGACGGCATCGTCCAGATCCAGCGCCTGGCTGTATGCCTTTTCCTTATCAATGTCTATGTATACTAATTCGTCCGCTTCCCCGCGGTACATAAGGCTCAGGCCACACATGGTTCCCACATGTCCGGCTCCTATGATTACTACTTTTCTCATTTTAAATGCCATGGTATATCTCCTTTACAGTGTTGCTTTAATGTGATAAAATCGTAGCACTTTCAATTTTAAAAGTCAACGCAGGCCAGGGGGGATATTTATGGAACAGTGGACAGACAGGATACATACCGTCAGGAGAAAGTGGGCGGCTGCGTTTCCTGTTATTTTTGTATCCTTGTTTATGTTTTTTTCAATATTACTTCTGTTTGGTATAGGACAGGTCATTATGGTATCGTTTCTGACCCTGTTATTCCGGACGAAGAGCCAGAAGGACTTTTCTTTAAATGACCTTCTGCACTGTTACGCCATCATGCTGCTGGCCTGTATTGCAGCCTATCTTGCAGCTCTGAATCTTCCTCTGTGTATTTTCCTGAATCTGCTGGTCCCGTTTGCCATCGTCTTTCTGCTCACTGATAAATTTAACCCTAAAGCATATTTTGTCTATGGCATGGAGTTTGTCTTCCTGCAGCTCAGGCCGATTCCGCTGTCCCAGCTGCCTGTGCGCTTTGCAGCATTTCTTTATGCATTTCTTTCTCTGACAATTCTGCTTTATCTTCATTCCAGGATTATCAGAAAACGGAGGCATTACGGCACTGTGAGAAAGGGAATGAACAATCTGGGGCGCCAGCTGATGAATCTTGCTGACGGAAAGAGAGATCCCAGAGACAGAGAAGAACTGGTGCAGATGATGATCCACATGAATCAGGTCATCTATTCCAGCAGGAATTATACATACCTGTCAAACGGGTACGGCACGGTAAACTACTATTTTATGCTGGTGTTCCAGCGGTTTCAATACCTTGTGGATGAAATCATGGACGGGCAGAATATGCTCACCGAGGGAAATCAGAGGTATTTCCTGAAATTGTCCGGCCTGTGCTTTTGTATTGAAAAAGGCATGAACCAGAAGGATAACCGGTCCCTTATTACAGAGCTTACGGATTTTGCAGAAAATGAATCATTAACTCCCCAAAAGCTTCAGGAAGGAATGAGGGAAATCCTGGAGCTGATCTGCTTTTCTCTGACAAAGATTACGGATGTAAAAATGTACCGTCCGGCAAAGGAATGGAAGATACCGGATATGTCCCATAAGATCAAGGGAATACGCTCTCATTTCCATCTGAACCAGTTTCATATGCGCTTTGCGCTGCGGCTGTCTATTGTCCTGTGTGTTTCCTTTACTGCGTGCAGGATCACAGGCATGGAACACAGCTACTGGTATCCCATGAGTTCTTTTCTTATGCTTATGCCGTATTCCGAGGAGAGTCTGATGAAGATCAACAACCGTATGATCGGGACAGTTGCAGGGCTTTTCGTGACGTTTCTGCTCACCGAGATCTTCAAGAGCCTTGCAGGTCATATCGTCATCATTGTGGTGATGACATGCTTCATGTATTATGTACCGGTTACGTCCTGGACCATGCCTATGTACAGCACCTGTTACGGAATGGCTTTAACGACCCTGAGCCTTCCGAGAGGGGAGGCCATGGAACTCAGGATCCTTTATGTGGCGGCTGCGGTAGTGACAGTGCTGCTGGCAAACAGATTCCTGCTTCCGATTACTGCCAAATCAGAGTTTTTAAAAAGTGTCAACAGCCTGCTGGATATTGACGAGAGTATTATGAAAGAAGTCAGAAAGGGCAGGGACAGTGACCTGAATGTGATAAGAGAATTGCTTCTGCGGTTTCAGATGGTTTCCAATGAGATCAGGAATTATATTGAAAAAAATCTGGCACCGGAGGAAAAGGAATTTTATCAGCAGCTTCTGCCGGTGAATGCCCAGCTTGTCTCCGAGATGGAACAAATCGGAGCCTATATGCGCAAGAGGAAAATTGTACCGGAGCAGAATCTGATGCTGGAAGAACTTTTAAGAAATATAGAACAGGCGTTGAGAAGGATCAGGAAAAGCTATACCAAAAATGAACTGGCCAGTTCCATGATGACAGAAGAGGAAAGCAGGGCTTACGGGTGTCTGGACGAGGAATTATACTTTAATACTCTTGCTTTGAACTGTCTGAAAAGTGTCAACGAATTAGATCAGATCATACACTCAAAATAGAGGGCCATGGCAGCCGGTGCCATGGCCCTGTTTCTTTACGGTTGATTAAATCAACCAAAATCAACCTCAAATCCATTGTAGCATTCCGGCAGACGGATATAATGTAATTGAGGTGATGAAAATGAAAGAGTTGAATATCGCAGACAAACTGATGAAAAAAAGAAAAGAAAAAGGAGTTACGCAGGATCAGCTGGCTGCCTATATAGGCGTCTCAAAGGCCTCGGTCTCCAAATGGGAGACAGGGCAGAGCTATCCGGATATCACGTTTTTACCGCAGCTGGCTGCATATTTTAATATCAGCGTGGATGAACTGATCGGATATGAGCCCCAGATGACCAAAGAGGATATCCGCAGGCTTTACCACAGGCTTGCCGGTGAATTTTCCAAGAGGCCGGCAGAAGAGGTTTTTCAGGAGTGTGAAGAGATTGTTAAAAAATATTATTCCTGTTTTCCTCTTCTTCTGCAGATGGTAGTTCTGTATTTTAATCATTATGTGCTGCTGAAAGACCCCGGGGATCAGGAGGCTGTGCTGCTAAAAGCGTCAGAACTCTGCCGCAGGGTCAAGGAGGAGAGCAAAGATGTATCGGCTTCGTCTCAGGCAAATACAATGGAAGCAAGCATTGAACTGGTTGCAGGAAGGCCGGAAAAAGTCCTGGAACTTTTAGATGAAGAGATTCGCCCCGATCTTTATAATGCAACGGTTCTGGTGGAGGCCTACCGCCTGCTGGGAAATAAAGATAAGGCGATGGAGACGGTTCAGGTAAGCCTGTACCAATATCTCATGGGGATGATGGCATTTACCATACAGGCGCTGACCTTGTATGAACAGGATGAAGAAAAGTTTGAGATGATGATTCAGAGAGCCCTTCAGATGACCGAAGCATTTGAGGTGGAGAGCCTGCATGGGAATGCCATGGCACAGCTGTATTTTGCAGCTGCCATAGGATATGTAAAACAGGAAAAAGAGGATAAAGCGCTCGGCATGCTGGAGAGATATGAGAATGTCTGCGTTAAAAGCCTGCTGCCGTTTACGCTTCACGGAGATGATTTTTTTGATCTGATCGATCCGTGGCTCCAGGATTTTGACCTGGGCGTCAAAGCTCCCCGTGAAGATAAAATGATCATAGATTCTATGGTAAGTGCGCTGGAAATCCAGCCTTTGGATCCCCTCAAAAAGAATCCCAGATATAAAGAGATTGTAAAAAGAATGAAAAGGAGAACAGAAATATGAATACAATGACAGAATATTTACCTTTTTTAATTCCGGTGATCCTGCTGGAACTGGTCCTTATGGGGACTGCACTGGTCCATGTGCTCAGACATCCAGACTATCGGTTCGGAAACCGTGTGTTTTGGGTTCTGACAGTAGTATTTATCCAGTTCCTCGGTCCGGTGGCCTATTTTGTGTTTGGAAGAGGGGAAGAATGATGAATGTGCTTGAAATAACAAACTTGTCTAAGAGTTTCGGCAGCCATCAGGTGTTAAGGGGACTGAATCTGCAGGTGCCGGAACACTCTGTATATGGATTTCTGGGCCAGAACGGTGCCGGAAAGACTACGACAATGAAGATCATCCTGGGACTTTTAAAGGCCTGTGAAGGAGAAGTCAGAGTGTTAGGAGAGCCGGTCTGCTGCGGATCTGCAAAGACCAACAGACAGATCGGATATCTGCCGGATGTGCCGGAATTCTATGGGTACATGAATGCTGAACAGTACTTAAGACTCTGCGGGGAAGTGACAGGGCTGTCCAAACAGGAAATTTCCCGCAGGACCGGTGAACTTTTGGGGTTGACAGGCCTTTCCGGAGTGAAAAAGAAAATCCGGGGATATTCCAGGGGAATGAAGCAGAGACTGGGGATCGCCCAGGCTCTGCTCAATGAACCGAAGCTGCTGATCTGTGATGAACCCACTTCAGCACTGGATCCCATCGGCCGGAAGGAAATCCTTGATATTCTCCTTAAAGTCAGGGAAAAAACAACGGTGCTGTTTTCTACCCATGTGCTGTCTGATGTGGAGCGGATCTGTGACCGGGCGGCCGTTTTAAAAGACGGAAAGCTGGTGCTGTCAGGAAGTCTTGAAGAATTGAAGGCAGGCCATAAAAAAGACAGTCTTCTTCTGGACATCAGCAGTTTTGAGGAACGAAAGTATGTGAGAGATCAATTTAAGAACAGAAGTTATGTCATTGAAATAGAAGAAACGGAAGAAGGAATGGCTCTGCACACATCAGATATGAAGCGGCTGGAGACAGAGCTGATGGCTGTTATGGCAGAGAAACAGATCTGTCCCCAGAGGCTGGAAGTGCAGAAGCCGACCCTGGAAAACTTATTTATGGAGGTGGTTTCATGAGAGCTTACTGGGCATTTACAAAAAAAGAATTGATGGAAAGTGTCTCAAGCTACCGTCTGCTGATCTTGGCATGTGTATTTATTTTGTTTGGCATAATGAATCCTCTGATCGCCAAAATGACTCCGGAGCTTGTGAAAGAGTTCATGCCCGAAGGCTTGAATATGGCGGTCCCTGAGCCAACGGCAGTGGATTCATGGCTGCAGTTCTTCAAAAATGTCGGACAGATAGGGCTTGCGGTGCTGGATATCCTGTTTTCCGGGATGATCGCAGGGGAGATGCAGAAGGGGACGTTAGTGCTGATGGTGACGAAAGGCCTTTCCAGAGTCACAGTGTTGTGTTCTAAGTTTACAGTGTCAGTTCTGCTGTGGACAGTCTCCTATGTGCTCTGCTATGGGATCACTTACGGATACACCGCTTATTTTTGGAACGGAGATAATATCCGGAATCTGATGCCGGCACTGTTTGGTGTATGGCTGTTCGGGGTTCTGCTCCTGGCCTCCGGGTTATTGGGAAGCGTACTGTCAGGGAACAGTTATACGAGCCTGCTGTTTACCGGCGGCCTGGTGGCAGCCATGTTTTTGGTTAATATCATTCCAAAAATCCAGAAATATAATCCAGTCAGGCTTGTGTCAGAACCATCCGGCTTGATCTCAGGAAGCCTGAAGCTTTCCGATATTTCGGCAGGATTTGTCACGGCCGGCAGCATGATTCTTATTTTCTTTCTGCTTTCCGTGCTGATTTTCAGGAAAAAGCAGCTTTAATCTATAGGAAGAATATAGTAAAATGGAGGTTAGAAAATAAAAATCAGGAGAAACTAAATTTGAAGAGTATTGGAAAAAAGGATTCTTTGTCAGAAGCTCTCGGAATCAGAGACGGAATCCTTGCAGTAACCGGGGCCGGCGGAAAGACGACCTCGGTATTTCTAATCGCCGGGGAGCAGGCGGCGGCAGGAAAAAAGGTTCTGGTAACAACGACCACCCATATGGAAATACCTGAACAACATACGCTGCTTTCCGGGGATGCGGCAGAGATCCGGGAGCGTCTGATTTCCGGACAGGTCCTCACAGCCGGACTTCCGGAGGGAGAAAAGATGAAGGGCCTTTCAAAAGATGTGTTCCAAGAAGCCGTTTTATATGCGGATCTTACTGTGGTGGAGGCAGACGGAGCCAAGAAACTTCCTCTGAAAGCACGGAACGAGACAGAACCGGTTATACCGGAGGGAACCAGCCATATTCTTGTTGTTGCAGGCATGAGAGCTCTGGGCCGTCCCATCGGGGAAGTGTGCCACCGTCCCGAACTTGCGTGCAGGCTTCTCCAAAAATCATGTAAAGATTTTGTTAAATGTGAAGATTTTGTTCGGCTGATCCAGGATGGATATGTTATAATGCTGAGAAAACAATATCCGGATGCGGTTCTTTCTATTTTATTAAATCAGTGTGACACAAAGGAACTGACCGAAAAGGCAGCCAGGATCGGAGCACATTTCGACTGCCGTTATCCGGTGATTTTACGGTAGAGGAGTTGCTATGTTTTTAAAGCAGGTTTTGATCCAGGCAATGGATCTTGGAAAAATGATGCTGATCAGCGGAGCCGGTGTCTCCAGAGTGGAGGATACCATTGAGCGGATATGCCTGGCTTACGGGGCCAGGGAAGTAGAGGCTTTCACCATCACGTCCAGCATTGTTGTAACGGTGACAACAGAGGACGGAGATGTGTTTACCCAGACAAAGCGGATTAAATATTACAAGACAGATTTTCATAAGCTAGATCAGTTAAATGATCTGTCCAGATATGTGTGCCGGGAAAAGCCGGATATTTCTTATCTGGAAGAAAAGCTTTCAGACATACGACAGGAGAAGATCTACAGCCTGCCTATCCAGTGTCTGATTGCCTCTCTGATTGCCGGGACATTTGCGGTCTTTTTCGGCGGCGGATTTGTGGAAGGAATGATCGGTGCTGTCTGCGGTGCCGCAGTCTGGTGGCTGATGGCAGGCCTCCAGAAATTGGACTCCAACATTATGTTTTCCGATTTTGCTGCAGCCTTTATGGTGGCAAGCATTGCATATTTACTGGCTCATTTAGGTGTCACCAGGGATTACGGTACGATTATTATAGGAAACATTATGCTCCTTGTACCGGGAGTGGCATTTGTCAACTCCATTCGGGATATTATAGGCGGAGATGTGATGGCAGGTATGATACGGCTTTGTGAAGTAGTGGTGACTGCTGTTTTTCTTGCGGCAGGGTCCTTTACCGCATTGGTATTATGGGGAGGTATCTTATGATAACACAGGCGATACAGGTTCTTTCTTCGTTTATCGGAGCTCTCGGATTTTCTATTTTATTTAATGTGAGAGGGAAAAAGCTGTTTTTTGCGGGCCTTGGAGGTCTTGTCTCCTGGACGGTTTATCTGGCTGCAGCTTCTATGACCACAAGTACATTTATCCCGAATTTTGCCGCATCAATGGCGGCGACGGTATATGCAGAAGCGCTGGCCAGGCTGGCGAAAAGTCCTGCCACGATCTTTTTGATCGGAGCGATTATACCTCTTGTCCCCGGGGGGCAGTTATACTACACTATGAACTACGCGGTGGGTAAAAACTGGGATTTATTTATGCTCTACGGACAGAGGACACTGATTATAGCGATGGCTGTATCCGGAGGGATTATGATGATCTCATCTGTATACAGGCTCTATAACGGCGTGAAATCCATGCAGACAAAAAAGAAATAGATACAAAAAAGAAAGCAGATACTCTGCTTTCTTTTTTTTCATATCCATCTGCAGTATTATGCTAAATAGCGGAAAAGCTGAAGGAAGACGGAACTTAATCTAAAGATCAGTTTTTTAGATGTGGTCAGCTCTTTTTTGTGCACTCCCTGTTTTGGAACATAGGTTCCGTCAGCATTAACCTGCAAAGACTGGGATTTCAGACGGTCCATGTGCCCCCGGAGTTCCCGGTTCAGTTCCTGTCCTTCCAGTATCAGCATTGTTTCTGTATCCAGGTAGGTGCTGCGCATATCAAAGTTATAGGAACCTATGACAGACAGATCATTGTCGATGGCAATGGATTTTCCGTGACAGGAGTGGTCTCCGAAAAATTCATAGACCTGTGCACCGGTTTTGAGGACCTTGGGGCGGTTCATGGTATAGTCGGAGGATGCTATAAAATTGTCTCCGGCAGCAGTAGAATTCACCAGCATTTCCACGCTGGGCACTTTGGAGGTGAGTTCTTCCATGCCCTGATACATATCTTTGGAAAAGACTGCATACGGGGTCTGGATGGTCACATCTTTTTTCGCTGTGAGCATGAGCTGCTGCATGGTATACCATACATATGGTTCTTTGTTGCCGATATGGGTTGGATTAGTGACAAAGGAAGCCTTTTTTACAGGGATAGTCTTTTTAGCCCAGTTTGTTTTTTCAGGGATCTGTTTTTTGATCTTCTCATACCGGGAGGAGAGATATTTGATCTCTGTTTTCACTTTTTTGCCGGAAGAAGATCCGTTAAATACGGTTTTACAGTCAGAGGACTCCCAAAGCTTTTGAAAGTAGGAGAGAACCTGAGGAATGGCTCCCTTTTTGTTCTGGGAATACAAAAGCACTTCCCGGTCATACCCGATACTGCCGCGGCTGTCATCCCCGATAAAATAATCAAACATGTTCCGGCCGCCCATCAGCAGGATGGAACCGTCAGCAACGACATATTTGTCATGGAGACGTCCGTTGATGGTCCAGGGTTTTAGAAAATCAGGTTCATTATAAAATTTGATCTCCAGGTTAGGATGGCTTCCGGCAGCCTGGAAAACAGTTTTTCCGTTCATGTGCAGCATTCCGTACAGCCCGTCCACAAGAATCTGAACCTTCACACCACGGCCGGCAGCGTCAAGAAGGGCGGCAAAAGTGTCGTCTGTACTTTTGCCTTCCCGAATATCAAAGGTAGAGATGACAATACTCTTTTTTGCCTCCCGGATCATAGCAAGCCTTGTGTCCAGTGCGCCTTTGTTGGTCTCCACAATGCCGGCCCGTTCCTTTGTTTTCCCTGTCCCCCTGAAAGCTGAGACATCCACCTTATTTTTATATGAGTCACTGACCGGTTTTTGAAAAGCAAAGGGCAGACAGGCGCCGACGGCTTCATACAGTATAACAATCAGGATAAGAAACAAAATTCTTTTTAAGATCGTACTTTTTTTCTTTTTCATAGGATCACCTTGTTTTCCTTCGTAGTTTTATGAAATATATTGTACCTTACCCAGTGCATTTTTACAATGTCAGGGAAAATACAGTGTAAAATACACAGAGCAGGGGGTTGTTTTTTTGGGTCAATAGAATATAATCAAACTTAATTATTAACCAATCCAGTCAATGGAGGTAGTATCTTGAATGAAAAGTTTTTAAATCTGGAGAAAGAAAAAAGGCAGAAGATCATAGACAGCGCCATACAAGTTTTTGCCGAAAATGACTATAAGCATGCCTCAACAGACCAGATGGCTGCACTGGCAGGAATTTCAAAGGGTCTTTTATTTTACTATTTTAAAAATAAGAAAACATTATATCTTTATTTGTACGACCATATCATGGAGACTATTATAACACTGATTGAAGACACGAATTTTAAGGATGTGCATGACTTTTTTGAACTGTTTGAACTGTCCATCCGTGTAAAATCTGAACTGATGAAGAAAAACCCCTTCATTAATGGATTTATACTGAAAGCCAAATATGAGGATAATGAGGCTGTAAAAGAAGAATTGGAAGAAAGGAATCAGATTTTTTTACAGGAGATGTTTCCCCGCTGGTTTCCTGAGGTGGACTTTTCCAAGTTCAGGGAGGATGTCAGCCCGGAGGATGTCTTTATGCTTCTATATTATCTGGGGGACGGATATATGCGGGATGCTGTGCGGCAGCCTGACTTTGATCTGGACCGGATATGCGGGGATTATAAACGCTGGATGGGATGGGTTAAAAAGAGTGTCTATCGGGAGGAGTGCTTATGAAAGCAATAGAAATGAAACATGTGACAAAAGACTATGGAAACCAGAAGGGAATCTTTGACGTCTCATTCTCTGTCACAGAGGGAGAGGTGCTTGGCTTTTTGGGGCCTAACGGTGCGGGAAAAACAACAACGATCCGTCATCTTCTGGGATTTTCCACTCCTGACGGGGGAGAATGTACGATTGGAGGAAAGGACTGTTTCAGGGAGGCCAAAAAAATCCATGAGTCTTTAGGATATCTGCCGGGAGAGATTGCATTTATGGATGACATGACAGGAAAACAGTTTCTGAGATTTATGGCAGAGATGAAGGGGATGAAGGACTTTGGAAGAATGTCCGGACTTATGGAGATGTTTTCTCTGGACCCAAGAGGCAAGATTAAGAAAATGTCCAAGGGAATGAAGCAGAAAATCGGGATTGTCTGTGCTTTTATGAATTCTCCGGACTTGTATATTCTGGATGAGCCTACCAGCGGGCTGGACCCGCTGATGCAGAACCGGTTTATTGATTTGATCCGGGAAGAAAAAAAGCGCGGGGCAACGATCCTTATGTCCTCCCATATGTTTGAGGAGGTGGAAAGGACCTGCGACCGTACAGCCATTATTAAAGAGGGAAGAATCGTGGCTGTGGAAGACATGAATACACTGAAGAAGAATAAGCAGAAGATTTTTAATATCACACTGGCATCGGAAGCGGAAGCTGAGAAGCTGTCAGGTGAGATAAAAGGGGTAAGGGCAGTCAGAGAATGCCAGGTTACGGCTGCAGTGAAGGGAGAGATGACGGATTTTATCCGCTGCCTGGGCAAGTACCGTATTTTAAACCTGACAGAACAGAAACAGAGTCTGGAAGATTTGTTTTTACATTTTTACGGAGGTGATTCCAATGAGTAGATTTTTTGTACTGCCGCTTTTAAAAAGGGAGATAAAATCCAATTATAAAGTATTTCTGATCATTGCAGCGGTTGCATCGATGTATGTCAGTGTCATGATATCTATGTTTGAACCGGAGTTGGGAAACATGCTGGAACAGTTTGAAAAGGCAATGCCCGGACTTATGTCTGCCGCAGGGATGACCAATCCGGGGACAACGCTCCAGAGCTTCTTAAAAACATATTTATACGGGTTCTTTTTGCTGGTGCTTCCGATGATCTATGAACTGTTCGCTGCAAATAAGCTGGTAGCCCGGTATGTAGATTTAGGGTCCATGGCATTGATACTTTCTTCACCCCATTCCAGAAGAAAGACTGTGCGCACTCAGGGATTTTTTCTTGCAGCCAGCGTGTGTCTGCTGATTGTATATATTACAGTGCTTGGAATTGTCTGCTCCGAGATCATGTTCCCGGGTGATCTGAATATGTCAGAGTTCATCAGGCTGAATACAGGCCTGCTCTGTCTCCATATCTGCATCAGCGGATTTTTCTTTTTTATGTCCTGTATCTGCAACGACAGCCGAAAATCCATGGGCGTCAGTGTGGGAGTTTTTATGGCATTCTATTTGCTTCAGATGCTTTCCAATATGGGAGATAAGCTGGAAAATCTAAAATATGCCACAGTGTTTACACTATTTGACGGAGATGCCCTCTTAAAAGGCGAAACCAGGGCATTGGCAATGTCGGCGGTTCTGCTTTTGATCGGGATTGCTTTTTATGAAGCAGGGAAATACAGATTCCGAAAAAGAGACCTGCCTCTGTAAGTGCGTTTTTTGTTTGAACATTGTTTTCTACGGCAGACGCTATATCCATTTAATGCCCTTCGGGCTGGCGTGCTTACGCACGATAAGGTATAATATTAAGGAGAAAATTTATTCTAGAAAAGAGGAACTGAACATGATAGGGAAATTGGGAAGAAATGATGCCTGCTGGTGTGGAAGCAATAAGAAATATAAAGCCTGCCATATGGCTTTCGATGAAAAAATAGAGGCATTTGCGCGGAAAGGACATATTGTGCCGCCGAGATTTATTCTCAAGAATGCAGAACAGATTGACGGGATCAGGGAGAGCGGAAAAATCAACATAGCGGTCCTTGATTACGTAGCAGAGCATATCAGAGAAGGGATGACCACAGAAGAGATTGACCGGCTTGTGTATGAAAAGACTGAGGAGCTTGGTGGAGTCCCTGCACCTCTTGGATATGAAGGGTTCCCAAAGAGTGTCTGCACATCCATCAATGAACAGGTATGCCACGGCATTCCTTCTGAGGATATCGTACTGCAGGACGGGGATATTATCAATGTCGATGTGTCTACGATTTACAAGGGGTATTTCTCTGATTCATCCAGAATGTTTTGTATTGGAAATGTAAGCGAAGAAAAAAGGAAGCTTGTGGATGTGACAAAGAAATGTGTAGAACTGGGACTTGAACAGGTGAAGCCATGGGGCTTTATGGGAGACATGGGCCAGGCAGTCCACGACCATGCCAAAGAAAACGGTTATACGGTAGTCCGTGAGATCGGCGGCCACGGCGTTGGACTGGAGTTCCATGAGGAACCTTTTGTCAGCTATGTGACAAAAAAAGGTACAGAGATGCTTTTGGTTCCGGGTATGGTCTTTACCATCGAACCTATGGTGAACATGGGTACAGATGAGGTTTACACCGACGGGGGAGATAACTGGAGTGTCTATACTGCCGACGGTCTTCCTTCTGCCCAGTGGGAGATTCAGGTCCTTGTGACGGAAACGGGGTACGAAGTTTTGGCATATTAGGAGGTGTCTGTTTGTCTGCATATGAATTGTTATTTAAAATACTGAAGGAACGGGGGAAGGTATTTTGTGCCACCATTGTCTCCGGACCGATGTCTGGAGAAAAATGCATTTACACAGAAAATGAAGTACACGGAAAACCTTTCTGGAACGACTTTATGCCGGATCTGCGGAGGATTGAACAGACGGAAACAGTCAGGATAGGGAAACGCGAAATTTTTGTGGAACTGTTTTTAAAAGCCCCCAGACTTTTGATCCTCGGCGGCGGGCATGTCTCACAGCCCGTCTGCCAGATCGGCAAAATACTGGGATTTGAAATTACTGTTGTGGATGACAGGAAAGAGTTTGTCACTGCAGAGCGTTTTCCGTGTGCGGATCATCTCTTGTGCTGCAGCTTTGACCGTCTGCCTGAGGAACTGTTTGAATATGAAAATACATTTTATGTGGCGGTGACCAGGGGGCATCAGGGGGATAGGGCCTGTGCAAGGGCAGTATTATCCCATCCCTTTGCATATTTTGGCATGATCGGCAGCCGTACAAAAGTACAGATTACAAAAAAGGCGCTGATGGAAGAAGGTTTTTCAGAAGAAAAGGTTGAGTCTATGCATTCTCCTATCGGACTTCCTTTGGGCGGACAGCTTCCTGAGGAAATCGCGATGAGCATTATGGCGGAGATTGTTCAGGAAAAGAACCGCCGCTATACCGGTTTTGCAGACATGGACGTGGCAGATGCGGTTCTTAAAGGACAGCACGGAGTTATGATGACGATCCTTTCGAAAAGCGGTTCATCCCCCAGGGGAATCGGCAGCAAGATGTTTTTAGGGGACAGCAGGCAGGCTGCTGCGGGAAGCATCGGGGGCGGCAATGTGGAATATACGGCATGCCGGGATGCCGGCCAGATATCAGATATGCAGGTGAAGGAATACGATCTCTCAGTAAAAGATGCCTCCAATCTTGGAATGGTGTGCGGCGGACATGTAAGAATTCTTTTTGAAAGGATTTAGTATATGAAGATTCACATGATCCTGCTGGCAGCAGGTTTCAGCAGCAGATTCGGTTCCAATAAGCTTTTATACCCGGTGGATGGGAAAGCCATGTTTCTTCATACAATGACTCTTATGGCAGAACTGGCAGAAGAACTTAAGGAAGCAGATGTATCCGTTGTGACCCGCTATCAGGAGATCTCGGATGAAGCAGAAAAGATGGGCATCCGATGTCTGATTAACAGTCACAGCGAACGGGGGATTTCTTCTTCCATGCAGATCGGACTGAAGGCAAATTTGGAGGATGAGGATTACTATGCCTTTTTTACAGCGGACCAGCCGAGTCTCAAAAAGGAAACGGTCAGGAAATTTCTCTGCCGTTTTTTAGAGAGCGGAAAAGGGATCGGGTGCGTTTCAGTGCAGGGTACAGCAAAAAATCCGTGTGTGTTCCACAGCTGCTATGCCCAAGAGCTGCTTTCCATACAAGGTGACCGCGGCGGCAAGCAGGTGGTAAATAGACATCCTGAAGATGTTTTCTTATATGAAATCAGGGAAGAGGAAGCAGAAGATATTGACACACCGGATAAAATGAAATGACATTCAGACCAAAAAGGGAAGCCAGGCAAAGATAGAAACTGCCTGGCTTCCCTTTTTGACCGCTTAAAGATCTAATTGGGCTTGGAAAATGTACAAGCTTCCGGCGGATTATCTCAGAAGAAGGAATTGGTTTTCCGGAAATCTGAGAAAAAGCGTATCTGTATTTTTTATTTTCTGTTCCTTCCATGTGCTTTTTGGAAGCTCAAAACGGAGATTTGTCCAATCACCGGCTTTTTGATTGGAACACTCTCTGAATAAAATAATCATGGAAAAGGTATCCTCAATGATTTCGGTAATGGTGCATTCCATAGTATTGGGAAGAGAACCGTCCGGCACAACAGTAAAATAGTGGGCGCGGAATCCGGCGTACTGAATATCTTTTGGAACCGGAATCTCTGAGTGTAAAGTGATATTCCAGTCAGAGGCAAAAAATGAGTGGTCATCCACATATTCAGCATGGGTCATGTTTTTGCAGCCGGTTAAAAATGCTGCTTCCAGGGATTCCGGGTTTTGGAACAGATCTTTTTTAGCCTGGACAGTCTTTAAGCGGCCGTCCCCCATGACGGCGATTCTGTCAGACATGCGGTAAACCTCATCCCGGTTATGGGAGACAAACAGGGCAGTGCCGGGGAAATCACGTATCGTGCTCCTGAGCTCCTGTTCCAGCTGCCATTTCAGGTAATCATCCAGAGCAGAAAAAGGCTCATCCAGCATAATCAGAGAGGGGCCGGAAGCGAGCATTCTGGCGAGGGCCGTGCGCTGCTGCTGGCCGCCGGACAGCTGTGCCGGGTAATGATCTTCAAGTCCTGTCAGGTAAAACTTTTCAATCCAGCTGCTTATGTCTTTGGTATTTTTGGGGTCCAGTCCGCAGGCGATATTTTCTTTCACCGTCATATGGGGAAACAGGGCATAATTTTGAAACAGATATCCGATGTTCCTCTCCCTTGTGGGCAGATTGATGCGCCTGCCGGAATCATATAAAACTCTTCCGTCCAGTACAATGCGTCCCCGGTCCGGTGTCTCAATTCCTGCAATGCATTTTAAGGTGAGGCTTTTTCCGCACCCTGAGGCGCCAAGAATGGAAAGAACTTCGTTGCCAGCCTCAAATTTTGTTTTCAGGCAGAACTCGGGGAAATGTTTTTCGATGTCTACATAAAGGCTCATTTTTTCCATCCTTTCCGGCGGGCTAAACGCACCTGGAACGACGTCCAGAAGTTCATGGCAATCATCATTATAAAAGAAAAACAAACGATAACGAGGACCCAGAGGTAAGCACTTTCCCGGTCGCCTGCCTGTACTGCCGTGTAAACGGCTACTGACATTGTCTGGGTTTTGCCGGGAATGTTGCCGGCGATCATTATGGTTGCGCCAAACTCGCCCAGGGCACGGGCAAAAGAAAGGATCGTCCCGGCCAGGATGCCGGGCCAGGCAATGGGAATGATGATTCGTCTGAATATTTTTCCTTCTGTCATGCCGAGAGTCCTGGCTGCATACAGGTATTCCGGGTCAATCTGTTCCAGTGCACCGCGGACTGTGCGGTACATCAGGGGAAATGAGACAACCGTGGAGGCGATGACAGCTCCCTGCCAGGAAAACACAAAGGAAAAACCAAACTGGGAAAATATCTGTCCGATCAGACTGTTTTTTCCGAAAATGAGCAGCAAAAAAAATCCTACAACGGTCGGAGGGAGGACTAAAGGCAGAGTAAACAGGCCGTCAATGACAGCCTGTCCATGTTTTAACTTTACCACTGCCCGGGCAGCACAGATGCCCAGGATGAATGTAAATATAGTAGCCATCATGGCCACTTTTAGTGAGATCCACAGAGGAGATAAATCCATCATTATTTTACCCTTTGAAAGCCGTAAGACTCAAACAGCTTCAGTATTTCATCGGTTTTCAAGTAATCTGCAAACTTTTGGGCCTGCTCCTGGTGCTTACTGTCCTTTAAAACGGCAACAGGGTAAATGACAGGATCGGCTGCCTTTTCAGGAGCCTCACAGACAACTTTAACATTATCGGATATCTTCGCATCTGTCATATAGACGACTCCGCAGTCTACCTCACCGCTTTCTACCCAGGTGAGGACCTGCCGGACATCGCTTCCATAGTTTGCTTTCTTTTTTATTTTATCCAATATTCCAAGTTTTTTAAAGACCCCTTCGGAATACTGTCCTACAGGAACTGATTTTGGTTCTCCCAGTGCCACTTTTTTGACGCTTGATTTGGCCAGATCCTCAAAAGATTTGATGGAAGTCTTGCTGTCTTTTGGAACGATCAGAACCAGTTTGTTTTCCAGCAGATCAGTACGCGATTTTTTATTGATCAGCCCTTTTTTTGAGAGGGCATCCATCTGTTTCTGAGCCGCTGACATAAAAATATCTGCCTCGGCACCTTCTTCGATCTGTGTCTGAAGTGCACCGGAACTTCCGTAAGAGAAATTGAGCTTTACATCCGGCTCTTTTTCTTTATATTTTTTAGCAATGTCTTTTGTCACATCCGTAAGGCTCGCAGCTGCGGAGACAGTCAGTGTGGTGGTTTTTTTCCCGCCTGTCTTTTTATCATTGGAAGTGCACCCGGACAGCAAAGCTGCGGAAAGAACTGCTGCGGCCAGCACAGCAAACATTTGTTTTTTCTTTTTCATAACATTTCCTCCTTTTTGATGATTCTACTTTACATGAAAAAATTCATTGATGTTATTTGAAAAGTAAATAGAAGGGAGAGGATTGTTTTGGAAATGGGTGGAAAGGATACAGATGGGCAGTATTAATAGAGAAAAACTATAAATGATGGAGAGGAGACAGATCATAGATTCAAATAACAGGGTAAATGCGGAGATTATTATGGATGAAAAATTAGAAAACCAGCTGAATCTTTCCTTGAGTTTAACACCTGAAGAGCGGGAAAAAAGCAGGGAGCTGGATGTGGGATATGACAGTGTACAGGATCTGTGGGAGCTGATCATCCGGTATATTGGAGATATCAGCGATCTGCCGGTGCCTGAAGGCGGCCGCCTGGAAGAACTGAGCAATGAGTATGCTGTGGTTTATCTGCCGGAAGAAGAGATTGATGCATTCTCCAGGCTGCCCCAAATTATTTATATGGAGAAGCCTAAAAGTCTTCTGCTCAGTGACCAGGCAGGGATTGCAGCGTCATGTATACTGTCTGTCAGGGAGGGAAGAAGCGGGCTGCACGGAGAAGGTGTTTACGTGGCCGTGATTGATACGGGTATTGATGTTTTTCATCCGGACTTTTTGAATGACCAGGGTGATACGGTGATCGAAGTGCTGTGGGATCAGACGATACCGGGGAATCCTCCGGAAGGTTTTTATGAGGGGAGTATTTACAGCAGAGAAGAGATCAACCGCGCATTAAAGGCACCGTCTGCCCAGGCAAGAGAGATTGTTCCAAGCAGGGACACCAACGGCCATGGAACTCATGTTGCATCGATTTGTGCAGGGAGGCAGGGGGTAGCCGACAGGTCTTCCCTGATTGTAGTAAAGCTTGGGAATACCACAGAACAGGGATTTCCCAAGACAACGCAGCTGATGACGGCCCTGGAGTATGTGATCCGGTATGCGGAGAGAAACCAAAAACCGGTCAGCATTAATTTAAGCTACGGAAATAATTACGGCGACCACCGGGGAAATTCCCTGCTTGAGACCTACATTGCCCAGATGGCGAACCAGTGGCAGACTGCCATCTGCATCGGTACCGGAAACGAAGGAGATTCGGGAAGACACAGACAAGGCTGTTTAAGACAGCCGGAAGAAGTGATATTTGCGGTGGCTCCTTATGAACAAAGCCTGAATCTTCAGCTTTGGAAGAATTATGTGGATGTATTCAGGATCTGGCTTACAAGTCCTTCGGGAGAGCGCCGGGAGATACTGGACCAGACAGGAAGGACCGACTACCGCTATGGATCCACGACGGTTTATGTCTATTATGGTTCTCCCACACCGTACAACCGTCTGCAGGAAATTTATTTTTCGTTTGTACCCCAGAGGGAAGAAATTGAGAGCGGACAGTGGCTGCTTTATATGGAACCAGTGCAGGTGGTGAGAGGGGATTACTATATGTGGCTGCCCGTGTCTTCAGGAACAAATGAGGGAACCAGATTTCTGGAGCCAAGCCTGGATCTGACACTGACAATTCCATCTACGGCAAGGAGTGTGATTTCGGTTGGTGCTTATGATGCGTATAATAATTCGTATGCCTCATTCTCCGGCAGGGGAGATTTGAATATTTGTATGGAAAAACCCGATCTCACAGCTCCGGGTGTGGGAATCCTGGGGGCAAGTCCGGGCGGGGGAAATACAAGAATGAGCGGAACATCCATGGCTACCCCATTTGTGACCGGCAGCGCTGCTCTCTTAATGGAGTGGGGAATTATAAAAGGAAATGATCCTTTTTTATACGGCGAGAAGATCAAAGCATATCTGCAGAAGGGGGCCAGGGAGATGCCGGGATTTACGGAATATCCAAATTCGCAGGTGGGGTACGGAAAACTTTGTGTGAGGGACAGCCTGCCTGACTAAAGAGCAGGCCTCTTGACAGAGCAGCAGGCCTTATGGTATTCTAACTCTGCTTCAAAAAGCTATATGTTTTTCTGTTTCTGATTTGATAAACAGAAAAACATATAGCTTTTCATTTTTATATAGGAAAGTTCTTTGAACCTCCCTATGTAATAAAAAGGCGCTCCGTGCGGGATGCGCACAAATGCGAAAGGAATGACTATGAATACTTCTTTAAATCCTATGGGTACAAAAAAGGTATTTCCTCTTTTGATCTCCATGGCAGTTCCTCCGATGGTGTCCATGCTGATCCAGTCTCTCTATAATATCGTAGACAGCATGTTTGCGGCCAGACTGGGAGTGAATGCCATTACGGCCATATCACTGGCTTATCCACTGCAGAATCTGATCTTATCTGTGGGAGTCGGCCTTGGTGTGGGCATTAACGCATGTATAGCCATGAGCCACGGCACAGGGGATACCAAAAAGGCAGACCGGGCTGCAGCTCACGGGCTGGTGCTGGCAGGAATACATGCTTTGCTGTTTATTGCGGCAGGCCTTCTCGGCATCCGTGCTTATCTGGGCATGTTTACAAAGGATCCGGAAGTTCTGGCACTGAGCAGCCAATATACATATATTGTGGTGCTTCTGTCTGCAGGCTCTCTTGTCCATGTGGCAATAGAAAAGATTTTCCAGGCTATGGGAAATATGAAAATCCCCATGATTCTTCAGGCTATGGGGGCTTTAATCAACATCATATTAGACCCTTTCTTTATTTTTGGATGGGGTTTCTTTCCCAGACTGGGAGTGGCCGGGGCGGCAATCGCCACAGTCATCGGACAGTGGAGTGCCTGTCTTTTGGCTGTGTTTCTGCTGTTTCGGAGAAAACATTTCATCCATATCAGATTCCGGGGATTTTCCTTTGATAAAGAATTGCTGAAAAGAATCTATATGGTTGCGGTTCCTTCTGCCATCACGATGTCTCTGCCTTCTATCCTGATTTCCATCTTAAATGGAATTCTGGCAGGTATTTCAGAGGTAGGGATCGCTGTCTTAGGGATCTATTTTAAGGTGCAGACCTTTATTTATATGCCGTCCAACGGGCTGATTCAGGGGATGAGGCCGATCATCAGCTATAATTACGGTGCCGGGCAGCACCAGAGGGTAAAAGAGACCATCCGTTTCAGCCTGCTGGTGACAGGCGGTATCATGGCTGCGGGAACTGCTTTGTTCTGTCTTCTGCCTGCACAGATCATGGGATTGTTCCATGCAGGAGGAGACCTGATGGAAATGGGGGTTATGGCTTTCAGAATTATCAGTATTGGTTTCATATTTTCAGCAGTGGGAGTGGTATTTTCCGGTGTCTTTGAGGCACTGGGAAAAGGAACGGCATCTTTGGCTGTTTCTACTCTGAGACAGTTTTTTATCATTCCGGTCTTATCTCTCCTTCTGGTGTCCAGGCTGGGAGCCAATGGAATCTGGATTTCTTTCCCTGTGGCTGAGACAGCGGCAGCTCTGGCTGCCCTGTTATTGTACAGAAAGCACCAGAGAAGAAAGCAGACAGTTTAAAAACTCACATTTTCCTTAAGATGACAATTTGAGATGAATTTTTGCGTATGTTGTGTTAAAATCATAATGACTTGAAGTGTAAAGGAGAATTTAAATGGATAAAAAGTTAAAGGCAGTCCTGATTGCAGTGCTGGTTGTTGTGATCGGCGGGGCAGGATTTCTTGGATATGAGTATGTAACCCAGAAACTTTCAGGGAATGAAGGAATTGAGTATCTCACCAAAGGCGAATACCAGAAGGCATATGAAGCATTTCAGAAAGCGGCCGGCAAAAAGACGCTGGTGTGGACGAGCCAGAAAAATGACGTGATGTTCTATCAGGCAGAATCCCTGTATCAGCTGAAACGGTACAAAGATGCCATTGAGGTTTACGATCAGATTATTAAAAAAAAGCCTCAGGGAAGAGCGTATGAGTGGAAAGCTCTCTGTTACGCAGGACTTGGACAGGAGGAACAGGCTGTTAAGGTATGTGATGAAGGCATCGCCGCCCTTCCTTCTGAGGGAGAGAGCTATTACGCAAAGTATGGCATCCTGGCAAAACAAAAGAAGTATGATCAGGCACTTGCTGTTGTGAACAAAGCACTGGAGCAGAAGGTCACAACGAGGAAAAAGGAGCTGATGTTTGCAAGGATCAGCCTGTATGAGTCAAAGTTTGATTTTAAGACAGCGTATAAGTATGCAAAAGAGTATGTAAAAGCTTACCCGAACGATGAAAAAGGAAAGAAAGAAGCTACATTTTTAGAGACAAGATAAAAAGAGCGTGTGCTCCCGCAGGGCACACGTTCTTTTTTTATTGCATAGGGAAACTATTTGCCTTTGGCATTTTAGTATTGTGCAGATTTGACAGATTTCATAGAATAAATTTGTGCGAAATAAAGTTTTGTTTCTTAGATAAATCTATTGACAAAATAAAGTTTTATGGTTAAAATATAAACATAAAATAAAGTTTCACATAATTTTAAGAAACAAAATAAAGTTACTTTAAAGGAGGAAATGTATGAAACTGATCATCGCTGCCCACGGGCAACTGGCACAGGAAGTGGTCAATTCAGCCAACATGGTATTCGGAGGAATTGAGAATGCCGAAGCTGTTACCTTCGTTCCGGGGGAAAATGCAGACGACCTGAAGCGAAAGTATCAAGAACATATGGCTGAAGGGGAAGATGTCCTGTTCCTGGTAGATTTATTTGGGGGAAGTCCTTATAATGCAGCATTTCAGATTGCAGCAGAGATGGAAAACACAGATGTGATTTCCGGGCTGAGCCTGCCGATGCTCCTTGATGTGGTTGGCATCAGAGAGACCTGGGAAGGAATCCGTCCATGGGAAGTGTATGAGAAACTCGGAAAAGACACTTACATAAAATCATGTAAAACTCTGTTAAACCAAAAGAACGAGGAAGAAGAGGAGGATGAGTTATAATGAAAATCAATTTATGCAGAATCGATGACAGACTGATACACGGTCAGGTGGCAACTGTCTGGGCTAAGGAAGCAAATGCGGAAAGAATCATTGTATGCAGCGATGAGGTGGCAAAGGATGATATCAGAAAGACCTTGCTTTTACAGGTGGGGCCTCCGGGAATCAAAGTCAGCGTAGTAGACATCGCAAAAGCAATCCGCGTCTATAACAATCCGAAATATGAAAATGACACGGTATTTCTTTTATTCACATGTCCGCAGGATGTATTAAGGATGATTGAAGGCGGAGTTCCGATCACAAGTGTAAACATCGGGGGAATGGCATTTAAGACCGGAAAAGAACAGATCACCAAGGCTGTGTCTGTAGATGAAAGTGACAAGGAAGCATTCCGCAGAATGCACGAGCTTGGGGTGGAATTAGAAATCCGTCCGGTAGCGACAGATAACAAAATCGACTTAATGACAAAAATCTGATAGAGGAAAAGAAAGGGAGGAACTATTATGGGATTATCAGGAATTCAAATTGTATTGCTGTTTATCGTATCATGTATTGTAGGAATGGGAAGCGTACTGGATTCATTCCAGACACACAGACCGCTGATCGCATGTACTTTAGTCGGAATCATCCTCGGTGATGTAAAGACAGGAATCATGCTTGGAGGAACACTTGAAATGATCGCACTTGGATGGATGAACATCGGAGCAGCACAGTCTCCGGACTCTGCGCTTGCCAGTGTTATTTCCACCATTCTGGTCATCGTTGGAAACCAGTCTGTATCTGCAGGTATTGCTATTGCACTTCCGGTAGCTGTTGCAGGACAGGTACTCACCGTATTGGCAAGAACTGTTACAATCTTCTTCCAGCATGCTGCAGATAAGTATGCAGAAGATGCAAACTTCAGGATGATTGATATCTGCCATATCACTGCACTGGCAGTACAGGCACTTCGTGTTGCGATCCCTTGTCTTTTAGTATCAATGGTCGTAAATCCTTCCGGAGTCCAGAACATGCTGAACATGATTCCGGACGTAATTACCACAGGACTTTCTGTAGCCGGCGGTTTCATCGTTGTTGTAGGATATGCCATGGTATTAAACATGATGGGAGCAAAATATCTCATGCCGTTTTTCTTCTTAGGATTCGTCATTGCGGCATTCACAGACTTTAACTTAGTTGCATTTGGTATCATGGGTATTGTATTCGGGCTTATTTACATACAGTTAAATCCTAAATTTAATATGCCGAAAGCAGCTGTGGCAGCCGCAGCTCCGGCAGGCGGGGCATCAATGGATGCAGACCTGGATGACGATTTAGACGACGAATTGGATTAAGAAAAGGGAGGAAACAAGATATGAGTGAAGAAATCAAAAACACACAAAATACATTGACAAAAAAAGACCGCATCAACATGTTTTTAAGAAGTAACTTCCAGCAGGCATCTTTCAACTTTGAGAGGATTCATGCTCTTGGTTTTGCATTCGATATGGTGCCGGCAATCAAACGCCTCTACCATACAAAAGAGGAGCAGTCAGAAGCATTAAAGCGCCATATGACATTCTTTAATGTAACTCCGGGATGTGCCGGACCGGTAATCGGCGTGACTGCGGCTCTGGAAGAAACAAAAGCCAACGGAGCGGACATTGATGAGGGAACTATCGGAAGTATTAAGATTGGTTTAATGGGGCCTTTATGCGGAGTCGGCGATCCGATCTTCTGGGGTACCCTGCGTCCGATCACAGCAGCTATCGGTGCATCTATGGCATTGACAGGAAATGTTTTAGGGCCTCTTTTATTCTTTGTGCTGTTTAATGCAGTTCGTCTGGCCGCTTTATATTTCGGATTGGAATTCGGTTATAAAAAAGGTCTTGATTTGGTAAAGAATCTTGCAGGCAACATGCTTCAGAAAGTGACAGAATGTGCATCAATCCTTGGACTGTTCGTCATGGGAGCACTTGTTTCCAAATGGACTACCATCAATGTGCCTTTGGTTGTCTCTAAAGTTACTGCAAACGGTAAAACGACCATCACAACGGTACAGAATATTTTAGACCAGTTACTGCCGGGGCTGCTTGGACTTGTATTGACCTTAGTAGTCTGCCGTCTGTTAAAGAAAAACATCAGTCCGATCCTGATCATCTTCATCTTATTTGCAGTTGGTATCATCGGTTATGGATTGGGTATTTTAGGAGCGTAAAGATTCTCTGGGAGGAGTGAAGAATGAAGACAAAAGCAGTGAGACTGTATGGACAGGAAGATATCAGACTGGAAGAATTTGAACTTCCTCCGATCAAAGAAGATGAGATTCTTGCGGAGGTAGTGACAGACAGTCTTTGTATGTCCAGCTATAAGGCGGCCATACAGGGAGAAAAACATAAAAAGGTGCCGGAAGACATCAAAGAAAATCCAATTATTCTGGGACATGAATTCTGCGGGGTAATTCTCGAAGTAGGAGAAAAGTGGAAAGACCAGTATCAGGCAGGAGACAAATTTGTTATCCAGCCCAATATCGGGACGAAAAACGGCTATGCGCCGGGGTATTCCTATCCTTATGTGGGCGGTGACGCCACAAAGATCGTACTGATGAATCAAATCATGGAAAACGGTTCTCTTTTAAAATACAACGGTGAGTCCTTCTTTGAAGGCTCACTGGTGGAACCGCTTTCATGTGTAGTCGGAGCATTTAATGCCCAGTATCATCATAAAAAAATGTACAGCTACGATCATGTGATGGGAATCAAAGAAGGCGGAAATCTGGCAATCTTAGGGGCCACCGGCCCTATGGGATTTTTAGCGATTGATTTTGCCCTGCACGGACCGAAAAAACCGGGTACGCTGGTTGTTACCGGAAGAACAGAATCCAAGCTGGATCTGGCAAGAAAGCTGTACACAGAGGAAGAGGCGCAGCGCCAGGGAGTGAAGCTTATCTATGTCAATACAAGACAGATGGAAGATTTCAGTGTTCCGATTCGGGAGATGACAGAAGACCACCGCGGATTTGACGATGTTTTTGTTTTTGCACCGAACGAACAGATGGTGACCCAGGGAGAAAAGCTGCTGGCATTTGACGGCTGCCTGAATTTCTTCTCAGGACCTGCAGACACAGCGTTTACAGCACCGGTTAACTTCTATAATGTGCACTACAATTCCACACATTTTATCGGTACAAGCGGCGGAAATACGGACGATATGAAACAGTCTATTGAACTGATCGAAAACAAAACCGTCAATGTGGCAAAGATCGCAACCCATATTCTGGGGCTTGACCATGTGGCAGAGACTACAAAACAGCTTCCCAAGCTCAGCGGAGGGAAAAAGGTTGTCTATACACACAGGGAATTCCCGCTGACACAAGTTGACAACCTGAACGAAATAAGTGACAATAAAATAATAGAAGGACTCCGTCCGATTCTTGAAAAGCACGGTCACTTATGGAGCGCAGAAGCAGAGGCATATTTTTTAGAAAACGCTCCAGAGATTTGAAAGGGAGAGTTTTATGGCAAAGGAAGCAACGGTAAGGAATCAGATATTTTCCGCGTATGACAGTTTGTTTGATGCCGAAAAGAAGGTCGCTGATTATCTGATGAATCATCAGGAAAAGGCTATTGAGATGTCAGTGTCAGAACTGGCTGCGGCATGTGAAGCAAGCCAGGCTACGATTGTCCGGTTTTGCAAGAAGATCGGATGCAATGGTTATCACCATCTGAAGATCAAGATGGCAAAGGAAATGCGGGAACAGGATGATCATGAGTTTTCCAATGAGATCAGCATAGACAATATTGAACAGTCTCTGAAAAATATTATGGCCAGCAAGATGGAAGAACTGAAGGAGACACTGAGCAGCATTGACGGAAAGATGCTCAGGAGGATCATAGACCTGATCCTGAATGCCAATGTGGTGGAGTTTACCGCTATGGGAAATACGATTCCGGTGGCGCTGGACGGATCTTATAAGTTTAACCAGCTTGGTATCCCGGCAGTCAGTTCTACCATATGGGAAACCCAGGAGGCCTATGCCAGGACTATGAGAAAAGGCGACGTTATGATAGCAATCTCTGCATCCGGAGCTTCCAGGCATCTGCTGAATATGGCCAACATTGCAAAAGAAAACGGAGTAGAAGTTGTCGCCATCACAAATCAGGCCAAATCCCCGCTGGCAGAGGCCAGTGATTATACACTTGTAACAGCAACGAGAGAGCAGGTGTTCCACGATCAGGTCAGTTTTACGAGAATGGCAGCAATGGCAGTAATTGACAGTCTTTTTTTGCTGCTCTTTTCAACGAAATGGGATTCTTTTAAGAATCTGTCAGAACACGAACAATCAGTGGCAGAAGATAAAATATGAGTTTTTCTCTGTTATCAGCAGCCGGCTCTGGAAAGATCTGAAGTCCGCCGTTATCTGCCCTGAGATATAAAATGAAGAATCAATAAAATTAGGTTTAATGGCTTTTAAATGGAGGGCTTTTAATATGAATGAATCATGGTTAGGACTTAACGGCAGGACCGTCATCGTAACCGGAGGGGCATCCGGAATCGGAAAGGCAGTAGCCCAGGAATTTTTAAACGTTGGCTGCAATGTGGTTGTCTCTGATATGGCACCGGAAGTGCCGGAGTTTGATACGGCAAACGGAAAGTTCCATTATGTGAAGACGGATGTGACCAGCGCCAAAGATGTGGATGCCATGGTAAAAGAAACAGTGGATACATTCGGCACGGTGGATGTGTTAG